>NZ_JANADK010000001.1:3713571-4951428 GCF_024199795.1 Bradyrhizobium sp. CCGB01
CTCCGCGTCGGCCAAGCGCGCCAAGAACTCGGTCGCGCAGGAACGCGACAATGCGCGCGACTTCCTCTGGCGCGTCCAGGACTAGAGCGTCTTTACTGAACGCTCGTTCGGTTGGGCTGTGAGCTACTTGCAAGGTCACGTGAACAATCCGCCTCTTTCTCGGGAAATTCGGTTGGTGAGTATGTCTGCGACAGCGCCTTCTGAACGAGATGCAAGTTCATTGCGAGGTAAGGGGGCATGACCAGATCGGTGTGAGTGCCCGCGCTTGGGACGACGTCGACCTGGGCAAACGCACGGTCCCATCCGAGAGTTTGGGGCATCTTGTTTCGCTTGCATCGGAATAGGACGGCGGAGATCGGCAACATCGATTTCGGCTCCGCCAACCACCGGAAGTAGGCCTTCGCGCGCAAGACTTCCTGCAATTCCTGCTTGAGCCTGAAAGACGTGAGGTCGAACTGCCCCTTCGTGCGGCGATCGATCATCCGAGCCAGGTTAGCTTCATGGCCGATCGCAACGGTTGCCTTGGCGAGGGCGCGGCAGACCATCCGCGACGCGGTTACCCGGTTGTTGCGGATTCGACGGATGGTGCGGCTCAATGTCTCCCATGCAGAGCTGCGCTCGCCCATGAGGCTGGTGTCGAGAATTCCGAAAAACTTCACCGACCGGCCGGAGGCAAACAGTCGCGTCGCGACCTCGAAAGCGACCGCGCCACCGAGGGAATGACCGAGAAGTCGAACATGGCCCCGCGGCTGGATGCGATTGATTTGCTCCACTGCAGCGGCAGCCATATCGCAAACGCTGTCTTGACCCTGCAATATCTTGCCGAGATCCGGGTAACGGATCGGAACGACATGAGCAATTTCGCGTATCGAGGCGGTGAGAGCGGCGAGGCTGGCTCCATAACCAAGTGAGCCGGGCAATAGGAAAAGCATGGGCGGTGCCGCCGCCACAATGTAAGACGGCGGAGAAGCCAGATCCTCGCCTTTATCAATCAATGGTCGTAGTTTCATTTGAATGCAACCGACCGACCGAGCTTCGAAACTGGAGTATGAATGCGTGGAAAATCCTCTCATCATTCATTTGCATGAAGCATATGGTCGCGCTTGAGAAATTGCTTGTTCTCGCCCGAGTCCATCTGTCGTCCATATCCCGCCTCCTCATGCGGACGCGAAGTTCGGGGCGCACTCTTTCGGCCTTCCGGGTCACACAGGCCCATTGACGGGTGCGCCCGACGTCCGCGCGCCGCCAGGGCCGTTCAAGAGTGACAGCGCCACGAAAATTCCCAAGGCGTAGCCGGTCGCTCCTCCGGCAGCCATGATGTAGATGACCTGCAAGGGGTCGTGGCCGAGGTGAGCACCGATGAGGAGCGGAGCAAATACGAACAGGGCCCGCACCAGGTCAACCAGGAGCCGCAGTTCTTGGCGACGAAAAAGCGTCGGAACTTCTTGAATGGGCGTCGACAAGGCCTGTGCGGCGCACATGAGCGCCAGGGCGGCCATGATCTGACCCGTAGGCATCCAGGAGGGGCCGAGCAGCGGAACGACAACATAGGGGGAGATAAATCCAAGGCCAAGTACCGGCAGAGCGATCAGACCGGCCGCAACGACCAACAGGCCCCATGCGGTGCCGAGCAGATGCTGACGGTCGAAGTCTTTGCTGGCCTCGGCGACGAAGACATTGCTGAGCGGCAGGGCGATCAGGGTGACCGGACCGGTCACGAGTCGGGCAGCGACGCCAAAATGCCCGGCGAATGCGGTGCCGAATAGCGATCCTATGAAGATCGCGGGGAGATTGATGATCGCAAATCCCGCAAGGGCCGAGGGCAGCTCGAACAGCGGAAACTTGTACTCCCGTCGCGCCGTCGCAGCGACCGCTCCCCATGAGGCCTGCATGATGCGGCGGATGTCCTCCCATTTCAGGAGCCGAACGCAGAGAAATGCGATCAGCACGGCCTGGCTCAGGATGTGGGCCCGGACCATTGCATCGTCCCCGAGGCGCGCGATGCCGAAGCCCACCTGGAGCAGTGCCATCGTGGCCGGCAGGATTAGGCGACCCATGCCGAAGTCACGCATGTGATTGAAGCGCAAGCACCAGCAGTTCATCGCGTCGGCAACGCCGACCGCGGCCATCCCGATCGGTACGAGGTAGGTAAGATGTTGCAGTCGTCCTGGCACCACGCCCGACAGCAGGTATCCCGCGGCAAGCGCAACAGAGGTCGTAGCGCAGACCGCCAGGAGTGTGAGCTTGAGCGCGACCAGCGCGTGAGCTCTGTCCTCAACCACGTACAGAGAGGTGCTGAAGCGAAGCCCAGCTATCGCGCCGAGGATGTTTACGATTGAGAGATAGATCGTGAAGATTCCAAAATCCTCCGGCGAATAGAGCCGGGTGAGGATGGGAATGGCCGCGACGAGCATGAGCTGGCCGGTGAGTGCTAGGGCGGAGACGCCCGCCGCTGCACGAACAAGGGCCCCTGTCCGCGTCGGACCGGTAGCCGTTTTCGCGGCCATGAGAAGCTTCCTCAGTCCAGAATTCATTTCAGAAAAGGCAATTTCGTAGCGGCCGAGCAATGTACTTTGGTTCGATCGTAGGATGGAGCGGGGCGCGCGCCATCATTCGTTCGCATGACGGTCCCGCCGGAATCGAAAGAGAGCTTGCATGATTTGCTCGTGCTTGCGGAATAGAACACATTCGGAGTCCGACCCGCGATCGGGGCCGGCCAGTAAAAAAGCGGCTGCGATGCGCTTGGCTTGTGGGCGGATGATAGATCCTCACGCAAGCCGCGCGGACGGGAGACGCCTATCTGCAGGCGATGGGGATGTGAGCTGTGCAAGTCGAAGGCCGGTCCGCGCGAGCAGGTCCGACAAGGCGGGTGGTCTGACAGCGATCAGGTTGTCGTCGTCCGGTCCCGGTATGTCAGGGGACGCCGGCTCGAGTCGTCCCGCCCTGAGATGGTAGAGCGCAAACCCGTGATTGATC
The DNA here is from genome assembly GCF_024199795.1 of Bradyrhizobium sp. CCGB01. Taxonomy (NCBI): domain Bacteria; kingdom Pseudomonadati; phylum Pseudomonadota; class Alphaproteobacteria; order Hyphomicrobiales; family Nitrobacteraceae; genus Bradyrhizobium; species Bradyrhizobium sp. CCGB01. The sequence goes on from NZ_JANADK010000001.1 coordinate 3,716,548, forward strand.
AGACGATCATACAGCTCCGCACGCGAAGTGCCGGCCCTTCGAAGGTTGAGCTCAGAGTCTTCTATGTAGAGACATCGGCAATTGGAAACGGTCCGGGCGGCGCCTTTCAGAAGATCGACTTCGAACCCTTCGACATCAACCTTCAGAAGATCCACCGGCCGGTTTCCGACGATCGAATCGAGCGGTCGCACCGGAACTCGGAACGAGGCGCTGCCGGCCGGAGGCGTAGCGCATGCGAAGTTCATGTCATCACTCCGAAAGTCCGTGAAGACGAGTTCGCCATCCGTGCTGCCGATCGCAGTGTTGTGGACCTCGATAGTTAATCCGTTTAGGCGAATGTTTCCGAGCAGGTATTTGCAGATGCGCGGATGTGCTTCGATGGCAATGACCCGTCCGGATCGGGCAACCCGCATGGCAGCCGCAAGGCTCAGCTGTCCTACATTCGCGCCGACATCAACGAAGGTTTCTCCGGGTTGCAGGTATGCTCCGACGAAGTCGGCGTCTTCGGCGCGAAAATTCCGCCTGCGCCATAGCCCAGCGGACACGGAGCTGGGATAGAAGCGCATTTTGTATCCAGCGGGAAAGCTGAAGGTGATGAACCGGCACAATCCGCTCGCCCACAGTGCGCGCGATAGCAGGAACCGAGTCTTGTCGGGCTCTTCTCGAATTCGAGTGAGCAGTTGATGCAATTTGCGCAAGGGCTCTTCACCATGTCTAGCGGTTAGCTGCCCGGCGGAGCTTAGGATGACCGGAACGCCCAGCCATCCTTCATTTGCATGATGGTATCGATCGGTTGATTCTGAATCTGCTGGTTCCACCGTGATTTTTGCCGACCGAGCTGACAGCTTCGAAACGTTGCGCCGCGGGATGATCATCGTCATGCGAATGAAGGATGACCGGCCCCAATCCCGCTACCTACCTTTGGTCGTGCGTCATTCGGTCGGTATTGACGTTCACTGCCCGTCAAGAAGGAGGCGGTGAGACGCGATGAGGTCGGAGTTTTGCGGAGCCGATCGCGGGTTCGTCTGAGCCGGCGGCTCCAATGAACTGAGCCTGAGGGAAAAGCGATGAACCGGTTGCAGCTCGAAGGGTCGGATAGCATCCGAGATCCAGATGTCCGCCCCCTGATTTCCGTGGCCACGCCAACGTTCCGTCGACCGGATCTGATGCGCCGTACGATTGAAAGCGTGCTGCAGCAGAACTACTCCGACTGGGAAATGGTGATCAGCGACGACGAAGGTCCAGAAGGCGTCACCTGGAGCATGCTGTCCGAATATGCTCGGAGCGACTCGCGTATTCGGGTTGTCGAGAACCACCGAGGACAGGGCCAGGTTGAGAATACGAACAACGCGATGCTCGCATGTCGCGGCCATTGGATCAAAGTGTTGCATGACGACGACTGGCTCGTGCCAGGATCGCTCGACACTTTTGCGGAAATGGCGAGGACGTATCCCACCGCAGCGTTCATGACCTCTACGTCTCATCTCGTCCAGGACGACGGCATAAAATACCGTCGGGGAGGGCAGGTCACGGTGTATTCGAGCCAGCAATGCCTGACTGATCTCTACCTGGTCGGTAAGACCCGAGTGCTCGGGATCGTTCCGTCGACCCTGCTGATCAACAGCGAGGTCATCCAGGCGGGTTGTCTGATGCGAAACTACAAGTCGATCAAGTGGGGGGTCGACCAGCTTTTCTTCATCGACCTCGCCTGTCATGGCGACATGGTGGCGATCGACGACGGCTTGATCTTTTATGACATGACGGATCACGAGAGCATTACGGCTTCCAAATCGTTCCCTCAGATCGATCAGGAGACCCTTGATCTCAAATATCTGACCTGGAGCCTTGTCGAGGACAAGCAAGGGCTTCCAGATCCCGAAGCGGTCGTACGTGCATTGCGGGTTGCAAGATTGCGTGGAAGATTTCGCCACCAGTCCTGGGGGGCAACGATCCGGGACGCGCTCCAGATCCTGCGCCCCTCGGTTATCAAGGCCGCCAACATAGCCATCCGGGCGCGAACGCGTGCATCGGCAGCCGGCTCATCGATTCGCCTGGGTCACGCCTGACCGGCCGCCGCTGATCATTTATCGGGACAGAGCGCTGGTCTGACCAGGGCCATTGAGCCGTGTTACAAAGTCGAACACGGGGCCGCCCGGTACCCCCCAATTGCTTGACCAAATCACTTGCGACCCGTCGGGCGACGGCGAACCGTGAGTCTCGCTCCAGTAATTGTGCGGTACGTTGCGTGTGTACGCAATGCGTCGAAATTCGCCACTGCCGTCAATTCGCAGAGCAATGACTTCCCGGGCGAAGGGCGCAAACTTTGGCAGCTGGGCGATCTCGGACGGATCGCCGCCATAGCTGAGAATCACCCAGCCGGGCCAGTGGATCGCGCGCGTGGACGCATGTGAGGCCTCTCCACGCGGAGCAAGGGCGGTAACCATACCGTCATCCAGCCGGCGCTTGATTACCTGGTATATGTCGGGATCGGACTTGCTGATTCCGACGTATACCTCGCGTCCATCCGCGTCCACGGCCATGTCGCCGTGGCTCGGCCGATGATGTTCGGTCCAGCTCTGTACCAGATCGCCTGCGACCGTAAAGATGAATGCCTCATCCTTTCCGTCGACCCATCGGCTGCATCTGATGTAGTTGCCGAGGGACGATATCTCACAAACGCCGTCTCGTCCGGGCAGTTTCCCGACTTCGATATCCGGAAACTTCTGTCGGCTCACGAGATCGAACGCGAATGCGACGACCATGCCGTCTGCACGTGTGCCGCGCACGGCGACGCGCCGGCCGTCCTGAGAGGGATTACCCTTTCCTGGTCCGAACTGAAGCCCCCGATAGCCTTCGGCCATCAACATGATCTCTTCGGCATTGGTTCGCGGCGTCCAGAGCGAGATCTTGCGCCCGATCACGCAGATCATTCGCTCGGGATCGCGCGGGTGCCATTCGCACTCATCCTCGCGTTGCCGACGGAACAATGGAACGTATGTCTGTCCGTCGAGAAAGCAGAGCCCGTTACAACCGTTGGCGATCAAGAGCAGAGTCTGGTCCGCGTTCCACGCCTGGGCACTCGAATATCGGTGGGTACAATAAGCTCGTTGGCAAGCCATGCCAGCGCCCAGGGGCCCCGGGGTCGTTATCCGGACGATAGTGGCGCCGGTGTCCGGGTCGATGACCGGAACGAGATAGTCGGGCAAGTTCAGGCTGCTGGCTGTAGTGAGCTTGGTTTTGGCGAGCGTCTGTGCCGCGGCGATGCCTGCCAACGTAAGCACGACCACCGCAACACCGGCCAAGCCAATTCGAGTACAGAGGGACGGAGACATCGTATCGTGCTCCATAGCAAGCAAGGGCTTGGATCAAGCAAGTGGGCAATCGGCCAACATGAGGCCCGAGTCCCACCCGTCACCAGGCTCTTGCGGCGGCCAGGGATCTTGTCACGACGATGCTTTTTGCCTGTCGGATCCCAACGCGCATCATCCGAATGCAGGAGACGACACGCGAAACGCCCGCAAGCTCCGATCCTTCGGCAGATCGTTCCAGCGGGATTGATTCGCTGCGCGGCGAATGCACGCGCCACCAGCGCTTCGCGACGGTGCGATGCGCGTCAGAACCGACCAGCTGGCTAGTCCAACTCGGGGACGTCGGCTTCGTTACGTCCGCGCACGCGTGGCGCCAGGCTGGGAGCGATCTCGTGATCGATTGACAGCGCTAGCGCGTGCCCATTGGAGGGCCGTACCAGTGATCCGTTGCTCATTCCCCAAATCGCGGCCTGTGTCCTGTTCTGGACCCGTATCTTGCGCAGAATAGCTTTCACGTGAACTTTAACCGTGGCCTCGGCAATATCGATCTTTCGTGCGATGCACTTGTTGGAATTGCCTTCGATCAGGAAGGAGAGAATCGCTCGCTCGCGCGGCGACAGATGGGGTGCGATCCGTTCGTCATCCGCAACGATGAGGCTCGATCGCTCCTCGCTCGTTGGCTGCAGCTGAGTCTCGCGATCGGGGCCGCCATCGAGCACGTATGACAGAAATGCAGGTGGAAACACCGTCTCGCCCATCGTCACGAGCTCTATGGATTTGATGAACGCATCGCAAGAATTGACGTCGACGAAATAGCCGTTGGCTCCGGCCTTATAGGCCGAGATCAGTTCATGCGGCCGGTAATGGTCCGACACGATCGCGACGCGCGCGTCTGGATAGTGCTCCCGCACAAATCCGATATGCTTGATGGCTAAATCGAATTCGTCAGTATTGTTGACAATTACAAACAGTAGCTGTGCCTGGAGCGTGCTGGGTAGCTCGTCGGTGCTCGAGGCTGATATCGCGATATGGAAGTCTGCAGCATGCAGTATTCGTGAAATTCCCTCTCGTATTAGAATGTTTCGCCCTATCAAAACGACCTTACTTGATTGCCGCCTCCTCATAATACCCTCCACAACCAACGCAAGACACAACTGGAATAAACAGCTATAGGTAGGAAAAAGAACAAGGTTTCATGCTGCCCCGCATTTTCGCTATGCCGAAATGGGGCGTCGTTTCGTAAACGTTTTCTAAAGGTTAGATTCGAATTTTCGACTTTGCCTATATACCTTTCGTTATAGGCCACCCGGCCCGGAGGTTGGCGGATGAGGCCCCTCTGCCCGTGCCGGAGCATGACCTGAAAGCGAGTGAAAAAGCCTATTCAACCGGCGAATGTTGGTCGTAATATAATGTGCGTGGTGGGATGATGAGCCGTTCGCGCGCGCTGGACTCCATCCCGATCCCGTCGAAGTGGCTCAGGTTGCTCGCTGGCGTTACGGGTCTTGATCACCGGATTCATACGGCCTCTCGATCCGGTAAAATTTGTCGTATATTACTACCTGTGGGATCCATGCGGTTATTTGCCTCATAGGTCTCGCGTCGCCAAATGACACTTTTGGGCATTGGTAAACGTGTGATTGTCAATCAACGTTGAAGCGGCCAGGGCGGGGGCCTCTAGCTTCAATCACAGGAATCGGGGGACGCAGGTAAGGAGGCTCGATGCGTCGCGCGACTGTAGTGATTGCGGACCGACATCCGGTAGTTCTGCACGGCCTCGCAAATCTACTCGGTTCAGAACCCGATTTTGAGATCGTTGCATCCTGTGGCGACGCTGCGAGCTGCATCGAGGCAATAGTGGCTCTCGCGCCCGACATTGCAATCGTGGATGCAGCGATGCCGGAGCTGCCGGTGCTGATGAACAACTCCCTCAGCCGTTCGGAAGGTCGGTCGACGCACCTGGTGTTGTTCGCGACCAGCGAGGATTGCGATCTTGGTCTTCCGGGCGGCCCTGCGGGGCACAGTGTCCTTCTGAAGGAGATGACGGGGCAAGCCCTGGTGAAATGCTTGCGGGAGATTAACAACGGTCGAACCGTTGTCCCTTCAGCGCTTACGGATCATGCCCCGCCTGGCGAGCAGAGTGCGAATCCGGAAAGTGCGCTCGCGGTGCTCACCGAGCGCGAGCGCCAGATCATGCGCCTCGTCTCCCGTGGTCTTTCCAACAAGGAAATTGGCCGTCGGCTCAATGTCGCAGACGGCACCATCAAGGTGCATCTCCACCACATTTTCCAGAAGCTGGAAGTCGGCAATCGCACAGCGCTTGCTGCCCTTGCCATCTCGCAGGATGATCGCGCCAATTCAACCCCGGACAAATCAAGCCGTGCTGGACCCGATCCGGTAGCCGGAGAACGCTAAAACATTTTCTCGCGCTGGTTGCAGTGCGAGATGTTTACGAATCGCAGCTGAGCAACCATTTACCGCATCAGGTTCACAGATGCCGGCAACGGGCGCTTACCTTCACTTATCCTGCCAGGGAGAATTGAAGAATGAATAGGGACCGGCCGCCAAGTTCGGGGCTGTCGCTGACTTCTACTTGCCAGGAAATGTGGGGCGTGAATGGATCCATCACGTCTTGCTTGAGGATCTCGCCGCTCAGTTCAACCGCCGCCGTCCGTGCGGCGAAAATGTCAGGGAGATCCAACCCGACATCATCGAGCACTGAATGGCCATCGTGGATATGAAAGAAATACCGCGGCATTGGCGTCTCCGGACAACGCGAACATTCCGATGACTGCAGCGAGTCCCCGCATCACGATCGAGACTCGCACCGCAGAGGGGCGCATAGCAAGCCGCTATTCTAGGAGGGCTCATCATCATTGATGGGTACCTCGACGTTGATCTGCATGATCACGAATTCAGAATGAACAGTTGCTTATCGAGGACTACGATCATGCTGCGTCGACGGAGCCCACTTCGGCGCAGCGTAGCGGCCCCGGCCTGCGAATCCCAAGCCCCCCGCCGGGGCCGCGCTCTTTTCGCAAGCCCCGCCTTGTCGTCAATCGCAGACCGCCGCGCGGAAGGCGCAGCCCGACACTCCGATTCGTTGGGGTGAGGAAGCTGCGTGCGGTGCAGCGTTTGAGATCATCTCCCAACGGTCAAATTTCATAATAGGCGCGATACCAGCGGACGAAATTGCTTATGCCGGTTTCGATCGATGTGGAGGGCGAAAAGCCGGTATCGCGCATGAGATCGCCAACGTCGGCAAACGTTTCTGGAACATCTCCAGGCTGCATCGGCAGCATCTCCTTCGCCGTGGTTCGCCCGAGCTCCTTCTCGATCAAGTCGACGACGTGCATCAGCGCTTCTGGGCGATTATTGCCTACGTTATAGAGCTTGGCCGGTGCGCCCGCGGCGTCGGCGTTGTCCTCCGGAACACGCTCGATCAGGCGGGAGATGACGCGAGTGACGTCGTCGACGTAGGTGAAGTCGCGTCGCATCCTGCCATGGTTGAAAAGCTTGATCGGCCTGCCTTTGACGATCGCATCGGCGAACAGGAAGATCGCCATGTCGGGCCGGCCCCATGGGCCGTAGATCGTAAAGAACCGTAAGCCGGTGATCGGGAGTCGGTACAGGTGACTGTAGGACTGGGCCATCAGCTCATTGGCCTTCTTCGTCGCGGCATAGAAGCTGACGGGGTGGTCGGCTTTATGCCGGGTCGAAAATGGCAATTCGGTATTGGCGCCATAGACGGACGATGATGATGCGTAGATCAAATGACCACAGGCATTGTGCCTGCAGCCTTCCAGGACGTTCAGGAATCCCGCCAGATTGGCGTCGGCATAGGCGTGCGGCTGATCGATCGAATACCGAACGCCGGCCTGGGCGGCAAGATGGATGACTCTCGCAAAACGGTGCTTTGCGAACAACTCGGCCATGGCCGATCGATCTCCAAGATCGATCTGCACGAAGGAGAAGCGCGGATCGCGGCGCAGGATATCGAGGCGAGCACGCTTCAGGGCGGGATCGTAGTAGCTGTTGATGTTGTCCAATCCGACGACCCGGCGCCCCTCATCGAGCAGTCGACCTGCAACATGAAAGCCGATAAAGCCGGCCGCTCCGGTCAGCAAAACGTCGTCGGCAACTTGTTCTGAGCGCGATGACATTCGCTGTCCAGGTCAGGTAGAGTGTGGAACGGGGAGAAGCAGCCATCGATCGCGCAAGTTAACTCTCAACCCCGTCGCTTCTCTATTGCGCAAATGAGCGCACCCGACGATGGCGCTGTCGAGCTGCAAACAGCCACTCGAACGGGTTACCCCGCGCATACACGCGACTGCCTCAAATTCCGGGGGCGCAACGTATAGTGTCCAAACGAACCCTATCATCATCCATTTGCATGAAGATGAAGCCGAGCAAACCTGCAGAGTTGTGCGGCGGCGGGCGTGTCGAACCTGGCCGTAGACTTGGAACAGCAGGCTGTCGAACTATCGACATAGGTGGCTCAAGCGCAAACGGCGCGGTCAAGGGTGTGCGCGATGAAGATGGTCTGTGTCGATGCTCTTGGCGCGAGTGTATCGGGCATCGGATTCGGCTGCGCGTCGCTCGGGGGACGCGTTGGAGCTCGCAGGGGGATCGAGGGGCTCGAGCGTGCATACGACGCCGGAATAACCTGGTACGACGTGGCGCCTTCTTATGGAGATGGGATGGCCGAATCGATTTTGGGCCAATTCGCGTCCAAGAAGCGCGGCAGTGTCTATATCTGCACAAAGGTCGGGATGCGCCCACGTGAGACCTCCGCCGCCATGCGATTCCTGAAGCCGATTGCGCGGGCCTCTCTTGCGGTGTTTCCTGGAATTCGCCCGCGCCTCTCTGCAATGAAGCCAAAGCCCTTCAAAGTCCCATTATCGGCCGAGCTGATCACGACGAGCATAGAGGACAGTTTGAGACGTCTTCGTACTGACTACGTAGATGTGCTTGCTCTCCACCGTCCCACCCGCGAAGAGGTCGTTCGCGAAGACGTTATTCGGGCGGTCGAGCGCGTGGTCCAGGACGGTAAGGCCCGCGCAATTTCGATCGCGGGCAATAACGAAGTGGGAGTTGATGACCTCCATGAATCGTTGCCGTACCAGCTGATTCAGATCGCCAACAATCCGCTCGAGCCGAATCTTCAGAGATCAAAGGGGTCTGCGCGGCGCAGGACGTTTGTCACGTATGGCTCATTTTCGAGCCTCGATCCGCTTGCCGCAAGGCTGGGATCGGAGAAAGAAGTACTGAGCGGCCTCTACGAGATGGGATACCGGGGCGACCTCACCGAGATCGCTGCCGCGTTTGTCGTGGATTATGCGCTGGCAACGAACTCGGCGGGAGTCACGTTGTTCTCGATGTTTCGCAAGGAGCATCTCGCGTTCAATCTGCACCGGTTAACGCAACTCCCAGCGCTTCACCAGCTGAATCGCATAGCCGCCGAGCTCTCGAACGAGCCGCGGCAGGCCGAGCGATTGCTTGGTGCCTCGAATGGTCGGCGCGTCGAGAGGTGTTGATGGGGCGTCATCTACCGGCTCGATTGGTCATGCTTGTGCAGGTGTAGGGTTCAAGTGCAGGGCTTGAATATGAGCATGAGGTCTACTCCGTCATCATCACACAATTGGTGGCTGTGTGTGCTAGAATTCGCGTCCCACGATACTGTCCTGCCGGCGTTGTCGACCATATTCGACAAGCGCGCCGGCGGCCGCTGCCGTCGCATTGAGGAGGTTGCCCACGATTGCCGTTGCGCTTCGTGGGGGCGTTGATAGTTGCTCGGAGACAGACCATGTGCGGAATTGTTGGTGTCGTCGGCCAGGGCCCAGCCTCTGCCCTTCTTTTAGACGCGCTGAAGCGGCTTGAATATCGCGGATACGATTCCGCGGGTATTGCGACTCTCGAGGACGGCTCGTTGACACGGCGCCGTGCGGTCGGAAAGCTCGCAAATCTCAAGAGGCGGCTCGATTTGGAGCCGCTTTCAGGGCGGATTGGAATTGGTCACACGCGCTGGGCGACGCACGGCCGTCCCGATGAGACGAATGCGCATCCTCACATGGTTGACGGTGTGGCGATTGTGCACAATGGAATTATCGAAAACCATCGGGAATTGCGTAATGAGCTCAAAACGGCGGGTGCGCACATTACGACCGAAACCGACTCCGAAGTGGTTGCGCATCTCGTTAGCCGCGAGCTGAAGAACGGATACGCGCCGGTCGCAGCGGTGCGCCAGGTGCTCCCGCGCTTGAACGGAACGTTCGCGCTCGCCTTCCTGTTCGAAGGGCACGACGATCTCCTGATCGGTGCCCGAAAGGGCTCGCCGCTCGCCGTCGGCTACGGGCGCGGCGAAATGTTCCTGGGTTCGGACGCGATAGCGCTCGCACCTCTGACGGATATTGTCGCTTACCTTGAGGACGGCGATCTCGCCGTCGTTACGCGGGAGAAAATCGAATTTCTCGACGTGAACGGCGAGCGTCTGCGCCGTGCGTCGGCCAGGATCACTGGTGCGGCTGTAGCTGTTCACAAGGGCGAGCATCGCCACTTCATGGCTAAGGAGATTCACGAACAGCCGAAGGTGGTCGGGCAGACGCTTGCGCAATACATCGGGCGCAACGGGACAGTCAGGCTGCCGCGAGGCGTGGATGTCGACTTCCGGACAGTCGATCGCATCTCGATTGTAGCTTGCGGCACCGCCTTCTATGCCGGACTGATTGCGAGATACTGGTTTGAGCGCTACGCCAAGCTCCCGGTCGAAATCGATATTGCATCGGAGTTCCGCTATCGCGACGTTCCGTTTGGCGCAGGGAATCTGGCGATCTTCGTGTCCCAGTCTGGTGAAACGGCCGACACGCTCGCTTCGTTGGAATTTGCCAAGTCCAGCGGCCAACGAGTTCTCTCCGTCGTCAACGTGCCAACCTCGACGATGGCCCGTGCCAGCCACATCGTATTGCCCACGTTGGCCGGCCCGGAAATCGGGGTGGCATCCACAAAGGCGTTCACCTGCCAGCTGGCGACCTTGATCTGCATTGCGATCGCGGCCGGCCGCAGCCGCGGCGTGCTCTCCGCCGAAGAAGAGCACTCACTCGTCCGAGCCGTTGCCGAAATTCCAAACTATTTGGCCCGCGCGCTCGAACTGGAGCCGAAAGTTTACGAGCTCGCGCGCGAGATCTCCAGGGCCCGCGACGCTCTTTTCATCGGGCGGGGCACCAATTATCCGCTGGCACTGGAGGGAGCACTCAAGCTCAAGGAGGTCACCTATATTCACGCAGAGGGCTATGCTGCCGGCGAGCTCAAACATGGACCGATCGCGCTGATCGACAAGGGCCTGCCGGTCATCGTGGTAGCGCCGTATGATGCGATGTTCGAAAAGACTATGTCGAACATGCAGGAGGTGATCGCCCGTGGGGGCCGCATTATCCTCGTGACTGACCAGAGGGGGGCTTCAATCGCTGCATCCAGTGGTTGCTCGGTGCTGGGCTTGCCGGATATGCCCGAGATCGTGGCGCCGCTGGTCCTTGCAGTGCCGCTACAGCTCCTAGCCTATCACAGTGCCGCGATTCTGGGGACCGACGTAGACCAGCCGCGTAATCTCGCCAAGTCCGTGACCGTCGAATAGTCGGTCCGGTGGCGCCACCGCCGCTGGGCTTTCGCTTCGGAGGAGGTGCTGTCCGAATTGGGGATGTCGGCCCGACAGACTGGCATGCTCCGAACTGGGTGCCTCTTTCGCCCAATCCTCGTTCTCAGCCGCTTGGCGTAGAATCTGGTGGCCTTCGGGCTCAGGCTGAGCACCGAAGTCCGTAGGGCAGGCGGCCTCGCTATATTGTAAGCGCGTTGGCGGGGCCGCTGCTGCCTTCAAGCGATCCAGGATCGGGGCTGTCTCTCAAATAAGTGTTCCGGATCCTCGAAGACGTTTCCGTCTCAGGCCGCAAATGCAGCCCGATCAGGGAGTAGCCCTTTCGGGTATTGGAAGCCTGTTCCGCTTCAAGATAGCCTCAGATAAGCCCGTCCGGTCGACGAGTGTGTTTGACATCCTACGTTCGCTTCGCGAGGGATCATGTCTGTTTTGACGGGAACGGCGGGTACAGACATTCGGCGTGGTGATATGATTAAGGTCATCAAGGGGAAGCTGTTCCCGGCGCTCCTTTACGAGCAATATGAGGGCGGGGCCGCGGAAGATATTCCCGAGGGCGCCCGCGCTTATTGCCTCAAAGATAAAGTCTGGCGAACGATGCCTCCCGGCTTCCGCCCCTCCTAGAGTCTGTTGAAGGCGTCATTCCCTTTGTCTTGCCAGAGCTTGCGCCTTGCGTCGCGTGGCGCGCATGATGTGGCCAGGGCGCTCAACGAGACATTGGCGACAGCAGCACAAAATGGCCGAGCCAGGCACGGCCAAGTCGTGAGCAGGCAGGCGCCGCAACTCCGCGGTGCGCCACTTGTCGCCTATCAAGGCGAAGTAGGCGGCGGAGTCACGTGCGGGCGGTCCGGAGCGGCGGCAGTACGCTCTGCGTGCAGATTAGCTGCAGCTTAGCGGCAATGGCCGGTCGGGGTGCAACTCGTACCAATCGTAGCAATCTGGATAGGCTCCGTAGAATCCGTATCCGGGCCGATAGCGATCAAAGCGGTGAAAAGCATGCTGGCGCAGACCAATGCCGCCCGCGGCGGTATGACCACCGAAGCCGAGGTGTTCGCCGCCAAAGCCTCCATTATGCGCCATGCCGCCGAAGCCCATATGTCCGCCGCCAAAGCCACCACCGCCAAACCCACCGTGGCCGCCGCCACCGCCGTGCGCCTCGGCCGCGCCGATAGCGAGGGTCGAGGCGAGCGCGGCTGTCGCCAAAATCATGATTGCTCGTTTCATAGGGATTCCTTTCGTGTCGATCTCCTGGCCATCAACTCAGTCCGCTTCCGCGTCCTGCCGTCGCCAAAGGGCCTGATGGCAAGGTTTGTGATGACAGAAAGATAGGAACGGCGCGCGGCCAAGCCCACTAAATTCGGCTTCAGGAAACAGACGCGCGGTTCGGGACGGAAATCGAGCTGCGAGCGACCGCGGTCCATAGAAGAAGGCGGGCCGAACATCTCAGCCCGCCGCCATCGTTCGATACGAAGCCGCCAACCGGTGCGCTCGGCTCGACAAAAAGGACGCCGCGATCAGAAGCTGCCTGTGCCGGGCTCGCAAGGTACGTTGTCGCCAGTCCACGGTGCCGTCGCGAAAGCGCCGACGCGAGGCGCGGGAACGCAGACGCGGCCTCCCTGTTGATAAAAGGGCGCGCTCGATGCGACCGTATCGGCCTCCATTGCCGGCTGTCGTGCGACGCCGTGGTGTTCGCGAGCCATGACAGGTCCCCCCAACACGGCGGCTGCAATCAATCCCGTCGACAAGAGTTTGAGAGTGGTCATTTCGGCTTCTCCTTTGATGACATCAGGCCGGCCAAGCCGGCTTGCGATCAAAGATGTGGTCGATCCGGCTTCGTCAAAACGCACGAATTGCTCACCCCATTTCAACCGCCTGTGAGCCGATTCATCGTCGCAAGCACGATCGTGCGAATGCGCAACATCCGTTGCGTTGTGAGTAACAGCGATCCCGTCGCGGGCATATCTTCGAGATGGCGGGGTTCAGAATGGAGGCGGCAGATGATCACGACGACAGCGAGACGTATCGGCATGGCGCTAGCCTTGTTGGCGACGGGCGCGGCGCGCTTCCTGAAACGCTATTTAGTGGCACCTCATTCTCCGCAGGCCTATCTCGTTCAACAGCGAGTGGCCGATGGCAGGCGGGCGCAGCGCCGCGCGTTCAGAGCGGGCGGACATTGAACATGACGCCCCGGACCGCTGAACCCGCGTCTATCCGCCGAAGGCCGAAACGCCTCGTAGAACGTGGGACCAGAATGATGACGCGGATCCTTCTGATCGAGGATGATGCCGAAACCGCCGAGGTGATCGTCGCCGAACTCGCCGATCGCGGCTTCGAGGTTCAATGGGCCCCTGACGGCGTCGACGGTCTCGATCAGGCGCGCGCGGCGTGTCCCGATGCCATGATCGTCGATCGCATGTTGCCCGGAATGGACGGACTGACCGTTATCGAGGCGTTGCGCAAGGATCGGGTCGTGACGCCGGTGCTGGTTCTGAGTGCGCTCGGCGCGGTGGACGATCGGGTACGCGGATTGCGGATGGGGGGAGACGACTATCTGACCAAACCGTTCGCAATTATCGAACTCGTCGCGCGCATAGAGGCATTGCTGCGCCGTCCGATGGACAGCCGGGAGACCACGCTGCATGTCGGGCCGCTGGAGGTCGACCTGATTGAGCGCACGGCGAGACGTGGCGAGCGAGAGATCGATCTGTTGCCACGAGAGTTCCGCCTGCTCGAATACATGATGCGCCGGAGCGATCAGTTGCTCACGCGCGCGATGCTGCTCGAAGAGGTCTGGAACTACAAATTCGTTCCGGCAACGACGAATCTGATCGATGTGCATATGGGCCGGCTTCGTCACAAGGTCGATGGTCCCGGCGATCCACAACTGATCCACAACGTTCGCGGTTCCGGCTTCATTCTGCGTTCACACCAATAGAGACGCAGGACGCAATGGATCGTGGAGCACGGATTGCACGGGTATCGAGTGACGGATCGATGCACTGGATTCAGTTCATTCGTTCGAACACGTTTCTCTGGGCGCTGGCGGTGGCGGCTGCATTTGCGCTGTTCGTGGTCGGGCTGTTCGCGTTCGTCTATTGGAAGCTTGACGACTATCTGATCGCGCGGTCCGACCGCATGATCACCACCCAGATCAATTTCATCGCCGATCTACCGCCGGATCGCCGCGTCAGCGCGATCTCCGATCATCTCGCCCAGGACTCCAGAGGCGTGCAATACGCGGGGCTCTTCAATGGCGCCGGCACCCGGCTTGCCGGAAATATCGACCGTGTGCCGCCCGCGCTCGGTCTGGACGGTGCGGTGGAGGGTGTGCGGCTCGACCTGATGGATAAGCTGGCGGCCCACGATCCGGTCGTCAGGGCGTTGGGCAGGCGTCTTGATGGCGGCGATGTCTTGGTGATGGGCAGGAATGTCGATGAGACGCGTGAGATCTCGAGTGTCGTGGGACAGGCGCTCGCGCTCGGCCTGCTGCCGGCTTTCTGCCTCTGTCTACTGGCCGGTGCGTGGCTGAGTGTCCGCGCCCAGAGGCGCGTCGAGGAGGTGAACCAGCGGGTGCAGCGGATCGTGGCCGGGGAGCTGCGCGAGCGGCTTCCGGAGGACAATGCCGACGATCCGTTCGCGCGACTGGCCAGGATTGTCAACGGCATGCTCGCCGAGATGGAAACCATGATCAACGCGCTTGCCGGCGTTGGCAACGATATCGCCCATGATCTCAGAACTCCGCTCACGCGTGCGCGCCTGGCGTTGGAGCGCGGACGAACGCATGCGGCGACGCTGGAGCAGCTCCAGGAGGTCACCGACAAGGCGGTGGCCGGAATCGATCAGTCGCTCGCTATCGTCACCGCCTTGCTGCGTCTGACAGAGATCGAGAACAACCGTCGCACCGCCGGCTTTGGCGACGTCGCGCTCGACGAGATTCTGCGCCAAGTGTGCGACGTCTATGAGCCCATCGCCGAAGACAAGGGTATCGCGCTCGGCGTCGTCATCGATCGCCATGTGCGGGTGTGGGGCGATCGGGACCTGTTGTTCGAAGCAATCGCCAATCTCGTGGATAATGCGGTCAAGTTCACGCCGTCGGGCGGACGGGTGGGCCTCGAACTCGTGTCAGAAGACGAGACCGCGCTTGTGCGCGTGAGTGACACCGGACCCGGTATCAGCGAGCAGGAGCGCGAAGCGGTGCTACGGCGATTTTATCGTTCCGACAAGATGCGCAACACGCCGGGGGTAGGGCTGGGACTGAGCCTCGTGGCTGCCATCGTCAAGCTGCACGGCTTTCGGTTGATCATCGGTCCGGCTCCCGGCGGGCGGATCGAGATCCTCGCGTGGACCGGGAGGGCGAGCAAAGCCGCCCCATGCGGGTCCCGAGCCTTGTTCCCCGCAACAGCTGACCTGATGTGACGACGCCGATGATGCGCGATGCTCTCGATGCCAGGAGATGCCGGATGTCTGAAGGCGAATTCAGGTTTGTTACGTTCAATTCAGTGGCCGCCTCCTTCGGGGGCCTCCTAGAGTCCGTTCGCCGGTTTCGTATGTGGGAGTGACAGATGCAGATCCGCCACGAAGTTGCGAGGAATAATGCCGTGGCTGTAGCGGCCGGAGTTCCGTCGGCCTCATTCCTCAGCGCGTATTCCGAAGCCATCAAACGCTATGAACTGCTTGAGCCTGTTCAGGAGCAGCAGCTTGCACGCAGCTGGCAGGAGACGCGGGACCGCAGTGCCGTCAACGCACTCGTTACCAGTCATCTCCGGCTCGCAGCCAAGGTGGCGCGCGGCTACAAGGGATACGGTCTTCCCTTGGCCGATGTGATTGCGGAGGCAAATCTCGGCCTCGTGATTGCCGCGTCACGCTTCGAGCCCGGCCGCGGTGCGAGGTTCTCCACCTATGCGGTGTGGTGGATCAAAGCGTCCGTTCACGAATACATTCTGCGCTCCTGGTCCCTGGTCAGGATCGGCACGACCGCAGCGCAGAAGAAGTTGTTCTTCAGGCTTCGCGGCGAGATGAGGAAAGCCGCGCGCGGTACGATGGCAGGGCTCACGCCCGATGTCGCCCAGATGATCGCGGAAAGGCTCGACGTCACAGCGCGTGACGTGATCGAGATGGATTCCCGTCTGAACGGTGACATGTCGCTGAACGCGCGCGTAGGCGGCGACGAACAAGGAACCGAGTGGGAAACATTGCTGGTCGATCAGGCGATCGACGCCGAGACGGTGCTAGCCGATCATGAGCAGACGGAGCGCCGTACCAATGCTTTGCGCGTTGCGCTGGGCGTGCTCACGGCGCGCGAGCGCCATGTCCTGGAGGCGAGGCGGCTGGCGGAACGCCCGGTTACGCTGGACCAACTCGCCTGCGAGCTTTCGGTCTCCAGCGAACGGGTTCGGCAGATCGAGATCCGTGCCTTTGCCAAGGTCAGGCGAGCCGCAATTCTCGCCGCGGAGGATGCGGTACGCAAGCGCGCCGCCTGCGTCTCGGGCTCACGGCCGCGGGAGCTCACCACACAATGAGCGATTGCGAAGCAGTGATGCCGGCACCAATGATGTCTGTCATGTCGCGGAGCTTCTGAATTCGTTTTCATTTGAACGGATGCCCACCCGTCCTCATCTGTTCAACGATCCCGCGCAATTTGTTTCAGGCAGAAACCACCATGGGAATTGTTCGCTTCGCGCTGCGGTTTCCGCACACGTTCTATGTGCTTGCGGCGCTGATCATGTTTCTCGGCGGCATCGCGATCTGGTCGATGCCGACGGACATTTTTCCGGAGATTCGCATCCCCGTCGTCACGGTGGTGTGGAGCTACACCGGTCTTTCGACGCCGGAGATGGAGCAGCGCGTCAGCACCTACAGCCAGTATTCGATCAGCGCCAACGTCAGCGGCATCAAGAATATCGAGGCGCAAACCCTCAACGGTCTGTCGGTTCAGAAAATCTACTTCCAGCCGGACGTCAATCTCGACCTCGCAATCTCGCAGATCGTCTCGGCGACCAACGCCATCCGCGCGCTGATGCCGCCGGGAATTCAGCCGCCGATCATCGTGCAGTTCAACGCGTCGAGCGTGCCGGTGCTGCAGCTCAGCCTCGAGTCCAATAGCCTGAACGAGCAGCAGCTATACGATTTCGGCATCTATCGAGTCCGGCAGCAATTGGCGCCCGTTCCGGGCGTCACGCTGCCTACGCCTGCCGGCGGCAAGTACCGCCAGATCATGGTCGACATCGACCCGAACAAGCTTCTGTCGCGCGGATTGACGCCCCTCGACATCGTCAATGCGGTTAACACCCAGAATCTGACGTTGCCCACCGGCACGGCGAAGATCGGCGATACCCAGTACACCGTTCGAACCAACGCCACGCCGGCTTCGATCAAGGATCTCAACATGATCCCGGTCAAGTTCGCGAACGGAGCCACGATCTTCCTGAAGGATGTGGCCCAGGTCCGGGACGGCGCCCAGGTCCAGCAGAACATCGTGCGCGAGGACGGCCATCGGTCCGTCCTGCTCAGTGTGATCAAGAATGGAAATGCCTCGACGCTCGCCGTCGTCAACGGTGTGAAGAAGGCCTTGAAGTCGATTCGGGCGTCGGCTCCTGCGGGGCTGAAGATCAACGAGCTGTTCGACCAGTCGGTCTTTGTGACTCATTCTGTCAATGGCGTGCTGCGCGAAGGTGCGATCGCGGCCGGCCTCACGGCCCTGATGGTCCTGCTCTTTCTGGGATCGTGGCGATCGACGCTGGTCGTCTTGATCTCGATCCCGCTAGCGATGCTTTCGTCGCTGGTCGCGTTGTATTGTCTCGGCGAGACCCTGAACACGATGACGCTCGGCGGGCTCGCACTCGCGGTCGGCATCCTGGTCGATGACTCGACGGTGACGATCGAGAACACGCACCGGCTCTGGACCGAGCAAGGCATGCCGCTGCCGGATGCGACGCTGCATGGAGCGGCTGAAATCGCGGTGCCGACGCTCGTTTCGACGCTCGCGATCAGTTGCGTGTTCACCTCGGTCGTGTTTCTCGAAGGGCCGGCCAAGTACCTCTTCACCCCGTTAGGTCTGGCGGTGGTGTTCGCGATGCTGGCGTCATATGCGTTGTCGCGAACGCTGACGCCGATCACCATCGGCCTGCTGCTGAAAGGCGAGCGGCGTCATGGCGAGGGCGGGGCCCCGTCGGGCATCTTCGGACGTGCCTCGGCCGCGTTCGAGCGCGGGTTCGAACGCCTGCGCAACGGCTATTCCGATCTCTTGTTGACGTTGCTTCGGCGTCGCGCCGTCGTGCCGGTCGTCGCGGTGCTGGTGCTCGCTCTCGGGGCCACCATGTTCGTCTATGTCGGCAGGGACTTTTATCCGTTGATCGACGGTGGCCAGATCCAGCTTCATGTTCGCGCCCCCGCGGGCACGCGCATAGAGCGCACGGAGGCAATCTTCCAGGCGGTCGAAGACAAGATCCGAGATGTCATTCCGGAGCGGGACCGGGCGCTGATCGTCGACAATATCGGGCTTCCGGCGCGTCCCTATAATCTCGCGTTCACCGACGGTTCGACGATAGGCGTGAACGACGGCACCATTCTCGTGTCGCTCAAGGACGGGCACAAGCCGACCGCGGGCTACGTCAGGAAACTGCGGCAGGTGCTGCCATCGGCATTCCCCGAGGACACGTTCTACTTCCAGGCGGCCGATATCGTGACGCAGATCCTGAACTTCGGTCTTCCGGCGCAGATCGATGTGCGCACGGTCGGCTACGGCAACAACAATCTGGCCGTGGCCAAGGAGCTCCAGAAGTCTCTCGCGGCGATCCCCGGCGTCGTCGATGCCCATCTGCAGCAGGAAGTCGATGCTCCGGCGTTCTATGCCGACATCGACCGCACCCGGGCCGCGCAGCTCGGCCTGAATGCGAGCACGGTGGCGACCAATATCAATGTCAGCCTCAGCTCGTCGGCGCAGGTCTCGCCGAATTTCTGGACCGACCCGACGTCGGGCATCCCGTATTACCTGGCGGTGCAGACGCCCGAGTACAGGGCAAATTCGCTGAACGCATTGGGAAACACGCCGGTGTCGACGTCCGTTGCCGCGAGCGGGCAGACGGTGCCGGGGCTCCTCAGCAACGTTGCGACGTTCAAGCGAGGGAGCGTTCCCACCAATTCGAACCAGGCCAATGTCCAGCCGGTGTTTGACGTCTATGCAAGCGTCCAGGGCCGCGATCTTGGCGGCGTGGCGGCCGACATCAACAAGGTGACGTCGACGCTTCAGAAGCAACTCCAGCCGGGCAATTCGATCCAGGTCCTGGGACAGATCCAGAGCATGAACCAGTCGTTCCGCGATCTGGGGATCGGGCTGCTGTTCGCCGCCATCCTGGTCTACCTGCTCATGGTCGTGAACTACCAGAATTTCGGCGATCCCTTTGTCGTGATCCTGGCGCTGCCGGCGACGTTCTGTGGCATCGTGACAATGTTGTTCATCACCGGAACGACGCTGAATGTGCCCTCGCTGATGGGCGCGATCATGGCGGTCGGGGTCGCCTCGGCGAACTCCATTCTGCTCGTGACGTTCGCGCGAGATGAGCAATTGAAGGGACACTCCGCGTTCCAGGCGGCGCTGAGCGCGGGGCGCACCAGAATCCGTCCCGTCCTGATGACCGCTGCCGCGATGATCGTGGGCATGATCCCGATGGCGCTTGGGGGGCCGGGCGAGGAGCAGAACGCCGCGCTCGCGCGCGCGGTTATCGGCGGACTGCTGTTCGCGACCCCGACGACACTGCTGATCGTGCCGTACCTCTTTGCGATGCTGCGCAAAGGTAACGATGGCAAGCCTCACCACGGCGTATTCGAGGAGCAACCGGAATGAGCGACGCTCGCGTGCGGACCAGTGACGATGAAGGGGGGGACCGGCCCGATGCGGAGAGCTGCCGGATCGTCGAGCTCCCGGGCAAAGGCGCTCCATCCGGACGCCGTTATGGCGCCGCGCTGCTCGGAGGAGGGATGCTTCTGCTGCTTGCGGGCGGTCTCGGCGTTGGCGGCTGGCGGCACTATCAGGCGGCGCGTGACGTCGCCGCAGTCGCGGAGCAAGCGAGGACGGCTGTTCCGGACGTCCGGGTGGCGGTGGTTCGGCCCAGCGGTGCGCTGATGAAGGTCACCTTGCCGGCGACGACGACCGCGTTCGAGGCGGCCAATATCTTCGCGCGGACCAGCGGCTATATCGAGAAGCGCTACGTCGATATCGGCGATCGGGTGAAGAAGGGCGATCTTCTGGCGGATATCACAGCTCCGGAGCTTGACCAGCAGATCGCTCAGGCCCAGGCGACGCTTGCACAAAACCAGGCGGCCTTGCAGCAGGCGCAAGCGAGCCGGGAGCTTGCCGACGTCACCAATTCGCGGGACAGCAATCTGGTCAAGCAAGGCTGGCTGACGGCGCAGCAGGGTGACAACGATCGTCTGACCTTGCGTGCGCAGCAGGGGGCCGTGGGTGTCGCCCAGTCGAACATCACCGCGCAGCAGGCGCAGATCCGCGTCCTCGAGCAGGAGAAGGCCTACCAGCGCGTGGTGGCGCCGTTCGACGGCGTGATCACACAGCGCAATGTGGACAATGGCAGCCTGGTGCAGGCCGGGTCGACCTTCATGTTCACGCTGATGCATTCCAATGTGATCCGAACTCAGGTCTTCGTGCCGCAAGACGAGGCTTTCGGAGTCGGACCGGGCGTCGACGCGGATATTCACGTCCCCGAGATTCCAGGGCGGTCGTTTCCGGGGAAAGTCACGCGGATCGCAAGCGCATTGCAGCCAGGAAGCCGAACTCTGCTGACCGAGATCGACGTGCCCAATCCGGACGGTGCGCTCAGTCCTGGGATCTACTGCACGGTCGAGCTGTCGATCCCGCGCAAGACGCCGTCGATGATGGTCCCGTCCGATGCGCTCGTCTTCGATCAGAACGGTCTTCACGTCGCGGTGGTGCGAAACGACATCGTTCATTTGCAGCACGTCTCGATCGCACGGGACTTCGGCACCTCGGTGGAGGTGCGCGAGGGCGTGCAACCCGGCGATCAGGTCATACTCAATCCAGCGGTGAACCTGGCGGAGGGCAGCAAGGTCACCATACGCAAGGTCGAGGCGAGCTAGGAGCACAGAGATGGTCCGGATCGTGGTTGCAACGATGATCGCCGTAACGTTGGGCTGCTCTCCGATTGAGGCGCAGGTCGCAACAATGGGCACCACGGCCATGGGCCTTCCCACCGTACCGGGTGCGATCGTCACCTCGCCGCTCAATAGTCCAGGCCCGTTTTCCGCTACAACTGAGCCTGGCACTCCCGACACGACGCTGGCGCCCGTTCCACTTGCCTCGGATCCGACCACGCCGGGTACGGTCGTCGTCTGCGCCGTGCCATTGACGTCTGAGACGCCGGTGCCGGCGACTCCGATCGTATCGAGCACGGGCCAGTCGACGTCAGGCATTGGCGCTCTGATATCGCCGGTCATAGGGCAAACCGGCAGCTCCACCGGAACAATTCCCACGTCGGAACCGGTGGGAACGGGGACGACGGCCGCATGCAGCTCGACGCCGGGAGGGCTCGCAGCAAGCGCTGCGTCCCTGCCGCTCTCGATCCCGCAAGTGCCGGCCAGCCTCGCGCCTGGCACGATCCTGCCGGACACCAGCGCCGCGGGCGGCACTGGCATCGATCCAAATGCCGCCGTCATGCCGAGCCCGAACAGCACAAGCTGCATGGAAGGGGTTTCGATGAATCTCGCCGCGCCTGCGACGGTGTTGCCCGCCAACGCGTCAGGCGCTGCCCCAACGCCGGGAGTGTCGCCGATCTTGCCGCCGGGATGCTGAGGCGGTGCTGCTACAAGACATTCGCCTCATCGCACCGCGTGCGGGTCCGGGGGCGATATTCCGGCTGCCGGCGCCTCGGGAACAAGCGTGGCCGGCGCGCTTGCCAGATCGGATGCGAGCGCCCCGGCAGCTGCTCTGCACAGGCGCCGGTATTCGCTCGGCGTTTTGCCCGTGGTGCGTCCGAAGCTGGTCGAGAAATGCGCAGAGCTGGCGTAACCACAAGCATAGGCAATTTCGGTCAGCGTGCGGTTCGGATCGCGCAGGAGCCGCCTGGCGCGCTCGATCCGTTGCAGCATTTGCCAGCGATGGGGCGGAAGGCCCATGGTGGTGCGAAAGCGCTTGCAGAAGCAGCTTGAGCTGAGGCCAATCAATGACGCCATGGCCTCGAGCGACCAGGGCGTGCTGGACGATTCAATCGCCTCTCTGACGCGCCGCAATTGCCATTCGGCAAGACCGTTTCGCACGGAGACGCAATGGACCGGCTGCACCGGGCTTGGCGAGCCCGATATCTTTCCCGCCGTTTGATTGTGCGGACCGGGCTCAGCGATCATCTGCGGCTCCCCTTATGGCAGAGCTGCATTATGATCCGAACGACGTCGTATTTCCTTGGTGCTTTCGTGAAGTTTCCTGAAGCGCGGGTTGGCGCAGCCGGGGCCTGTACCTGCGCTTCACGTTGCCGGGCGCAGCTTCAGAACCTCGGTGTCAGGCGGCAGCATCGTTCCGCCGTCCCGATATTTCCAGTCCACCATCACGCCCTTGTTGCCCCGGACCGTGGTGCGGCCGACAAAGGTCCCCATGGTGCTCTGATGGTCGATGGAACGCCAAATGGCCGGTCCGAACGGCGTTTCGAAGCCGACATTACCAAAGCCGTCGGCCATCGCCTCGGTATCAAAGCTTCCGAGCTTCTCGATCGGAGCCGCGATGGAGCTGATCAAGGCGTGACCGACCACGGAGCCCATCGTGGGGGCCTCGCCATATCGCGCGGAATAGGCCGACGCAAAGGCGTTGTTGGCGTGATCCAGGACTTCGGTCGCCGGATAGCCGGTCACGATCCATCCTTCCGGTGCGTCTTGCCCGAGGGGAAGAAGGTATTCGGGCTCGCCGGTCGTGAACGACACGACGTGTCGCCCTTCGAACAGGCCTCTATCATTGCCTTGCCGGACAAACCTGGCGAGATCGGGTCCGAAGGTGACGTTGAGAATCGCCTCGGGCTTCTGTTGGGTGAGGGCGTTGACAACCACGCCGGCATCAATGGCACCCAGCGGCGGCCACTGGCTGTTGATGAACTCGACGTCAGGACGACGGTCGCTCAGAAGCTGCCTGAACCATCTTACGGCCGACTGCCCATATTCGTAGTTCGGGGCAATCGTCGCCCATCGTGTCGCCTTCAGTTGCGCAGCCTCCTCCACCAGCATGGCGGCCAGCATGTATGTCGAGGGACGGAGCCGGTAACAGTACCGATGTCCTTGCTCCCAAACGAGGGCGTCGGTGAGCGGTTCGCTGGCCACAAAGAGGATCCGGTTTTGCCGGGCGAAGTCGCTGATCGCCAGCCCGACATGCGACAGATAGGCGCCTGCCAGAAGATCGACGCCATTCCGTCGCACGAGTTCTTCGGCGGCGCGCAGCGCGACGCTCGGCTTGCCTTCATCGTCCCGGCTGATGACCTGTAGCTCTCGCCCGAGGACGCCTCCACTTGCATTCAGCTGTTCGACCGCCAACTGCCAGCCGCGTCGGTAGGGCAGGGTAAACGCGGGCGCGCTGCTATAGGAGTTGATCTCGCCGATCCTGATCGGTCTCGTGCCCTGAGCACGGATGATGCCGGGCGAAAACACCGAAGCGCCGACGCCGCCTAGAACCTGTCGTCGAGAGATGCTCATCAAGTGCGGTCCGGAGGAATGAATGTGAGGCTGTTCCAGCGCTGCAGGACGTGTCGTCCCGGTCGAAAGATAGTGCAACCTAGTGGCAGGTACTGGATGTGGGCCGGTCGTCGACGCATGTCGAAATCGAGATGCCCGGAGTTTTAGCGAGACCACGAGCAAAGGCGAGCGCGGGAAGATCGACCTCCCGATCGAACAGGGCGCTGACCGGACCGACGAGCTCGAGCGCGGTCTGCTGTCGGTCCGATCCCGCCATGATCCTTGCCCAGGCTGCCGCGACCTTCAGCTCGTAGAAGCGGCATTGCTGCTCCCTGGCAACGGATAGGCCCTCGGAGAACAGCAGTTCCGAGCGGGACCGATCCGGCGTGCCATCGGCAAGCAGAACCTCGCCCTTGATCCGCAGCAGATCAGCAAGGCACCACAACTGCTGGCCCTGCCGGGAGATAGCTAAGGCATCTTCCACGGCGGCCAGGGCCTGCGCCGTCTCGCCGGCCGCGAGCAGCCCTTCGGCGAGCGATCCGAGAAATTCGGGATTGCGCATCAGCCAGCCGTTCTCGGCCCGCGCTTTCAATCCACCGCGCAGCAGCTCTATTCCATCGTGATGTCTGCCTTGCAGGACGAGCAACTGCCCCTTCAGGCACGATGTCCAGCTCGTCCAGAAAGCTATTCCCTCGCGCGTGACGAGTTCGAGGAGAGACGATATCGCCTGATCGGCAGCGTCGAGATCGTGCGTCATCAGCGCAATGGGGCATACGGCGTTCCGCAGCGCGTAAGCGACCGCGAGCTTGTCTTTCTCGCGTTGCGCCTCCTGGAGGCATTCCGTGGCCAGGGATCTGCTCTGGGCGATCTTTCCCTGGAGCAGCAGGACGCGAGCCAGCATGGCTTTCGCCAGAACGCTCTGGTTGAGCAGGAACCACATCTGGTTCGCGCCGTCCTTTAGCCCGTGAGCCGAATGGTCCAGGGACAGGGTCAGTTCGCGTTGAGCCTCCCCCTGCGCTCCGTAAAAATGGGTGGCGGCGCCTATCAGGCGGCGGCCCACCGTCTCGTTGGCGGGATTGCCTGTACGCAGGGCGATCTCGAGGTATCGCTCTCCGACATCCTGGGCTGCGTCGTATTGACCCGAGTTGAGATTATAGCTCCACAGCGTCCAAACGGCCTTCAGCTGAAGCTCGAGATCCGATAGCTCTTCTGCGAGCACAAGGCCGATGTTCAGCGCCGCTTTCATGCGATCCGCCGAGCCAGTCGTATTGAGAAGCGCGAACCCCAGCGCGACATAAAGCTGCGCCTTGAGCCTCGGGTTGCAGGTCAGCTCTCCGCCGAGATGGGCGAGAGCGTGCTCGATCCGGGTCGAGCATTCCATGAAGGACAGCAATTGCATCCATACCGGCACAAAGCCGGCCGTAAGCTCTACGCCGAGCGCGGCATCGCCGTCGGGCGCGAAGGCCCAGTCGAGCGCCGCATGCACGTTTCCGATCTCCTGGGCAAGGCGAGCGAGATCGTCGGAGGCGGGAGAGGCCTCGTCGAGCGGCGTGATGAGCCGCCTGAGAAAGTTCGCATGCCGTCTGCCGGCTTGCTCGACGAGCCCCGCTTCCGCCAGCTTCTCCAGGGCATAAGCGCGGGTGGTCTCCAGCAGGCGCCACCGCCCTTCAACGGAGGGGTCGAGTGAGACCAGCGATTTCCCGACCAGATTGAATAATGTTTCGATGACGTCCGACCGGGACAACGCGTCGTCCATCATTGCAATGGCCGCATCGAGTGTGAAGCCGGCCGGGAACACTGCGAGCCAGCGCAGCAGGCCTTGCTCTTCCGGCGACAACAGATCGTAGCTCCAGTCCAGTGTCGCTCGCAGGGTCTGGTGCCGCGGCAGCTGGTCCCTGCGGCCGCCGCTCATCAACTCCAGTCGCTTGTCCAGGCGAAGCAAGACGGTGTCCAGGCCAAGATTCGCGGCCTGAGCCGCGGCAAATTCCAACGCGAGCGGAATTCCGTCGAGCCGGCGACAGATGGCGGCCACTTTCAGCAGATCGTCCGCGCCTGGAGCAAAGCTCGCGCGTAGCGCCCGTGTGCGAGCGACGAAGAGCTGCACGGCACTTGCCTGCAACAGCAGGCCGGGATCACGCAAGTCAGAGTCTGGAACAGACAGCGGCGGGATGGCCGCAACGTATTCGCCATCGATGCGGAGGCCTTCCCGGCTGGTCGAAAGAATAGTGACATTTGGACAATAGCGAAGTGCAGAGCTCGCGATTTGTGCAGCGACGTCTATGACGTGCTCGCAATTGTCCAAGACGAGAAGCAGGCGTCGTGACCCGATAGCTTGGGCGATGCTCGCAGCCGAAACGTCCTTGTCACTCAAGGCCAGCTTGAGCGCACGGGCGGTGGTCGATGTTGCAAGTGCCGGATCCTGGAGGGTCGCGAGTTCGACCAGCGCCACCGAACCTTCGAATGCGGATGCGACCCGGCGCGCGAGTTCGATGGCCAGCTTTGTTTTTCCGATGCCTCCCGGACCGACGACAGTCACGGCCCGATATGCGGACATCAATTCGGCCAATTCGCTCAGGCAATCCTCGCGCCCGATGAGAGGAGCGCGAGTGTTCGGCAGGTTATTCGAAAAGGATGCGACAGCCGGGGCGGATACCGATGTCGCTGGGGACTGATCCAAATGACCGCTGCGCCAGGTCCCGGCGAGGGTATATCCACGGCCCGAGATCGTCTTGAGGAGATCGCGATCTTTGCCCAGCGCCTTCCGGACGGCGGAGATGTGGACCTGTAGCGTGTTGTCCTCGACGGCCAGGCCCGACCAGACACTTCCGATCAAATCATCCTTGGTCACCAGGAGACCGGCGCAACTCGCCAGTTTCTCGAGAATTTCGAATGCGCGGCTCCCGATCGGCACCGTGACGTTGTCGCACCTCAGCTCTCTCCGCTGGCAGTCGATAAGCCAGTTACCGAAGGAGAAGGTTCGTGCAGCGGGCGAAGGCGACATAGGGGGGTCCGTGGATCAGCTTCACTGCCGCGATCTAGGGAGAGTGACGAGACCCCCGAAAGATCACCGCCCCCGGCAAGATTTTGAAAGCGTGAATATGCCTTGGTGTCCTACAGGGGAGGCCGTTGGGGTGTCAAGAAGACCTTCTCAGTAGCCGGTTGTTCGCCATGGCTCGATGCAGTCGTCTGAAAAGCTCGTCGCTTGCTACACGAATTCGTGAGGACGACTGGGAGCGCTAAAATGGGAGAGCGGGCGGGAAGGAGCGTGCAGCACGTCCCGACAGCGACACAAGGCAAGGGATTTCGCGTCGCGACGGTTCAGAAGCTGGGCAGTCTGCTCGAGCTCTTCATTCCCGACGCCCTCGATCGAAGCAACACCTGCTCACATTGGGGGCTGCAGGATATCGCGCGACATCTGGGTTGGGACGATGGCACGACGCATCGCTTCCTTGTTTCCCTGACCGAGATCGGTCTGCTCGAACGGAGCAGCGAAGATCGTTTTTCCGTCGGGATGTTCGTGGTGCAGCTTGCCGCCGTCTACATGGCGAGCAATCGGCTCCGCAGTATCGTCATCGAAAAGATGGAGGAACTGAGCGCCGGGACGCAGCTGACTGTGGAGGTCGGCGCGTTGCAATGTGCTTCGATGGTCATTATTGCAAGCAAGCAGGGATCGATGCCGTTGATGTCGCGATCGATGCTGGGAGAAAAAGTGCCGCTTCACGCGACGGCGGGCGGCAAGGCCATCCTGTCGCAGCTCGCCGATGCGGACGTGGAGGAGCTATGCCGCGGCCGGCTCGTCAGCCTGGCATCCAATACGCGGACGACGGCGGCCTCCCTGAAGCGCGATATTTATGACACCCGTGTTAATCGCTTCGTCCGAACTCTCTCGGAATATGCCGAAGGGCTTTGCAGCATCGCGATTCCGATCCCTCGGGGGTGCTTCGGCAGCTGGCCGGCCGCGCTGATCTGCTCGGGCCCGGCTGATCCATCGGAGCCTGTGTGGGAAATCGCCGAGGAGGGTTTGAGGGACTTCGGCGCTTATCTCCACGCCTGTACGTCTGATGGTGCGGCAATCGACGCGCGTGACGGAGCGATCCGTAAAATGTATGGTCCTGCGCTTCGCCAACCGCACAACGGAGTCCGCCGAGCCGCGCATCCGCGGACGGAGCCGCAGGATTCGTAATTTGCGATAGGTCGATCTGGAAAACCTATCGGCCTGGCGGCGGAAGTCTGAAATTTCCTGATTTTGCGTCTCTTAACTCGCGGTCGGACCGTGCCTTGCTACCTTACTCGGCAATCGAGGCGCATCGCTCCAATGGCGCCTCGCGGTTTGGATTATCTTAGTCAGGGTAGGATCATGTCTCAGCCACTATCGTCGCGACAACTGAAGCATGGCGATACCCAGGCATTCGTCACCGCGGACCAAGCAGATTTTCGGCCGGCCATTGCAATGGCGTCAGTCGTGCCGCCTCCGAAGGTCATCGCTCATACCAACCGTTTGCGCAGGGACGATCTGTCCGCCCTTGACGCAACGACGATTGCTTTCGAGCGGCTCGGTCTGGTCATTGCGTTCGAGGGACAGCCACGGCGCAGCGCCAGGATCTCGCCGTGTGATCCGGAGCACGATGCCGGCTGGCTGCGCGTCGAAATCCCGTGGCGACGCGCGTCGATGACGACAGCGAAATCCATGGCTATTGCGCCTCCTTGCAACGACGGGGATCCGGTTCTTCAGCGTCTGTCTGAAGCTCTCGTCGCGATGGAATGTTTGATGGACACTCATAGCGCTGTTTGTGTTGATGCCCTGCGATTTGCGGTCATTGCCAGGGCCTTTGCTTTGCGGTCCGATACGCGGCGGCTGAAGTTCGGCGAGCGAGCCCGTGTCGACCAACGTGCATCTGAAAGGCCGGTCCGGGGACTGCAGAAGTGGCGGCTCAAGCGGGTGCTCGACTATATCGAGACTCACTTCTGCAGAAAGATCGTGCTCGCGGATCTTGCCGCAGCCGCCGGCCTGAGCCGCATGCATTTCGCCGCCCAGTTCCGAGCGGCGACGGGTTGCAAGCCGCACGAGTATATTTTGCGGCACCGAATACAGCGCTCGAAAGACCTGCTGCGGGATTCCGGGATGCCGATCGTCGAGATCGCGCTCACTGTGGGTTTTCAGAGCCAGGCCCACTTCACGACGACATTCAGACGGTTCACGGGTGACACCCCGACTCGATGGCGAGATGCCGCCGCTGCCGGATACGATCTTTGATGCCCTCGTTTCGAGCGAGAAGGAATCATTCTCATTGGATATGCTGCAGATGCCGGGCCATGCTTCTGGCGCAGCCAATCCTCCTCAGATATGACCGGTCGGAAGAACGGAGCTTCATGGAGCCGCCATTCTTCCTTCCGTCACGTCCGTGAGGTGCCCCGAAAACGCTGAGATGAACCTCTTCAAGTCAGCGTTAGCGATTGCCTTCCGGCAATGGAGCTCGTCCCGGCTGGCGTGCTCAATAGCCCGACGTGGGCTCGCACGGAGGCCGACGCCAGGGGTCGCTCGCGAACGCGCCGACGTCGGGAGCGCGAACGCAGCTGCGCTTGGACGTGACCGGCACGCGCTGAACCGATGCATAGGCGTCGGCATTGGTCCGGCGCGCGTTGTTGCTGCCTTCGCGAGCCATCGCGGGGGAGGCAATCATGGCCGCGACCATCAGTCCGGCCGACAAGAGCTTAAGTGTAGTCATTGCACGTCTCCTTGACAAAGCGACGCCGGGAACGCCTCGGCTCGCTCGCTAGACATGTGTATGTCCTTGCCGGATGAGCAGTATCAATCGAACGAACGTTTTCGCCTTTGCACGAAGTCGTAGCCCACGCTTCATCACCAGAGCGATTGCTTGCTAGTCGGGTGAAATGCGGACGGGGTGCCAGTCCAGCTCAGCGAGCTTTCTGATCGTCTGACCTGCGCGCTTGGTTGCCGGTCACCGATGCCAGTGCCGATTGTAGATGTGGCCTGATCCGAAGACCGGAGCGGCGCCGCCGGGCTGCTCGAGGCCCATTCGTCCTGCCGGCG
Source organism: Bradyrhizobium sp. CCGB01 (assembly GCF_024199795.1). Taxonomy (NCBI): domain Bacteria; kingdom Pseudomonadati; phylum Pseudomonadota; class Alphaproteobacteria; order Hyphomicrobiales; family Nitrobacteraceae; genus Bradyrhizobium; species Bradyrhizobium sp. CCGB01. Next base: position 3,746,228 of record NZ_JANADK010000001.1, read on the forward strand.
TCAATGCGCCGCCGTTTAGCACGTCGCGATCGGGATACATTGATGCAAATGCGGCGGGCTCCTGATCGGCAAAGGACCAGGCCGCAGAGGCGGATGATATCGTTGCCGTTGACAGCAGTGCCGCGGCGATCAGGGTTTTGATTGCAGTCATAGCGAATCTCCATGCTTGCGATGTGCGGAGAGTCGCTTGGCGATGATCGCTGCTCGGCTGAGGGGCGTTTCCGAAATTGTTCTCGATACCGGGCCATATAGGCAGTCCGGCCGGAAAACCCTGCTCTTTGTGCATCACTCTTGCGAGAGGGTGTGCAGGGAATATCGGGTGGGGTGCGCGGGTTATCGACGAGACGTCTTCGAAGCGGAATTCTGTCACGGTTGTCATAGTCGCTCGCGCGAACGTGCATGGTCGAATTGCTCGCGGCATCCAGTTCTAGGTGCAGGTCATAGAAACATGTGGAGTGTGAACCATGAGACTTCTCCCGCTTCTCTGCATCGTCGCCTGCCTTGCGCTCGCGGGCGCCGCATTTGCCCGCGCGGGAATGGGATCCCACATGTCGATGGAAAGTGGTGGCGCGCTCGGTACGAGTGCTGCTGCGCCGGGAACGAACTCGCTCGGCACCGCGCTTCCGTCGTCAGAGGGTGGCGGTCACGCAATGAAAGGACCGTCACTCGGCACGGATGCGGCCATCGACAAGGAGGACGCCCGGCTCGAGAAGATGCTGGAAGGATCCATCTGCCGCGGCTGCTGACACGCCAGCATTGCGAGACTTGCTTCGGGTGTCTGGCGGCCTTGGCCGCCGGACAAGCTGCGTCTTCCGCAAGCGTTGATGATACGCTGGGCGCAAGATCAAGCAACCGCTCGAGGCTATGCCGATGATGGCCGGGCCAAGCCAGCGTCCCGTCTACGCCTGCGACAAATGGGAGATCGATCTTGCCAGACGTGAACTGCGCTCGATGGGAGAGTGCGTTCCTCTGGGCGGTCGTGCCTTTGAAATTCTTGCGGAATTGGCTCAGGCCGAAGGCGAGCTGGTCACCAGGAACGACCTGACGCAGCGGGTCTGGCGCGGCGTCTTTGTCGAGGAAAGTGCACTTCGGGTCCATATCGCGGCGATCCGGAAGGCCCTCGGTTCGGATCGCGACATGCTGGCGACCACGGTCGGCCGAGGCTATCGCCTGCTGGGTTCATGGCGGACCCGGCAGATGGACGCCCCGCTACAATCTGCCGCACCCGAGCTGTTGCCGTCGGCCAACATTCCCAATGCGTCATTCGTTCTCATCGGCCGCACCACCGCGCTCGCGCGTTTGTGGGAGCTTTTATCGGCCTATCGCGTCGTGAGCCTCGTCGGGCCTGGCGGGATCGGCAAGACGGCACTTGCACTTCAAGCCGCCAGGATGCCGCCAGCCGGCTTTGCGGCCGATCGGTTGCTGGTCGAACTGGCCTCGCTGCCCGATCCCAAGCTCGTGTGCTCGGCCGTCGCCGGCATGCTCGGCATCAAGCTCGAAGGGGAGGAGATCGCTCCGGATTCCATCGCGCGCGCGATTGGAGCCAGGCCGTTGTTGCTCATTCTCGACAATTGCGAGCACGTCGTTGATACCGTGGCCGAACTGGCCGAGACGATCGTCAGCCGCTGTTCCGGAACGACCGTCCTGGCGACAAGTCGCGAAGCGCTGCGCATTGAAGGTGAACATGTCTATCGCGTTCCGGCCCTGGGTGTGCCGCCCGAAGCCCGGCGCGAGTCCGACGCCGCATCGGCCTACACGGCGGTGGAATTGTTCACGACCCGGGCGAAAGCGCTGGGCTCCAGCTTCGCGTTCGACGAACAGAATCTCGATGCCGTCGCCGCCATCTGCCGCCGGCTGGACGGCATTCCTCTCGCGATCGAATTCGCGGCGGCACGTGCTGTGATGCTCAGTCCGCCGAAGATCGCGGCACTTCTCGACGACAGGTTCAAATTTCTGACGACCGGCCGGCGTACTGCGTTGCCCAGGCAGCAAACGCTGCGTGCGACGCTCGACTGGAGCTACGATCTGCTGCCGGACGCCGAGGCGCGGCTCCTGCGGCGGCTCGGCATATTTGCCGGAGAGTTTCTGCTCGATGCCGTGATCGCGGTTGCGGGCGAAGGGATGAGCGATGTGACCGCGGAACTTGCCAATCTGGTTGCGAAGTCGCTCGTCCTTGCGGATATCCGCGGCGAACGCCCCTATTATCGCTTGTTGGATACCACGCGCGCCTATGCGCTGGAGAAACTTCACGCCAGCGGCGAATTTCCCGGCGTAGCGCGCCGCCAGGCCAGATACTATTGCGGGTTCTTTGCGAATGCGGAAGCTGACAGCGAAGTGAAGCCGCAGGCGGAGTGGCTTGGCTTCTATGGCCAGCACATCGACAACGTGCGGTCCAGCCTCGATTGGGCTTTCTCGCCCGGCGGCGATGCGCAGATCGGAACGGCGCTGACCGCAGGGGCAGTCCCGCTCTGGGTACAATTGTCGCTTCTCGCCGAATGCCGCGAGCGGACCGAACTCGCATTGGCAAGCCTCGACGACAGTGCCACCGGCTCATTGCGGCTCCGCATGCAATTGTCGGCCGCGCTTGGTTGGTCGCTGATGTACGGCGTTGGCAGGGCACGGGAGGCCGGTCCGGCCTGGGCTGCGACCCTGCAGCTTGCCGAGCAGCTCGGCGACGACGACTATCTGCTGCGTGCGCTTTGGGGGCTCTGCATCGATCAATTCAACAATGGCGAGTTCCGCAAGGCATTGGAGTTCGCGCACCGCTTTGCGGAGATCGTGGCCGTTTCTCACAATTCCGTCGACCGGATGATGGGCGAGCGGCTGCTTGCCACCACGCTGCACTACCTCGGTGATCAGCGGTTGGCGCATCATCACATTGGGCGGACCTTGTCTCGCCTTTCCGATCTGACGGCGAAGCCGCAGGTGATCCGTTTCCGGTTCGACCTGCGAGCCTCTGCGCGCTATTTCCAGGCGCGCATCCTGTGGCTTCTCGGGTTGGCGGATCAGGCATTGAGCGTCGTCGAGCGCAATGTCGAGGAGGGGCGTGCGAGTGGCCACGCGCTGACCTTCTGCAGCATACTCGGCCAGGGCGCCTGTCCGATTGCTTTCCTGGCAGGTGATCTCGACGCGGCGGAACGCTATTGCACGATGCTGATCGAGCACACCGAACGTCATCCGATCCGCCTGTGGAACGTGTGGGCGCGCGCCTTCAGGGGGATGGTGATCGCGCGAAGTGGTGATGTCGCCGCCGGACTGACGTTGCTGCGCAAGGCGCTTGAGCTGGCGGGCGAGGCCCGTTTCCTGCCGCGCTTCCTGCTTCCTCTCGGCGAACTGGCGGCATGTCTCGGAGAGGTCGGTGAAGTATCGCTAGGGCTTGCGACCGCGGACGAGGCGCTTGCGCGCTGCGAGGCGAGGGATGAGCGGTGGTACGCTGCCGAGCTCTGGCGCATCAAGGGTGAGTTACACCGGCATCCCGGCGAATATCACTCGGCTCTCGCCGCCGAACAGTGCTTCGACAAGGCGTTCGAGGTGGCGCGCGGCCAAGGTGCGCTGTTCTGGGAATTAAGGGCGGCCATCAGCCTGGCGAGGTTGATGGCGAGTCAGAGCCGTGCCGCCGATGCACACCGAATCCTGGCTTCCGTGTACGGCCAATTCACCGAAGGTTTCGAGACCGCCGATCTCAGGCTCGCGAGAGCGATGATGACGGAGTTCTCGACTTCGTGAACTTGACGGGCAATGCCTCAGCGGATGCCTCCGGGGGCATCTTCGAGCATCACGATCGATGTTGAATCGCACGAAAATTTCGAGAAGGCCCGAATCCGGATTGGGATCCCGGCGAAGGCCGAGCAAGTCTGCTCAGGCGGCGTGCCTTCCCGAAATTGGCGGTAGGTTCGAGAAGATCAGGACATGAACGCCGGCTACAAGGAAGCTCCCTCGCTCGGTCAGAATCCCGCACGCATCCGGTCGCCGGGCGGTCCGCGCATCGCAAAGGAGACCGAATGAATCAAGAAAAGCCACCGCATTCGGGTCTTGGATCCCTGGTCCTGATCGCAGCCGTCCTCGGCGGCGGCGCAGCTGCGTTCGCTTACACTGCGGGGTGGCTCTCGCCGGGACGTCTGACGCCGGAACGGATGATCGCGGCGCTGACGCCTCCGAGCGGCGCACCACTCGGGCACCGGCGCAATCATGCCAAGGGAATCTGCTTCACCGGGACATTCGAGGCGAATGGAAACGGCGCGGAGCTCTCGCGGGCCAAGGTGTTTGTGCAGGGTCAATATCCGGCCCTGGGTCGGTTCAATCTCGGTACGGCTGATCCGAATGCGGTCGATGCGACCGTGCGCGTACGCGGCCTGGGATTGCTGATCACGACGGCAGACGGCGAAGAGTGGCGGTCGGCGATGATCAATCCGCCGTTCTTTGCGGTCTCCACGCCGCAGGCGTTTCACGACCTGCTGATCGCATCTGGCAAGAAGGATCCAGAGGCGATGAAGGCGTTCATTCAGACCAACCCGGAATTCGGTCCCTTCGCGGCCTGGGCCAAGACGGCGCCCTGGACCGGCAGTTATGCGGAGGAGCCCTACAACAGCCTCAACAGCTTCATCTTCACGGACGCGGGAGGTGGCGACCACGCGGTGCGATGGTCACTGCTACCCTCGGCGCAAATCACTCCACTCTCGCAGGCTGACCTCCAAACACGCGGTCCGGATTACCTTGAGCAGGAGATCACTGAACGGGTTCGGACCGCCGGTCCGCTACGATGGACCATGGTTACGACCGTGGCCGATCCGGGTGACCCGACCGCGGATCCGAGCAAGGCCTGGCCGGATAGCCGTCGCAAGGTGCAGGTCGGAACGTTGATCGTGCAGCGGATCGAGCCGGAGCGCGATGGACCCTGCCGCGACATCAATTTCGATCCGACCGTCCTGCCGCAGGGAATCCGGGTGTCGGATGATCCGTTCCCGGCGGCACGCTCATCGGTCTACCGCAAATCCTACGATCTGCGCGCGGCCGAAGCCGGAGACTATCCGCGAACCGGGACCAGGCCATGACCAGCGCTCCTCATCGTTTTGCTCTGATCCAGCGCTTTCTTCACTGGCTGATGGCGGCTTGCATCCTCGCCATGCTGTTCATTGGCGTGGGCATGGTCTCCACCGTCGCGCCGAAATATCTGCCGCTCATCCTGATCCACAAGACGCTCGGCCTCACGCTGCTGGTCCTCGTTCTGATCAGGCTGGCGTTGCGACTGTACTACGGTGCGCCGCCTTTGCCTCCCGATCTTTCGAGAACCATGAAGTTGGGGGCAGCACTGTCGCATCAGCTCCTCTATGTCCTCATGATCGTCATGCCGTTGCTCGGTCTCGGTATGCTCTGGGCTGCGGCCTATCCGGTCGTCCTGTATGGCGGGATCCGAATTCCCGCGCTGCTGCCGCAGAGCGACTTCGTGCACACGCTGCTCTGGAATGCCCATGTCTATCTGGGCCTCGCGTTCTTTGCCCTCGTTCTGTTGCATCTGGCGGCCGGGTTGTTCCACGCATTGATCCGTCGCGATGGCGTATTCGGGGCGATGTCTCTTTTGCCGCTGCGGGACAGGACGACACGCGCGGAATGAACCCGCTGCGGCGGCAGGCGCCCTCGCAGGCGTGCGATCCCAAAAGGATCTTCCGCGTCGGAAAGAATTGTCGCGCACCGCGCGGCTAGATTGTTCGAACCTCCAACAAGGATGCCGATCATGACCAAAGCAGACCTCCAAAGTCCGACGGATCTCGGAGCCAATGCAAACCGGGACGTTCCAGCCGCGCTGAGAGCGCTGCTCGCCGACGTCTTTGCGCTCTACCTGAAAACCAAGAACTTTCACTGGCACGTTTCGGGTCGCCACTTTCGCGACTACCACCTTATGCTCGACGAGCAAGCCGACCAGATTTTCGCCATGACCGACGACATTGCCGAGCGCGCACGCAAGATCGGCGGCACGACGCTCCGCTCGATCGGCCACATCGCGCGCGAGCAGCGCATTCTCGACAACGATGCGGACTATGTCGACCCGCAGGACATGCTCGCTGAACTGCGCAGCGACAACCAGCAGCTGACGCGAGAAATGCGCCGGGTCCACGAGCTCTGTGACGAATACGGTGATGTCGCGACCGCAAGCCTCCTCGAAAACTGGATCGACGAGACGGAACGGCGGATCTGGTTCCTCTACGAAACCGGCCGAAGCGGCCCGACTTCGTAATTGCAAAGCGCGCCGTTCGGCCGGGAAGCGAGTGAAGGATGAGCAGCCTCTCGGAATTGGTGCCGGACGGCGGTGTCAAGGCGGAGCGCCTAGTGCTGCGCGAGCTAGCGCATCGGATCGACGACGAGCTTGCCTTGGCGATCGACCTGGTGTCGCAGGCGGTCGATCGTTGCGACGGCACGGAGGTGAGGACGACCCTCGCTTCCGTGCAGGATCGGCTGGAAGGTCATGCACAACTTCACCACGCGCTGCAAATGCCGCAGTTCACCACGACCGTCGATCTGGCGGCCTATCTCTTGCAATTGTGCCGGTCGATCAGCCGCTCGAGCCTCGAAGACAAGGGTATTGCGCTCTCGCTGCTGCTGCGTCCGCTGAAGATGAACTCCGAGCGCTGCTGGCTGTTGGGCATGATGGTCTTCGAACTGATCACCAGGGCGGTGCGCCGCGTGTCCCATGGAGGAGCGGGCGCTATTCGTCTCGAAGTGTGGCTCACGGCGACGTCGATCGCGTGCTGCATCATGGACAACGGCTCGTCTGACGACAGCCGGTACCGGGAAGAAGACGATTCTATCGTCGAGGTGCTTGCAGCGCGTCTGAACGGGGCGGTCGACGTCCGTGCCGGTCCCGACGGGTTCAGAACCGTCGTGAACATCCCGCGCTAGTCGTGAGTCTCGCGCAACGATGCGCATCGTGCGGATGAAATAATCCTGTTGCGTCCTCGAAAGATGGAACGAGGTCGATCTCGATACTCTGTTCCCGTTCACGGCCTGCGGACAGGTCGTGCGAACAGGATCAAGCCATGACGGACATGTCGAACTCCGAGGCCTCGCTTGGAACGGCCATTCACGCGATCACAGGAAAATGGGCCTGGTTCGTTGCGCTGGGGGTGGGCGAACTGATCCTCGGTGGTGTTGCATCTGCCAATCTGATGGCGGCGAGCCTCGCTTCTGTATTGGTCATTGGTGCCACCATGGCGGCCGCCGGCATTTTCCAGATCGTGCAAGCGTTTTCAGTACACGGCCTGCGGGGATTCCTGCTTTGGTTGCTGGCGGGGATTGTTTATGCCGCCGCCGGGGCCATCATACTCTACGATCCGATCCTGGCCTCGTTCGCGCTGTCTCTCGCAGTGTGTGCCTTCCTGGTCGTAGCCGGGATGATCAGGATCTGGGCCGGCTTTCGCATGCGGCCAGCCGCGGGTTGGCGTTGGATCGTCGCCGCAGGAATCCTGACGTTCTGCGTCGGTCTCATGCTGGTTGTGGCTTGGCCCGCCATCGGTTTGTGGCTGCTCGGTGTCATGCTGATCGTCGACCTGATTTTCCAGGGATGGGGATTCATCGCATTCGGGATCGCGCTCAGGAACCGTGCCTCCCGCTATCGTGCCGAACCGGCGACGGTATGAGCCATGGAAGGCTCGACATTCACGCGGCACTGGGAGATTGCCTGGCGCGGCGGTCAGACGAAGTCCACTTCGCGGCTGGTTGCCGAGGAGACCGCCATCGCGCTCACCTATAACGGCTCGACCCATGCGGTGATGATGGGAACGCCGGGAGATCTGGAGGATTTCGGTATCGGCTTCAGCCTTACCGAGGCCATCGTCGAACGCGCGAGCGAGATCAAGAGCATCGAGCTGATCCCGAACGATCTTGGCGCCGAGGTTCGGATGTGGCTCGATGGCGACCGCGCGGCGTCCCTGGCTGCACGGCGCCGAACCATCAGCGGCCCCGTTGGATGCGGGCTCTGCGGCATCGAGAGCCTCGAACAGGCTCGCCGTGCGCCGGCGCGGGTAACGGGCCGGGGCATCGCCTTTCACGCGCGCGACTTGCTGGGCGCCATGCAGGCTCTTTCTCCGCACCAAATCCTGAATCAGCAGACGCGCTCCGTCCACGCGGCGGCTTTCTGGCATCCTCGCACCGGCATCGGTCCGGTCAGAGAGGACGTTGGCCGGCACAATGCGCTCGACAAGCTCGCCGGAGCGATGGTGCGCGAGGGGAGACCGGCGTGCGATGGCGCCGTGCTGCTGACGAGCCGCGTGTCGGTCGAGATGGTGCAGAAAGCGGCGATGCTCGGTGCGCCGGTCATCGTGGCCGTGTCAGCCCCCACCGCACTCGCCATCAAGACCGCGGATGAGGCGGGGATCACGCTGCTCGCGATCGCCCGTGATGACGGATACGGCCTATTCACGCATCCGCGCCGCGTTGTGCTGCCTGATGGGGCCGCGCCGCGTACGGGCTGCTGAACCCGCGGGTCAACGAAGATGACGAAGCAAGCCGCAGCTCCGGAGCCGGTCGTCGAGACGCGCGTCGGCGTCCATGTTCCGGAGCGATCACTTCTCGTGGCGTCGCTTCTGAGCATGTCGGGTGGCTTCCTGGACGCCTTCACCTGGCTCTCGCTAGGCGGCGTGTTTGCAAGCTCGCAAACCGGCAATGTCGTCTTCCTCGGCATCGACGCCATATCCGGGCAATGGCAGCAGGCGGCCCGCCACCTCCTTCCGCTTGTCGCCTTTCTCCTCGGCGCATTGGTGGCAATCCGCGTCAAGGCGCCGTTGCTCTGCCTCACCGGAGAGATCGTCTGCTTGTTCGCAGTGATGTTGTTGATTCATCGGGTCCCGGACATGGTCGCGATCCCCGGGATCTCTTTTGGCGCGGCGCTGCAGTCAGCCAGCTTCAGGCAGGTCGAGCGCTGGAAATATCTCTCCGTCACCGTCACGGGGAACATGCTCCGGGCCATCGATCAATCCGTTGCGTCCGATCGCGATGCGGCGCGTGGCACCGCGGTCATGTTTTTGCTCTGCCTGATGTTCCTGTCGGGAGCGGCCATCGGGACCTGCGTGACCAAATGGCTGCACGCCTTGAGCCTTATCCTGCCGATTGCATCGTCGGCGTGTGTTCTTTGGCTCTGTCGGCCGCCGCGGCGAAGCTGAGCTGGATTCGAGTCTCATATATTCCCTCATGGATGGTCCGGCGCGCGCGGCATGCCATTCGGCAAAAGGACGTTCATTCAGGGAAGCGTGCGCGCCATGCGGTGCGTACACTTTTCAACAGCACCGAGATGGCCTTCCGACTTCAACTGCCACGAGAGGCAAGGATGAACGAGTTTCGCAAAGAGACAGATAGCCTGGGTGAAGTCGACGTTGCTGCGGACAAACTCTGGGGTGCGCAGACGCAGCGGTCGCTCGAGCATTTCAGCATCGGCAAGGACCTGATGCCGCGTGAAATGATCCAGTCTTACGCGATCCTGAAGAAGGCGGCTGCGAACGCCAATTGCGCCGGCGGCCGTCTCGACGGCAGGCTCCACAAGCTGATCGTGCATGTCTGCGATGAGATTCTCTCCGGCCAGCATCAGGAGATGTTTCCGCTTCATGTCTGGATGACGGGCAGTGGAACGCAGTTCAACATGAACGTGAACGAGGTGATCTCGAACCGATGTTGCCAGCTTGCGGGCACGCCTCTCGGGAGCAAGAAGCCGGTTCACCCGAACGATCACGTCAATATGTCGCAATCGTCGAACGACAGCTTCCCTTCGGCCATGTACATCGCGGCCGCGATGAACGTGACCCGGCGCCTCGTTCCGGCGGTCGAAGCGCTGCACGACGCGATCGCGGCGAAATCGAGCCAATGGGGTGACGTCGTCAAGATCGGCCGAACCCACATGCAGGATGCGACGCCCCTGACGCTCGGGCAGGAATGGTCTGGCTATGCCGGCATGCTCGCCGACGATCTGGCGCGCATCGATGATGCGCTCAAGGGCGTCTTTCGTCTTGCTCTGGGCGGCACGGCCGTCGGCACCGGCATCAATTCAGCGCCGGGCTTCGCCGAGGCTGTCGCCGCCGAAATCGCGCGGCTGACAGGGCTGCCCTTCGTCAGCGCACCGAACAAGTTTGCCGTCCAGGGTGCACATGACGCGCTGGTGCAGCTGTCAGGTACGCTCCGCACGCTCGCGGGGTCGCTCTACAAGATCGCGAACGATATCCGTCTGATGTCCTGCGGTCCGCGCGCGGGCTTCGCCGAATTGCTGATCCCCGAGAACGAGCCCGGTTCGTCGATCATGCCGGGCAAGGTCAACCCGACACAGGCCGAAGCGCTGACCATGATTGCCGTGCAGGTGATGGCGAACGACGTCGCCGTCGGATTTGGCGGCGCCGGAGGCTACCTGGAAATGAACGTCTACAAGCCGCTGATCATCCACAACATCGCGCAGTCCGTCACCATCCTCACTGACGGTTGCACCAATTTCCGCACCTTCCTCGTCGAGGGCACCGAGCCGAACCACAAGAAGATCAAGGAGTATGTCGAGCGGTCGCTGATGCTCGTCACAGCGCTGGCGCCCGTGATCGGCTACGACAAGGCGTCACGGATCGCGCACTACGCGATGGACAACGATCTCACGCTGAAGGCGGCGGCGCTCAAGCTCGGTTTCGTGACCGAGCCGGAGTTCGACCGCATCGTGGATCCCGTGAAGATGGTCAAGCCCTATGTCGCCGAGATCAAGGTGCCACTCGCAATTGGCGCGAAGGCCGGCTGAAGAGGGGCGGGGCGGCAATCCAACAACAGCGCAAGGAGAGACGCGATGATCCGTTGTGTACGCCTATGGACTGGGGACGATAACAGCTCGCATTTCGAGGAAGGCGTCATCGAACTCGAGTCCGGCCAACGCGGCGACTTTCTTACCGACAAGATCGATGTCGCCAGCGTCTCGTTTCAGGAAACTGAATCGGGCGGGGCGTTCTCCTGGCACACCGCGCCGGTCCGCCAACTCGTGCTCACCTTGAGCGGAACGTTGGATTTCCAGACGCGCGACGGCCATCACTTCCTCATTCATCCCGGCAACGTGCTGCTTGCCGAGGACACCGCGGGCTCGGGGCATAGCTGGAAGCTGACGGACGACTCGTCCTGGCGTCGTGCCTACGTGGTCCTGCGACCGGAAGCCCGAGTGCCGTTCCGGGCCAAAGCGAGGCAATCGGCTCGAGTCTGATCAGGAAATCCAGAACAGCAACATCCAACGAAGAGAAGCACCATGCAAACGACTTCCGACCGCGAAATCGACGTCGTCCTCATCGGCGCAGGCATCATGAGCTCGACGCTTGGCGTCCTTCTCAAGGAGCTCGAGCCTTCTCTGGCAATTGAGATGTTCGAGGTTCTTGACGATTGTGCGCTCGAAAGCTCGGACTCCTGGAACAATGCGGGCACCGGACACGCGGCAAACTGCGAGATGAACTATACGCCGGAACGGTCCGACGGCAGTATCGACATCTCCAAGGCACTTCAAGTCAACGTCGAATTCGACCTCTCCCGGCAGTTCTGGTCTTACCTGGTTGGGAAGGGGGCGATTGCGGACCCGCGAGCCTTCATCCATCCGGTGCCGCATATGAGCTTCGTGCACGGCGCGCAGAATGTCGCCTTCCTCAGGAAGAGGTTCAAGGCGATGTCGGCCCATCATTGTTATGAGGGCATGGAACATACCGAGGATCCAAAGCAGATTGCCGAATGGGCGCCGCTGGTCATGGACGGCCGGAGTAGCGACGAACCGGTGGCCGCAACGCGCATCGTCACTGGCACCGACGTCGACTATGGAGCGTTGACCCATCTGCTGGTCAGTCATCTCGTCAGCCAGCCGGGCTGCGCCGTCCACTACAAGAGCTGCGTCACCGGCCTCGTCCGCGAGCAGGGCGGCCATTGGCGGATCCGGGTGCGCGACACCATGAGCGGCGAAACGCGGTCCGTTCGAGCCAAATTCGTCTTCATCGGCGCCGGCGGTGGCGCGCTGCCGTTGCTTGAGAAGTCCGGTATCCCGGAGGGGCGCGGTTACGGCGGTTTTCCCGTGAGCGGGATCTGGCTGCGCTGCGACGATCCGGAGATCAACGAGCGTCACCATGCCAAGGTCTACGGTAAGGCCGCGGTCGGCTCGCCGCCCATGTCCGTGCCGCATCTCGATACACGCGTGATTGGCGGTCAGCGCTCGTTGCTGTTCGGCCCTTATGCGGGGTTTTCGAGCAAGTTTCTCAAGCACGGCTCGCTGCTGGATCTATTCGAGTCTATCCGCCCCGCGAACGTCGAGCCGTTGCTTTCCGTGGCACGTGACAATTTCGATCTCACCGAATATCTGGTCGGGCAGGTGCTGCAGTCCGAGAGCCATCGCCTCGCCGCTCTCGATGAATATTTCCCCAAAGCCGATCCGAAGGACTGGAGGTTGCAGGTTGCGGGCCAGCGCGTCCAGATCATCAAGCCCGATGTCAAGCGGGGCGGATTGCTCGAGTTCGGAACCGAGCTCGTCGGGGCGGACGATCATTCGCTGGTGGCTTTGCTCGGCGCCTCGCCGGGCGCGTCCACTGCGGCCTTCATCGCCATCAGCGTTCTGGAAAAATGCTTCGTCGGCGAGCTCACGGCAAGTGCCTGGCTGCCGAAGCTGAAGCAGATCATCCCGTCCTATGGGGTGTCGTTGATCGACGACGCGGAGTTCTGCCGGCAGATTCGCTCGACGACAGCCGCGGTGCTCAAAGTTATCGATATACCACGTCCTGCGGCGCGCGCGGAGTTGGCCGCGAAGCGAGCCTGAGAAGGGGACTGTCCGATGGACCCGACGGCGCTCCTTCTCTCGCGGCTGCAGTTCGCCTTCACCATCTCGTTTCACATCATCTTCCCGGCGTTCACGATCGGGCTTGCCGCCTGGCTTACCGTGCTCGAAGCGATGCACCAGCATAGCGGCAAGCCCGTCTACCGGACTCTGTTCGAATTTTGGCTCAAAATCTTCGGCGTCGCCTTCGGCATGGGCGTCGTATCGGGGGTGGTGATGGCGTTCCAGTTCGGAACGAACTGGAGCGTGCTCTCGAAGATGTCGGGTCCGATCCAGGGCCCGCTTTTGTCCTACGAGACATTCACCGCCTTCATGCTGGAGGCCAGTTTCTTCGGCATTCTCGTCTTCGGCAGGACGCGCGTACCGCCTCGGTTCTACCTGTTCTCGACTGCAATGGTCGCGCTCGGGACGACGCTTTCGGCATTCTGGATCATGGTGAACAACAGCTGGATGCAGGTGCCGACCGGCTACGTCATGCAGAACGGCCAGTTCGTGCCCGACGATTGGATGCAGATCATCTTCAACCGCGTGGTCTGGGTGAGGTTTCCGCACATGCTGCTCGCCTCCTATCTGACCGGCGCGTTTTGCGTGGCCGCAACCGGGGCGTGGTATCTGCTGCGGCAAACCTACCGCGCCGAAGCGCACGTGATGCTGCGCATGGGCCTTGCACTCGCAGCGGTGCTGCTGCCGGTCCAGCTCTTCATCGGACATCTGGTCGGCGACTACGTCCACGATTATCAGCCGGCCAAGTTTGCGGCGATCGAGGCGCGCTGGCACGACGAACAACCGGCCTCTGAGGTGCTGATCGCGATCCCGGATTCGAGTGCCGAGACGAACAGATACGCCATCTCGATTCCGGTGCTCGGGAGCATCATCGGTAGCATGAGCCTGACTTCGAAGGAGGTCGGCTTGACCAGTTTTGCACCGCAGGATCGGCCGCCGGTGACGATCCCGTTCTTCGCCTTTCGTATCATGGTTGGCTGCGGTCTTTTGATGCTGGGGCTGGCCTGGCTCGGGACCTGGCTTGGACTCAGGCATCGCCTCGAGCGGAACCGCCTGTTGCTTTGGGGAATCTTCCTCAGCTTTCCGCTGCCCTGGATCGCGATCCTCACCGGCTGGTACACCGCGGAAGTCGGACGTCAGCCCTGGACAGTTTATGGGGTGCTGCGGACCGCCGATGCCGTGACGCCGTTCCTGACCGCGTCTGCGGCGACGATCTCTCTGGTTCTGTTCGTCGCGGTCTATGCCTTCATCTTTTCCTTCGGGATATTCTACATCTATCGACTGCTGCGAGCAGGTCCGGCGGGCCTGGGCGGCAAGCCGCTGCACGCTCCCGCCATGCCCAACCGGCCAATGTCGCTCGCCGATCGGAAGCCGCTCGCGGCCCGCAACTATGTTCAGGCTGGAGAATGACCATGGTGACATTCTGGGTGGCCCTGCTGGCGATTAGTATTCTGATCTACCTTCTGCTCGACGGCTTCGACCTCGGCGTCGGAATCCTGTTCCTGTTGCCGAATAGCGAGCCCCGTCGGCAGGCGATGCTGGGCGCGATCGCGCCGTTCTGGGATGGTAACGAGACCTGGCTTGTCGTGACGGGCGTGATCCTGTGGGGGGCATTCCCGGTGGTCTATGCAACGGTGCTCTCGGCGTTCTACATTCCGGTGATCTTCATGTTGCTGGGTCTGATCCTGCGCGGCGTCGCATTCGAATTCCGAACCAAGTCGCAGAGCTCACGCTGGATCTGGGATATCAGCTTCGGTGTCGGTTCACTCGTTGCGAGCTTCATGCAGGGTGTGATGGTGGGGGCGCTGGTCGAGGGGCTGCCCATCGTGGACGGTCAATATGCCGGCGGCGTGCTCGGCTGGTTGAGTACGTTCTCGGCCTTGTGCGGTGCCGGACTGTGCCTCGGCTATGCTCTGCTCGGTTCGTGCTGGCTGGTGAGGAAACGCGGCGGCGCGGTTCGCGACCTGGCGCGGAGCCAGATCCCGGTGCTGGCGACCGGGGTTCTGCTGTTCCTGATCCTTGTCTTCAGCCACGCGCTGATCCAGCACCTGCCGATCCTGCATCGCTGGATCGAGCGGCCCTATTTGTTCGTGTTTCCGGCGATCGGCGCCGCGGCCGCCTGTATGCTCGCCTCTAGCATTTTACGACACGACGACTACTGGCCGTTCCACATGGTCTCGCTGATCTTCATATCGGCGTTCGGCACGCTGGCATTGTCGTTCTGGCCCTACATGGTTCCCTTCGCCATCACCATCGACGAAGCCGCTGCGCCCCATGCCAGTCTGGCCTTCATGTTCTGGGGAGAGGGTCTCTTCATCTTCCCGCTCATGCTGCTCTATGTCGCGATTGGCTTCCGCGTCTTCCGGGGCAAGTTCGAGTCGGAATCCGCTCGCTATTGATTTATGCGGGATCATGGGTCGACAAAAAGAAAGGCGCCGATTGCGGCGCCTTTCTCGTTCAGGACTTCTTCGGCATGATGCCTGGACCGGTGTCCGGCCACTGGGCGACCACCTTCTCGTCAATGTTGAAGTGCTGCGCGACCAGTTTGGGCGGCGTATGCGCCAGCCAGTTGGAGAGCGATACTTCCTCATATCGCGGGGCACGGAATACACCGACAAACTGGACCTCGGTATCGCCGACATTCTCGACGTAATGTCCCAGGTTGCGCGGGACATAGCCGATGTCGCCGGCTGAAAAATCCGTCGTCCGGGCGTTCGGACCCGTATCGAACACCGTCATCCGCGCCTTGCCCTTGATGTAGTACTGCCACTCATCGGCGTTCGGATGCCAGTGCATCTCCCGCACTGCGCCCGGAGGCATCGTCACCAGCGCTGCCGCGACGGTGGTCGCCACCTTGAAGTTGGTGCTGTCGGCGATGCGGATGCTTCCCGCAGAGCTCTCCTTGAGGGGGGCCGAGTTGCCCAGCGAGTAAATGAACGGGTAGGGCGCGGCCTCGGCATTTTTGGCGATTGCCGCTCGATCCGCCGCGAGATCGCCGGGCACCGTGCCCTGGAAGATCCAGAGATTGTGCAGGGGAATCTTGGCGAAAGTTTCGGCCGGCACGCCGAAGTTCCTGGCCAGCACCTCCGGCGGCGTATGTGCAAACCAGTCCGTCACGAGCAGCGTGTTGAACTCGTTGGCATGGCCATCGTCGAAGCAGAGCACGAATTCGGCGCCATCCGGCCCCAGTCCTTGCAGCGAATGCGGCGCGCCCGGCGGAAAATACCAGAGGTCGCCCGCCTTGAGGTCGCCCACATAGGGGCGGCCCTCGACGTCGAGCACCGTGATGCGGCAGCTGCCATAGGTCATGATCGCCCATTCGGCCGCTTGATGCCAATGCAGCTCGCGGATACCGCCGGCGGACAGCCGCATGTTGACGCCGGAAATCTCCTTCGAGATGGCGAAATCCGCGACCGTGACCTGGCGGGCCCAGCCGCCGTCCTGGATGCGCCTCGGCGCATTGTTGAAGGAGGCCCAATTCATCGGCAAGCCGCCGACATCGGTCGCCGGCGGCGTTGTTGCCGAGGGAAACTGCTTGGCGAGCGCGGGGTTTTGCGGGCCTGGATCGCTCAGGCTTCCGGGGCTCTTGGCATTCACCGCGCCTTGCGGCGGCTCGTCCGGATTGCCGAAGGTGGCAGCTTGTACGCTGGAGCCGACCATAGCGGCGCCTGCCGCCGACACAGCCAGCAAATCACGTCGTGAAAACATGTTGGTCACTCCTGAAAAAGACATTGCAAGCCTCCGTCGCAACGAGGCTCCGGCCGTCCACCCTAATTTCTCGCGGGCCCATCAGCTTCCGGGAAGGACGTCCTTTTTCCGGAATGCACTGCCTGAATCCGGCGGCAGCGCCGGGCCGGACTTCTGCACCCGGACTCCTGCAAATGAGAAATTCGACCCCTTTTTTGAAAAGACGTCTCCTTGCGGCGGTCCTTAACTGGCCGGAGGATCGCCATATCGTGAGATATTGAAATGACCAGGAAATCGGTTCATCCCTACCGTGAACCCGCCGGCGGATGGGGGGCGCTCAAGGCACTCAGCGAGGCCCTGCTGGTGCAGCGGATTCCGGTGAAGGGCGCGGCAACGCTGAGCCGCATGAATCAGCCGGAAGGCTTTGATTGCCCCGGCTGTGCCTGGCCCGATCCGAAGCACACATCTTCATTCGAATTCTGCGAGAACGGCGGCAAGGCCGTCGCCTGGGAAGCGACGTCCAAGCGCTGCACACCCGAGTTCTTCGCCGAGCACACCGTCACGGAGCTCGCAGGCTGGAGCGACTACGATCTCGAAATGGTCGGGCGTCTCACTCGTCCGGTAGCCTATGATGCCGCATCCGACCGCTACCTGCCGGTGGGGTGGAGCGAGGCGTTCGACATGATCGGCCGCGAGCTGAAGGCCCTGCCGGATCCAAACATGGCAGAGTTCTATACGTCCGGGCGGACCTCGAACGAAGCCGCCTTCCTCTACCAGCTGTTCGTGCGCGAATACGGCACCAACAACTTTCCTGACTGTTCGAACATGTGCCATGAGGCGACCAGCGTTGGCCTGCCGCAATCGCTTGGCGTCGGCAAGGGCACCGTGCTGCTCGAGGACTTCGACAAGGCCGACTGCATCTTCATTTTCGGCCAGAATCCGGGCACCAACAGCCCGCGGATGATGACCAGCCTGCGCAATGCGGCTCGCCGCGGGGCCTCGATCATCTCGTTCAATCCGTTCCGCGAGCGGGCGCTGGAACGCTTCCAGGCGCCGCAGAGCCCCGTCGAAATGATCACGCTGTCGTCGACGACGATCAGCTCGAAACTGTTCCAGGTACGCGTCGGTGGTGACGTCGCCGTCCTCAAGGGGATCATGAAGATTCTGGTGGAAGCCGACGAGGCTGCCCGCGCCGCCGAAGAGCCGGAGGTTCTGGACTGGGATTTCATTCGCGGGCACACCGTCGGCATCGAAGCGCTGATCGACGATCTCAAGCGCACGCAATGGCCCGATATCGAACGCCAGTCCGGCCTGACGCGTGAGGACATGGAATATGCCGCGGGCGCCTATATGAAGGCTGAACGCGCGATCCTTGTCTATGGCATGGGCATTACCCAGCACCAGCGCGGCGCGCATAACGTGCAGCAGATCGCCAACCTTGCGCTTTTGCGCGGCAATGTAGGACGCGACGGCGCCGGCGTTTGTCCGGTTCGCGGTCATTCCAACGTGCAGGGCGACCGCACGGTGGGCATCACGGAGATCCCCAAGGCGGATTTCCTTGAACGCCTCGAACTCCACTTCGGCTTCAAGCCACCGACCACGCCGGGACATAACGTCGTAACGGCATTGGAGGCAATGATCCGCGGCGAGGTGAGGGTGTTTTTCGCGATGGGCGGCAATTTTGCCGCGGCCATACCCGACTGGCAGGCGACGCAGGCCGCGCTGCGCGAGCTCGATCTGACCGTTCACGTCTCCACCAAGCTCAACCGCAGCCATCTGATCCATGGCCGCGCCGCCCTGATCCTGCCCTGCCTCGGGCGAACCGAGATCGACATTCAGGAATCGGGGCCGCAGTCGGTTACGGTCGAGGATTCAATGTCGATGGTGCACGCCTCTGGTGGCCGCAACAAGCCGGCGTCGGAGCATCTTCTCAGCGAAGTAGCGATCATCGCAGGCCTCGCCAAGGCAACGCTCGGCGAGCGCACGATGGTTGATTGGGACAGCTTTGTGGGCGACTACGATCGCATCCGGGATGCGATCGAGGCCGTCTTTCCCATCTTCCAGAGCTACAATGCCCGTATCCGCATTCCCGGTGGCTTCCATCTGACCTCGACCGCGCGGGAGCGCATCTGGGCAACGTCGTCTGGCAAGGCCAATTTCCTGGTGTTTGAGGGGTGCGGCGAGGACCCGCCGCAGAGCGATCCGGATTTCCTGTGGCTCAGCACGATACGAAGCCACGACCAGTACAACACCACGCTCTATTCGATGTCCGACCGCTACCGCGGTGTGTTCGGTCAGCGAGACGTGGTGTTCCTCAACGAATACGAACTGAAGAAGCGCGGGCTCGCGGATGGGGATCGCGTCGACCTGATCACGGAGTCGACCGACGGCGCCGAGCGGATCGTGCGCGACTTTCGTGTCGTGGCCTATTCGTTTCCGACAGGCTGCTGTGCTGCGTACTATCCGGAGACCAATCCGCTGGTGCCGCTCTACGCCCGCGATCCCCTCAGCTTCACGCCCTCATTCAAGGGCATCCCGATCCGCCTGGTGCGCTCGACCGCCCCGCCGCAATAGAGAGGTCGGGTCAGGCCTCGGCGTCCCGACCGAACGGCGGTGATGACGCCGGCGTCGAGATCGGCAGCGTGAACCAGAACCGAGCACCGCGATCGACGCCAAGGCCTTCGGCGTCGATCCGGCCGCCATGCGATTCGACGATGGACCGGCAGATCGGCAGTCCCATGCCCATGCCGGACTCCTTGGTCGTGAAAAAGGTTTCGAACAGCCGGCCGGCATGTTCGGCGGCGATGCCGGGACCGTTGTCCTCGACGGAGCAGCACAAGGCCCCGTTCTGCGCGGCGGTGCCGATGACGATCCTGCGATCACCGCGTCCCGCCTGCGTCATCGCTTGCACGGCGTTGATGGCCAAATTGACGATCACCTGCTGGAGCTGGGTGCGGTCGCCGAGCACGAGCCCAGCTTCTGCATCGGGCTGGTGCAGGATCGTTACACCGCGGGATTCCATCTCGTGGCGCAGGAAGAGAAGCGCCTCGCGAATGACATCGTCAAGGGATAAAGGAGCACGCTCCGGCGCCTTGCGCGAAGCCATCCCGTGAACGCGCGCCACGATGTTCGCGGCCCGCCTCGTATCCGCGGCCATGTTTTCGATTGCGCTGCGGACCTCGGCCATGTCGGGCATGGGCCTGTTCAGCCAGCGCAGCCCGGCAGCGGCGTTGGTCGCGATGGCCGCCAAAGGCTGGTTGACTTCGTGCGCGATGGAAGCGGTGAGCTCGCCGAGCATCGAGACGCGCGCCGCATGCGCGAACTCGGCTTGCACCTGCCGCAGCCTCTCCTGAGTACGGACGCGTTGCGAGATATCGATCGTGGCAACCAGGCTTATTTCGAGATCATTGATTGGACCGACGCGGGCCGTTGTGAAGAGAACGTCGACGATGCGGCCGTCCCACGTTACCATCTTGGTTTCTTCCTCGAAATTCGTTTCACCGCGAAAGCGGGACTCCATGGCCCGCCGAAACGTATCCGGGCGTTCCTTCCAGGTGTCAGACATGGAACGCCCGACATAGCCGTCGACGCCTCCTCCGAACATCTGGATGGCTCGTTCGTTGGCTTCCTGAAACGAGAGTGCGTCCATGCAGGTCCGGAGAAAATCGGGATGGCTGTCAAAATAGCTGCCGAGATCCCTGATGCCCTCGGCTCGCAGTTGTCGGAATAGTGCCACCAGTCTGCTGGCGTCGATCTGACGGAGTGCGATCGGCATGCGGCTGAACAGGTGGCGGTAGCGCTGCTCGCTCCGCTCCAGCTCGGTGTGGGCCTTCTTCTGGGCGGTGATATCCATGACCGCGCCGATGAACTGAAATTGTCCCCGATCTTCTGACGATCCGCGGGCGACCACGCGAATGTGCCTGATCGAGCCATCGCTCAGGACCAGCCGATGTTCCTGGGAAAAGTCTTTCCTGTCGTTCGCGGCACGATCGAGCGCCTCGCGTACGGCATTGAGATCGTCGGGATGCGTACGCTTCAGGACGATGTCGAGCGACGGCGATGATGTCGATTCGAGATCGAATATCCTGAACGTTTCATCCGACCAAAACAGTTCCCCGCTGGTGACGTTCCAGCCGAAGCTGCCGGTGTGACTGAGCTTCTGAGCCTCGGCGAGGTAGGCCGCTTGATTTCGCCGCAACACGTCTTCGCGGCGTAGCTGACCGACCAGATTTGCGATCACAAGCGACGTGACGAGAAAGGCGGCCAGGGCGACGATGTCCTGAAGGTTGCTCGCAGCAAATGAATTGACGGGATCGACGAACAGGAAGACCAGCCAGCCAACTGCGACTACGGAACAGATCGCCGACGTCAAGAAGGTGCCCAGCCGTGACAACAGGACGATGACGATCAGGAGGGCGAAAGCACTCGTGGTGAAGTTGAGCCCGAGCAGGAAGCAGCCGAACGACAAGAGGCTCAACCCGACGCTTCCCAACACTGAAAGAGCGGCTTGGGTGAGCAAGGGATGCTTGCGGTGCTCCATCCCGATATGCGGCAAACGGGGCCACCGTCGTTCGGATCGTGCCGCGCGAGAGTTATCCAGGTGTTCGGCCGCTGCGGTCGGTCGTGGACATTCGACCGTCATGACGCATACCGCGGGCGGCCGGGCCGCCACGCTCGGCAGATTACCCCAGTACGGCGGACTGTCGCCGATCTCCAGACACGGCGAGCGAGTCCGTTCCACGCCGAAAGTTTGAATAAACCCAAGGGATACTCGCTGAGCAAAAGACCAATTCCCGAGCCAAGATGCTCGGAGGGTTACACGAGAGGTTCGTGTGTACCGCACCGCGAAAAAGCGGTCTTTTGCCTTTCTACTCGCCGTTTGCCAAAACGCACGCTGTCACAAATGTGAACCCGGGCGGATGGATGCCGCTTCACCCTGGAAGTTGTTGCGCGGGCGAGATCTCTGCGCCCCCACGTAGCCAACCGTCATCTCCGTCGTGACGGCCACCAGCTTTTCGGCCGTCATGCCGGCGGTCACCCGATCAAGCGGACTCATGGCCCAATCCCGCTTCGCTCGTGGAGGGGGTGGACGTCTCGTTCGTCTGCGGCTTGTGCCTGGTGAGCCAATTGCTGAGCCGATCGAGATAGAGATAGACCACGGGCGTGGTGTAGAGCGTCAGGATCTGCGAGAGCATCAGCCCGCCGACGATGGTGTAGCCGAGCGGCTGGCGCAGTTCTGCGCCGGTGCCGGAGCCGACCATCAGCGGCACACCGCCGAGCAGTGCGGCCATGGTCGTCATCAGGATCGGACGGAAGCGGAGCGTGCAGGCCTGGTAGATCGCTTCCTCCGGGCTCAGTCCGTGCTGGCGCTCCACCTCGAGTGCGAAGTCGACCAGCATGATGCCATTCTTCTTGACGATGCCGATCAGCAGGATGATGCCGATGATGGCGATGACGCTGAGATCCATGTGGACCGCCAGCAGCAGCAGCAGCGCGCCGATGCCGGCGGAAGGCAGCGTTGACAGGATCGTGATCGGATGGATCAGGCTCTCATAGAGGACGCCGAGGATGATGTAGATCACGATCAGCGCCGCCCCGATCAGCAACGGCGTGCCCGACAGGGAAGACTGGAAGGCTTGCGCGTTGCCCTGGAACGAGGTCGACAGCGAGGCGGGCTTGCCGGTGTCCTTCTCGATCTTCTGGATCGCCGTCACCGCGTCGCCAAGCGCGACCCCCGGTCGGAGATTGAACGAGATTGTCACCGAGGGAAACAGGCTCTGGTGATTGATCAGAATGGGCGCGGGCTTGATGACGCTGTGAACCAGCGTGCTCAAGGGGACCTGCTGGCCGGCCGCCGAGCTCAGGTAGATATCCTTGAGCGCGTCGGGCCCATACTGGAAGGCCGGATCGACCTCCATGACCACGTGGTACTGGTTGAGCGAGGTGAACATGGTGGAGACGATGCGCTGGCCGAAGGCGTCGTCCAGGGTGTTATCGATGGTCGTGGGCAGGATGCCGAAGCTCGAGGCGACTTCGCGATTGACGGTCACCTCCAGCCTCGGGCCGGCATTGGCCTGGTCGCTCGCGACGTCGGCGATGAGGTCGAGCGCGCGGAGCTTCTCCAGGAAGATCGCCGACCAGTGGGTGAGCTCGTTGGAATCGGCATCCGTCAGCGTGAACTGATATTGCGTCTTCGACAGGCGCGCGCCGATCGTGATGTCCTGGGCCGCCTGCATGTAAAGTGTGATGCCCTGGATGTGGGCGAGCCGGGGCCCCAGCCGCGCGATCACCTGGTCCGCGCTTGCCTTGCGCTCGGGCTTCGGCTTGAGGACGATGAAGATGCGCCCCTGGTTGAGGGTCGCCGTCGGTCCGCCTGGACCGATATAGCTGGCCACCGATTGGATCGCCGGATCCTTTGACAGGATGTCGACGACCGCCTGCTGGCGTTCGGACATGGCGGGGAAGGAGATGTCCTGGGCGGCCTCGGTGATGCCGACGATCTGTCCGGTGTCCTGTTGTGGGAAGAAGCCTTTCGGGATGATCACGTAGAGATAGCCGGTCAGCGCGATGGTCGAGAGCATCACGAGCAGGGTCGCGAAGCGATGGCGCAGCACGACGCGCAGGCCGCGCGCGTACAGCGCAAGCAGCGAATCGAAGCCGCGCTCGAACAGGAGATAGAGCCGCCCGTGCTTCCTCCGCGAATCGTCCTTCAGGAGACGTGCGCACATCATCGGGGTCAAAGTGAGCGAGATGATCAGTGACAGCAGCAGTGATGCGGTGATCGTGACGGCGAATTCCTGGAATAGCTTTCCGACGTAACCGCCCATCAGGAATAGTGGAATGAACACCGCGATCAGCGACAGGGTGATGGAGACGATGGTGAACCCGATCTCGCTGGAGCCCTTGAGCGCCGCCTCCATGGGAGTCATGCCTTGCTCGAGATGGCGCACGATGTTCTCGATGACCACCACGGCGTCGTCGACCACGAAACCCACCGCGATCGACAGTGCCATCAGGGAGAGGTTGTCGAGGCTGTAGCCGAGCACATAGAGGACCGCGAAGGTGCCGATCAACGCCAAGGGAACGGTGATCGCCGGGATGATGGTGGCCCAGAAATTCCTCAGAAACAGGAATATCACCATCACCACCAATGCGACCGTCAGCAACAGCGTGAATTGAACGTCGGAGACCGCGGCGCGAATCGTGGCGGTGCGGTCGGCGGCTATCGTCACCTTGATCACCGGCGGAACCGAGGCTTGCAGTTGCGGCAGCAGCTTCTTGATGCGGTCGACCGTCTCGATGACGTTGGCGCCGGGGACGCGCTGGACGGCCAGGATGATGGCGGGGTCCTTGCCGTACCAGCCGGCCAGCAGGTCGTTTTCGGGCGCCTCGATCGCCGTGCCGATGTCGCGCAGCCGCACCGGCGAGCCATTGCGGTAGGCGATGATGAGGTTTTCGTAGGCGGCAGGCTTCAACAATTGATCGTTGGTATTCAGCGTATAGGTCACGCGTGGGCTGTTGAGCGTGCCCTTCGGCAGATCGACGTTGGCTCCGGCGATCACGTTGCGGACGTCCTCGAGGCCGATGCCGCGGGCCGCAAGCGCCTGCGGATTGACGCGGACGCGGATCGCAGGCTTCTGCTGGCCGCCGATTCCGACGAGGCCCACGCCTGGAACCTGCGAAATCTTGGGCAGCAGGATGTTTTCAGCGTAGGCGTCGACCGTGGTCAGCGGCAGCGAGTCCGACGTCAGCGCGATCAGCATGATCGGCGTCTCCGCGGGATTCACCTTCCTGATCGTCGGCGGGTAAGGAATGTTCGGGGGCAGAAAGGGGCTGGCGGCGTTGATTGCGGCCAGGACGTCTACCGCTGCGCTGTCCACCGTACGCGACAGCTCGAATTGGACCGTGAGCTGGGCTACGCCGAGCGCACTCGACGATGTGAGCTGTGTGACGCCGGGGATTTGGCTCAGCTGCTGTTCGAGCGGCGTCGCCAGCGATGACGCGATGGTCGCCGGATCGGCGCCGGGCAGTTGCGCCGAGATCTGGATCGTCGGGTAGTTGACGTTCGGCAGCGCGCCGACCGGCAGCAGCGGATAGGCCGCAAGCCCGCACAGCAGCAGGCCCGCCATCAGCAGAGCGGTTGCAATCGGACGCAGGATGAACGGCGCGGAAAGATTCATGGAATCGCGTCCTGCACGGCGCTTTGCAGGTCGGCCTCGCGCGCGGCCTTCCCGTGCAGCTCCCGAACACGGCTGCCTTCCGTCAGCCGATACTGACCGTCGACGACGACGGTATCACCCGACTTCAGTCCCTGGTCGATCAGGGCCTGCCCATCGCTGATCTGCGCGACGTGAACGGGACGCAAGGAGGCGGTCTGGTCGGGAGAGACGACATAGACATAGCTGCCGTTCGGACCCTGCTGCACCGCGGAGCCGGCGACCGTCAGCGCATCCTTCTGAATCTCCAGCAGCAGCCGGGCATTCACCAGCTGTCCCGGCCACAGCCGGTGCTCGTGATTGGCGAATTCGGCCTTGAGCTGGACGGTGCCGGTCGTCCCTGCGATCTCGTTGTTGACGAGCAGCAGCGCGCCTTCGCCGAGCTTCATCTTGTTGTCCTGGCTGTAGGCGATGACTTTCAATGGGCCTTTTGCAGCGTGTTCCTGGATCACGGGCAGATCCGTCTGCGGAAGGGTGAACAGCAGCGAAATCGGCTCGATCTGGGTGACGACGACGAGACCGTTCGGGTCGGTCGGATGAATCACGTTGCCGACATCGATCTGGCGGACGCCGGTGATGCCGGGAATGGCCGATGTCAGGCGTGTATAGCTAAGCTGGACGTTGGCCTCATCGATCTGCGCCTGGTCCGCTTTCACGGCGGCCTTGAGTTGGGCCACCTGCGCGGTCTGCGTCTCGATCAGTTGCGGGGTCGCATAGCCCTTGTCGCCCAGTTGATTGTAGCGGGAAAGATTGGCCTCGGCATTGGCGAGCTGGGCCTGATCCCGGTCGCGATTGGCTGTCAACTGCTCGATCTGGGCCTCGTAGGGTCGCGGGTCGATCTGGGCGAGCAGATCGCCGGCCTTGACGGTCTGTCCCTCGGTGAAGGCGATCTTGACGATCTGTCCCTGAATCTGGCTGCGCACGACATCGGTGTTGTAGGCGATCACGGTGCCGATGCCGCGCAGATAGATCGGAACGTCCTTGCCGGTGACCGCTGCGGTGACCACGGGTACGGCCGCGAGAACCGGCACGGCGGCGACGGCCGGCTTCCGGTCCATGCCGAAGAACCAGAAGCCTTTACCGGCGAGGATCGCGGCGAGAGCGACAAGCGCGATGGCGAGGTTTCGTTTCATGTGACCATCCTGGATGTCAGGGATTGCTTGAGCCGCCGATCGAGGTCGTGCTGTCCGTTGCGGCAGGGCCGGGCACCGGGACTGACGGACTGATTCCGGCGCCGCCGAGCTCGGTGGCACCGAGCGGGATACCGACGCGTCCGACTGTCGATGCCGAGGGCAGGGGAGATGCCGCAGCGATGCTGCCGTTGCAGGTGGCGGATGAGCCACTGGAAAGTCCGCCGCCGTCGAACAATGCGCCCGGTGATGCGGAGGTGCTGGATCCGGCGCACCCCGGCATGGCCTGCGACGGATTGAGCGGCGAGATGCCGGGCGTTGCGATCTCGGTCGAGCCCAGCGGAATGCCCACAGGCCGCGTGGATTGCGGGTTAAGCGGTGACGTCGCAAGCATGCCGGTGGGAGGCGGCATTCCCGGCACCGTCGTTTGAGCAATGACCGCTGCCGGGACGAGCCAAAGAATGGTGGTCGCGAGCAGCATGGCTGGAAGCATCAGAGTGACCCGGCGCGATCCGGATCTTCCGCAGCGAAAGTTGTTCGACAGGTGCTGTTCTCGCATGGAAGATCGCTCCGGTTGAATGCCGTCGAACACTAGGAAGGTGCAGGACGGCGGGTATTTCCAGAACGCACGTCCTGCTCCCCGGCAGCACGGCCACAACAGCATTCGACGCTTTGCGATCAAATCTGTCTCTATGGAGACGCATCGCTATCTCAGAATGGCCCGTGCGTGGGCGAGTTCCCGACTGCATGTGCCTGTGTCGCCGATGTGATCGGCGGCGCGCGCGCGATCAAGCGAATCTAGCGCATCCGTGAAAACGACGCCGAGGCCGCCTTCGGCTTCTGCAAGCGAGCGGGGCGTCGGTTGATGACTGCGCAGCGCGCTGAGGCTCTCCGGCTGCCAGCCGCGGGCGCCCGCGTTTCTTTCTATGGCCAGATCCAGCTGGGCCTGAGTTTGCGCGATGTCATGCGCACAGGTGCCTGCACGCGCGGGCGAAACTGCGTACAACAGGATGAGAAGCGCGATCTGGAAATTTGCCGTGGATGTCATATGTCCGATCCCTTGCATGGAGGTTCAAGCATCAGAGACGACCTCTTGAATGACAAAGCGGAGCGTTCGTCTTTCGCGTACGAACGCCGGCCGTTCACAGTGATGAGAGGTCTGTAGGCCCGACACATGCGCTGCGTCGAAACTTGCGCCTTAGCTAGGCGCCGTTCCGTCGCCTCGTCCCGACGTGCGAAGTCGCAAGGGCCGTTGTTTGCGGAAATACGCAGGCAAGGGTCGACATTACCGTCGCGTCATTCCAACCCGGAGTGATCCCGACATGAAACACGTCAACGCTGGCCTCGCCTTCGCCGCTCTCTCCCTGTTAGCGACCGTCGCCCCGGCGAGCGCTGAGCCCCTAAAGAACATCGTCCTGGTGCACGGAGCCTGGGTCGATGCGTCCGGCTGGAAGCCGGTCTACGAGATCCTGACCAAGGAGGGCTTCCGCGTCAGCATGGTGCAGGAGCCCGAGACCTCGTTTGCCGATGACGTGACGGCGGCGAAACGGATTCTCGATCTCCAGGATGGCCCGACGCTTCTCGTCGGCCACAGCTACGGCGGTTCGATCATCACCGAAGCGGGCGTCCATCCCAATGTGGTCGGTCTGGTCTACGTTGCCGCGCATGCGCCCGACGTCGGCGAGGACGAATCGGCGCTGGGCAAGAAGACGCCAAGCGTGCTTGGAAAGACCGAGGGCGTCATCAAGGTCACGCCGGATAAGTTCACCTATCTCGATCCCGTGCAATTCCCCAAGCTGTTCGCGCCCGATCTGCCGCGTGAGCGGGCCGAGTTCGTCGCGCGTTCCCAGGTTCTGGCCGCGACGCAGGTATTCAGCACGCCGCTGACGGCGGCAGCCTGGAAGACCAAGCCGAGCTGGGGCATCGTCGCCGGCAGCGACCAGATCATCAATCCGGATCTCGAGCGCTGGTACTACGAGCGCGCCAAGAGCCAGACCACCGTGATCCCGGGTGCGAGCCACTCGGTCTTTGAGTCGCATCCGAAGGAAGTGGCGGCGGTCATCACCCGTGCCGCACGCAGCATCGATCAACCGGCCACCCGCTGACGAGTTTTGCCGGTCCTGACGCACGGCCGGCAGAAAGAAGGACGGCGGGAGAGACAGCACTCCCGCCGTCCTGACTGCCTCACCCGGAGATTGCCATGAACCTGATCGAGACGACCAGCACCAGTCGCGGGCAGACCGTGACGGTGAGGAGCGCCGAGGAGCGAAGGTCATGACCAGCTGGCAGAACAACCGCACTGCGCGAGAGGCGCGCATTGCGGCCGGTGCCGGACTTGCAAACGGCAAGGTCGTGGAGACACGGGACGCCACGCGCCTGCTGGAAGCCGTGATCCGGCCGGGCGACAGGGTTTGCCTCGAAGGCGATAACCAGAAGCAGGCGGATTTGTTGAGCCGTGCGCTGCTGGCGGTGGATCTCGCCAGGGTCAACGATCTGCACATGGTGCAGTCGGGTGTTGTCCTTCCCGAACATCTCGACCTGTTCGACCGCGGGGTCGCAAAGCGGCTGGACTATGCCTATTCCGGACCACAATCGG
Organism: Bradyrhizobium sp. CCGB01; assembly: GCF_024199795.1. Taxonomy (NCBI): domain Bacteria; kingdom Pseudomonadati; phylum Pseudomonadota; class Alphaproteobacteria; order Hyphomicrobiales; family Nitrobacteraceae; genus Bradyrhizobium; species Bradyrhizobium sp. CCGB01. The sequence continues at coordinate 3,774,662 of NZ_JANADK010000001.1, forward strand.
CGCGCATTGCGCGCATGCTGTTCGGCGGCAAGATCGAGCTGGGAGCGGTTCACACCTATCTAGAACTGTTCGCCCGCTACTTCATCGATCTCACCCCGCACGTCGCGCTAATCGCCGCGGTCAGCGCCGACCGCGACGGCAACCTCTACACCGGCCCGAACACCGAGGACACGCCGACCGTGGTGGAGGCCACCGCGTTCAAGGACGGCATTGTGATCGCCCAGGTCAACGACATCGTCGAGACGGTTCCTCGCGTCGATATTCCCGCGGACCGGGTCCATTTCATCGTCAAGTCCGACAAGCCGTTCTTCGTCGAGCCGCTGTTCACGCGCGATCCGGCTGCGATCACCGAGGGGCAGATCCTGACCGCGATGCTCGCGATCAAGGGCATCTACGCACCTTATGGCGTGCAGCGTATCAATCACGGTATCGGCTTCAGCACGGCCGCGATCGAGCTCCTGCTGCCGACGTTCGGCGAAAGGCTGGGACTGAAGGGCAGGATCGCAACCCACTTCGCGTTGAACCCGCATCCCGCGCTCATTCCCGCGATCGAGTCCGGGTGGGTCCGGCAGATTCACTCTTTCGGCTCGGAGGTCGGCATGGACGAGTACATCCGCGCCCGGTCCGACGTCTATTTCACCGGCCCTGACGGCTCGCTGCGGTCGAACCGCGCCTTTTGCCAGACTGCCGGGCTCTACGCCTGCGACATGTTCATCGGCTCCACGCTGCAGATCGATCTGCAGGGACATTCCTCGACCGTCACCACCTCGCGCATTGCCGGGTTCGGAGGTGCGCCGAACATGGGGGCGGATGCGCGCGGGCGGCGTCACCCGAGCGAACCCTGGCTGAAGGCCGGAGCGGAGGCCGATCCCGACGGTCCGGCGCCGCTACGCCGTGGCCGCAAGCTGGTCGTTCAGATTGGCCAGACCTTCGGCGACAAGAACGTGCCGCTGTTTGTCGAGAAGCTCGATGCGCTCGAGCTTGCGGAGAAGCTGAACCTCGATCTCGCGCCCATCATGATCTATGGCGACGACGTCACCCACATCGTCACCGAGGAAGGCGTGGCTAATCTCTTGCTCTGCCGCACCTTGCAGGAGCGCGAGCAGGCGATCCGCGGTGTTGCGGGCTACACCGATGTCGGCCGCAAGCGAGATCGCAACATGGTCGCGCACCTGCGCGAGCGCGGCGTGATCCGCCGGCCGGAAGATCTCAGCATCAATCCGCTGGATGCGGATCGCAGCATGCTGGCGGCGCGCTCGATCAAGGATCTCGTGCGCTGGTCGGGCGGGCTCTACGCGCCGCCGTCGAAATTCAGGAACTGGTGAGGACAGGCCATGGAAGATCTCAGCTTTCAGCACCCGGTTCGCGGGCGGGCGGGCGGCACCAGGCGGAGCGCTATTGTCGGTGTGGTCGCCTCGGGCAATCTGGAAGTGTTGGTGGAGCGCGTCCTGCCGGACGTGGAATGCGCTGTCGAGATCAAAACCGCGGCACTTGGCTTCGGCGAAATCTGGGGCGCCGTGATCGGCGATTTCGTCGAGCGCTATTCGCCCGGCGGACTGAAATTCTCCATCAATGACGGGGGCGCGCGCCCCGACACGGTCTCGCTTCGGCTGGCGCAGGCGGTGCGATTGATCGCGGAGGACGACCGATGACCGCGCCGCTCCCGCACATCGCCCCGGCCGAACGGGGCCGCGGCACCAGCTTCAACGAGGCATCGGCGCGGACGAGGCTCGATCTGCTGCTCGATGCCGGCAGCCTGGTCGAGTTCATCGGGCCGGAACAGCGCGAGGTCAGTCCGCATCTGGAGATATTCGGCCTTCCCGAGCAGTTCGATGACGGCATCGTCGTCGGCTCCGGCCGCCTCGACGGCACGCCGGTATTCGTCGCCGCGCAGGAGGGACGTTTTATGGGCGGCGCATTCGGCGAGGTGCACGGCGCCAAGCTGACGGGGCTGCTTCGTGCAGCGCGCGAGATCGGCTCGATCCCCGTTCTGATCCTGTTCGACACTGGAGGCGTCCGGCTGCAGGAGGCCAATGCCGGCGAGCTTGCCATCGCCGAGATCATGCGCGCGGTGATGGAGGCACGCAGCGCCGGCGTGAAGGTCATTGGCCTGATCGGCGGGCGCTCCGGCTGCTATGGCGGCGGCGGTCTGATCGCAGGCTGTTGCTCCGCGCTCGCGGTGTCGGAGGCGGGACGCATTGCGGTTTCGGGTCCCGAAGTGATCGAGACCAATCGCGGGGTCGAGGAATTCGACTCCCGTGACCGTGCCCTGGTCTGGCGCACCATGGGCGGCAAGCACCGACGGCTGCTCGGGGCAGCCGACGTCTTCGCAGACGACACGGTGCAGGATTTTCGCGAGGCGGCGCTCGAGCTGATCGGGTTGATCGGCGCCTTCGGCCTCGACCAGCTCAGGGCGGAGCAGGGGCGTCTGGCCGACAGGCTACGCCGCTTCGGCGCTTGCGAAGACGCCGTCGATATCTGGACGGCCGAAGGTGTTGCGCATGCGGAAACGGTGCCGGAATTGCCGGCGGACCAGTTCATTGCGCTCGCTCGAAGGATTGGGAGGAGCAGCCGTGACGCTCGATGACATTCTCGCCTCGCTGTTTCCCGACGGCCATGAGGTCACGAACGACGATGGCGTCATTGCCGGCGCGGCGACGCTACGGTCCGGCGGCAGGATGCTTGTGACTGGTGTTGCGGATCGTACCGCGCTCGGCGTCGACGAGGCGATCAGGCTTTCCGCGCACGTCCTGGAATCGATCGACCGGAGGAGCGGACCGATCCTGGTGCTCGTCGACAGCGACAGCCAGCGCATGAGCAAGCGTGACGAGCTGCTCGGGCTCAACGAATTCCTCGCGCATCTGGCGAAGGTGCTGATCCACGCGGACATGCATGGCCGCCCGACCATCGGTCTTCTCTACGGCCACTCGGCTGCGGGGGCCCTGCTTGCGACGGGCCTTGCAACGCGCGTGCTGGTCGGATTGCCCGGCGCTTCCCCTGAGGTGATGGATCTGCCGTCGATGGCGAAGGTCACCAAGCTCTCGATGAAGGCGCTTGAGGAGAAATCCAAGTCGACGCCGGTTTTCGCTCCGGGGCTCTCCAATCTCGAGCAGATGGGTGCCGTTCACATGACATGGAGTGATGCCACCTCACTCGCAGACCAGTTGGAGGCGCTGCTCGCCGATATGCCGGCTGCACGGGATCGTAGAGATGCGCTCGGCAAGGAGCGTGGGGGCCGGCCGAAGGCCGCCGATATCGCGGAGCGCGTTCGTGACCTCGCCCTGCAAGCCCGGTGAACCGCCGGCCGGTCGCCACGATCTCGTTTTTGTCAGCCCGCATGGCTGGCGCGCGATGCTCGAAATGCGCGGCGATCTCGCCGTCGACCCGTTGGTTTTGCGCTGGCCCGAGATGGGATGGCCGACGATCAGGCGACGCCCTCTGCCTTGCGAGGCAACTGGCCTCGCGCTGGGCCTGCCGCTGCCACCTTCTGCCGGCAAGAAGCGGCTCTCTCTTCTCGCTGACATCGACCACATCGCATCGGTCGCGAGGCCGCCCTCGCTGCGGCAGGCGCGCGCATCTGCGCCGCGCAACTGGTGGCCCACGCTCGATCGGCTCAACGGGCTCGCGCTTCTGCATTCGGTGGACGTGCGCGTGTTCGGTAGCCTCGCATGGCAGTCGCTGACCGGGCTCGAATACGTGACTGCCCGTTCCGACCTCGATGTCCTGCTGGCATTCCACCGCGACGCAGATCTGGATCGTCTCGCTGCCGATGTGGCTGCGATCGAGATCGATGCGCCGATGCGGCTCGATGGCGAATTGATGCGTGCGGATGGTGCAGCGGTGAACTGGCGCGAATTCCATGCCGGCGCGAGCCAGCTCCTGGTCAAGACCATCGGGTCCGTAGGCCTGCTCGACAGGGATCGATTCATTTCGGGAGCGACGGGATCATGATCACGGCGGCCGCGCGAGGCATCGAACCGCTCGTTCCACGCCATCGGCAGATGGCGCCCGAGATACGGACCGTCGGCGGCTTCGCTGCAGATTGCCTCACCATGGAGCTGGAAACCTGGCCCAAGCCAGGGCTCGTGAGCCATGTCGACAATGGTAGTCACGACGATATGGACGCCGACACGTTTCGTCGCAGCGCCGTGGCTATCAGGCCCTACCTTCAGAGTCTTGCCGATGCGGGCGCGCTCGGTTGCGGCATGGGCGTGCTGCGGATCATCGGCCTGGAGGCCGAACGTGCGATGCTGGAGGCGACTTCAGGCGTCAATACGCATCGCGGCGCGATCTTCGGTCTCGGCCTGTTGTGTGCGGCGGCCGGTGCGAGGGCCGGCGGGCTGGTCGATCCGGCACTTCTGCTCGGCGATGTCGTAGCACGCCTCTGGGGTGCCAGCATACTCCACGGCCCGGTGCTGCTGCACAGCCATGGCAGCGCTGCTCGCCGCCGCTTTCACGCGGGCGGAGCCCGTCTCGAGGCGGCGAACGGGTTTCCCAGCGTCTACCGGATCGGCTTGCCTGCCTTGCGGCGGACGACGCCTGGCACGCCTGGGGATGCGGAAGCGGCTCGGGTCGAAGCGTGCTTTGCCCTGATAGCGTCCGTGGAAGACACGAATCTGCTGCATCGTGGCGGGCTCGACGGGCTTCGCTTTGCGCGCCGCGCGGCGCGCCGTTTCATCGGCGCCGGCGGCGTGCGTGCGCCCGGCTGGCGCTTCAGCGCGCGATCGATCCACGAGAGCTTCGTCGCCCGTCGTCTCAGCCCCGGTGGCTCCGCTGACCTGCTTGCGATGTCGCTCTTCGTCGACGCCCATGACGCGCCGGGACCATGATGCCCGATGCAATTCTGGTGGCGCTGGTGCCTGTGTTCTTCGTTTTGCTGCTGGGATATGCCGCCGGCAAGTTTCATGTCGTCGACAATCTCCATGTCGATGCGCTCAACGCGCTCGTGATGGATTTTGCCGTGCCGGCGTCCCTGTTCGCGGCGACAGCCTCGGCGTCGCGCAGGGAGATGATCGAGCAGGTTCCGCTCTTCCTGGTGCTCGGCACAACGATGTTGTTGGTCTATGCCGCCTGGTATCTTGCCGCGCGCCGCTTGTTTAAGGCATCACGGCCTGATGCGTCGATACAGGCCCTCACGGTCGGCTTTCCGAATCTCGCCGGCGTCGGTCTTCCAATCCTGACGTCCGTCGTGGGACAGGGGGGTACCGTTCCCGTCGCCGTCGCATTGGCAACCGGTTCGGTCCTCATCAGTCCGGTGACGCTGATCATGGCGGAAATGGATGCCGCCAGGGCTCGTGGCGAGGAACTGGCGGCGCGGCAGATGCTGACGGCAGTCGGGCGCGCGATCGCCAAGCCGGTGGTGCTCGCGCCCGTGCTCGGTATCCTGTTTTCGTTGTCGGACATGAGCCTCGACGCACTTGCTCATGCGTGCCTCGCGCTGATCGGAAGTTCGGCCGCCGGCGTCGCACTGTTCCTCACCGGGGCCATCCTGTCGGCACAATCGTTCCGCCTCAATTGGACGATCGCGGCCGCGACGGTAACCGCGGACATGGTTCGGCCGCTCGCGGCCGTTGCAGTCACTCACGTCTTTCCAATCGCTTCCGACACCGCGAGGACGGCCATTCTGCTAGCCACGGTGCCTTCTGGCTTTTTCGGCATCCTGTTTGCGGTCAATTACCGGCTGGACTCCGCGGCGGTCGGATCGATCGTCATTTCGAGCACGGCATTCAGCGTCGCGACCATGGCGGTCGCGATCGCCACGCTCTTTCCGCATTAGGCGGCCACCATGACACTTGCGATCTTGTGCTCAGGACAAGGCGGGCAGCTTCGGAACATGTTCGCCCTGACGGGCAATGCACCGGAGGCGACGCACCTGTTTGCTCACGCGGCAACATTGCTGGGCGGCAGGGATCCGCGCGATTTCGTGCGCAGCGAATCTGGAGAGGCTCTGCATCACAACCGTTCCGGCCAGATCCTATGCACCTTGCAGGCACTGGCCGCCGCCGCCGCACTGAGGGGCATCATTCCACACGGCGCCGTCATTGCAGGCTACAGTGTCGGTGAGGTGGCGGCCTGGGGCGTGGGAGGCTTGTTCGAACCGGTCCTCACACTCGACCTCGCGGTGCGTCGCGCGGAAGCGATGGATGCGGCCAGCTGTGCAGGCGATGGGCTGATCTTTGTTCGCGGTCTTTCACATGACGATATTACCCGCCTTTGCGATCGCCACGGCGCGGCGATCGCCATCGTCAATCCGGGCGACGCCTTTGTCATCGGCGGTGGCCGGGAGGTGCTGAACAGGGTTGCCGAAGATGCGAGGGCGTTGCACGCCACCGGGATCGTCGATCTGCCGGTTGAGGTTGCCTCCCACACCGGACGGCTCGCCGAAGCATCGGTCGTGTTTCGCGAAATCTTGCGGTCGGCGCTGGTGGCGTTCCCCCCGGCGGGCAGCGCGCGCATCCTGAGCGGCATCGATGGCGGTTCGGTCGTCTCCGCCGAGGCGGGCCACGACAAGCTCGCCGCGCAGATCTCGCAAACCGTGCAGTGGGGAAATTGCCTGCAAGGCTGTCTCGAGGCCGGCGCCACGGTATTTCTCGAGTTCGGACCTGGACACGCACTGAGCGGGATGGTTGCGAACGTCGCACCCGACCTACCGGTGCGGTCGTTGGATGATTTCAGGACTCTTCAGGGCGTGCGTGCCTGGCTTGCGCGGCAACTTCGCGACTGAAACGGCAACAGCTTCCTTCCGGACTCGAACGGACGATGCTCCGGATCGGCGAGCGGCGTAAAAAAGGGGCCGTCCTTTGTGGGGAGGACGGCCCCAATGCTCGCATGCCTGGGAGGAAGAGGCTCGAGCCGTGACTTGGGGGTCTCAGTCACTAACACTCCCAACATCGCCGGTCCGGCGTGCAAAGTATTTCACGGACCCACGCAGTTTCTCATTTCGCATGATTCACCGAAAGTCCGCCGGCAGGATCTGAGACACTGGCTCAGGTGCCGGAACCGGATCGCAGTCAGCGAGCCTGGAGGACGCCAATGCGTTCCGGCTGGTGCATCGCCAACGTGCCGGCGTGTCGCCCGTAACACGTTTGAACACGGTGGAGAAATGCGCCTGCGTGCAGAAACCGACGGCAAGCGCCGCCTCGGCCAGGGGCGTCTCGGTATCCGACAACAGGGATTTTGCGTGCTCGATGCGCTGTTGCAGGAGATACTCGCGCGGCCGGTACCCCGTCGCGGCGCGAAACTGTGCTGCGAAGTGCATCCGGGACAATCCCGCAACGCGGGCAAGATCGGACAGGCTGATGGCGTGGTCGAAGCGTGCCCTGACATACTCTTCGACGCGTCGGAGCCGCCATTTCGGCAAGGCGTTGACTTTCGTGCGCGGGGGCTCGCGCCGAGCGACGTGCAACGCCAACGCTTGGGCGATGCAGCGCGCAAATTCCCGATCGGCCGAATGGATCTGTTCCGTCAGCGCCTTTGCGAGTTGCCCGGCGAACGGGTCGCGCAACAGAACGAGATCGTTTAGGTATTCGGGCGCGAGCGGATCTGTTCCCGGTTGCGGTGATGGAAGGCAACTAGTCGAGATGTGGAAGTGCAGGAAATCGCACGGCGCATGGAACTGTGCGCGGAGCGGCTTCGACGGCGCGCCGACATAGAGCGTGCCTGCCGGCATCGTACCGTCGAAAATGGTTTGACTGCCTCTGCTCAGCTTAAGACGTGTGCTCTTCAAGGCGACAGAGAAGAAGTATCGGTCGGGAGGCGTCGTTGCTTCCTCGCGCCTGACGGCCGTCTGCGCACAGGTAAAACGCGAGATCGTGATGTCCTCGCGCGCAACGCCCGCGCGCTGCTCGGGCTGGCGCCATTTTCGTTCGTGGGGGAATGCACGTGGCCCCTGAGAGAAATCCGGTTCGCGGGGGCCGGGTTGATGCGTCAACCGGGCGCCGACCGCTTGCATATCTGTGAGCATCGTTCGTTCCCGTCTCTTGGATTCCGCTGCCGCGGTGGCTGCTGAATGCCATTGGTTCACCCTCGAACGATATGTCTGATGCCGCCACAAGGCCCGTTAGAGTTGCTGAAATCGTGTTAGATTTTGCGAAATCTGCAGGTGCGACCGTAGGTCGCGATGCTCTCAATTGAGCGAGACGAATCAACGGTCTGGGCTGTGAGTTCCGGTGTCGCGGCGCGACACTGCGTTGATGGGCCGCGCGATGCGGCGCCTCTCGTCTGGTCGGGCGACCCGACCGGATTCAGGGAAGGCGTGGCGAGGCATCGATACCGGGTGTGAGGCCAGGCGCGATCTTGTCCGCTGACGGAATTGCCGGCACCCGCGCGTAGGGAAGCGCCGTCACCTCGGGAGGCTGCTGAGATGGGGATTGGAGGCAGTGTGGGCGGGGCGGAGGTCCTGCGCCAAACAAATCGTACATGGGATCTACGAAAGTCTTGCGGAGCCGCTGGGACCAGGTCTGGCGATCGACCGCATCGGGCTGCCGGATCGTCACCGTGGCTGTCATCCCGGACACCAGCGGCACGTCCGGCGGCACCGTGTCGATGGCGACGCGAACCGGTATGCGCTGTGCAAGCCGCACCCAGGTGTAGATCGGGTCCACGTTGGGCAAACCTTGCGTGCCCGCAGTGGCGTTTGACACGCTGACCCCCCGGGTCACGGTTTTCACATGTCCCAGAATTGGCTGGGAGTAGCCGATGAGCTGTGCCTCGACGCGATCGCCGACGCACACATGCGCCATCTTGGTTTCCTCGAAATAGCCGTCGATCCAGAAGCTGTTGGAATCGATGATGGAGACGTTGGTGACGCCGGTAAGCGCATAGTCGCCGACGCGTAGCAGGAGATTGGTGACATAGCCGTCGACAGGGCTGAGCACATTGGTGCGCTCCAGGTTCAATTTCGCTTGTGCAAGCTGGTGAGCGGCCGCTGCGTAGGCGGCCTTCGCCTGCATGGCATTGCCGGCGAAGATCTGCTGTTCCTCTGGCGTCGTCGCCAAATCGGACAGATGCCGGCGCCGGTCGAACTCGGCCTGCTTCACCTCCAGGTCTGCCGCCCGCTGGTCGACGAGGGCCTTGCCGACGCGGACGGCTACCTCGAAGTCGAAGGGATCGACGACGTAGAGCACGTCGCCCTTGTGGACGAACTGGTTGTCGGTCACCCTCAGCTCCACGATCTTGCCCGCAATCTGCGGCGCGACATTCGCGACCTGCACGCGCACGCTGCCGTTTCGCGTCCAGGGCGCGGTGACATAGTGCTGCCAGGTTGCAGCCGATATCAGGATGGCGACCAAAGCGATGGCAAGAGTGGCAAGATGCTTGCCGACGCCAGCCATGAATCGCTCGGTGGCCTTCGGTGACCGCGTCGATGGCAACGCCTGCCGGCAAGCTTCGCCGTCGTTCGCGGCGCGATCGCTGGTAGCGCGCACCATGGCCTCCGTCAGGCTGGAAAGCTCGACGTCGTCAGCTGTGCCCGCCCGTGCTTCGGCCGGGGATTCGGGGCGGAGCGGAACGGCAGCATCCCGGGGCAGGGCCGCGTCCATGACTTTCTCCTTAGCAGAAGAGCGTGAGCAGGCCGAATATCGACACGTAGAGGCAGAGCTCGGCCAGCGACGGGTTGCTGAAGAATCTTGTAAATCCTCCGAGACGCAGCACCGGGCGAAGCAGCAGGAATGCGAGAAGCGCCGTTGCCGCATAGGACACGATCGGGGCGATCAGCACGCCGCCCACGACGAGTTCACGATAGGTATTCGTCATGGATGTTTTCCATGACTGGAACCGGCGGAGGTCTGCCACCGTTCGAAGGCGATGCCTGCCGGAACGAGCGCGGCGAGCACCGGCTCGACTGACAGGTTGCTTTGACTCGCTATCTGGCGGAGCGCTTCAGCCGCAACCAGGATCGCGTGTCCATCCCGCAGGGTGAGGGCGGCTCGCGCGGCGTGTGCCGCGCCACGGAGTGAGCTCTCCGCCAGGCGGCCCAGTTCGAAGTGGCACCGCCGCAGCACCACAGCCTCGTCGAAGCAGCGCATCGCCTCCGCGACGACCGGGGAAGCCGCCGTAGCACCGTTCGTCGCCAGGATCTGTTCGATCCGGGCGGCATCGCGAAACGCGGCTTCCTCCGGCGCGAGTTGCCGGACTTGCCCGGATTCGAGGCGGCCCAGCTCGCGATGGGCTTCGTCCAGTAGCAGCCGGATCCTCCGGTCTCCAGACAATGACGGCAGCAGGAGCTGCGCCGCAAGCACCAGAACCGAAGAAAGTTGGGCGAACAGGCACGTCACGAGGAATGTCTCGGGCGCGTAGCTCTGCGGATTGCTCGGCGCGAGAACGACAAGCATGAACACGAGAGAGAGCCGGCTGAGCGGCGGCAGGACGCCGCTCGGCAGCGTGATCAGGAGCGCCAAGCCGATCACGACGGGCGCGAGGCCAATCGCCAGCAGTTGAAACTCGGATACGCCGTTGAAGACGAGGTATTTCAGGATGCCGGCGAGCAGGCATGCGATCGGCATGGCAAAGACTGCCAGTGTCGTGAAGGCGCGCGGATTAGGAGCCGTTGCGCTCAGGCCGATGATGACCGCGACAAGCGAGAGGCAGAGCTCGGTGGTCGGCCATCCCGCCATCACGAAGATGATTGCAATGAGGATGAAGTGGATCGCGGCCCTGACGCCGCTTTCCGCTGCAATGCGAGGCGAGCGGTACAGCGGCGCGCGCCATTGCCGGGGTGGGTATGTTCCGGTCCGCAGTGCTTCGAGACTGTCGCGCACGTCTGCATTCCCGCGGATGATCTCGTCTCGCAGGAAGGTCCGGCAGATCGTCGTCAGGCCGGCAGCGCCGGGGTCTCGATCGTCCCAAGAGGTGACGGAGGCGATCGGCAGCGCTACGAGCGTACGGGCGAGCGTCAGCTCGTTCACGAGCCCTACCATCGCGGAACGTGCGGCTGCGGTTCTGGCCGGGCCGCTGATCGACTCCGTGGCGAGGCTCGCGATCTCTGGATGCAGGGCCGCGATATCGCGCAGCATGTCCGCTGCAGCGGTCGCGGACGAAGCTCCACCGCGGACGGCGTCCTGCGCAAATTCCGCGACCCGGCGATGCAGTGTTTCGAGGCGGCTCGCCAGAACCGGATGATAGTCCGGCGCGGCGAGTACTTCGTTGACCAGAGCTACCGCGAGGACACCGATGGCGATGGCGGCGCCCCGGGCGACGCCGGTCGGAAACACTTGCAACGGGCTGTCGATCTGCTGAATGGCAATCAGGGCAACTGTGATGCAGCTGAGGGCCGCCGCATAAGCGCGATTGCCGTCCAGCATCCCGACGACGAAAACGCAAAGCCCGACCCAGATCCCCAACACGGCGGGCAGGAGAGCGCCGGTTTGGGAAAAGATGCCGGCGATGGCGATAGATGCCATCACGCCGATGGCGGTCGCGAGCAGCCGGTAGCCTGCCTTTTCCATGCCCTGCGCGCGCGTGGGCAGCGCCAGGATTGCCACGGTGATTGCTGCCGACGAAGGGGATTCAAGCTCAAGCCAGAAGCTGACATAGAGTGCGAGGAGCATTGCCAACAGGACGCGCAGCGCGAACGCCCAGGAACTCACCGGAAAGCCGGCAAACACCCGCGGGCGGATGTCGCCGGCAGCGCTGGTGGCGTCCCTTGGCATCGTGCTCCATCCGTGTTGCGCAAAACGTACGGTCTGCCAGCATCGCGAAATCGAAGCGGAGCATGAGCTTTGTCGTGCCCGCCGGTATTTTCTGTCCACCAACGCGCTTTCGGGAACGCACGCCGGAAAGGCGCGCCAAGCCCGAGCAGGGGGCCCGACTATTGCGGCGCGTGGCCCGCCAGAGCCTCTTCGAGGCAGCGGATGATCTCGTCGCCGCTGGATGGCTTGCCGAGATAGCAATGCGCGCCAGCCGCCATGACGCGCTGGCGTACGGGTTCGCTGGGGAACGCGGTCATGAAAATGATCGGGAAACGGCGCCCGGAGGCAACCAGGCGCGCCTGCAATTCATCGCCGGTAACGACCGGCATCTGAACGTCGGCGATCATGCAGGCCGGATCTTCTCCCGCCGGTTCCCGCAGAAAGTCGACACCGGACGCGTAGGCGTGGGCTTCATAGCCGAGCGAACGCACCAAGCTGGCCAGCGACGTGCGAACGCCTTCGTCGTCGTCCACGATCGCAATCACCGGGGTTTTGGCCATTGGCGCATTTCCTGACCGCTGTGTTCCGCCGGGAGGATATCTCCCATTGGGCGGCCGATGGCGCCTTATGCACCGTGCGGCAGTCCCGCCGAAATTATACTCAGGTTTGGTCAGTAGTCTTTCGGGTCTGGAATATCCCGAGCGCTTCGGCCTTGCGAACGAGGTCGGCCAGCGACCTTGCCTCCATCTTGCGCATGACGTTGCCGCGGTGAATCTTCACGGTGATCTCGCTGAGGCCGATCAGGCCTGCCACCTGCTTGTTCATCAAGCCGGCGGTAACATGGCCCATCACCTCGCGCTCGCGGGCCGTCAGGCTCTCGTACTGGATGCGGATATCTTCCTTCGTCGCGGCTTCCGCGCGGCGCTGCGCATCGCGCTCGAGCGCTGCCGTCACGGCGTCCAGCATGTCCTGATCGCGAAACGGCTTGGACAGGAAATCCACGGCACCGGCCTTCATGGCGCGCACCGACATGGGAATGTCCCCATGACCGGTCATGAAGATGATTGGATAACCGATGCCCTGGCGGGCCAGTTGCCCCTGGAGATCGAGGCCACTCACGCCCGGGAGCCGGACGTCCAGCACGATGCAGGCTGGGCCGTCGGGCATCGTGCCGCCAAGCAGCTCGGCCGGCGAGCCGAACAGGCACGTCTCGAGGCCGACGGATCGGAACAGGCTGTCGAGCGAGGCACGGATGCTCGCGTCGTCGTCAACGATGATGACGACTGGACTGGAGGATTGGGCCGGCGGTTGCACTTGGTTTGGGCGTGTCATGGCAAGGCGTGTTCTTGGCTGAATGGGAGTGTGAGGTGGAATGTCGCGCCCGAGCCCGGAGGGCTCTCTACCGACAATCGGCCGCCGTGAGCTTCCACCGTGGTCCGGCAGATCGCAAGTCCCATGCCCATGCCGCTACCCTTGGTGGTGAAGAACGGATCAAACAGGTGCGGTAGGTCATCGGGCCGAATGCCCGGTCCGGTGTCCTGGACCGTGATGGCAAGATTTTCACCGTCGGCGGTTCCGGCGCGCAGCGTGACGGTGTGGGAGCCGGGCCGGCCTGACATGGCCTGGCCGGCATTGATCAGAAGATTGACCAGCACCTGCTGAAGTTGGATCCGATCGCCGCGAACCGGCGGCAGGCCATGCTCCGTCTCGACGATGAGCGCGACGTCGTCCTTGGCGAGCTCGCGCGCGATCAGGAAGGTCGCCTCGTCGATGATCTCGCCGATTTGCAGCATATCCTGCTGGGGCGAGGCCTTCTTCAGGAAGGTCCGGATGCGGGTCACGATCTCGCTGGCGCGGCGGCCCTGAGCAACGACGTGACCGATCGTCGTCGCAACCTCCTTGAGATCGGGTACGTCGCGGCGCAGCCACCGCAAGCCAGCCTCGCCGCTGGTGACGATCGCTGCCAGAGGCTGATTCACCTCGTGGGCAATGGAGGCGCTGAGCTCGCCGAGCGTTGCGACGCGAGCGGCATGCGCCAGCTCCGCCTGCGCCGCGAGCAGTGCATCCTGCGCCTGCTTGCGCTCGGTGATGTCGATCACGAAGGCGAGCACGTTGCGATCCCCATGGGGCTCGGCCGGAAAGGTGATCGTAAACAGGACGGGAACCTTGCGTCCGTCGAAGCTTACGAGGTCGGTTTCCCCCTCGTGGAACCGCTCTCCTTCCGCGAATGCGGCCAGCGCGCCGAGGAAACTGCGGTCGTTCTCGCCCAGAAGCCTGTCCACGTTCGCGATGAATGCCGCAGAACCGCTTGTTCCCGCCATTTTCTGGAGGGCCGGATTGACGTCGGTGATTCTGGCGAGCCGGCGGGCATGCCGCACGAATTCGGGATTTCGAGCAAGATAGTCCCGCAAGGCGACGCCTCCGGTCTCCAGCGAATTCAGCGCGGTCCGAACTGCGCTCCAATCCTCTTCGACGACGCCAATTCGACTTGCGTCGAACATCCGGCGGTACCGCTGCTCGCTCTGTACCAGCGCATTGTGCGCCGCTACACGATCCGTGACGTCGGTATGCGTTTCGAGGACTCCAACGGGTTTGCCGAGATGGTCGTGCTGGAGCGCCCATCGGGCGTCGACGGTGAGTGCGCCGCCGGCCTTGGTCCGCTGCTCCACTCTGCCTTCCCATCGGCCGATGTCGAGCAGGCCGGCCTCGATGACCTCTCGCCGGTCGCAATATTTGGTTCTCAGAAGCGCGTCGGCGAGCTGCCCGACCGCCTCGTCAGCCGACCAGCCGTAGGCTTGTTCAGCGGCCCTGTTCCAGAACGTGATCACGCCGCTGCGATCCCTGACGAAGATCATGTCATGCGAGAGATTGAGCAGGCGCGCCTGCGCCGCGAGGCGTTTCGTCGCCGCGTGATTCTGGAGCGCCAGCAAGGTCGTGATCCCGATGGCGGCTAGGCTGACCAGCGCACGAAAAGCAGGCGAGGCGACCGCCTCCAGATCGTGCGACAGCAGGTAGGCGGTTATGGTCAGGACGCTGCAGCCGGCAGCGGCGACGACGACGTCGTCACGCCGGTTCGTCCTCGCCGCAAGCAGGATCGCAACGACGTAGAGAACCGCGACCGCGCCCTCGAGCGGCGTCAGCACATCCACCAGGAAAACCGCGACGGCGAGGACGGCAGACCAGAACCGCAGCCCGGCGCGGCTCATGGATGAACCCGTGGCCCGATCAAGACTGGTCATCGTCGCTGGTTGTCGCTCTGGTCATCTCTGGTCACGTTGATGCCGCGATTTCATCGTGCCCACAACATGCGGCAACATGATATTCGTGCTCTCTAGAAAGACGTTCCCGCGGTTCAATCCTGCGCGGGTGCCGACCATGCGCATTCCCCGCCAAAACGGGGACGCGCCCTTCCGATCGCCGGCGAGCGCGTCAACTTACCGCAGGGCGAGGCCCGCTGCTCCATCGCGGCGAAAGGGAAGCCCGCGCGGGCCTGCGACGCCGCGGTCATACCTAGGTATGACGCGCTCACCCCGAGAACTTATCGATGCACCCGCGCGTAGAATGGAGCGCGGGGATCGCTGAACTACTCTGCTCCCACGACATTCGGACGAGCCAACGGGTTTCGCCGGGTCGAAAACGGGACAAGGAGTTCGACGATGTCGCTACAGATCTCACACCCGCTCAGCGCAAAGAATCATGTCGTCGGCTCGATCGGCGTCTCGGCCATCGATGGCCGGCAGGCCGGGCCTGCGGAACGTCCGGAACGCGCCGGCGAAAAGGCGATGACGCTTTCCCTCGTTCACCTCGATGTTGCTCTGGCCATCGAGACGCCTGCGCCGAACGTGCGGAGATCCGCCGGCGACGGGTCCAGCTTCAGGGTTTCGGCGAAACGCCTGGCGCGCGTCTCCGTCGAGACCGATCGAGAGGCCGGTGCAGGCGAGTTCTCGGACCCGGTGATGCGACGCCTCTCCGATGCACTCGCGGCAACCGAAGTTGCCCACCATCCTCACTCCGCCATCCTAGCGGACGCCTTGCGCCTTGCCATCCTGACCCGCAGGGCCAGCCGCCAGACGGCCGCCGGGCGCAACGAGGCCGACGGCGAGCGATGCCGGTCTGTGCGATCGTTGCAAAAATGGCGCCTCAAGCGCGTACTGCAATATGTCGATGAGAATCTGGCTGGCAAGGTCACCCTGCAGCATCTGGCTGCGGTCGCCGGCCTCAGCCGCATGCACTTCGCCGCGCAGTTCCGGGTGGCCGTCGGCATGCGGCCTCACGAATATCTGCTGAACCGGCGGATCGAACGCGCTCAGGAACTGCTGAGGCGCGCTGACGTCTCCCTCGTCGACGTCGCCTTGACCGTCGGATTCCAGACACAGGCGCACTTCACGACGGTCTTCAAGCGTTTCGTCGGCGATACCCCATATCAATGGAGGAGCGCTTATCTCGCGCAATTCCTGCCGTTGCCTCGCGCCGAAGTGAGACCGTCATGAGCAGCGTTGGCATTCAGGTCCTGGTGCTGCCGCTGGCTGGCATTCACCTGGTGATGACGTACCATGAATTCACGGGCTTGCTGGAGGTCGCCCGTGTTCTCGGCAATTCCTATCGCCAGGCGTCTTCAGATCCGGGATCGGGCGCTCTCTATGGCCGATTCATCTTCAATTTCTGCCGAACCATCGTGACGGTTGTCGCGCGATAGGCTCTGGCAGATCAGTACGTTGCTGCTGATGCCGGCATTTGCATGCGTGTTCGTGACGGCTGCTTTCAGCCAGGCTCGTGTCGTTAGGGGCGAGCCGCAATGACGGTCATCTCGAGCTTGACGCCCGGACCGAGATCGGCCGCGCCGATTGCGGCGCGCGCCGGAAGATGAGCTTCTGGAAAGTGCGCCTTCCAGGCCGCATTGAATTCTGCCTTCTCCTTCAGGTCGGTCATGTAGATGGTCACCTGCAAGACGTTGGCCAGATCGGAGCCGAGGGTCTTCAGCAATTGCGCCAACTGCCCGAGGACGTCGTTTGCCTGGCCCGCCATATCGAGGCTCGTGTCCTCAGGGACGATTCCACCGATGTAAAGCACGCCATTATGCTCGACCACTTCGTGGAGCAGACCTTCGTAGGGCAGGACGCGCTTGATCATGATGAAACCGATGTTGCTTCGAGAATGGTGGCCATATTGCACGTTTCGATCATCATTACGAGGCCCTGCACCTCGCATTGTCTTCCGGGTTGCGTTGCGATCATGTGGAGGAGCGCGGAACACAGCAGGGCTCATTCCCGCTTCGAGATTGGCGCTGCCGCGCATGGCTTCCTCTTGCGATCACAAAGCTCGCCAGCGCCATGATCCAGACGGAAAGCCCCCCATAGAGCATCACCAGCCTGAAGCCGTGGATCAGCGCATCCTGCACGGCGGCGTCTGCCCCCGGCAGGATGCTTAGCTCCGGGATATCAGCTACGTGGCCGGTACCGCCGGCGATCCGGTCCGCGAGATATTGCAGGCGGCTGGCGTCGAGCGCACCGGGAAATGCGCTGCTCAACCGGGAGGAAATGCCGGCGATCAGGATGAAACCCATCAGTGCGATGTTGATCGCCAGAGAGATCATGCGCGCGCTCATGTCGATGCCCGATGCCATGCCGGCTCGCGTGCTCGACACGGCACTCGTCGTGACGTTGGTGACCGGCGTGTTGGTCAGGGCAAGGCCGACGCCCGCCAGCAAGCATCCGGGCGCCAGCGTCAGCCAGGTGACACGTTCGACGCCACTGCCGGTCCACATCAGCATGAAGCCGAAGCCAATGACGAACAGGCCAAGCGGAATGGCGATGCCGCCCCCGAACCTCAGCAATATCCGTTCGCCGAGTGGCGGAATCACAAGCGTCGGAAGCGTGTAAGTGAGAAGTGCGAGACCTGCTGCGACATTGTCGTAACCAAGCGCGTTGCGGAAGAAGATAGGCAGGTAGATCATGAAGGACCAGAAACTGAAGTTCATGCCGGCCGATCCGAGCAGCGCGCCCGAAAAGGCGCGTATCCGAAACACGGAGAAGTCGAACATCGGGCGGGCACTGCGCAGCTCCACCACCACGAAGGCCATGAAGCTCAGGACGGCTGTCCCGATGATCGCAAGGCCGGTCGTGCCGGTGAAGCCGAAGCTGGGGCCTTCCGTGATATAGAAGGCAACGCAGAAGACCGACGTCGAGAGGGTCAAGATGCCGCCGATGTCGAGATGCTTTGCCTCCGGATCGCGCGATTCCTGTACGCCTGTCACGGTAAGCGCGATCGTGACGATCGCGATGAATGCGTGGATCAGGAAGACCCATTGCCAGCCGGAGACCGCGACGATGGCCGCGCCGATGATCGGACCGAAGCCAAGCCCAATCCCGAAGATGATCCCCCAGGCCGCGAACGCCCGTGCGCGCTCCGGTCCCTCCTGGAACTGATGGGAGAGAACGGCGACCTGGCAGATCAGCATGGCGCCACCGCTCATCCCCTGAAGGAAGCGGCTCGCGATGAGGACGAGGGCGTCCTGCGCCAGACCGCAGATCAGGGAGGCAAGGCCGAACACGGCGATGCTGACCACGAACACCCGCTTTCGGCCATAGCGATCGGCCAGCGTGCCCGTGGCCATCAGCACCGTCGTGACCGCGATGGTGTAGGCATTCATGATCCATTGCAGCTGCTGGAAATCTGCGTGCAGCACCGTCTCCAGGGTCGGCAGGATTGTCGGCACGCTGGAGATCTCCAGGCCGAACATGAGGGACGCGAGGCACGCTGCGGCCAGGGCGATCGTGTTTCGTCGTGATGGTGAAGCCGTCAAGGTCGTGACCTCCAAACGTGATGCCGATTGCCGGCGCGCGCGACATCGTTCGCTCCGGGATTGGTTTCCCGTGCGCCAGGTCCGCGTCAGGCAGGGCGAACATAGGGGGCCCTTGACCACAACAAAATCCGATCAATATAGATTTCAGAGACAACAAAGCTGGATGATGGAATGCTCTCGCTCGATGTCGATGCCGTCAGGGCTTTTGTGATGGTGGCTGACCTCCACAGTTTTACGCGCGCCGCCGAGGCTCTCGGCACCACCCAAGGTGCGATCAGCGTCAAGCTGAAGCGGCTCGAGGATCGCGTCGGCCATCGATTGCTCGAACGCACGCCGCGTTCGGTGCGGCTGTCGGCGCAGGGGGCCGCCTTTCTGCAAGGTGCGCGGGAGCTCATCGCGGCTCACGAACGCGCGATTGCGGGACTGAACGCACCTCCGCGCCATTTCGGCCTCGGGATTGCCGCGCATGTTGCAGGGCCGGAAGTCCCAGCCCTGCTGTCACGGCTTCATGCTCACGATCCGAATTTGACCATCGAGGTTCAGCTCGACAATTCGCGCAACCTCATCGATCTGTTCGATCAGGGGCGGCTCGACGCGGCCATCGTCCAACGCGAGGACGATCGCCGCGATGGCGAGACACTGGCGCATGAGCGGTTCGGCTGGTTTGCGGCGCAAGGGTTCGAGCACAGGCAGGGAGAGCCCTTGCGTCTCGCCGCGCTGGCTCCGACCTGCGGCGTCCGCAACATCGCCACGCAGGCGCTGGATGCGGCAGGCATCAAATGGACCGAGGTGTTCTTGGGCGGCGGCTCCTCGGCCGTCCATGCCGCCGTCGTGGCGGGGCTTGCCATCGCGCCGCTGTCATATCGGATCGCGCCGGTTGGCACGATCGACATCGGAGAAAAGCTCGGACTTCCCAGGCTGCCATCGTCCGAGGTCGTGCTTCATTCATCCTTGACCGATCGGCGATCACGCGCTGCGCTGGGAGAATTGGCAGCGGCGTTCCGCGAGCACCGCACAAGGGCGTGAGCCTTGCCGTTTTACTCGGCAGGAGCGCATGTTCCAACGATCGACGAATCGACAGTTTCGTCACGCCTAGGCGAGATGTGCCTCCCGGCGGACAAGCATATCCCTGAAGGAGGCACTCACCGGCACCGACTGGTGGGTTCTCTGATCGGTGTTGACCCAAACGATCTCGCCGCTCGTGTAGAGCTCATCCGTTGCCTTGCCGAAAATGCCCAGCTCGAAGGTTACGCTGGAGCGGCCGAGTTTT
This sequence comes from Bradyrhizobium sp. CCGB01, assembly GCF_024199795.1. Classification (NCBI taxonomy): domain Bacteria; kingdom Pseudomonadati; phylum Pseudomonadota; class Alphaproteobacteria; order Hyphomicrobiales; family Nitrobacteraceae; genus Bradyrhizobium; species Bradyrhizobium sp. CCGB01. The sequence continues at coordinate 3,794,361 of NZ_JANADK010000001.1, forward strand.
GCCACCCGCACGCCAACGTCGATCTCCTGGTCGAACAGTACGGGGGCCTTGAATTCGACAACCGCGCGCACAGCGTGGAAATCGATGCCGGTCGCCTGTGTGTCGGCAAACAGGTCGTGGCCGAGGGCACGAAAGTACTCGGTGATCGCCGTGTCGAAATACGTCAGGTAGTGAGCGTTGAACACCACCTTCTGACCATCGACCTCGGAGTAACGCACGCGAAAAGGGTGGAAGAACCAGAAGTCTGATCGTTGCATCTTGATGACCGCTCCATGTTGTTCTGATCGATTTCGCCTGTTGGGGTAGCCGTTCTCCCATTGCGGCGCACTGCCGTCCGCTTCACACGCCTGTGTCAATTCCGCCATGATTAGCGGGGAGAGGCTGCGTTGACAATGTGATCGGCAGCCGGCGGCCGCTAGCGTGGTTGCCACCCAGGATAACTGCTCGTCGTCGGCATACCGACAAGAGCGAGATCAATGGGGGGGTGGAGCAGGCAGGCGTCGAGAACCGTGCCCTGATCGTGTTGCAAGATGCCGCCGAGATGGGTTTCAGCAGGCACACTCTGGGTCTCTGCTTATCCGCGACCACGATGCGCAACATGTCCGCGGCGTCAATGGCAGGATTCTGCGTGGCCCTCTCACGAAGCGAGAACAAGGCTCGCCATCATCAGGCCGATAGCCGCGATCCAGCCTCCGAGTGCACGAAGCGCGATGGCTCGCCAAGATGCTGCGCCGTCCGAACGCGCTCGCTCGAACAAGGCTGTGAGCGCCATGGTCAGAGTGATGACTCCGTATCCCGCACAAGCCAAACCTGCCGCAAACAGCAGCCGGTCCGTTTCAGGCCCGAGGTCCGCGCCGTTCGCGGCGCCCCGTACTACGGCGACTGCGAAGGCAATTGCGCACAGCAGGAATGTGGGAACTTGCACAGCTGCCGCAAGCAGCATGCCTATCACGAGCATCATTGTCGCGTCTGCCAGCTGTGTGGAGGCCGCACCGAATACGTGTCCAAGGGGCAATCCGACCAGCAGTCCAAGCGGAAACACGGGGATGAGCCAGCGCCCCTTGGGAGCTCCAAGCGCACCGGCCAAAATGCCGGTCGCAGTCCAGAGAACGACATCCGGAACATCGGTGAGGGGGTGTGATGCACCCATGTAGAAGTCGCCGAGGCGGGCCGCGACGATATGCGCCTCGGCCGCACTCGCGCCGGTGAGCAGCATCGCTGCGGTCATCAATACCCGTGCGGAATTCAGTTTCATGCGAGGGCTCCGAGTCCCTGCGCGAGGAAGTAGCAGCCAATTCCCGCGATGCCGGCCCCGAGTCCCTGAATGACACGCTCGCCGGCGGGCCAGCGCGTCAACGTGCCGATGATGATGCCGCACAGATGCAAGAGGCCGGTGGCGGTGACAAAGCCGATGCCGTAGGCCAGCGCATTCGCCGCGCGTGGAAGCTCGGCTCCGTGCGCGTGACCGTGAAAGATCGCGAAGACCGCGACGACGAGCGCGGCAGCGGCAAACGGCAGTCGCAGTCGGGCGGCGACGGCCACCCCCAGGATCACGGCCGAAACGGCAATCATCGCCTCCGGCATCGGAAGCGGGACATGCAGCACGCCCAGCACCCCGCCGATCGCCATGACGAGCGGGAACGTGATCGGCAGGATCCAGATTGCCGGCGCGCCGAGCTGCGCGCCCCAGATCCCGACGGCCACCATTGCGATCAGATGGTCGATGCCCGTGACCGGATGCAGCAGGCCGCTGACGAGGCCGCCCGCCACGCCAGCCTGCTCGTGCGCGAGAGCCGGCTGCGTCAGTGCGAACGAGACGATCGCGGCCGTGAGGGCTCGGGGGACATGTAAAGACATTGCTTGGGACTCTCGCTCAGATCGCCGCGAACACGCGTGCAAGTCGGCCGAAGAACCAGAACATCGACACCGACCCGATGAGGTAGGCTGGAAGGGCCTCGCCCCAGCGCGGCATGACGGCGTCGAGCCGTCGGTGCGCCCAGATCAACGCGAGCACGAGCAGCACGAAGGCCAGCTGTCCGATCTCCACGCCGATGTTGAAGAACAGCAACGCTGCGGGAAGGAGGCGGCGTTCGAGCCCAAGTCCGGCCAGCGCGCCTGCGAAGCCGATGCCGTGAACCAGGCCGAAGGTGAATGCGACGATCCAGGGATAGCGGGCGGTGAGCCCGGTCTCGCCGCGCTGCTGCTTGACGATTTCGACGCCGACGAATGCGATGCTCAATGCGATGCAGGCGTTGAGCGGGCGTTCCGGCACGCCGATCAGGCCGAAGGCTGCCGCGGCAAGCGAGGCGCTGTGTCCGATCGTGAAGGCCGTGATCGTCTTCACCAAACGCCAGCCGCCGCCGACGATCCAGATCAGGCCCAGCACGAACAGCAGGTGATCGGCGCCGAGCAGAATGTGATCGATACCGTAGTTCACGTAGGTCGTGGCCAACTCGATCCACGCCTCGAGCGTCGGGGCGCCGGTGCCGAGGACGGAGACGACTGGATTGGCCGTCGAGATCGTATAGCTGCGCGGCTCGCCCTCGATCGGGATGACCTTGATCAGGACGACCGACATGTTGGAGCCGAGATTGGAGATGGTGATCGAACCAACCAGACCCTTCTGGCCGCAATTCATCTCGGGCAGGCGAAGAAAGCAGTGGGGCGGCACCCGCAGATCGACCCGGGATGCGCCGATCGAGGGTTCTATGCTCCAGCGGCCGACGAATGCGCCGGGCCGGACCTCGCGGAATTCCAGCACGCCCATCGCCGCTTCATGCGCACTGAGCGCCGAGGGACGGATGAGCGCGGCTAAAGCCAGAGTCAGTGTCAGCAGTGCCAATCGCAGATATCGGATCGTGCTCACGGCTCGTACCGCACTTGATAGGACGCCTTGAGCCGCTTGACCGCTTCCCAGGCGAGCTTGCGGGTTTCTTCCGTATGCCAGATACGGGCCGCCTCATCACGGACCTTGCCAAGACTGGCGAGAGTCCCCGGGCGCCGGGAATCCAGCCGGGCGACATGCCAGCCGTCCTTGGATTGCAGCAGCTTCCATTCCCCCTCCGGCATGCTCAGCAGGCCATCACGGAAATCATCGCCGAAGGAGGCGGCGAGACTCGCGACCGGCCGGGCGAGGATGGCGCGCGTGAGATTCTGCAACTCCTCGGCTTCGCGCTGCTGGACGATGTCCTCGAGCTGGCGCTGTGCCGTGGTCTGATCCGTCGGCGGAGTGATGTAGAACGACACGCGCTCCGGCTCGTCGAAGCGGGCGTGATTTTCCGCGAACCATGCCTGTAGCTGCTCGTCCGTAGGACGCGGGACGCGTATCTGGTCGAAGATCAGCAATTGCATCTTGTAGGCGATCCGATCGCGGATCGTCTCGTCGCCGCGGTCCACGGCGAGTGTCTTGCCTTCGCGGTAGAGGATTTCGCTCGCGACCCAGCTGTCGATCATCTTCTGGAGCTGGTCGCTGGAAGGGGCGCGCTCCTTGTCCTCGTCGAAATTGTCGATGAAAGACTGACGCATCGCCTTGGTGACGGTGATGACCTTTTCGTCCTTGGCGGGCGGATGCATGACGGCGTCGATGCCGAAGATGATCGCTCCAAGCAGCGCGAAATGCAGCAACGGTTCGCGTGCCATGCGCATGGCTGCAAAGCTGATCGATCGCGACGGCTGCATCGCGGCGTCGGAGCCGTGATCCGAGGATGCCGTGCGCGATGTTGGAAAGGACTGCACTTCGGTTGGTGTGGCTTGCATCGACATCTAAGTGTCACAAACTCTCGCGGCACGCGTGGGTACGCGCCTTATGCGACAGCGCCGTTCTTCTGTCATCTGCAAACATTCGTGCCGCGCAAAAATCAGGCGGGCGAGACGCCGACCGATCGGGCCACGCCGATCATCACATAAAACCTTCATGAAGTTGTATCGGAACTCTGGTCTCTATCGCACCGTAGAGAATGTGTTCGGCGCGATGGGGCGGCAGCTCGTTGCCCGTCACGGTTCATGAATTTGCGAAGCTAAGACCTAGAAGCAAGACAGGGGCGATAGATGTTTCCGACCACCAAGACCATCTTGTTGACCGCAGCGTCGGCATCGTTGGCGCTGACTCAGAGCGCGACGGCCGAGGAGTGGGGGCGCGGCGAGCGCCGCGGCAATCCTTATGTCGCCGGTGACATGCACAATCACAACACCTGCACGGATGGTTCTGTGGCCGCCGGCTACACCATCGACCGTGCGGTCGGGCGCGGCACCGCGTCCGCGGGCGGCAACAATTTCGATCTGGACTGGTTCACGCTCGGCAACCACGGCGGTTCCGGCAATCGCGACTGCCGCTTCAGCGACACCAGCGCCAACCTTCCGGGGCAGAGCACGACGACCTGGAGCCAGACGCTCGGCCAGACCATCGACGGAATCACCATCAGCAGCCTGAAGGGCACCCCGAACGGCACCGGTACCGGTGCGCAGATGTGGCGCTGGCAGTCGATCCGCGAGATCGAGTATCCGACCATCGTCGATCGTACGGCGAAGTACGACAAGGTGCTGATCGAAGGTCTCGAGTGGATCGCGCCCGGCCATGAGCACGTCGACGTCGCCGTCATCACCGGCCAGCACCCGACGCACCCGCGGAAGGGGCCGGGCAACGCGGACAAGATGGCTGAATTCGAATACCGTTTCGATCGCGCCGACACCGATGCGATCGGTCCGGTGATCGACGCCAGCGGCAATCAGCTCTGGCCGGGCAAGGACAACGTCAACAATACGGGCACTGCGGGCCACCAGAAGGCGCTCACCGGCGTCAAGTGGTTGCAGGCGAACTATCCGCTGCAATCCTACATCATCCCGACTCACACCGAGCGCCAGGGGCCGTTCAGCGCGACCGCGAACAAGGGTTACAACATCGAGCACTTCCGCGACTTCAACAATGCGGGCCCGACGGTTGCCTTCGGCATCGAATCGCCCGGTCACTTCGCTGAAGGCGGCGCCAGCGGCGGCTCCGGCTCGTACACCCCGACCGCGGTCGGCGGCGGCACCTACGGCATGAGCGGCATCTACACCGCGAAGGTCGGCGGCCTCTGGGACGGCCTGCTCGGCGAAGGCCGTAACTTCTTCATGTATGTGAGCTCCGACTGGCACAGCCGCGGTGCGGGCGGCGCGCGCGACTCCTTCACCACGGCCGATTTCATTCCCGGCGAGTACACCAAGCTGTACGTTCCGAATGCGGGACGGTTCTCGTCGCAGCACGTCATCGACGGCATGCGTTCGGGCAATTCGTACTCGGTCAACGCGGACCTCATCGGTCCGGACATGGTGTTCCGCGCCAAGACGCGCGGCGACGACTGGAAGACCATGGGCGAGACGCTGGTTGTGCGGCCCGGCGAGAAGATCACGGTCGAGATGGAAATGACCGTCCCGAAGGAGAACAACAGCCCCTACAGCTTCGATAACCCGCTGCTGGTGCCGGTGGGAATCAAGCAGCCGCTCAACAAGCCGACGCTCGACCACGTCGATCTGATCACCGGTCAGATCACGGGCGTCGTTGCGCCTGATGCGCCCAACTATGCGGTGGCGAACGCCGCGGGCACGGCCGGCGCGGCGATCGTGTACAATTCGTCGGCGACCATCGCCCGGCAGATCTCCGCGGAGCAGATGAAGCGCGAACATCGCGGAGACCGCGACGGCGTGCGGCTGAAGTTCACGACGACGTTTGTCGCCGGCACCAAGCCGTTCTACATCCGTGCGCGCGGAACCAACATCCCGAACGGCACCCCGAACGTCTCCGACACCGCCGGCAATCCGCTGCTCGACGCCAACAACGCGCAGGTCAGCTGCGTCGATCCGGCGTGCCCGGCGCATCTGGAGACGGTGAATGGCGCCAAGAAGGTGACCCACGACGTTCAGGCCTATTCGAACGTCTGGTTCTACGCCAACCCGATCTTCATCCGGCCGGAAGGTTCGCCGAAACTTCTGGTCGAGACCAATGCCGAGCTGGCGCGCAAGCTCGGACAGCGGGCCGACAACGACCACGATCACGACGATCATCATCACGACCACCACTGACGTGATGTGAGGCCATCCGGCGGGACGCACCGATCAGTGCGTCCCGCCGTACTCGTTTTGAAGCGGGCTCATGCCCGGCACACGACTGACATGCATCTGTTCCGTATCACCTTCTGCGCACTAAGCCTGCTCGCTGGTATCGGCTGCGGTGTGGCCGCCCCCGCGGCCGCTGTCCCGGTCTCGGACGAGCCGACCCGGGAAGACTGCAACGCTGCGGTTGCGGAGGCGCGCGCATTGGCGACCACGTTGCCGGCCGACCATCTCTCGCGTTACTTTGCCGAACGGCATTTGCTTCAGGCCCTGGTCGAAGCCGGCAACGGCGAGTTCGACGAATGCGTCGACATGGCCGCGCGAGCGTCTGACGAGGTCCGCGAACGGCGGCACGAGCTGCGGCCGGGGGAGAGGTTGAAAGTTCTCGGGGCAGACGAGTAGCAGAGCCTGAGAATTTTGGAGATCCTCCACGCTGTCATCGCAGCGTCATCCTTGCCCGGGCATTGTCGGCCCGCGTTTCAAGAACAGGTCAACGTTGCGACATGGATCAGATCGAGCCGCTTTTCCCGATTCCCCTGCTGCGCTCGCCGGGGCTGCTTCCGCCTTCGCTGAACGAAGCTGCCGTGGCCGCGATCCGGGACACCCGCGTCGAAGGCAATCTGCGCTCGGGTCAGCTGTTCCACACCGAGGTTGCCGACCCTCGCGATAACGAGCTGTTTCGCCAGATCGCCGAGCTTACGGTTCCGAAGCTGGTTGATTTCGGCGTCCTTCTGTTCGGCGAGGAGCTGCGCTGGACCGTGAAGGAGATGTGGACCAACATGCTCGAGACCGGCGGCAACCAGACACTTCATTCGCACGCCAATAGTTTCGTCTCGGGCATCATTTATCTGACGCCCTCGCATCCGGCCTGCAAGACGGTCTTCGTGCGGCCGCCCGGCGGATCCGACTTCTCCTTCCGGCATCACACGCGAAGCGCCGCCATCGGACCCTTCAATGCCGGCAAGTACGTCCTGCCGGAGGCCGAACCCGGCGATCTCGTGCTTTTTCCCAGCTACCTCTACCACGAGGTGCCGAGGAACCAGGGCGAGCAGAGAATTACGATCGCCTTCAACGCCATTCCCGATCATCTCGACTGCTGGGGCTATCGCGTCAACTTCGCGCCCTAAGGCGGTCGATCACTCGTTTCTCAGGCCGAATTCACGAAGCAGCAGGTCCCTTGCCTCGCGGCGCGACGGCGCCGCCTCGTTGATCTTGCGCAGCAGGCGTGCGGCGGCCGCGCGGTCCGAGCCGAGCAGGGATCCTGCCATCCCCATCAGCGGCCCATAGGCCGGATCGAACTCGGCGCTGAGGCGAAGCGCGTCGATCAGGCCCGGCGATGCTGCTTCGATCAACGCGGCTCCGCGCGGTTCGCCCGGCAAGGACGCGCCAGCTTCGAGAAAGCGGTTGCGTGCGGCCCAATAGGCGTTGAGGCGCGCGCCCAGCGCCTCGCGCTCGGCTGCGCGAGCGAGGAGCTCATTCGGATCCGGTCGAATGTCTTTCGTGACGGCAAGCAGCAATGACCAGGGCGCCGCCGTGAGCGCGCGGATATTTCGCCGGGCGTCGAAGGTCACGAACGGATAGTCGTCCGTATTGCGCGGGCCATCGCCTGCGAACGTGGAGAGAGCTTGCGGGCCTGCCAGATATTGGCCGAGGAGATCGATCGGGGCCTCAAACCCCAGCGGGCGAACGACGGATGCGGTCGCGGGATCACGAAGCCGCGCAGCGAGCGCATTGACATCGAGATGGCCGCGATCCCTGGTGCCAACGAGCGCCAGCATCGGTGTACGGACACTGTAGTGATTGAGCCAGGCCGAGCCGTCGGGATAGACGTCGAGGAAGCCGCGGACGATCGCGCGCAGGGACGGCAGATCGAGCTGGTACAGCGGCAGCCATTGGCAAAAGATGCCGCCGGGCGCCAACCTGCGCTTCACGGCCCCGAAATGCTCCACGGTGTAAAGCGCACCGCTGCCGTCGAGTGCGGGATGAAACAGGTCGGCGATGATCACGTCATGCTGGCTCGTATCCGCAGCGACGTAGCGGCGGGCATCCGCCACGGTCACCCGCGGCACTGACGTCGGCGTCGGATTGACGAACCAGGGCAGCAGCTCCACCACTTCGCGGGAGAGTTCGACACCGAGCACGCTGACGCCTGGCATCTGCGCCCCGCCGACCATGGTGGCGCCGGTGCCGATGCCCAGGAACAGGGCGTGGCGCGGGGCCTCGTGGAGCAGCAGTGGCAACATCGCCTGGCGGTAATCGGATCGCGTCGAGCTCGTTCCACCCATGCGGAAGTGGCCGTTGACCTCGAGGTAGCGCGTACCTGAGGCGTCATCGACGACGCTCGCCGTCGCCATCGGCCCTTCACGGACCGCAAGCAGCGCTCCGCCCGACGGCACGCGCGTCAACGATGGCGCAGGATTGAGCCACAGCACGAGCGCAGAGATTGCCGGGGCAGCAGACCACAGCAGCGCCGATCGGCCGGGCGGCAGCAGCAGCAGATAACCCAGCGCAACGGCAAGCAGTGCCGTCCATGCGCCAAGGGCGGGGATCAGGAATTGCGCCGCCACCAACGGCGCGATGCAGGCGCCAAGACTGTTGATGCCGACCGCAGATCCGACGGAGCCGCGCTGATCGCTCACCCGTTGCGCCAGCAGGCCGAACAATGCGCCCATTGCGGTCGCGGGCAACAGGAACAGTACAATCGCCACCGCCAGCTCGCCGAATAAATCCGCATTGGCTGCGGTCTCGACCAGGCGGCCCGCATAGGGAGCGAGCACCGCGGTTGCGATGCAGGCGAGGGCCGTCGCGGCGAGCAGGCCGCGGAGATTTCCATCATTCGCATCTCGCCCGGTCCGCTGCCACAGCAGGCTCCCCGCCGCGGTGCCGAGCAGGTAGGCGGCCAACAGTCCAGCGAACGTGTAGACGGTGTCCTCCATCACCTGTGCGGCGAGCCGGACCACAAGGACCTCGAAGGAGATTCCCAGCAGTCCCGTGGCAAACAAGGTGATCGTGAGCCGCAGGTCACGAATTCGTTCCGGCCGCCGTTCCTCGGCAGCGGCCTTGCCCGCCGCCGATCCGAGCACGAGTGCGCCGAGGGCGCAGAACGCGTTGACGCCAACGAGGCAGAGCAGCGTTCCCGAAAATCCGAGCGCCGGGATCAGGAGAAATGTGGAAGCGAGCGTGCCGGCCAGAGCTCCAGCCGTATTCGCTCCGTACACGCCTGCCGTGACGCGTGCCTCGCCGCGCGCGTCCCGCATCATCCGTTCCAGGGCGGCCAGGGTCCCGCCCATGGCCATCGTTGCGGGCAGCAGCACGAGGGTCGGCAGCGCCAGGCTGCCGGCCCAGAGCAGGGCAGCAGACGGTTCGGTGCCGAGCAGGGGGGACAGGGCGCGACCGGCTGAAGGCAGCAGCCAGACACTGATCAGGCCCCAAACCGCAATCACCGCTTCAAGCATCGCATAGACGCGCCATGGCGATCTCGAGCGGCGGATCGGCCGATCGAGCACGAACGCGCCCAGTGCCAGACCGCCGAAGAATCCGGCAATGACTCCGAGCACCGCCATCATCTCGGTGCCCAGGGCAAGGCTCAACTGGCGCGTCCACACGATCTCGTAGCCCAGCCCCGCAAAGCCCGACGCGGTCACGATCGGGAGGAGGGCCCAGGCGCGGCTTGCAGCCTGACGGGCGCGCGCCGGCGCGGCCTCGTTCTGAGCTGCGCCCGCGAACCGGTCTGCCGAAGCGATCGCGATGCTGTCCGGCTCAGATTGCATTCCCCTCACTCCTGTTTCGAACGCGACCGGCTGTGCGGGGCAAGCCGAGATCCTGGCGATCGCATGTTGCATAGGTCGAGCCGGCGTTCTCGGCCGATCAGAACATCCGCTCTATGTCAGATTTTTTCAGTATTTGTGACGGTCGCGGGCGGCCTTCGCGTCCAGGCTGGTCGGCGTGGCCCATTGAGGCCGCAAGCCCGCTGCGATCAGAATCTCGCCGCCACGGTCAGCCGCACCGCGAGGGGCTCGGCCGGATGGACGTGGCGATCGGCAACGCCCTCGATGGGCTCTCCCGGCAGTCGCGACAGATAATAATATTCGATCTGGTTGGTCTGGGCGTTGAAGAGGTTGAGCACGTCGAGCTGCACCCGCAGGCCATTGTCGAACTTGTACCCGGCGCGCGCGTTGAAGATCAGCGACGACCGCGAGCGGACGCTGTCGTCTTCAATGAGAGGACGCGGACCGAAATAGCGCGCCTTCAGCGCGCCGAACCAGCCGGTGTCGCCGCCCAGCGTGATCGCGCTGCTGGCAACCCACGCCGGCGCGCCGGGAATGCGGGCCCCGGCAGGGTCGAAATCGGTGAAGCGCGCGTGGGTCTGGGCGACGTCGAGATCGACCGTCATCCACGGCAGCGGCTTGTACTGGTTCGTCCACTCCACGCCGACACGGCGGCTGGGCCGGCTCGGCTCCGTCGTGCCCGCGTCCCCGACGAACAACAGCTCCGAGTCGAAGTCGAGCACGAATATTGCCAGCGAGCTGGTGAGCCCCTCGATCGGCCTGGTGCGGATGCCGAGCTCGGCGCCGCGAGAGCGCACAAGCAGCGGCACGCGGTCAAGCGGGGTTACCTTGTCATTGGGATCGACCGTGATCGTCGCGCCGCGTATATCGTTACTGTGCAGGCCGTAGCCGGCATTGCCGTAGAACTCGGTCTTGAACCAGGGGCCGAGCACGATACCGGCCTTCGGGCTCGCCATCGATGCCTGCGCGTTGCCCGAATTCTCCGGCGTATCGCTGAAGACGTGTCCGGCGAAAAAATCCTCGCGTATCCCGACAGTGGTATGCAGCCAGTCGTTCCAGTGCGTGGTCGTATCGGTCCAGAGGCCGATATTGCCCTCCTGCACGCGGTCATCGCGGACGGTCGAGAGCCATGTCCGCTGCTCGGTCTTGAACAGGCCGACATGGATGTCGTCATAGCGGCCCTGCATGCCGACGCGTGTCTGCATTTCGAAAGCGGCAAAGCGCCAGTCGAACGTATGCCGCGCGTCGACGCCGCCGAGAGTACGACCGTCGAGCTGGCTGAATTGGTCGCCATTGACAGGGTTGTCGAGAAAGTAGGTGAAATTGTTGAACAGTCGGAGGTCGGAACGCACCACATAGGCGCTGACATTGGTCTGTCCGTAGTCGCTCGATTGCGCCCAGTTGCCCGACAGGCTGAAACGGCTGGAGGTGCCGCCATCGCTCGGATCGAGCGAGCCGAGGCGGGTGATCAAGCCCTGGTCGATCGCACGCTGCGGGACCTGGTCAGTCGAGTTCCAGCCGTTGGAATAAGCCATCGCCGTCAGCGTCAGGCCGTCGGTCGCGGTTCCCTGGCTGTAGCGCAGGACGCCGTTGAGCTTGCGGACATCGTCCGGCACGTCCCATGGCCCATCATATTTGACCGCCTCGACCGCCGCCAGCAGCGTGCCACCGCCAACCGGGTTCGATCCCGCGGCCAACGCGCGGCGATAGCCGAAGCTGCCAAAGGTCATCTCCGCGATGTTGTTCGGCAGCTTGTTGACGTAGCTGATCGCCAGGGCGCCAGCGGACGCGAAGTCGCCTTGGTCGGCGAAATACGGCCCCTTGCGGACGTCGACAAACTGGATCAGCTCGGGGATCAGGAAATTGATGTCGGCGTAGCCTTGCCCATGCCCATGGGTCGGCATGTTGACGGGCATCCCGTCGACCTTGATCGCAAGATCAGTGCCGTGATCGAGATTGAAGCCGCGCAGGAAATACTGATTGGCTTTGCCCTCGCCGGAGTGCTGCGTCACGATCAGGCCCGGCACCACTTCCAGCGCCTCACCGGGCCGCGAGAACGGGACCGCGTTCACTTCCGCGCCGCTGATGCGGACTGCGCTGGCGGCGGTCGGCTGCAACGCGGGCGACGCGGTGGCCGCGGCACCGGTCGCACCACTGCCCCCGGTCGGACTGTCCGTGCGAGCGGCGGTCTGGTTGCGCGAATTCCCGCTTTTCGGCGGTCGTTTGCGGGCGTGCCGTTTGGGATGCTGATCGTCCGGCGCCGCAACGGCGATCGGCGGAAGCTCGCCGGGCGCGCCCGTGCCGCGCTCGTGAGCCGCTGCTGGAAGTGCGCACAGGGTGGATGATGCGACGGCGGAAATTACCCGCAACACGACCCCACGCACCACCACGTCTCCACTCGACAACCAGTTTCAGCAAAACCACCCTATAACGGGCGAGTATGACGATCCAGCAACAATATCATACTCGCGCCCGACGGGCCGTCGAGGGGCTGCTGAGTGCCGGATCGCAATAGGCCGTGGAAACATCAAAGGGGTGGCCGTCGCTTCGCACAGATGTCACACGGCGGGCCGATAAGCCTTGCTCCCCTTGGCGCTGTGCTCGCCGAGCCCCGCCTGCCGCGAATGCAGGCTGCCGGCTTTTCCCGACCGCGAGTCCTGCGTTGCTGTGAACCAACCGATGACGAGGGACATGAGAGGGCAGCACAAGGGGACGCGGCAGATATTGGCGCGGTCTACGCTCGTGATAGCGCTTCTGCTCGGCGTTTCCGCCTCGGCGCTTCCCGCGGATTTCTCGGACATTGATGTCCCAGGCTTCACCGAATCGGGGTCCAGCCGTCCATTTTCGGAGTCTCCCGCGACGTTGGCTCCGGCGGATCGGGCGCCATCGCGCTCTCCCGTCAAGCGCGAGGCGATGCGCGGCAATCCGCTCTGGGCAGTCCCGCTTGCGGCACTGTCGGACACGAACGAAAGGCCGATCTTCTCGGCCTCGCGGCGGCCGTCGCCGCCACCAGTGCTTTCGGTGCCAGCGTTGAAAGCCTCGTCAATGCCGCCGAGCCCGCCGCCGGTAGAGCTGCGGCTCGTGTTGGTCGGGACCGTTGTCGGCAGCGATCAGAGTGTTGGAATTTTTGTCGACGAGACAAGCAAGGCTACGGTGCGCCTGAAGCTCGACGAAGATTATCAAGGCTGGAGACTCGGCTCTGTAAATCACCGCGAGGTGACGATGGTGCGTGATGAGCGGACCGAGACGCTGACATTCCCGAAAGCAGGCGGAGTCACGTCCGCGGCAGGAACGGCGGTTGCGGAAAGTGCGGTGAAGCGAGGCAGCTCACACACGGCTCAGTACGACTAAGTGAGCCAACGCCATTGAGGGCGCCTCGTGTAATCACGGGCACCCATTCAGGACGACATTACGTCATATCCGAGATGCCCTGCTTGCGGCCTCATGAAGACCGGGATCGCCAACAACCGAAACGTCAGAGCTTAAGGGGTGGGGCAGCTCGACATCGATGACGCCCGCAGCGGCCAGCCGTTGCGAAAGAAAATCGGCTCGGCGACGGTCGGGCGGCCCCAGTCGGCGTAGGGAAGCTGGGTGCCATCATGGGCCATGATCGACATCGCCAGGTTCGTCCTTTGCAGGGACTGCGGTGGAATTTCCACCTGCTCGCCGGTTGCAGAGGTGAAGCGAACTGCCAGCGAAAGCCCATACACGATCGTCGTTGCGACGAGTCTCCGTCGCGGTGGAATTACAAAGCGGCTGGCGAAGGTCTTCGAGGTCATCGTTCGTCTCCGTCTGTTGGGAGCGCTGGGGACCTTGATGATCTACCGGATCAGAACTGCAACTGCGCCAGCGCGATTGCGGTACCTGCAGAGCGATTGCTGCTACCGCATGCGCCGTCGCCAATCGCTCGGCGTTTCGCCGGTCAGTTTCTTGAACGCCGCGGCGAACGCATTTTGTGAGGCGTAGCCAAGCTGTGCGGCCACCGACACGATCGGCGCATCGGTATCGCGCAGCATATTCATGGCCTGATCGAGCCGCTGCTGGCGCAGCCAGGCATGGGGCGAAAGCCCGGTACTCTCCTTAAAGGCGCGGCAGAAGTGGAAGCGCGAGAGCCCGGCATCCGATGCGAGCGCCGTGAGCGACACGTCAGCATCGCTGTCCGAGCGCAGGCGTTCGATCGCGCGTCGCAGAACATGGGCGGACAGGCCACCCATGATCGGCTCGAACGTCGATGGCACGCCGGTGTGCTCGGCCAGGATACGTGTGGCCAGGACATCCGTCAGTTGCTGCCTGAACAGGAGATCCAGCGCGGCATTGCCTTCCAGCACATCCGCTGCACTCATCAGCAGCCCGGACACGACAGGGTCGGGATGACCCGTTCGTTCCAGGAGATCGCCGAGGGCGGGCGCGTTGGCTTCGCGCACGACACGTTCGAGCGCCGTATGCGGAAGGTAGAGTTGGATGACGTCCACGAAGCCGGGGATATCCCATCTTGCGCTTGAGCCGGCCGGAATGATCGTCACGACCCCGGCGCGGGCCGTTCCGATCGCGACCGATTTCCCGGAGCGGCGCTCCAGGCGCTGAACGCCTGTGGGGTAGGTCATGATGACGTGGTCTGTCATGGGTTCGACAACGTCATGCAGCGCGCCGTGCTTCCAGTGCGCGATGACGCCGCTGGAAGGGTCCGAAGCCATTTGGAGCGGTGCGGTCTTGAGGACGCGCGCCATCTCCACGTCGGCACGGCGCCGCTCGGTGACCCCCGTATCGCGATGTCGCGCGTTGGGATCGACGAGCAAGGCCGCCAAAGGCTCGTGCTGGATTGGATCGTCCATCGGGCTGTTCTCGTGGTCGAAAAGGCATTTCGTTGATTCTGGGGAGATCCCCGCTAGCGCACGCGCCGCCGCCAATCGCTCGGCGTGTCCCCGGTCGATCGCTTGAACGCCGCAGCGAAGGCCGTCTGGGAGGCATAGCCAAGCTCCATCGCCACCGACACGACCGACGCGTCGGTGTCGCGCAGCATGTTCATCGCCTGCTCGAGCCGGTGTTGCCGCAACCAGGCGAGGGGCGAAAGCCCGGTGCTCTCCTTGAAGGCGCGGCAGAAGTGGAAGCGCGACAGGCCCGCATCCGAGGCGAGGGCATCGAGGGAGACGTCCGCATCGCTGTCTGAACGCAAGCGTTCGATGGCGCGAAGCAGGACTTTCGGTGAAAGCCCGCCCGTTGTCAGTTGGAACGCCGTTGGCGAGCTGGTATGCGCGGCCAGGAGGCGCGTGGCCAGGAGATCCGTCAGCTGATGCCTGAACAGCGCGTCGAGGGCCCGATTGCCCTCCAGCACGCCGGCCGCGCTCAGGAGCAATCGGGACGTGATGGGATCGGGATGCGCAGTTCGCTCCAGGAGATCGGCCGGGTTGCGGGTCCCGGCCTCGTCGGCAACGCGCCGCAACGTGGCGTGAGGAAGATAGAGCTGGACGACGTCAACAGGCTTCGGAATGTCCCACCGTGAGCTCGAGCCCTCCGGAATAATGATCACGACCCCGGGACGGAACGTTCCCTTGACGACCGAGCTTCCCGACCGCCGCTCCATGCGCTGCACCGTACCGTTGTAGGCCATGATGACATGGTGGCTCATTGGCTCGACGACGTCGTGCAGCGGCTCATGTTGCCAGTGGGCGATCCCGGCGCCGGAGGCGTCCAATGCCATGTGAAGTGGCGCGGTGTGGAGGACGCGCGTCATCTCCTCGTCGGCAGCGCGCCGGTCGGCGGGCGGCACGTCGTTCTCGCGCGTCCCGGGTTCGACCGGCAGAGCGTCCAGGGTGTCGGCCGTCGGCGTGCTCATGAATTGTGCTCGTGTTGGGGAGGTCTTGCGTTCAATTCCCGCCGGCGATTCGTTGGCCAGTGGACGGAGCGGTGACCTCCACCGTGTTCGTGACGATGATGGCAAACAGAGCTCGGTATCGTGCGGCGGATGTGGTCTCGCCGTTGGTCACGATGGCCGCAAGCGGCTGTTGATTTCATGCGCAATCGACGTCGCGAGTTCTGCCCCCGGTCTGTGACCCGGGGTTTTACGGTTCTTAAGGTTGCGTCGTACCGCCGTCTTTCCCAAAACAGGTGTGCTTTGTCCGATTCTGCTCCAAGGCCCGCACCCGCATGTGATGAGGCGCGCCGCACGGCGAATCGGAAGGCGGCATCTGACTTGGGGCAGGGGCTCGCGGGCCCAGGCGCGCAAGCACTTGCGAGAATCCTCATGCACGCGGGTTTTGATGCCGCGTCCGCCTGAACACGCGTCGGACAAAACGCCTGTTGGGATTTCGCAAACGCACGATGGAAGCGGGCCCGAGCCCGGTGGTGGCGAGGCCAGAAAGGGCCGGATCACATTGAAACGGCTTCGAAAATCGCTTGGTCGACGATCGATCGCGTTCGATTGGCGCAGATGCCAATTCCGTGAGCTGGTCTGGACCGTCGCTTGCCGATCTCCAATAATGAGGCCGACCTAATGGGCCGATAGTTTGCCCCTCTTCAGCTCCACGAATAGAGCCGATCGATATGGCGCATGCCGGCACCTTCGGACAGCGGATAGGGCGGCAGTTGCACCTGAGAGATGCACCGCCCTCGCTGGTCACGCGTTCACTGCGCGGCATCGAACTGTCGGTCACCGAGACCCAGGATGACAACCCCGTGCCAGGCCGTTCCGGCTCGGTGGCCGATGAGGCTTATATCGTCAGCCTGAAGCTTCACAACTACCCGGACTGCGAACTCTGGGATCACGGCAAGTGCGTCATGAAGGCGGATGTCAGAGCCGGCACGACGTATCTATACGACCTCAGGAGCGATCCGGGCTTTATCATCGACAAGCCGTTCCATTCCCTCCAGTTTTATCTTCCGCGTTCGGCGCTTGCCGGTATCGCCAGGGAATCACGTACCCAACGTGTTGGCGACCTCGCCTGTCAGTTCGGTTACGGCCATGACGACAAGATCATGCGTCATGTTGGAGCATCTCTGTTGGAAGCACTGAGCTGTCCGTCCGAAGCCAACCAGCTTTTCATCGATCACATGATGCTCGCGTTCACCGCGCATATCGCAGGGGCCTATGGTGGGCTACAGAGCAGTGCCGGACCGGCGCGCGGCGGTCTCGCCCCGTGGCAGGTGAAGCGAGCCTGTGAAAGGCTCGACGCGAATCTCGGCAGGACGCTTTCATTGCAACAGATCGCGGCTGAGTTTGATCTCTCGGTCAGCTATTTTTCACGCGCATTTCGCATCTCGACCGGCCTGCCGCCGCACCAATGGCTGCTGCGGCAGCGCGTGAAGACGGCCAAGCAGTTGATGGCAGTGCGCGACTTGCCGCTGTCTGAAATCGCGATCTCGGCCGGGTTCGCCAATCAAAGCCATTTGACGAGGGTGTTTTCGGCCTTGGTCGGCATGAGCCCGGCGGCATGGCGCCGTGAATCGCTAGGCTTCTCCGAAGAGGACATTTGACGATACGCGCTGCTCGCGGGAGGGTGCTTCGTGAATCTTACGATGGTCGCGGCCTTCGTTGATGATAACACTCTTCCGGCCAACTCCACTCAAGGGGACGGTGCACATGAAGTCGACGGGGTTCTACGGTCAGGCTGTGACCCAATACTTGCATCTGGAGCATCAACCGTCCTCGTTGATCACGCGTTCGCTTCGCAATGCCGAGATCGCGGTTACTGAGGTCCTGGATGATACTTCGGGCGAGATGGATCTTCAGGATGCCTATGTTGTCGGCCTGAAACTTTACGATTACCCCAACGCCGAGCGCTGGGAGCGCGGCAAGCCTGCCGCCAAGACCGATATTCGTGCGGGCGCAACACACCTGTACGACATGAAGAAAAATCCGCGATTCATCATCAACCAGCCGTTACATTTCCTTAATTTCTATCTTCCGCGCTCGGCGCTCGACGGCATCGCTGAGCAGGCCGGCGCACCGCGCGTGGGTGAGCTCCCGTCCCAGCTCGGCGGCGGCCATGACGACGCAGTCGTCCGTCATATCGGTGGGGCGCTCCTGCCAGCGCTGCGTCGGCCGGCTGAGACCAACCATCTCTTCATCGATCACATGATGCTCGCATTTACCACGCACATCGCGCAGACCTATGGCGGGCTGAGGTGGGGCGTCAGAGTGCCCAGGGGCGGTCTCGCCCCATGGCAGGTGAAGCGCGCCTGCGAAAGGCTCGACTCCGACCTCGGCGGGACGCTTTCGCTGCAGCAGGTCGCGGCCGAGTTCGGTCTGTCGGTCAGTTATTTTTCGCGTGCATTTCGCACCTCCACCGGCCTGCCGCCGCACCAATGGCTGCTGCGGCAGCGCGTCAAGGCGGCCCAGCAATTGATGACCGTGCCCGATCTGTCACTGGCCGAGATCGCACTGTCGGCCGGGTTTGCCAATCAAAGCCACTTTACGCGGGTGTTCTCGGCGGCAGTCGGCGTGAGCCCGGCGGCATGGCGACGTGAATTGTTGGGCCTCGGTGAGAACGAGACGTGATTCCGGCAATGCCGGCCGCATATTCTGGTCAACGACGCTTCGCCAGCGAGATGGCATAGGCGGCGCTGCGCGCGGCGAAGATCTCGTCGGGCGGATGGGCCATGCCTTCGGCGAGATTTGCCGGATCGAAGATACCGGCGTCGCATGTTTCGTCTGGCTCGAGGCCGGTGATCACGATCGTTCCCAGCCGAACTTGTTCGCGATTATCCTCGTCGGGCCATCGGATGGTCACGTCCATGGTGGGATCGCCGGGACGATCAAGCAGCGCCATCACGCTGAAGCGGACGTCGCCGCTGGTGACCCGATGTTCGAGATCGTCGTGCAGGAAGCCGGCGGACTTCGCCGCGGCTTCGCTTTCCGTCGGCGTGACCTCTGCGCCGACGGGGGCGATCTTGAACTTGATGAACCGTGTTTCGCCCGTCGAATTCGTGGCGGGAAATGAATGCACGGCCCAGTAGGTCGTGCCGGCAAAACTCCGGGGCAGGGGGTGCGCGGCGATGTAACTGGCCTGATGCAGCGTTTCGGGGTTGGCGGCGGAGAATGCCTTGACCCTCTCCATGTCCTGACCGCCGTCTGGTCTCGGAATGCGCGCCTTGAGGAAAGCCAGCATCTGGTCGAGCGTCTTCGCAAAATGCACGGGAGCACTTTGCGCGAGAACGTCCGAGCGGTGGCGGCTGTCCCCGAGCCTGAAGCTCAAGCCGCGCAGCACGAGCTTGTCGCCATCCGCGACATTGGGATTGCTGCCACCGACCGAGAAGCGCGCCAGCACGCGCGATGGTCTCGTGAAGCTCCGGGATCTCGTAATTTCCTCCGCCCGATCCGACGGGACATAGGTGCCGCGGACGCAACTGCCCCTGGCAAAGCTGGCGCGGGTCTTTGGCGGATCACCGGCCACCGCTCTCAGGGCGTCGACGATCGCCGCGAGGGTTGCGGACGGAAATCGGGACGTTGGGGGCTCCTGGATCGACACCGCAACGATCTAGCGGACCTGGCACCTCGTTACCCCAGAGCGATTGCTGCGATTACAGAGCGATTGCTGCTGGCGCGGGGGCCGCAATCGCTCGGCGCCGCTGCCGGTGGTTCACGGACATGCGACAAGGCGCAGGTTCCTCGCTGAGCAACGCCCACAACGAAACCGCAATCAATTGGGCGAGACGACCGTGAACAGGGCGGGGCTGTAATCGTTCAGGTTTTTCAATTGATTAGATAGCGGCGTGTGCGCGACGCGTGAGCCGGGAGATCAAGAGAAATCCGTTGTCGGCAAGCGCGGGCGGACGTTCCCTGGTGTGATGCCGGCGTTTGAAGAGAGGCGGACCAGGGGATGCGAACCGAGGCGATCGCTGGTCAGTTCGAGAACCTGCACGAGTGCCGACGGTGACGGCTAAGGTATTCGTTCAACGTGAGCGCGGATCGCCTGCCGCTCGGAATCGATCCAGCCATGCTTGCGGGCCTTGGCCACCATCTCCGCATATTGCCGATCCCAGCTTGCATCATCGGGGCGGCCCGCCAGGGTCGGGACCAGATCGATCGAGACGAGCCCATCACGATCATCGAGAAGCGTGATGCCGTTCCAGCTCTGGGTACCCGTGTGGACACCGGCGTGCAGCACCAGCTTGAACCTGCGGAAGTCGTTCGGTTCGGTCAGTCGGACGACACCGCCGTCCAGGCATTCGATGATCACAATGGCGCTCCTTCCTGCACTTTCGGCCGGCCTGGTGTTGATGCCAGGATTGGCACCAAGGGGCGACTATGCTTGCGGCAGCGCGCGCAGCGCCCCCTGGAAATTGACCAAGGGATCGCCGTTGCCGCCGCGGGTGGCCACGATCCTGCCGATGAAGAGACCGTGCGTGCCGACCATCTGGTGATGGTGCAGCACGCACTCCAATCCGCCGATCGCCGGTTCGAGCAAGGGCACGTCGAGCACGCCTTGCTCCCATGGGGCCGTCGCGAACCGGTCGATGCCCTTCGCACCGCCGGCGAAACGCAGGGCTAGATCCTCCTGACCCCGGCCGAGCAGGCTGACCCCGAAGCGGCCATTGGCGAGGATCGCGGCATGCGTTTCGGAGCTTGAATTGACACCGACGAGCAGACAGGGCGGCTCCATGCACAGCGAGGTGACGGAGCTGACCGTCAGCCCGCGCCGTGTGGTCTCCGATCCCGTCGTCACGATCGCGACACCGCTCGCGAGGTTGCGCATGGCCAGCCGAAACTCCTCGGCTTCGACCGACCGGATACAGGTCATTTGAGACATCTGGCATCCCATGACGTACCTCCTGACCTCGCTCCCCGCCGGTTGCGCTTACGCCGAAACCGCTTCGCCCGCGACCTTGCCGCGTCCGGATTTCAGCTCCTTCCGGATCGCAGGAATGATCTTGCTGCCCCACAGCTCGATTTGCCGCAGCATCGTGCGTTGATCGAAATCGCCGAGCTGGGTCTGAAGCGCGATGTGGGTCGGCTTGAGAATGCTGATCTCTTCCAGCATGCGGTCGATCACCTGGTTGACGCTGCCGACGGGCAGGTTGTTTCGCATCGTCTCCAGGCTCATGTCGTTCGGGCCGGCTTCTTCCTTGATCAGATAGCCGTCGTCGCTCTGCGCGCGCCGGAACTTCAGGCTTTCGGAGAGCCGGCGCTGGAAGCGGGCACTGTCAAGATACGACTGGATCTCGCTGTCGTTGTCGCTGGCATAGGCGCAGCGCAGGAAGCCGAAACGGGTGTCATCGATGGAGCGGCCTTCCTTGGCTGCGATTCCCTCGAGGCGTTCACGGAGGGCCTTGATGGCGTCGAGCCCGTTCAGCAACGCAGTAACGAACAAATTGTGGTTGTCGCGAATGGCGCGGCCAAGCGTCTCGCCGTGGCCCGACGTGACCCAGATCGGTGGTGTCGGCGTCTGCACGGTGCGCACGGCGATGGCGGTCGGCGGCATTTTCAGGTGCTCGCCGGAATAGGAGAAGATGCGCTCGCGCATGCCGGCCTGGAGCACGTCGTAGAATTCGGCGAACAATGCATGCGAATGGTCGAGGTCGACGCCGAAACGGTCGAATTCGAACTTCTGGTAACCCGAGCCGATGCCGAGATCGAGGCGGCCGTTCGAGACCGTGTCGGCGAAGCCGATCTCGCCGAGCAGTCGCGCCGGATTGTACAGCGGCAGCACGCAGACGGCGGTGCCGAGGCGGATCCGCCTGGTCAGGCCGGCGCAATGCGCCACCATCATCAGCGGCGAAGGGCACAGGCTGTAATTGTTGAAATGGTGCTCGGCGTACCAGGCCGTATCGAAGCCGGCGTGCTCGGCAGCGACCGTCTGCTCGACGGCGTTGTTGATGACCTGCTGCGAGGTTTGATGATAGCCGCGCTGCTGCGCCAGAATGAATACGCCGAATTCCATCGGTTGCGTCCTCCACTGCATCGCGGTCGCTCTTGCGATCCGCCGGTCGCTCTTGCGACGCGTTATCAGCAAGCTAGGGCCTTGAGCTTTTTCGAACAATTGGCGTAATCTGAGCATGTCCTTTGCAAAATCTGAAAAGATCGATGAATCGCCTCCAGGCCATGGAATTGTTCGTCAGCGCCGTCCGCGAGGGCAGTTTTTCGGCGGCCGGGCGCCGCGTCGGGCTCTCGCCGGCGTCGGTGTCGCGCTATGTCGGCGAGCTCGAAGCGCAGCTCGGCGTGCAGCTTTTGAACCGCAGCACGCGCCATCTCGGCTTGACCGACGCCGGCAAGATCTTCTTCCAGCGGACCGAGCAGGTGCTGCACGGCATCGAGGATGCCGAAGCCGCCGCGCTGGCGCTCCAGACCGCGCCGCGCGGAACGCTGCGCGTGCATTCCCGCACGCTGTTCGGCATCAAGGTGCTCTCGCCCCTGATGCCGGGCTTTCAGAAGCTCTATCCGGAGCTGAAGGTGGAGCTGCGCCTGTCCGAGCGGCACGCCCAGCTCCGCGAGGACGAGTTCGACGTCGATTTCCAGATCCAGGCGCCGAAGGATCCCGGCCTGATGCAGCGAAGGCTGCTGCGGAGCGAACGAATCCTCGTTGCGTCGCCGGACTATGTCGGCCGGATGCCGAAGCTGCGCGAGCCCGAGGATATCACCCGCCACAACTGCCTGACCTATTGGATGGGACCGGACGACGTGGTCTGGAAGTTCATGCGCAGGAACAGGCTGCGCGAGATCGTGGTGCCGGCGTCCCTCAGCAGCAACAACGGTGTTGTGCTGTGCGACCTTGCCGTCGCCGGGCACGGCATCGCGCTGCTCGATGACTACACGGTGGCGGAGGAATTGAAGAGCAGGCGCCTCGTCCGCCTGCTGCCCGGATTCCGCGTGACGAATTCCACCTTCGACGAAGGGATCTACGCGGCCTTTCTTCAGAGCAGTTATCTGCCGGAGAAGATCAGGGTCTTCGTGGACTACATGGCAGAGAACGTGCCCAAGCAGATCAAGAAATCGGCGAACTAAGCGAGGAGGCTGGTCAGCCCGGGCCAAACCTGCACGCCGGCAGTCCGCGAACGCCGAGGCCTTCGACGCCGAACAGGCCGCCGGCATCGGGGTGATCATCGCCGAGCGCGTGACTGCGCGAGATCGACGTGATGTAAAGGACATCGAGACCGGGCCCGCCGAAGCTCACGCTGGTCGGATGACGGACCGGCATGTCGATCGTCCGCACGATCGTCCCGTCAGGGGCGAACCGGGCGATCTTGCCGATGCGCACGAGAACGGACCAGAGGTAGCCGTCCGAATCGATCGTCGCACCGTCGCAACCGGAGCCTTGCGGTTCCGTGTTGACGAAGACGCGCTTGTTCGCGAGCGGGCCCTCCGGGCTGTAGTCATAGGCCCAGATGATTCGTCTCGCGCTGTCGGCGATATAGAATGTTCGCCCGTCCGGGCTGAAGCACGGTCCGTTGCTGACGGCGAGGTCGGTCTCCAGCAGTTCCAGCGCGCCGGCTGCGTCCAGCCGATAGAGCCCGCCGAGCGGCGCCTCGTCTGCGGCGCGGTCGCCGTGCATCGTGCCGGCCAGGAAACGTCCGCGGGAATCGGCCTTGCCGTCGTTCAGCCGCACTTTCGGGTGGTCGAGCCCGATCGATGGGCCCTCCGTCAGCGTACGCGTGTCGAAATCGTAAGCTGCAAATCCGTTGCGCAGGGCGAGCACCGCACCGCCGTCGCCCCGCAAGGCCAGCGAGCCGATCGGCGCGGGCACGCTGAACTGTTCGACAGAGCCGGTGAGGGGATCGAGCGCGTGGATCAACCCGGCCAGCGCGTCGATCCAGTAGAGGCGCTGCCGGCGCTCGTCCCACACCGGGCTCTCGCCAAGCTGGTCCCGGGTCGCGCCCACGCGCCTGATCCGGACCGCACTCATCGGTGTTCGCACCGGGATCGCCGGGCTTGACCGATCGGTCGGTGAAAACCTAGTTTCATTCTAAAGACCCTCGGATTGCCGCTGGGCTGACGGATGGATTGCGGAGTTCATGACTGAACTGTCAACGATGAGAGATGGCGTTGCGAACCAGGCCGAGGCCTCGGACCGCGTGCTTCAGATCCTCGCCGAGGCCGGCCGGCTGTTCGCGAGCAAGGGTTTCGAGGGAACCTCCATGCGCGATATCGCGCTCGCCTGCGGTATCTCCAAGTCGCTGCTCTATCATCATTTCTCCAACAAGGACGAGATCTACGCGCGTGTGGCGGTCGGCTCTACGCTCGAGCTCTATCTGTTCGTGCGCGACCGCATTCCCGACGGGCCGCCGTCGCAGAAGATCCGCGCGTTCATGGTCGCCACCGCGGAATATTTCCGGCGCTATCGCTGGGCCTGGATCGCCTCCACGACGGCCTTCTGGAACGACCCCGATCGTACCAGGCACAAGGAGCGGCTGACGCGCCGCGACCGTTTCGAGAATTTTTTGCGCGGCCTGATCCAGGAAGCGATCGATGCCGGCGAGATCCGCAAGGTCGACGTTCCCATGACCGGACGGTTGATCCTCTCCTCGCTCAACTGGATGCATCGCTGGTACAATCCCAACAAATCCGCGACCCCCGAGCAGATCGCCGACGTCTTCTTCGATATGATTTTCAACGGCCTGCGAAGTGGCGAACTGGTCGAGCTTCCGGGGGCAGAGCCGCCCCGGGCCGGCCGGCGCAAGTCGCGCTGACCGGCGGGCGGTCGTCGAGCATCACTCCAGGACGATGTTCTGCGCCTTGATCACCGGTCCCCAGAGCGCCGCGTCCTTGGCGAGTTGCGCGTCGAGTCGATCCGGTGCGCCGGTATCGACCATCAGGCCGTCGGTGTCGAGCTGCTTTGCGATCTCGGGTTTCTGCATCGCCGCGTTGGCTGCTGCGTTCAGCCGCGCAATCATGTCGCGCGGCGTGCCGGCGGGCGCGTGCAGGGCGGTCCAGAACGAGGCCGTGAGGTTGGGATAGCCGGATTCGGCCAGTGTCGGAATCTCGGGAAAGCTCGCCATGCGCTTCTCCGAGGAGACTGCGAGAACGCGAAGCTGACCGCCGCGTGCGTGCTCGATGACGGCGGCGGGCGTCGCGAAATTGAGATCGCATTCGCCCGATAGCGTCTCCATGATGGAGGCCGGATTGTTGCGATAGGCGACCTCGGTGACCGCAAATCCCATCGACTTGCCCATCATGATCCCGAACAGGTGCGTCACGCTGCCCGGACCGAGCGTGGCGTAGAACAGCGGCTTGTCGCGGCCCTTGGCGTAAGCGACGAAGCTCTTCACGTCGGCGGCCGGCGTTCGCGCGTTCACGGTCAGCGACAGCGGCCCGTTGCAGAGCATCGCGACGGAGGCGAAGTCCTCGAGCTTGTAGGGCAGGTTCTTGCGCAGCAGCACGTTCAGCGAAATCGGCCCGGTGCCGCCCGCCAGCAGGACCGATCCGTCCTTCGGCGCGCGCGCCACATATTGCGATCCGACGATGCCGTTGGCGCCCGGCTTGTTGTCGACCAGGACGGGCTGGTCCAGCGTTTCCGCCATCGCCTTCGCAATCGAGCGCATCAGGCTGTCGATCGAGCCGCCGGGCGCATAGGGCACGATGATGAAGATCTGCGACGAGCGCGCCGCCCTCACGATGGCGGGCGCACTGAGCGGCGCAGCGAGAGCGCCGGCGATCAGGGTGGTCGCCTGGCGTCGGCTGATCCTGGGCATGGGAGTCCTCCTCAAGGTCGTTCTTGCTTGTCTTGAATCTATCGACTGACCGATCGGTCGGTCAATAGGACATCGACAGGATATTGCAAGTCATCGTGGTTGGTGTTATCAGCACGAAAAGCTGACCGATCGGTCAGGCGCAACAATGCGACCACAAGCAAGACCAACAGAAGCCCAGGAGGAAGCCCATGTCAGGAGATATCGTCACCCTCGAAGTGTCCGACAACATCGCGCTGGTGACGCTGAACCGTCCTCCGGTAAATGCGCTCGATCGCGCCATGCGCGACCGCATCGTCAGCGTGTTCGACGAGATTTCCGAGCGCTCCGACGTCAGGGTCGCGATCCTGACCGGAGCGGGAAAGGTGTTTTGCAGCGGTGCGGATCTGAAGGACCGGCCGGACCCGACCAAGATCGGCGCGTTCCACAGCCATAACCGGATCACGCGCGAGACCGGCAACTGCATCCGCGAATGTTCGAAGCCGGTGATTGCGGCAATCAACGGCGTCGCGCTCGGCGCGGGTGTCGGCCTGATGGCTTCCTGCGACATTTTCTACGCCTGCGAGGACGCGGTATTCGGCATGCCCGAGATCAATGTCGGCCTCGCCGGCGGCGCTGCCATGCTGAACACGCTGTTCGGTCGCTCGCTGATGCGCCGGATGTTCTTCACCGGTTATCGCGTGCCGGCCGCCGAGCTCTACCGTCTCGGCATCATCGAGGCTTGCACTACCAAGGAAAACCTGATCCCCGAAGCGATGAAGATCGCGCGCGAGATCGCCTCCAAGAGTCCGATCGCGATGGAGTACGCCAAGAACGCGGCGAACATGGTCGAGCTGATGCCGCCGCGCGATGCCTATCGCTTCGAGCAGAACATCACCATGGCGCTGTCCAAGACCGAGGACGCCAAGGAAGCGCGGATGGCGTTCCTGGAGAAGCGCGCGCCGGTGTTCAAGGGGCGCTGAGATGCGGCCGGGAGAAGGTCTCGACGCGCTGATGTCGCCGCGGTCGATCGCGATCATCGGCGCCTCGCAGGAGGCGACCAAGATCGGAGGCCGGCCGGTCGACCTGTTGCGCCGTCACGGCTACGCAGGTCGGATCTATCCGGTCAATCCGAAGGCTGCGACGGTGCAGGGGCTTCAGGCCTATGCTTCCGTCGTCGATCTGCCGGAGGCGCCGGATCTCGCCATCATCGCGGTCGACGCGGAGCGCGCGGGCGAGGCCGTGGAGCAGTGCGCGGCCCGCGGAGTCCGCAGCGTCGTCGTGTTTTCCTCCGGCTTTGCCGAGCTCGGCGAGCAGGGCCGCGCCATGCAGGAGCGGCTGCGCCTTGCCGCGCGCAACAGCGGCATGCGCCTTCTGGGGCCAAACTGTCTCGGCGCGGTCAGCGTCGCCGAGAAGAGCATCGCGACGTTCTCGATCGTGCTGGAGCACGGCATGCCGGTCGCCGGCGCGCTCGGCATCGTGTCGCAGAGCGGCAATCTCGGCAGCTACACCATGCGTCTCGCCAGCGAGCGCGGCGTCGGCGTCAGCCGCTTCATCACCACGGGCAACGAGTGCGACATCGACATCGCCGATGGCATCGCCTGGATGGCGCGCGACCCCGCCACCACGGTGATCCTGTGCTGCCTTGAGGCGTGCCGCGACGCCGCTCGTCTGATCGCCGCGCTGGAGGAGGCCCGCGATGCGGGCAAGCCCGTCATCGCCATGAAGATCGGCACATCCGCGGCAGGCCAGGCTGCGGCCGCCTCGCACACCGGGGCGATGGCGGGATCGGACGCTGTGTTCGATGCGCTGTTTGAACGTTGCGGCGCCGTGCGTGTGCACAGCCTCGACGAGTTGATCGATCTCGGCCATGCGGCATCGATCCTGCTGCCGGATCGTCTGCCGAAAGGGCCGGGCATCGCAATCCTCACCGCATCGGGCGGCTTCGGCGTGCTGCTCGCGGACGCCGCGCAGTCGGTCGGGCTGACTTTGCCGGAGCTCGGCAAGGAGACGCAGCGCCGGATTCTGGAACTGGTGCCGTTTGCTTCGGCGCGCAATCCCGTCGATGCCACCGCGCAGATGTCGAGCCGGCCCGATCTGCTCGAGAAGATCATGTCCGCGGTCGTCGCGGACGAGAACGCCGACACGGTGATCCTGCCGCTGCCGTTCTCGCTGCACCTGCCGCGCTTGCGCTCGATCTACATGGATACGCTGCGCAACATGCGCGCGCAATTTCCCGCCCGTCCGATCGTTCTGTGCGTTGACGGACCCGAGGACGCACTGACCGAGCTGCACGCGCTGGGCTTTCCGACCATCGCCAGCTTCGACGGCTGCTGTGCGACCGTTGCCGCGCTGGTGCGATTGCAGGTCGCGGCGCAGCGCCCGCAGGACAAGCCGGTGGCAGTCGCGCAGGCTTTGCCGCTTCCGACAGATGCCTTTCGCCATGAGCTTGGCGCCAAGCGCGCGCTCGCCGAGGCCGGCGTTCCGGTCCTTGTCGAGCACCTCGTGCAGGATGCGGATGCAGCGGCGCGTGCCGCGACCGAGATCGGCTATCCCGTGGTGCTGAAGATCGCTTCGCCCGATTTGCCGCACAAGACGGAGGCCGGCGGCGTGGTTGTCGGCGTTGGCTCGGAGGCGGACGTCCGGCGCGCCTATGCCCAGATGCGCGATCGTGTCGCCACGAGGGCACCCAATGCCACGATCGACGGCGTGATCGTGGCGCCGATGGCCAAGGGCGTCGCCGAGCTCATCCTCGGCAACCGCATCGATCCGGTGTTCGGGCCGGTGGTGATGGTCGGTCTCGGCGGCATCTTTGCCGAGATCCTCCAGGACTCCGCCGTGCAGATGGCGCCGGTTAGCGAGGCGCAAGCCATGGCCATGCTGCGTTCGCTTAAGGCGTTTGCCGTGCTCGACGGCGCGCGCGGCCGGCCGCGTGCCGACCTCGACGCGGCAGCCAGCGCCGTTGCGGCGCTGTCGCGCTTTGCGGCGGCGCATGCAGACACGGTCGCGGAGATCGACGTCAACCCGCTCTTGTTGCGCGCCGCAGGCGAGGGGGCCGTGGCGCTCGACGCGCTGCTGATCCCGCACGGAGAGCGGCCGACCCGGGATCACCACTGAACCAAACGACGAGAACCGGCAGAAGCCGGTCCAGAGGAAACGCGAAAAGGCAGGAGGAAACGGTGAAGATATCGACCATGACTGCGCTCGGCATGATTGCCCTGCTGCTGACGAATGCGCCGCTGTCGGCGCAGGGAATTTCCGGTGACGTCGTCAAGATCGGCATCATGAACGACCAGAACGGTCCCTATGCCGACAATTGCGGCCTCGGTTCGGTCGCCGCCGCCAAGCTCGCGGCCGCCGATTTCGGCGGAATGGTCGGCGGCAAGAAAATCGAGCTCGTGATTGCCGACGACCAGAACAAGCCCGACGTCGGCGTCGCCATCGCGCTGCGCTGGGTCGACAATGAAGGTGTCGATGCCATCGTCGGCTGCTCGGCCTCCTCGATCGCGCTGGCGGTACAGGAGATCATGAAGAACCGCAAGAAGCCCTACATGCTGGCGGGCACGGCGGGCTCGTTCTTCACCAACGACAAGTGCTCGCCGATGACCACGCAATGGGTGGTCGACACCTATGCCCAGCCGAAGGCCACGGTGAAGGCGCTGCTCGCGCAGGGGATCGACAGCTGGTTCTTCCTGACGGTCGACTACGCGTTCGGCAAGGCCTGGCAGTCGGATGCGACCAAGTTCATCGAAGCCGGCGGCGGCAAGGTGCTGGGCTCGGTGCTGCATCCGCTCAATTCGTCGGATCTCTCCTCGTTCCTGCTGACCGCACAGGCCAGCGGCGCCAAGGCGATTGCGCTCGCCAATTCGGGTGCGGATTTCGCCAACGCGATCAAGCAGGCCCAGGAGTTCGGGTTGACCAAGACGCAACTCCTCGTTCCGCTCGGCCTCATGATCAGCCAGACCCACGGCATTGGCCTGAAGGACCTCCAGAACGTGCGGCTGACGACGCCGTTCTACTGGGACATGACGCCGGAGAGCCGGGCCTTTGCCAAGCGCTACGCCGAGGCGACGAACGGGCAACTGCTCAATGAAGGCAAGTCGGCCACCTACAGCGCCATCACGCATTATCTGAAGGCGGTGGCCGCCGCCGGCTCGGACGATGGCGATGCCGTGATGCGGCAGATGAAGAACACGCCGATCAACGATTTCGAGATGAAGAATGTCGCGATCAGGGCCGACGGCCAGGTGATGCGTCCGCTCTATGTCGCGCGGATCAAGACACCGGCGGAATCCAAATACACCTACGACTATTACGAGATCACCGGCACGATCGCGCCCGAGGATGCGTGGCGGCCGGCGTCGGAGAGCGCCTGCGATCTTCTCAAGTCGCAGTGAATGTCGGCAGGTATGGCGAGAACAGGAAGCTGACGAATGAGTGTAGTTGAAGCGGTACTGACGCAAGCCGCGGGGGAGAACCTGACGGGCGACGCCTATCGCGATGTGATGCATCGCTGGCTGCGCGCCCATCTGCCGGCGAGCTTCCGCAGCGACAGCGCCGCATTCGCGCCGCCCACGCTCCCGCAGTCGATTGCCTGGGAGGCGGCGATGTACCGCGCCGGCCTCACCGGCATCACCTGGCCGCAGGCCTATGGCGGGCACGGTCGTACTTTGCGCGAACACCTCATTGCCAATCAGGAGATCGGCCGGCTTGCGATGCCGGAAAGCGTCAACTCGATCGGCAAGGAGCTTGCCGGCCCCATCATCCTCGCTGTCGGCACTGAAGAGCAGAAGCGGCGTTTCCTGCCCGCGATCCTCGAGATGCGCAACATCTGGTGCCAGGGCTTTTCTGAGCCGGAGGCCGGCTCCGATCTTGCGGGACTTCGCACCCGCGCCACGCAAAGCGGCGACGGCTGGCGGATCAATGGCCAGAAGATCTGGACCAGCGGCGCCTACCGGGCGCAACGCTGCCTCGTGCTCGCCCGCACCGGGCCGCTGGAGGACCGCCATCGCGGCCTTGCCATGTTTGCGGTGCCGCTCGATGCCAAGGGCGTGCGCGTGCGCACCATCAAGTCGATCGACGGACGCGAGAGCTTCTGCGAGGTCTTCTTCGACGAGGTCGAGGTCGCGCAGGCTGATGCGATCGGCGCGCCCGACGAGGGCTGGGCAGCGGCGATCCGCGTGCTGGAGATCGAGCGGGCGACCAACCGCATGTACCGCGCCTGGCGGTTCGAGAACGAGCTGCGACATCTGATCTCGGCGTGCAAGGCTGACACGGCGTTGTCGGCGATGGTCGCCGACAGGCACTACGCGGTCAGGCTCGGCGAGGTCGCCGTCGAGATCGAGGTGCTGAAGGCGCATGTCGAGACCGCCGTCGAAGCGCTCGCGAGCGGCGACAAGATCGGCGCGCGCGGCAGTCTTGCAAAGCTCTATTGGAGCGAATCGCATCAGCGCTTTGCCGCGCTGGGCCTCGAGCTGCTCTCGCAGGCTTCGCTGCCGCAGAACCCGGCGATCAAGGTGGCGCGGCGACGCTTCGAGGCCATCTACCTCCAGGCCCGCGCCGAGACGATCTACGCCGGCACGACCGAGATCCAGCTCGGCATCATCGCCGATCGCATTCTCCAGCTATCGCGAGGCAAGTGATGGTCATCCTTCGCGTTGTCTCGCCGCGAACGGCAAGGAGCCGCTGATGTCCGACGGCCGGAGCGGAGCTGCGGGCCTGCTGAAGGACCGTCTCGTCGTGGTGACAGGAGCGGGCCAGGGGATCGGCCGCGCCATCGCCCTCGGCGTCGCTGCTGCCGGGGCGAGGGTCGTCGTGACTGATCTACGGCAGGGCCGCGCCGAGTCCGCCGTGCGCGAGATAAGGGACGGAGGCAAGGAGGCGGCGGCCTATTCGCTCGACGTGACCGATGCCACGGCGTGTCGTGACGTGGCAAAGCGTGTGGACGAGGAGGTCGGTCCCGCCGACGTCATCGTCAACAATGCCGGCATCATCATCCGGGAACCGATCGACAGCCCGCGCGCCCACGAGAACTGGCGCCAGGTCTTCGACGTCAACGTCAACGGCACCTTCAACGTGGTTCACGCCTTCATTCCGGCGCTGCGCAAGACGCGCGGCTCCATTATCAACGTTGCGTCCGTCGCGGCCTTCGGCGGCATGAATGGTGCGCTCGGCTATTCTCCGTCGAAAGGCGCGGTGAGGCTGTTCACGCAGGCTCTTGCCCGCGATCTCGCGCCCGACGGCATCCGGGTGAACGCCGTTGCGCCCGGCATCATCGCGACCGAGATGAGCGAAAGCACCCGCGAGAATCCTGCGAGGCTCTCCGGTCTGATGACGCGCACCCCGATGAAGCGTGTGGGACAGCCCGACGAGATCGCGGGGCCGGTGGTCTTTCTCGCCTCGGCGATGGCGTCCTATATCAACGGCGTCATCCTGCCCGTCGACGGCGGTTATCTCGCCTAGTGAACGATTGTAGTCGCAAGGTTTTCGAAGAGGACAAGGATGAGCATGGCCGAAGGACTTCAGCCCGACGAGTTCGCGGCAACCGCGGCACGCGCAGTGACCGCCTGTGCGGGCCTTGATTTGCGCGCGCAGGCGAAAAATCTCGCCGGTGATGGCTTGCTCGGAATCGTCGCGGACGAGGAGGTGGGGGGACTGGCTCTGCCGATCGGCTTCGCGGTGCCGGTGATCGCGGCGGCGCATTCCGGATTGCTCGCCTTTCCGCTGCTGGAGACCATTCTCGTCGGCCGCCTGCTCCAGTCGTCGCTGACGCGTTTTGCCGCCGCGATCGTCTCCGGCCAGAAACTGGCAACCATCGCCTGGCAGGGCGAGGCTCTCACCGAACGGCAGGGCGGGGTGCTGGTGCTGAGCGGCTCGCTCGGGCGCGCACCCTGCGCAGCGAAGGTCGACCATATCCTGGTGCGGATGAGCGGCGGCGCTGCGGTGCTGATCCCGACCGATGCCGAAGGTGTCGTGGTGGAGGACGCGGCGGGTCTCGATCTGACGGTGCCGGAGCACAATGTGCGACTGGAGAAGGTCGAAGTTCCCATCGGCTCCATCCTGCCGCCCGGGACGTGGGCTGCGCTCAACTCGGATGCCAACGTGCTTCGGGCCGCCGCCATCCTGGGATCGGCCGAAGCATGCTTGTCGCTCGCGCAGGAGCATGCCTCGACGCGCCGCCAGTTCGGCCACGCTCTGTCCTATAACCAAGCCATTCGCCACGCGCTGGCGCGCCAGAAGTTGGGGCTGGAGAGCATCCGTCATGCGATCACGCGCAGCCTATCCGACGGCGGCGGCCCGGTGCAGCGCGATGCGGCGTTCCTGGCGGCAGCGACCTATGGCTGCTCGATCAGCGAAGGTGCGCTGCAGATCCATGGCGGCATGGGCTTTACCTGGGACGTGCCGGTGCATCGGCATCTACGCCGCATTCGCACGCTCCAGGCACAGGGTGACGCCAGCGGTCTGATCAGCACGTTCGGCCGCCGTTATGTATCGGAAGTTGCTCCGTTTGCCGAGGCAGGAGCGTGAGGGAGACAACCATGACCGAAACCAGGGATCAGACGCTCGCAGGCCGCGTCGCACTCGTCACGGGTGCCGGAAACGGCATCGGACGCGCCACCGCATTGAAGCTCGCCGCGCGCGGCGCGATCGTCGGCGTCAATGATCTGAAGCCGGAATTCGTTGATAGCACGGTGGACGCGATCAAGACCGCCGGCGGCAACGCGGTTGCCGTCACGCAGGACGTCTCCAGCCGCGACGGCATGCGGCAGGCGGTTCTTGCATTGGCGGAGGGGCAGAAGCGTTTCGACATCCTCGTCAACAACGCGGCCTGGGTCCGCTACCAATCCGTCCCGGATATCGCCCCGGAAACCGTCGACCGCATGCTCAACATCGGCTTCAAAGCGGTGATCTGGGGAATCCAGGCGGCGGCCGAGGTCATGGATACCGAGCGCGGCGGCGCCATCGTCAACGTGGCTTCGGTCGCTGGCCTGATCTCGGCCAAGAACAGCATCGTCTATAGCGGCATCAAGGCCGGCGTCATGGGCATCACGCGCGCGGCCGCGGCCGAGCTCGG
Organism: Bradyrhizobium sp. CCGB01; assembly: GCF_024199795.1. Classification (NCBI taxonomy): domain Bacteria; kingdom Pseudomonadati; phylum Pseudomonadota; class Alphaproteobacteria; order Hyphomicrobiales; family Nitrobacteraceae; genus Bradyrhizobium; species Bradyrhizobium sp. CCGB01. The sequence goes on from NZ_JANADK010000001.1 coordinate 3,827,907, forward strand.
CGCGCGCAACATCCGCGTCAACGCGGTGGCGCCCTCGGCAATCCCGACTGAGGGAACGATGCGCAATCGCAATGCCGAGCTCGATGCGCGCCGGGTCGCGCGAACGCCGCTGGGCCGGCTCGGCACGGTCGACGATATCGCCAAGGCGATCTGCTTCCTCGCCGGTGACGAGAGCGGCTTCATCTCGGCGCAGGTGCTCACCGTCGACGGCGGCATCACTCTGACCAACATTGCCTGACGGGACCAGCGCGATGTCCGATCTGACGCCGGAACAAGAGGTGCTGAAAGAGGCCTATGTCAGGGCGCGTGGCTATTGGCGACCCTGGACGGAGGGTCTGTTGCGGCTCGATCCGGCGTTCCTCCAGACTTACGGCCAATATGCGGGCTATGCCGCCGAAAACGGGCCGCTGTCGCCCAAGATGTGCGAGCTGATCTACGTCGCGCTCGACGGATCGGCGACGCATCTGTTCCGCGCCGGGCTCGCGCTGCACCTTCGCCTTGCGCTTCAGGCAGGCGCCACGGCGCGGGAGATTATCGACGTGTTTCGCCTGGCGACGGCTCAAGGGCTGGACGGCTGCAACGTCGGCATCGGCATCCTCGCGGAAGAATTGGCGAGCGCGGGCATTCAGGCCGATCAATCCGAGCTGACGAAGGAGCAACGCGCACTGCGCGAGGCCTATATGGCGCAGTTCGGCGACTGGCCGGAATTTTGCGAGCAATGGCTGCGGTCCGATCCCGGCTATTTCGCCGTGCTGCTGGACCTTCTCGCCGACCGAGGCGCAGGCGGCGGCCTCGACCGGCGCTCGCAATGCCTGATCTCGATTGCATTGAACGCCTGCTTCACGGCGCTCGATCCGCACGGGCTGCGCGTGCAGATCAGGCGGGCGCTGCGGCTCGGCATCGGCCAGCGGGAGATCCGCCAGGTTCTCCAGATGACCGCGCATCTCGGCGTGCACGCCTGCGCCGTCGGCGTGCCGGTTCTGATGGAGGCTCTCGGGGAGGGCCCGCTGAAGGCCGTTTCGGATGAGGATGGAGGACCGCAATGAAGGGATTGGCGATCCGCAATCAAAGGGCCTTCGCGTCTGGTGCCCTGTTTCTTGTCTTTGCGGTCTTCTTCTTCGTGACGGCGCTGCAGTATCCTGCAGGTACAGCCGCGAAGATGGGGCCGGGCTATTTCCCGCGCCTGCTCGCGATCGTGCTCGCCGCCATTGGTCTCGTCGTGATCCTCAGCGCGGTGAAGCCGACAGCTGGGGCGCAGGCGCTGCGGCAGTGGGATCTCAAGGGGCTCGCCTGGATCACCGGGGCGGTGGTCCTGTTCGGCGCGCTTCTGTTCCCGCTCGGTCTGGTCGGCGCCCTGTTCGTCCTGATCATGGTGTCGAGCAAGGCCAGTCCTGAGTTCACCTGGACCGGCGCGCTGACGAATGCGGCCGTGCTCATCGCGCTGTGTCTGGCCGTGTTCGTTTACGGCCTTGGGCTGCCTTTGCCCGTCTGGCCATCTCTTCTCAACTGAGCGAGCCGGCAGATGGATCTATTTCATAATCTGGCGATCGGCTTCGCCACCGCAGCCCAGCCCGCCAATCTGCTCTACGCCTTCTTCGGTTGCCTGCTCGGCACGCTGATCGGCGTGCTTCCGGGCCTTGGTCCGCTCGCGACCATCGCGATGCTGTTGCCGATCACCTATGCGCTGCAACCGGATGCCGCGCTGATCATGCTCGCCGGAATCTACTACGGCGCGCAGTATGGCGGCTCGACCACGGCTATCGTCGTCAACCTGCCCGGCGAGTCCTCGTCCGTCGTCACCACGATCGACGGCTACCAGATGGCCAAGCAGGGTCGCGCCGGCGTGGCGCTCGCCACGGCAGCCATCGGCTCTTTCTTCGCCGGATGTGTGGCGACGCTCGCTTTGGCGGCCCTCGCGGGACCGCTGACCGCGACCGCGCTGTTGTTCGGTCCCAAGGAATTCTTCGCGCTCATGATCCTGGGCCTGATCCTCGCCTCGGTTCTGTCGAGCGGTCCGTTCATCGAGGGCATCGGCATGGTCGTGCTCGGCATGCTCCTGAGCCTCGTCGGCACCGATCTGAACAGCGGCAGTCAGCGGTTTGCCTTCGGCATTCCCCAGCTGTTCGACGGCCTCGATTTCGTGCCGCTGGCGATGGGCATCTTCGGCTTTGCCGAGATCGTCAAGAATCTGGAGCAGGACGACAAGCTGTCGCTGGTGACGCAGAAGATCACCAATCTGTTTCCGACCCGCGACGACTTCCGCCGCATGGTGCCGGCGATGCTGCGCGGCACGACGCTGGGCACGTTGCTGGGCGTGTTGCCCGGCGGCGGCGCGGTGCTGTCGTCCTTTGCGTCCTATACGCTGGAGAAGAAGCTGTCGCGGCATCCCGAGCAGTTCGGCAAGGGCGCCATCGAGGGCGTCGCCGGACCGGAATCGGCGAACAATGCCGGCGCCCAGACCTCGTTCATTCCACTGCTGACGTTGGGGGTGCCCTCCAACGTCGTGATGGCGCTGATGGTCGGCGCCATGAACATCCACAACATCCATCCGGGCCCGGAGGTGATGACGAAGAACCCGACCCTGTTCTGGGGCCTGATCGCCTCGATGTGGGTCGGCAATCTGATGCTGCTGATCCTCAATCTTCCGCTGGTCGGGCTGTGGGTGAAGCTGCTGACCATCCCGTACCGCTATCTGTTCCCGGCGATCATGGTGTTCTGCTCGATAGGCGTCTATTCCATCAACAGCGGAACGTTCGAAGTCTACGAGGCGGCCGTGTTCTGCGTGTTTGGCTATGTCCTGATCAAGCTGCAATTGCCGGCGGCGCCGCTGCTGCTTGGCCTGGTTCTCGGGCCGGCCATCGAGGAGAATTTCCGCCGGGCCATGGTGCTGTCGCGCGGCGACGCCACCGTGCTGCTGACCTCGCCGCTCTCGGCGAGCCTGCTGGCCGCGGCCGCGATCGCGGTCGTCCTGATCATGCTGCCGACGATCCGCGCGCGGCGCGAGGAGGCGCTCCAGGAATGAGATTGATCGGAAGACTCCTGCCATGATCCGCGAACCTGTCGCCTTCGAAGCGCTACTGGAGCGCGTCCGCCGGTTTGTCCGCGACGTCGCTATTCCGGCCGAGGCACGCGTCGAAAGCTGCGATGACGTGCCCGAAGACATCGTCGCGATCATGCGCGCCGAAGGCTTCTTCGGCTGGAGCATCCCCGAGGCCTATGGTGGTGCCGGGCTCACCACCGAAGAGCTCGTCCTGGCCGCGTTCGAACTGTCGCAATGTTCGGTCGCATTTCGCGCCCGGGTCGGGACCAACACCGGAATCGGCTCGGAGGGAATCGTCGCCGACGGGACCGAGCAGCAGAAGCAAGCCTACCTGCCGCGCCTCGCCAGCGGTGAATGGACCGGCTGCCTCGCCGTGACCGAGCCGGACGCTGGGTCCGAGGCTTCGAACGTGCAGACCACCGCGCGCCGCGATGGCGATTGGTATGTCCTCGACGGCGAGAAATGCTTCATCACCAACGCGCCCGTCGCCGACATCTTCACGGTCACGGCGCGCACGGATCCGCAGTCGAAAGGCGCGGCGGGCGTCTCGGCGTTCATCGTCGAGCGGGGCAGTGCCGGCCTTGCGACCGGTGCGCCCTATCGGAAGATGGGGCAGGCGGGCTCGCCCGTGAGCGCGGTCTATTTCAACCAGTGCCGCGTGCCGGCCGCTAATCTGATCGGTGGCCGCGAAGGCGCGGGCTTCAAGACCATCATGAAGGTGCTGAACAAGCAGCGCATTCATCTGGCTGCCCTGTCGACCGGGCCGGCGATCCGAATGCTCGACATGGCCATCCGCCATACCAGCAGCCGCGTCCAGTTCGGCGAGCCGGTCGCAAACTACCAGCTGGTGCAGGCGATGATCGCCGACTGCCGGACCGAGATCTTCGCGGCGCAGTCGATGATCCTGGAAGCCGCGCGCAAGCGCGACCGCGGCGAGGACATCGCGCTCGAAGCGTCGATGTGCAAATATTTCGCGACCGAGATGTGCGGCCGCGTGGCCGATCGCTGCGTGCAGATGTTCGGCGGCGCCGGCTACATCGCGGATCACTCCTCGATCGAGCGCTGGTACAGGGACGTCCGGCTGTTTCGTCTCTATGAGGGCACCAGCCAGATTCACCAGCTCAACATCGCCCGTCTCCTGCTGCGAGACGTGGCGTGAACCGTCAGGCAAGTTCAATGTGTTCGGGGACGTGAGATGAGTGGGCCGCTGGAAGGACTGAAAGTCCTGGATATCGCGACCATCGTCGCTGCGCCGTTCGCCGCGACGCTGCTGGCCGACTATGGGGCCGACGTGCTCAAGATCGAGATGCCGGGGCAGGGCGACGGGGTCAGGGCCTTCCCGCCGTTCAAGGACGGCAAGCCGTTGTGGTGGAAGAGCGTGAACCGCAACAAGAAGTTCGCAACGCTCGACCTCCGCAGGGTCGAAGGCGTCGAGTTGTTCAAGCGGATGCTGCCGCATTTCGACGTGCTGATCGAGAATTTCCGGCCCGGGACGCTCGACCGCTGGGGACTGCCGAAAGAGGTGCTATGGCAGATTCAGCCGCGCCTCGTCATCCTGCGCGCGACCGCGTTCGGCCAGGACGGGCCGTATCGCGACCGTCCGGGTTTCGCACGGATATTCGAAGCCATGGGCGGCCTCACCTACATCACGGGCGAGGCCGATGGTCAGCCGATGCATCCCGGTTATCCCATCGGCGACGCAATCGGCGGCCTGTTCGGTGCGGTCGGCGCGCTTGCGGCGCTGTGGAAGCGGGCGAAAAACCCGGGCGCGCCGGGCGAGGAGATCGATCTCGCGTTGACCGAGGCGATTTTCCGGCTGCTCGACGTCTTGCCCATCGAGTTCGATCAGCTCGGGGACGTGCGTGGCCGCATTGGAAACGGCAACGCTTACTCCGCGCCGGCGGCCGTTTATCGGACCCGAGATGATCGCTGGGTCACGCTGGCGGGATCGACCAATGCGCTCTTTGCCGCGAATTGCCGGGCGATCGGCAGGCCGGACCTGATTGACGATCCGCGCTTTTCCAACAACGCGCGCCGGGTCGAACATTCGACGGAGTTGAACGCGGTCTTCTCGCAATGGTGCGGCGACCGTGCGCTCGACGACGTGCTCGCCGCCTTCGCGGCCGAGGAAGGCACGCTGGCGCCGATCTACGCGATCGACCAGATCGCAGCCGATCCGCAATCCCGGGCGCGCGAGATGATCACCCGTGTGCCAGACCGGGATTTCGGTTCGGTGGCAATGTCGAATGTCGTGCCGCGCTTCACGATCGACCGCGCGAAGCTGAAGACATCCGCGGGCGACATCGGCCAGGACAATCGCGAGATCTATCAGCGCTGGCTCGGCCTTTCAGACGACGAGATCGAACGCCTCGCGGAGCGGAAGGTCATCTGACGCCGGCGAAGGTCTATTGCGGCCTCCGGAGCAGATATTCGGACCCCGCATCAACTCTTCGCCTATACGATTCCGCGCGCGGCCAATGTCTTCACGATCTGGTCCGCCAACTCCTCGGGCTGCCGACCGATCGTTTGCAAGTGTATTTCGGGAGTTGTCGGTGGTTCGTACGGGGCATCGAAGCCGGTAAAATTCTTGATCTTGCCGGCTTTCGCTTTGGCGTAGAGGCCCTTTGGGTCACGCCGGGCACATTCGTCGATGGGTGTGTCGACGAATACCTCGATGAATTCTCCATCGGACATCAGACGACGCACCATGTTGCGCTCAGCGCGGTACGGAGAAATGAACGAGCAGAGAACGATCAGGCCTGCATCCACCAGGAGCTTTGCCGCCTCTCCGGCGCGACGGATATTCTCAACGCGGTCCGCCTCCGTGAAACCGAGGTCCCGGCTGAGACCATGGCGCAGATTGTCGCCGTCCAGCATCATGGTGTGGTGGCCGCCAGCGTGAAGCCGGCGTTCGACGATGTTGGCAATCGTCGACTTGCCGGCACCTGACAGGCCGGTGAGCCATATGATGGCTGGCTTCTGGTGCTTTTGCGCAGCGCGCTCCGACTTTCCTATCAGTGTGGCCTGCCAGTGGACATTGGTGGCACGCCGCAGGCCAAACGCGATCATCCCCGCGCCGAGCGTATGATTGGTCAAGCGGTCGATGACGATAAAGGATCCAGTCTTGCGGTTCTGCCCGTACGGGTCGAACGCGACAGGCATGCCCGTCGACAGGTTGCAGAAGGCGATATCGTTGAGGCCGAGGGTGCGGGCGGCAAGATGCTCGCGCGTATTGACGTCGATCTTGTACTTGATCCCGGTGACCGTAACTGGCGTCGTCCGGGTGCCGATGCGGGCCAAATAGGAGCGGCCAGGCATGAGTTGCTGGTCGCTCATCCAGATGACATGTGCCGCAAACTGGTCCGATACTTCGGGAGGAGACTCCGGATTGGCCAGGAGATCGCCGCGGGCGATGTCCAACTCGTCTGCGAGCGTGATCGTGATCGCGTCACCGGCCTGGGCGGAGGTCTGAGCGCCTTCGGCAGTCAGGAGTTCCTTCACCCTCGAGATTCTGCCGGAACTCGCGACGGCGATGGGATCGCCGGCATTGATTGTCCCGGATGCTACCGTGCCGGCGTAACCTCTGAAATCAAGATGGGGTCGATTGACCCATTGCACCGGAAAGCGGAACGGGCTTTCGAGCGTATCGCCACTCACATCGATAGTTTCGAGATAGTCGAGCAGGCTCGGCCCGCGAAACCAGGGCATGTTATCCGACACCTTCGTAACGTTGTCGCCATGTCGGGCCGAGATTGGAATCGGTGCGATCGATGAAAAGCCGAGTTGCACGGCGAAGGCTCTGTATTCATCGACAATGCGAGCGAAAATCTCGCTTTGATAGGAGATCAGATCAATCTTGTTCACGGCTAGGACAACATGACGTATGCCGAGCAGCGAACAAATCAGGGAGTGCCGTCTGGTCTGCGGCAAAACACCCTTGCGCGCATCGATCAGGAGAATGGCGAGATCGGCTGTCGATGCGCCGGTGGCCATATTCCGGGTATACTGCTCGTGGCCGGGCGTGTCGGCGACAATGAAGGAACGTCGCGGCGTGCTGAAGAAGCGATGTGCAACGTCGATCGTGATGCCCTGTTCCCGTTCAGCCTCCAGCCCGTCCATGAGAAGTGCAAGGTCGATGTCGTCTCCGGTGGTGCCGTGGCGCTTCGAATCCGTCGCCAATGAGGATAGTTGATCTTCGAAGATAAGCTTGGAGTCATGCAGGAGCCGGCCGATCAGCGTGGACTTTCCGTCATCCACCGATCCACAGGTGAGGAAACGAAGCAGGTCCTTGCTCTGCGCTTCAACGGGAAACTCAGGGCTTTCCATCAAAAATAGCCTTCGCGCTTCTTTCGCTCCATTGATGCGGGTTCGTCGCTGTCTATCAGGCGACCCTGCCGCTCCGAAAGTCGCGTCGATCTCATCTCCGAGATGATATCTTCCAGCGTTGTTGCACTGGAATCGATCGCTCCGGTCAGGGGATAGCAACCCAGCGTTCGAAATCGAACTTGCCGCAATTCCGGCTGCTCGTCCGCATTGAGGGGCAGTCTCTCGTCATCGACCATGATCCAGGAGCCGCCGCGCGCCACGACCGGGCGGCGTTTGGCGAAATAGAGCGGCACCACGGGAATGTTTTCCAGATGGATGTAGTGCCAGACATCCAGTTCGGTCCAGTTCGATAGCGGGAAAACGCGAACGGTTTCGCCGGGTCCGACACGGGTGTTGTACAGGTTCCACAATTCGGGGCGCTGGTTGCGGGGGTCCCAGGCGTGTTCGCGCGAGCGAAAGGAGAAGATCCGTTCCTTGGCCCGGCTCTTTTCTTCGTCCCTGCGAGCGCCGCCGAAAGCCGCATCGAAGCCATAGAGGTCGAGGGCTTGTTTGAGCGCGTGCGTCTTCATCACTTGAGTGTGGATCGACGAGCCTGATATGATCGGCGACGTGCCACGGCCAAGACCATCCTGGTTGATGTAGACGAGCAGCTCGATGCCGAGACGGCGCGCTGTTTCGTCGCGAAACGAGATCATCTCGCGAAACTTCCATGTCGTATCGACGTGCAACAGCGGAAAGGGGAGTTTCGCGGGATAGAACGCCTTGAGCGCCAAATGCAGCATGACGCTGGAGTCCTTGCCAATCGAATAAAGCATCACCGGTCGTTTGAACTCGGCGATGACTTCGCGCATGATCTCGATTGATTGAGCTTCCAGACTCTTGAGGTGTTTCGGGAGCCCGCGCTGCGCTCCATCAGTGGTCGATGCCACGAAATTCATTGCAGGCGCCTTTAGGGGAATCTCATTTGGAATGACAACATACTTCATGCCATACCGGCAGCGATAGTTCATGTCTACGGCGCGCGGAGCCGACTTCACGGTGCTGGTGACGCGAGCGGTCGACGGCATGAGGCGGCGCGCTTTGGCTTAGAGAGACCCGATGGCATTGAATGCGGATGACATTTTCCTGAATCCTGCACTTGAATCCCGCGTGCGCGGACAAGCCTGGGCGCTCTTGCTTCTCAACGCTGCCGATCCGCGGATGGGATCGTTGTTTGCAACGCAGCAACGTTGGCTGATGGCCCACGCGGCGGTGGCGCAATTCTTCCGGGACGTTGCCGTGGCCGGCGCGGGCTCAGGAGTGTTGACCGCACGTGTGCTCGATCTTGTCGAGCATCACCGGATCGCAAGCCGGAACACTGCGGCTGCCTTCGTCAAGGAGATGTTGAAATACGGCATCGCGCGCCATGTTGCGGGAAGCGAAGGCAGGCGTCATCGCCCGTTCGAGCCGGCACCAGCGGCGCTTGATGCGCTGTATCAATGGCATCTGCTGCATCTTGCGACGCTGGATGGCCTCGATGGCGGGAGCCGTTCGGCGACTTTGGCCGCACGACCGGAGGTCGTTCAGCGCATGCAGCCGCTGATTGCCGACGGCCTGCTCGGGTCTCACATGGTTCGTGAGCCCGAACCGACGTTCAAGCTCTTCACCTGGGTCGACGAGGGGGGCGTGTTGATGGATCGCCTGATCGTCGGCTGTGAGGAAGAGGACGCCAGCCTCGATCGTATCACGACCGACGTGACGTCGGTGTCCGCTCTGGCGCAGCGGCTGAAATTGTCCCGGACCCAACTGGGCCGCAAGCTCGCCGAGGCGGAGTCCATGGGAAGCCTCGGCTGGGTCGGAGCGCGCGGCAGGTCCCGGCTGTGGGTCTCGAAAGGCTTTCGCCGCGAATATCACAAGGCGCAGGCGGTCAAGCTCGCGATCATCGACGCAGCCTTCGATGTTTGCTTCGTGTCGCATCGGTGACGTCCACGACATCGTTGGACCGATGGCCGGCAGCATTGATCGATCCGCTGTCGACTGACCATTTTTGGTAGTCGACCTTTCCGGGCGCGTCTCGATCTTTACCGTAAATGTTGGGCCAGCTACGGAAACGCGCCGCAACGAGTCACGTCGCGGCTGGAAACAATTTCGCAGCTTGTTTTCGTGCGCGGAACGAGAATTGGCCCATGTCGCAGTTTATCATGAACGGCGTTTTCGGCTGTCGGCGCCGCATGAATACGGCGCGTGTGAATGGTTGTTCGCAGCCTTCGGCAGCAGAATACCGTACTAATCTGCCGCCGAAGAGTCGTCGCGTTCAGGTTGCGCGACATGAGAATGGCGGTCGAAACATTCGGCAAAAGTCTCGAGGAATTGCATGACGAGGATTGATCTCGTTCGTCGGTAGATGGAAGCGCGACGACAACGTCGTGTGGGTTTTGTTCGGCGGCGGGCTTTCAAACGAACTATGCGGCTTTCTTTTAATGGAATGAACGATGCTGCATGTCGGCAGTGACGATCGGCATTTTTCGCTCTCTATTTCGCAAGAGCTTTCGATCGAAGGCGCGCCCGGTGCATCCGCCGTCGCGGTTGAGGAAACGCATCTCCTGTTCAACGCCGCGTTCGAGCGGGCCGGCGACGACCTGAGGCTGCTCGGTGCCGACGGAAAGAGTCACGTCGTTGCCGGCTATTTCAAATCGGAAAATCTGCACGCGCGGCTGTCGACGGATGGCGCCAGGTTAAGCGGCGAGATCGTCGCTGTGTTAGCCGGGCCTGTTGCTCCCGGACAGTACGCTGCCAAGGATGCGTCGCCGGCGATGCAGGTGATCGGACACGCGGTACGGGTCGAAGGCCAGGTGACGGTCCTGCGCAACGGCGTTGTCGTGGGGCTCAACAACGGCGATGTGCTGCTCAAGGGAGACGTGGTCCAGACCGACAGCGGGGGCACGGCTGGCCTGGTTTTCAACGACGGCAGCGCGTTCCAGCTCGGCCATGGTTCACGCCTTGCATTGAGCGAATTCAAATTCGACCCGCAGGGCAGCACCAATCTGGAAGTCTTCGATCTCATCCAGGGATCGTTCAGTTTCGCGTCCGGCAAGATTGCCGAGACCGGCGACATGCGGATTGGAACGCCGATCGGTTCGGCAAGGATTGCAGGCTCGGCCGGTGGCGGCGATATCTCCCCCGACGATGGATCGGTCACACTGTCCATCTTTCATCAGAACGATGGGCAGCATCAGGCGACCGCCTACGATCGGAACGGCAATGCCATTGCAACCATCAGCAGCGAAGGCGGCAAGCTGGAGCTGAAGCCGACCGGTCCAGCTCAGATAGCAACCAGCGAGCAGGTAAAGACGGACGCCGATAGGGCTGACGAGCTGGATGCCTTGAACAACATTCTGCGGATCAAGAACCTTGCGGACCGCTATAGCAGCGACTCGCCGAACGGTGCCGGCACGCACGGTTCGTCGTCTCCTCCATCTGGCTCGTACGATCCAAGGGGTGGCGCGCCGTCGTCTCTGCCTGATGGAGTTCCCGGCCACGGCCCGCCGGTCAGCACCGGTGCGGACGTCGGCCCCCCCGTGCCCGGAGGTGGTAACGGCGGAGCCGGTACCGAAGTTGGATCGATCCCGGCGCCGCCGGTCAATGATCCGCCCTCGCTATCTTTCAATTCCGGATCGGCGCCGTTGGCTGCGCGCGAGCAAACGCCAGTCGCGATTGCGCCGGCGCTGACGCTGTCCGATCCGGACAGCCACACTTTGCTGCAGGCGACCGTCCGGATCACCGGCAACTATCAGCCGGGCGAAGACATCCTGTCGTTTACGAACACCACGCGGATCGAGGGCAGGTTCGATCCGGCCACCGGCACGCTGACGCTGACGGCGAAGGCCGGCCAGCAGCCGTCGGTTGCGGATTTTGCGGCCGCGTTGCGGGCGGTCTTCTACACCGACACCAGCGACAATCCCTCGCCATTGACCCGCACGCTGACCATGACGGTGCAGGACCCGGACGGCATCGCTCACGGCGGGCACGACACGGCCGTCGCCACGCGCGAGCTGACGGTCAGTGCGGTCGACGATGCGCCGGTCATCGGCGCTGCGCAGACAACCGGAGCGGTGCAGGAGGATACGGCGCTCGATGCCCAGGGACGGCTGCATGCCGACGGTGCGATCGCGTTCACGGACGTCGATCTGGCGGACGCGCATGTCGTCTCGGCCACCTTCGTCAGCTCGACCCGCCCGGGCGGGCTGGCGCTCGGGACCATGAGCGCGCATCTGTCTGCCGACACTGTCAATGGCCTCGGCGGGCAGGCGACGTGGCAATATCTCGTCGACAACGCGGACGTCCAGTTCCTGCGGGCCGGGCAGACCGTCACGGAAACCTATGCCGTGACCGTCGCTGATGGTCATGGCGGGCTGGCAAGCCGGAACGTCACCATCACGATCACCGGCGATGAGGATGCTCCCGTGCTGGCCGCTGCTTCGGGAGGCACCGGGGAAGCTGCTGACGCCGCCGCGCAGCACGTCACGCTGACGGGCACCATGCCGGTGACCGATCCCGATATCGGCGACACGCTGACGGCTTCGATCGCCGGTTCGCCGGTCGTGACTCTCGATGGCCACGCCTTCGCCCTGCCGGCAGGGGCGGCGTCGCTGATCAACAATGCATTGTCATTCCATGCGGGCACCTCCAACGGCGGCACTGCCGGTATCGGCTGGACCTATGATGCGTCCGCGGCCAATTTGGATTTCCTGCGGGAGGGGCAGAGCCTGGTCCTGACCTACACGGTCGAAGTCAGCGACGGGCTCATCACCAGCAACCAGCAGACCCTGACCATCACCATCACCGGCACCAACGACGTGCCCGTGGTGACGGGCGACACCGCGGCGGTCAACGAGGCGGCCGATGCCCATGCGCAGGTCATTTCGCTGGCGGGCTCGATCTCGGCCAGCGACCGCGACGTCGGCGACACGCTGACAGCTTCGGTGGTCGGCGCGCCCGTGGTGAGCCTCGACGGGCACGCCTTCAATCTGCCGACCGGCGCGCTGGCGCTCACCGACAGTGCCGCCTTTGCGATCGACTCCACTGGTCACCTGTCGACCGGCTCCGCCACGACGTTCGGCTGGACCTACCAGCCGGCTGCGGCAGACCTCGATTTCCTGAAGCAGGGTCAGACGCTCACGCTGACCTATGCGGTCGTTGTCAACGACGGCACCGCGGCCAGCGCCACGCAATATGTGACGATCACGATCAACGGCGCCAATGATGCGCCGGTCGCCGTCGCGCACAGCTACACGACCGACGAGGACCATGCGCTGGTGGTGCCGGGCACGGGCGTGCTCGCCGGGGCGAGTGACCTCGACGGCGATGCGCTGCACGCCATCCTCGTCAACGGTCCGGCCCACGGCACGCTGACGCTGAATGCCGACGGCTCTTTCACCTATGCGCCGGTTGGCGACTACAACGGCTCCGACAGCTTCACCTACAAGGTCAATGACGGCCTCGCCGATTCCAACGTGGCGACCGTCGATATCACCGTGCAGGCGGTCAATGATCCGGCTGTGGTGTCGGGCACCAGCAGCGGCGCGGTGACGGAAGCGGGCGGGGTCGCCAACGCGGTGGCGGGGACGCCGAGCGCGACCGGCACGCTGACGGACACCGACGTCGACAATCCCGCCAACACCTTCACAGCGGTCGGGGCCGCCACGGCGAGCGACCACGGTTACGGCACCTTCACCATGACGTCGGGCGGCGTCTGGACCTACAATCTCGACAACAGCAATAGCGCGGTTCAGGCGCTCAATGCCGGCGGGACGCTGACCGACACGTTCACCGTGACGACCATCGACGGCACCCCGCAACTGGTCACGATCACCATCAACGGCGCCAACGATGCCGCGGTGCTGTCAGCCGACACTGTCGGTCTGACCGAGACCGATTCGGTGCTGTCGACCGGCGGCACGCTGACGATCCATGATGTCGACAATCCCGAAACCTTCGTGGCGCAGGCGGGCACGGTCGGGCACTACGGCACCTTCACCGTCGCCCAGAACGGCGCGTGGACCTATGTCGCGAGTTCGGCACATGACGAATTCGTCGCCGGGCAGACCTACACCGACACGTTCTCCGTAGTGAGCTCGGATGGCACGGCCTCGTCCGTCACGATCAATATCCTCGGCAGCAACGACGCAGCTTCGATATCGGGCACTACCACCGGTTCGGTGACCGAGGCGGGCGGCCTCAACAATGCGCTGGCGGGAACGCCGACCGTGACCGGCACGCTGACGGACACCGACGTCGACAATCCCGCCAACACCTTCACGGCGGTCAATGCGGGCGCGGCAAGCGACAACCACTACGGCACCTTTGCCGTCACATCGGCCGGGGTCTGGACCTACACGCTCGACAACAACAATGCCGCAGTTCAAGGGCTCAATGCCGGCGGCACGCTGACGGATACGTTCACGGTTACGACCGTCGACGGCACGCCGCAGGTCGTCACGATCACCATCAACGGCACCGACGATGCTGCCGTGATATCGGCGGTGACGCGCAATCTGACCGAAACTAACGCGGCGCTGTCGACCGGCGGCACGCTGACGATCCAGGATCCCGACAGTCCGCAATCCTTCGTCGCGCAGGCCGGCACCGCCGGGCAATACGGCACCTTCACGCTCGCCGCGGATGGCACCTGGAGCTATGTCGCGAGCTCCGCACATGACGAGTTCGTGGGCGGGCAAACCTACACTGACATCTTCTCCGTCGCGAGTTCGGACGGCACCACCTCGTCCGTCACCATCAACATCCTCGGCACCGACGATCCGGCCACGATGAGTGGGACGACGACCGGTTCGGTCGTCGAGGCGGGCGGCGTCGCCAACGCGGTGCCGGGGATGCCGACCGCGACTGGCTCGCTGACGCTGTTCGATCCCGACACGTCCTCCGTCACCTTCGTGGCCGTCGCCGCGCAGACCGCCAGCACCGGTGGCTACGGCACCTACACCGTGTCCTCGGCCGGCGTTTGGCGGTACACGCTCGACAACAACAATTCCACGGTGCAGGGGCTCGCCGCCGGCGCGACGATGACCGACACCTTCTCCGTGAGGGGAAGCGACGGCAGCGCGCAGGTCGTCACCATCACGATCACGGGCGCCAACGATGCGCCTGTGCTGTCCGGCGACAATGCGGCGGCGCTGCTGCAAGGCCTTGCGACGGCCATCACCACGGCCGACCTCAGCGTCAGCGATGTCGACAACAGCGCGAGCCAGCTCACCTTCAACGTCAGCAGCACGCAACGTGGCTATGTCGCTCTGTCGAGCGCCCCCGGCGTTGCGATCACGAGCTTCACCCAGGCACAGCTCGCCGCGGGCCAGGTGATCTTCGTCAGTGACGGCACGCTGAACCCGGCCGCGAGCTTCACCGTGTCCGCGACCGACGGCAGCGTGACCAGCGTGCCGGTGCTGGTCAATGTCGCCGTCACCAATGATTTCGTGCTGCCGGGCAACATCGACCTCGGCGCCGTCTCGGAAACCATCCACAGCCTGACCCAGTCCGGCGGCACTCTGTCGGGCACCGGCACGCTGATCGATGCCAACGGGGCGACCTTCACCGGCGGCACCGAGAGCGGCAGCGGCACGACCATCGTCAACGGGCTCGCGACCTTCTTCGATGCCAATAACGAGACCTTTACGCTCGACGGCAGGACGCTCGAGCTGCACGGATCCGGCCAGACCGGCGCCTTCTCCGGCGATACGCTGCGGCTGAACAACGGCGCGGCCTTCAAGATCGATGCCGGCGTCACCTTCACCGATGCCACGACCGGCGGAAGTGCCTTCAACATCGCGTCGAGCGCCGGCAGCGGAACCCTCAACGTCGTCGGAAACTACGACAAGACCGGCAGCGGCACCACGATCGTCAGCACGGCGGTCAACAATAGCGGCGTCATCGACGCCAAGGCGGGTACGCTCGATCTCGCCGGCAACGTCACCAATACCGGCACGCTGCAGGCGGACGGCGGCGGCAAGCTGCTGGTTGCGGGCAGTGTCACCGGCAGTGGGGCGGTCACAGTCGGCAATGGCGGCACGGTCGAATTCGGCGCGAGCGTCGGATCCGGCCAGACCATCACTTTCAACGGTGCGCTCGCCACGCTCAAGATCGATGCCCCGGCGAGCTTTGCCGGCACCATCGCGGGCTTCAGCGGCGCGACCGACGCGATCGACCTGGTCGGGATCAACTACAGTTCAGGGCAGTTCTCCCAGTCGTTCAATTCGACGACCGGCATTCTGCACGTCACCGACGGTACCCATAGCGCCGATCTGCATTTCAGCGGACCGACCTACGGCTTCGCATTCTCGGCCGACGGCTCCGGCGGCACCGTGATCAAGCCGTCCAACGTCTACACCGTCCACAACGCCGCGGAGCTCAACGCGACGCTGCTCGCCATCAGCGTGGGTGGCGGAGCTGCTGCCGCAAACACCAACTATTCGATCGAGTTCGCGGGCAACATCTCCATTGCCTCGCTCGGCGCCAATCTGACTGCGATCAATCTGGCCAGCGGCAGCCATCTCGTCATCAATGGCGCAGGCTATTCGCTTGACGGCGCAAATGCTTATCGCGGCCTGTTCGTGTTCGGCGGCAACGTCTCGATCAATAATCTGAACATCGCGCACACGCTGGCCCAGGGCGGCGCCGGCGGCGTCGAAGGCGGCGGCGGTGGTGCGGGTCTCGGTGGCGGCCTGTTCGTGGCGGCGGGGGCAGCCGTCGCGATCGATGCCGTGACGTTCACGGGCGACGCGGCCAAGGGGGGCGCCGGAGGTTACTGGGGGGGTGGTTCGAGCTCAGGCCAAGGTGGCGGCGGTGGCGGCATGGGCACCGCCGGCAGCAGCGCCTTCGCCAGTGGCAGCTATAGTGCCGGCGGCGGCACCTTCATCTACATCAAAGGCGCCCCGGGCGGTACGCTCGGTGTTAACGTCCCGGGGCACGCGAGCTATTCGCAGGCCGCTGCCGGCGGCAAACCTTCGGGCGGCAGCAGCCTTTCTCCGGGTGCGGATGGCGGGTTTGGCGGTGGCGGCGGTGGCGGTGCGAGCGCCAACCAGAACACCACAAATGTAAGAACCTTCAGCGTCGGCGGCGACGGCGGTTTCGGAGGTGGCGGCGGAGCCGCAGGCTCTTACGGCAGCGGAGCGGGAGCGACGGGCGGTGCCGGCGGCTTCGGTGGCGGCGGCGGGCGCAGTACCGCCGGCGCGGGCGGTGCTGGCGGGTTCGGCGGCGGTGCTGGCGGAAGCCGCGATCAGTTTGGGTTTGCCGGTGGCGGCGGCGGCCTCGGCGCCGGCGGTGCCGTGTTCGTGCAGGAAGGCGGCTCGCTGACGATTGCCGGCAGTTCGGTCTCCGGCAATTCGGCTACGGGAGGGCTGGGCAGCCGCGGCGGAGGCGACGGACAGGCGCTCGGCTCCGGCATCTTCATCCAGGGCAACCAGAGCATCACGTTCGCGCCGTCTGCGGGCGCGGACGCCGTCATTGCCGATACGATCGCCGACCAGGGCGGCAATGGCGGCAGTGGCCACGTCGACATTGGCGGCGCGGGCACGGTGCATTTCGCCGGTGCCAACAGCTATGTCGGCGGCACCACCATCGCTAGCGGCAGCACGCTCGAGGTCGAGGCCGGCGGCAGCGCCGGCACCGGCGCCATCATCGACAACGGCACGCTGCGGTTCGAGGCGCCGGGTACGATCGTGAACGCGATCACGGACAACGGCGCGGTTACCCTCGACCACGATGGCACGTTCGAATTCCAGGCCGCCGTGACCGGAACGGGCACGTTCAATTTCGGCCAAGGTCATATCATCACCGCCGTGTTCGATACCGGCGTTCCCGCCGTCACCCTCAAGGGCTTCGACGTCGGGGATACCATCGATCTCAAGTCGGTTGTCGCGACCTCCTTCACGATCGATGCGAACAACGTCATGACGCTGAAGAATGTCAGCGGCACGGCGGTGGCGACGCTGCATTTCGACCCGGCGCAGCATTTCGATCTCAACCTTGCCCTGGTCGCGGACGGCAATGGCGGCACCAACATCCGCCTGGCGCAGACCAGCTTCACGGTGAGCACCGCGGCCGAGCTCAACGCTGCACTGACGGCGATGAGCTCGGGCGGCAACGCCTATGGCGCGAATCTCAACTACGTCATCCATTTCGCCGGCAATATTTCGCTGGCGTCGCTGAGCTCGGATCTTGCCGCCATCAATCTCGCCAGCGGCAGCAAATTGACGGTCGATGGCGCCGGCTTCACGCTCGACGGCGCCAACACCCACCGCGGCTTCTTCGAATATGCCGGCACCGTCACGTTCAAGGACATGACGATTGCGCACACGCTGGCGCAGGGTGGCGCCGGCGCCATCGGCGGTGGCGGCGGCGGCGCCGGACTTGGTGGCGGCCTGTTCGTCGCGGCCGGTGCCACGGCGACGATCGCCAACGTGACCTTCCTCTACAACGCCGCCCGGGGCGGCAACGGCGGCGGCGTGAACCCGGCCGGCAGGATTTATCAAGGCGGTGGCGGCGGCGGCGGCATGGGCACCGACGGAGCCGTTGGCTCCACGACCGGGGTGCAACATTTCTATAGCATCGGAAGCCACGTCGGCTACACCGGCTGGGGCTATGCGGGCGGCGCCGGCGGCGGCCTCGGCCTGTCGAATCTTCCGGGCGGAGGCGGGGCCGGGGCGACGTCGTATCGCGGATCGTCCCCGGCCTCCGGCACCTTTGGCGGTGGTGGCGGCGGCGGTAACGCCTATCTCGCCTCCCGGAAAGCCGGAACCACGGGTGCACAGGGCGGCTTCGGTGGCGGCGGCGGTGCTGGTGGCGGCTTCAACACGAACACCAACAGCTACGGCAACGGCGAGAACGCCGCCGGCGGCAATGGCGGCTTCGGCGGCGGCGGTGGCGGCGGCGGCCTCCGCGGTTGGTTCGGCATCGGGGGATTTGGCGCGGGCAATGGCGGCGTCTCCTTCGCCTATCGTGCCGGCGGGTATTACCAGTCAAAGATCGGCAATGTCGGTGGCGGCGGGCTTGGTGCCGGCGGTGGCATCTTCGTCCAGGAGGGGGGCACGCTGATCCTCGAAAGCGGATCGCTGTCCGGCGGCTCCGTGGCCGGAGGCGCTGCGGGTGCCATCCAGGCGGCTCATCAGTTGTACTCTATGCCTGGCGCCGGGCAGGGGCTCGGCAGCGGCATCTTCCTCCAGGGCAACCAGTCGATCGTTCTCGCGCCGGCGTCCGGAGACGCGATCACGATTGCCGGTGGGATCGCCGACCAGGGCGGCAATGGCGGCAGCGTCGCGATCGAGATCAAGGGGCCGGGCACCGTCGAGTTCGACGGCGCCAATTCCTATGTCGGCGGCACGACGATCGATGCCGGCGCCAAGCTCACGCTCGGTGGGCAGGGGACCTTCGGCAGCGGAGCGGTGGTCGACAATGGCGACATCGTCATTGCCCATTCCGGCACGTTCGGCAATACGTTCACCGGGAGCGGTGACCTCGGGCTCGGCGCCCAGATCATCACCGTCACCTTCACCGCCTCCGTCTCACTCGGTGGCTCACTCGATCTCGGCAATGGCGACAATGTCGCCATCTTCCAGGGCGGGCTGTCTGGCATTCAATCGGTCAACTTCGGTACGGGGATGCAGACCCTGTCCGTCACAGGCGCGATGCCGAGCGCGGTCGTGCATGGCTTCGGCGTCGGCGACACCATCGACTTTGCGACGATCAACGCCACCGGCATCGGCAGCTTCGTCAACAACGTGCTGACGCTGACCGGCCCCGGCGGCGTGCCGGTTGCGACCGTCCACTTCGATCCGGCCGAGCAGAACATCGCGCCGCACGGATTCCTGCTGGTGTCCGATGGGACCGGCGGCACCGAACTGAAGCTCAACGAGGTGCCGGTCTACCATGTGTCGTCCACCGCGCAGCTCGCCCGCGCGATCAACGAGATCAGCGTCGGCGGCGTGTTCTCCGCCACCAACCAGAACTACGAGATCGATATCGTCGGCAGCTTCACGCTGGACGGCGCGCTGCCCGACATCAATCTCGCCAGCGGCGACACGCTGACGATCCATGGCCTCGGCCATGAGATCGACGGCGCCGCCACCTATTCCGGCTTCGTCCTGCGATCAGGCGACGTGACGATCGATCATCTGACCGTCGCCGACTTCGTCCGGCACGGCGGAGACGGGGCGTCACCGGGAACTGCGTCGAAGTATGGCGGCGGCGGTGGTGGACTCGGTGCGGGCGGCGCGCTGTTCATAGGCGCCGGCAGCTCGGCGACACTGACCGATGTCGCTTTCACCGACAATCATGTCTTCGGCGGAAATGGCGGTCAGGGCGGCATCTATGCACCGAGCGTGCCGAATGGCGACCAGGGTGTTACAACGGGAGGCGCATCGAGCCCGGGCCAGCCGGGATTCGGCTATGGCGGAGCGGGTGGTCATTTCAGCGCCAACGGAGGCGGAGGCAGTTTCGGCGGTGGTGGTGGCGGTGGCGGCGGCGGACGCAGTCCGGTCACCTCCTTTCCACCCGGCGGTGGCGGCGCCGGCGGCTACGGCGCCGGCATGGGCGGCACTGGAACCTCTGGAGGCGGAGGCGGCGGCGGCGGTGGTGGCGGCGGCGCGGGCCTCGGCGGCGCGGTCTTCGTCGCCTCCGGCGGTGCACTGAATATCACCGACTGGACCTTCTCCAACAATGGTGCAACGGGCGGCGCCGGCGGCAGCAGTCCATGGGGCACCAGCGGTACGGCGGGCCAGGGCATCGGCAACGATCTCTTCAACTACGGCGGCACGGTCGGCCTGACGTCCAGCGCCGGACAGACCCTCACGGTCGATCAGTTCGTGGGCGGCACCCAAAGCACGTTCAATATTCAGGGCGCCGGCGCGGTCGTGCTGGCGCAGGGCATCGGAACGAATGTCCTCAACATAACCGGCGCCGGCGATGTCACCGTCCTCACCAGGATCACGGCCAGTGCCATCAACGTCTCTGGCTCCGGCGATGTGCTGTTGCGGGGCGCATTCTACGGCAGCGAGGTCTTCACCCACACCGGTAGCGGCACGCTGACAGTCGAGCCGATCTACAACGTCTCGACGACGGACCAACTGGTCGCCACGATCCAGACCGTCAACTCCAATCCTGTCTCTAACCTGTCCGTCGAATACGTGATCAATCTCGACGGAGACATTCCGCTGGTGGCGGGACTGGCGAAGCTTACCCTCGTCGCCGGGGATACGATCACGGTGAATACCGCGGGCCATACCCTGGACGGCGCCGTCAACGGCGCCGGCGGCGGATTCAGTTTTGTGGCAGGTGTGTCCGGCGGAAACGCCCTGCTGGTCGGAAATGCGATCCCCACGTTCGACGTTGCAAGCGTTGCGGAGCTGACGACAGCCTTCAATGCCATCAATGTCGGAGGTTTCTTCTCCTCGCCGAACATCAACTACGTCATCAATCTCGAGGGAGACACCGCGCTCGGCAGCCTGTCGGCGGGCATGCTGAATTTTGCCGCCGGCGATACGCTCACCATCAATACCAACGGACACACGCTGAACGGCGCCGTCAACGGCAATGGTCCGGCTTTCACCTTCGCGACCGGCGCGTCCATGGGCACGCCGGCCTTCACCGGCCATCCCATCGCGACCTTCACTGTCGGCACGATGGCGGAATTCAATGCGGCGCTCGCGGCCATCAATCCCGGCGGCTTCTACTACGGCACGAACATCGACTACGAGATCGACCTGACCGCCGATCTGAAGCTGACCGGCAACATGGCAGCGCTTTTTCTTGCCGCCGGCGACACGCTCACCATCAAGGGTGGCGGCCACACCATCGACGGTTCGGTCAATGGCACGGCGACCTATTCCGGGTTCGATCTCGAATCCGGCAATCTGGTGCTCAGCCAGCTGACGATCGAAGGCACCCTTGCACATGGCCGCGACGGCGGGTCCGTTGCCCACGCCTATGCCGGCGCCGGCGGTGGCGGTGCCGGACTGGGCGGCGGCCTCTTCATTGGCGCAGGTGCGTCCGCGACGCTCGATGGCGTGGCGTTCACCGGCAACTCCGCGATCGGTGGCGCCGGTGGCAATGGCGGCACCGCCGGAGGCTACAATAGCTACGTCGGCGGCGGCGGGCCGGGGAGCCCTGTGAGTGGATTCGGCATCGGCGGCGCGGGCGGTTGGGGGCGCCAGCCGGCCTTCTACGCGCACTCGCGAAGCAACGGTCTGGCCGGCTCATTTGGCGGCGGCGGTGGTGGCGGGGCCAGCGTTTACAGGGTTATCACCCGCAGTCCCCCTTTCTTCGGTGGCGACCTTTATGCAGGCCTCGGCGGCAGCGGCGGTTATGGTGCGGGCAGCGGCGGCGGCGGCGGGGTAAGGGTTGCGTCCGGTGGTGGCGGTGGCGGCGCCGGTCTTGGCGGCGGCGTTTTCGTTGCGTCCGGCGGATCTTTGACGATCCAGAGTGGTTCGATCGGCGGCAACACCGCGGTCGGCGGTCTCGGCGGTGCATCCACGACCGCTGCCGGCGGAAACGGGCAGGGCATCGGTTCGGGTCTCTTCGCGGCCTCGCAGAACGTCACCCTTGCGCCGCTGCTGGGTAACACGCTGACCATCTCGGACACGATCGCAGGTGGAGGCGTCGGCATCATCCATGTCGCGGGCGCCGGCAACGTCACGCTGTCGGGCGCCATCACCGGCACGACGATCGACATCTCCAACACCGGCACGGTGTCGCTGACGGTGGGCGATCTCGTCAACGATTCCTTCTCGCTGTCGGGCTCGGCGCACTACACGCTGGCGAACAAGATCACGGGCGGCGGCACCATCAGTGCCTCCGGCACGTCGGTGCTGACGATCACCGGCATGAACCTGCTGACCGGCGGCATGGCGCTGAGCGGCAACAGCACGATCGATCTCACCTCGGTGAATTCGATCGGCAGCGGCATCATCACCTTCGTCCCCAATTCGGGCGCGACGCTGATCCTCGAAGCCGGGGTGACGCTGCCCAACCAGATCAACGGCTTCAATCCGGGCGATACGATCAAGCTGGTCGGCTTTGCCGCCAATGCGACGGCGACGATGGGCGCGGGCAACGTCCTGACCGTCAGCGATGGCGTTCATTCAGTCGATCTGCATCTCAACCCGGGAGTTGATTTTTCTCTTTTCCAGTTCGACGTCACGGCCTACAGCGGCGGCGTGATGCTGACCGATCGCGTCCCGTTCGGAATCACCGGCGTGGTCGGCCAGCCGGTCTACGGCAGCGGCGTCGAACTGCGCGGCACGGCCGCTCCGGGCACCACGGTCACGATCATTGCCAACGGCGGCACGACCGTGCTCGGCACCGGCATCGTCGACGGCAACGGCAATTTCGATCTCATCACCTCGCCGCTCGCCGACGGCTTCTACACATTCCAGGCGGTTTCGCAGACGGGAACGTCGTCGCAGCTCTCCGCCGGATTCGCGGTCACGGTCCTTCCGAGCGCGCCTGTCATCACGACGCAGATCGGCCATCCGCTCAACGGCGACACCGTGGAGCTGAAGGGCACCGCGCTGCCCAACCAGACGATCAAGCTGTATCTCGACGGCAGCTCGACCGTGTTTGCGACCGGCGTTGCGGACGCCAACGGCAATTTCGACATCGTCACGCCGGCGCTGACCGACGGCGTCCATACCATCCGGGCGACCGAGACCGACAGCCTCGGCCTGGTAAGCCCGCTGTCGGCCGGCTTCATCGTCAACGTCAATCCGACTGCCCCCACGATCACCGCGCTGGTCAACAACCCCTTCAATGGCGGGCCGATCGAGGTGAAGGGCACGGGCGAGCCCAATCACACCATCCAGATCTTTGCCGACGGTGGTACGACGGTGATCGGCACCGGCACCACCAACGCCAGCGGCCAGTTCGACATCGTGACCTCGGCGGGACTGAGCAACGGGGTCCACACGCTGACGGCGGTCGCCGTGACGTCGAACCTGCCAAGCACGGCATCGAACGGTCTCTCCATCACTGTCGTTCCGTCGGCGCCGGCCATCACCACGCTGGTCGGCCAGCCCGACAATGACGGCACCATCGAGGTCAAGGGCACGGGCCAGCCGAACCAGAGCGTCACACTCTACGCCGATGGTGGCACGACGCCGGTCGGAACCGGTGTCATCGACGCCACCGGACATTTCGACATCACGACGACGGTGACATTCGCCGACGGCGTGCACCGCCTGACCGCGACGGCGACCGATGCCGCGAACCTCGTCAGTCCGGTGTCGTCGCAATTCACCGTGAACGTGATCCCGGATACGCCGGTCATCTCGGCGGTGCTTCCCGTTTCCGGCACCTCGCAGCGCATCGAGGTGCAGGGCACCGGCGAGGTCGGCGAGACCATCAAGCTGTTCGCCGACGGCAGCACGACGGTGCTGGCCAGCGGCGTGGTCGATGCGACCGGTCATTTCGACATCTTCGCCAATATCCTCGGCGGGGCGCATATCATCCGTGCCACGGAAACCAACGCCGCCAACCTCGTCAGCCTGGTCTCCTCGGGCGTGTCGGTCAACGTCACGCCGAATGCGCCGGCGATCACCGCGCTGGTGGGCCAGCCCATCAACGGCACCACCGTGACCGTGAAGGGAACCGCCCAGCACGTCGGCGGCACCATCACGCTTTACGCCGACGGCGGCACGACGGCAGTCGGAACCGGCACGGTTGCCGCCAACGGCACGTTCTCGATCACGACCACCGTGACGTTTGCAGACGCCATTCACACTTTTACCGCGACGGAGACCGACGACGGTATGGCGAGCGGCCTGTCGCCTGCATTCACCGTCAACGTCAACCCGATCGCGCCGACGATCACGGCGCAGATCGGAACAACGGTGGAGGGCGGTGCGCTCGAGTTCGTCGGCACGGGCGAAGTCGGCAACACCGTGACGATCACCCTCGGCGGCGTCACCATCGGTTCGGGAATCGTCGATGCCACCGGGCATTTCGACATCACGACCATCTCCGGCCTGAACCCCGGCGTCCAGGCCGTGTCGGTGACAGAGACCAATGCGGATCATCTCACCAGCACGGCATCGGGCTTCGTGGCGACGGTTGCGCCGGTCGCGCCGGTCATCACATCGGTGGTTTCGGTCGACGATCCCGGCGGACGCGTCGAGGCTTTCGGCACCGGCAAGGCCGGCGACATCGTCACGCTGTATGCGGATGGCGGCACGACTGCGATCGGCTCGGGCACGGTGGACCAGACCGGCCACTTCGCGATCTATTCGATCAACGGCCTTGCGCTCGGCGCCGGCGCTCACACGATCACGGCGACGCAGACGCTGGTGAACGGCGCGGGCTCGGCGACCAGCGCCGCGTCGACGGCCTCCAATGTGAACGTTGCGACGACCGCCACCAGCTTCACGATCACAACGGCCGCGGAGCTCGCCGCCGACATCGCAGCGATCGATCTGACCGGCGCATATTCACACGTCAACACGCACTACACGTTCAACATCGTCGGCGACCTCGTCCTGAGCACACAGCTCGCGGCGTTCAATCTCGCCTCTGGCGATACGCTGACGATCCATGGCAATGGGCATACCCTGGACGCCCACGGACTTCCCGGCCTGTTCGTCTATTCCGGCACGATCGACATCGACAATCTCAGCGTCATCAATGCGGTTGCCAGAGGTGGCGACTCCACCAGCGGTGGCGGAGGCGGCGCGGGACTTGGCGGCGGCCTCTTCATCGCCTCGGGCGGCGCGGTCACGCTCGACAATGTCAGCTTTGCACATGATCGGGCGGTCGGCGGCAATGGAAGCTATTTCAATGGCTATTCCGCCAGCGGCGGCGGCGGCATGGGCGGCGCTGGCAACGTCAATGGCGGCGGCGGCATCGGCCTCGCGGCGTCGGGCGGGAGCTATTTTGGCTACGTGCCCGGTCGCGGCATCGTTATCGGCGCGGCGGCCGGTGGCGGTGCTGGAGGTACCGATGGTGGCGGCGGCGTCACTGGCACCAGTCCGTGGGGCTCCGGTCGCTACGGCTATGTCGGCGGCGCTGGTGGCGGCATCGGTGGTGGCGCGGGGTCCGCCACGTCGGGCGGCGCCGGTGGTTTTGGCGGTGGTGGTGGCGGCGGCGTCGTCAGCCCTGTGGATCTCACGGGCGGCGCCGGAGGTGCCGGCGGGTTCGGCGGTGGTGGCGGCGCTGGGCTGCGGGGTGCGGGCGGCGCCGGCGGGTTCGGTGGTGGCGGCGGTGCCGGCTATTGGGGCTACGCGAATGGCGCCGGCGGTTTCGGCGGCGGGCAAGGCAACTATCAATCGGGCGGCGGCGGACTCGGCGCCGGCGGCGCGATCTTCGTCCAGGAAGGCGGCTCGCTGACCTTCGGCGGCAGCGGTGGCACCCACGACAACAGCGTCGCCGGTGGTTCGGGCTCGAATGTCGGCCACAATTCCGGATCGGGCCTCGGCAGCGGCATCTTCCTCCAGGGCAACCAGACCATCACCTTCGCTCCGGATGCGGGGCACATCATCACGATCAGCGACGTGATCGCCGATATGACCGGCTCGCACGATGCCAGCGGCCAGACCGGCGCGGGACATCTGGTCCTCGATGGCGACGGAACGCTGGTCCTGGCGACCGCGAACACGTTCACCGGCGGCATCACGATCGAGAACGGCACGCTCGACCTCACTGCGAGCGGCGCGGCCGGCTCCGGCGCGATCGACTTCTCGGCGGCGGATCATGCCGCGCTGGAATTCAGCGCCGCAAACGCGCCCGTCAACGCGATCGAGCATTTCGGCACGCGTGACCAGATCATCGTCGACGGCTTCCACGCCACGAGTGAAACGTTCATCAATGGCGTTCTGGTTCTGAGCGGCGCGAGCGGATCGGTCAGCCTTACGGTCAGCGGCGATGACATCGCTTCGCTGTCGGACTTCCATTTCGCCTACGACTCCGCGGCCAACACCACGACCATCACCGCCGGGCCGGATCGATCGGGCAACGACGTGATCCATTACGGTGTCGGCGCGCAGAGCCTCACCGGCGGGACGGGGGACGACGTGTTCTTCTTCCGCGGCAGCGACCTTGCCGCGGGCGTCACCGACAAGATCACCGACTTGTCCTGGGCAACCGGCAGCAGCGAGCACGACCGCATCCATCTCGAAGGCGTCGATCCCAATGCGGTGTCGGTCTCGACCGTCAATGGCGGCCACGACACCGACATCGCGATTTCCGTCGCCGGCGGCACGGCGCACATTCTGGTGCAGGGCGTCGGTTCGGGGCCGCTGCAGATCGAGTTCCAGAACACGACGCCGACGGATGATGCGCATTTGAATACGCTGCTGACGCCGTCGACGGTAAATGAGATCGTCGCAAGTTTCTATTTCGGCGCCAATCCGCCCTATGCCAAATCTCTGGTCAGTTATGGCGCTGATGGCGCGGTCATCGCTCAGGATGTCACCAACAATGACGGATCGCACCTGGTGACCGTGCAGGGGGACAACGCTGCGCTGACGGCGTCAGCGGCGAACGATACGTTCGTGTTCCAGTTCAATTCGCAGGCGGCCGCCACGGCTACCATCGGCAATTTCGACGTGGCGCATGACGTCCTGCAACTCAGCCAGTCGGCTTACGCGGACGCGGCGGCAGCGCTGGCTGCGATCACCGCCGATCCGCACAACGCCGGCAACCCGGCCGATACCATCATTGCGCTGGACGCGCTTCACTCGGTCACACTGACCGGTGTCAATCCAAACCTGCTGCAGCAGCGGGATTTTCTGGTAGTCTAGTCACGAATCCCCAGTCAGGTTTGCAGGATCATGCAAGGCGATATCCATTTCATCTCCGGCCTTCCGCGCGCGGGCTCGACGTTGCTGTCGGCGATATTGCGACAGAACCCGCGCTTTCGCGCCGGGATGACCGGACCGGTCGGCTCGCTGGTCGACGGCATGCTGCGCAGCATGAGCATGAACAACGAGACCGCGATCTTCATCACCGACGAGCAGCGCCGGGAGCTCATCAAGGCGATCTTCTCGACCTATTACGCCGATCTGCCGAAGGGGCATGTGGTGTTCGACACCAACCGCAATTGGTGCGCACGGCTGCCGCTGATCACCGAGCTGTTTCCACGCGCCAAGGTGATCTGCTGCGTGCGCCACATTCCCTGGATCCTGGACTCGGTCGAGCGGCTCATTCGCAAGAACAAGTATCAGCCGTCGGGCATCTTCAATTTCGAGCCGGGCGGCACGGTGTATTCGCGCGTCGAAGGGTTGGCCGCTCCCAACGGCATGGTTGGCTTTGCCTGGAATGCGCTGCGCGAAGCGTTTTGCGGCGAGCAGACCGCCTGCCTGCTGGCGCTGACCTATGAGACGCTGACCACCCAGCCGGAGCGGGCGATCGCGGCCGTTTACGAGTTCATCGGCGAGAAGCCGTTCGCCCATGATTTCCAGAACATCGAGTTCGACGCCGAAGAATTCGACCGCAGGATTGGTACGCCGGGTCTCCACAGGGTCGGCAAACGTGTGGAATCCCCGGGTCGTAAAACCGTGCTGCCGGGCGATCTCTGGCGCAAATACGAGAACGATGCTTTCTGGGGCGACCCCGCCCGCAACCCGAACCAGGTGAGGGTGATCTAGGGCAGGGTATGACCACCTCGAATTCGGTGTCTGTCTCGAGATTTTCTTGCTGACCGCCGATGCCTTGCTCGAGAAGCGCGAGGCGAAACCCGCAACGACGCCAGCGCCTGCTTTTGATCCGGCTTCGCCGAGCATCGGCTCGCGCAGCCCATTGCAAGATTTGTCCAATGTGAGCGGGTTGCTCACTCCCTGTTGATGTCATGGACGATCCGTGCCGCGCGCGGGATGTAGCCCTGCGACGGGCGCCGCACATCAACGTTGCCACTTCGGTTAGAGGCCCCGAGGATGTCGGGCCTTATCTGGATTGCGGCCGGGCCAGCCCCACTAGCCTCCTCGATATGGTTAATTCATTCCACGTGTTTTCCGCAGTCGCAATTAATCTGAATTTCAGGACTCGCCTATAGATTGAACCAAGGGACAACAGTCTTTTTGGTTGCGAAAATGCTTCCGTCGTCAATGCCCGCCGATGCGCGCCAGGCCGCGCAAGGCCCTCAAAAGTGGTCCATGTTCTTTAACGCGCTCGTTTCGCCCAACGTACGGCTACTCGCGGGCGGACTGCTGATTCCAAACCTGATCTCGCTCGCAACGATGGCTTCATTGGTCGATATCGGCTTCCCGCCGCGGTCCATCGCCATCGCTCTCTATGCCAGCATTGCCATCCTGGCGCGGCGCATTCCCTTCATGATCACGGCCGCGCTGTTTCTTGCCGCGCTCACGTTCGACGTTGTGCAAACGTTGTCTCTGATGTTTGGCCTCGGGCTAGGTGACTTGATGGCAGCTGTCGACCACGCGAGGCGCATCAATTTCTTCGCCTCTCCGCTCTATTTTGCTTTGATCGCCATACTCGTCATGACCACGAGCGCGACCCTGGCATGCTTGAGGCCGCGCGCCGTGCTCATGAAGGCGAACATACCGGTTCTCTTCTTCGTGGCGCAGGCGTTCGGTGTCCTCGACTATGTCAGCAACGCATCGCCACACTACCATTTCGGCTCCACGATGGGGAGCAGTGAGCCGGTGCAATCCGCTGCGGAAGTGTCGGGTTTTAGGGCGGCGGCGGGCGCTGACGGAAAAAACGTTGTCCTGGTGATCGTCGAGAGCCTGGGCTACCTGCTGGATCAGAACGCCCGAGCGCGCATAGCGGAACCACTGTATGACCAAAGCCTGACGAGGGATTACACGGTCACGTCCGGAAAAACGGTCTATTTCGGTTCGACGACCTCGGGCGAGATGCGGGAACTATGCAATACGCGCACATTCTACACGGAGTACGTTCAGAACGACACCAACACCTGCCTGCCTGATCTGCTGGCCGCGCGAGGGTATAGCAACATCGCCATGCACGGCTTCGCTGGAGGCATGTTCGAGCGTGAGCGGTGGTATCCGACAATCGGCTTCGACCAGGAATTTTTCCGCGACGAGTTGGTCAAAACGACCCACCGCGTATGCGGTAGCGCCTTCGCCGGCGCGTGCGATGCAGATCTTGCGCCCGTGATTTCTGCAGCCTCCCGCGACGCGGGAAAGCAAGGCAAGCCACGCTTCATCTATTGGCTCACTCTGAATACACATATTCCGGTCGCGCCCAGCCAAGCCCTGACGGATTTTCATTGCGGGATCGACGGTGGCGTCTTTGGGCGACCCAAGGTTTGCCGGATGGCCGAACTTTGGCACGACGTATTTGCCGTCGTCGCGAAGATAGCGCGCGACCCAGCCGTGGCGCCGGCCGACATCCTGGTCGTCGGCGATCATGCGCCGCCGTTCTGGTCGAGGCATGACCGCGCCCAGTTCGAACCCGGTCAAGTGGCTTGGTACAGGCTCCAGCCCCGGCGAGCGCCTCCTATGCCGATGCCGGACGCTCTCAACCAACAGAGAGCATCGGTAAATGACGCGGCAAGTCTGAACCTCGTCAATTCGCGATGAGTGCTGCAGCCGCGGAAATCATCTAGCGGCGCGAATGTTCAAGAACGCTGCGGTGACCAAGAGAAATCTTGCCAGCATTTCGTGCAACGCAGGCCGTGTGGCGGTAATCCGAGCGTTCCGTTGGAAGGCGGTGAACCGGCAGGTGGTCTAACCGGTTGCGCGTGGGAGAATGCCCTTTGCCGTAATCTCCGCCGAAAGCTCTTCAATCGTCTTGCGTTGTTCCATGGCGGATCTGCGGATCAGTGCAAAGGCGGCTGGTTCCGCGAGCGCGTGCGAGTGCATCACCTGGAGAACGGCGGCAAGCACGACGCGACGCGACCGAAGACGCTGCTCGAGCTTGAGCACCTGCTGCTTCAATTCGTTGGTGCGTTCGTTGCGTTCGAACGCCATGACGAGCGCCGCGTAGATGCCGGCCGAGCGCAACGGCTTGACCAGGAATGAGGCCGGATCGAGTTCGAACACCAGCTTCAGGCGGCTCGGCGTCTCGGTGCCGAGCAGGGCGATGACCGGGCAGCGCCCCAGGAACGCACGTCGAGCCGGTTGTGTCAAAGGCAGGAACTCGTCATCGATCAACGCCAGATCCGGCGCGAAGTCGATCGCCCCTGTGGGGTCCCATGCGACGCTGTCGATCCCGAGACGCTCAAACTGGCGCCGGACGATCGAGGCATCGCGTTCGTCCTTGATGGCGACGAGGGCCTTGCGTCCGCGTAGCGAAAATGAAGACGGTTTGCTCATTTCACAACCCGCAAATGTGGCGCATTCGGCAGCGCACTACCCTTCGACGTGTCCCGCGAAGGACTTACGGCAACGTCGAGCTGGGTCAGATAAGGATCAGGCTTAACAGGCGCGTCAGCTTCCCAGAAGATATCAAACTGTCCTTGCGGATTGGACACGGCCAACCGCGGTGTAAGGACGCAATGGTTGTTGCCGCCGTCGATCCAGACTGGTCCTTGCGGCGAATTGTAGCGATGGCCGGCCGCAGCGCGTCGCACTTCCACGATATCAGATGTGCCTGCGCGCTGCAGCGCGCGCGCCAGCAGATAAACCGCGACATAGGCGGATTGTCCGTCGACGGAGGGGCTGCTGTCCTCGCCATAGCGCGCCTTCCAGCGTTCGACGAACGCGCGGTTCTCAGGCAGGCGGATGCTTTCGAAATAGGCGGACGACGTGATGCACCCGGCCGATGCCGGTCCGACGATTGACAGTTCCGGCTCGCACAGGCTGCAGCTCAGCATCGGAATCTCGAGCCCGGCGGCCTTGGTGCCGGCGTGGAAGGCACGGATGAAGTCGTAGCTCGAGCTTCCGACCAACGTGTTGAACACGATGGGCGGCTTCCTCCGTACGATCTCGTCGACGATATGCCCGACGGCGCTTTCGCCGAGCTCGAGCAACCGTTCGGCGAGGATGTGGCCATCCGCCGCGCTGACCAATTCCCGGGTGACGCGATTGGTTTCCCATGTCCACACGTAGTTGGAGCCGACGCAGAAGATTTCGCGTGACAGATTGTCGAGCACGTAACGGACGAGCGGCAGGACGTTGTGATTGGGCGAGGCGCCGACATAGATGACGTTGTCGGAACACTCGAAGCCCTCATAGCGCGCAGGATACCAGAGCAGGCGATCGGTGCGCTCCACGATCGGCAAGACCTGCTTGCGCGACGCCGACGTGTAGCAGCCGATGATATGCTTGACGCCGACGTTGCGAATGAGGTCGTCGCAGACCGTATGGTATTCCGAGATGATGCCGCGGGGATCGCGAATATGGGCTGCGATCGAGAAGTCGAACTCCGCCTGGCTGTTGATCTCGTCGACCGCCATCATCGCGCTCTTGAGGATTTCGCGGCCCATGGCCTGATAGGGCCCGGACTGCGAGCAGATGATGCCAACGGGAACAGACGGTTTTGTCATTGACGGCTTTCGGTCGCGCAACGCGAAGATGAAATCATCATCGCCGATGACAGCGCAAGTGGCTTGCCGTTTTGCTGCGCAGCACTCTCGAAATTTAGGCAGACAGCATCGTTGACAATGCGACGGACAGTTACTTAGACTTTCCTCCTACAGGGCCTCCTGTCGAACCTCGCGTGCGCCGATCTGGCCGATGACGTCCAGCTCTTTGTACTAAGTGCTTCGTTCGATGTCGGACCCTAAGCGATAGTTCATAGCCGCGGCATTTGAGCCATTCGTCACCTCATTCGGGAGGGACGGGTGGCTTTTTGCGTTTGCCGCCAGGGAAGCTGGCAATGCGACCGCGTCGCCAGAACGTTGACGCATGCGCGGGGACGACCGCGTGTCACGTCGAGTGGGAGGATGAAGAACAATGGCAGCAGCAGATTTCCACTATCTGGGACTCGTCGAGGTCGGGCGGAAGATCCAGGCGAAGCAGCTGTCGCCGGTCGAAGCGACCAAAGCGATGCTCGGGCGGATCGAGAAGCTCGACGGCAAGCTCAAGAGTTTTGCGCATGTGATGGCTGACTCGGCGCTCGCTGATGCCGCCACGGCCGAGAAGGAGATCGCTTCCGGCAAGATCAGGGGGCTGCTTCACGGTGTGCCGGTGGCGGTCAAGGATCTCTGCTGGGCCAAGGGCGCGCCGGCGGCCCATGGTATGACCATTCATCGCGATTTCCGTCCCACCGAGGACGCAACGGTCGTTGCGCGGCTGAAGGATGCCGGTGCAATCATCCTCGGCAAGCTGCAGCAGACCGAGGGCGCCTACGCAGACCACCATCCGAAGATCGATCCGCCCAAGAACCCGTGGAACGCGGATCTCTGGCCCGGCGCGTCGTCGAGCGGTTCCGGCGTCGCGACCGCGGCGGGCCTCTGCTTCGGTTCGCTCGGCACCGATACCGGCGGATCAATCCGCTTTCCGTCCGCGGCCAACGGCGTCACCGGGCTCAAGCCGACCTGGGGACGTGTCAGTCGCTACGGCGCGTTCGAGCTTGCGGCGACGCTGGATCACATCGGCCCGATGGCGCGGAGCGCGGTCGATTGCGGCGCCATCCTCGGCGTCATCGCGGGACAGGATCCCAGGGACACGACGTCGGTGCCGCTGGCCGTCCCCGACTATCTCGCGGGTCTATCCGGCGACCTGCGTGGCGTGACAATCGGCGTCGACCGGCGCTGGACCAGCGAAGGCACTGACGGTGACGCGGCCAAGGTGCTGACCGAGGGACTGCGTGTGGCGGCCGATCTTGGCGCGAAGATCAAGGAGATCACGTTCCCCGACACCAAGGCGGTTGTCGACGACTGGTTCCCGCTTTGCGGCATCGAGGTCGCCGTTGCGCACGAGGACACCTATCCGGCGCGCAAGGACGAGTACGGCCCTGCGCTCGCGGGCTTGCTCGATCTCGGGCGGCAGCAGTCCGGTATGGACTACCAGAAGATCGTGCTGCGGCGCGAGGCGTTCCGCGGCGCAGTGCGTGTGCTGTTCGAGACCGTCGATCTCATCGCGGTCCCGGCCCAGGCGTTCGCCGCGCCCACGCTTGCCAAGATGGCGGCACTTGGTGAGGACGCCTCGCTGATTGGCGGATTGCTCCGCTTCACGTGCCCGTTCGACATGACGGGAAGCCCGACCGTAACGCTTCCCGGCGGCTTCGCGGCGAATGGCGGTCCGGTCGGCTTCCAGTTCGTCGGGCGTCATTTCGACGAGGCCGGCCTGGTTCGCGCGGGCGATGCGTTCCAGCGCGTCACCGACTGGCACAAACGTCATCCCGGGATCTGAGTTGAGGAGACATTCGTATGTCTGCAGAAGACTGGTTGAAGAACTCCATCATGGCCAAGCGCGCAGTCGCAAAGGGTGCGACGGGCGCGACGCATAGTCTGACCATCGAGCAACAGGGCGGCTTCCACTACGTCTACGGTCCCTATGCCAAGCCGACCCTGTCGATCGACCCGGGCGGGGTGGTCGTCGTCGAGACGGAAGACGCCTTCGGCGGTGTGCTCACCAAGGAGAGCGACAGCCCCACGGCCAAGCTGAACTTCCCCTATCTCAACCCGCAATGCGGACCGATCGCCGTCAAGGGCGCCAAGAAGGGCGATTGCCTTGCGATCTATATCCGCGATGTCGAGACGCGGGGTGAACAGCCGGCCGGAACGACCTGCATCATTCCGGAGTTCGGCGGGCTGGTTGGAACAAGCTCGACCGCGCTGCTCAATCCGCCGCTGCCCGAGCGCGTGAAGAAGCTGCATGTCGACAGGAACGGCGTGCGCTGGAACGACAAGATCACGCTGCCCTACGAGCCGTTCATCGGCACCATCGGCGTCTCGCCGGAGATCGAGGCGATCTCGTCACTGCAGCCGGACTATCACGGCGGCAACATGGATCTGCCCGACGTCGCTCCCGGCGCGATCATCTATTTCCCGGTGCACACCGACGGCGGGATGCTCTACGTCGGCGACTGCCATGCGACGCAAGGCGACGGCGAGCTATCCGGCGTGGCGATGGAGCAGCGCGCGACCGTCACGCTGCAGGTCGACCTGATCAAGAACTGGAGCTTCGCATGGCCGCGGCTCGAGACGAAGGACTTCATCATGACGATCGGCAGCGCGCGTCCGCTCGAGGACGCGGCGCGCATCGCCTATCGCGAGCTCGTGCGGTGGATGGCGGCCGATTACGGCTTCGACGAGATCGACGCCTACATGCTGCTCAGCCAGGCCGGCCGCATGCGGCTCGGAAACATGGTCGACCCCAAATACACGATGGGGGCATCGATCCTGAAGAATTACCTCAAGCCATGACATCCAGCCGCTTTCAGAAACAGGGGATATCACGATGAATTCGGGACGTAAGTTCGGTATCGTCTTGCTCGGCGCCATGCTCGGTACAGCGGCGGCGATGAGTGCTGCTCGGGCAGCGGAACCACCGTTGAAGGTGGGTCTGCTCGAGGACGTGTCAGGCGACCTCGCCTTCATGGGCATGCCGAAGCTGCACGGCTCTCAGCTCGCTGTCGAGGAGATCAACAAGAGCGGCGGCATTCTCGGGCGACAGATCGAGCTGATCCATCTCGATCCGCAGGGCGACAACGCGCGCTATCAGGAATTCGGCCGCCGCCTGCTCAATCGCGACAAGGTCGACGTGCTTATCGGCGGCATCACCTCGGCCTCACGCGAGGCGCTGCGTCCGATCGTAGATCGCACCTCGACGCCGTACTTCTACACCAACCAGTACGAAGGCGGCGTCTGCGACGCCAGCATGATCAGCATGGGCGCGGTGCCCGAGCAGCAGTTCTCGACGCTGATTCCGTGGATGGTCGAAAAGTTCGGCAAGAAAGTCTACGTCATCGCCGCCGACTACAATTTCGGTCAGATCTCGGCCGAGTGGAACCGCAAGATCATGAAAGATCTCGGCGGCGAGGTCGTGGGCGAGGAGTTCATTCCGCTCGGCGTGTCGCAGTTTGCGCAGACCATCCAGAACATCCAGAAGGCAAAGCCGGACTGGTTGCTCACGATCAATGTCGGTGCGGCCCAGGACTCGTTCTTCGAGCAGGCGGCGGCAGCCAACCTCAATCTGCCGATGGGGTCTTCGATCAAGGTCATGCTCGGCTTCGAGCACAAGCGGTTCAAGCCGCCGGCGCTCAACAACATGCACGCGACCGCCAACTGGTTCGAGGAGATCGACACACCTGAGGCCACCGAGTTCAAGAAGCGCTGGCACGCGAAATTCCCCGACGAACTCTACATCAACGACATGGGGTATAACGCCTACAACGCGCTCTACATGTACAAGGCGCTGGTCGAGAAGGCGAAGTCGATCAAGCTCGACGACATGCGGAAAGTGATCGCGACCGGAGATGCCTGCATCGATGCTCCCGAAGGGAAGGTCTGCATCGATCCGAAGAGCCAGCACACCTCGCATCGCATGCGCCTGATCTCGGTCGGTCCGAAGCACGAGGTGAAGGTCGAGAAAGACTACGGGGTGATCCAGCCCTACTGGCTTGGCGAGATCGGTTGTGATCTCACCAAGAAGAACGACAAGGATCAGTACACGCCAAGCCATCTCCCGAAGAAGTCGTGACGTCGGGCGGGCACGGATCTTGCTCGTGTTGAGTGTCTCGACTTCGAACAAAACCGGTGCCGCAACGATGCGGCGCCGGGATCGGCAAGGGGATCAAGATGTCGGCTGAAGTGTTCTCGGTATTCTATCAGTTCGCCGACGTGTTTGCGTTCCTCATTCTTTCGGCCGCGGGCCTCGCCATCGTGTTCGGCATGATGGGCGTCATCAACATGGCGCATGGCGAGTTCATCATGTGTGGCGCCTATGTGACGGTCGGCTTGGTGAATTTGGGCGTGCCGCTCGCAATCGCCCAGATACTCGCCGCGTTGACGGCGGGGCTCATCGGTGTCCTCGTCGAATTCCTGGTCGTGCGTCGCTTCTACAAGCGGCCTCTGGATTCCCTGCTCGCGACCTGGGGCCTCAGCCTCATCGTGACGCAATCGATGCTCCTGATCGTCGGGTCTGCCGTACGAGGAATCGGCACGCCCGAGGGAAGCTTCGCAATCGGCGGCTATACGTTTTCGACCTATCGTCTGGTGCTGTTCGGTTGCGCGGTGGCCGTGCTGGCCGGTCTCTACATCATCTTCATGAAGACGCGTTTCGGCGTGATCGCCCGTGCGACAATGCAGAACGCCGCGATGGCGAAGGCGCTGGGCGCACGCACCGGCCGCATCTATGCGATCAGCTTCGGGATCGGCACCGGCCTCGCCGGGCTTTGCGGGGCGCTGTACGCGCCGACCATGACGCTGATCCCGACCATGGGCGCCACCTTCGTGGTCGAAAGCTTCGTCACGGTCGTGATCGGAGGGGCGAACGTGCTGCTCGGAACGGCGCCGGCCGCTGTGTTCCTGGCGATGATCCGGATGGCGTTGAATGCGAGCTACGGCCAGATCATCGGACAGATCGGAATGCTGGTCGCCGTCATCCTGATCATTCGGGTGTTGCCCGAGGGGCTGTCCAGCGTGCTGGTTCGTCGTGGGCGCTAAAGGGGAATGTTGATGTTCAAGCTGCTGGAAGGCCCACAGACGCTCGGACGCGGCAAGTTGTTCTGGTCGTGCTTCGTCGCCGTGCTGGCAGGCGCGCTGGCCTATCCGCTGTTCGCCGATTCCTACGACGTCGGCAATTTCGCCTACTTCCTGATCTGGATCTTCATGGCGCTCGGCCTCTGCCTGATGTGGGGCTATGGCGGCATGCTGTCGTTCGGTCAGACCTTGTTCTTCGGCATCGCCGGTTACGGTTACGGCGTGCTCGCGATCAACATGGGCGGCGGCACCGCCACGATCGCGGCGCTTGTACTCTCTGTGTTTATCGCGATGGTCGCGGCTGGCATCCTCGGCTACTTCATGATCTGGGGCGGCATCAACGGTATCTTCTTCGGCATCGTGACACTGTCCGCAACGCTGGTGCTGGCCTTCTTTCTGGGCCAGACCGCGGGGCCTGAATGGCACATCGGCCCGGCCCGGCTGAACGGGTTCAACGGCATGAAGGGCATGGACCCGTTGACGGTCGGCGACTTCTATATCGAGGGCTCGGCGCTCTATTACGTCATGGTCGCGCTGATCGTGATCGTCTATCTCGCGCTGCGCATGCTGGTGAATTCGGGGATCGGCAACGTCATCGTAGCGACGCGGGAAAACCCGCAGCGCGCCGAGATGCTGGGTTACGACGTCAGGAAATACCAACTGCTTACCTTCGTGATCGGAAGTGGTCTCGCGGGTCTCAGCGGCGCCCTGTACACGTCGTGGGGCCAGTTTATCACCCCGTCCAGCATTGGCTTGCCGGCCGCTGCAATGCCGATCGTGTGGGTGGCCTTCTCCGGACGCAGCGATTTGACTGCGACGCTGATCGGGTCGTTCCTGCTGCTGTTCGGCTTCCAGACCATCACGGTCTACAGCCAACAGGCCGCACTGGTGCTGATGGGGGCGCTGCTCCTCGCCACGGTGATGCTCGCGCCGCAAGGCTTTGTGCTCGGCATCGGCAAGCTCGTTGCGGACTGGTGGAGCGGCCGCCGGCGGCGCGATGACGGTGCCGTCATGGCGGAGGCTGGCCGCTTGCAGTCGGAAGAGTCCTGATCATGACGCTGGTCGAAGTCAAAGGCGTATCCAAGCGGTTTGGCGGATTGACTGCCGTCTCCGATGTCGACCTTGCGGTCAACGCGGGCGAGGTCCACTGCCTGATCGGTCCCAACGGCGCCGGCAAGAGCACACTGTTCAAGCTGATCGTGGGTCTTTATCCGCCGACCCAGGGCAGCATCCTGTTCGACACCGTCGACATCACGGCCGAGCGTCCATACGCGCGCGTGCAGCGGGGCATGAGCATCAAGATGCAGGCTCCGAGCGTGTTCAAGGAGCTGCCGGTCCGGCAGAACATCCAGATTGCGCTCCAGGAGCGACTGTCCGGCGCGGAACGCATCGCCGAAGAGGATCGCCTGCTGACACTGCTCAACCTCGGCCCGGACAGCGAGAAGCTCGCGGGTGCGCTGTCGCATGGCCAGCAGCAATGGCTCGAGATCGGGATGGCGCTGGCGCTGAAGCCTCAGCTCCTGCTGCTGGACGAGCCGACCGCCGGGATGTCACCGGAGGAAACCTTCAAGACCGGCGAGCTGATCAAGTCGTTCAATGCCGAAGGCATGACGGTGCTTGTCGTCGAGCACGATATGGCCTTTGTGCGCCAGGTCGCCCAACGCGTCACGGTACTGCATCTCGGCAAGATATTTGCGCGCGGCAATCTCGAAAGCATCTTGCAGGACGAAAAGGTCGCGGAAATTTACCTCGGTAAGGCCCATGCTCACTAAGCCCACGCCCACTGACCGGATTCTTCGCGTCTCGGACTTATGGGCGGGATACGGCGCGACGCCTATCCTGCAGGGGGTCACCATGTCGGTCTCGCGCGGCGAGATCGTCGGCGTGATCGGCCGTAACGGTGTCGGCAAGTCGACCCTGATGCGGTGCCTGATCGGACTGCTGCAGACATGGCGCGGCACGATCAGCTTCATGGAGCAGGACGTCACAAAGCTCGAAGCCGACGCGCGGGCGAGGGCGGGTTTTGGCTACATTCCACAGGGACGCGACGTCTTTCCGCAGATGACGGTCGAGGAAAACCTGCAGGTCGGCGAGTTGATCGGCGGTCCCGGCGGCAAGAAGCTGCCGGAGCTCGTCTATGAGTATTTTCCGCGGCTGAAGGAACGTCGGCGGCAGGCCGCGGGCACCATGTCGGGCGGCGAGCAGCAGCAGCTCGCCATAGGCCGCGCGCTGATCGGCAATCCGTCCTTGATGATCCTGGACGAGCCGTCCGAGGGCATCCAGCCCTCGATCGTCCAGCACATCTGCGAGGCGCTGAGGTCGTTCCGGAACGAGCTTGGGACCACGATCATCTTCGTCGAGCAGAATCTCGACACGATCCTGGCGATCGCCGAGCGATGTTACATCATGGAGAAGGGCAGGATCACGCAGTCACTGGCGGGAGGCGAGGTCAACGAGGACAATGTCCGCGAGCAGCTCCTGCTCTGAACGGCCGCATGGCATGTCTCTATGTCGTCAACAGGGAGGGAATGGACATGGATCTGGGACTTAAGGGAGCAAAGGTTCTCGTCACCGGCAGCACCAAGGGCATCGGCAGGGCGATCGCCGACACCTTCGCGGCCGAAGGCGCCAATGTCGGCATCTGCGCGCGCAACCAGGCCGACGTCGACGCCGCGGTCACTGCGATCAAGGCGAAAGGCGTCGCCGCATTTGGCAGTTCGGTCGACGTCTCCAACGGTCCGGCGCTCAAGGCCTGGGTGGAGGACATGGCGTCCAAGCTTGGCGGCATCGACATTGTCGTCGCCAATGTCAGCGCCTTGTCAATCGGGCAGGACGAGGAGAGCTGGGAGAAGGAATTCTCCACCGACATGATGGGCACGGTGCGGCTGGTCAATGCGGCGATGCCCTATCTGGAGAAGAGCAAGGCCGCCGCCATCGTCACCATCTCAAGCGTGTCGGGGCGCGAGGTCGATTTCGCCAGCGGCCCCTACGGCACGTTCAAGGCGGCGATCATCCACTACACGCAGGGGCTCGCGTTCCAGCTTGCCGGTAAAGGCATCCGCGCCAATTCGGTATCACCGGGCAACACCTATTTCGAGGGCGGTGTCTGGCATCAGATCAAGGACGGCAATCCCGAGCTGTACAAGACCGCGCTGGCGCTCAACCCGACCGGCCGCATGGGCACACCGCAGGAAATGGCGAATGGTGCGGTGTTCCTTGCCAGCAAGGCGGCGAGCTTCATCACCGGGACCAACCTCGTGGTCGATGGTGCCCTCACGCGAGGAGTGCAGTTCTAGGCGCTTCTCGAGCAGCGCAGTCACGAGACCGGGCCGTCAGGGGTGCCGGTGTGCGAAGCCGTTTCCGACAACAACGGGGCTGTCAGATGTCAGCAGATCCAATTCACTACAAGTCCATCACCGAACTCTCCGAGCTGTTTCGCCGGGGTGAGCTTCTGCCCTCGAAAGTGACTGAGGCGATGCTGAGCCGGATCGCGAAGCTCGACAGCCGGTTTCACGGCTATGCGCTTGTCCTCGCCGAGCGTGCCATGGCGCAGGCGAAGCGCTGTGACGCCGAGCTTGCCAAGGGCATCTGGCGCGGGCCGTTGCACGGTGTGCCGATCGGATTGAAGGATCTATGCTACACCACGTTCGCGCCGACCGCAGGCGGCACCACGATTCACGCCAGGTTTGTTCCGTCCTTCAATGCGACGATCGTGGATCGGCTTGAGCACGCCGGTGCCGTCACGCTCGGCAAGCTCAAGATGACCGAGGGCGCCTATACCAGCCACCATCCGAACGACCAGGCGCCGCTCAATCCCTGGGGCGTCGACTATTGGGTCGGCTCCTCCTCGAGCGGATCGGGCGTGGCGACCTCGGCGGGGCTCTGCTTCGGCTCGATCGGCAGCGACACCGGCGGCTCGATCCGGTTTCCGTCGGCGACCTGCGGCTTGACCGGGATCAAGCCGACCTGGGGACGCGTCAGCCGTCACGGCGTCTTTCCGCTGGCGGACTCGCTCGACCATGTCGGACCAATGTGCCGGAGTGCGGCCGATGCGGCCGCCATGCTCGGCGTCATTGCGGGCGCCGATGTCAACGACCCGACGGCCCTGCAGGCCCCGGTGCCGAATTATCTGGCAGGCATCGGGGACGGCATCCGCGGCCTACGGATCGGCGTGGACCGCAGCTACACCCAGGACGGAATCGATCCGCAGGTGGTCGCCGCCTTGCTGGAAGCGGAGCGCACGCTTGCGGACCTTGGCGCCGATATCCGCGAGGTCAAGTTCCCGGACTACCAGAAGCTCGTCAGCATGTGGATCCCGATGTGCTCGATCGAGACGGCAGAGGCGCATCTCGAGACCTATCCGTCGCGGAAGTCGGAATACGGCCCCGATCTCGCGCAGCTTATCGAGCAGGGCAGGTCGATGAGTGGCGTCGAGATCGCAGCGATCCATCATGAGCGACTGAAGTTCTGCGGCAGCCTCGCCGCCCTGTTCGGCGATATCGACCTGCTGTTGATCCCGACCATGCCCGTGCCGATCCCGACGCTGACCAAGATGGGCGAATATGGCGCCGATCCGAACGTTCTGCTCAGTATCCTTCGCTTCACCGCCGTGTTCGACTTCTCGGGCAGCCCGACCATCACGCTGCCGAACGGCATGGCGTCGGACCGGCTGCCGCTCAGCATGCAGCTCGTCGGCCCGCATCTATCCGAAGCTGTTCTTGCCCGTGCCGGGTACGCATTCCAGTCGGTGACGGATTGGCATACGCGGCGTGCGCCCATCGAATGAGAGGCATCGGAATGGTTTTGGGCAGGTGACATTCATCTGGCACCACCCGCACCGCCAATAACTACGATCAGCGAATGCCGGCGCGATCCGTACAGGCAACGATGTCGCGAGGAGGTTTTCGAACTGCGGCCTGCGGTGGAGCGAACACCGCCAGGTACCCGCCATCACCTGCGAGCCGATACGTGGCGATCTCGCCGTAGTCAACGGCGGCCAGTTCGCAACGCAACAGATCAATCGGCGTGCCATGCCTTGAGGTCGGCCGCTCGAAGTCGACAATTCCGATCCGCGCGCCCGGCTTCAAGGCCGGCGCGAGATTATAGAGGAACGCATAGGGTTGGGTTATCTCATGATACATGCGGGCGAGGATGGCGGCATCCAGCGAGGAAGCGGGCAGGCGTGGGTCGTGTGGTTCGCCCAACGCGAATATGATGTTCGTCAGCCCCAACCGTTCTGTTCGCCTGTCGAGTTCGATGAGATAGTCCCGCATGATGTCCTGGGCGACGACGACACCCTTTGGGCCGACGATGTTTGAGAGGCGGACCGTGTAATAGCCGCTGCCTGCACCAATATCGCCGACCGTCATGCCTGGTTTCAGCTCGAGAAGACGGGCGACCTCACCGACCTCATCCAGGACGTCGCGGTGCTCCCAGGCGGAGCGGCTCAGGCCGGCGATCGGCGCAACCGGGCGCCGAGTTGGGAGAAAATCCTTGGCAGGGATTCCCGGAGAAGTCAGATAACCAATGTCAGCGGCGCATACGCGAGTTGTGCCCAGCGCCGCGACAAGCGCCACGATGAGGACCAGCGTCATCATGGGGTCGCCAGGTCTCAGACGCGGTCGTTCACGTTGCGAAAGACGTGGGCCCAGGGCACGCGCCCCTTCTCTCCCTTCTCTAGAGATAGCAGCCGGGCATGGAGCAGGCCGCCCCGGCGCCTCTTGCGGCCGGCGTCTTACAGACGCACGCCGGTTGTAGCAAACGCCTGGGAAACGGGTTCCTGCACCTGATCCAGGATTGCCATTGCGCCAAATGCGATGACAATGGCCGCAGCGCAGCCGAGCAGAAAAGCCTTCATGCGCAAACTCCATCACTTGCAAGCCGCCTGCATCGTACGACGCCGCTTGCTGTGAGCAACTGTGACGGACGATCTCAAGTTCACCCGCCGTTCCTGCCGACTCTAAGGGCTCATGAAAATCGGGTCGATTGGAAATGCATCGCCGATCAACCCCAGCGCTTGAAGCTCGGCGCGGTGCAAGTCCACTTCCAATATGGCGACGAGCAGCATGAGCACGACAACCGTGAGGACGAGGAGAGGCGAGGCTTCCCGGGTCGCTGGCTCCGGAGTAATCAAGAGCACGCGCACGGCGCGTAGCCATGAGATCATCCGCAGAAATGGCCTCGATTGCCCCAGCATGCCTTTTCCTTGACATGACGAGCAAAGACGTGACCAACCAAAGCTAGGACTCGCGCTGCCGCCATTCA
The DNA here is from genome assembly GCF_024199795.1 of Bradyrhizobium sp. CCGB01. Classification (NCBI taxonomy): domain Bacteria; kingdom Pseudomonadati; phylum Pseudomonadota; class Alphaproteobacteria; order Hyphomicrobiales; family Nitrobacteraceae; genus Bradyrhizobium; species Bradyrhizobium sp. CCGB01. Next base: position 3,871,079 of record NZ_JANADK010000001.1, read on the forward strand.
AGGGAGAATGCCGACGATGGGCGAACTGACGCAGTGCGCATCGAGGAACGGATATCGATCCTTCCTCGTTGGGCTCCAAAGGAGGAGTTCGCCGTGAAGGCACTGACATCCATCCTATGCCTGGCAGCAGTCGTGACCTTCGATAGTGCGCGCGCCCAGTCCGGACAGACAGGGTCGCCTGCGGCACAGACCCGTCCCGAAGAGAAGGGCCAAATACAGCCTCAGGGCTGGACGGGCCCCATCAATACGGGTTCGGGCGGCGCGCCCGCCGAAAGTCCGCAAGGTCAGAGCCCGCCCGGGATGCAGGCGGCGCCCGAGGGCTCGTCCAAAAAGGTCGTTGCACCGGAAAAGTAGACGTCGTGCCGCGGACATTTTTTTCGGGCATTCTTGAAGGCGTGGAGCAACCATGGCCGGCAAAGATTGATGGGGTGGGCTTCGTGCGCCCGGGTCGCCGCGACCCTTCTGGAGATTGTTGCTGCGTCGGCGGCACACGCGCAGCTTGCGGGGCACGGCGGCCCTGTACGGGCGCTCGCCGTTTCGCCTGACGGCGAGAGCCTGTTGTCGGGCAGCTTCGACACGTCCGCCATCCGCTGGGCGCTGAAGACCGACGCGGCGGGTGAGGTGCTGCGGTATCATGCGGATGCCGTCAACGCCGTTGCGTTCCTGAAGGACGGCCGCATGATCACAGCGGGTGCCGACGGCCGGATTGCCATCTGGACGGCGGGCCTGCAGCAGCCCGATCAAGTCCTGGAGGGGCATACCGGTCCGGTCGTGGCACTCGCCGTGGCGCCGGACGGATCGACGCTCGCCTCGGCCTCGTGGGACCACAGCGTGCGGCTCTGGTCCCTGGCCGATCGCGCATCACGCGCGCTCGAGGGGCACGTGCAGAACGTGAATGGTGTCGCCTTCGCTCCGGACGGCATGTCGCTCGTGAGCGTTGGCTACGATCGCGCGTTGTGTATCTGGCGCTTGCCGGAGGGTCGGCCTGAAACGGTGGTATTGCCGGTGCCATTGAACGCCGTCGCAACTGCGCCCGATGGCGAGATCGTCGCCGCAGGGGCCGACGGCAAGCTGCGCATGCTGACGACGGACGGAAAGCCGGCTGGCGAGGTGGCCGCAGGCTCGGCGTCGATCGTTGGCTTGGCGCTTTCCGACGATGGGACGCTGATCGCCGCCGCAGGCATCGGCGGCACGGTTGCCATTGTGGAGCGCAAGTCCCGCAGTGTGTTGAGGACTCTCGTGGGGCCTGGCTTCCCGGTCTGGTCGGTCGTCTTCCTGCACGATGCGGCCACGCTCGTGACTGGAGGTGCGGACGGAAAAATCCGGCGTTGGAATGTGCGGAGCGGTGAGCCGGTCGGTTCGAACCTGTTCGGGACATCAGCGGATCCGCTGGCTGCCTATGCGGGCGATCATGGCGCCGATGTCTTTCGCGCCTGTGTTGCCTGTCACACGCTGTCGACCAAGGAGGCGCAACGTGCGGGGCCGACGCTAGCCGGATTGTTCGGCCGGAAAATCGCTTCGGTCCCCGGCTATCGGTTTTCCGAGGCGCTCAAGACGATGGATATCGTCTGGACCCCCGAGACAGTCGCGAAGCTGTTTGAAGTCGGGCCCAACGTCTACACGCCGGGAACGAAGATGCCGGAGCAGCGCATCGGATCGGCCGAAGACCGCCGCGCATTGACCGACTTCCTGGTCCGGGCGACCTCGCAATAGGTGAGTACCCGAGCCCTGGTGACGAACGGTCGCGCTCAGGTCTTGCTGTCCGGCCGGCGCAAATAATCCTCGGTGGTTCGGGGCGGCGCGCGTTCCGGAACGCCCGCAAACGGATCGAACTGCTGTTCACTCATCACGATCACGCGGCAATCGGCGCACATCCTGATGGTGTCGAGGCGCTTGTCGCCGGCCGGATACATCCAGTGCCGGCCCTCGAGCTTTGCCGCGATCCGATCAATCGTGCTTCTTACGCCGAACGCCGTGCCGCAGCGGATGCAAAGCGCGGGCTCTTCCTCCTTGATCACAACCGCGCTCGCGCGGCCGGCGCGGAAATCGATCTGGGGCTTGAGCGTGATGACCTTCTCGGGACAGGTGCTCTGGCAGAGGCCGCATTGCACGCATGCATCTTCGACGAATTTGAGTACCGGGCGTTCGGGATCATCGCGGAGCGCGCCGGTCGGGCAGACGGAAACGCAGGACAGGCACAGCGTGCATCCACTGGTATCGACGCTCACTGCGCCGATCGGAGCGCCCTGAGGCAGCGCAATGACATCGACCGGGTTCGGCGCGAGGCGATGCAGCTCGCTCAACGCGAAGCGGAGCAGGTCGCGCCGCTTGCCGACAGTCTTGAACGTCGCTGGCGTCTTCACGCTGGCAAGTCGTCCGATACCCTTCAATTGCTCCAGCAATGCATCCGGATCGTCGGTTTCGATCGCAGCGACCCGGTGTCCTTCAAATCCGAGGCCCGCAAGGATGGTCTCTGCCATGCCGATCGTTTGCCTCAGCCCGGTCACGTCATGCCGCGGCTTGCTGCGGAGCAAGAACCGGAATGCGGCCGCTCCGTAGGCAAAGGCGCCGATAACGGCCTCCGGCCCGACCTGTGTCACCTCATTGACGGCCAGAGGGATGACTTGGGCAGGCAGCCCATCGCCGTGCCGCGCAAGCGCGTCAATTAAAGGCGTGCCGTGTGAGCCGTCGTGCAGCAACAGGACAGGGTTCGATCCGCCCGCCTGATGATAGGCGAGCAGCATGGCGCGGATGGTGTGAAGCTGGGTGTCCGCGGGCGGCAACGCGTAGGACGCCGCGCCCGTCGGACAAGCGGCGGCACATTGGCCGCAGCCGGCGCAAATCGCGGCATCGATGGCAACGTGATTGCCGGCCGGTGTGATCGCACTCGTGGGACACAAATCAAGACAACGATGGCAGCCGGTCAGATTCGAGCGCGAATGGGCGCAAAGATCGGGCGTGAACTCGACATATTTGGGCTTATCGAAACGTCCGACGAGATCACGCGCGCTCAGGACGGCGCGGAGCATGGCGCCCGGGTCCTTGGGATCGGCCCGCAGGTAACCGTCGCGCAAATCATGCGCTGGAAACAGCGGTCTCTCTCCCGATAGGTCAAGGATGATGTCACAACGCGAGGTGGCGCCATTGCGTGGCGTTTCAAAGACGTAGTGATCGCGCGAGGAGGGACGCGGGCGAGCGTAGTCGTCGATCGTGAGCTCGAAGGCGCCAAAATGTCCTCTGGCGTTACGGATCGCTCCCTTCACGACCGGGAAGGACGTTGCCACAGGCGAGATGATCTCGCGCGGCTCCCTCAGCATCACCGTCACATCGAGGTGCTCCGAAAGCAGCCGCCCGGCTTCGATTGCCGCTTCGTCCCTGCCGTAGATCAGGATGACCCCGTCGCTCGCCAGCGTGACCAGCGGATAGTCGGGCGCCTGCACGGCGCTCGCTGCGAGCAGCGCCGCCATTTTGGGGCCCGCTTGCGCGCCTTCGGCCGACCAGCCTGCCGTTTCGCGAACGTTTACGAACGCGATGGGCGCGGAGCGCTCGCCGGATTCCTCCGCAAACAAGGATTGCTGATACGTGCAGGCAACGGTCAGAGGGCCCTCTGCCTTTGCGCCTGCGCGAAAACGGTCGAGCTCGGCGCCGCACAGGTGACGAAAACTCTTGATGTTGCCATTGCCGCATCCGCGCTGGATCGCGGTCACGTCAAGACGCATCGTGTCTTCACACGAGCAAATCAGGATGGTCTTCGCTGGCTGCTCCAGGTTCATCCCTCCCGAGACGGGCGACGAATGACGGACTCGCGCCGATCCTTTGCCTCGTATAAATATTGTCAATCGGGAAAAAGGGGAAAGTGGAGGACGGCCTGCGGTCGATCCCAACCAGCCACGCTTCCATGGCGGAACCCATCCAGTTGCCGCCGCCCTTTGCCTTGGTCCGATTGCGCGAGAGCGGAGACGCGTTTGCCCATGCATGCCGCATTGCACTCGAAAGCGGTGCCGGCACGCTAGTCTATGTAGGACGGTTCGATGTTGCCGAGTTCGCGGTGGTGCTGGAGCCGGCCGAGCCGCTGACCACCGCGCGCCGCGCCTTTTACGCTGGCATGGTTGCTCTGACCGACGCCCTGCGCGCCTATGCGCCGCCGGCCAAGGAGGTCGCGATCGGTTGGCCTGATGCGGTGAGGATTGACGGAGCGCTGGTCGGAGGGGGACGGCTGGGCTGGCCCGCATCCGCGGACGAGGATGAGCCGCCGGGCTGGCTCGTATTCGGAGCCGTGATCCGGACAGTCACGATGAACGATCATGATCCCGGTGTTCGCCCACTTGCCTCCGCCCTGGATGAGGAAGGGTTCGGGGAGGCCGGTGCAGTGCAGATGACAGAGAGTTTTGCGCGGCACCTGATGCGGGCGATCGACAACTGGCAGGTCGATGGATTTGACAGCGTCGCGCGCGAATATCTCAGCCGCATCCCTCGCGAGCGGCAGACGTTGCGACGCATCGATGATCGCGGCGATCTGCTCACGCGCCGTATCGGAACTGATACGACTGAGCGGGCAGACCTTGTTAAAGCGCTGGCCGCGCCATCCTGGCTCGATCCTGATCTCGGAGGGCCAGGGTCGTGAAAAAGGCTGCGAAACTCCTGCGCACCATCGCGCTCGATGCCTCCGATACCTTCATGTTCGACGTTCCGGCAATCTCGGGCGAATGGGCGGTCTCCGGCGCGTTCCGCTTCTGCGATCAGGATCCCGGGAAGCTGGGCGGAAAGGCGCGCGCCGCCTTCCGCAGCGGCTTTCTCGGCGTGCAGTCCTGGGGATGGTCGACACTTGCGCAGATTGTTCCGGCGACCGAGGACGATTGCCAGGCGCTGATCGAACTCCTTGCCAGGCAACTCGTTGACCGGTTCGGCGCACCGGACATGGCAATTGCGAGGACCGCTGCGGAAGAGGAAGTCACCTTTGCGCAGACGCTCTGCACGCACCCGATCAGTTCGCTCGTTGCGGTCCATCGTTCGGCGCGAGATGGCGAAGCCCACGAGGCCTTCCGCAGGCTGCAACTGCGGGAAGGGCAGCCGCATGGCAGGGCATTCTCGTTCATGGAAATCGAGGATGAGTGATTTCTGGATCGCATGCGGCCATCATCTTCTTGATCGCGACGAGAGCGGCGGGCTTCGTGTCACCGACGAATTCTTGAAGGCATATTTTGCCCGTCCCGAGCTGATGCCGCCGAGGGACGCGTGCCCGGTCGAACGGGGACTGCATCGCGACATGCTCGCCGATCCGCGCCGGGCGGTCGGAGCGGACGACGTCACCGCGATCGCCGATGAGGATGCGCGCGAGAACTGGCGCTTCGTACTGGGCTTTCGCGATCTCATGTTGCGGCACTCAACACTCGAGGCTGCGTATCTCGCAGCCCTGCGCTCGCGGTCAAACGACCTGCCGCCGCTGTTCATCAATCAACTTGTGCACGTGATCCTGCGCAATGTCCTTGATGGCAGCAACGATCCGTTCGTGCTGCGCGCCGCCGAGTTGTTTTTCCGGCCGCAGCGGATCCTGCCGCATGAGCAGGCCTTGCTGCTTGGCGATGAAGAGGTCGTCGGCGGTCGCAGCCCGACGCCTGTCTTGTCGCTGATCTCGATGCTGGGCACCAAGGTGGACGCGCAGCTCGACGTGTTGAGCGAGGACAACGCCGAGAGCTATTGGGACCGCAGCGACCGGTTTGACATGGCTCTCGATCTCACCGCGGGTGGGCGAGGGTCTCGCGCGCTGGCGCAGGCAATGACACGCTGGGTCTCCCATCTGCTCGGGATCGATGTTGTCATTGAACCGCTGACGGAACCACGCGAGGTGAAGCTGACCTGGTATATCGGGTTGGACGCTGACGCCACCAGGATGGGCGATCGGCTTTGGCACGGCGAGGAGCTTGACGAGCCCAGCGCAGGGCGAGTGCTTTCGTTGTTTCGCCTGACTTTTGCGGATTCTCGGCTCGCCATGGAGAGCTTGCAGGGCGAGCCGGTCTATCTGATCCTGGCGATGACGGCCGATCACAAGCTCCGCATGAAACCGCAGAATCTGTTGGCGGGACTCCCGATCAGGCGCGTGGAAGCCATCTGATGAGTGCCGCCCTGCCAATCGTGCGTATCCCCGTCGGCATCGTCGTCGAACGACGCAGGGCGGAGTCGCCCTGGGTCGATTTCATCTGGCGGAGCACCGCCGTTTTGCCGGACGAACCGGATACGAAACCCTGGACAATCTTGCGCGAGCAGGAGGGCAGCACCTTGTTTTATGTCGGCAGCGCAACGGTTGATCTGTACGTGTCGGAAACCGCGCGTTACCGCGACAATGTTGCCTCCGGCACGCCGAGCATCTGGGTGATCTTGAGCCCATCCGAGGGCGCCTGGCCTTATGCGATCGCCGCAGCGACGGCTGATCCCGCGGAAGGAGAGGGGTTTACCGAGGCCGCTGACAATCTGGTTGAAGCCGTACCAATGCCCGAGGCCGTGCGCGAGGTGATTGAAAGTTTTGTTGCCGAACACCACGTCGAGAGAGAGTTCGTCAAACGCGAGCGACGGCGCGCCGATCCCGAAGCCTTGGCGCGTCGGCAGCATGAAGGCGGGCAAGAATGACTGAGGAAGAGTTTCTCGCACGTTGGTCGCGCCGCAAGCGCGGGTCAAAACCGAATGCTCCGCCGGCGGAAATAGCCGAGCCGGCCGATGAGGCCGCGGTGCCGTCCCCGGCGGCCAAGGCCGAGCCGGACGTGGATCTCGGCAGCTTGCCGTCGATCGATGCGATCGCGGCCGGGACCGACATCACCGCATTCCTGCGCAAAGGTGTTCCGCAGGAATTGATGCACGCGGCTCTTCGCCGTGCCTGGACGGCCGATCCGGCGATCCGCGATTTCGTGGGGCTCGCCGAAAACGCCTGGGACTTCAACGATCCGAATGCCATGCCGGGGTTCGGACCGCTCGATTGCTCGCAGGCCGAGTTGGCCGCCTGGGTCGAGCGGATCGTCGGCGGCCTGCGGAACGCTGCAGAGGCATCTTCCGACACGCCAACGCAATTGCAGGAGTCCGCGGACGTTCCAAATGCGGATGTTGTGCACTCCGCAGTGCTTACAGAGTTTGATCAAGCGGTCCACACCGAGATCGCTGCTCCCGTTGCATCGCAACCGACCACGGAAGCCGCGACTGTTCGGCGCCGCACACATGGCGGTGCTCTTCCTCGCTGACACTGCGACCAAAGGTATAGCCTCACGCTATGGGTCGGCGATTGACCGTCCGAGGAGCGAGGTCTACGCTCTGTTAGCGCTTTGTTACGCAAGCAAAATCGGTCATTCGGGGGTCTCGGGCGACGGAGGTCCATATGCGTGACGCCGGGCTTGATCGTGCCATTGACGCCGCAGGCGGCGTGGCCCGGCTTGCGCGCAAAATCCGCATCAGCCAGCCCTCGGTTTCGAACTGGAGCAAGATACCCGCTCAGCGGGTGATTGCGGTGGAAGCGGCAACAGGTGTTCCCCGGGCAGAACTGCGGCCTGATCTCTATCCCGATCACCGTCAGGAACGCACGGTGTCGCAAGACAGCATCGATCCGATCGATGTCGCGCGATCGCGGGAATATGGCCTTCTCGCCGTCTTGCTCGCGGCTGCGCCGTCCAGGAACTTGCTCGATCGGCTTGCCAGTTTGAGCGGAGACGGGACCCCGCTTGGTCAGGCTCACGCCGGCTTGGCGGAAGCCGCTTCGCGCGCGAGCGTAGCTCAGGTCGAGCGGGAATATTTCGACCTCTTCGTTGGTCTCGGGCGCGGCGAGTTGCTGCCCTACGCCTCCTACTATTTGACCGGCTTCCTCAACGAACGGCCGCTGTCACGTTTGCGAACCGATCTCGCGGCGCTCGGCATCGCGCGCGCCGAGGGCAATTTCGAACCAGAGGATCATGCCGCCATCCTCTGCGAGATCATGGCAGGAATGGCCGACGGCCAACTGGATGCGCCGACGGATGTGCAGCGCGCACTGTTCGAGAAACACGTCTCGCCCTGGATGGGACGCCTGTTCGCCGACATGGAACAGGCGGCAAGCGCAAGATTCTATCGCGCGGTCGGCACGCTCGGCCGCCTGTTTATCGAGGTCGAGAGGCAAGCATTTTCGTTCGCTGAGTGACCAGCGCAGGCTGGTCCGGGAGAAATGCGATGAACGAAGACAAGCAAGCGACCGTCGGAAGGCGCGACTTTCTCCGCAAGGTTGGCATCGGCACGGTAGGCGCTGGCGCCACGCTGGCGACGCCGCTCGTCGGCTCTGCGCAAGCCGACAGCGAGAATGACGATGAGAAGCGCAAGGCGCGCTACAAGGAATCCGATCACGTGAAGGCCTATTACCGCGTCAACCGCTATCCCGCCTGAGGGAGGCTGCCGTGCTTATCAAGCGATCAGATCAGCATTCTGGATCCGGCCACCGCGGCTCAGTCGCCGATACCTTGGCACACCAGGCCGGCGGTCTCGATCGCCGCACCTTCCTGCGGCGGTCCGGTCTTGCGGGTGGCGCGCTCGCGGCACTCGGCACAATGCCGGTTTCCGGCGTGCGCAAGGCGGAAGCCGCCGTGGCGGGTCCGCTGGCCGCCGGCGCCACCGTCAGGAAAAGCATCTGTACGCATTGTTCGGTCGGATGCACGGTGACCGCGGAGGTGTTGAACGGGGTCTGGATCGGTCAGGAACCGACCTGGGAGTCCCCCATCAATCGCGGATCTCATTGCGCGAAGGGGGCTTCCGTGCGCGAGCTGGTGCACAGCGAGCGGCGTTTGCGCTATCCGATGAAGCTCGTGAACGGGCAATGGGCGCGCGTCTCCTGGGAGACTGCGATCAACGAGATCGGCGACAAGATCCTCGATGTTCGCGAAAAATCGGGCCCGGATTCCGTTTACTGGCTCGGGTCGGCCAAGATGACCAATGAAGGCGCTTATCTGTTCCGCAAGCTCGGGGCGTTCTGGGGTACCAACAACACCGACCATCAGGCCCGTATCTGCCATTCGACCACCGTCACCGGCGTCGCCAATACCTGGGGCTACGGCGCGATGACCAACAGCTACAACGATATCCGCAATGCCAAGACCCAGATGATCATGGGCGGCAATCCGGCCGAGGCGCATCCGGTTTCGTTGCAGCATCTGCTCGAGGGCAAGGAGCTGCAAAAGGCCAACTTCATCGTCATCGACCCGCGCATGACGCGCACCGCGGCGCACGCGACGGAATACGTGCGGATGCGTCCGGGCACTGACATTCCGATACTCTACGGCATCATGTGGCACATCCTCCAGAACGGCTGGGAGGACAAGGAATTCATCAGGCAGCGCGTCTACGGCTTCGACGATCTCCGCAAGGAAGTGGAGAAATGGAATCCGGAAGAGGTCGAGCGCGTCACCGGCATTCCCGCCGAACAGCTCAAGCGGGTCGCCAAGATGTTCGCTACCGAGAAGCCGTCGACCTTGATCTGGGCCATGGGCCAGACCCAGAAGACCGTCGGCACGGCCAATGTGCGGGCGAGCTGCATTCTGCTGCTCATGACCGGCAATGTCGGTGGACCGGGCATGGGCGCCAACATCTTCCGCGGCCACGACAATGTGCAGGGCGCGACCGATGTTGGTCTCGATATTGTGACGCTGCCATTCTACTACGGCCTCGCCGAGGGCGCGTGGAAGCACTGGTCGCGGGTCTGGGACGTCGACTACGAGTTCTTGAAGTCGCGCTTTGTTTCCAAGCAGATCATGGAAACTCCCGGCATTCCGCTCACCCGCTGGTTCGAGGCGGTGACGTTGCCGAAGGATCAGGTCGCTCAGCAAGACAATGTGCGGGCCGTGTTCGTTCAGGGACACGCCAGCAACAGCATCACGCGCATTCCGGAGTCTCTCAAGGGCCTGAAGGCGCTGGACCTGCTCGTCATTGCCGACCCGCACCCCACGACCTGGGCATCGCTGGCGGTCGAGGCCGGCCGCAAGGATGGCATTTACATTCTTCCGGTGGCTACGCAATTCGAGTGCAAGGGATCGCGCGTCGCCTCGAACCGCTCGCTGCAATGGGGCGAACAGATCGTGAAGCCAATCTTCGAATCCAAGGACGACCTCGAGGTCATCTATCTGATGGCCAGGAAGCTCGGCTTCGCCGACCAGATGTTCAAGAAAATCAAGGTCGATAACAATCTGCCTGAAGCAGAAGACGTGCTGCGCGAGATGAACCGCGGCAGCTGGTCGACCGGCTATTGCGGGCAATCGCCCGAGCGGCTCAAGGCGCACATGAAGAACCAGGCGAAGTTCGACATGCTGACGATGCGTGCGCCCAAGGACGATCCCGAGGTCGGCGGCGATTATTACGGCCTGCCGTGGCCGTGCTGGGGCTCGCCGGAAGTCCGGCATCCCGGCACGCCGCTGCTCTACAATACCAATCTCGCGGTGATGGACGGCGGCGGCACGTTCCGGCCGCGCTTCGGCATCGAGCGCGAGGAGAAGCTGCCCGACGGGACCACGCGCAAGGTCAGTCTGCTGGCCGACAAATCCTACTCCAAGGATTCCGAGATCCAGGACGGCTATCCCGAATTCACGCTGGCGAGCCTGAAGAAGCTTGGCTGGGACACGGATCTCACCGAAGCGGAGATGGCCACGATCATGAAGGTCAATCCGACCAATCCGGATTTGGTGTCGTGGTCGCTCGATCTCTCAGGGGGCATCCAGCGGGTCGCACTCAAACACGGCTGCGTGCCGTATGGCAATGGCAAGGCACGCATGAACGCCTTCGGCTTGCCTGATCCGATTCCGGTCCATCGCGAGCCGATCTACACGCCACGTGTCGACCTCGTCGAGAAATATCCGACGCTGCCCGATGCCAAGCAGTTTCGCATGCCCAACATCGGCTTCTCGGTGCAGAAGGCCGCTGTGGAGAAGGGGATCGCCAAGCAGTTCCCGCTCATCCTCTCCTCGGGACGTCTCGTCGAGTATGAGGGCGGCGGCGAGGAGACCCGGACCAATCCGTGGCTTGCCGAACTGCAGCAGGACATGTTCATCGAGATAAATCCGGCCGATGCCGCCGATCGCGGCGTCAAGGACGGCGGCTGGGTCTGGGTCACGGGCGCCGAGAACAGTTCCAGGGCGAGGATGAAGGCGCTCGTCACCGAGCGTGTCGGCAGGGGCGTGGCCTGGATGCCTTTCCACTTCGGCGGTTGGCTCGCCGGCAAGGATCTCCGGGGCAACTATCCGAAGGGCACTGATCCGATCGTGCTCGGCGAAAGCGCCAACACGATCACCACCTACGGATACGATCCCGCGACGAACATGCAGGAGACCAAGGTCACCCTTTGCCAGATCTCGGCGGCATAAGGAGCAACGACGATGGCACGTATGAAATTCCTCTGCGACGCCGACCGTTGCATCGAATGCAATGCCTGCGTCACCGCCTGCAAGAACGAGCATGAGGTGCCCTGGGGTATCAACCGGCGCCGCGTGGTCACCATCAATGACGGCAAGCCGGGCGAGCGTTCGATCTCGATGGCCTGCATGCATTGCACCGACGCGCCCTGCGCGGCAGTGTGCCCCGTGAACTGCTTCTACACCACTGCCGACGGCGTGGTGCTGCACTCCAAGGACCTCTGCATCGGCTGCGGCTATTGCTTCTACGCCTGTCCGTTCGGCGCGCCGCAATATCCCAAGGTTGGAAACTTCGGCTCGCGCGGCAAGATGGACAAATGCACCTATTGCGCCGGGGGCCCCGAGGCCGACGGCAGCAAGGAGGAATACGAGAAGTATGGCGCAAACCGGCTGGCGGAGGGCAAGCTGCCGCTGTGTGCCGAAATGTGCTCGACCAAGTCGTTGCTCGCCGGCGACGGGGAGATTATCGCCCAGATCTACAAGGAACGCGTGATGAAGCGCGGCTACGGCTCCGGCGCGTGGGGCTGGAAGACCGCGTATCGCGAGACGATCGAGTCCTGACGCGGACGGCAGTCAAGGACGCGATGCGGGAGGCGCAGATGGCGTCATTTGGACGATTCGTTAGCTTGCTGTTCGGCGCATGTGCGCTGCTTCTGGTGATCACGGCGGTTCCTGCGAGAGCCCAGCAGGTCAACCCGACCGCGAGCTCCGTCAAGGAGCAGCAACTGCTGCAGGAACTCAACCGGATCCAGGGCCGCGTCAGCATTCCGGATCAGAGGTCGGGCGTGCTGGAGCAACCGCAGGGGCGCGAATGGCGGGAGTTTCGCAATGTCACGCTGCGCTGGATCGGCGGCGTCGCGATTATCGGCATGTTGGCGCTGCTCGTGATCTTCTATCTGACCCGTGGCATGGTGCGGCTCGAAAGCGGGCGATCGGGACGCGCGATCGTGCGCTTCAACCTGTTTGAGCGCTTCGTGCATTGGATGACAGCCAGCTGCTTCATCATCCTCGCCATCTCCGGTCTGAACATCACCTTCGGGCGGCCGCTGTTGTTGCCGCTGATTGGCTTCGAGGCCTTCTCCGAGTGGTCGCAATGGGCGAAGTATGCCCACAACTATCTGAGCTTCCCGTTCACCATCGGCGTCGTCCTGATCTTCCTGATGTGGATCGCGGGAAATATCCCGAACAAGGTAGATGTTGCCTGGATCAGGCGGGGAGGGGGCCTTGTCGGCCATGATCATCCGCCGGCCTATCGCTTCAATGCCGGCCAGAAGATGATCTATTGGATCGTCGTGATCGGGGGCGGCCTCGTCGCCGCAACGGGATACGCGCTGATGTTCCCGTTCTACATGAGTGGTATCGAAGGCATGCAGGTGGCCCAGATCATCCACTCCGTGGTGTCCGTACTATTCGTGGCCGCAATGATTGCGCATGTTTACATCGGCACGATCGGGATGGAGGGAGCCTTCGAGGCCATGGGCTCGGGTGAGGTCGACCTCAACTGGGCACGCGAACATCACAGCCTTTGGCTCGACGAGCAGATGGGGCGAACTGGACCGAGCGGTCAAAAGCCGCAACGGGCGACCGCTGCGGCTGAATGAAAAGGACGGCTGATAGAGGTTGGTCCGGTATGCTCTATTGCGTCCGCTCTCTGGCGAACAGGACGGACCGGTCCTCGATCTGCTGCTCCGGTAGTGTGCCCGCTCGGCCTGTTTGCAGCTCCTGAATATTTGGCATGCCGCTCTGTGCAGAGCTAAAAAGTGCATGCGATCTGAGCATGCTGCTGGCCGCACTGATGACGAGCAAGGCCGAAACAAGCGAAAGCATAATGCGTTTCATCCGACATCTCCATCCGGAGTTGCATTCTCCAGGACGGCGTAAGCTTTAATTCGCCCCAGTGATGTGACCCGCATCACATTTTTCCAAGCTTTTCGGGGGCCCACGGCCAACGAAAGGGCGGGCGATCCTCGTTGGTCCAGTTTCGTTGAAGCGATGTCACCTTCGCAGGAGTTTTTCGGCGGCCTGGACAGTTTGACTGCAAAGCAGGTTACCGCTGATCGTCGTTGTTGCGATCAGGACTGTGTCCAGGCGAATGGCCGGCCGACGCGGACGTGGGGCGCGATCGCATTGACAGGAGCGGGGCCTCCCACCCGCGGCCGGAAGCTGAGCCCGTTTTTCGCCTGGCGGCCGGAGCGCGCCCCCCGACAGCCTCTTTGAGTGCAGACGCCCTCGGCCGCCGCGGACGGCAATTTAGGCTGCCACCCGACGATTGACAGGCAATTATTACATGTCTAAAAATATGCAAATTCATATAATTGTGAGATGCCTGAATGGACGCGCATCCGCTCAAGCTCAAGGTGAGGTCGTGTACCGCGGAAACCGCGTCGGTACGGAGCCTTGTGTTTGGCGTGGAGAACGGTGTCGCGCCGCGATGGCAGGCGGGCGCCCATGTTCGCGTGGCGCTCCCGAATGGAGGAGACCGGCCGTATTCACTGATGGCCTTGCCGGGACTCCCGGACGGTGCTCTGGCGCTCGGGGTCCTGCGCGAGCAGGCCTCGACCGGAGGCTCGCAGTTCATGCACGCGCTGAAGATCGGCGATGTCGTAAAGGCAACCGCGCCGGTGAACAATTTCAGTCTGCACGGAGAGGCTTCACCTGCGCTGCTGCTTGCCGGTGGCATCGGCATCACGCCGATCCTGTCGATGGCGGCTGAGCTGAAAGCTCGCGGCAACCCGTATCGCCTGCACTACGCGGGCCGCGCGCGCGGGATGCTGGCGTTCCTGCCGCAATTGCAGGAGATCTGCCCGGACAGCCTCTCCATCCATCATGACGACGACGACTCCCGCCTCGATATCGCAGCGGCGCTCGGTGATGTGTCGGCAAACTGCCACATCTACGTCTGCGGCCCTGGGGGAATGATCGAGGCGGTGAAGGCGGCCGCGCTTGCGAAGGGCATCCCGTCGGACCGCATCCACTACGAGCTCTTCAAGGCAGAGCAGCCGGGCGCGCCCGACGAGCCGTTCGAGGTCGAACTCAAGTCGAGCGGGCAGGTCGTCACCGTCGCGGCCGGCCAGACCATCATCCAGGCGCTGGAGGCTGTAGGTCTCGACGTTCTCTACGACTGCCAGCGCGGCGATTGCGGCATCTGCCAATGCGGCGTGATCTCGGGCGTTCCCGATCATCGCGACGTCATTCTCAGCGACGACGAGAAGGCGTCAAACAAGGTCATGCAGATCTGCGTGTCGCGCGCGAAATCGGAACGGCTGGTGTTGGATCTCTAGCGGGAGGCAAGGGGGCGTCATGGACAGATACCGGAACAATGCCTTAGCGATCGACGCGCTGGTGCGCGACGCCGAGGTGCATCGCGACGTCTATGTCGATCCTGAAATCTTCGAGCTCGAGATGGAGCATCTGTTCCCGAACAGTTGGATCTATGTCGGGCACGCGAGCCAACTCGCAAAGCCCGGTGATTTCATCACTGCCAATATTGGTCGGCAGCCGGTGCTGGCGAGCCGTCATACCGACGGCGCGATCCACGTTTTCTACAATCGCTGTCCGCACAAGGGCGTGAAGATTGCTTCCGAGCCATGCGGCAACACCGGAAAATTCTTCCGCTGTCCCTATCATGCCTGGTCGTTCAAGACCGACGGCTCGCTGCTCGCGATTCCCCTAAAGAAAGGCTACGAGGGGACGGGGTTCGGCGATGCGCAGGCCAATGAGGGGCTGTCGAGGATCAGGAACGTCGTCGTCTACCGCGATTTCATCTTCGTGCAGTTGAACGACAACGGCGTTTCCTTCGAGGATTATTTCGGTGAGAGCCTGTCGACCATCGACAACATGGTCGACCGGTCGCCGGTGGGGAAGCTCGCGGTCGTCGCTGCGCCGATCCGCTACATGCACACCTGCAATTGGAAGATGCTGGTCGAGAACCAGACCGACACCTGCCATCCGATGGTGGCGCATGAAAGCTCGGCGGGCACCGCGGTCAAGGTCTGGAAGCGCGAGCAGGGCTCCTCCACGGAAACGCCGATGGCGGTGCAGCTCTACGGTCCCTTCATGAGCCCGTACGAGTTCTACGAGCAGAGCGGCATCAGGATCTGGCCGAACGGCCATGGTCACACCGGCGTCGCCAACTCGATCCATTCCAACTACTCGGACATCGAAGGCTATGTCGGCCAGATGGTTGCGGCCTACGGCGAGAAGCGGGCGCACGAGATTCTCGGCGAGGTCAGGCACAACACCGTCTATTTCCCGAACATCATGGTGAAGGGCGCCGTCCAGATCCTGCGCAATTTCATTCCGATCGCGGTCGACAAGACGCTGGTCGAAAGCTGGGTCTATCGCCTGGTCGGGGCGCCCGACAAGCTCTACGAACGCGCCCTGATGTACAACCGCTTCATCAATGCGCCGACATCGATCGTCGGCCACGACGACCTCGAGATGTATGAGCGCGCCCAGGAAGGGCTGAAGTCCAACGGCAATCAATGGGTCAATCTCCAGCGCCTCTATGAGGCCGGTGAGCAGGCGGACGTCACCGCCGTCATCAACGGGACATCGGAACGGCAGATGCGAAACCAGTTTCATGCCTGGGCCAAGTTCATGACCATCGACATGGGCGAGCGCATCGAGGCCGCGGAATGATCACCGAGAAGACCATCACGGACTTCATCTATCGCGAGGCCGACCTCCTCGACACGATGCAGTGGCAGGCCTGGCTCGACCTGTTTCATCCCGAAGGGCGTTACTGGATGCCGCTGGAATGGCAGCAGCACGACCCGGTGCTTCAACCGTCCCTGATGTACGAGGACCTGCTGCTGCTGAAGGTGCGGGTCGAGCGCCTCGCCGGCGAGCGGACTTTCAGTCAGAAGCCGAAGAGCCGGTGCCATCATCTGTTCCAGGCGCCGCAAATCATCGCGTGCGATCCGGAGGCCGGCGTATTCAAGGCGCGGACCTCCTACATCTACACGGAGACGCGCGGCGACATGCTGGAGCGCTTCTCGGGATGGGCTTCGCACGATCTCGTTCAGGTCGGAGACAGCCTGAAGATCAAGCTCAAGCGCGTCGATCTCGTCAATTTCGACGCGCCGTTCGGCAACATCCAGCTCTTCATGTGAGAATGCCTTGACCGCTGCGACCACAGTCTACGCGCGCTTTCGCGAAACCGCCCTCCGTCGCGGCGAGGCGGGCTTCCTCAACGTTCTGCCGGAGACCGCCGACATCTACGGCATCGCGGCCGGGGAGATTTCCTACCGCGCCATGCTAGATCGGGTCGAGCGCTGGCGAACGGCGTTTGCGAGCCGGGGCTATGGCGAAGGCCACAGGGTCGGGCTTCTGCTCCAGAACCGGCCGGTGTTCATCGAGTTGTGGTTCGCGCTGAACGCGCTCGGCGTCTCCGTCGTGCCGATCAATCCGGATTTGCGGATGAGCGAGCTCGAATACATCATCGCGCATTCCGAGATGAACGCGGCGTTCGTGCTCGCCGGGCGGCGCGCCGAGGTCGAGACCGCGGCCCGTCAGGCCGGCCGGCCGATTCCGGTGGTGGCCGATGACGACGACGTTCCCGCGCCATTTGGCGGCACGCTGGCCGCGACCGCAGGCGACGGCGTGACCGAATGCGCGCTGCTTTACACGTCGGGAACGACCGGGCAGCCGAAGGGCTGCGTGCTGACCAATACCTATTTCCTGCATTCCGGAAACTGGTATCGCGACGTCGGCGGGCTGTGTGGGCTGAAGGCTGAAGGCGAACGCATGATCACGCCGCTGCCGCTGTTCCACATGAACGCGATGGCGGTGTCGCTGATGGCGATGCTGTCGGTCGGCGGCAGCCTCACCATGCTCGATCGCTTTCATCCGCGCAGCTGGTGGAATTCGGTGCGCGACAGCCGCGCCACCTGCCTGCATTATCTCGGCGTGATGCCCTCGATGCTGATGAGCGCGCCTGTCTCCGAGCAGGACAAGGCCCATACCGTGCGGTTTGGATTTGGCGCTGGCGTCGACAAGCTCTTGCATGCGCCGTTCGAGGAGCGCTTCGGCTTTCCGCTGATCGAAGCCTGGGCGATGACCGAGACGGGCAGCGGCGGCGTGATCGCTGCCAATGTCGAGCCGCGCAAGATCGGCACCAGTTGCTTCGGCCGCCCGGCGCCCGAGGTGGAGATCCGCATCGTCGACGAGCGCGGCAACGATGCGCCGGTGGACATGCCGGGCGAGCTGCTGGTGCGGCGGGCCGGCACGGATCCACGCTACGGCTTCTTCCGGGAATATCTGAAAAACCCGCATGCCACCGACGAGGCGTGGGAAGGCGGCTGGCTGCACACCGGCGACATCGTATCGCGCGATGCGGACGGTGACCTTCATTTCGTTGATCGCAAGAAGAACGTCATCCGCCGCTCCGGCGAGAACATCGCCGCGGTCGAGGTCGAGTCCGTCCTGAATCGCCATCCCGTGATCCGGCAGGCCGCGGTCGCGGCCACCCCCGATCAGGTGCGCGGCGACGAGGTCGCGGCCGTCATCATTGCGGAGCGGGCGGGGGCGGACCGCGCGCTCGCCGAAGACATTGTCCGCTGGAGCCTGGGGCAGATGGCCTATTACAAGGCGCCGGGCTGGATCTGCTTCGTCGATAGCCTGCCGCTGACCGCGACCGAGAAGATCCAGCGCGGCGGGCTCAAGGACTATGTCGCGAAGCTGATGGGTGAGGGCGCGTTCTTTGATCTCCGCGAGCTCAAGCGGCGGCAGGTCTGAGGGAGCTGATCATGAGCGCGATCCGTACGACACTCGTCACCGGCGGCAATTCGGGAATCGGTGAAGCGCTCGCCAAGAGGCTCGTCGAGAAAGGCCAGCGCGTCGTCTCGGTCGGGCTGGAGAAGCCGGGCTGGACCCATGATCTGCTCGCCGCCTATTGCGCCGATCTGACTGATATCGAGGCGACGCGCACCATCGCGCAAGAGATCTGCCGGGATCACGCCATCGATCGCCTCGTGCACAATGCCGGCATCATCCTGCCGAACCTGCTGCAAAATGCAAAACCCGAGGACATTCTGACGCTGGCGCAACTGCATCTCGGCGCGCCGATGCTCCTGACCCAGGCTGCGATGGAGGGGATGCGTTCGCGTCGCTTCGGCCGCGTCGTGTTCGTCTCCTCGCGCGCGGCGATGGGCGCGGCGACGCGCTCGGCCTATTCCGCCACCAAGGCCGGCGTGCATGGCATGGCGCGGACCTGGGCGCTGGAGCTTGCCTCGAGCGGCATCACCGTGAATGTCGTCGCGCCGGGGCCGATCCTGACCGACAATTTCTGGGGCATCATTCCGAAAGGCTCAGAGCAGCAGCAGCGGATGGCGAGCAACGTGCCGATCGGGCGGCTCGGCTCGCGTGAGGATGTCGCCCATGCGATCGAGTTCTTCCTCGATGAGCGCTCGGACTTCGTGACGGGGCAGGTGCTCTATGTCTGCGGCGGCACCAGCCTCGTCGGGCTTGGTCCTTAGAGCATGATCCGGACCCGGAGGGCCGCGCTAGCGCAAAGTGTGAAGCGGTTTTCCGAAGAGATCATGCTCCAAACAAACACAGTCAGATCTGGTTCTGCCTGATATTCTCGACCATCTTCGCAAGCACGCGGGCGCAGACCTCTATCTCGTCGGGGTCGATGCCCGCGATCAGCCGGTCGTAGTTGTTGGTCATGATCGGCCAGATCTTGCGTAGCAGCGCTTCGCCGTCAGGCGTCAGCCCCACCACGCGGCGACGCTGGTCCTCCTCCGCGATCTCGCGCTTGACGAGGCCCGACGACACCATGGACTCGACCATGCGGCTCGCAGTCGACTGCTCGGTGACGGCGAGCACGGCGATCTCGTTGACGGTCAGGGTCTTGTAGATGAACAGCACCGACAGCGTTCGAAACACGACATTGTTGATGCCGTGCTCGGTGAGGTCGCGGTTCTGGTCCAGGTTCCAGCGATTGGCGAGGCGGTTGAACAGATACGGAATGTAGCTTTGCAGCTGGTCCCGCGTCCGGGGCGGACCCGATTTCCACCTGCTCTTGGAGTCTTTGGCCATTATCTCTTGCGACTTTACTGCTTGCTTCAGGGGCGAATTTTCGAGGAGAGGGAGCGCAACACCGACAGCGCGGTGTCCAGCTCCCGGGCCGGAATGTTCTCCAGCCGTTTGCTGAGATGCCTCTTGTGGACGTCCGCCGCCTTCCGGAACAGCTGCTCGCCCTTGGGCGTCAGGCGCACGATGAACGATCGCCGATCCTCGCTCGACATTTCCTTGCTGATGAGGTCGTCAGCCAGAAGGCGTTGCACCAGCCCCGAGACGTTGCCGCCGGAAACCTTCAGGTTCTGCGACAGCTGCCCGAGCGCCATTCCGTCCGGGTAGCGGTCGAGCTGGGCCAGCACGTCGAACTTCGCCAGCGACAGTCCGAACTCCGCACCCAGCATCGCATTCAGCGACGCAAAAATCTCTCCGTGCAGGGATAGCAGCTGAAGCCAGAGCCTGGTTTCGATCTGCCCATAGGCGGGACCAATGTTCTCTTTGAGTGCTGCCGGCATCGCATGACCATCGAGGACAAAATGTCTCGTCAACTGGAGGGGTTATCGCGGGTCTTTCACTCCGATTAGCAACCTGAGAATCGTAGTCAAGATGCCCGATCCTGACGTCCTGTCGGGCGAACGGCAATCCAATCCTGCGTCCCGGCCCGATGGAATCATGCAAAAGTCTTGATGGTCTGGATCACGCCGTCGAGCTCCCTGCCGGCGCTATCCTTCAGTGCGGCCTCCCGCAGGCGTCGTGCCCAGTCGGCGGCATCGTCGCGCCGCTCGACCAGCTTGATCGCCTCCAGCGTCTTGTCGAATTTAGACAGGCCCCGGCTGTGGGTATCGGAATAGCCCTTCACCAGGCGGCGGCATTGCAGGATTTCGACACCGAGCTGGTAGTTGGTGCCGACCGCGTCGGTCGCGGCCTTGAGCCACTCGTTCCGGTGAGCGGTCTCGACGGCGTGACGGAGCGAGCGGCGGCGCAGGCCGCGCATCCCGCCCACCACGTAGAGCGCCAGGAACCAGGGCAGCGAGTAGGTCCGCACCCGGCGTCCCTTGTTGACGCGGCGATCAAGCCAGCCGAGCAGGCGTGGCCTCGCGCCCAACCAGCGGCCGAGGCCCACCGGCAGCATGCCCATGACCTCCTCCATGCGGGGGTGCATGAATTCCGTCGTCTGGAGCACCTGGCCTTGCGACAGCTCCAGCTCGGTCTCGATCCGCGTGCGACGGCTGCTGCGGGTCTTGAGGTCGGCGACGCGGATGACGTCGTCATAACTCATCGCATTGGCAAGATGCTTTGCGGCGGCCTGCGTGAACGCGTAGCCGCGCTCGGCGCCGCCGGCGTTCCGGTCCGCGGTGGACAGCTTGCCGAGGATGTCGAGATATTCCGCGCCATAGGCGACGTCCTGGAAATCGACCACCTTCCTCAAGCCCGCACGCGCCATCGCCTGCGCGGGCCCGGGCAATTCCTGCGTCAGCCGCGCGACAAGCCCGCCGAGCTCAGGATCGAGCGGCGCGGAAGAGGGCGCTGTGTTGACCTGCGCCGGTGCCGCAACCTCAGCCGCCCCGGTTTTGACGCGATCAAACGCGGCATCAAACGTCCCGATGCTGGCCTTGGCCCCTTTCTCGCCGGCGCGGATCACATCGAGATAGCTCTCGCGGCTGAAGGGCAGCACACTGGCCGCAGCGAGCGCGCCAAACATCGCGGCCGAAATGACGCTGCCGTGCTCGATGGCCAGTGCGTTGAGGTCGAAGATGATCTCGGTCTTCGCGGCAATCCCGATCGCGCCGGTGACGGCGCCCTTGTCGGCGATACCGTTGCCTGGCGCGATCTTCTCGCCAATTGCAAATGAGCGGTGGTTGGACGCGATCAGCGTGGTGCGATCCGGCGTCACGAGGCCGCGCAGGATCGACCGGCCGGCCTCCATGAATTCCGCCGCCATCACGACGTCGACGTCGCCGGGTGTCGGCATCAGTGACAGGATTGGCCTTCGGCCGTCGAGCAGAGGCATCGCCTCGATGTAGTAGATCGTGGCGCCGGTGCGCTGGGCGACGCCGGGCACCGAGGTCGATTGCGCGGCCCAGCCGTGGTTCTCGGCGAGCTGCACGATCCAGTCGGTCAGGACGCCGCCGCCCTGGCCGCCCATCGCGACGATCGCGATCGAGATCGGCCGCTCAGTCGCGTCGCCTGCGGCGGGGAGGGCCAGCCGGACCGTCTCGTCTCTCATGCCAGTGCCTCGAGCGCGGGGCGCCGGCGATCGCGCCGCCGTTGCAGCCAGCCGATCACGGCCATCGCGACCTTCGATTTGAAGGTGTCCCAGCCGGTCGGATTGTGGATGACGTCGGCGCGATAGAACGAGGGGCAAAGCACCGCGGCCTCGGCGACCTCGCCGCAATTGCCGCATCCGACGCAGGAATTGTCGATGGCCGCAACCGGATCGTCGCGCAAGGGATCGTCGAGCTGCTTCACCGAGAGCGACGGGCAGCCCGAGAGCCGGATGCAGGCATGGTCGCCCGTGCACACATCTTCGTCGACGCCGAACCGTTCCTTGACGATCCGGACGCCGTCCTTGATCGCCTTGTTCATCTGCGGCTTCACGCGGCGCTGCTTGTTCAGCATGCATTCGCTGGAGGCGACGATGACCTTGGGGCCATCCTCCTTCGTCGTCAGTGCCTCCTTCAGCGTGTCGCGCATCTTGCCAACGTCGTAGGTGCGGTCGATCTGGCGGACCCATTGGCCGCCAATGCCCTTCACGGCCTTGACGATCGAATTGTTGGTGTCGCGCCGCTTGTTGATGGCTCGCGACGACAGGATGTCCTGACCGCCGGTTGCCGAGGTGTAATAGTTGTCGACGATGACGAAGACGCCGTCATGCTTGTTGAAGACGGCGTTGCCGATGCCGCTGGTCAGGCCGTTGTGCCAGAAGCCGCCGTCGCCCATCACCGCGATGGAGCGCTTGTCGGCCTTGACGTTGAAGGCCGAGGTCGAGGCCGGGCCGAGGCCGAAGCCCATGGTCGTCGCGCCGATATTGAAGGGCGGCAGGATCGAGAACAGATGACAGCCGATGTCGGCCGAGACGTGGTGCTGGCCGAGCTCTTCCTCGACGAGCTTCATGGCGGCGAAGATCGGCCGCTCCGGGCAGCCGGTGCAGAGCCCGGGCGGGCGCGCCGGCACGACCTGCTTCAGCTTCTCGATGGCGGGATGATTGAGCACGGGCGCAGCATCCGGCGCGGGCGGCCGGTTGCCGAGCAGCCGTGGCTCGGTCTTCTCCAGGAATTCGCGGACGCCGCCGAGCAGGACCTGCGCGGTATAGTCGCCGCCCATCGGCAGCACATCCTTGCCATGGACGCGCGCCTGGATGTCCTTGCGGCGCAGCACGGTGTTGATCGCCTGCTCGAGATATTCCGGCTGGCCTTCCTCGACGATGAGGACGGCCTCCTTGTCGAGACAGAATTCCGCGACCTCCGTGTCGATCACGGGGTAGGTGACGTTCATGACGTAGAGCGGGACCTGCGTGTTGCCGTAGGCATCCGACAGCCCGAGATATTGCAGCGCGCGGATCACGTTGTTGTACATGCCGCCCTGCATGATGATGCCGACCTTGCCCTGCTTCGGCCCCATCCACTCGTTCAGCTTGTTGTCGCGGACGAATCCGATCGCCGCGGGCAGCCGCGTCCTGATCTTCTCCTGCTCGTGCTCATAGGCCGCCGGCGGCAGCACGATGCGGTTGACGTCGCGCTTTGGATTGTTGAGCGCGTCCTTGATGGTGTGCGCCGGCTTGACGTTGTCCTTGCAGGCGAAGCTGCCATGCATGTGACAAGCGCGAACGCGGACCTCGAGCATCACGGGCGTGTTCGAGAATTCCGAGAGCTCAAATCCCTTCTCGATCAGATTGACGATGCATTCATGGTCGGGGCGCGGGTCGAGCAGCCACATCTGCGACTTCATCGCGAAGGCATGGGTGCGTTCCTGCATGATCGAGGAGCCCTCGCCATAGTCCTCGCCGACGATGATCATGGTGCCGCCGGTGACGCCGCCCGAGGCGAGATTGGCAAGCGCATCGGAGGCGACATTGGTGCCAACGGTCGATTTCCAGGCCACCGCGCCGCGCAGGGGATACATCACCGATGCCGACAGCATGGCGGCTGCTGCCGCTTCATTGGCGGAGCTCTGGAACACGACGCCGAGATCGTCGAGCACGTCCTTGGCATCTGCCAGCACGTCCATCAGATGCGAGATCGGCGAACCCTGATAGCCTCCGACATAGGCTACGCCGGATTGCAGCAGCGCCTTGGTGATGGCGAGGATGCCTTCGCCGCGGAACGTGTCGCCATCGCCGAGCCGGAGATCCTCGACCTCGCGAGCAAAAGACCGTTCAGCCATTGCACCCTCCAGAAATATGCGATAGCATACGTTTACATGTAAAGTAAGTCAACGCGGCGCCATGCTATCACGCTCGCAGGGCTCTGCTCCGCAAGCGGTCATGAGCCAGCGACAGGGTAGGGCCAATGCTGAAGCTGCCTCGCTTTAGAGCTGCCGCCGTCCAGGCCTCACCCGTATATCTCAACCCGAGCGCGACCGCCGACAAGGCGGCTTCACTGGTCCGTGAGGCAGCAAGCCACGGAGCGAAACTCGTCGCGTTCCCCGAGGTGTTCGTTCCCGGCTATCCCTATTGGAACTGGATCACCGATCCCGTCACGGGGAGCGCATGGTTCGAGAAGCTCGCCAAGGCGTCGGTGCTGGTGCCGGGTCCGGAGATCGACGTCGTCCGGAAGGCGGCGCGCGATACGGGCTGCCATGTCGTGCTCGGCGTAAACGAGCGCAGCCCGGTCTCGCTCGGCGCGATCTACAACACGCTGGTCTTCATCGGCCCGGACGGCGCGTTGCTCGGCAAGCATCGCAAGCTGGTGCCGACATGGGCAGAGAAGCTGACCTGGACCGGCGGTGACGGATCGAGCCTGCGTGTCTATGATACCGAGATCGGACGTCTCGGCGCCCTGGCGTGCGGCGAGAATACCAATACGCTGGCGCGCTTTGCGCTGCTCGGGCAGGGTGAGCTCGTGCATGTCGCGAGCTACATCTCGCTTCCCGTCGCGCCCCCCGACTACGACATGGCGGAGGCGATCAAGTTGCGCGCGATTGCCCATTCCTTTGAAGGCAAGATTTTTACGGTCGTCTCCTGTTCGACGGTCTCCGAAGAGATCATTGCGGCGATGGAGACCGTCGTTCCCGACGCGCGGGCACGCCTGCAGCGCAAGTCCAGCGCATTCTCCGGCATCATCGGTCCTGACGGCCGCGTGGTCGGAGACTCGCTGATCGACGACGAAGGCATCGTCTACGCCGACATCGATCTCGAGCGCTGCATCCAGCCGAAGCAGATGCATGACATTGTCGGGCACTATAACCGGTTCGACATCTTTGATCTCAGGGTCAATCGTCGTCCGCTGACGCCGCTTGGCCTGGCGGACGGAGAGCGCGTTGCCGCGGATGCCGGGGAGCAGGCAGGCTTCTCGTCGATCCCGGGCAAATCGGAATGAGAGCTCGGGACGCGTCGAGCCAACGACGCCACCAGACAGGACTTGCAGACAGGACTTGGAGGATAGGATGCGCGAAAACATCGTCGGCCGGGCCAATGTCGAGGACACGCCCGAGCTCAAGGCCTATTACAAGGACCTCGAAAAATACGAAGCCGGCGCCTTGTGGACGGTCGCCAACAAGATCGAGCCATGGGAGCCGCAATCGGCGTCCGTTCCCGTGCTCTGGCGCTACAGCGATCTGCGCGAGCATGTGCTGCGCTCGGTCGAGCTGGTCTCGCCGGAGAAGGCCGGGCGGCGGGTGATCTACCTCAACAATCCTGGCCGCCGCGACGTGTCGGCTGCCGTCGGCTGGCTCTATTCGGGATTGCAGGTGATGCATCCCGGCGAGGTCGCAACTGCGCACGCGCACTCTGCTTCAGCTCTGCGCTTCATCATGGAAGGGGCGGGTGCCTATACCGTCGTCGACGGACACAAGATGACGTTGGGGGCGCGGGATTTCGTGCTCACGCCGAACGGCACCTGGCACGAGCACGGCGTCGAGGGCAACGGCTCGGTCTGCATCTGGCAGGACGGGCTCGACATTCCGCTGGTCAATGCGCTGGAAGCGAACTTTTTCGCGGTCCATCCGAAGGTTCAGCAGGAAGAATCCGGTTATCCCGTGGACGACATGACCAAGACCTGGGGCAATCCGGGCCTGCGGCCGGCAGCCTCGCCATGGTCGAAGGGCTATTCCCCGATGTTCAAATATGAGTGGGAACCGACCTACGACTCCTTGCGGAAATATGCCGCGGCAACCGATGGATCGCCGTACGACGGCATTCTCATGAACTACGTCAATCCGATCACCGGCGGACACGTGATGCAGACGATCGGCGCGAGCATGCAATTGCTGCGGCCGGGCGAGAGGACGAAGTCGCATCGGCATACCGGAAGTTTCATCTACCAGGTCGCCAAGGGCAGCGGCTATTCCGTGATCGGCGGCAAGCGCTTCGAGTGGCAGGAGCGCGACATCTTCTGCGTTCCGTCCTGGGCATGGCACGAGCACGGCAATACGTCCCAGAGCGAGGACGCCTGCCTGTTCTGCTTCAACGATCTGCCCGTCATCGAAGGTCTCGGCTTCTACCGGGAAGAGGCCTATGGCGACAATGCGGGCCACCAGCCGATTGCCGCCTGACATCTTCACAGAATTCAACCGAAAGAGCCGGATAAAGCTGCTATGCGTTTTGTCACCTACACCACGGGCTCCAGCGGACCCCGCCTCGGGGTTCTCGTCAGCGGATTGGTCGTCGACGTCGAGCGCCTCGGTGCGTCGCGTGGCCTTGAATGGCCGAGCGACATGCTCTCGTTCATCGACAACGGTGTGACGTTGCTCCCGGCGCTGCGAGACTGTCTGGAAAGCGCCAATGGACGCCTGCCGACCGGCTCCGCCGTCCCGGTCGAGGACGTCAAGCTGCAGGCGCCGATCCCCCGCCCGCGCAAGAACATCTTTGGCATCGGGCTGAACTACCGCGCGCATGTTGCCGAATCCGCCAAGAGCCTCGATACCAGCAAGGACCTGCCGAAGCAGCCGGTGGTGTTCTCGAAGCCGCCGACATCGGTGATCGGCCCGGGCGCCGCAATTCACCACAACGCGAAGATGACGCAGCAGCTCGACTGGGAGGTCGAGCTCGCCGTCATCATCGGCAAGACCGCGACGCGCATCCCGGTCGAGAAGGCGATGGACCACGTCTTCGGCTATTCGGTGATGATCGACATTTCCGCGCGCGACAATCGCCGCGCCGGCCAGTGGATCTTCTCCAAGGGCATGGACACCTATGCGCCGTTCGGCCCCTGCATCGTGACGGCGGACGAGATTCCCAATCCGCATGATCTGCGGCTCTGGCTGACCAAGAACGGGGTCATGAAGCAGGACTCCAACACCAGATACATGATCTTCGATATTCCGGTCCTCATTGCCGACATCTCGTCGGGGATGACGCTCGAGCCTGGCGACATCATCGCGACCGGGACGCCCGAGGGCGTCGGCGCGGGGATGAGCCCGCAGGAATGGCTGTGGCCGGGCGACGTCGTGGAAGCCGGCGTCGACGGCGTCGGTGTCATCAGACACCCGGTTGTCGCGATCTGATGACGTCGTTCTCGTTCGACCGCGAACTGCGCTTCGGGGACTGCGATCCCTCGGGGATCGCGTATTTTCCGTCCTATCTGAACATCCTCAACGGCGTCGTCGAGGAATTCTGGGCGACGATCGGCTTTCCCTGGCCGGAGTTGATCACGGTCCGGAAGATTGGAACGCCTACGGTGCATCTGACCTGCGACTTCTCGCGGCCGTCGCGGTTCGGCGATCTCCTCACGTTCGAGCTCGGCGTCGGCCGGGTGGGGGGATCATCGCTGCATCTGGAGCATGTCGTCTCGGGCGCAGATGGCATGCGCTGGCGTGCCCGCCAGATCCTTGCCGCGACCTCGCTCGTGCATCACCATGCCATTCCATGGCCGGATGATGTCCGCGCCGCGCTCGTGGCGCACATGAATGCCGACGAGACAACCGAAGCGGCTCCATCATGATCTCCCTGTTCATGACGTTTTCGGATCCGGCAGGCGGACGGCGCGTCCGGTCGGAGGCACTGAACGCCGTCGCAGTGCTGATCGGGGCGGTCCCGCAGATGACCGAGGGCCTGCTGTTCACACCGCTGGAGCAATCGGCGGACCATCCCTACAAGGCTGACGGTCCGGGGCCGGCCTTTGCGCTACAATTGCGGTTTCCGGACCTGCTCGCGTGCGAGGCCGCGCTCAATCGTGGCGGAGCGCTCGCCAGCCTCGCGACCGGCGGCGGATTATCGAGCCTCACCGGATTGGACGTCACCCATCAGGTGATGCTGACACGCTCCTTTCCGGTCGATGTCGCCGAGCATCATCCCGGCACGGCCACGCCGTGCAGCTATCTCGTGCACTATCCCGGGCCGGCCGAGGACATGAATGCCTGGAACCTGCACTATCTCGAGCATCATCCGTCGATCATGCGAACTTTCCCGAACGTCCGTCAGATCGAGATTTATACGCGGATCGATTGGGTCGACCAGCTGCCGTCGCAGCGGATCGAGCACATGCAGCGCAACAAGCTGGTGTTCGACAGTCCGGCGGCGCTCTCGCATGCGCTGACCTCCGACGTGATCACGCGCATGCGCGCGGACTTCGTAAGATTCCCGCCATTCGCGGGTGGCAACAAGCATTTTCCGATGCTGACGCGGGTGGTTCGACCGGCGCCTAGCCAGGACATGCCCTCATAGGCCTGGCGTCGCAGATCAGGGATGAGGTCTGCTGTGCTCCTGATAGCGAAGTGATGGCAGGCGTCACCAGAGGTCCGCGTTGGGCCAATTCCGGAATCATGCATTGCAGCAAATAGAGCTCTCGTTCTACCGACCTCGTCGGTAGGCAAAGCAGCGTTGTCGCAGGCGATCGCTGAGAGGCGTTGAAGCCGGCCGGGAACCCTGCCGCGCGAGTCTGGATTCCCGCGATAGTTGGGATAAGGTGACGCGACCTGCGCAGTGCAAACGACATCCGGGAGGAAGCGATGCTCGACACCACGCTTACCGCGCGCGTCCAGGTTTTCCTCGACAGGTTTGAAGCTGCGCTTGCGACGGGCGATCTCGACGCTGCCGTGGGAATGTTCGCGCCAGAATGCTACTGGCGCGACCTTGTTACCTTCACCTGGAACATCAAGACAATGGAGGGCCGCGATCAGATACGCGACATGCTCGCGCATAGCCTCGCGCATGTGAAGCCGCGGAGCTGGAAGGTCGCTGAGGGTGAAACGCCAACCGAGGCCGGCGGCGTGACCGAGTCCTGGATCTCGTTCGAGACCGAGGTCGCGCGCGGATATGGTCTCATCCGCCTGCAGAACGGTCAGATCTGGACGCTCTTGACGACCATGGCTGAACTCAAGGGCCATGAGGAAAAGGCTGGCTTCAGCCGGCCGCTCGGCGCCAGGCACGGCGTCAATCCTGGCGCCAAGACCTGGAAGGAACTGCGTGACGAGGAAGTCGAGCAACTCGGATCCAAGACCCAGCCATATGCACTGATCATCGGTGGCGGGCAGGGCGGCATTGCGCTCGGGGCGCGGCTGCGCCAGCTCGGTGTGCCGACGATCATCGTCGAAAAGAACGCGCGCCCCGGCGATTCCTGGCGCAACCGTTACAAGTCGCTCTGCCTGCACGACCCCGTCTGGTACGATCACTTGCCCTACATCGATTTCCCCAAGAACTGGCCCGTGTTCTCGCCGAAGGACAAGATCGGCGATTGGCTGGAAATGTACACCAAGGTCATGGAGCTGAACTATTGGACGAACACCACGGCCAAGCACGCCAGTTGGGACGACACCAAGAAGGAATGGACCGTCGTTCTCGAACGTGATGGCAAGGAGATCACGCTGCGGCCCAAGCAGCTTGTGTTCGCGACCGGCATGTCGGCCAAGCCGAACATGCCAAAAATCAAAGGAATGGAAACCTTCAAGGGCGAGCAGCACCA
The DNA here is from genome assembly GCF_024199795.1 of Bradyrhizobium sp. CCGB01. NCBI lineage: Bacteria > Pseudomonadati > Pseudomonadota > Alphaproteobacteria > Hyphomicrobiales > Nitrobacteraceae > Bradyrhizobium > Bradyrhizobium sp. CCGB01. The sequence goes on from NZ_JANADK010000001.1 coordinate 3,900,558, forward strand.
TTCCTCACGCCATCCCGGCTCGGACGGCTGCAAGGGCAAGAAAGTGGTGGTGATCGGCTCGAACAATTCGGCCCATGACATTTGCGCAGCGCTGTACGAGGCGGGCGTCGACGTAACCATGGTGCAGCGCTCCACGACACACATTGTGCGCTCGGACTCGCTGATGGAGAGCATCGCCGATCTTTATTCCGAACGAGCCGTCCGGAGCGGAATGACGACGGCGAAGGCCGATCTGATCTTTGCCTCACTGCCCTACCGGATTTTGAATCAGTTTCAGAAGCCGGTCTACGACAAGATCCGCCAGGATGACGCCGCTTTCTATGCCGGGCTGGAGAAGGCGGGCTTCAGGCTCGACTTTGGTGACGACGATTCCGGGCTGTTCATGAAATATCTGCGCCGGGGCTCAGGCTATTACATCGATGTCGGCGCCTCTCAACTCATCATTGACGGCAAGATCAAGTTGTTCGCTGGCCAGGTCGAGGAAATCATGCCTAACGGCGTCAGGCTCGACAACGGCACAGAATTGCCGGCGGACGTGATCGTCTATGCCACCGGCTACAGCTCGATGAATGGCTTTGTCGCCGATCTCGTAAGTCGAGAAGTGGCCGACAAGGTCGGCAAGGTCTGGGGCCTCGGCTCGAATACGACAAAGGACCCCGGTCCATGGGAAGGCGAGCAGCGCAACATGTGGAAGCCGACACAGCAGGAAGGACTATGGTTCCACGGCGGCAATCTGCATCAGTCACGACACTATTCGCAATTCCTTTCCCTGCAGTTGAAGGCGCGCCAAGAGGGCATCCCAACGCCGGTCTATGGCCTGGAAACTGTCCATCACAAGGCCTGAAGTTGCCATCCATGGGCGGCGATGGTGACACTATGCCACTGTTTTGCCCGACGGATCAACTTGAGTTCGTAAAATCCGCAATCGTTCGACGTTAAGCCATTGATATCGCTATCGCCGGCTACTGTGCATGGGGTTGTTTTCGGCGATTCTTGTTGTGCCGCGCGCCGGACCTGATCAAAACTGGTCTCAGTGCCCGCCGAGATAGGCCGTGATCAGCCGGGGATCGTGGATGAGGTCCTTGGCCGGGCCTGACTGCACGACCTCGCCGGTCTCCAGCACATAGCCATAATCGGCCGTCTCGAGCGCGGCGCGGGCGTTCTGCTCGACCAGCAGGATGGAGACGCCGAGGTCGCGCAAGGAGGCGATGGTGCGAAAGATCTCGCGGACGATCAGTGGTGCGAGACCGAGGCTCGGCTCGTCCAGCATGAGCAGTTTCGGCTTGGCCATCAGCGCGCGCCCGAGTGCCAGCATCTGGCGCTCGCCGCCGGAGAGCGTGCCGGCGGCCTGGCGCTGCCGCTCCTTCAGGCGCGGGAAGCGGTCGTAGACCTCGTCGAGCGTCTTCTGCACGCCCGAGCGGTCGCGCAGGCTGTAGGAGCCGAGCAGGAGATTGTCGGCGACCGACATGTCGGAAAACAGCTCGCGCTTTTCCGGGACGAGGCAGAGCCGGCGCTCGACGCGGTCCTCGACCGACATTTTTCCGATGTCGCCGCCCTGAAAGACCATGCGGCCGCGCGAGGCGAGCAGTCCGATCGCCGCCATCAGCAGCGTGGTCTTGCCGGCGCCGTTCGGGCCGATGACGGTGACGATCTGTCCTTCTTCGACCGACAGCGACACGTTGCGAACCGCCTCGACGTTGTCGTAGCAGACGGTCACGTCTCGCATGGAAAACATCTCGCTCACGCGACGCCTCCGAGATAGGCCTCTTGGACGCGCTCGTCGCTGCGGATCGCGCTTGGAGCGCCCTCGCAGAGCTTCGATCCGAAATCGAGCACGACAATGCGGTCGACCAGCGACATCACGAACTCCATGTCGTGCTCGACGATCAAAATGGTCAGATGGTCCGCCCGCAGCGACCTCAGCAGCTCGGCAAGGCGCAGCTTCTCCTGGCGGCGCAGGCCGGCCGCCGGCTCGTCGAGCACCAACAGCGTCGGGTCCGCGGCGAGCGCGCGCGCGATCTCCAGGATACGCTGGTTGCCGAGCGGCAGATTGCCGGCGAGCTCGAACGGCTTGTCGCCGAGCCCGACACGTTCGAGCTGCGTCAAGGCCTCGTGCCGGGCACTGGCTTCCTCGCGCTGGTTGAGACGGAACGCACCGGCCAACAGGCCCGTGTCCGTGCGGGCGTAGGTGCCGAGCATCACGTTTTCCAGGAGGCTCATGCGCGGCCTCAGCTTGACGTGCTGGAAGGTCCGCGCGATGCCGGCCTTGGCGATGCGCGATTGCGCCTCGCGGGTGATCGGCCGTCCCGCGAAGACGATCTCGCCCTTGTTGACCCTGAGCGCGCCGGTCAGGCAGTTGAACATCGTGCTCTTGCCGGCGCCGTTGGGGCCGATGACGGCGAGGATTTCGCCCGACCGCACCTCGAAGCTGACCTTGTTCACCGCGATGAGACCGCCGAAGCGGCGCTCGGCGCCGTCGACTTTCAACAGCAGCTCGCCCGGCGTCGGCTGCGTACGGCGGGGCAGGGGCGGCGCGGGCTGCGGCCGCTCGCGCTGGATCTTCGGCAAATAGCGCGCGACGAAGGGCACGATGCCCTGCCGCGCCCATTGCAGGAACAGGATGAACAGCCCGGAGAAGGCGACGATCTCGAGTTGCCCCGACGCGCCCTTGGCGATCAGCGGCAGATAGTCCTGCACGCTGTTCTTGAGCAGGGTGACGATGGCAGCACCGACGACGCCGCCGAGCAGGCTGCCGGCGCCGCCGACCATCGACATCATCAGATATTCGATGCCCATGCCGGCATCGAACGGGCCCGGGCTGATGAAGCGGCTCATATGCGCGTAGAGCCAGCCCGAGAGCGCGGCGAGGAAGGCCGCGATCACGAAGGTCACGAGCTTGATCCGGAAGGCGTTGATGCCGAGGCTCTCGACCAGCGTGTTGCCGCCGCGCAGCGCCCGCATGGCGCGGCCGAGCCTGGAGTCCAGCAGGTTGTAGCCGAGGAACAGTACGGTAGCGACGATGCCCCAGATCAGGAAGTAGATCTGCGCGCTGGTGACCAGCGCGAACGAGCCGATGCTGATCGGCGGGATCGAGGAGATGCCGTTGAAGCGGCCGAGCCCCTCGACATTGCCGAACAGGAAGCCGATGGCGAGACCCCAGGCGACGGTCGAGAGCGAGAGGAAATGGCCCTGAAGCCGCAGGGTGACGACGCCGAGGATCGCCGCGACGCCGCAGGTCAGTGCCACGCCGAACACGAGCCCAAGCCACGGCGAATATCCATTGAGTGCCGAGACCCAGGCGGTCGCATAGGCTGCGACGCCGACGAATGCCGCCTGTCCGAACGACACGATGCCGCCGACGCCAGTGAGGAGCGCGAGCCCGATGGCGACGAGCGAATAGATGCCGATGTAGTTCATCAGCGTGATGCTGAAGGGGCTGAGCACGAAGGGCGCGAGTGCCAGGCACACCACTGCGGCCATCGCCGCAAGCTGAACATGAAGGCGCGTCATTCCTCGATCTCCTCCTCGGAATGCAGCGAGGCGAGGGATCGCCAGATCAGGACCGGGATCAGGAGCGAGAACACGATGACGTCCTTCAGCGCACTGCTCTCGAAGGACGCGAAGCTTTCGAGGATGCCGACCCCGACGGCGCCGATCGCGGCGCCGGGATAGCTGGTCATGCCGCCGACGATGGCGCCGACGAACGCCTTGAGGCCGATCAGGAAGCCGGAATCGTAGAACACCGTGTTGACCGGCGCGATCAGGATGCCCGATACGCCGGCCATGAGCGAGCCGAGCAGATAGGCAATCGTGCCGGCACGCGCCGGCCGGATCCCCATCAGCCGCGATCCGGTCCGATTGACGGCGGTGGCACGGAGGGATTTGCCGACCAGCGTGAAGTCGAAAAAGAGGTAGAGCAGGCCGCTGAAGACGAGCGCCGCGATCACGATCAGCATGGTCTGGCCCGAGATCAGCACGCCGGCGAATTCCGTGGAGAGCGAAGTCAGCGGCTCGGTTCTGACGCCTTCGGGTCCGAAGAACAGCAGGCCGAGGCCAACCAGCGCGAAATGCAGCGCCACCGAGACGGTCAGCAGCAGCAGCACGGTGCCGTCGGCGATCGGGCGGAAGACGATCCGATCCAGCAGCGGTGAGATGGGCGTGATCAGCATCAGTGCGAGCACGAGCCGGATGGCAAGGGGTGGGTCCATGCGCATGACGAGCCAGGCAGCACCGACCACGGCCACGGGAAGAACGAGGTACAGGAGAAGCGCGCGCGGCAGGAGGCGAATCTCGCCGGCGCGCAGGAGCGAGATGATTTCGATCAGGGTCGCAAGGCAGGCCAGGATCACGACGAGTGCTCCCGTGCCCGGAAAGCGCTTGGCGTCGAGCGCTGCAAGCGTCAGCGCCGTGAAGGCGGCGATGTCACCAAAGGGGATGAAGATGACCCGCGTCACCGTGAAGATGAGGACGGTCCCGATCGCCACCAGCGCATAGACTGCGCCGGTGGCGATCCCGTCGATCGCAAGAATGGCTGCGATGTCGCTCGTCATTGAGACGCCGTTCCCCCGTTGTGACTGTGTCTGCGCTTACGGCGCGTACTTCCAGGCGCCGCCGGTGAGGCGCACCACGACCAGCGACCGCTCGTCGACGCCGGTCACGGCGCCCGGCTTGAAGTTGTAGACGGCATGCACGCCTGGCAGCTCCTTGGTGCTGAGGATCGCATCGCGCAGCGCCGTGCGGAATTCGGCCGTACCGGGCTTTGCGCTCTTCAGCGCGCGCTCGGCGGCGTTGGCGAAGATCAGCCAGGCGTCGAACGAGTAGGCGGAGAAACCGTCGGTGGTCGGGATGTTGTGGGTCTTCTGGTAGACGGCGCGGAAATCCAGCGCGATCTTCTTGGCGAAGTGCTCGTCCGGAAGCTGTTCGGCCACGATCACGGGGCCGGCGGAGACCTGGATGCCGTCCGCGGCCTTGCCGCCGACGTTGACGAAGTCCGGGTTGACCAGTGCCACCGTGCCGTAGGTGTTTCCCTTGAAGCCGCGCTCGGAGAGGGTGAGCAGGGGCAGTGCGCCTTGCGTTCCGGAGCCCCCGATCAGCACGGCGTCGGGGCGTGGAGCCATCACTTTCAGGATCTGCGCGGTCACCGACGTGTCGGTGCGGGCATAGCGCTCATTGGTCTGGATCTTGATGTCGTCGATCGGCTCGGCGGCCTTGGCGCCGTTATAGACGAGGTCGCCCCATGCATCCGAGAAACCGATATAGCCGATGTTCTTCATGCCATCGCGCTTCATGCGATCGGCGACGATCTTGACGAGGAGCGAGGCCGGCTGCGGCACCGAGACGACCCATTGCTCCGGCGATTCCGGCAGCTTGCCGATCGGCGAGACCGCGATCATCGGCACCTTCAGTTCGCTCGCCACCGCCGCCATGGCGATGGTCGACGGTGCCGTGGCGGTACCGATCAGGAGGTCCACCTTCTCCTCTTCCACCAGCTTTCGCGCGTTGCGGGTCGCGGCCGACGGATCGGAGCCGTCGTCGAGCTGGATCAGGCGGACGGTCTGGCCGTTGATCGTCTTCTTGTATTCATAGGCGGCATTGATGCCGCGCCCGTAGGGAATGCCGATCGACGAACCGTTGCCGCTCAGTGATGTGACGAAGCCGATGGTGATGTCGGCCCGAGCGGCGGGCGCCGCCAGGACGCCGGCAGCGAGTGCGAGGATACTCAGAGTATTTCGCATGTGCGTTCTCCTCCGTTGATGCTGGGTACGAATGAATGCAGGCCGGGCGCGAAGCCCGGGCCGGGAACAAACCGATTGAAAGCATTGTTGCGGCGCCAATCGCTGGGCGCGGCCGAAAAGAGTTCGCTCGGCCGGGCGTCAGCAACCATAGCGACGCGTGCCGCTCAAATCGCGGGCCCATCGGCGGAAGCCGGCGGGTGCCTTTCGCGGGGACGAGACGTGATTGCCGCAGTCGCGATGCGCGACCGGCGATGCTGCTGCCGGCTCTTCAAGCCCGACGAATGTCCACGCGATCGAGTTTCTCAAAATCGGTGCCCTGCAACATCATTATCTTGGCCATCGGCCGCAGCCGGTGGAGGATTACTTAAAGCCTAAAGTATTCCCGGCGGGGCCGTCAACACGCGTCACGGCGCTGTCAGAAAAAAATGTTGTTGCATACAATTCCATCAGAGTGCGCCATTTCCTTGATCTCTTTGTCCCTCAAAAAGGGCGTCGTCGCCGCTGCACAAGGGGGCCTCCCGTCGGAGTTGCCGTGCCCATTTGACGGGTCAATTAGTTTATGGTTGAAATATATCGTGGCAGCCGGCGACCGATCCTCCGATGGACCGCTCGAGGAGAAGGACGATGCGCATCTTCTGGCAGAGCTTCGTTGATGCGAGCGCGAATGCGCCCTACATGGTGCTGCTGTCGGAATACCTCAACAAAATCGCGGCGCCCGGCACGACGGTCCATGTCGAAGGGATTTCGCCGCCGGACCGCGAGTTCGGACGGCTCGCCGAACTGCGCTGCGCGGTCCAGGCGATCGACAACGGCATCGCGGCCGAGGAGGGTGGGTTCGACGCCTTCGTCATGGGACATTTCCAGGATCCCGGTCTCTACGAGCTTCGCTCGGCGCTCGCCATTCCCGTAATCGGGACCGGCGAGGCGACGCTGCTGGCGGCATCGCAGCTCGGCCGGCGCCTGGGTCTCGTCACGCTCGACCCCGTTTTCGAAGTCTGGCACTACGAGCAGGCCGAACGTTACGGTCTCGGTGACCGCGTCGTTCACGTCACCGGCATGGGCTGCAAGCCGGAGGATTTTGCCGATGCGTTCGCGGGCAACGAAGCGGCCCAGGCCCGCATGATCAGGGATTTCGTCGCCTGCGCGCTGCCGTTGACCGAGCGCGGCGCCGATGTCGTGATCCCCGCCGGTGTCCTTCCCGGTCTCTTGATTGGACGGGAGCATGGCCTGAAGGTCGGGCACGCACCTGTCGTCAATTGCGCGGCCGTTGCGCTCAAGAGCGCCGAGATGTGGGTGCAGCTCAGGCGCCTCAATGGCACCGAGCCCAGCCGCGGGCCGAGCTTCGGTCGCGCCAGCGACCTGGCCCGCAGCGATTTTCGCGCCATGCTCGCACGCAACAAGCGTTAGGGCGGGCGCAGCGCCGAGTTCTGGAGAACGAGACATGATGACACCCGAAAAGATCCTGTACGAGACCGAGGTCACGGCCACTGGAGGCCGCGACGGCAAGGCCGCAAGTTCGGACGGTCTCCTGTCGGTCTCGTTGTCCTTGCCGAAATCGATGGGCGGTCCCGGCGGCGAGGGGACCAATCCGGAGCAGCTCTTTGCGGCCGGCTATGCCGCGTGCTTTCTTGGCGCGGTCAAGCTGGTGGCGCGCACGCGGAAGATCGTGCCGTCCGCTGAGCCGTCTGTGACGGCAAAGGTCGCCATGGGGCCGGTCCCGGTCGGATATGCGCTCGCCGTCGAATTGAAGGTCGATCTGCCCGGGGTCGAGAAGGCGGTCGCCGAGGAGGTCGTCGCCGGTGCGCATGAGCGTTGTCCCTATTCGAACGCAACACGCGGCAATATCGACGTCAGGCTGACGGTGATCTGAGGCGCGCGACCGGTGAAGAATTCCCAGCGCACACCGTACGACGGCATCGTGATGGCGGCTCCCGTCACGATTCCCTATGCGCGCTATTCCATCGAGAGCGCGCAATGGTGGATTGGCCGTGCGCTTGGCGAGCTCGTAGCCCAGGCCGGCATCAAGGCCTCTGATATCGACGGTCTTTGCGTCTCGAGCTTCACCATGGGCACCGACAGCGGCATCGGGCTGACGCAGCATTTTGGTCTTTGCGTCCGCTGGCTCGACACGATTCCGCTTGGCGGCGCCAGCGCCATCGCGGGCTTGCGGAAGGCTGCGCGCGCGGTCCAGGCTCGTGACGCCGACATCGTCGCCTGCGTGGCGGGCGACACCAACCATGTAGATTCCTTCCGCCTGACGCTCGAGAATTTCTCGCGCTTCAACCAGGACGCCGTCTATCCTTACGGCGCGGGCGGCGCCAATGCGAGCTTCGCGCTGATTGCGCGCAACTATATGCGGAGCTTCGGCGTCACGCGCGAGGACGTCGGCAGGATCGCGGTCGCTCAGCGCGCCAATGCGCTACGTAATCCGCACGCCCTGATGAAAGTGCCGCTGACGCTCGAACAATATCTGGCGGCGCGGCCGATTTCCGACCCGATCCACCTCTTTGATTGCGTGATGCCCTGCGCGGGCGCGGAAGCTTTTCTGGTGATGCGCGAGGAGACCGCCGCATCGCTTGGGCTGCCCGCGGCGCGACTGCTGTCGACGATCGAACGGCACAACGCCTTTGCGGACGACCCGATGCAGGTGCGTGGTGGCTGGGCGATGGACGTCGGCGAGCTCTATGCCATGGCCGGCGTGAAGCCCGACGATCTCGATATCGTCCAGACTTACGATGACTATCCCGTCATCACGATGATGCAGTTCGAGGATCTCGGCTTTTGCAAGAAGGGCGAGGGTGCGGAGTTCGTCCGCGCGCACGATCTCACCATTGAAGGCGATTTCCCGCACAACAGTTCGGGCGGACAGCTCTCCGTCGGACAGGCTGGCGCCGCCGGTGCCTATCTTGGTCTCGTCGAGGGGCTGCGGCAGGTCCTGGGAACCGCGGGTCCCACGCAGGTCAGGAATGCGCGCCTCGGCTTGGCCTCCGGGTTCGGTATGATCAATTATGACCGTGGCCTCGCCTCGGGCGCCGCGATCTTTGCAGGGCCTTCACGATGATCGATCCGATCAAGCCGCCCCGCCGCAAGAACCCGCTGCTGCGGACGCGGCTCCCGGCATCGCCCCCGAGGCCGCGTAGCCGGACATCGCACGGGTTCACGCGGGCGGCGGCCGAGGGGCGCTTCATGCTCCAGCGCTGCGACGCCTGCGGCGCTTTCGCTTATCCGGCGCGGGATGCTTGTCCGTCCTGCCTGTCACCCGCGCTCGCGTTTGCGGACGCGCCGGGCCGGGGCACGCTTCTCGCCGAGACGACCGCGCGCGTGCCGAGCGACGTCTATTTCCGCGAACGCGCGCCCTGGCGGATCGGTCTCGTCAAGATGGACTGCGGCCCGACGATCGTCGCGCATCTCCATGCCGACTGCGCCGAGGGCGCGCCGGTCCGCATGTCGTTTCAGCTCGACAAGAGCGGTCAGGCGGTGGCCTTTGCCCGACCCGAGGGGGAGACTCCCAACATGGCAGACGACAGGCAATGGCGGGAAATGACGGCCGATCCGAAATTCAGGCGGGTGCTCGTCACCAACGGCCGCAGCGTAGTCGGCCAGGAGGCCGTCGCGGCGTTGAAGGCCGCGGGCGCCAAGACGGTGTTCGTTGGCGTGGCCGAACCCTGGCGGCCGTTTGCCGGCGAGGATCTGCTGCGCGGGCAAGAGGGCGTTGAGGTCGTCACGCTCGACGCGGCCGATGAAAAATCTGCCGCTGATCTTGCCGCCGACATCGGTGGCAAGGTGGATATCCTCGTCAATACGACCGAGTATGTGCGAGCGGGTGGTCTGCTCGATCGCAAGGGGACGAGCATCGCGCGGGACGAGATCGACCAGGCCTATCTCGGCTTCATCAACCTCGCACAGGCCTTTGGGCCCGCCATGCGGATGCGCGGCGCCGACGGCGTCAACAACAGCGTCGCATGGGTCAACATCCTGTCGGTCTACGCGCTCGCGAACTGGCCGGCCTTTGGCGCTTACTCGGCCTCGCAGGCTGCGTGCCTGTCTCTCTCGCACTGCCTTCGCGCGGAGCTGCGGCCGGGCGGCATCAAGGTCATGAACCTGTTCACCGGGCCTGTCGACACCGAGTGGTTCCAGACCGTGCCGCCGCCAAAGGTCGCGCCGCGCGCGATCGCGCAGGCGATCGTGTCGGGGCTCAGAGGCGGGCTCGAAGAGATGTATGTCGGGGACGTCGCCGAAGAAATCCGGCAGCGTCTCGCGGCCAATCCGAAAGCGCTCGAGCGCGAGCTCGACAGGTGAGGGGCTGATTTCAACCAAGCCGGAGGACGTGACTATGCAAAGCAAGAATCTCCTGGAGCTGGCCGGTGCAATTTCTTCCGGCGCCGTGCGCGTCGTCGATCTGACCTTTACGCTCAGCCCGGATTTTCCGGTCATCGTGCTGCCGCCGGAGTTTGGCCAGGCGGCGCCTGTCCGCATCCAGGAAATCTCGCGATACGATGGTCGTGGCCCGGCCTGGTACTGGAACAACGTGACGTTTGGCGAACACACCGGCACGCATTTCGATGCGCCGATCCACTGGTTCACCGGCAAGGATCTGCCGAACAATGCCGTCGACACGATGCCGGCCAAGGACATGATCGCTCCGGCCTGCGTCATCGACTGCTCCACGGAAGCCGCGCAGGATCCCGACTTCGTGCTGACGGTACCGATCGTCGAGGCTTGGGAATCGAAGCACGGGCGCATCCCTGCGCGCCATTGGGTCCTGCTGCGCACCGACTGGTCCAAGAAGGGCTGGCGCGACTATTCCAACCTCAGGGACGACGGTGCGCACACGCCGGGCCCGAACCCCGCGGTCATGAAGTGGCTGGTGGAGGAGCGCGGCATCATCGGCTTCGGCACCGAGACCATCGGCACCGATGCGGGGCAGGCCGGACATTTCGAGCCGCCTTATCCGGCGCATCACTTCCTGCACGGTGCGGGCCGCTACGGCCTGCAATGCCTTTGCAATTTGGACCAGCTTCCGGCCACCGGCGCCGTCATCGTGGCCTCGCCCCTGAAGATCCAGAACGGCTCCGGCAGTCCGCTCCGGGTCATTGCGCTGGTTGGGTCGAATTGACGAAGGCATGGCGCTTGCCGAACGAGACAAGAGAAGAAACCACTCACGAAAGACAGGTGCCATGAACTTGATGAAGAGCCTGCTGGCTTCCACCGTGCTGCTCATTGCCGTGCCAGAGATCGCGCAAGCGGACATTCTCGTCGGCTTCGTGACCGGCCTCAGCGGACCGGTGTCGTCGATCGGGATTCCGAACGGGAAGGGGATTGCGGCGGGCCAAGCCTATATCGGCGAGGTCGGTGGCGAGAAGCTTCGCCTGATTCAGCTCGACGATGGCTCCGATCCGACGGCGTCGGCGCGCAATGCGCGCAAGCTTGTCGAGCAGGAGAAGGTCGATATTCTCATCGGCACGTCAGGCGCACCCCAGACGCTGGCGATGGCGACCGCGGCGATCGAGATGAAGATCCCGATGATTGCGGTGTCCCCGATCGCGCCGGTGCCATCAGGCGATGGCGGCCCCTGGGTCGTGCAGACGCCGCAGCCAACGCCGCTCCTCGTCCAGGGCATCGTCGATCATATGAAGGCTCACGGGTTGAAAACCGTCGCCTTCATCGGCTTCTCCGATGCGTTCGGCGACCTCATGTACAGTTCGCTCGAGCAGAGTGCGAAGGCGGCCGATATCAAGGTCATCGCGAACGAACGATATGCGCGATCGGATTCCTCGGTGACGGCCCAGGTGCTGCGCGCGGTCGCCGCGCGCCCTGACGCCATCATGCTCGGCGGCACCGGTACGCCCGGCGCGTTGCCGGTCATCGGCTTGTCCGAACGCGGATATAAAGGACCGCTCTACGGCAATCACGGGCTCATCAGCGCCGATTTCCTGCGCCTTGCGGGCAAGGCCGCCAACGGCATCATCTGCCCGACCGGACCGGTGACCGCGGCCGAGCAACTTCCAGCCAGCAATCCGATCCGGAAGGTCGCGCTGGATTTCCGGTCGGCGTTCGAGAAGGCGAATGGCGAGGCCCCGACGGATTCGTTCTCGTCATACTCCTTTGACGGCTGGCTGGTGTTCGTCGACGCAGCCAAGCGCGCGATGGCGACCGGCGCCAAGCCGGGCACGCCGGAGTTCCGCAACGCGCTGCGCGAGGCGCTGTTCACGATCAAGGACGTGGTGGGGACACAAGGCGTCTACACCTATACGCCGGCGGATCGGCACGGCGTCGACGCTCGTGCGCGCATTCTGGTTCAGATCGAAGACGGCAAATACAAACTGCTGCCGTGAGCGAGGCGCATATGGCGGAGCCCAGCGCGATGTCGGGGGCCGGGGAGGCGGCTGCGGCGCCGGCTTGGGCCCGCGCGGTGGAGCTGTTTCCACCGTCTGACCGGATCCTCTCCACCATCCTCACGCGGCAGGCCGAACGCTACGGGGATCGCGCCCTGCTCGTCTCGGGGGAGACGCGCTGGACCTACGCGCAGACCGCCGCGATCGCGGCTGCATCGGCGCAGGCGCTCGTCGACGCTGGGATCCAGCCCGGCGACCGGGTCGCCCTGATGTGCTCCAACCGGCCGGAATTTCTTCAGGTCTTCCTCGGATGTGCCTGGCTCGGTGCGATCGTGGTGCCGATCAACACGGCGCTGCGTGGATTCCAGCTCTCCCACATCTTCCTCAATTCGCAGCCCTCTCTCCTCGTCGTCGAAGCGCCGTTTCTTGCCGCGATTGACACTGTCGAGGCGGACGTTGAGCTTCCTTCGCAGGTCTGGATGATCGGGACTGCCGCTGAGGCAGACAGCGGGAAGATCTCGCCAGTTCCGCTGCCCGCTCTGAACGATCGAGCGTCCGCCAGTCAGGTGCGGCCTGGCGACACGGTAGCCATTCTCTACACGTCCGGCACGACGGGCCCCGCCAAGGGCGTGTGCTGCCCGCAGGCGCAATTGTTCTGGTGGGGCATCTACTCGGCCCGGGCACTCGGCATCCGCGAAGGTGACGTGCTGTTCACGACGCTGCCGCTGTTCCACACCAACGCGTTGAATGCGCTCTATCAGGCCGTGCTGAACGGATGCACTTACGTGCTGGAGCCGAAATTCTCCGCCTCCGGCTTCTGGGCTGCCGCGCGACGGCACGATGCGACCGTCGGCTATCTGCTCGGCGCCATGGCATCGATGCTGCTGGCGCAGCCCAAGACCGGAGACGACAGAGCGCATCGGCTTCGCGTCGCCCTCGGCGGCGGTGTGCCGCCGCAGATCCACACGCCGTTTCTTGAACGGTTTGGCGTGCCGCTGGTCGACGGTTACGGATCGACGGAGACCAATTTCGTGTTCGCGGGCGCGATTCCGTCCGACCGTCCGGGGACGATGGGATATCTCGCTGATGGCATCGAAGCCCGGATCGTCGATGCCGACGATGCGGAGCTTCCGGTCGGGCAGGCCGGAGAGCTGCTGCTGCGCGCCAAGGAGCCCTTTGCATTCGCGACCGGCTATTTCGGCATGCCGGAGAAGACGGTCGAGGCCTGGCGAAACCTGTGGTTCCACTCCGGTGATCGCGTGGTCCGCGATCCGGACGGGCATTATCGCTTCATCGATCGCATGAAGGATTCGATCCGCAGGCGCGGCGAGAATGTTTCTTCATGGGAGGTGGAGCAGGCCATCCAGTCCCATCCCGCGATCGCGGCCTGCGCGATCTATCCGCTGCCTTCGGAATTGGGCGAGGACGAGGTTGCAGTCGCGATCCTGCCGGAGCCCGACCAATCGATCGAGCCGATCGAAATCATCCGTCATTGCGAAGGGAAGATCGCCTATTTCGCCATTCCCCGCTACGTGCGGATTGTGGGCCAGATGCCTCTGACGGAGAACGGCAAGATCAAGAAGGGCGTACTGCGCGAGGCGGGCGTGACGACGGATATTTGGGACCGCGAGGCGGCTGGAATCAAAGTGCGGCGCTAACGTCCGACGCCGCGGGGCTTCACCGCTTTTCCAGCGAGTCCCTGACGGCGCCCTTTAGCTGGTCGAGCTCACCGATCAACCCGTCGAGCCTTTCAGCCGGGAATTCCGCCAGCAGCTCCGCGAGCCATGAGCCATGGCTCTTTGCCATGCGCCGGAAGGCCTTTCGGCCCTCGACCGTCATGCAGACGATCTGCACGCGGCGGTCGAGCGTCGACGGCGTGCGGGTGATGTAACCGTCCTCGACCAGGCGGTCCACGATCGGCGTGAGGTTCCCGGCTGATACCATCAGGCGCTTGGGCAGCTCTCCCAGCACAAGTCCGCTCGGCTCGCGGTCGAGCTGGGCCAGCACGTCGAAGCGAGGCATGGTGAAGTCGAATTCGTCGCGAAACCGGCGCCGCAGCTCGCCCTCGATCAGGGTCGTGCAGGCCAGCAGCCGGAGCCAAAGCCGCGTTTGGGCCCTGTACTCGGCCACCTGGTCTGCCCCATTCCTGGGCGAAACAGGCGGGGACTCCTTCGCGAGTGCCAAATCGAATCTCCTGGGAGCGTCCCGCCCGTCGAGAACGGGCGGCGTCATGAACATCTGCAAGATAGTTCGTGCCAAAAGTAAATTCAAGGCTTGGCGGAATCCCCGGAGAATCGGCCTGGCCTTGCAGTAAATCTGCAGCCAGTCACAAGATTGTAGCAACGCTTGGTGGCGATCTCAAAAGCCGCCGACAGGCATCTTGACAATCCGTGCGCCGTCGAAATATTTTATGCTTAAAATAATTTGTGGATCGGCATTCCCGGGGGTTTGCAGCTCGGCAAATGGCGCGGCGCGCGAAAGCGAGGGATCATGCGCATAGTCTGTATCGGTGGCGGCCCGGCCGGGCTCTATCTCGGCCTCCTGATGAAGCGCCGCCATCCGGAGCACATCATTACCGTCGTCGAGCGCAACAAGCCCTACGATACGTTCGGCTGGGGCGTTGTGTTCTCCGACGCGATGATGTCGGCGATGCGCGTTGCCGATCCCGAAAGTGCGACCGAGATCGAGGACGCCTTCAACCACTGGGACGACATCGAGCTCGTCTTCAAGGGGACTCGCCAGCGTACTACTGGCCATGGCTTCATCGGTATTGGGCGCAAGCACCTGCTCAACATCCTGCAACGGCGCTGCGAGGCGCTGGGCGTCGAGCTCGTCTTCGAGCGAGACGTGGAGTCCGATCTCGAGTTTCCCGATGCTGACCTGATCGTCGCCTGCGATGGCGTCAATTCCAGGATCCGCGCCCGCTATGCCGAGCAATTCCAGCCTGACATGGTGATCCGGCCGAACCGCTACATCTGGCTCGGCACCAAGAGGCCGTTCGACGCCTTCACGTTCGATTTTCAGAAGACCGAGCATGGCTGGTTCCAGGCGCATATCTACAAGTTCGACGCCGAGACCGCGACCTTCATCGTCGAGACCACGGAAGAGGCCTACAACGCCCACGGGCTTGGCGAGCTCGATCAACAAGGATCAATCGAGTTCTGCGAAAAGGTCTTCGCCGAGACGCTCGACGGCGCGAAGCTCCTCACCAACGCGCGCCATCTGCGCGGGTCGGCCTGGCTCAATTTCAGCCGCTTGATCTGCGGCAAATGGAGCGTGTTCAACGGCCGCTCCCATGTCGTGCTGATGGGCGATGCGGCACACACCGCGCATTTCGCGATCGGCTCGGGCACCAAGCTCGCGCTCGACGACGCCATCGAGCTAGCCAACCAATTTGACCGTCACGGTCATGGCGGCGACAACATCGGGGTTGTGCTGGAAGCCTACGAGGAGGTGCGCCGTGTCGATGTCGCGCGCATCCAGAATGCGGCGCGCAACGCCATGGAATGGTTCGAGGTGGTTGGCCACCGCTATGCCGATACGCTGGAGCCGCCGCAATTTTTCTATTCGATGCTGACGCGCTCACAGCGCATCAGCCACGAAAACCTCCGCCTGCGTGATCGCACCTGGCTGGAGGGTTTTGAGCGCTGGTTCGCCGCGCGCTCGGGGATCGCCGTCAAGGACGGCGAACGTGTCCCGCCGCCGATGCTGACGCCGCACAGCGTGCGTGGCTTGTCGCTTGCGAACCGCATCATGGTTTCGCCGATGGCAATGTATTCGGCGCAGGACGGGCTCATCAACGACTTCCACATCGCTCATCTCGGCGCGCGTGCCATGGGGGGCGCCGCGCTGATCTTCGCCGAGATGACCTGCATCTCGCCGGATGCCCGGATCACACCGGGCTGCCTTGGGCTCTGGAACGATGAGCAAGCGGCGCAATGGCGCCGGCTGGTCGAACTGATCCACAGCCTCGGACACGCCAAGGTCGGCATTCAGCTCGGCCATGCCGGGCGGAAGGGATCGACCAGGCTCGCGTGGGAGGGGATCGACCAGCCGCTGGAGACGGGCAATTGGCCGCTGATCTCGGCATCGGCGCTGGCCTACCTGCCCAACGGACAGGTGCCGCGGGCGATGGACCGCAGCGACATGGACCGCGTGCGCGACGATTTCGTCGCGGCCACGCGCCGGGCGGCGGCGGCCGGCGTCGAGTGGCTCGAGCTCCATTGCGCCCACGGCTATCTGCTGTCGAGCTTCCTGTCGCCACTGACCAACCGGCGGAATGACGAATATGGCGGCAGCCACGAGAAACGTGCGCGCTTTCCGCTGGAGGTCTTTCGCGCCATGCGTGCGGTGTGGCCGTCGGATCGGCCGATGTCGGTGCGGCTGTCGTGCCACGACTGGACCGAAGGCGGCAACACGCCGGCCGACGCGGCAATCTTCGCTGCGATGTTCAAGGAGGCCGGTGCCGATGTGGTTGACTGCTCGTCGGGGCAGGTCTGGAAGGAGGAGCGGCCGATCTATGGTCGCCTGTTCCAGACGCCTTTCGCCGATCTGATTCGCAACGAGGTCGGTATCGAGACCATCGCTGTCGGTGCGATCTCCGAGGCCGATCACGCCAACTCGATCCTCGCCGCAGGCCGCGCCGATCTCTGCGCCATTGCGCGGCCGCATCTTGCCGATCCTGCCTGGACGCTGCACGAAGCAGCACGTATCGGCATCACTGCAGTCGGTTGGCCGAAGCAATATCTATCGGCCAAGGGGCAATACGAAACCAATCTGGCACGCGCCGCTGCAGCGGCTGCCGCCCAATGAGCGGAGGAGGGAACATATGAGCTCCGTTGCAAAGGTCATCCGGCGCGAGTGGCTCGACTGGCCGTTCTTCGAGCCGCGTCATCACGCGATCGGCGAGGCGCTCGACCGCTTCGTGCAGTCGGGAGTTCTCGACAAGATCGATCACAGCGACGTCGACGGCGCCTGTCGCAAGCTCGTGCGTGCGATGGGCGAGGCGGGGTTGCTCGATTGTGCGGTCGCTGCACCTGACGGTGATGCGGCTACGATCGATTCGCGCTCGATCTGCCTGTCGCGCGAGTCGCTCGCCTATGCCGACGGTCTAGCCGATTTTGCCTTTGCCATGCAGGGGCTTGGCTCCGGCGCAATCGCGCTCGGCGGTTCCGCGGAGCTCCGCGAGACCGTTCTGCCGAAAGTCCGGTCGGGCGAATGGCTTTCGGCCTTCGCGTTGTCGGAGAAGGACGCGGGATCGGACGTCGCGGCGATGTCTTGCACCGCGCGCGCCGATGGTCACGACTACGTCATCGATGGCGAGAAGACTTGGATCTCCAACGGCGGGATCGCCGACGTTTACACGCTGTTTGCGCGCACTGGCGAGGCGCCGGGCGCCCGGGGCATTTCGGCCTTCGTCGTCTTCCCCAGTGATCCCGGTTTCAGCATCGCCGAGCGTATCGATGTCATCGCCCCGCATCCGCTCGCGACACTGCGCTTCACGAACTGCCGGATCCCGGCAAGCCGGCGTCTCGGCGCGCCAGGTGGCGGATTCAAGCTCGCGATGCAGACGCTCGACATCTTTCGTGCCTCGGTCGCCGCGGCGGCCCTCGGCTTTGCGAGGCGCGCACTTGACGAGGCGCTGTCGCATGCGCGCAGCCGGCGCATGTTTGGGGCGACGTTGGGTGATCTCCAGCTGACCCAGGCCACGCTCGGCGACATGGCAACGGACGTCGATGCAGCAGCGCTCTTGACCTATCGCGCGGCCTGGCGCCGCGACGTTCAGAAATTACCCACCACCCGCGAAGCCGCGATGGCAAAGCTAACCGCCACCGAAACCGCGCAGCGCGTCATCGATCGGGCCGTACAGATGTTCGGTGGTCGTGGCGTGCGCAAGGGGGAGGTCGTCGAAAGCCTCTATCGCGAAATCCGCGCGCTTCGCATCTACGAGGGCGCGACCGAGGTTCAGAAGCTGATCGTGGCGCGTGAGCTGCTGAAGCCGCGCTGATTGCAGAGAGTTTTAGCACAATGAAACAAGAAGAGCTCACACTGACCGCCGCGACCCGTGGTCTGCGGGTGCTTCAGCCTGGCGGCTGGCCGCAGCCGAAGGGCTATGCGAACGGCATCATGGCCGAAGGACGCCTCGTCGTGACCGGTGGTGTCGTTGGCTGGGACGTTGCCGGTCAATTTGCGGACGGGTTTGTCGCGCAGGTGCGGCAGACTCTCGAAAACATCGTGGCGATCCTGGCGGAGGGCGGTGCTGGACCCGAACATCTCGTGCGCCTGACCTGGTATGTCGTCGACATGGACGAATACGTTTCCAATCTCAAGATGCTCGGCAAAGCCTATCGTGACGTCGTCGGCGTCCACTACCCGAGCATGGCGCTCGTCCAGGTCGTACGTCTTGTCGAGCCAGCAGCGCGCGTCGAGATCGAAGCGACTGCCGTTATTCCTCGTTGACGCGCGCAGGCTTTCCCGCTGTTGCTGAGCCATGGTCGCCTCCGTTACATGTGGGTGCCGAGAGCAAACCCGGCCGCGAGGAGTCAACCAAGCGAGACCGCCTGCGCCACCATGAGCCCAGCACCCAGGATGCAGATCAGGCCGGCAAAAAACTCAAAGACTGACGGCCCGGGGCGGCCCACCGCAAACAGCGCAAGGATGGTCGCAATGCCGAACCGAACGCCCTGCGGCGTGAGGCTATCCCACCCGATAATGTCCCAGCCGATAACCGAAAGAGGACTCATTTCCTGCCTCCTGTCTTGAAAACCTTTCGTTGCCCGGATTTCCGCGCACTTCCGACGCCGTTGGCATCGTCCTTGGCAATTTTGCTGTCGTCGATCATGTGTAGTCTCCTGGTCTGTGGGTGCTGATCCGCTCTTTATGTTGCCAGACTTGGAGGCTGTGCGATGTGATCGCGCTCGCACTCGAGCGCTCTACCGGGCAGCAGGGCGAATTCTAGTTTGACCGCCTTTCCCGTTAAACGCCCACCCAGACGCCCAGATTTTTTTCCGAGGTCGGCCTTCGGTGAGGGCGAAGAGACTCGCCGAACGAGGCACCGGCGCCGGTCTCACCGCAAGAAGCACCGCCAACGGCTGGCGACACCCCGCCGACGGTTGCGGCAAAAACAAAAGAGGCCGCCGATCAGGGCGGCCTAGCTGTCGTCGCCATCTGCTGGCAGGACGACGATCACGATGATGACGATACCTTCAGCTTTATAGTTGCCCCTTCGTTGCCAGAAGTGGCCATTCCCCGACATGCAGATCGAACAATGCTTGAGCCCGACTTAACCGCGACCTTACGCCGATGGACGATACGGATATGAGCACCGCGAATGGTCCGCCAGCTATGGGAAATTCTAATCCGAGTCATTTAACCTCCGAGGTTCAATGAAGAGTAACGGTTGTCTCTGGAACGTGCTTCCCAACACACGTCCAGGGATAGCCGATCCCAGGGGCAACGACCGTGATGCGCGTCACTGGAACTTCGACTACATGACGAAGGTGCTCCATCACCGCGGCGAGTAACGTGGCACCGAAGATTGCGACAGCATGCCGGCGCAGGTTCTCAACCCCCTGGTCGATCTGCAGCGCGAGCTGAGGCGCGCCTACCTCTTCATCTCGCACGATCTCGGCGGGGTGCGTCACATTATGTGATTAGGATCACGGCCCTAGCGCGTGACTTGTAAGATTGTCGCGTCGATCAGTTGTTTTGCTGTTCTTCGAGGAGCGCACTATGAACGTCGTGATTAAAAGACTTGATGGCTTGTGGCACCTTATCGTCGGATCGTGCCAGCTCCGAACTCCGTTCCTGGCGATTCAGGACCGGGAGCTGGTCGTCACGTACGCCCGGCGAGCTTACCCTGGCGCCAAAGTCTTCGAACGCGACTGATCTCGACAGCGACGCACTCGAGCGAATGTTGTCGAGTAATTGAGTGACTGGCTCTTTCGCGGAAGAGGCCGCTTTTGGCGCGGAACTCCAGGCGGAACCCGCCTTCGAGTTGGGCTGCTTCCCGGGGGCAGGCAAAAATTTCAATCGAGAAATGTCATGGACACATCGTGAAGTGTCCAGACGAGATCAAGGAGCGAGGCTCTCGCGCAATCGGCGGAGCTGGGACCGGAGCCGCTCGCAGCCCAATTCTCTCTCGAGCTTGGTGATCGCCTCGACCGTAGGCTCAGCGCGCACGCTCTGTAACCGCGCCATGTCGCGGGTGCAAGCATCCTCGGAACGGACAGACTCATTTTGCGCCTGCTGCTTCGGAGCCGCTTGCGGCGCCGCATTTCCACCAGGAGGCAGAGCGGTATTGCTAACAATACTCTCAAACAGACGCTGTACTTGTGGACGCAGCCGCTTGCAGGCGACCTCGCGTTGGAAGTTAGTGATCTCGTCCGGCGCAGGGGTGGCACGCAGACGCGCCAGCCTCGCTTCGTCGCGGACACAGGGGTCCGTGGTTTCGGGGGCCGGCTGTGCGGGAAGCGCCGCCTTGGGCAGTTCCGCCTTCACCGCCGGCGGCGCGCTTGGCGGCGTCGGATTGACTCCGACCGGCTTCGGCAAGGCCGGCGCCGAAACTGGTGGAGCGGCCTGGGGTGACGATGCCGGCGCGGCATTTGTCGCACCGAGCTGCGGCACCAGGGAGATGGTCGCGCCGCCGAGAGAGCCATAGATGAACGGCTCCTGCCGTCCACCGGTCATGGTGATAACCTCATCGCGCACGCGGCCAAGCGCGATCCGGATGTCGACACCGGGCTCGGCAAGGTGCCGGAGCAGCGCGGTTGCATAGGGACTATTCACGCCGTCGCCGTCATAGGAAATCGAGCCGGCCCTGGCGGCGAAGGCCACCAGCGTATCGGCACTGATTTCATCAAGCTTCGCAAGTCCGCCTCTGGTCGGCGAGCGGCTTGCGGACCGCAGCTTGGCCGCAAACGGGTTGTCGCGGCAGGCGTCGAGCAGTATCAAACGCAGGCGGCGTACCGGTTGCAGCGCCCAGATGATGCGATCGAGCGCGATAGCCTCATCGTCGACGTCGTAGTCGTGGCTCAACCTGGCATCCATCGGTATCAGATAATTCATGCCGCCGATCTCGATGCCGTGGCCGGCGTAATAGACCACCGCCACATCGGCGTTCTCTGCAGTAATGAGAAACTCGCGCACAGTGCGCTTGAAGTCGACGACGCCGAGATCGCTGCGCGAAATTACGGTGTCGAAACCGATGGACTTGAACAGCGCCGCGATCGCCTTGGAGTCGTTGCCGGTATTGGACAGCGTCGGTGCGTTCGTATAGGCGGAGATTCCGACCACCAGCGCGACCCGACGCTCCGCTGCGGCCGCATCGGCGAGCATCGCGCTGACGATGAGGCAGAGGACGTAGATCAGGAGCCGGCGTGGTTTCATCGCTGCATCAATATCCGTAACTCCGCCAGGAGCGATGGCGGTACTTTCGCTTTCTCGGCGGCTGACCGCTCTCCGTCACCGTGACGTTGATGACTTCGGAGAACACCGCTGGATCGTGCGGCACGTGGGCATAATCGGCGAACAGCAGGCGCAGCTTGTGCTGGCCGATCGGGAGCGTGACCTTCGCTTCGGTCTGGCCTGCGCCGAAGTGCAGGTGGTTGAAGTCGTTCGGGATCGGTTGGTTCAGCGGAGGTAACTCGGCATCGACAATCAAATGATGATGGCCGGTGTTGGGTTTGTCGTAGCCCGCCGGCGCCACGCCCATGTTCAACAAGCCGAAGCGGATAACCGGGTTCGGAGAAATATAGGAGCCGTTCTTCGGATAGATGAAATAGACCTTAGCGTCCTTCGGCGAGGAACGACGTCCGCCAGCCGCCGGAGCTGCTTGAGTCACCGCGGGGCCAGTTTGGTCAGCCACTTTGACCTTGATTCGCTCGGAGATCACCGGCGGCGAATGCGGCACGTGATTCTTGTCGGCGAATACCAACTGCAACGTGTGCTCGCCGGGCGTCAGCGAAACTTCTGCCTCGGTCTGTCCCGCGCCGAAATGGAGGTGCTGGAAATCGTTGGGAATTTCGGCATTCAGCGCCGGCGTTGGCGAGTCGACGATCAAATGATGGTGACCGCTGTTGGCGCGGTCCGAACCTGCGGGCGCAACGCCCATGCCACGCAGACCAAAATGGAGAGTGGTCTTGGTTGGCAGCGTGTCGCCATCCTTCAAGCCGATGAAATAGACGGCGGCCCCGGGTGGCGACGGCGTCGGTCCGCCCATCTGGGCCTGGGCCTGTGCGGCGTGGCAGTGCATCAAACCGCCGATAATTGGAGCCAGAATCGATATCAGCAATCGTTGCATCATCGCAATCTTCCCAATGCATGGACCACAATCTGGACCGCAGAAGCCGCGGGAATCTGAAATAATTGCAAGCTTCGATAATATGCCCGTCCGGAAAAACGAACGAGGATGGAACGATATTCCTTTACCGACCAATGTAAACTCAAATCCCGCGGCGCGACCGGCGCCTTGCCGGTCGCGGCCGAATGAAGCATGCTATGCGACATTGAATGTGACGTGTGCATACTCCCGATCGTTCGAGCCGACCGGAGATCACAATATGAAATCCGCCGTCTTGTCTGTGATTTTTCTCACAGTGCTATTTGCAAGTGCTGCGGCAGGCGCCCAGCGAGGGCTGAGCAGCGGCCCGTCTGGCGACCAACCGTCCGTGCCATCCGGCACCAGAGTGGCTCAACAACAGGGCGCCAGTCTGGATCCGGGGGAGCTGTTTCGCGATTGCGATAATTGCGCCGAGCTCGTGGTTGTGCCGCCGGGAGACTTCGTGATGGGATCCAATGACACGCCCTATGAGAAGCCCGAGCACCTGATCAGCATTCGCAAGCCCTTCGCCATCGGGCGCCGCGAGGTGACGTTCGCGGAGTGGGATCCGTGCGCCGATGCCGGCGCGTGCAAAGTGCGCCCCGAGGATCACGGCTGGGGCCGCGGCGACCGCCCAGTCATCAATGTCAGCTGGGAAGACGCCAAGCTGTATGTCGCCTGGCTGTCGCAGAGGACCGGACAGAAATACCGTCTGCCCAGCGAAGCGGAATGGGAGTATGCCGCGCGCGCGGGAACCAGAACGTCATTCTGGTGGGGCAAAGAGGCCGGCGCGGGTCATGCCCAGTGCGAGGGCTGTGGTAGTCCGATCAAGCAGCAGGTCGTGCCAGTGGGCTCGTTCCGGCCAAATGGCTTCGGGCTTTACGACACTTCTGGCAACGCTGCGGAATGGGTCGAGGATTGCTGGAACGATTCATATCGCAATGCGCCGAAGGACGCGTCGCCCTGGACGTCGGGCGACTGCCGTCTGCGGGTGCTGCGCGGGGGGAACTTCCTCAGCAAGGCCAGCGACGTCAGATCTTCGGCGAGGTTTCGCTACGACGTCGACGTGCGTTACTACGCCAACGGCTTTCGCGTCGTGCGGGAGTTGCAGTAATCATGCCGTGCGCGGAAACGATACGCGCGATCGTCGTGGCGATATTTGTGTTGTTTGCCGCAGCCCCTGCCGCTCGGGCGCAGTCCTACTCTGCCAGCGGGCAAATCGGCTATCTGCACGAATGGGAGATAACGGGAAATCTCGCGAAAACCGTTACACGTCTAGGTGCAGAATATTCAGGGACGGTTACGCTGCGCCACGTCGGCTTGTGCAGCGTCAATGGCGTAGAGCAAAAGCAGGCGCGCATGCAGCTGAAAGTGTCGTCCGGGCGGCTGGAAGGCATGTTGATCAAGGACGAGGATCAATGCCGCATCGTGGCATCTGGATCATCAGGCTCGGGACTGTTGATCTGCGGCAGCGCACAAGGCGTTCCGATCAATCTTCTGATCGGCAAAGCGGTTGAGACCGAGGCGGCTGATCGCGCGCGACTTTAGAGCGCCGCGATTCCGAAGTGCTGCTTGCGCGCCGCGCGACGGTCCGCGACTACTATGATGCCGGCGCCGCGACGACACACACCCGCACCTGTGGCCGCGACTGGCTTGGCTGCTCCGCCTCATCCGCAAGCTCGATTAGAGAGGCGCAGCACGACTCTCGGAGGCAAGAGCTTTAGGTGGTCCTTCCCAAATGTACCGTTTGGAGTCGCAGGCTGTTCTTGAGTTTGGGGCCAGGCTGCGATGGGAGTGCCGTTGGGCGAGAACCGCTCCGGCGAAGGCACGCCGGATGATTGCTGTCGTGATCGCATTCACCCCCTTACGAAGAAGTATGAATGATGGCAGCCCCGACGACATGGCATTCTCTCAGTGCGGCCTGCCGAGCACGAATGCGAACGGCAGAACGAAAATCTCGTCCCCAGCCTCATCGCTGACATGCAGGGCCCACTGACGCCAATCTTCCAGGTTGGCAGCTACGACGAAGGATCGCACCCTGCGGGTGGCCTCCTCGCACGCCTCGATCAGGTCGGATACGAATGTACCGCGACGATCCATCAGTACTCCCTTAGCATTCGAGCAATGGAAATAGACCTGAGTCATGTACGCCTCCTTGGAACATCCGGGTGGGCAAGCCCGACCCTGCATGCCGGAGTCATACTAGGCCGCAAGACGGATTGTCCGTGATCCTCCGCACATGGTGCGGTTTGGTGGCCCCGCGCGCCGTGATCGGGCGCACCACGCATCCACGGACAAGGCATGGATCCAACGCCAGCGTCAGGGCGATGGCGGGCGTCAGCCGTGCCTGCTCGGTCAGCAGCCGAAACCGCCGCGGCAGCTGTCTATCGTACCTGCATTCGGTCGGGCTCGGCTCGCCCCGCCGCCGCTGGAAGCGGGCGCACCGCCGGTAGAGATAGAAACAGAACGCGGCATCGTCTTGCAGTGCTTGCAAATGCGATACAGGGAAGGAGGCCCGGAAGCCTGTCTATTGATCGTGGCGGGGCTGGATTGCCCCGCCTTTGCCCCACGGGGGGCCGTATGAGCATTCTATATTGATCGGCTAGTCTAGGTCGGCATCCCGCGGCCATAAATGGAACCCACTGCCACTTCTGAGTGATGCAGCGGTGGCTTCAGGGTGGTTATGAACGCCACAAAGCACAGCGCTCCGATCGCGAAGATGATAAGACTAAAGATGTGGTTCAGGTTCATCTGTGTTCCTCGCCGCCGTTTCGTTTTGGGGCCGCATCATGCAGCCATGAGCCAGACGATGAAGAGATCGACCCGAATCTTCCGTGACGGCGCTCACAATGTAGAGAATTGCCTCCTCGGCCTGCCCCTGAGTTACGCAGCGGCATTTTCCTAGCTATCTTCGCGATGGTGGCGCGGCTGCATGCCGTGGCGGACTGAATAGCGTCGTACGACATTCTTGGCCGTCAGCATGCGGGAAATGCCGTGTTGCGCTCGACATCGGCGGCCCTCTGCCTTGGTCTTGGCCTACCCTTGCGCCTACTGGCGGCGGCGGTCTTCGTTACGTGCGATGGCCGCGAGCATGTCGAGCAGAATTCCGTTATGGCATCGAACACGCGGGCTGCGAGCGCCGCCCGTGATTTCCGTCACAGATGGAAAAGACACCCTCCAGTATGGTTCGAGCCACATGTTGTTCATTGCAACCCCCCAAGGAGGGAAATCATGAGTGGAATGCGTGAACTGATCGATACGGAACTCGACGCCGTGAGCGGAGGACATCACGGGCGTCATCATGGGCATCATGGACATCATGGGCATCACGGGCTCTTCAGCTTCGGCAATTTCGGTAATTTCGGCAATATCGTCATAGAGCAGAATATTGCTGTGCAGATCGGCATAGCTATCGGCAATAACGCCAGCGTCACACAGCAGCTCGGCCAGCTGAACTTCAGCTCCATCCACTAAATTGCGATGCCCGAACACTCCTTGCCCGCTCCCGAAGGGGGCGGAGACGAATTCAATCGAGAATTCTCTTGGACACGGGCACCGTCGCTCAACGCGCTCGGGAAGGCTCTCGACACGGTGTCGATGCCCAACGAGCGTACCTGTTGCTCATCTCCACCGCGCGGAAGTTCGTGTGCATTCCGATCGCCTGACCGCCCAAGCCAGCGTCGGATAGCCATTCGTACGACACAATGATCACTTGCTTCGTTCGCTGGCGGAGGGCCGGCGAGCGGGGCCATATCATGGACGCGCTTGCAGGAGTCATGCGGTCGTTGATGCCAACGGCCTGCCGATCCGGCTCGCGGCGACGCCTGCGAGCGTCGGCTTGTCGGGAAGCTCCTGTCTCGCCTCAGCGTTGGGTCAATAGCCCTTACCTCTACCGAACTCGCAATGTTGTTGAACGCACCCAACTCGCGTTCGTTCAGCTTGCGCCAAACAGGCTTTGGCTCCGCGCTTAATCCTTACACGTGTGCCTGAGGCAGCCGGAGTCGTTTGAGGCATGCGAGAGTCCATGCCGCATGAATCAGAAGGGACGTGGGAGAAAAAGTCGCGCATGGCGTGGAGTCAGCGGGGCGTCATATCGTAGCCAAAGCTGACTGCCGTTGCGAGGCGCCCGTGATTTCTGTCACAGATCGAAAAACCATCCTCCAGTATCAATACGCGTAGTGAGGCACCGGCTTGCTTTGAGCCAGATGTGTTGTTCACCCGAACCCCTGAGGAGGGAATCATGAGTGAAGTGCGCGAACTGATCGATATGGAACTCGACGCCGTGTCTGGTGGGGGGCTCTTCGACGTGAGCAACTTGTCCGGCAATATCGTCGTACAGCCGCAGATTGCTACGCAGGTTGGTGTTGCCGTCGGCGGCTTCAGTGTCTTCGGCAATGGCGGTAGCGCAAACCTCACGCAGCTGCTCGCTCAGGCGAATGTCAGCTCGATCGGCTAAGTCGTAGATGCCCGCGCACTCCTTGGCTGCTCCCGGGAGTGTGCGGGTACACCTCAATCAGGTAACCGTGCCCGTTGCAAGGCGTTCCGCCATCGGCTGAACGCCGTTGCGGCTACCAGGGTCGATCAATCGCGCAACGCAAGCCGGACACATCCGCTGCCAGGTCTCATGACCAGCCGATCCGGGAATGGCTTCAGCCAGCGTTTGAGCTCGTCTCTCCATTCCACCATGGTCAGCCCTCCAAGTTCCGACGATCCATGAATCATTGAAAAATCGATTCGGGAATCCTTTCGCGATCGCCAACCAACAATCTGCCAAAGTATTGTTAGGCCGTGAGCTCATCAAGCCGGTGGCTCGGCGTACCGAAATCGATGTCCGTCTTGCTCCTAAAGCGACGCGGTTGCTGCGCGGCCGCGAAATGGCGCAGCGGGCGGCGGCGACAGCAATGTACGATACGACGTGAACCGCCCCATCCGATAATTTCGCTCAAATTGTTCGCGCTAGCCTGCAAGGATCACGACCTCCACAGGTCGATGTCCCGCATTTGCTGTCACAACTAAGCAGGTACTGCTGCGGTTGACACGCCGCCGATTGGCTCGGAGAACTCGCCATCAGGAATGGCGCCTGGGCCAACATCCCTGCGAAAGTCGTCCATGCATCTACTGAACCCGCAATATCGTTGAACGCGTCTTCAACGGGATCCACCAATGTCGTCGGGCGCGCAACGCGCTACGACAATCCAGCGGTCAACTGCCTCGCATACGTTCAGCTCGCGTCAGATGAGCGTCGGCTCCGCACCAATGCGTCTGCACCTCCGGATGATAGAGGAGCAGAAGCGCCGTGGGAGCAAAGGTCGCGCGCCAAATTCAGCGCAAATCCAGCGGGTGATAAATCCGACGGGTGATATCGCAGCCAAGGCTGACGAGCACTGTGGAGCGTGCGTGATTCGTCTCACAGATAGAAGAGCCACCCTCCGGTAAGAACACGGGCAGTGAGGCGCTGGTTTGGTTTGAGCCAGGTGCCGTTCACAGCAACCACTGATGAGGGAAGTCATGATTGAAGCGTGTGAACTGATCGACATGGAACTCGATGCCGTGTGTGGCGGGTTCTTCGACCTGAGCAATCTGTCCAACAACATCGTCGCTCAGGCGAACAATGCGACGCAGGTTGGTGTGGCTCAGGGCGGCTCCAGCGTCTTCGGTGCTGGTGGTGCCGCTGCCGTCACGCAGCTGCTCGCGCAGTCGAACACCAGCTCGATCGGCTAAGTCACAAATATCTGAGGAGGGAAGTCATGATTGAAGCGTGTGAACTGATCGACATGGAACTCGATGCCGTGTGTGGCGGGTTCTTCGACCTGAGCAATCTGTCCAACAACATCGTCGCTCAGGCGAACAATGCGACGCAGGTTGGTGTGGCTCAGGGTGGCTCCAGCGTCTTCGGTGTCGGTGGTGCCGCGGCCGTCACGCAGCTGCTCGCGCAGTCGAACACCAGCTCGATCGGCTAAGCAACGAAAACCCAAGGAGAGAAGTCATGATTGAAGCGTGTGAACTGATCGATATGGAGCTCGATGCCGTGTGTGGCGGGTTCTTCGACCTGAGCAATCTGTCCAACAACATCGTCGCGCAAGCGAACACTGCGACGCAGGTTGGTGTGGCTCAGGGCGGCTCCAGCGTCTTCGGCGCCGGTGGTGCCGCGGCCGTCACGCAGCTGCTCGCGCAGTCGAACTCCAGCTCGATCGGCTAAGTCAGCGATGCCCGCACACTCCCTGGCGGCTCCCGGGAGTGTGCGGGTACTCATCTCAACCGAGAAGTCTCATGGACACAAGCACCCCTGACAACGCGAGCGTTGGATCTGGCAGAGCTGCAAGATGCGCAGTTTGTGATGGCAAGTTTGGACTCGTCCGGCACTACTCGTGGCGAACCCCTCTCTGTTCCAAGAAGTGCGTCGATCGCTGCAGAGCTCGCCGGGCAAGTGATGGCAGTTGGCTATCCTGGCTGATCGCTTTGGACCAGGTGCCGGAGAACCGAGCGAGGGCTTGATGACGTCCCAGATTTCACAACGAGGCAAGGAATACTTAATAGTAGCGCAGAGCTTGCTCCGCGCTGTCCAAACTATGACCGACCGAGCGATTGCGGGCCAGCTCAAGGCTCTCGCCGACGACTACGAGCGGCGAGCCGAGAAGGCGTCGCATGCTGCTGCGGACAGAGCAACTGCGCGACCGGCCGCCGGTGCTGAACGCGAGTGACGTACATGGCCTGATGGACATGTTCGCAGCCACTTTGCGGAAGAAATGTTGGGACCGAGGCCTTAAGTCGCGATAGTTTTCCGGACCCAAGACCGCTCGGGTGAGCCTTGGCCGGCAGCGCGCTTGGCAAATCCGAGTCTGATTACGACCCTGGCCTTTAGGTGCGGCATAAAAGCCAGCGGAGTCGCGCCGCAACGGCAGCGGGGAGAGCATGCAAGGCGATGGACCTATCCAGGTTGATCGCTACTTGTGGAAAGCAGCTCCGTTCCGTGCCCTGTACCTGCCTCAAAACCGGCGATGTTCCCAATCGGGAATAGTCGGATGATGCCGACGACCGGTGTGAGGATTCTCTCCGTGACCTGAAACGAGAACCCACGGTTCTCACGCTCTCGGTTTCTATCGGCCGCATGCGGCGCTGGACGCGATCGCCGACGCGCCGCTCATGTGTGACCTGAGTTGCAAGCCTGGAGCAGGCGTTAACGCCGTCACGATTGCCAGCCTCGGGAGCTTGGTGCTGCCCGCCCTCAGCCATCCCGACCCAGCTGACCGGTTTCACGAGCCCACCTGGACCAGCCGCGACACCAGCCGCATGCCTTCATCGGTCTGAGCGAGCACCCCGACCGTGAGCACGACGTACTCGAGAACAGGAGCGACGCTCGAAATGCTTCTTGCGAACCTCGGTGATGTGTCGCCCAAGGAGCTGGCGCGGGGGCGCGGCCTGTCAGTGGGGCATTTCTCGCAACGGCTTCCGGTGTGTGCCGGGAACGACGCCACAGCAGGCGGCTCATCGAGCGGTCCATCGCGCTATTCAAAGCAGCGTGATGGCCGGCCATCGCTTCCAGATGCGGCGGAGGAGTGCAGCTTCAGCTCAGATGAGCGTCGGCTCCGCACCAATGCGTCTGCACCTCCGGATGATAGAGGAGCAGAAGCGACGTGGGCGCAAAAGTCGCGCGCACATTCAGCGCAAATCCAGCGGGTGATAAATCCGACGGGTGATATCGCAGCCAGGGCTGACGAGCACTGTGGAGCGTGCGTGATTCGTCTCACAGATAGGAGAGCCACTCTCCGGTAAGAACACGGGCAGTGAGGCGCTGGTTTGGTTTGAGCCAGGTGCCGTTCACAGCAACCACTGATGAGGGAAGTCATGATTGAAGCGTGTGAATTGATCGATATGGAACTCGATGCCGTGTGTGGCGGGTTCTTCGACCTGAGCAATCTGTCCAACAACATCGTCGCGCAGGCGAACAATGCGACGCAGGTTGGTGTGGCTCAGGGCGGCTCCAGCGTCTTCGGTGCCGGTGGTGCCGCGGCCGCCACGCAGCTGCTCGCGCAGGCGAACACCAGCTCGATCGGCTAAGCCACAAACATCTGAGGAGGGAAGTCATGATTGAAGCGTTTGAATTGATCGATATGGAACTCGATGCCGTGTGTGGCGGGTTCTTCGACCTGAGCAATCTGTCCAACAACATCGTCGCGCAGGCGAACACTGCGACGCAGGTTGGTGTGGCTCAGGGTGGCTCCAGCGTCTTCGGTGCCGGTGGTGCCGCGGCCGTCACGCAGCTGCTCGCGCAGTCGAACACCAGCTCGATCGGCTAAGCAACGTATACCCAAGGAGAGAAGTCATGATTGAAGCGTGTGAATTGATCGATATGGAACTCGATGCCGTGTGTGGCGGGTTCTTCGACCTGAGCAATCTGTCCAACAACATCGTCGCGCAGGCGAACACTGCGACGCAGGTTGGTGTGGCTCAGGGCGGCTCCAGCGTCTTCGGTGCCGGTGGCGCCGCGGCCGTCACGCAGCTGCTCGCGCAGTCGAACACCAGCTCGATCGGCTAAGTCAGAGATGCCCGCACACTCCCTGGCGGTTCCCGGGAGTGTGCGGGTACTCATTTCAATCGAGACGCAATCAACTACGGGAAGGGGTCTCGACACGGTGTCGATGCCCAACGAGCGCTAGCGATGAGCCGGCTCAAGCAGCTGCCGCTCGGCAAAATCCGCAAACGGCCCCGGCTCGCTCATGAGTTCTGCATAGCTTCCTGCTTGCACGACTTTGCCGCGCAAGAGCATTACAATGCGATCTGCATTGCGCACGGTGCTGAGGCGATGCGCAATCACAATCCGGGTGATGCTCAATCGTTCCAGCGAGGTGCCGACGATGCTTTGGGTCTGGTTGTCGAGCGCGCTGGTTGCTTCATCAAACAGAAGAATCCGTGGTGAGCGCGCAAGGGCGCGGGCTATCAACAGTCGCTGCCGTTGACCGCCTGACAGCGTACTCACGCCTTCCGCAACCAGCGTATGCATGCCCATCGGCATCTGCGCGATGTCGGCATCCAGCGCCGCCAGTCGGGCGGCCTCCCAGGCCTTCTCCAGCGGTAAATCAACGCCACCGCAAATGTTGTCGTAAAGGCTTCCGGTTGCGAGCTTGGTATCTTGCAGCACTACGCCAAGCTGCCGGCGCACGGCGCTGATATCGAGCGTGTTGAGCGCCTTGCCGTCGTAGAACACTGTGCCGGCCTCCGCCCGCTCAAAACCGAGCAGCAAACGAAAGAGCGACGATTTACCGCTACCTGAGGGACCGACGATCGCGACGTAGTCACCCGTCGCAACGCTTAGGCTGATGTCATCCAGGACCTTCGGCCCACCTTTCATATAGCGGAAGACGATGCCGGAAAGTTCGAGCTCTCCGGATAGCTCTCCGGGCGATCGCCGTTCCTCAGAGATCTCGGCAGGGGTGGAGATCACGGGCTTCAGGCGGCTGAGGTGAGGAATCGCCACCAGTGATTCACTGACGCTCGAGGCCCAACTGCCGATCGCGGCCGTGGTCTGTCCGAACGCTGCCAGAAAGCCAAGAAAGGCACCGAGATCGAGCAGAATGCGACTGTTGGTGTAGGAGGCAAGCGCAAAGATGGTCAATGTCGCCAGCATCGGAAAGGCGGTATCAAAGGTACTCAGCGCGTTGGCCGCTCGCTGCGAGGCGATGAAGTAGCGCCTCTGTACGGCAAATTGTTGCGACCATCGCGCTAGCGCGCGCGCCGTTGCGCCTGCCACGCGCAGCTTGCCGACTCCCGCAATCAATTGCAGCACAAAGCCGCTGGCCTTGCCTTGCAGGTTGAATTGCTTGGTTTCGTAGTAGAGTCGCACGGCGCTCGTGGCAAGAATTGCAACCGCTCTAATCGCCGTGAGCAGCAGTGCAATGCCGCCGAGTCGGAGGTCATAGTAGAGCATCAGCCCAATGCTGAAGAGACAAAAGAACGCGGACGTAAAGCCGCCCAGAACACGCCCCGTGAAGATCCGGCGAGTGGCGTCGATGCCCATGGCGCGATCGACCAGGTCACCGCTTGTATATTCGCGGAACAGAGAGGTAGGTAGGCGAAGCAGTCGGTCGATCAGCGCGGCCTGCAGCTTATAGTCGAGCAGACCTTCGAGCCTCAACGTGACCCGTCCTTGCATCATCTGCAGACTGGCCATCGCTACGGCGGTGACCGTCAGCGCAAGCGCACAAACAACAAGCTGATCGATCTCGGTGCGCGGGATAACCGAATTGACCAGGACGTTGGTGATCAGTGGCGGCATCAGCGACAGGAGCCCGATTGCCATCACAGCCAACGCGATGCGCGCGATGTTGCCGGAAACACCTCGCATCGCAAAGGCAAGCAGATCGCGATATTGGAGCGGGCGGGACGGCAACGCCGGATAGAAAGTGATGGCCTCCGGTTTGAGCTCGCCGGCAACGGAGCGATCGACCGGGCGGCGTCTTCCGCCCTTTGGGTCGAACATCGTGTAGGTATTTGCCCGATTGCGCACCAGAGCCACTGGACTGCGTTCGTCTCCGTGCCAGCCGAGGAGCGGTCCAGCATCGGTCTTCCACCAGACGTCGCGCAGGAGCACACGGCGGATCCGCAATTGGGCTGTGCGAGCGATCTCCAGAATTTCGCTGAAGGCCTGTCTTGCGGGTTGAGCGCGCTGCGAAAGCGTAACTGGTACTCCCAGTTCTTCTCCGACAACGCGGCAACTGCAAAGCAGCGGATCTGTCGGGTCCCATTCGGATTGCGCGCGATCGGCTTTTCTGACCACGACATCGGAGAGCCGCTCAAACGAGTCAAGCGTTTGCGACGCAATGAGTTCGCCGCGCCGGACCAGGCGCTCCCGCTCGCGAATGACGCCCTCTGCCAGGTTGCGCTCGAGATGGGCGATAACCGTCACCTGGAATCGATCAATCGCGGACCAGAGAACCACGGCATCTGGCGGGTTCGGGTCGAGACGCAATTTGCACCCGTGCTCGCCGGCTTCCACCCACAGCCCACCGGTCAAAGGGGAGGGGGGCTGCCCGGGAGCGATGCTCGAGCCGAGGTTCATGACCTTTGCTGTTCCGGCTTCGAGGTGTGCCCACAGGAGTTCCCGCATCGGACCGCGACGGCGTTCGTCCGGGTGCAGTTCGATCGCCTCACCGCTCACCAGCTCGGAAACGGCTTCGTTTGCCGACGAGCGGACCATGAACGTTGCCAATTGGGCAATCCAGCCAGACACAGGACCAAAGGACGCTGCACTACGCGGCACCTCCAAAAGCGCAGTCCCAGGGGGGCCGACGGCGATGATTTGCAGTCGGCTGCCCGAGGTTTCGCAGGCATTGTGCAGGTCCAGAATGCATTCGCCGTTTTCGACACGAAATAAATGCTGGCGCGTGCCCGTCGGCTGAACTGCAAACAAATCGACGTGACCAGCTGCCACTTGAAGTACGTGTTCGTGGTCGCTGAGAAGCATCGGGCGACGCGCATCGAGCGTAGTCCGCTGTAGCAGACCGATCGGCACCTCGCGCTGATGGCCGACGAAATCCTCGCTGGCAAATCGATCCGTCATTCGCGCGCCACCAGTTTGGCATAGGAGGCCTGAAGCGCAACAAGCTCTTCATGCGTGCCGCGCTCAACGATGCGACCGCGTTCGAGCACGATGATTTCGTCGCAATCGCGGATCGTGCTCAAGCGGTGGGCGATGATGATGCAGCTGCAGCCTCGGCGCCGCAGGTTGTCGTCGATGGATTTTTCCGTGATCGGATCAAGTGCAGCCGTCGCTTCATCCAGGACAAGGATCGAGGGATTGCAAACCAGAGCTCGGGCGATTTCGATGCGCTGACGCTGACCGCCGCTGAAGTTCGTACCGCCCTCATTGACGTGGCAGTCATAATTTCCTGGTCTGGTCGCAAGGTCTTGATGGATCAGCGCGTCCTTGGCCGCCGTCAGCAGGTGACGCTCATCGGTCGTTGAATCCCAGAGCGTCAAATTGTCTCGCGCGGTTCCCTCGAACAGGAAGACGTCCTGGTCGACATAGGCGACGGAGTTCGCAAAAACGTCCGCAGGGACATCCGTCAGCCTGCAGCCATCAAAACGAATCTCGCCGGACCAGGGTTTGTACAATCCGCAGATCAGCTTACCGAGGGTTGATTTTCCGCTGCCCGACACGCCAACGAGTGCCACGCGTGAACCGGCTGGGATCACCAGCGAAAGATCCGTCAAAAGCGGCGGTTCGAGCACCGAATAGCCGAAGTTGATGTTGTGAAGTTCGAGTCGGCCGGTAAGCTTCGGCGGTAGGGTGCCCGCATGTGTCGGCGGTTGCGGCGCTAGCGGGTATCGGTAGACATCCTCGAGCCGTTCGAGCGCTCCCTTGATGGTTTGCAGGCCACCGAAATAGTTCACGAGGTTGGCGAAAGGCTCGGAGAAACTCAATGCCAAGGATTGGAAGGCCACGAGGCTTCCCAGTGTCAGGGAGCCCTGGATGACCCGCAAGCCTCCGACACCAAGTATCGCTGCGATCATGAGGCCCGTGAGCAGGGTCGGGACCATGTCCAATATGATGGCAGAGGCGCCGATCCTCTGTTCGGCGTTGAGAGTTTTGGCTTGAAGACCGGCCCACCGGCCGAAGGCGTCGTCTTCCAAACCACTTGCCTTGATGGTTTCGATCGTCCGCACCATGCTCACGGTCGCCCCGAGCAGCTTTCCCTGATCGAGCGCCAGCCGATAGCTCAGTTCCTGGCGGCGTGAAGCGACGAGCCGCAAGAGAAGAACATTTATCAAAGAGATCGTGACGCAAAGCGCGGTCAGGCCAACGTCGTAGACGGCCATGGCCGCGGCGAACAAAACCACCGACATCAGGCTGAGCGCATTGGCGGCAATGCCGCTTGAAAGCAGCCGGGCGATCTGTTCGTTGGCTGAAATACGGCTTGCAATGTCGCCGGCGTGGCGTTGGGTGAAAAATTCCAGCGGCAGCGTCATGAGGCGCCACAGAAAGCGGCTGGTCATCACGACGGCGAGTTTGGTCTGCAGCCGCAAGAGCAACGATTGGCGTATGGTGGTCAGAACGGCCCGCAAGGCAGCCGTCAGCGCCATGCCGATCAGGAGCGGCGCAAGCCAGCTGCGCGTGTGCTGGATCAAAATTTCATCAACAAAGATTTTTGAGAATCCTGCGGCAACAATATTGGGCAGAGCCGCGGCGATGCTGACAACAACTAGCAGGGCCACCGCCTCCTTTGATTGGCGCAGCTCCCGCATGAGCAGGCTAATGCCCTTTGGCTTGCTGCCAACCTTCTCGAACTTTTCGCCCCGTTCAAACGCCAGGACGACGCCCGTGAAGGCGAGGTCAAGCTCGCCCAGATCTATCCGTCGACGCCCGCTCGCGGGATCATTTATGTAGGCGCGCTTTTTGTCGATTCCTTCGAGCACCACGAAATGGTTGAAGTTCCAGTGAATGATGCAAGGCGTTGGGATCTCGGAAAGTGCCGGAGGTTCGACGCTGTAACCCTTCGCCGTCAGCCCGTATCGGCGGGCCGCTCTGATGATGTTGCTCGCCTTGCTGCCGTCGCGCGATACGCCGCATGCGACACGGAGCTGCTCCAACGGAATCCACGCACCGTGATAACCGAGAATGATGCCAAGCGCTGCCGCACCGCATTCGACGGCTTCCATCTGCAGTATGATGGGTGTCCGCCGTGTGCGTCGGCGCGGCAACCAGCTCGCCATGCGGCTGACGTAAGATTTGGGCCGGCCGCGTGCGTTGGTTGGCTGGTTTGGAGAAGGCTTATCCATCAATTCCCGTGAGGTGCTTGAGCAGGGGTATCACCAGATCGAGGGGGCGCCGCCGTCGGGTTGTGATCTCGGCCCGCGCCAACGTTCCGCTCGTGAGATGAATGTTCGGCCCCTCGCCAACGGCCCATCGATATCCGGTTGCAGTGGAGGCGTCTTCATCGAGCGCAACCATCGCGGCGTAAGGTGCACCGTCGCGCGAGAAACGTGAAACCAGGCTTTCGTTATGCAGCAGCGCGCCCATGCCTTGCGGTGTCATCGGGAAATCAGAGATGCTGACAACGTTGCCTAGCATCATGCCAAATTCCTCGCGCTTCACCGTGCTCGGCTCGAGTTGCACCTGCATGCCAGGCTTGATCTGCTTGCCCCGTTCGGCAGGAACATAGACGACGGCTTGGAGCTTGGCGCCTTCGCTTTCGATCGCAATCACCGGTGTGCCGATGGCTAGCACCGAACCGGGCGAAATCTTCACTTCCAAAACCCGCCCGTCCATCGGGCTCATCACTTGGGTGTTCTGGCTCAGCTGTTCGGCGGAGGCATTCATTTGCCGCCGGGCCTCGTTGAGGGCAAACTCGGACTGCTGAATTTCACGGCCGCGCTCCGTTTCCAGATCCGTCTTCTGCGACCGCAACTTCAAAATCTCGTTTTGGGCGTCAGTACGGCGCTGTTGCGCATCGGCCAGCTCCTGGCGTCGCTCTTCCAGATTGCGCCGCGTCGTGTATCCCTTGGCCAGCAAATCCTCCAGGTTTTTGACGTCGACGGTGAGATACTCGATACGCTGGCTCGTTGCCTTGATCACCTGTTGCAGGGCGATTTCAAGTTTTGCAAAGTTCTGGCTTTTGGCGGCGAGCTCGCTTGCAGCTTTCGATACCCGATCGGCATGCTCCCGCTGGCGTTCTTGAAAGACCTCGGTGGCTGCGTTGTGCTTTTGCTGGATCTCGGTTTGAACGATCTGGGCGATGGGTTGGTCCTTGTTGACGTGATCGCCCACCGTCACTGCGACCGACTGTAGCCGTCCAGCGGCGGCGGATACGGCGTCGACGACCTTGCCGCCACTGCCGATCAGGATTCCTTCGCCCGAGACGCGAGTGGGCACGCGCCCGAAGATGCCCCACAGCACGGCCGCCACAAGTGCAATGCACAGCACAAGGGTGAGAATCCAGTCAGCGGGCTTGGTGATGACAACGAGATGATCGAGCTGCTCGGGAGACGCAGCCCGGTCAAGGGCCGCGGCGCGAAACGCCCGTTGCGGCCCGTCGGTCATGCTCCTATGCTCCGGCTGTGGGAGCGGTTCAGACGCCGACATGTCTGCACGCAAAGCAAGTGTGAACTGAAGCCGACGAAGCCCGATCTTTGCACAGAAACACCCATCTAACAATGAGGGGTGGCAGGGGAAGGACCAAAGGGGATGCACCGGCTGATCGGCACCACGAGAGTTTCGTTCCCGGTGCGAGCGCACCGAAAGATGCTGGCGGCAAGCTTGGGGCTTGGGCTGTTCCTACCCAGTGTGTGCTGTGCGGGCGTTCTGTCCGAGAGCGATTTCAGGCAGGCGGAGAGCCTTAGGCCGCTCTTTGCCAACCTCATGAACGACCTTGTCGCAACCGCAAAGCGCCCCGATGTTTCCAGCGGCGACGCCGACTGTGTCAACTCGACTATCCGGGAACTTCTTCAGATCTCCGACGAGCTAGCGAGCTACGAGTATCTGATCACGATGGAGAAAGATCTGACGGACTTTGGCGACAAAAGTCCGATGCGGGATATCGTCAAGTTTGCCGTCGACAAGAGCAGCACGATCCTGATCAGCGAAAGGAAACGGTTGGTTCAGATATCCGAGCGGTGCACCAAATATCCGTTGGGGCAAGGCAAGATTGAGCAGGCCGTAACCATCATCGATACGACGACTGGCATATTGGCTTCCATTCGAGCTCGCCTTTGACCCGGGCGAAAAAAAGCCGCCGCGCAGTAAGCGATCTCCACGTCCGGAGGTAACAGCGAAGGATCACTTGCAGATCCTGATGGACGACGAAGCGCGCCCAGATCAGCCAGTGAGTAGCCGAGCACCATCGAGAAACACCTTGGTGGCGCCTTTTTTGTAAACCGGCGGCGCCAGGCTTCCGGCGATGTAGGCGCTGACTGTCTTTCGATCGACACCAGGTTGCTGGGCGCGGGCACTGAGCGACAGACCTTGGCGACACAAATCCAGGATCATGACAAGTTCCCCAAGTGTGATCACCGCGGCTTCCTGCCTACGGCAGCAGCGTCAACGTCTCGGCGGCTTGTCACCGCTGGGAGCGGGAGTATATTTTCTCGATGGCTGTCAGCTCGCCCGATCTGAAAGCGTTTTTGCTTGCCACACCTTTCTTCGGTGGACTCTCGGACGCGAGCTGCGATCTCTTGGTCTCAATGCTGGTCGAGCGCCGCTTCGGCGCCGGTGACACTGTCGTGGCGGAAGGAGAACCCGGCCGCTCAATGTTCGTTGTTCACTCCGGAGAACTCGTGGTGAGCAAGCTCGGGGGCTCGGGGCGCATAATTCGCATGGCGAGTCTTGGGTCTGGTGACTTCTTTGGCGAGATGACTCTTATCGAGATGCAGAACCGATCAGCGACCATCGTCGCGCAGAGTCCAACCCTGCTATACGAGCTGACGGCTAGACAACTCTACGCGTACTATAAGGCCGACATCTACGCGTATGTGATGGTGATGCAGAATATCAACCGCGAGCTTTGTCGGCGGCTCCGCCGCGCCGACAATCGCATCGCGGAGCTACAGATGCTTCACGCGAGTCAATGACGAAGTGACGTTTATATCCGCTTTCGGTGCGCACGGGACATCGCGTGCGAAAGGCAACCAGCGCTTATTGCGTCGGCAGACGAAGCAGGCCAGCCCGCAGGATGAATTTGTCTTACCAGGCCGCCATTCGCGGAGGGCTCGGCAATCAGGAGCGGCTCGTCATCATTGAGCGCCAAATAAGTCGGCTCGATATAGGCCAACCATGAAATGCAGGCGCACACTAACAGGAGTTTTCGAGCGTTCGTCGAACCGTGCGCATCGCTTCAACCTGTCGGCCCCGCCGGCTGAGTTTGCGACGGTATATTGATGCTGCTGCGCTTTTAGGTCAGGGGACCTGCGGTTTCCTGTTAAGGCTCGCCACAGGCAAGGCGCTGCGGCCCCGAGATGACACTTCGTTGGCCGGCAGCGAAAGCTACAGGCCAACGTGGAGTTGCTTCATGCTCGGTTGACGAGATGAACGTAAGCGCGCCTGGGATGCCGCTTTATCATCACTATGCTTTTGAAGCTCGTTGCATGAATTTGTCGAGCCGCCCAATTGAAGGTCCGTTCAATGTGAGCCGGCTGCTCACCATCTGTTGATGCGTTGGATGAACTGAGCCGCGGCGGGATGAAGCTTCTTCCAGGAGCGGCATTTGTGATCGGCATTGCTCTCTCTTGGTGGCCGCCATCCTCGTCGGCTCGGCCGGCAGCCGGGTCAGACTAGCCTGTGTCGTGCCGAACCGCGTGGTCAGTCTCCGGACTGCGGCCGCGGCTGGCGAATGGAAGCGAGCGCGCGCCGCGCACGAGAGGCTCTATCCGCTTGTGGTCGCGATCCACCGCGATGCGCCCGGAGGGCGGGCAACCGAGCGGCTCAACGCAAGCCTGAAGCTACTCGGGTTTCTCCCATGCGAGGTGGCGCGGCCGCCGCAGGCGCCGAACGAGTTGCGGTGCAGCTCGCTGGTGCGCTCCAAGCTAAGCGAGGCTCGTTAAGCCACTGCCCCTCCGTCCTACTGACCGACGATGGCGTTGATCTCCTCCTCGAGCAGAGCGCCATAGCGTTCGATGACGCCGGGCCCGACCTTGGCGCAGAGCAGCGTGAAGCTGAGCGCTGCACCCGGCTTTTCTCCCGGCGTCATGATCGGCATGCCCACGCCGGCAATGCCTGGAATGAGCTCGCCCATATCTACTGCGTAGCCACGCCGGCGGGTATCGGCGATCAACTGCCGAACCTTGTCCTCGGTGAGGTTGCGATACGCCGCATAGCGTCCGAGATTGGCGCGGATGATGTACTCCTGCTCGTCATCATCGAGGAACGCGAGCATCGCGATCGAGCCAGGGCCGACGCCGAGGGGCACGAAGCCACCGACCGATCCCGTCAGCGTCGGCACGATGCATTCGCCGTCGCGCCGGTCGAGACAGACTGAATCGTGGTTGAAGCGGGCCATCAGGTGGGTCGTGTCGCCGGTGCGGCGCCTGAGCCGGGTGAGCGCGACCTCGCAGCGGCTGATGATGCCGGGGCCACGGGCCGCGCGGACGCCGTAGATCGCCATGCGTGCACCCAGCCGATAGCGGCGTTTCTTGTTGTCGCGGGCGAGCAGCTTGTGGCCGACCAGCGTGTTGAGGATGCGGTGACAGGTGGCGGTGTTGAGCCCGGAGCGGGCCGCCAATTCCTTGAGTGGTAGCCCATCGACGCCGCCATCGGCGACGAGATCCAGCAGGACGACGGTACGGTCGAGCAACTGGGCTCCACCGGATGGCGGTTGGACGATCACGGCGCAAATTCTCACATTATGAAAAAAGTGCTGTCGGCAACTTGTACAATGAGAAGGATGTGGCTCCAATGATGAAAATTAGGTCGCTCAAGAGGGATGCATATTCTTTGAGCGACCTGATTTCTGCAGGTGCACAGGGCTAATGGCTGACGCGGCGCCGAGGCAACGGCGCCGAAAGGCCGTGATTTATCCAGAGGAACAGGATGACACGCTTCAAAAGGATGATGGGCGTTTCCGCTCTCGCGCTCGCCGCTGTCTTTGCGGGTGGCGCCGCCGTGGCGGGCACGCTCGAGAACGTCAAGGCACGCGGCAAGCTGATCGTCGGCGTGAAGAACGACTATGTGCCCTACGGCTATTTGAACGACAAAAGTGAAGTCGTCGGCTTCGAGGTGTCGCTGGCGAAGTATGTAGCCAAGGAGCTTCTCGGCTCCGAGGACAAGATCGAACTCGTGCCGGTCATCGCTGCCAATCGCATCGATTTCCTGACCGCAGGCCGCATCGATGCGATCTTCGCCACACTCGGCGTCACGGCCGAACGCGCCAAGGTCATCGACTTCACGACGGAATACGTTTCTGCCGCCGGCCCATCAGTGCTGATGGCCAAGGAAGCGACGATCTCAAAATGGGAAGAACTGAAGGGCAAGTCGATCTGCGGCATCCAGGGTTCCTACTACAACAAGAAGATGACCGAGGAGTTCGGCATCACGCTCGTCGCCTTCAAGACGCAGCCGGAAGCTTACCGCGCGCTGAAGGATAATCGCTGTATCGGCTTCGTCTTCGACGACATGACGCTTCAGCAGAAACTCAAGGAGCCCGAATGGGCGAACTACAAGGTCGCCGTTGCACCCTATGAATTCCAGCCGATGGCCGGCGGCGTCCGCAAGGACGACGCGGAATTCCGCCAGGCCGTCGACAAGGCCATCGGGAAGGCCGAGGCCGAAGGCAAGCTGATTGCTTGGGAAACCGAGTTCGGCATGCCGCACTCCGACTACATCGCTGCGCGGGCAAAGGCTGCGTCTGCGAAGAAGAACTGACGGACACGGAGCAGCAGCCCTTGTTAGGTCTCGACTATTCCTGGCTCGCGGATCCAGCGTACCAGCGATGGCTGCTCATCGGTGTCGTCAACACGCTGAAGCTGGCGGCGCTCTCGTCGAGTGCCGCCATCCTCATCGGCATGCTGGGGGCCCTCGGCCTCACGCTGCGGATATTCTGGCTCGATGCCTTGATCGAGCTGTTCGTCGAGGTGTTCCGCAACACGCCGCCGCTGTTGCAGATGCTGTTTGCCTACTTCACCCTCTCGACCCTCGGCCTCAAGGTGACCGATCCTTCAACCGGGCTGTCGGTGCCGCTGCTCAGCGCCTTCGCCTGCGCTGCGATTTCGCTCAGTCTCTTTGGCGGGGCGCTGGCCATAGAAACCTTTCGCTCGGGGATCGAAACCATGCCGCGCTCGATCGTCGATGCGGCGCGCTCACTCGGGTATGGCCGATGGGCCCGGTTCTGGCGCATCGAGGCACCGATCGCGACCCGCATCTGCCTGCCGGGACTGACGAACATCCTGACCAACCTCTTCAAGACGACGTCGCAGGCGTCCGTCATCACCGTGCCGGAGCTCATGTACTACGCCGGGCAGATTTACAACGACACGTTTCGTACGCTGGAAGTGATGATCCTCGTGCTCCTCATCTACGTGACGCTGGTGTCCATTCTGACATTCGCGATGGCAAGGCTCGAAGCCTTCATGGCCTTCCCTGGTTATGGAAGGGGGCATTGATGACAGGTTTGGTGCTCCACTACGAGGACAAGAAGCGCGCTGTTCAGTTGCTGATCGCCCTTGGTGTGGTGGTCTGGATTGGTGTCGATGCCGCGACGGGCGGCTCGGCGTACTGGACCCGTGTGATGGTGCGGCTTCCCGTGCTTCTGACCGGCTCCGCAACCGGTTGGCCGGTCACCGGCGGTTTCATCCTCAATATTCTTCTTTCCGTTGCGTCCATGGTTCTGGCGACGGCGCTTGGCACAGCTATGGGGCTTGGGACGCTCGCGCGGTTCGAACCGATCCGGATCGTTTCGCTCCTGTTGGTGAACTTCCTGCGCAATTCACCCTGGCTCGTTCTGCTCTTCGCAACGCTCTATTTCCTGCCCTTCGAGATGCGCATCTTCGGCACGATCGTTCCGTTCCCGCCATTCGTGAAAGCCGTGATTGGCCTCGCGCTGCCGACGGCGGCGAATTTCTCCGAGGTCATCCGCGGCGCGGTCCAGTCCATTCACAGCGGCCAGTGGGAGGCGGCCCGTTCGCTCGGCTACACCACCGGCCAGATCTACCGCCACGTGATCATGCCGCAGGCCATGCGGCGCATGATTCCGGGCTGGATGAATCTCTACGCGCTGCTCATGATCGCGACCGCGCTCGCCACGGTCACCGGCATCCAGGACGTGCTGACGATTCTGAACACGTTGCTGGCCACGGAGAACGAGCGCGTGATCGTCTACTTCTATCTGACCGTTCTCTTCCTGTTCATCGCCTACTGCTATCCGATCGCGGCCCTGGCGCGCCGGCGGGAACGTGCCGTGAAGGGAGACAATCTGTGAGCCGCATCGAGGCGCTGATCGAGCTCGACAACGTCCGCAAGTCCTTCGGCGACTTCCAGGTCCT
This sequence comes from Bradyrhizobium sp. CCGB01, assembly GCF_024199795.1. Taxonomy (NCBI): domain Bacteria; kingdom Pseudomonadati; phylum Pseudomonadota; class Alphaproteobacteria; order Hyphomicrobiales; family Nitrobacteraceae; genus Bradyrhizobium; species Bradyrhizobium sp. CCGB01. The sequence continues at coordinate 3,943,910 of NZ_JANADK010000001.1, forward strand.
CAAGGGCATTTCGATGTTCGTGCAGAAGGGGGAGGCCGTCTGCATCATCGGCCCCTCCGGATCGGGCAAGTCCACCATCCTGCGCTGCATTAATGGCCTGTTTCCCATCGACGAAGGCTTTATTCGCGTCGGTGCGCATCGCGTGCACGAAATGAAGTCGGAAAAGGCGATGCGGCCGTTGCGCCATCAGGTGGCGATGGTGTTCCAGCAGTACAACCTGTTTCCGCATCGCACAGCACTGCAAAACATCATGATGGCGCCCGTCCAGGTTCTCGGACACGACCGCGCCGAAGTCGAGGAGCGCGCCCGCAAGCTCCTGAAGAAGGTGCGTCTCGCCGAGAAGGCGGACAGCTATCCGGGGCAGCTCTCCGGCGGGCAGCAGCAGCGTGTGGCGATCGCCCGCGCGCTCGCGATGCAGCCGGAGGTCATCCTGTTCGACGAGGTGACGGCGGCGCTCGATCCTGAAACTGTGAAGGACGTGCTCTTCGCCATCCGCGAACTGGTGGAGGAAGGTCTCACCTGCATTCTCGTGACGCACGAGATGAAGTTCGCCCGGGAGGTCTCGCAGCGCGTCTGCTTCACCGATCATGGCCTGATCGTTGAGAGTGCGCCGCCTGCAGAACTCTTCGATAATCCGCAAGATCCGCGCACGCGCGAATTCCTCGGTCAGGTTCTCTGATCGCGCCGTCTCACGTTCAAAGAAAGACAAGCCGGAAAGGCTCGATCCATCATGCCCCGCTTTGACGATATCTATGCCAAGGAATTCAAGGAGACGCCCTATTGGTGGGAGGCTGCCGAACCGGAAACCGATCTCGATCCTTTGCCGGAACGCGCCGACGTCGTGGTCATTGGCTCGGGCTATGCGGGGCTGAATGCGGCGACCCATCTGGCGCGCGCCGGGCGTTCGGTCGTCGTCATCGACGGCGACCGGATCGGAGAGGGAGCCTCGACGCGGTCGGGCGGCATGGTGTCGAGCGGCCAGAAGCTGGTCGTTGGCGGCGCGATCAAGGGGATCGATCCGGCGCTATTCTCGCGCCTGATCGGCGAAAGCAACGAGAGCTTCGATTATCTGAAGATGTTGGTCGAGACCGAGAAGCTTGACGCCGGGCTCGCGCTCACGGGCCGCTTTTTCGGCGCTCACGCGGCGGGCAACTACGAAACCCTGAAGCGACACGGCGCGCTGCTGGCGGAGAAAACCGGCGTCACTGTGCGCTTTCTGGATCGGGCGCAGCAGCGGGCCGCGATCGGTTCGGACTATTATCATGGCGGCATGGTGATCGACCAATATGGCGGTCTGCACCCGGGCAAGTATCACAAGGCGTTGCGCGACCGGGCGCGCAACGCCGGCGTCCTGCTGCGTTCGCATGCCCGTGCGGGCATGGTGCAGGACGGCGCGGGTGGCGAGAAGATCGTGCCGACCGCACGGGGCAGCATCCGGGCCGCTCACGTCGTCGCAACCACCAACGGCTACACCGCCGCCGATGCGACGCCGGGGCTCGCCAGCCGCATCGTGCCGGTCAAGAGCTATCAGATCGCCACCGAGCCGCTGCCGGCTGATCTGCTCGCCGAGCTCATTCCGCAGGCCCGCATGGTGTCGGACACGCGCCGCGACCTGATCTACACAAGGCCGTCACCCGACGGGACGCGACTTCTGTTCGGTTCGCGCCCGGGCATCTTCGACATGCCGGATAAGCTTGCCGCCAAGCGGCTCTATGCGCGCATGCTAACTATCTGGCCTCAGCTTGCGGGTGTGAAGATCACCCATGCCTGGAGCGGGCGTGTGGCGATGACGGTCGACAAGCTCGCCCATCTCGGTACCCGCGACGGCACTGATTTCGCCGCCGGCTGTAACGGCAATGGCGTCGCACTGATGACCTATCTCGGTTACCAGACGGCGCGGAAAATTCTCGGCGAGCAGAACATGCCGTCTGCCTTTGATCGGGACAAATTCACCGCTGTGCCGTTCTATGCCGGCAAGCCGTGGTTCGTGCCGCTTTTTGCCGGCTGGTATCGCCTGCGCGATTTCCTCGACCGCCCGGGGCGCTGACAGCAAGGCACAGCTGATCCGCATGGCTTTCCGTCTGCTCCTTTCCAGGAGGACAATTTGTCCCGAATAATTCCCGACCCTGTCGTCACCCCGCAGGAGCTGCCCGCGCAAGTTGACGTGGTCGTCATCGGCGGCGGCATCATCGGCGTCTCGACGGCGCTCTCGCTGGCCGAGCGCGGCGTCAGCGTGGCCTTGTGCGAAAAGGGGTTGATCGGAGCGGAGCAATCGTCGCGAAACTGGGGCTGGGTCCGCCAGATGGGGCGCGATCCGGCCGAGTTGCCGCTTGCCATGGAAAGTCTCCGGCTCTGGCGTGGCATGAACGCGCGCATCGCCGGCGAAACGGGTTTTCGGCAGACGGGCATCGCCTACCTCTGCGACACCGATGCCGACGTCGCGATGTATGAGGAGTGGCTCAAGCATGCCACCCCGTTGGGTCTGGATTCCCGCCTCGTCAGCGGCGAGGCGCTGAAGACGCTCATTCCCGGGGCGGCGAGGCCGTTCCGGGCCGCGTTGCACACGCCGAGCGACGGCAAAGCCGAGCCCTTTATCGCAGTCCCGGCGATGGCGCGGGCCGCGGCCGCCACAGGCGTGCACATCCTCACCAATTGCGCGGTCCGCTCCATCGAGCGATCGGCGGGCCGGGTGAGCGGCTGTGTGACCGAGCGCGGTGAGATCCGCTGCTCCTCCGTGGTTCTGGCGGGGGGAGCCTGGTCGCGGCTGTTCGCTGGCAACATGGGCATCGATCTGCCGGTCCTGAAGATCCTCGGCAGCGTCGTCCGCCTGTCCTCGGTCGACGGCGTTCCGGATTTCGCAGTTGGCGCGGGCAACTTCGCTTTCCGTCGCCGTCTGGACGGCGGGTTCACCGTCGCCCAGCGCAACGCAAATATTGCGCCGATCACGCCGGACAGCTTCCGTTTGTTCTGCGATTATACGCCGACGCTCATCAAGAGCTGGAGTGAGCTGACACTTCGCATCGGCGGTCAGTTTTTTCGCGAGCTGTCGATGGCGCGAAGCTGGCGGAGCGACGAAGTTACGCCTTTCGAACAGGTCCGCATTCTCGATCCCGATCCGTCGTGGCGCTTCGTTCGAGGGGGCGTTCGCCATTTGCGCGAGGCTTTCCCGGTATTCGGCGACGCCAAGATCACAAAGATGTGGGCCGGCTTGATGGACGTTACGCCGGATGCCGTTCCGGTCATTGCGCCGGTCGGCTCGATTCCCGGCTTCTATCTCGCAACAGGTTTTTCCGGTCACGGTTTCGGTATCGGCCCGGGCGCCGGCGCGTTGATGGCCGATTTGGTGACCGGATCGAAAGCTTGTGTCGATCCGGCTCCGTTCCGGATGGAGCGATTCAAGCGGCTGAAAAAGGTCGCCTGATTTGAGCTCTCGTGTCCGTCGATCGCGGATCGCGACGCCTCTACAATGGTCAATACTTCAGACGCGAACCCGGAGAGCACGCCATGACCGAGCAAGCAGATTTCGTTGTCGTAGGCCTTGGCGCGATGGGCAGTGCAATCCTTTACCAATTGGCCAAGCGCGGCGTGCATGCGATCGGAATCGATCGTTTCGCGCCCCCACACCGTATGGGGTCGAGCCACGGCGAAACCCGTATCACGCGACAGGCGGTCGGTGAGGGTGGCGTCTACGCTCCACTCGTCCTCAACTCCCACCGGATCTGGCGCGAGCTTGAAGCGGATACCGGAGAGAGGCTGCTGAATGATTGTGGCGTTCTGGTCATGGGGCCCGGCACGGGACCGACCTCGCACCATGGCAAACCGGACTTCGTCGCGCGCTCGGTCGAGGTCGCTCGCGAGTTCGGCATCGAGCACGAAATTCTCGACGGTACGGAAGTTGCCCGCAGGTTCCCGCAATTCCTGGGCCTCGCAGGAAACGAGAAGGCTTACTATGAACCTGGCGGCGGATATGTTTTTCCCGAGCGCTGCATCTCGGCGCAACTGAGCCGCGCCTCGCAGCTCGGCGCGCAGATCCGTACCGGCGTCGAGATCCTTTCAATCGACCAGCGCGGCATGGTCCGCATCGAGACCTCGAGCGGAACGATCCAAGCGAAGCAAGTGGTGGTCACGGCCGGTGGCTGGACGGCACCGTTGCTGGGTACGCCATTCGACCGTCTGTTGACGGTCAATCGTCAGGTTCTTCACTGGTACGAGCTTGATGATCTCGCAGCTTATGGGCCTGACGCGCCGGCGTTCATCTGGATGCATGGCGCGACCGACGTCGACTACCTCTATGGCTTTCCGCCGCTGCCAGGCGATCGCCGCATCAAGGTCGCGACCGAGCAATATGAGACGCGGACCACCGCTGACACCATCAACCGCGAGGTCGATCCGGAGGAGTCCGCCGAGATGTACCGAAGGCACGTGCACGCTCGGTTGGCGGGTGCAACGCCTCGCGTTGCCCAGGCAGCCGCCTGTCTCTACACCGTCACGCCCGATCGAGGGTTCATCATTGATCACCATCCGCGCCATGATCGCATTTTCGTGGTCTCGGCATGTTCCGGCCACGGTTTCAAGCACTCCGCCGGAATCGGTGATGTGGTTGCCGAACGATTGACCGAGGGGCGCAACCATATCGATCTGACTTCGTTTGCGATCGCTCGTTTTGAGTAATTCCAGCTGCTCTCCCAAAGATCGACCAGTGCTTCGGCGAAATGCACTCGACCGACAAGAGGGTTGTCCAATTGCGGCATCCGGCTGCGCAATATCCTAGCGCCACGTGGTTGGCATCGCACCGCGAGCGCCCCTTGAGTAGTGCTGCCTGCGGGAGATCAAAAAAGATCTCGCGACAGCCAGCGTGAGCAGGGTTCTCTGAGGCGGTAGATCGGTTGCGGAAAGTGCCGATCCTGGCTGCGCATTCGCGTAGCTGCGCTTGTGACCTATTCGATCAAGGACGCGGCGCACTAGGATAGAGCAACTGACTCCCAATCAGCGGGCCCCAGGTTCGAGCCCTGGTGCGCCCACCATTTTAATCAAGCACCTAGCATCTAGCGTGGCGCGGTGGGGTGCCCTCATTTTGCAGGTCATTTTACAGTTTTGCTCGCGCTCCGGGCTTAAGCACTGCTGCTTCAGCAAGCTGGATCTTGCGACCCGCGATATGCGCATCGAGGAACGCCTGCCGACGCTACTGGGCCACTAGGTCGGGGGCCGTTACGTGAATGCGATCGGCGTATCGGGCGGTGATCGGCTGGAAGGCTAGTGGCAATGGGCCATCGGTGAAGAAGTGATGGCAATCGTCGAGATGTCCGCCGCGCACCGTCGCGTTGCGGCCGAATTTGGTAATGTCGGCCACAAGCAAGGCGGTTCGCGAATTGGCAACAATGGCTTGCCGCGCCTTAACCTCGTCAGAGTGAAAATCGAGCAGCGTGCCGTCTTGGTCAACACCGCCGACGCCGAAGATGCCGTAGTCGGCGCGAAAGCCCGAGAAGAAACGGACGGCGGCTTCGCCGACGATATCGCGGTCGAGCGGGCGAAGCGTGCCGCCTGCGATCGAGATTTCCACATCGGGGTTTTGCGCGAACGCCGCGGCCACATTCAGATTGTTGGTGATGACACGCAAATCCTGGCGACGGGATAATGCCTGGGCAACGTATTCAGGCGTCGTGCCGAGGCCGATCATGATCGAGGCCCCGTCGGGGATGAATCTTGCGGTCGCATGCGCGATGCGACGTTTCGCATCGGCGTTCAGTCCCTGCCTGCTTCCATAAGCGAGATTCTGGTTCTGCACGGGCAGGCCGACGCCGCCGTGGATTCGCCGCAGCAGTCCCTGGTCGCACAGCGCATTCACGAGACGCCGAATGGTCTGCTGGGTCACGTCAAAGTGCTTCGCGAGGTGTTCGATCGAGGCGAACCCTTTCTCTCGCACTATCTCCAGAATGTGGGCCTGTCGTGCCGTGGGCGTTTTGAGCATGGGCTCTCCGTGCCGACCAAAGTATCATTTGAACGGCCGGGGTGCAATTTTCTGTTTCACATGACGTCACATTATGTTCATATGAACATTATAATCGCTGCGCCGATGAAGGTTGCGTGGCCATGGGAGGACGACGGATGGATCGGTCGGGATGCCGGGACCGACCTTGGGCCGCTCCGCGCGCACAAAACGCGCCGCGTTTGCGTGACGACTGCATTCCGCTGAAATCACCACCGCCGAAAGCGATGACATCATGTCTGCTATCGCGCTGAGCCACGTCTCCAAGTTCTGGGGGACGATGCGAGCCGTCGACGATATAAGTCTGACGGCGGAGGAAGGCTCGCTGCTGGTGCTGCTCGGACCTTCTGGTTGCGGCAAATCCACCACGCTTCGATTGATCGCGGGTCTTGAAGAGCCCGATGGCGGTACGATCACGATCGGCGGTATGGATGTAACGCGCCTCTCCCCAGCGCAGCGGAAGATTTCCATGGTCTTCCAGTCCTATGCGCTGTTTCCGCATTTGAGCGTGGCCGAGAATATCGTGTTCGGTCTGCGCGTGCGGCGCGTATCGCGCGCCGAGCGGGACGAGCGGCTCCGTCGGGTGGCCGACATCGTTGGCCTTTCGCACCTCCTGGAACGCAAGCCCTCGCAACTGTCCGGCGGTCAGCGCCAGCGCGTGGCGCTCGGCCGCGCCATCATCGCGGAGGCGCGGGTCTGCCTCATGGACGAGCCGCTTTCAAATCTGGACGCAAAGCTGCGGCACGAGATGCGCACCGAGATCCGCGCGTTGCAACAACGTCTCGGCATGACGATGGTTTACGTCACCCATGACCAGACAGAAGCCATGACGATGGCCGACCGTGTCGTGCTGATGCGTGACGGGCGCATCGAGCAGAACGGCTCGCCGGAGGAGCTCTACAATCGTCCGGCCACGGCTTTCACGGCGCGGTTCATCGGGACACCACCGATGAATCTTCTGCGCCGGGGCGATCGCCTGATCGGCATCCGGCCGGAGCACATCCGCATCGTACAGGGTGGGGATCACGGTGCACGCGTCAAGGCCGTCGAGCATCTCGGTGCCGACAGCATCGTCCTGTGCGAGATCGATGGTCAGCCAATTTCGGTTCGATTGGATGGCTTTAGCAAGGTCCAGCCCGGCGAGGATATCAGGATCGCCTGGGATCCAGGTCACGAGCACCGGTTCGATCCTGGCTCGGAAACCCGGCTGGAAAACATCGTGCAAGAGGGCCTGCTGGCATCCAGCCAATAGCCACGGCGGCTGCAGAGCATAACGAGGGAGACTGACAAGATGTTTGCGCGACGAACAATGTTGATGGCGGCCACGTTTGCTGCGCTGTCCATGGGTGCCCGTCCGGCGGCCGCGGTGGATTTGACGATGTACTATCCGGTCGCGGTCGGAGGTCCCGTCACCAAGATCATCGACGACATTGTCTCCCGCTTCGAAAAGGAGAATGCGGACATCAAGGTCACGGCCGTCTACGCCGGCAATTACACGGACACGATGACCAAGGCGATGACGGCCATGAAGGGCGGCCAGCCGCCGCAACTGTCGGTGCTGCTGTCCACCGACGTCTTCACGCTGATGGACGAGAACGCGATCGTGCCGATCGACGGCCTCGTCAGCGACAAGGCGTGGTTCAAGGAATTTTATCCGGCGTTCATGGCGAACGGGCAGATCGACGGCAAGACCTGGAGCATCCCGTTCCAGCGTTCCACCATCGTGCTGTACTGGAACAAGGACGCCTTCAAGGAGGCCGGTCTTGATCCCGAGAAGGCACCGGCGTCCTGGGACGAAATGGTGGAGATGTCGAAGAAGCTGATCAAGAAGGACGCCTCCGGCAACACCACGCGCTGGGGCGTCGAAATCCCCTCGACCGGCTATGGCTACTGGATGCTCCAGGCCCTCGCCATCGAAAACGGGCAGAAGATGATGAACGAGCCTGGCAACGAGGTCTATCTGACAGCGCCGAAGACGGTCGCGGCGCTCGACTATTGGGTCGACCTGTCGCGCAAGCACAATGTCGCGCCTGCCGGCAGCATCGACTGGGCCACGCTGCGCACCGACTTCCTCGAAGGCAAGACGGCGATGATGTGGCACACCACGGGTAACCTCACAGCCGTCAAGGACGCCGCAAAATTCCCGTTTGGCGTGGCCATGCTTCCGGCCAAGGAGCGTCGGGGCTCGCCGACCGGCGGCGGCAGCTTCTATATCTTCAAGAGCGCGTCGCCCGAGCAGCAGAAGGCTGCCGTCAAGTTCATCCAGTGGATGACGGCGCCTGAGCGTGCGGCGGAATGGAGCATGAAGACCGGTTATGTCGCCGTGTCGCCGGCTGCCTACAAGACCAAGGCGATGGAGGAGTACGCCAAGGGCTTCCCGCAGGCGACCGTCGCGCGCGATCAGCTCGAGCACGCAGTGCCCGAGCTCTCGGTGCACGAGAATGGCCGCATCTACAAGTTCGTGAACGATGCGATCCAAGCCGCGATCACCAGCTCGCAGAAGCCGCAGGAGGCGCTGGCTTCCGCGCAAGCACAGGCTGACCGCGTGCTGCGCACCTACAAGTAAGGGGAACGGCAGGATGGCGGCTTGCCGCCATCCCGCCGGCTCAGGGATGTCAGAGATCGCCGCCACATCGAAGATCACTCCGCGCCGCGCTGGATCGCAGGCGTGGTGGAATGCGGTGAACGCCTGGCTGCTGCTGTTGCCGGCGGCGGTCCTGCTGGTCGGGTTCACCCATTATCCGATCCTGGCGACGATCCGGCGCTCGCTGTTCGTCACCAAGCGGAATGGCACGGAAGCTTTCGTCGGCCTCGACAACTATCAGGCCATGGTGGCCGATCCGATCTTCTGGAAGGCGCTGGTCAACAATTTCTGGTTCGCGCTTGGCACCATCCCGACCTCGATTGCGCTCGCGCTTATCATGGCGATCTGGGTCAATCGCAACATGCGTGGCCGCGGCTTCCTGCGCCTGGCCTATTTCACGCCGACGGTGCTGCCGATGATCGCGGTCGCCAACATCTGGCTGTTCTTCTACACGCCGGATTACGGGTTGCTCGACCAATTGCGCAGCCTGTTCGGTCTCGGCGGCTGGAATTGGCTCGGCGATCCTTCGACCGTGATGGGCTGCCTGGTCGTGATGGTGATCTGGAAGGAAGCCGGCTTCTTCATGATCTTCTATCTCGCAGCCCTTCAGCAGCTCTCGCCCGATCTCGACGAGGCTGCCTCGATCGAGGGCGCGAGCCGCTGGTATATATTCCGCCGCATCACGTTCCCGCTGCTGATGCCGACCACGCTGTTCGTGGCGATCAACGCTGTCATCAACTCGTTCAAGCTGGTCGATCATCTCGTCATCATGACCAAGGGCGGCCCCAACAACGCCAGCACGCTGTTGCTCTACTACATCTATGAGGTCGCCTTCACGTTCCAGGACGCGTCCTACGCTGCGACGCTGACCGTGGTGCTTCTGATCCTGCTGAGCGCGGTTGCGCTTGTAAAATTCGGCTATCTCGATCGCAGGATCCACTATCAATGAGAGGCCGGACGCATCCCGTAGAGGCGGTTGCAGCCTGGCTTCTGGCCTTGGTCTGGCTCGCGCCGCTGGCCTATGCGTTCTGGAGCGCGCTGCATCCGGCCGCCTATGCGACGTCGTTCAGTCTGTCTGCGCCCTGGACGCTGGAGAATTTTGCACGGGCCTGGAAGCAGGCGCCATTTGCCCGCTACTACCTCAATACGATCATCCTGGTGACCCTGGTCCTGGTCGGGCAGCTCATCCTGTCGACGCTGGCGGCCTACGCTTTTGCGCGCTTCAGGTTCAGGGGCAGCGGCATCGCCTTCGCGCTCGTGCTGCTGCAATTGATGATCATGCCCGACGTGTTGATTGTCGAGAATTATCGGGCGATCGCCAAGCTCGGATTGCTGGACACCATCCCCGCGATCGCGCTGCCCTATCTTGCCAGCGCCTTCGGTATCTTCCTGCTGCGACAGACTTTTAAGAGCGTCCCGCAGGAGCTGGTTGAGGCCGCCCGCGTCGAAGGGGCGGGACCGCTTGGAATTCTGTGGCGGGTCTACGTCCCGCTGGCGCGTCCGACCTATGTGGCCTTTGGCCTCGTCTCGGTGAGCTACCACTGGAACAACTTTCTGTGGCCGCTGATCGTCACCAACTCGGTAGAGGCGCGACCACTCACCGTGGGGCTCGCGGTGTTCGGTGCACCTGAGACCGGCGTGGATTGGTCGGTCATCACGGCGGCAACGGTGATGACCATGGCGCCGCTCTTGATCGCGTTCCTGCTTTTCCAGCGACAGTTCGTCCAATCCTTCATGCGTGCAGGAATCCGTTGATGCGACTTCTCACCTGGAACATTCAGTGCGGCAAGGGCTGCGACGGTGTGACCGATCTCGCAAGGATCGTCGCCGTCGCAAGGGAAACCCTGGATGCGGACGTCTTCTGCTTCCAGGAGGTGAGCTCGAACTTCTCCAAGTACGACGGCGGCGGGGATCAGAGCGCAGAACTCGCGGCGCTGCTTCCGGGCTACACGCCGATATTCCGGCCGGCGATCGAAACCGTCGATCAAGCCGATCAGTTGCATCGTTTCGGCAACATGACCCTGTCGCGCCTGCCGGTCGTGCAGATCAACAATCACATCCTGCCGTGGCCGGGCGCGGGCAGCGTGCGCAGCATGCGGCGCAATGCGCTGGAGGTGACGGTCACGGCCGCCTTCGGCACTTTGCGCGTTGTCAACACCCATCTCGAATTTCATTCGGTCGCTCAACGCGAGGCGCAGATCATGCGCCTGCTGGACTTGCAGGAGGATGCTTCGACGAGCCCCAAGGCGCCTGCCGGGAAGCCCGACGAGCCCTACGAAAGCCAAACCGTCGCAGCCGCGAGCCTGATGTGCGGCGATTTCAATTTTGACGTCAGCGATCCCCAGCACGCGCTGATCGACCGGTCGGGCCGGCCGGGCCTCAACTATCGCGACGCCTGGACTGCCGGTCGGTCGGATCGACCCCGCGCACCGACCTGCGGAATCTACGATCACGCACAATGGACCCACGGCCCCGATTGCCGCGACTTCATTTTCGCGACAGAGGATCTGGTGGGCCGCATTGATCGCATCGAGGTCAACGGCAAGACCGATGCGTCCGATCATCAACCGGTCCTGATTGAGTTGGCTGACTAATATGACGAAGGCTTCAAAACTGATCGCGGCGAAGAAGGGGCGGGTCCTGCTGGTCAGGCGACGGCGTGACAAGCTCTGGATGTTTCCTGGCGGCCGCAAGCAGGACGGGGAAAGCGAAAGGAAGTGCCTTCACCGTGAAATCCAGGAAGAACTGCCCAAGCTCAAGCTTGGGGCGGTAAAACTGTGGAAAGAGGTCAAGCGCAAGAACCGGAAAACCGGTCGAAGGATGAGCGACGCGATCTTCGTTGCAAAGAAGGCTTCCGGTCCATTGAAGATCGGTGACAAGAAGGAGATCGACAAGGTCGCCTGGCGAAAGCCGCGAGGGATCAGGCTTACGCCGACCTCGCGCTACATCCGGGATAAGCTGTTTCCAAAGTAGATCATATGCGGTGCGGCGGAATCGCTTTTAGCGCCGGCCGTCGCTCTTCCGCGCAGTGCCCCGGGCCACGCCACGCGCCTCTTGATTGATACCCGGCCAACGACGCGCCTTATCGCAACCCAACCGGATGCCGCCATACGGCCGAGGGCGCATGCCTGTCGCCGCGACGTTACAGACCGTCGCGCTGGAACAAATCTGCCCCTTTCATCGTCGCGACACATATGTCATTATAAGAATACAAATGATCAATGGCGCCGGGGCAGCCGGTTGACCGGGCTTTGACAGGGAGGACCATCCATGAAGCGCGCAACATTCATGGCGGTTTTGTTCACGGTTTTGGCGTTGGCGCCTTCGGCGAAGGCTGCGCGTATAGAGGTGCAGTGGTGGCACGCGATGAGTGGCGTGCTGGGCGACCGGCTCAACGAGGTGGTCGATAAATTCAACAAGTCCCAGGACAAATACACCGTCGTGGCGGTTGCCAAGGGCAATTACGACGAGGTGACCAACGGCGTCATCGCCGCCTATCGCGCCAAGCGGCCGCCTGAAATGGTGCAGATCGCCGAGCGCGGCTACATGACCATGCTGCTGTCGGAGGCGGTCGTGCCGGTGCAGGATCTCTTGGAGAAGCAGGGCTATAAGATCGATTTCGCCGATTTCATCAAGCCGGTGGCGAGCTTCTGGAGCTACAAGGGAAGGATGTCGGCGCTGCCGTTCAACTCCTCGACGCCGATCTTCTGGTACAACAAGGATCATTTCCAGAAAGCGGGCTTCGACAAGCCTGCCGACACCTGGCAGGAGCTGGAGAAGCAGCTCTATGCCATCAAGGCCAAGGGAATCAGTGAATGCGGCACCGTGCTGCCCGGCGATTTCTACTGGAGCCTCCTGGAGAACTACAGCGCCATCAACAACCAGCCCTATGGCACGCTTGCCAACGGCTTCGACGGGCTCGGTACCGAGTTCGTCTACAACAGGACCAAGGTCGTCTCGCAGGTGGCTCGCTTAAAGAAGTGGCTCGACGATGGCATCATGCAGATTGCGGGGCAGGGGTTTAGCCCGGAACAGCTCTTCACCTCCGGCCGCTGCTCGACCTTCGTCAACTCGACCGCATCACACGGCAATATCGAGCGCAACGCCACCATCAACTGGAGCGCCACGTTCCTGCCGCATGAGAGCGACATTGATCGACCGCTCAACAGCACGATCGGCGGCGGCGCGATCTGGGTGCTGAAGGGGCACACGCCGGAGCGTTACGAAGCGGTGGCTGCGTTCCTCAACTTCGTTGCCCAGCCGGAGACCCAAGTATGGTGGCATGGCGCGACCGGCTATGTTCCAGCGACCAACCGCGCCTACGAGCTGGCGCGCGAGCGTGGCTATTACAAGGACCATCCGACCCGTGAGATCGCCGTGCTGCAATTGTCGCGCGGAACGCCCAACGAGAACTCGCGCGGCTTCCGCTTCGGCAATTTCGTGCAGACCATGCTGGCGCAGCGCCAGGAGGTGGAGGCGGTCTTTTCAGGTCAGAAGCAGCCGCAGCAGGCGATGGATGACGCGGTCAAGCGTGGCAACGAGATCCTCCGTCAGTTCGAGAAGCTCAATGCCGGGAAAAATCTCGAGTGACTGCTGACGGCGTGCGTTCGTCTGCGACATGGCGTGACGTGGCTGTGGCTGCACAACCGCGTTCCGCCGCAGTGTCGGCCGAACCGACTTCGCACGGCGCCGGCCGGGCGTCGGCGTCGCGGAAGAAGAAAGCGCGGCCCGCGCAGGAGGCGGGGCTGAAGCGGGCGAATTTCGGCGAGGGGCCGGGCCTGCCGACCTTGCTGCTGCTGCCGCAATTTTTGATCCTGCTGTTCTTCTTCTTCATCCCTTCGCTGCGGGCATTGACTCAATCGGTGCTGCTGTCCGATCCCTTCGGCACCACGGTCCAGTTCGTCTGGCTCGACAATTTCACGGAATTGTTCGCCAGCGGCGAATACCGCCAGTCGATGTGGGTGACGTTTCAGTTCACCGTCGGGCAGAACGCGCTGACGCTGCTGGTTGCGCTGGTGCTTGCCTTTGCCACCGACCACATCATCCGCGGCCGCTCGGTCTACCGCACCATCATTCTCCTGCCCTATGCGATTGCGCCGGCGATCGCCGGCATTCTCTGGGCCTTTCTGTTCAATCCGGCGGTCGGGCCGCTCGCTCAGATTCTGCATGGGCTCGGAATCGCCTGGGATCCGAACCTCAATCCAAACCACGCGCTGCTTCTGGTGACGCTGGCCGCCTCGTGGAAGCACATCTGCTACGATTACATCTTCCTGGTGGTGGGCTTACTCGCCGTGCCGGTCTCGCTGATGGAGGCTGCGGCCGTCGACGGTGCCGGCCCGATCCGGCGGTTTGTCTCGATCGGCCTGCCGATGCTCGGGCCGACCGTGTTCTTCCTCGCCGTGATGAACTTCATCTACGGCTTCTTCGAAACCTTTGCGATCATCGACGCCGTCACCAAGGGCGGTCCGGCCGGCGCCACCAACATCCTCGTCTACAAGGTCTATGTCGACGGCTTCGTCAATCTCAACCTCGGCTCCTCCGCCGCGCAGTCGGTGCTGCTGATGAGCTTTGCGTTGCTCTGCACGCTGCTGCAGTTCCGCTATTTCGATCGCAAGGTCAACTACGGGGTCTGAGATGGTCGAGCGCGCACCTGTCCTCAGTTTTGTCTGCCATGCGATCCTGATCGCGGGCGCGTTGATCGTGTGCGTGCCACTCTATTTTGCCTTTGTCGCGGGCTCGCTCTCGATCGCCGAGGTGCAGAAGGTGCCGCTACCCTGGCTGCCGGGCGATCAGTTCCTCAGCAATCTGCAGGCAGCCTGGGCGAAGGCGAATTTCAGCCGCACCTTCGTCAACTCGGTCGTGGTGGCGCTCGGCATCACCGCGGGCAAGATAGCGGTATCTCTGCTCTCCGCTTTCGCCATCACTTATTTCCGCTTCCGCTTCCGGATGCTGGCGTTCTGGCTGATCTTCGTCTCGCTAATGCTTCCGATCGAGGTGCGGATCGTGCCGACCTTCGAGGCGGTGGCCAACGCGGCGCTGCCGCTGCAATGGCTCGCCGACACCCTGCATCTTGCCGATCTCTGGCGCTGGATCAGCGGCCACGACGTCACGATCGCGCTCGAATGGAACATGGTCAATACCTATCCCGGCCTGATCCTGCCGTTGATTGCCTCTGCGACAGCGACCTTCCTGTTTCGCCAGTTCTTCCTGACGGTGCCCGACGAACTCTGCGAGGCGGCGCGGCTCGACGGTGCCTCGCCGCTGCGCTTCTTCTGGAGCATCCTGCTGCCGCTGTCGGTACCGAACATGGTCGCACTTGCGATTATCCTATTCCTGTTTGGCTGGAATCAATATCTTTGGCCCCTGCTGTTCACGACTGACAAGGACATGGCGACAGCAGTCATTGCCCTGAAGAACCTCATCCCGCGCTCCGACAGCGAGCCGGCCTGGAACGTCGCCATGAGCGGCGCGCTCCTGACCATGCTGCCGCCGACGCTCGTGATCCTGCTGTTGCAGCGCTGGTTCCTGAAGGGGTTGGTCGACAGCAGCAAGTGAGGAGATAAAATGGTTTTCATCGCCGGACATCGGGGCGGGCGGGATCTTTGGCCCGAGAACAGCCTGCTCGGCTTCCGCAGATTGTGCGACCTCGATGTCGATGCGGTCGAGTTCGATGTGCACCAGAGCTCGGACGGCGGGATCGTCGTCATCCACGATCCCCTGCTCGACCGCACCACGCATGATTCCGGTCCGGTCGGCGAGCGCAGCCTGAACCGGCTGACCTCGACGCGGCTGCGTGATGCCGGTGACGAGTGCATCCCGACCTTGTCGTCCGTGCTCGACGTGTATGCCTCAACCGCGCTGGAACTGCATATCGAGATCAAGACCGACGCGCTGGGTAACGCCTATCAGGGACTCGAGGCGAAAATCATCGAGGAGATCAAGCGACGTGGTCTCGAGCGACGGGCGGTCATCACCTGTTTCGTGCCCGAGGTGGTCGAGACGGTGCGGCGGCTGTCGCCAGATGCGCGGGTGCTGCTGTCGCTCGACCGCCGCTCGGCGGAGATGATGGGCGGGATTGCACCGGCGCTGGAACGGCTCGCAAAGATCCGCGACTGCATCGTGGCGATCGAAAAGGCGCTGCTGACGCCGGCACTGCCGCTGGCGCTCGGCATCCTCGGCACCTCCAGGCTCGGCGCCTGGGTCACCAACACGCCGGAGGATATCGACTACTGGTTGGCCCAGCCGGTGCGGCAGATCACGACCGACCGGCCGGATCTCGCCGTCGACATCAGGCGCAGGCGCGCGGCGGTGCCGGCTGCGTCATGACGGGAATTCCGCGCCGGCATTTTCTTGTTGGATCGCTGGCGGGGGCCGCGTTTGCGGCC
Organism: Bradyrhizobium sp. CCGB01; assembly: GCF_024199795.1. NCBI lineage: Bacteria > Pseudomonadati > Pseudomonadota > Alphaproteobacteria > Hyphomicrobiales > Nitrobacteraceae > Bradyrhizobium > Bradyrhizobium sp. CCGB01. The sequence goes on from NZ_JANADK010000001.1 coordinate 3,959,865, forward strand.
CCCTGCGGCATCGTGCGCGGCGCACCCGTCACCTTCAGCTCCGATCCCTATACGCTCGGGATCGCCTCTGGATGCCCGCGCGCGGACCGCGTCATCCTGTGGACGCGTCTCGCGCCGCAGCCGCTCGAAGACGGCGGCATGCCAGATACGGCAGTCGAAGTGGAATGGCAGGTCGCGGAGGATGAGAAGTTTGCGCGTGTCGTTGCACGTGGCACCGAGCGCGCGACGTCCGAGCTCGCACATTCCGTGCATGCCGAGGCGAGGGGGCTGCAGCCCGATCGCGTCTACTGGTACCGCTTCCGCGCCGGTACGGCCGTGAGCCCGGTCGGGCGCACGCGCACCGCGCCGGCCGGGCGCAAGGCGCGCGTCCGGTTCGCCTTCGCTTCCTGCCAGCAATACGAGCAGGGCTTTTTCAGCGCCTATCGCGATATGGCCACGCGCGATCTCGATCTTGTCGTGCATCTCGGCGACTACATCTACGAACGATCCTGGGGATCGCGCCATGTGCGCAAGCACGGCGTCGGAATTCCGACGACGCTGGCCGAATATCGCAATCGTTATGCGCTCTACAAGACCGACGTCGACCTGCAGGGGGCTCACGCAGCCTTTCCGTTTCTGTCGATCTGGGACGACCACGAGGTCATGGATGACTACGCCAATGACCGCTCCTACACGGTGCACGATTCCGTGCAGTTCCTGAAGATCCGGGCCGCCGCTTACCAGGCCTATTACGAGCACATGCCGTTGCCGCCCTCGGCACGGCCGCGCGGGCCGGATGCCACGATCTACGAGCATTACCGGTTCGGTGATGTGATGGACGTGTTGCTGCTCGATGACCGGCAATATCGTTCGGCCTCCGCCTGCACGAATGGCGGGCGGCCGACCTGGATCGCGCCCTGTGCCGAGCGGATTGAGGAAGCGCGCACCATGCTGGGGCGAGCTCAGGAAAAATGGTTCGATGACCGCCTGTCTGATTGTCGTGCACGCTGGACCATCGTCGCGCAGCAGACCTTGATGGCGCAGGACCGTCGCGACGCCGATGACGGCGACCACTATTGGATGGACGGCTGGGACGGCTATCCCAATGCCCGCCGTCGCCTGCTTGATGGGCTCGCCGCGCACCAGACGCGCAACCCGATCGTGATCGGCGGCGATCGCCATGCCTTCTATGCCGGCAGCCTGAAGCGCGATTTCACGCGTCCCGACGAGCCGACGGTCGCGACCGAATTCGTCGGCACGTCCATTACCTCGGACGGGCCGGGCGAAGCCTCGACACGCAAAGCGCTCGCCGAGAACCCGCATCTTGCCTTTGCGAGCGGCGAAAAGCGTGGCTATGCCACTGTCGAGCTCGACGAAAAGACCTGCAGGGTCGGTTTCGAGGCGGTAGACGACGTCAAGGACATCAAGAGCAGCGTGCGGCGGCTTACGACCTTCGTAGTCGAGGACGGGACGCGAGGACCAAAGGCGATCTGAAATGCCTGTCGATACCGAAATGATGGCGCTGATGCGCGGTGCCGAACCGATTGTGACCCGCGCAGCCGCGACGCTGGTCGAAATGCAGCGCGAGCCGCGCGCGACCACGCGCAAGGAATTGCGGGATATTGTCACTGACGCGGATCTCGCCGCGGAAAAGATCGTGATTGACGGGCTGAGGGCGCTGACACCCGACGCTGCAATCCTGTCGGAGGAGGCGGGCTTTAGCGGCACGCCGACGGCTTCGCGCTGGATTATCGACCCGCTCGACGGCACCGTGAATTACGCCGCCGGCCTGCCGTGGTTTTCGGTCAGCGCGGCCTATCACGACGGCGGGGAAGCGCTGATCGGGCTAGTCGAATCGCCGCTGTCTGGTATCAGCGGCCGCTACGTGCGCGGCGCGCTTGCGACCATCAACGGCGTGCCGGCGAGGGTGTCAGATACGCGCTCGCTTTCCGATGCCGTCGTGTCGGTCATTCTGACCTCGAACTTCCAGCCCGACGAGGTACGGATGGCGGCCGCCATCGTCGAGCGGCTTGGTTCGGTGGTTCGTGGCGTCCGCATCGTCGTTTCGGGCGCACTCGAAATGGCATGGATTGCGGCCGGCCAGCTCGACGCCTTCGTCTCGACCAGGGCCGATCTCGTCTCTCACGCGGCGGCCATGCCGCTGGTGCGAGCGGCAAACGGGCGCGTGACGACAATCGCGGGTGTCGACTCGCAATTTGACGATTTGCAGAAGATTGCCACAAATGGTCACATCCACGACGAGCTTCTGACATTGCTCCAGGAGATTGCGCTTTGAGTGACCAGACTATTTTGCGGATTGCCTGGCTCTATTACATGGAGAATCTGACCCAGGCTGAAATCGGCGAGCGGCTCGGGCTGACGCGTGCGCGCGTGAACCGCATGCTATCCGAGGCCCGGCACTCGGGCATCGTCAGTATCCGGTTGAACTCGCAGTTCGCGAGCTGCACCGAGCTGGAGCACCAGTTGCGTGAGCGGTGCGGGCTGGACGATGCGGTTGTGATCCCGAGCCCGGAAAATCCTGAACTGGTCGCAAGCCTGATCGGGATGGCGGCCGGGGCCTACCTGTCCAAGTTCCTGGAAGAGAAGCGCCCGCGCACGATCGGCATCGGTTGGGGTGCGACCCTGCGGGAAACGATTCGCCACGTCACGACGGCGGAGTATCCGGAGCTCTGGGTCGTCTCGATGATGGGAGGTCTGTCGCGCGGGCTCGAGCTCAATACGTTCGAGATCGCGGGCGAGCTCGCGCGCCGGCTGCATGCCAAGTGCAGCTATTTGGCCGCTCCGATCTACGCAAGCAGCAAACGATCGCGCGACACGTTTATGGCACAGGAGATCTATGCGGAGGTCCTGGAGCGTGTCGGCCGGCTCGATCTCGCGCTGCTCAGCCTGGGAGACCTCACACCGCGCTCCCTGCTGGTGCGGCACGGCCTGCCGCCGGATGTGGGCATCGAGGATCTGCGCGCAGCAGGCGCGGTCGGAGACGTTCTGGGCCAGTATCTCGATCAATCTGGCCGGCAGATCAACCACGGCATCAATTCCCGCGCCATCGCGCTGCCGATCGAGAAACTCGCGAAGACACCGACCGTGATGCTGATCGCGGGAGGTACCAACAAGGCGCCGGTGATCGCGGCGGCATTGCAGGGACGGATCGGCAAGGTGCTGGTCACGGACGAGAAGGCGGCTGCCGGAGCGCTTAAGCTGATCGGCAAACAGAAATGAGCCTGTTTCTGGGCATCGACATCGGCACATCAGCCGTGAAGGCGATCATCGTCGATGCCGAGGACCGCGAGCAGGCAAGTGCGGTAGCTCCGCTATCGATCGACAATCCGCAGCCACTCTGGTCCGAGCAGCATCCGGATGCCTGGTGGACGGCTTCAGCCGCCGTGCTCGACCGTCTCGCCACCGATCATCGGAAACTCATGTCCGGTGTGGTGGCGCTCGGTCTTTCCGGTCAGATGCTCGGTGTGGCCTTGATCGACGCCGCCGGACGGCCGATCCGGCCAGCGCCGCTCTGGAACGACGGACGAGCGGGCGCCGAATGCGCAGAGCTCGACGCCAAGGTGACTGATTTCGCGGGCGTTGCCGGTGCTCGGCCGATGCCGGGCTTTTCCGCGCCAAAAATCCTCTGGCTATCGCGCCATGAGCCCGACGCCTTGAAGCGCACCCGGCGCATTTTGCTGACGAAGGACTATGTCCGCCTTTGCCTGACGGGCGAGGCGGTATCGGATCGTGCAGATTCATCGGCGACCCTGCTGATGGACACCCGGGCCGGGGCATGGTCTCCGCTGCTTGCCGAAGCGTGCGGCATCGGCGTCGATGTGCTGCCCGATCTCGTCGAGAGCGGTGCGGTTGGCGGCACGCTGCGACCCGAATTGGCGCGACGTTTTGGCTTGCGCGCCAATCTGCCCATTGCTGGCGGCGCGGGTGATAACATGGCCGGCGCGATTGGTGCCGGCGTAATTCGCGCCGGCGACGCATTCATCAGCCTTGGGACGTCGGGCGTCTATTTTGTCGCCAACGACCGTTTTGTGCCGGCACGCGGCCAGGGCATGCACACCCACAGGCATGCGGTGCCTGGCTTGTTCGGCCAGCACGGTTGCGTCCTGAGCGCAGCGAGCGCGCTGAACTGGGTCGCGGGCGTCCTGGGTATTGCCTCGATCGAGCGCTTTCTTGCCGAGATCGAAGCCGCGGATTTGTCGCCAGCCGATATTCCGGTGTTTTCGCCTTATCTCGGCGGCGAGCGTACGCCGCATGACGATCCGCTCGCCACCGCAACGCTTTCGAATTTGCGCAGCACGGCCGGGCCGCTTCACATCGGTCGCGCCGTCCTCGAGGGTGTCGCTTTCGCGATTGCCGACTGCCACGATGCGCTGACTGCGGCGGGGGCGGCGATGGGAACGATCGCACTTGTCGGCGGCGGCGCGCGCAGCCGGTTTTGGGGACGGCTCATCGCGACCGCAATCGACCGGCCCCTGCTTCTGCCGCCGCTGGCCCCGCTGGGGCCAGCATTGGGGGCTGCGCGACTGGCGCGCCAGGCGAGCGGCGGTGGATTGAGCGACGAGGGCGACCGCCGCGGAATGACCGTGCTCGAGCCACACGCCGGCCGGCGCTCGGGGTTGGAGGAACGGCGCGCCGTCTACCGGCAGCATTATGCAAAAATCGCCTCACGAGAACATTTGTAAATATAAGAATACATATGTATAGTTCTGGTGCTGCCGAGAGCGGCGACGCCGGAAACATCCAGAAGTCAGGGTTTTGAACATGCGCGCAGCGGTTCTCCACGATGTTCGCGATATTCGCGTCACCGAAATTCCGACGCCAACGCCGGCCGCTGACGAGGTCATCGTGCGGGTCAAGGCCGTGGGCGTGTGCGGCAGCGATTTGCATTCCTATCTGGAGGGCGGAACGACCGGTCCGACCCGGATCAATCCGTTCGTGCTTGGGCACGAATTCTCGGGCACGCTGACGCCTGAGAGTGCACGTCGGGCAGGGCTGCCGGCGGATGCGCTGATGGCGGTCGATCCCGCTATTTCCTGCGGTCGCTGTGAATGGTGCCATCGTGGCCATACCAATCTGTGCCCGCACGTGCGGTTTCTCGGCTACGCGCCGAACAACGGCGCCATGGCCGAGTTCATCTGCGTGCCGACATCCGCGGTGCATATCGTGCCTGACAACATCGACCCCGCAGGCGCAGCGATCCTGGAAACGCTCGGCGTTGCAATCCACGCCATGGACCTCGCACGCCCCCGATTGATGGAAACCGTCGCGGTGCTTGGCTGTGGTCCGGTCGGTTTGCTGCTGATTCAGTTGGCGCGCTTGGCTGGCGCCAGCAAGATCATCGCGATCGACCCGGTCAAAGCACGAGCGGATCTCGCCTGCGATCTTGGCGCCGACGTCGGCTGCGGCGGTCCGGAAGAAGCTGCCGGCTTTACCAACGGCCGCGGCGCCGACCTCGTCATCGAGGCGACCGACTCCTCGCACGGCTTCGAGCATGCCGCGCGCAGCGCCCGCATTGGTGGCCGGCTCGTCATCGTCGGAATCCCCGAGAATAATCAATATTTGCTGAGTGGTGCGGAATCGCGCCGCAAGGGCCTGTCGATCAAGTTCTCGCGCCGCATGCCGGAGGTCTATCCACGGGCGATCGCCCTGGCACAGAGTGGTCGCGTCAAGCTCGCACCCCTTGCCACGCATCGGTTTTCGCTGGACCAGACGCCGGCAGCGTTCGAACAGCAAGTCACGCGCCGCGACGGCATCATCAAGGCGATCATTTACCCCTAGCTCTGCATGTGCGGGCGCGCGAGTTCAGTGAATGGCCAAAGCGTTTATTTTCGATTTTGACGGCGTTATCGCTGACAGCGAGGTGCTGGCCAATACCCTGCTTGCTGAAGTCGTGACCGAGCTAGGCGTGCCGACGACACTCGAGGACTCCTATCGCGCTTACCTGGGCAAGCGGCTCAGCGAGATCATCTTGGAGATCGAGAAGAACGTCGGTCGGCCGCTGCCCCCATCGTTCGCCGCTCAGTTTCAGGCCAGAACGCTAGATCGCTTCAAGCAGGCACTCGCGCCAATTCCCGGCGTGCGAGAGTTCATTGCAAAGTTCAGCCACGTCCCCCGATCCATCGCGTCATCTTCGTCGCCGGACAGGCTCGCCCTCTGCCTCGATGTCCTGGACATGGCGCCTCTTTTCGAAGGGCGCGTGTTCAGTGCGTCCAATGTTGAACGCGGCAAGCCGTATCCTGACATTTTCCTGCACGCCTCGGCCAGCATCGGAATTCCTCCGAGCGAATGCATCGTCATCGAAGACAGCCCGAGTGGCGTGATGGCAGCACGCGCGGCCGGGTGTACGGTCGTTGGCCTGCTCGCGGCGGGACATATCCGCGAAGACCATGGCGCGCTTCTTAGGAAGGCCGGGGCTCACTACCTTGCGTTGGACTACCTCGAAACGGAGCGCATCGTTGGCGAGCTGCTCGACTGACTTGCGCGTGCGATGCCTCGAGAACGAGAGGTGGGATTCGCGTGTGCATGACCAGATTTGTACAGGGCAGGGGATGACAAGCATCCTGACGCGCAATTCAGTTGACGGGGCAGCGTCGTTTCCTCGGTTGCTCTAATTGGCAAGCGGCGCAGATCGGCTAGATGCGCACGTAGGTAAGGCTGCTTTGCAACGGGCGACCACTGACGCGAATGCGTTGCGTGTGAAGGCCGTGGAGGTCTGGCCTGCATCTGGGGGCTGACTTTTTCACGATGCCGGCTGGGATACGTGCCGGCCTCCGGTAATTGCAGTCAGCGAGAGCCGACACGATCCGTACAGGCACGATATCGCGGGGAGATGTTCGACCCGCTTCTTGCGGTGGAACGATCATTCCCAGACCTAGGACAAAGATTAAGCGCTGGCATCAGGCACGCCGTGTCGAAGCCAACTCCGCTTGCAATGTTTAGTAAATCGTGGTTCACTAAACAAATCGAGCCTGCCGGGCCTATAGAATCCGGGTGGCGCGAGGAAACGCCAGTTTAGTTATTCAGCTCGTCACGGACTGTGTCGCTCTGCTCGAAGCATTCGAGCGGGATGGAAAGCCGCGCCATGTCGATGGCCGGCCCACTCGGAGGGAACGTGTAATGAAACGGACATTGAAGGCGCTTGCTGTTGCGTGCGGGGCTACCGTCTCCGCGTTTGGCGTCGGAGCGGGGACCACGCCCGCACAGGCTCAGGGCAAAACCATCACGCTGTGCTGGGCCGCATGGGATCCGGCCAACGCGCTGGTCGAGCTTTCGAAGGACTTCACCGCCAAATCGGGGATCGGTATGAAGTTCGAATTCGTACCGTGGACCAACTATGCCGATCGCTTCCTGAACGAACTCAATTCGCGCGGCTCGCTGTGCGATCTCATCATCGGCGATTCACAATGGATCGGCGGCGCCGCGGAGAACGGCCAGTACGTCAAGCTCAACGATTTCTTCAAGAAGGAAGGAATCAGCATGGACGACTACATGCCGGCAACTGTGGTCGGCTATTCCGAGTGGCCAAAGAACACGCCGAACTATTGGGCGCTGCCGGCGATGGGCGATGCGGTGGGCTGGACCTATCGCAAGGACTGGTTCGCGCGGCCGGACGTGCAGAAGGATTTCAAGGCCAAGTACGGCCGCGAGATCGGCGTGCCGAAGACGCTCGACGAGCTCAAAGACATCGCGCAATTCTTCCAGGGCCGCGAGATCGACGGCAAGAAGGTCTATGGCGCCTCGATCTACACCGAGCGTGGCTCGGAAGGCATCACCATGGGCGTGTCGAACTACCTCTACGATTACGGCTTCAAATACGACGATCCAAAGAAGCCCTATGCGATGGACGGGTTCGTGAACTCGGCCAGCGCGGTGAAGGGGCTCGAGGCCTACAAGGAGCTCTACAAGTGCTGCACGCCGCCCGGCGCCTCCAATTCCTACATGTCGGAAGGGCTTGATGCCTTCAAGTCCGGCCAGGTCGCGCTGCAGATGAATTTCTTCGCGTTTTTCCCGGGCCTCTACAAGGACCCGAATGTCGGCGGCGACAAGATCGGATTCTTCGTCAATCCGGCCGGTCCCGCCGCGCAGGCGACGCAGCTCGGCGGCCAGGGCATCTCGGTGGTCTCCTACTCCAAGAACCAGGCCGAGGCGCTGCAATACATCAAGTGGTTCTCCGGCGGCGACGTCCAGAAGAAGTGGTGGGCGCTCGGCGGTTATTCTTGCGCCAAATCCGTGCTGAACGACCCGAGCTTCCCGAACAGCGCGCCCTTCGCCAAGGAGTTCCTGCAATCGATGGGCATGGTGGTCGACTTCTGGGCCGAGCCTTCCTACGCCCAGCTGCTGCAAGCCGAGCAGAAGCGCGTGCATGACTATGTGGTGGCCGACAAGGGCACCGCACAGGAAGCGCTCGACGGTCTGGTGAAGGACTGGAAGGCGATCTTCAAGGAAGAAGGCAAGAAGTTCTGAGATGAACTGCCCGGAGCGCGTGCGCTCGCGCTCCGGGTTTCCTTCGAGATGACCGGAACCGTCGCAGTGTCGACGACCCCGGTACCAGGATCGGCCGACGCAATGAATGAACTGAGTGCCTCTTCGCGGATCATCTATCGGGCCGTCATGGTCCGGCCGGGTGTGGCGCGTCGTATCCGGGGCCTGTCGGACAGGACGCTCGCCTGGCTGTTCATCACGCCGACGATCGTGCTGCTGCTGGCGATCAACATCTTCCCGCTGCTCTGGACGATCTATCTGTCGTTCACGAATTACCGCGCCAATCGCGCCAACGTGCCGACGATCTGGCTGGGCGCCGATTGGTACCAGTCGATCCTGACCGATCCGGACATCTGGGCGGCGATGCAGGTGACGGCGCATTTCGTGATCTGGACGGTGGTGATCGAGACCGTTCTTGGATTTGGCCTTGCCTATCTCATCGACAAGAAATTCCGCGGCCACGGTATGTGGACCACGATCATCCTGCTGCCGATGATGCTGTCACCGGCTGTCGTCGGCAATTTCTGGACATTCCTGTACCAGCCGCAGATCGGACTGTTCAATTACGTGGTCGCCTTCTTCACCGGCCGCGCGGCCTCGTCCTTCCAGATGCTGGGCGACGTCACGCTGAGCCCCTGGGCCATCGTCATCGTCGATGCCTGGATGTGGACGCCCTATGTGATGCTGATCTGCCTCGCCGGCTTGCGGTCGATCCCGGACTATATCTACGAGGCGGCGGAGGTCGATCGCGCGTCGAAATGGCGGCAGTTCTGGTCGATCACGCTGCCGATGGCGCTGCCGTTCATCATGCTGGCGGTGCTCTTCCGCGGTATCGAGAACTTCAAGATGTTCGACATGGTCAATCTGCTCACCGGCGGTGGGCCGGGGTCGACCACGGAAGTCGCGTCGATCACGCTCAAGCGTGCTGCGTTCGAGAGCTGGCGCACCGGCTATTCCTCGGCCTTCGCGATCATCCTGTTCGTGACGGTCTTCGGCCTCGCCAACATCTACGTAAAGGCGCTGAACAAGGTGAAAAGCCGATGACATCAGCCACCACAGCCCATTCGGTCGTCGAGCCGTCGGCCACGACGCGGCGCTTTGCCGGCTCGCTCGTCGTGCTCTACGCCATCATCACCATGATCCCGCTGGTGTGGATCATGCTCACCGCGTTCAAGTCGCCGGACGATGCGATCTCCTATCCGCCAAAAGTGATGTTCAAGCCGTCGCTCGAAGGTTTCTGCAATCTGTTCACGACGCGCTCGCGCCAGACGCCGGAGTTCATCCGCTCGCTCGGACCGCCGCAGGGGCTTTGCGACAGCATCGCCCGCGACCGCAATATGGTGGTCGCCGGTCCCTCGAACTATGTGCCGCGCTTCGTCAACTCGCTGATCATCGCATTCGGCTCGACCGTGCTCGCCGTCGCGCTCGGCACCTTGTCGGCCTATGGCTTCTCGCGCTTCCGCGTGCCGCTGAAGGACGACCTCTTGTTCTTCATTCTGTCGACCCGGATGATGCCGCCGATTGCGGTCGCGATCCCGATCTATCTGATGTACCGCACCGTCGGATTGTCGGACACAAGGCTCGGGATGATCCTGCTCTACACCTCGGTCAACGTCTCGCTCGCCGTCTGGCTGCTCAAGGGATTCATCGACGAAATCCCACGCGAGTACGAGGAGGCGGCTATGATCGACGGCTATACCCGCTTTCAGGCCTTCGTGAAGGTGGTGCTGCCTCAGGCCACCACGGGAATCGCGGCGACGGCGATCTTCTGCCTGATCTTCGCCTGGAACGAATACGCCTTCGCGGTGCTTCTCACCTCGGGCAACGCGCAGACGGCGCCACCGTTCATCCCGATTATCATCGGCGAGGGCGGGCAGGACTGGCCCGCAGTGGCCGCCGGCACGACGCTGTTTTTGGTGCCGATCGTGGTGTTCACGGTGCTTCTGCGCAAGCATCTGCTGCGCGGCATCACCTTTGGAGCCGTTCGCAAATGAGCCTCGATGCCAACTCATCCATCGCGCATCGCGGTCTCGCGGACCGCATGCTGCGCCGCGGCCCGCTCGAAGCCGTGGCGACGACGACCATCGCCGCCGGTGTGGTGATGCTGATGCAGCCGTTCTCTCTGACGCTGTATTCCTGGTCGTTTGCGACGACCCTGTTCGGCACGGTGATGTTCACCATCGTGTCCAAGGTCCGGGAGTAGGGCGCGATGGCACAGATCAAGGTCGAGGCGCTCGACAAATCCTTCGGTGATTTTCATGCGGTCAAGTCCGCCAGCTTCACGGTGGAGGACGGCCAGTTCCTTTGCCTGCTCGGGCCGTCCGGCTGCGGCAAGACCACGACGCTCCGCATGATTGCCGGCCTGGAGTTGCCGACGGCAGGTACGATCCGGTTGGACGGCGAAGACGTGACGATGAATCGCGCATCCGCGCGCGACATCGCCTTCGTGTTCCAGCTCTTCGCGCTCTATCCGCACATGAATGTCCGGCGCAACATCGGCTTTCCTCTGACATGCGAGGGCATCGGTGCGGCCGAGCGCGACCGGCGCGTTGTTGAGGCTGCGCGGATCTTGCGGATCACGCATCTACTCGACCGCTCCGTCTCCGGCCTCGCCGGCGGCGACCGGCAGCGTGTGGCGCTTGGACGAGCCATTGTGCGCAAGCCGAAGTGTTTTCTGATGGACGAGCCGCTCGGCGCGCTCGATACCGAGATGCGCGAGGCCATGATTCACGAACTGCGGGCTCTGCATGACCGCTTGGGAGCGACGACCGTCTATGTCACCCATGACCAGCTTGAAGCCATGGCGATGGCTGACAGGATCGCGGTGATGAACAATGGCGTCGTCGAGCAGGTGGCGAGTCCGCGCGACATCTATGACCGGCCGGCTTCGCTGTTCGTCGCGGACTTCATCGGCTCGCCGCCCATGAATTTCCTGCCGTTCCGTGGCGGTTTGCAGACCGGCGCAGAGGCGATCCGGCTTGGCGAACGCGACGTTGCAATTCCTGCCGCGCGTGAGGCGATGGCGGAGAGCGAGCTGGTGCTCGGCGTGCGGCCCGAGCATGTGCGCTTCACCGATGGCGGCATGGTGCGCGGCGAAGTCTATGGCACGGAATATCTGGGCACGACGCAGATCGTGACCGTGACGACGCGTTACGGCGCGCTCAAGGCCCGCTCACCTAGCAGCAGATCGTTTCGGACCGGCGAGACTGTCGGGCTCGACTTTCGGCCCGATACGCTGTCGATCTTCGACAAGGCATCCGGCCGGGCGATTCGCACCGCGCTGCATGAGGGAGGCGCGCATGGCTGAGGTTGAGATCATCTCCGTTTCCAAGGCGTTCGGTAAGACGCAAGCCCTGAGCGATCTGTCGCTGACCGTCGGCGACGGCGAGTTCGTGGCATTGCTCGGGCCGACGGGTGCCGGCAAGACCACGGCATTGCGCTTGATCGCCGGGCTGGAGCAGCCGGATAGCGGTTCGATCCGGATCGACGGGCGCGATGTGACCGGTGCCGCGCCGGCGGACCGCGATGTCGCCTTCGTCTTCCAGCAATATTCGCTGTATCCGCACCTCACTGTGTTCGAGAACATGGCTTTCGCGCTGCGCGCGCCGACCCGCCGCGTGGGCGAAGCCGATATCCGCGCGAAGGTGCAGGAGGTCGCGCGGCTTCTTCACATCGAGACCAAGCTGGACAACAAGGCGACGCAGCTGTCGGGCGGGCAGATGCAGCGCGTTGCGATCGGCCGGGCGCTGGTCCGTTCGCCCTCGATCTATCTGATGGACGAGCCGCTGTCCTCGCTGGATGCCAAGCTGCGCGGCGAGCTGCGTCTGGAGCTCAAGCGGATCCAGGTCGATCTCGGCGCGACGATCCTCTATGTCACCCACGATCAGACGGAGGCGATGACCATGGCATCGCGCATTGGCGTGATTGAAGGAGGGCGGCTGATGCAGATCGGATCGCCGCGTGAGATCTACGAGAACCCGATCAACGCGCATGTCGCGGCGCGGCTGGGCCAGCCGGCGATCAATCTGCTGCCGGCGGCCCTGTTTGCCGGCACGCCGGCCGGCGCCGAGACCATCGGCGCGCGGACCGAGCACCTGACGATCGCGCGCGGCGGTGGCGACGTCTCGGCAACCGTCAAGCGGGTCGAGCACCTCGGCGACCAGAGCCATCTCCATCTCGATCTCGCTGGCCGGCCGGTTGTGACCCTGGCAGATCCCGAGGCGGGCTTTGGCGCAGGGGACGTTGTGTCGCTCCGGCTGAACAGACCGCTGTTTTTCGATGCGAAGGGCGGGAGGGTAGCGGCATGAGCCTTGATCGGGTAGCCAGGGAAAGACTGGTGCGAGCGCTGGCAGGGTCAGTGATCGAACACGCGGACGAGTTGACGAGCCTCGATCAGGCGATTGGCGATGGGGATCATGGGCTGAACATGAAGCGCGGTTTCGAGGCGGTGCTCGCGGCATTGCCGGGCCTTGCCGACAAGTCGCTCCCGGACATGCTGAAGGCGATCGGAATGACTTTGGTCATGAAGGTCGGCGGTGCTTCGGGGCCGCTGGTCGGGACATTCTTCATGGAACTGGGCAAGGCCCTTCCGGAGCACCCGAGCCGGGCCGATCTCGTCGCCGCGACGGAGAAGGCGGTTGAGGCCGTCAAGGCGCGTGGCCGTTCCGAAGCAGGCCAGAAGACGCTGCTGGATGTTCTGGTGCCGGTGCACGCCGTTCTGGCGGGCGGCGGCGATGCAAAGGCGATCGCAGCTGAGGCTGCGCAAGCGGCCGATCGCACCACGCCGATGCAGGCGATTCGCGGCCGCGCGTCGTTTCTTGGCGAACGTTCCATCGGTCATATGGACCCGGGCTCGCGCTCGGCGTCCCTTTTGATCGGCGCAGCAGTTGAGACACTGGAGTTCGAGGTCAATACATGAGCAATGTCGGAATTGTCATCGTATCGCATTCGCCGAAGATTGCGGAAGGCGCGGCCGATATGGTGCGGCAGATGGTCGGAGACGCGGTGCCGCTCGCCTGGACCGGTGGCGACGTCGATGGTGGGCTCGGTACCAATGTTGCAGGAATCCTCGAGGCGATCGGGTCGGCCTGGTCACCGGCAGGCGTCGCGATTCTCGTCGATCTCGGCGGTGCCGAGACCAATTCGGAGATGGCGGTGGAGATGCTCCCCGAGGATCGGCGCGCGCGCGTGCTGGTCTGTAACGCCCCGGTGGTCGAGGGAGCTGTGATCGCTGCGACCGAATCTTCGGGCGGCTCATCGCTTGCCGCCGTCAAGCGCAGTGCGGAGGAATTCTATGCATGATGCCAACGCCAACCGGGCGGCTCAGACGTTTGCGCCGCTGACCGCCTCGGCGGTCCTGGTCAATCCGGTCGGCCTGCACGCGCGGCCATCGGTGAAGCTCACGCAATGCGCGAAAGGCTTTGCCGCAAAGATCGAAATTGCGCTTGCCGCCGACGGCCCCTGGACGGACGCCAAGAGCCCGGTGAAGGTAATGCGTGTGAAGGCGCCGCAAGGCGCAACGCTGCATTTCCGCATCGCCGGTCCTGATGGCGAGGCGGCGCTCGCGGCCATGCTGGCGCTGGTGCATGACGGTTTCGGCGAGGCCTGAGACCGTGGGCGAGATCCAACTCACCGGCCATCCCGCCTCGCCAGGCCTCGCCATTGGTCCCGTCGCCGTGTTGACGGGTACGGTGGTGAGTAGGGCGGCGAAGGGCGCCCCGGCCCAGGAGGCTGCAGCGCTGAAGGCGGCGATCGAGGAAGCAGCAGCGGACCTCGCCGACCTGATCGCGACGGTTCATGGCGAGGCCGCAGAGATCCTCGAATTCCAGGTCGCGATGCTCGGTGACGATGCGCTTGCCGAGGGGGCTTACGAAGCTATCGCGGGTGGTGCGGCCGCCGATGAAGCCTGGCGCGCGGCACTCGATGCGGAGATAGCCGGCTATCGCGCGGCGGATGATGAATATTTCCGGGCTCGTGCCACCGATTTGGTCGACATTCGCGATCGCGTGCTGGCGGGTCTGAATGGTGCTGATACGATTGCAAAAGTTTCCGGCGATTCCGTCGTCATGGGTGATGACATTTCGCCGTCCACCTTCCTGGCCGTCGACTGGACTCGTGGCGGCGCCATTGCGCTGGCTAGCGGATCGCCGTCATCGCATGTCGCGGTGCTCGCGCGGGCGCGCGGCGCCCCCATGGTGGTCGGATTGGGCCCGTTGCCATGGAACGGACAGCCGCCGTCACTGGCGCTGGTCGACGGCGACGCCGGCACCGTGATCTTTGATCCCAAGCCGGAAACGCGCCGCCTTTTCGAGCAGCGCATGGCGGCGGCAAACGCGGCGCAGATCGCTGCCGACGCGGGCCGCCTCAAACCGGGGCTGACGGCCGATGGACGGCGCATCGCCGTCCTGCTCAACGTCGCCGCGCCCGAAGATCTCGCGGGCCTCGATCCCGCAATCTGCGACGGTATCGGCCTCGTGCGGACAGAGTTTCTATTCGAAGGTTCGAGGGGGCTTCCAGGCGAGGATGCGCAATATGCGGTCTATCGGCGCATTCTCGAGTGGGCTGCAGGACGACCGGTGACGATCCGCACCCTCGATGCCGGTGGCGACAAGCCAATCGTCGGCTTGACGATCGATGGCGAGCGCAATCCATTCCTGGGCTTGCGCGGGATCCGGCTCTCGCTGGCGCGGCCGGAGGTGTTTCGCTTGCAGTTGCGGGCGCTGTGCCGTGCGGCTGTCCATGGAACACTGAAGGTGATGCTGCCGATGGTCGCGGTCCCGTCGGAGCTCGACCGCGCCAAGGCCATGCTGGACGCGGAGTTTGCGACCCTCACGGCAGAGGGCATCGCCTGCGCGCGGCCGCCGCTCGGCATCATGGTTGAGGTCCCGGCCGCAGCGCTATGCGCCGAGGATTTTGATGCGGCGTTCTATTCCATCGGGTCGAACGACCTAACCCAATACACGATGGCCGCGGCACGCGATATCGGCGCCGTTGCCGACCTCAACGATGCCGGCCATCCGGCGGTGGTGGCGCTAATCGCAAGGACGGTCGAGGCCGGACGTAGGCGCGGCGTCGAGGTCTCCCTCTGCGGCGATGCCGCGGCCGATATGCGTCTGACGAAGGCGCTGCTGGCGACAGGCTTGACGACGCTCTCGGTCTCGCCGATTGCGGTGGCGCGGCTCAAGGCCGCCATTGCCGGGGTGACCGCATGAATGACGATGCAGGCGAAGACATAAGCCGGCCGGGCGACAGCAATGTCGCGGATTACAAGTTCATCCTGCGGCGGGCCCTCGACAACCGGCCGTCCGGGACGCGGCTGAAGCTCGCGGCAGCGCTCGGCAAGAACCGCTCCTTCGTCAGCCAGATCACCAATCCGGCCTATCTGGTGCCGATCCCGGCCAAGCATGTCGCGATCATCTTCGAGGTCTGCCATCTCTCCGGTGCCGAGCGCGCGGCGTTCCTCGAAGCCTATGGTCGCGCGCATCCGGGCCGGCTGCGCGGTGCCCATCGCGAGGCCCGCACGCGCGTTGTGACCGTGACGGTGCCTGATCTCGGCGACGACAAGAAAAATCGCGCGCTGGAGCAACTCATCGTCGACTTTGCCGCCCAGCTCGCGCGCTACGCCGAAAGCATCGGCTGACGAATTCGAAACACAAAAAGATAACCGGGAGGACGCCATGAAAAAGCTGATCAACAGCGCCGACACGGTGCTCGAAGAGAGTCTCGACGGATTGGCGGCGGCCCATGCCGATATCCTGCTGCTCGGTGCCGAGAGAAAGTTCGTGCGCCGCCGTACTCTGAAGCCGGGCAAGGTCGCGCTCATCTCTGGCGGCGGCTCCGGCCATGAACCGCTGCATGCGGGCTTTGTCGGCCACGGCATGCTCGATGCGGCATGTCCGGGCCAGGTCTTCACCTCGCCGACGCCGGATCAGATGATCGAGGCGGCGGAGGCCGTCGACACCGGGGCAGGCGTGCTCTTCATCGTCAAGAACTACGAAGGCGATGTGATGAATTTCACGATGGCCGCCGAGATGGCCGGGCGTGAGGTCGCAAGCGTGGTGACCAACGATGACGTCGCGGTCGAGAAATCGACCTACACGACCGGCCGTCGCGGCGTCGCGGGGACGCTGATCGTGGAAAAGATGGTCGGGGCCGCGGCCGAAAAGGGAATGCCGCTCGCCGCGCTCAAGACGCTCGGCGATGACGTCAACCGGCGCACCCGCTCGATGGGCGTGGCGCTGCTGCCGTGCACCGTCCCGGCGGCGGGCAGGCCGAACTTCACCCTGGCTGACAACGAAATGGAAATGGGAGTCGGCATTCATGGTGAGCCGGGGCGCCGCAGGGTGCCGCTGGCCTCTGCCGATGACATTGCTGCCGAGATGCTCAACTCAATCCTGAGCGATCTCGCACCCGGCAGGGGCAGCGAAGTCCTGCTTCTGGTCAACGGGTTTGGCGCAACGCCTCTGATCGAACTCTATCTGATGGTCAACAGCGCCAAGCGGATTTTGGACGGGGCGGGGATCGGGGCGACGCGTTTCCTGACCGGTTCTTACGTGACGTCCCTCGACATGGCCGGTGCCTCGATCACCGTCTCCGTGCTCGACAGCCAGTCAAAGGAATTGTGGGACGCCCCAGTGCATACAGCCGCGCTACGCTGGGGTATCTGATGGATTTTGTCGTGGTCGGGTGATGCCGCTGCCGTCAGGCCGCGGTTGCATCTCGGGGATGGAGTCGCGAAAGGAGCGCAGGAGGCTGCCCGGGAGCGTGGTCAGATGCTCGACTTTGCGGACTTATTTTTACGATCGCCGCGGCGGTCTCGTGCGCCGGTGCATCCTTTTACTGGCACTGAGCTGCCCATTGCGCTGGCGGTTCCGGACAACGATGAAGGCTGCATGTGCGCGACGTGTGCATCGGAAGATCAACAAGAATCTTGTGACGGCCAACGCGGTCCGCACGCAGCGCTCGCGGAATAGGATCTGGACCTGATTGCCCAAAACGGCACTGGCGATTGGCCCGGCGACGCTCCATCGCCGGGCCAATGCGGTGAGGCGAAGGCCGCAATCTCGGATGCCTGGTGGCTAATGCCCGTGAAATTAATTGCTTCTGCGATGCGGCGTCGCTCCCTAGTTTCGGTCTGTGCTTGACGAATTCCAGCGTCCGCACGAGCACGGTCAAGTGCGTGATCCCGGAAGGAGACGACTACGATCATGAGCAATGCGATCACTGCCGCCGGAGAAAAGCCGCTGACTCCGACCATGCTGTGCGAATTATCGGTGCGGTCCGATTGGCAAGGCCTGGTCCGTGCGGCCAGCCACTACGGCGTCATCGTCGCTGTCGGCGCGCTGATCTGGCTGGTCTCGTCGCGATACGGAATCGTCTGGGCGTTGCCGCTGGTCGTCGTCCAAGGCTACTTTGTCGCATTCCTGTTCATGGTGGTGCACGAGACCGCCCATAAGACGGCGTTCCGCAGCCGCGCGCTCAATCTCGCCTTCGGTCATCTCTCCGCGTTCGCGGTCGGCTTGCCTTACGAGTACTACTGCCTGTTCCACTGGGATCATCATCGCTATACGCAGGATCCAAAGAGGGATCCGGAACTACTGTCGGTTCCGATCCCGACTTCGGACGCGCAACTGGTGATCGTCTATAGCGGCTTGCGGCAGGTAGCCTTCCGGGCGCGGCTGATGCTTCGCCATGCGTTGACCGGCAACGCCACATCGCCCTGGATTCCGGAAAGCAAACGCCACATTGTCGTGACGGAAGCGCGCCTCTATCTGGCAGGCTACGTCGCGCTGCTGCTGGCATCGGTCGCGCTGCAAACTTTGATCCTGTTGTGGATCTGGGTCGTTCCCGTGATCGTCGGTCAAGTGTTTCTGCGTCCGTATCTTCTTGCCGAACACACCGGTTGCGATCGCACACGCAGCGCCTTCCAGAATACGCGCACCACTTATACCGCCATGTTTGTGCGCTGGTTTGCATGGAACATGCCCTATCATGTCGAGCACCATGCCTATCCTTCGATTCCGTTTCACGCGCTGCCGAAACTGAACCGGATCGTCGCCGATCAGATCGTCCACCGCGGCCCTGGCTACATCGCAGTGACGCGGCAGACGTGGGCTTGGTTTCGCCGCGCACGCAATGGCATCGAAAGCGCGATCGGTTCTGATTGAATCGAGATCAGGGCCTGACGAAAGCCAGCAGGGTGCCGTTGCCGCAGGCAGCGGCGCGCAGATGCCGCCCGCGCTGCGAACGCCGGTCGCGCGCCTTTGCTTCTCCGGAGGCGGTTCCGATCCCGAACAGATCAGCCCCGGCTACGATGCGCCCAAGGAGTGGGCAGCTTGATGAATTTATTGCCGCGGTCACAGTCGGAAGCTGCTCTGCTTACGCAAGAATTGGGCAGCGTCGGGCCTTGTCGATTAATTGCTTCACGGTCTCCCGTCTTCAGACGACCCTCTCGCCACGGTCGATCACTCCGGTCGCCGGCATCACAGGGGTTTGGCATGCGATCAACAACCGCTCTTCGCGCTGCCGTGTTCGTGCTATCTGCGTCCTTTCTGTTTGCGATGCCTGTGCGCGCGACAGCCGAAGAATTGCGGAAGGCGCGGCTCGCCCAGAATCTTGGGCCGATCTCAGGACTGGCGATCATCGCCAATGCGAAAGGCATTTTCGCCAAGCAGGGGCTCGACATCTCGGTCTCCAATTTCACCAGCGGGAAGCAGTGCCTCGATACGGTGCTTGGGGGAGGGGCGGATATCGCGACAACCGCCGAGGCGCCGGTCACGGCGGCCGCGATGGCGCAACAGCCGATCGCCTTCGTGGCGGGGATGGAATATTCGGATCTCAAGACCATGACCGCAGCTTCTGCCGGGATCAGGACGAAGGCCGATCTGCGTGGAAAGCGAATCGCCTTTACGGCCGGAACCGGCAGCGAAGTTTACACGTCGGTTCTGTTGAAAGCGGCGGGCCTGACGTCGAAGGACGTGACGCTCGTCAACCTGCGACCTCAGGAGATGCTTCCCGCCATGGCGGCCGGCAGTATCGACGCGTTCGATACCTGGGAGCCGCACGTCGCGAATGCGAAGAAGGCTCTTGGCGAAGGCGCGATCCCGCTTGAGACCAAAGGTCTCTACTCGGAGACCTTCAACATTGTCGTTACGCAGTCTTACCTCGCGGCCAACCCGGCGACCGTCAGCAAGTTCCTGGCGTCCCTCATCGAAGCCGAGGGCTGGCTCAAGGCGCATCCGGATGAAGCGATCGACGTCATCGCCGCAGCGACCGGGATGAAACGCGATGAATTGGCTGCGATCTGGCCAGACTACGTCTACCATGTGCGCCTCGACGACAGGATTCTCGCGACTCTGAAAACCCATGCCGCCTGGCGGCTCGAGACCGGCAATCATCCCCCTGGAGCGAGCATGCCCGATTTCTCGAAAGTCTTGGTGACGGCGCCGCTGAAGGCGCTCGATCCAGCTCGCGTCACACTGGAGGCGCGCCCGTGAGCGTCGGCGGACGCAGCAGTGCGCGCGCGACCGCACGGCTGAGCGTACTGGTCGCTATCCTCTCCGTGCCCGCCTTCACAGGCGTGTGGGAACTGGTTGCGCGCTCCGGCATCGTGAACGCCGTGCTGTTTCCGCCGCCATCGACCGTCGCTGTCGCCGTTCTCGAATGGATCCGCAGCGGACAGTTTTTCGGGGACCTGATGGCGAGCCTCTCGCGCGTGGCCGCGGGATTTGCGATCGGGGCCGCGGGCGGGATCGTACTTGGCGTCCTGACTGGCAGGTTTCGGCTGGTGTCCAGCCTGCTTTCACCCTTGTTTCACATCCTTCGACCAATTCCTCCCATCGCCTTCGTGCCGATCGTCATCCTCTGGTTTGGCCTCTCGGAGACAGGCAAGCTCTTCCTGGTCGTTTGGGGCGTGTTCTTCACGGTATGGCTCGCGACCCACATAGGGGTGCAGAAAGTCGACCGTGGACTTATCCGTGCCGCCCAGATGCTCAGCACGCCGCAACCGCAGATGCTGTGGGAGATCGTCCTTCTTGGCGCGCTGCCTTATATCACGGTCGGTCTTCGGACCGCGGTGAGCATCTCTTTCTACACGCTGGTCGCCGCGGAGTTGGCGGGAGCGTTCGCCGGTATCGTCTACCGTATCGAAATTGCGCAACAGAACATGCAAACGGGTCAGGTCATGGGCGGGTTGGCGGCTCTCGGGTTGCTTTCCTTCGTCGCCGACCGTTCCTTCGCGATTCTTGCCGAACGTGCGGTGTGGTGGCGATGACCCCGAGCCTGCTTCGTCCAGACCAGCCGCTCAGGCTCGTGGATACGTACTCGCCTTCCGCGCCGGCGCGTCAGGCGATCATCCGGGTCGAGGAGCTGAGTATCGTCTTCGATGCGCCGAGGGGACAGGTTATCGCGGTCGACCGCGTATCCCTGGCGGTAGCCCATGGGGAATTCGTCTCGATCGTCGGTCCATCCGGCTGCGGCAAGTCCACGCTCCTGAATGCGATGGCCGGCCTCGAGCGGCCGTTCGAAGGTCAGGTGCTCATAGCCGGCGAAGCAATGCTCGCGCCACGGCCCGAGATCGGGATGGTCTTCCAGCAGCCACATCTGTTTCCGTGGAAATCGGTGCGCCGGAACATCGCGCACGGGCCGCGCGCCCTCGGCAAGCCGAAAGCGGAGGCGCTGCGGATTGCCGACGACCTCATCGAGATGATCGGACTGACCAAATTTGCGTCGTCATATCCGCACACGCTGTCGGGAGGCATGCAGCAGCGGGTTGCGATTGCCCGTGCCCTCGCCAATCAGCCGCGTGTGCTGTTGATGGACGAGCCTTTCGGAGCGCTGGATGCGCAGACCCGGGCGGTCATGCAGGACAATCTGCTCGAGCTCCGCGAGCGGATCAACGCAACAATCGTCTTCGTCACACACGACATCGATGAAGCGATCCTTCTCTCTGACCGTGTGCTGATCATGAGCGCGGGACCAGGCCGCATCCTCAAAGACCTTCAGGTGAGCCTGCCGCGACCGCGCTCCAACGCCATCGTTGCGGAGGCTGCCTATCTCGCCCTCAAGCGGGATTGCCTTGACCTGATCCGCTCGGAAGGCCGCAGGGCCTTCGAGCAGCTGGAAATCAGGAGGTAGGCGCCTGACGACATCGTCTGGCACGGCTCTTGAATGGTTTTCCTTGCGGCGGCAAGGGGAGCGAGCAGATGTCAGCGGCAAGTCTCAGGAATACGACCGGCATCATGCTGGCGGGATCGGATGCTCTGGTCGGGTCGCTGCCCGGCTTGTTGGATCCGCTGTGTGAGGCTGACCGGCGTCGTGTCCTCGCCATCGGCCGCGAGGAGGTCCTGCAGGCAGGCAAGCATGTCTGGCGGCAGGGCGACCTACAGAACGGCATTTATCTGATCGAAGAGGGGCGTATTCGCAGCTACTACGCGGCTCCTTCCGGACGTGAGGTGACGCTGGCCTATTGGTTCGCCGGCAATTTTGTCGGCGGCCCGGATCTGTTCGGTACCGGTGCCCACGTATGGTCTTCGGTTGCGGTGGAGCGGAGCCAAGTGACGTTTTTGCCCGGCCCAGCCCTACGCGCGCTAGCGCTTCAATCGGCCAGCATCGCGGTCGCTCTCCTGGATGCACTCGCGTTCAAGGCAAGGTGCTACTCGGCCATGGCGCAAATGCTGGGGACCCGCTCGGTTACCGAGCGGTTGCATCGTCTGTTGGTTTTTCTCTCGAAGATCTACGGCTCGCAGCAAGGCCGTGAGATCGTGATCGGGATCCCGTTCACGCATGGTGATCTCGCCAATCTGATCGGCTCAACCCGCCAATGGGTTACGGTGCAGCTTTCTCGCATGCAGGCAAGGGGCGTTATCCGTTATCATCGGGGCCTGATTGTGATCCTCAATCTACGCGCTCTCGATCTCGAAGTCGTCTAAGGCGCGGCCTTCTGATATTCTTTTAGATCGAACTGTGCAGCCTTCGCATCGGGCAGCCATCGCTCGGCAAGGTCGAGAAGAGCGTGGTCACGCCACGCAGGCGCCAGCAAAGTGATGCCCATCGGCATCCCGTTGACGAGCGTTGCGTTGGGAACTGCCACCGCGCACAAGTCCACCAGATTGGCAAAATAAGAGTAGTAACCGAGGCGACTATTGAGCGTGATAGGATCTTCCATCATCTCCGAGATCGTGAAGGGGCGTGGTGCGGTAGGTACCACCAGGACATCGATCTCCTCGAAAAGCGATTGGATCTGCCGTCGCAGCTTCAAGAGCAGATGTTGCGCGGCGAACGCATCTATTGCGGAAAACCGGGCAGCTGCGCTCAGCACGTTGCGGGTGACTTCAAGCAGTTCGCCATGATCGATGTCGAGGAGCTTACTGATCGCAGCATGACGTTCAGCAATCCAAGGCCCTGAGAAGAGCATTTCACCGGCTTCGGCGAAGGGCGTGAAGTCAATCTGTCTGGCTTGACCTCCCAGTCCCGAAAGCCTCGCGCAGGCCTGCCTGTAGAGGTCATTACATTCCGGCATGCCGAATGAATTCAGATGACCGACCGAGACCTGGCCGAACCGGAATTTGCGAGGAGATGGGGAGGACGAGGCAATCCGTTGGCGGCTAAAAGGATCGGCGTCGTCGAATCCTTCGATCAACCCGAGCAGAATTCGACCTTCGGCAATGGAATTGCAGAAAATCGAGGGACAATCGAGCGTCGGACAGTTCGGCACAAGCCCCCGGGACGAGACGAGGCCGACGGTTGGCTTGATCCCAATGATCCCATTGAAGCCTGCGGGAATCCGGCCCGAGCCGCCGGTATCAGTGCCGAGAGCGAAGGCAACATGGCCGGATGCTACAGCAGCAGCCGAACCGGAACTCGAACCGCCGGAAATATACAGATCGTTAGCAGCGCTGGAACAGGTGCCATAGGGGGAGCGGGTGCCGGACAGTCCGGTTGCGAATTGATCCAGGTTGGTTTTGCCAAGACAGATCGCACCAGCGGCCGTCAATCTCTCGACGCATCTGGCCGATTGCGCAGCCACATATTCGAATGACGGACAGGCTGCTGTCGTTGGCATGTCCTCGACGTCAATATTATCCTTGACGCCGAATGGAACGCCAAGGAGCGGCAGGACTTCACCCTTCTCCGCTCGCTGTACAAGGGCATCAGCCTCGGCCAGCGCTTCTTCTATGGGCCGCACATAGATCCAGCAGTTGCGGCGCCGGTCCCGTTCGATCCGCTCATAGACGGTTGTAATGATGGAGGCTAACTCGGCAGGCGAACGTAGAGGCCGACTCTGCGCGGATACGATAGCTTGCGGCACGGAATGAAACTCCTGAGGGGCATGACCCCATAAATACGAAGCCGCTCCCAGCAGTGAAAGCAACTAAGCGCCTCTGCCGCTCCGGCGGGACTCGAACCTGCAACCAGACTGTTATGAGCGGCGGGACATCGATCAGCTTCGTTGAATTTCCTGCGCTTTTCGTGGAATTCGGCCACGTTCGCTGCGCTTCACTTGCGCATTCGCCAACGCACCAATTGGGTCAGGTCGAAAAGAAGCCCTATCGGATAGAGGTGTCGAAATCGGTTCGTCACCATTCGACACTGCTCTTTCGTTTGCCGTTCCTCCATGGTGGCGTCCGCGCGCAGCGAGATCTTGCCGAGGCTGCGGACGGCTTGGCGATCACGCGCTTTCGGTCGCTATACTATTTCCGCAAAAATAGTATAACGGGAGCGAGCTGGAAGAAATTGTGGTAATAGATTGAAATCTCAAGACTATCTCTTCTCCGTGGCCCCCATGATGGATTGGAGCGAGACCTCAATTTATTCAATGAGTTAGAGGGCCGTGTGTGCACGATGTGTGCATCGGGAG
This sequence comes from Bradyrhizobium sp. CCGB01, assembly GCF_024199795.1. Taxonomy (NCBI): domain Bacteria; kingdom Pseudomonadati; phylum Pseudomonadota; class Alphaproteobacteria; order Hyphomicrobiales; family Nitrobacteraceae; genus Bradyrhizobium; species Bradyrhizobium sp. CCGB01. The sequence goes on from NZ_JANADK010000001.1 coordinate 3,984,202, forward strand.
ATCAACAAAAATCTCACCACAGCCAGCGTGAGCAGGCTTGTCGCGCATGCGCAGGATCTGAACTTGTGAGAGCAGGAGGCGGGCGAGTGCTTACATGCCGCCTCAGATGTTCGAGGCGGAAAGGTCAAAAATTGCAGGTTTGACTCCCACTCACTCCGCCACTCTCCCTATGTTTCACGAGATACCGCGAACGGACCCATTGGTACAGGGCGACCAAGTGCGAGAAGTAGATCTGGATTTTCGGACGCGCAAAATTGCATTCTGCGCAATGATAAGGGCCATCAAATTGACAGCTCTTTTCCGCAAACTTGGCGCCGACGGTGAAGAGGGTTGAACTAAGCAGCGCTCCATTACGACGGCAAATCGCGTGGCATTCGCTTCTTTGGCCGACCGGACCGATGTAGCCCCCGCACTTGCTGCTGTTGAAAGAGCTCCCCGCAGACCTCACGCAACCATTGGCTTGCCGGGTCGTGATGAAAGCGGGCGTGCCAATATTGTTTCACGGTAAAGCCGGTGATCGCCAGCGGGCAATCGAGCACGCGCAGTCCGTAGTAGTGAGCCAAGGTTTCGCCGATGTGCCTTGGCAGAGTGGCCATCAGGTCAGTCGTCCCGACGATTGCGGGTAGCCCCAAAAAGCCGGGGAGCTCAAGAGCAACGTCAAGGACTATCCGTTGCTCCTTTAGAGCGTCCGCGAGCAACTGATGTCCGGTGCCGGAGCGAATGAGGACGTGCGCCTCACGCCTGAAATCCTTTGTGGTGATGCGGTCGCGGATGCGGGCATGTTTTGCGTTAGCGAGGCAGACCCAATCCTGCGGAAACAGTGCCTGCTGGAAGTGTCCGGCGTCGAGGTCCGAGATGTAGCCGAGCGCCAGATCGGCCTCGCCGGACTGCAGCATCCGGGGGGTGTCGGCACCAATCTGTGCTGCTTCGATGCGGACCCCGGGACCAACGCGACGAACGTGCGCGAGGATGGCGGGCAGGAGCGTGATGTGGCTCGCATCGGTCATGCAGATGACGAAGCGGCGCTTGGCGCTCGCTGGATCAAACGTAGAGCGAAGCTCCGCCAGACGACGCAGCATCTCCAATGCCTGTCTGGCCGTGCCGATGAGAGCCTCGGCGCGCGGGGTCGGCAACATGCCCTGAGCTGAGCGGATGAACAGCGGATCGTCCAATTCCTTTCGCAGGCGGGCCAGCCAGATCGAAACAGTCGGCTGACTTTGACCGAGCTTTTCTGCTGCCTTGGTGACGCTGCCCGTGGTGAACAATGCGTCGAACAGCCTGAGCAGGCGCGGGTCCAGCAGGTTCGTCTCGGACGGGTCTAAGTGCTTCATTGCGATCTGCAATAATGGCTATAAGGATCATAGCATATCCAAATACGACACAGCCTGCTAGCACGTTTCCAACGCCAAAATCGGCGAGGGAGAAGCGTTCGGATGAGGATCTGCTTTGTCGGAGCGGGAGCCTTGGGCTCGACCATCGGCGGCACGCTAGTGCGCGGCGGTGCCGAGGTTTGGTTGATCGATCCGTTTCAGGCTCATGTCGACGCGATCAATGCCGGTGGTCTGCGGATGCTCGAAGGTGGCGCCGAGACCGTCGTGAAGGTCTCTGCCTGCATCTCCGCGGACCAGGTCGGCAACGTGGCGGACCTCGTCATCGTCCTCGTCAAATCCTATCACACGCGGGATGCGATCCGGGCCGCGGCGCCGATCATCGGACCGCAGACGGTTGTGATGTCGCTGCAAAACGGCCTTGGCCACGAAGACATCCTCTCGGAGGAAGTCGGTCGTGACAGGGTCATGGCAGGTAAGACCTATGTCGGCGGCGTGCTGCTCGGACCCGGTCATGTTCGCTCGGGGGTCGTCGGCAAGGAAACCATCATCGGCGAGCTCGATGGACGTTTGACCGAACGCGCACAGCGGATTTCCGAGACGTTCAATCGTGCCGGCATTCTCACGCTGCTCAGTGACAACATCCTGGGCACGATGTGGGACAAGCTCTTCATCAACGTTGCCGGAGGCGGCGTTACCGCCATTACCGGCCTGACCTATGGCGGCCTCTATTCGCTCCCCATCCTGGAGGATTGCGCGCTAGCAGCGATTTCAGAGAGCATTGCCGTCGCGCAAGCTGCCGGTGTCAAGGTCTCGATTACCGACCCGCGGCGCGCCTGGACGATGGCATCGGCAGGCCTACCGCCCGAATTCAAGACCTCGATGCTGCAGAGCTTGCAGTCCGGAAACCTGACAGAGGTCGATTACATTCACGGCTCGGTCGTGCGCTGGGGCGCCAAGCTCAACGTGCCCACCCCTGTCAACGCGACCCTCGTCGCGCTGGTCAAAGGGCTTGAGTACGCCCGCAGCGATTATCCGGGAAAGGCGTGAGACGATGTCATTGCCCCGCGCTTACGTCGAACATGTCGCGATCCGCGTGCCGGATGTCGATCGTCACGTCGGCTTCTTTCGTGAGGTGCTCGGTCTTGCCATTCGCGACGAGCAGCCCGCTGATGGCGCGCGTCCGCGGCAGGTATGGGTGCTCGGAAGCGTGCAACTCATCGAGGATCCGCATTTTACCGGACCGGAGGGGCGCCTCGCCCATCTCGGAATCATGGTCGACGATTACGAAGGTGTGCTCGCACGTGCCGCCGCGTGGGGCGCCAAGGCGTTGCCCGCCGGCCCGAACTGGCTGGAGCTGCCGGGCGGCCTGAACGTCGAAATCTTGCAAGCCAGTGAGGGTGCCGTGGAAGCGGCGCTGGCGATCAATGCACGGGCCTAAGGAACACGCGACATGACGGATGAGCGCTACTGGGACGATGCCAAGGTCGGCGACGAATGCGTCACCCCCTCGGTGACGGTTACAGAAACCATGGTGAATGCCTATGCCGAGCTGACGGGCGATTTCACGCCTGTCCATGTCGACGAGGAATACGCCAAGACCACACCATTCGGTACGCGCGTCGCGCACGGGCTGTTCGGGCTGTCGCTGGCCGATGGCTTGAAGACCCGTGCCGACTACCGCTTCCTTCCTGGAATGTCGCTGGGCTGGACGTGGGATTTCAAGCTGCCGATCAAGCTGGGCGACACCGTGCATGTGAAGTTCCGCGTTGGTTCAATGCGCGCCACGAAGCGGGAAGGGTGGGGCATCGTGGTGCTCCCCTCCGAGCTGATCAATCAGCGCGGCGAGGTGGTTCAGCTCGGCGAGCATCGGCTGATGATTCCGATGCGCCCGAAGACCCACGCGGCAGGAGAGCAGGCATGACCGCGCAAGATCTGCCTCTCAAAGATCTGCCGCTCAAGGGCATTCGCGTCATCGACTACAGCCATTTCCTGGCAGGCCCGTTCATTGGCCGCTGCCTCGCCGCGATGGGTGCGGAAGTCATCAAGGTGGAGCGTCCGAAGGCGGGCGATGCGGGCCGCGCCCATGGCTATTTCAAGGGTGGACAATCCGGCTACTTCCTGCAGCAGAACATGGGGAAGCAGGGATTGTGCATCGACCTGCGCGATACGCGCGGTCTCGACATGATGATGAAGCTGGCCGACACAGCCGACGTCTTCATCGAGAACTACCGCCCCGGCGCGCTCGATCGACTCGGGCTCGGCTACAAGGCGCTCTCGGCGCGCAATCCCAAACTGATCTACTGTTCGGTCTCCGCCTATGGCCACACCGGTCCCTATGCCGACCGTCCGGGTTTCGGCCTGATCGCAGAGGCGATGTCGGGCGCCCTGGCGCAACTGGGCAATCCCGGCGAAGCGCCGCCGCTGCTGCGGATGCCTCTGGCAGACATGTACACCGGCATTCACGGCGTGGCTGCCATCAATGCCGCGCTGGTCGGCCGCGCGTCGTCCGGGTGCGGTCAACACATCGATCTGGCGCTGTACGACTGCATGGTCTCGATGCACGACTATGCCGTCCAGCGCTACTTCCTCTCCGGCGGGACAGACCTGCCGAAGCAGACAGGCAGCGGTCAGCCGGACTCGACCGTCTACGGCGTCTTTCCGGCAAAGGACGGCAATCTTGTCATCGCTGCGCAAGTCGATGATGCGTGGCGGCGATTGGCGAGCCTGATCGGTGGAGACACGTTGGCGGCCGACGAACGCTTCACCACGCCTGCGGCGCGCAACGCCCATTATGCTGAAGCGATGGAGATTGTGCGCACCTGGACGCTGTCGCAACCCTCTCGGGACGCCTGTCTTGCGGCACTCGACGAAGCTGGTGTGCCGTCCGCTCCCGTGCAGACCATCGAAGAGGTCGTGAAGGATCCGCAGATCCACGCGCGCGGCATGCTGGTCGAGCAGGAGCATCCTGTGCTCGGCAAGGTGACGTTGCCGAACCTGCCGTTCCGGTTCTCCGATTGCGACACTACCGTGCGTACTGCAGCGCCGCTGCTCGGCCAGGACAACCGCCGCATTGCAGAGTCGCTGGGACTCTCGGCCGACCTCGTCGAGACGATGGTGCGTGACGGCGTCCTCTACAACGAAGTCGCAGCGCAGGAGTGAGCGATGAGCGATCGTTACGCGGTGATCGGCAATCCGATCGGCTTCAGCAAATCACCCCTCATCCATGGCACTTTCGCCAAGATGACGGGACAGGACCTCGTCTACGAGGCGATCGAGGCCCCCCTCGGTGGCTTCAGCGAACGCGTTGATCAATTCCGGACGGAGGGCGCCAAGGGGCTGAACATTACCGCTCCGTTCAAGCTCGATGCCTTCGCCTACGCAAACGAGCTTTCAGAGAGCGCCGATCGCGCTGGCGCCGCAAACTGCCTGAAGTTCGTCGGCGACCGGGTCATTGCGGACAATTTCGACGGGATCGGCCTCGTGCGGGACATCACGGTCAATCTCGGCGTTAAAATGGCCGGCCGGCGCGTCCTGATGCTCGGCGCCGGGGGCGCGGCGCGTGGCGCACTGCTGCCGTTCCTGCGTCAGGAACCGTCCGAGCTGGTCCTCGTCAATCGTACCTTATCGAAGGCTGTGGCGTTGGCCGAAGAGTTTGCCGGTTGTGGTCCCCTGATCGTCAGCGGCTATGCTGAACTGGCCGATCTTGCCGAGGGCTATGACGTCGTGGTCAACGCGACCTCGGCCAGCCTGCGGGGTGAGATGCCGCCGCTTCCAGGCAACGTCTTCCGCGGTGCGGAGCTGGCGTACGAACTTGCCTACGGCAAGGGACTAACTCCCTTTTTGCAAGCGGCCCGCGCCGAAGGCGTAGCCAAGCTGGCGGACGGCGTCGGCATGCTGGTCGAGCAGGCGGCGGAAGCTTTTGCCTGGTGGCGCGGCGTTCGACCGAGCACGGCTCAGGTCATCGCCGAACTGACCGTCCCCTTGAGCTGACGGGCGATGCCGGGCATGCATCCCAAATCCAGCTTTCTCGTCGGCCTGTTAGGCAGCGGCATCGCTGCGTCCCGCACCCCGCCCATGCACGAAGCGGCGGCAGACGCCGCTGGCATCCGCTATCTCTACAAGAAGATCGATCTGACTGAGTTGAAACTTGGTGCCGAAGCGCTGCCGGACTTGCTCACGGCGGCAAAGCGGATGGGCTTTGACGGGCTGAACGTGACCCATCCCTGCAAGCAGGCGATTCTTCCGCTCCTGGACGAGCTTTCGCCTGACGCGGAGGCGCTTGGCGCCGTGAACACCGTGGTCATCAGGAACGGTCGAATGACCGGCCACAACACCGACTGGTTCGGCTTCGCCGAGAACTTTCGTAGCAACATGCAAGGTGCACCACTCGGTCGGGTCGTTCAATTCGGCGCCGGCGGAGCGGGCGCGGCGGTCGCTTTCGCGCTGATGAAGCTCGGCCTGCAGGAACTGACCATTATCGACGTCGACTTGGCCAAGGCACAGAGTTTGGTGGATAGCTTGTCCCCCCGATTTGCGGAAGGGCGCTTAAGGGCCGGCGGGGATGTCGCTGCGGACGTGGCTGCCGCAGACGGGATTGTCAACGCCACGCCGATCGGCATGGACAAATATCCAGGGACGTCGCTGCCGACGGCTCTGCTGCGTCCCGATCTGTGGGTCGCTGAGATCGTCTACTTCCCGCTGGAAACCGCACTGCTGCGCGCGGCACGTGCTCTCGGCTGCCGCACCGTCGATGGCGGTGGCATGGCGATCTTCCAGGGGACCGAGGCATTTCGCCTGTTCACGGGCATCTCACCTGATCCGGATGTCTTCTTCGCCACTTTTGCATCTCTGGGAAGGTGACATCAAGCCGATGGGCGAGCGGCACGCACAACGCCCGTGAGGAAACGTAAGATGGGCTACACGCTCGATTTCTCGGTGGTTTGGCATGCGATGCCCGCACTGCTGTGGGGGTGCGTGGGTACATTGGGTCTGGCGCTTGCCGGCATGATTCTCGCGATGATGATCGGTGTCGCCGGGGTCGCGGCACGCGTTTCGAGGGCGGCCTGGTTGCGGGCCATCGTAATCGGCTTCGTCGAGATCGTGCGCAATACGCCCTTCCTGGTGCAGATCTTCTTTCTGTTTTTCGCCCTGCCGCTCGTCGGATTGAAGCTCAATCCGACCGCCACCGCCATTATCGCGCTCGGTGTCAATGGCGGCGCCTACGCCATCGAGATCATCCGCGGCGGGGTGCAGTCCATTCATAAGGGACAGGTGGAAGCCGGCTATGCGCTCGGCCTGCACAAAGGACAGGTATTCCGGTTCATCGTGCTCAAGCCCGCGCTTCGCGCGATCTACCCCTCGCTGACGGGGCAGTTCATCATGCTGACGCTGACCTCATCGATCTGTTCGGCGGTATCGGCCTACGAATTGACATCGGTTGCGCAGCGCATCGAAAGCGATACGTTCCGCAGCTTCGAGGTCTACTTCTTCGTCACCTTCCTCTACCTCGCGATCTCCTGGCTGTTGATGCTGGGCTTCGCGGTCGTCTCTCACCGCTTCTTCTCTTATCCGACACGCTGAGGGAGGCGATCATGACACCGCATTTCGGTCTTCCTGAGTTCGGTTTCCTGCTGCGTGGTCTGCAGTGGACGATGCTGCTTACGCTGGTCGCGTTTGTCGGCGGCTGCACGGCGGGGCTGGCTGTAGCGTTGCTGCGTACCTGTGGTCATAAGGGCGTGGAATGGATCACCCGCATTTACATCGGGATGTTCCAGGGCACTCCGCTGCTGCTGCAGCTTTTCGTCGTGTATTACGGATTGGCGCTCACCGGGCTGAAGCTCGATGCCTTCGTGGCGGTGGCGATCGGTTTCACCGTGAATGCCTCCGCCTTCCTTGGTGAGATTTGGCGCGGCGCGATACAGGCCGTGCCGCGCGGCCAGACCGAGGCGGCGATGGCGCTTGGACTGCACTATTCGTCCCGCATGCGCGACATCGTGCTGCCGCAGGCGATCCGCATCTCGCTGCCGGCGACCATCGGCTATCTCGTGCAGCTCATCAAGGGCACGTCGCTCGCCGCTATTGTTGGTTTCATCGAACTCGCCCGCGCCGGTCAGATCGTTTCGAACCAGACCTTCCAGCCGTTGCTCGTCTTCGGCGTGGTCGGCGCGATGTACTTCATCCTCTGCTGGCCACTGTCGTGGTGGGGCAGTCGGATGGAGGCCAGGCTCGCCCTGGCCAGTCAAAGGTAGGAACGGCGCACCTACTCAATCACAAACAGCCATCACCAGGAGGAGATACTCATGTTGTTTTCACCCAACCGTCGCCAGCTCGGCATCGCGCTGCTGGCATTGGCGGCTATCGCCATCGCAGGCAAATCGCAGGCCGGCACGCTGGTAGACGTGAAGAAGAAGGCCGTCGTCGTCATCGGCATTCAGGGCGACAATCCTCCCTGGGGCTATGTCGATAGCTCGGGAAAGCAGGATGGCATCGATGCCGACATGGGGCGCGCGTTCGCTGAATATCTCGGCGTGAAGGCCGAGTTCGTTCCGCTGGCGGTGGCCAATCGTATTCCGGCGCTGACCACAGGCCGGGTCGACATTCTGTTCGCAACCATGGCCATGCTGCCCGAGCGTGCGAAGGCGGTGCAGTATTCCAAACCCTACGTCGCCAACGAGATCACGCTGGTCGCAGCCCAGGCAACGCCGATCAACAGCAATGCCGACATGAGCAAATTCGTCATCGGCGTTCCCAGGTCCTCCACGCAGGATACTCAGGTGACCAACAACGCCCCGTCCGGCACCGAGATCCGCAGATTCGACGATGACGCCGCCACCATCCAGGCGCTGCTCTCTGGTCAAGTCCAGGCAGTCGGCGCCAATCTGTTTTATCCGCAGCGCCTCAACACCGCAAAGCCGGAACTGGGGTTCGAGCCCAAGCTTCACTTTACCGCCCTTTACAACGGTGCTTGCACGCGCCTCGGCGAGAAGGAGTGGAACGCGACGGTCAACAAGTTCATCGACGAGATCAAGTCGAACGGCAAGTTGGCCAGCTTCTACGCCAAATGGATGAAGGTCCCGGTCCCTGTCTTCCCGGACTCCGTCCCCGGCGTTCCCTTCACCGTCCAGTAGCCACCGCGAGCGGCCGACGCGATCCGCGTTGGCCGCCGCCCAACGGCGGAGATAAGCATGCAGGACCAGATCCTGATCGAAATGAAGGGCGTGCAGAAGTGGTACGGCGGGTACCAGGCTCTCCGCGACGTCGATCTCATCGTGCGAAAAGGCGAGAAGATCGTGCTCTGCGGTCCGTCCGGTTCAGGCAAGTCGACGCTGATCCGCTGCATCAATCGCCTCGAGCCGATCCAGCAGGGCAGCATCGTGGTGAACGGCCATCGGCTTGACGACAGCATCAAGGCCATCGATGTCGTACGGCAGGACGTCGGCATGGTGTTTCAGAGCTTCAATCTCTTTCCGCATATGACGGTCTTGCAGAACTGTATGCTCGCACCCATCCGCGCGCGCCGCATCAGCAAGAACGAGGCGGAAGCGATTGCGCGAAAATATCTCGAGCGCGTACGCATCAGTGACCAGGTCGAAAAGTACCCGGCACAGCTTTCGGGCGGCCAGCAACAGCGCGTCGCGATCGCGCGTGCGCTCTGTATGCAGCCCAAGGTGATGCTGTTTGACGAGCCGACCTCGGCGCTCGATCCAGAAATGGTCAAGGAGGTGCTCGATACGATGATCGGCCTCGCCAACGATGGCATGACCATGATTTGCGTCACCCACGAGATGGGCTTTGCCCGCCAGGTTGCCGATCGGGTCATCTTCATGGCTGAAGGGCAGATCATCGAAGAAGGCGCGCCCGACGCTTTCTTCCGCAATCCACAGCACGCTCGCACTAGGCAGTTCCTCGGCGAAATCCTCGCCCATCACTGAACGGAGTTCTTCCCTCATGAGTCGCCTTGTCTATGTCCTCAACGGGCCAAATCTGAACCTGCTCGGCAAGCGCCAGCCCCATATCTACGGTCACGAGACGCTTGCGGACGTGGAGCGGGACTGTCTAGCGCTGGCTAAAGAGCTTGGCCTGGAGATTCGCTTCCATCAATCCAACAGGGAATACGAGCTGATCGACTGGATCCACGAGGCGCGTGAGACGGCTGCCGGTATCGTGATGAATCCCGCCGCTTTCACCCATACGTCAGTCGCCATCCTGGATGCTTTGAACACGTTCGAGGGGGCAGTGATCGAGGTGCATATTTCCAACGTGCACAAACGCGAGGAATTCCGCCACCACTCGTTTGTCTCCAAACGGGCCGATGGGGTCATCGCAGGCTTCGGCACCCAGGGTTATCTGCTTGGTTTGCGTCGTGTGGCCAAACTGCTTGATGGAAAGAAGGGATAGAATCGTATGAGCGCACCCGTTCGCCTGTCGGTGATGGGAGCAGGTCTCATTGGCAAGCGACACATTGAGCACATTCTCGCGCGGCCGGAGGCGATGCTTTCGTCGATCGTCGATCCGATGCCGGCGGCCCGAGAGTTGGCGGTTTCGCTGAAGGTGGACTGGTATCCGTCGTTTCAGGACATGCTCTCCGATAATCGGCCAGACGGGGTGGTTGTCGCCACCCCCAATCAGATGCATGTGGCCAACGGCATGGATTGTATCGCAGCTCGCATCCCGGCGCTGGTCGAGAAGCCGATAGCGGATAATGTTTCCGCAGCACAGGCCCTGGTCGAAGCTGCCGAGCGGGCAGGCGTCCCGTGCTCACCGGCCATCACCGCCGCCACAACCCGATGATCCAGCGCGCCAAGGCGGAGATCGACAGCGGCCGACTCGGCCCGATCGTGTCGGTGCATGGCATGTTCTGGTTGATCAAGCCGGACGAGTATTTCGACGTGGCCTGGCGCCGCGAAAAAGGAGCGGGACCTGTTTTCCTCAATCTCATCCACGATGTCGACCTGCTGCGGTACCTCTGTGGGGATATCGTCGCGGTGCAAGCCGCTCAATCCAATCGGCTGCGTGGAAATGCGGTCGAAGAGACGGGGGTGGGGGGCCTGGAGCAAGATGGTAATGCGAGCGGGGTGGTAGGGGTTCCTATGCGCCGACCTCACTCATCGTCCATTCGACCACCGTGCGCCGGGCAGTCCGATGCTTTGCCTCACCCCGCAAGGCTGGGCGGTTTATTTGCCCTGTTTGCCCATTGGCGCTAACGCTTCTCATGTGCTGCCTCGGGGAAATCACATGTCAGACAAGGCCCTCGAGTTTATCGATTTCTGGGCGGAGAACAGCATCCACGCTGTCGAGCAGTACCGGACTGCGGGTGCGTCCCAGGACGTGGCGGAACTCACGCGGCGTCTCATCGACGCGGCCGAGGGACAGGGCATTTCGGAGGCCGACTTGCGGGCTGAGATTGGCGACATAACCGATTACGTCGGAGAAAAGCTCAAGGCCGCGAACATGGCTGAAAGCGAAAGGCGGAAGACTACTTAGGCTTTGTCCAGCTTGTAAACATCACCAAGCTAAGCTTCTCAAACATCCGCTGCTGCTCGGACGTTAATGCGACGTCCAACACTTCCGCAGTCCAGCCTTCGGGCACGGCCGCGAGTACCAAAGTCAGCGCCTGGCTTGGCTTGGCCAACGCAATCCAAATCTGGGTTTTCGTGTCGTCGCCTGTCACTTGAACGACGCTGAAGGAGTTGCCGAACGACTCTGCCATGACGGGCAATTCGGCGACGAGCGCGTTGTTTCTAATCTGAAGCGCCTTGATCTCGCTTTGCCCGTCTCCCTACCTGCATGTTCTCCAACACGGTCGGAGGCTGCAACCCGGGTGAGGCCAACCAGTTGTTGATGTGCGAGGCCGTTTCGGCCTGGCGAGCTCGCCTGAGGTAGAGCTCCCGCTGGGGGCCGGGCGGCAACTGTGCTGCGGCCTCCTTGAAGCGCGCAGCCTCCTCAGTCAATCTCTCTTCAAATGTTTTCGTATGCTTGGTTCGGTTGCGACGCTTGATCATGCGCTGCACCTTTCCCTTCGAGGAAGGCGGGAGCGCATTGTCGCGTTCTCATCACCGATGTCTGCCAGAATGCCGCGCGGTGATAGTGTCTAAACCAACCAGGGTCGTGGTTGGTTTCTATATCCTGCGTTAACTCATTGATTTATTTTGAGAACTACTCAATTGTGCTAACTACTCATTTTACTGGAAACAAAACAATACCGCGCCACCACGCCGCCCGGTCCAGCCCCTGAAAGAGGGGCGGGCTGTTGCTTTGCCCAGCGGCCAGCCTAGCTTGGCGTGGGGGCGATAGACTGCAGGTATTCGCCTTGAGCTTCAGCCAGTAGCCGTCACCTTCGGTTTGCCTGTGGCGTGATGTTGCCGCCATACAGCTGATTAGATGAGGCGGTAATGCTAATACGAAAATTGTCAATCGAGAACGTTAGGAGCTTCCTTGACCGGCGCGAGATCAGCTTCGACGGCAATATTTCAATCCTGATCGGACCAAATGGCGGGGGAAAGACCAACTTACTTGATACCTTAGTCGGTATGCTTCGGCGCCACGTCTCCAACGCGCCGCATTATGCACCATCGCCGACGGCCGAAGAACCGAATCGATGGGAGCGCAGATTTAACGACAATCTCAACCAGCTGACATTCGAAAAGCACAGTAAAGCGCTGCAACAGGAGCAAACGGTTGAGCTTGAACTAGAGATTAGCACCCAAGACATCGAGAACATGCACGCCATTCAGGCGAACGCGCCGACCTTCGAAGGCGCGTGACCACTCTGAGCAGAAAATACTGTCCCGATCCGTGGGAAGGCGTAGAGCTTTGGGACCTCTCGAAGATCGCTGCCGGGCAGTGCATCACCGCCGTGTGGCGCAATGGCTCGGTTCAGACACCGGCCGAGAAACCCGCGAGTGCCAGGGTGGTGCTATCAACCTTCGAAGAATGTGCGGAAGCCTACATTCGGGCGAACTGGTCGGCTGCGGCTTGCTCATCGAGCTTGTGCATCCGTACGTTTCGCCGCCGCTCCGTCCGCTGCCTTAATCATCACGTGTCGAAGCGAGGCGCGAGACTGCGGAATCGATCTGAGAATCTACGTAGGCGCGCTCAGTCGATCGACACCACGCCGAGTGCGAAGAGCGCTAGAAGCCGAACGATTGAGAGAGCAAGCCAAGAGCCTCCCTCACGGCGTGAGTGCGAAATCTTCCTCCGCAAAGCCAGACGGGCCGAGACCGGCTCGCATATGAGCGAGCGGCTGACCTCCCCGGATTACAGGCGCCTAAATAATAATGGGAACAAATGTCCACTTTCGTACTTAGTGTTTCACCTCTGGCAGGGGTGAGTCATGAACTACCTCAGCAGCGACAGATTTTCAGGGTTCAAGACGCGAGAGGACCGGCGCTGCAAGTGCGGTGCTCAACCCAAGCTCGTCCACAACATGATGGACTCCTTACGTGGGCTCACGGTTCGCGTGTTCGAATGGCGGCGAACGCACATGGACTGAGGATCGGGAGTAGGGGCCGCCCCTGGCCTCTTCACCGCCACGTCACTGAATAGGTTGCTAGGTGCGTCACGGTCGTCGCAGGCCGAGAATGTGATGCCGGAGTCGCGCCGATGTCTCGCCCAGATATGAGAAACTACTCGGTGTTCTTGAAACGGGCATCGTCCGTCTTCGCTTGCGAGCAGTAACTAAGTCCGCGGCCTATAGCACCGCGTGAACTGAGAGAAAGACCACAGGTCAGCTCAGTGACCGAAAGCTAGAGCCGCATCCAGTGGAACCCGAGCCACTTAGTATTGTTTTACCTCAACCCTCCAGCTATGGCGGGGCTGGATAGGAGCCGAATGGAAAACTCAGATCGCTTCAAAGCTGCACAGTCCGGAGAGGGGCGTTACCAGCTTCTTGTTGAGGCGATCACCGATTACGCGATTTATATGCTGGATCGCGACGGGTATGTCACGAGCTGGAATCCGGGGGCTAGGCGCTTTAAGGGCTATGAGGCCGACGAGATCATAGGGCACCACTTCTCTAAATTCTATACGGACGCCGAGCGGGAGCAGAAGGTGCCCGCCTTGGCTTTGGAGGAGGCAGCGCGAACAGGACGCTTCGAGCGCGAGGGTTGGCGTGTGCGCAAGGACGGTACGCAGTTCTGGGCCCATGTCATCATTGACGCGATCCGTTCGCCCAAGGGCGAGCTTGTAGGTTTCGCCAAGATCACCCGGGATCTGACCGAGCGAAGGGCAGCCGAGGCCAAATTACGCGAAAGCGAGCAGCAGTTCCGGCTAATGGTCCAAAGTGTGACGGACTACGCCATCTACATGCTGGATGTGGAAGGCAACGTGGCGACTTGGAACGCTGGGGCCCAGCGCATCAAAGGGTACGCTCCCGAAGAGATAATCGGTCGCCACTTCTCCAATTTCTACACCGAAGAAGATCGCGCCGCGGGCCTCCCGCGAATGGGCCTACAGACCGCAGCCCGCGAAGGACGCTGGGAGCACGAAGGTCAAAGGGTCCGAAAGGACGGCACTCCCTTTTGGGCGCACGTCGTGATCGACGCGATCCGAGACGATGACGGCAAGCTCGTCGGATTCGCCAAAGTGACCCGGGACATTACAGAGCGCCGTCAGGCGGAAGCCGCGCTCCAGGCGGCGCAAGCAACGATGATCCGGTCCCAGAAGCTGGAAGCGATCGGCCAACTTACCGGCGGCGTGGCTCACGACTTCAACAATCTCTTGCAGGTGATTAGCGGAAACCTGCAACTGCTCAACAAAGACATCGCGGGTAATACCCGAGCGGAGATGAGAGTCCAGAACGCCCTCGCTGGCGTCGCGCGCGGATCGAAACTTGCTACCCAATTGCTCGCATTCGCGAGGCGCCAGCCGCTGGAGCCGAGGGTTGTCAATGTCGGTCGCCTGATCAAAGGCATGGATGACCTGCTGCGTCGCGCCATCGGCGGGGAGATTGAGGTCGAGACGGTAGTCGGCGGCGGGCTGTGGAACAGCCTCATCGACCCCGATCAACTCGAAAATGCCATTCTGAACCTCGCGATCAACGCCCGCGACGCGATGAACGGCCAGGGCCGGCTGACCATCGAAGCCAGCAATGCTTTCTTGGACGACGAGTATGTCCGCCAGTACGGCGATCTGATTGCGGGGCAATATGTGATGATCGCGGTAACCGACACGGGCAGCGGCATTCCGCCCAATATTCTTGAGCGGGTCTATGAACCCTTCTTCACGACCAAGGCGGAAGGCAAGGGCACTGGCCTCGGTCTGGCCATGGTCTACGGTTTCCTCAAGCAATCCGGCGGACACGTCAAAATCTACAGCGAGATCGGCGCCGGAACGACGGTGAAGCTATATTTCCCGCGAGAAATGGCAATCGAGGATACGTTAGTCAGTGCCACTACCGGTGACATCAAAGGCGGCGAGGAAACCGTACTGGTGGTCGAGGATGACGATGAAGTGCGCGAGGTCGCGGTGTCGATGCTCTCCGATCTTGGCTACCGCGTGGTGAAGGCGAGAGATGCGGTGGCTGCGCTTGCCATCGTCGACAGCGGCATACCAATCGATCTAATCTTCACCGACGTGATGATGCCGGGCACCCTGCGCAGCCCAGAGTTGGCGCGAAAAGCCAGGGAACGGCTACCCAACGTCGCGGTCCTTTTCACATCCGGCTACACGCAGAATGCCATCGTGCACGGGGGGCGGCTCGACCCCGGAGTGGAGCTTTTGGCCAAGCCCTATACGCGGGAAGCGCTTGCGCGGAAGTTTAGGCATGTGCTTGCCAACCATGCTCAACAGCGTCTTGCGGCTGCGGTATCGCGTCAGCCAGCACGGGCGGGGGCCGTCAAGGGTGCGACCGTGTTGCTGGTCGAAGACGACGAACAGATCCGCCTGACTGCGACGGAGATGTTGAACGATTTGGGCTGCAAGGTGATGGAGGCCAGCTCGGCCGAAGAGGGTTTGAAAGCCCTGAATGAGACTGCCGTGGATATCCTTGTGACCGATGTGGGCCTCCCCGGAGTGTCCGGCCTGGAACTCGCAAAGGACGCGCGCACGCTGCGACCTGACTTGTGCATCGTGGTGGCGACAGGTGACAGCGGGATCAAATCCGAAGCTGAGCTCTTAGACGCCGTGCTCGTCGCAAAGCCCTACGCGCCGGAAACTCTGCGCGAAGGATTGGAGAGCGCCTTGAAGGCGAAAAATTCGTCCTTCCTGAGTTGATGATGCCCCAGGCGGCTAGACGCCCACGTCGAGAGAGTCACGACGGAATATGCCGAGTACGAGCGCCGGCCGGTATGTAGCACTTGGCCGAAAAACTTGGTCGTCCCGCAGTGGTTTCCGATCGGGCTGAGGCCAGATGCTCGATGCGGGTTAACGCATGAAACTCACGGAAGCATAGAGCAACGTGACTTGGACGCATTGATCGCGCGGGTGCGGCAGGAACATACCGAAGTCGCGGGTGTTCGATCCTCTGCTCCATTCCGCGCTGGCAAGTTCATCGCGCGGATCATTCCGAGGCACCGCACATGGCACTACCGCGCACAAGTTCTTCATCGTTTAGGCCGACTGTCGCGGTGGTCGCCGGCGGTGCCGCCCTGCTGGCGGCGACGGCCTTGGTAAACCGACAGCTTGCGCGAAATGCGGAACGCGCAAATCCGCCTCGAGGCAAGTTCATCGATGTCGATGGTGTTCGGGTCCACTACGTGGAGCGCGGCAGCGGCCGTCCGCTCCTTCTGCTCCACGGCAACGGCACAATGATCGAGGATCTGCAGTCGAGCGGCCTGATCGACCGCGCGGCCGAGAGGTACAGGGTAATCGCGTTCGATCGCCCGGGCTTCGGTCACAGCTCGAGGCCCCGGGGCGGTGTTTGGGGGCCGAACGAACAGGCGGACTTGTTCCGGAAGGCCCTCGATCGATTGGGCATTCAGCGAGCGATCGTGCTTGGGCATTCGTGGGCGGCTTCGATCGCCGTCGCATTGGCCACAAGGCACCCCGCTCTCGTGGAAGGGCTGGTGCTCGCGTCGGGATACTATTTTCCGACTTCCCGTCTCGATCTGGTGGCGCCGTCCGTCCCGGCGATCCCCGTACTGGGAGACGTTATCAGCAATACCATCTCGCCGGTCCTCGCCCGGTTGATGTGGCCAACCCTCTTGCGCAAGGTCTTCGGACCGCAGCCGGTCCCGGGAAAGTTCGCCGGCTTCCCGGTCGAGATGGCTGTGAGACCGTCGCAGCTCCACGCTAGTGCAGAGGAGTCCGCGATGATGATTCCCATGGCCGCGGCGGTTTCGAAGACCTACTGCGAAGTCACGATGCCAACGGTCATAATCGCGGGCGAGGACGACCGCTTGATCGACGTCGAGCAATCCGCACGATTGCACCGCATGATCCGGCACAGCAGGCTGCGTCGCCTCGCGGGGGCGGGGCATATGATCCATCAGACCGAAACTTCGAACCTGATGGCGGCCATCGACGAGGCGGCCTCCATCTCCGTCCAAGGCGCGCGCGATGTTATCACGGCCAGTCGTTAGTCGGGTAGCCGCTCGGGCGGTGTCGCCGATCGACTCTGGTAACTGACCGATTTCAGCAACGGCTTGGGACGGAAATAACTTGACGGGCGGCACCTTCCTAGCGAATCCAAGCGCGCTCGCGAGTGTAGAGTCGAAGCGGTCCTGCGCCCAGCCGTGCTCCTCGCATGCTCGGCCCGTCCGCCGTTCTCGCGAAACGCCGAACAGTTGGAGCGGTCGCAAGGGTCGGCCAATTGCAAACGCCCGCCCGAAGGTGCCGCCCACTGAAGCTGTCTTACTCGGGAGCGATCCTGTAAACGTCGCCGGGTTCGAGGTTCAGTTCCTCGAACATCCTTTGCTGCTTTTCAGTGAGAATCGCTGGCACGACTTCCGCTGTCCAGCCTTCCGGAACGGCAGCGAGAACCAGCGTCAACGCTTGCTTGGGCTTGGCTAAGGCCAACCACATCTGCTTCGTTGGCTGGGGCGGGTCCGAGGTCACCTCAACGATAGTGAACGAATTGCCGAAGGACTCCGCCATGATGGTCAATCCGTGCACATGCTGAGAGTTGCAATAACTAGCTAGGTCGAGGAAGTCGGACGGGGCCGGCAATCAACCTATAGGTGGGCAACCAACCGGTGTTCCAGGATTCCATGGTCGCGCCACAAACCGAGCACTCGAAGCTGGCGATCTGCCGACCCGGGGCCATCGCTTCGGTTCGGCTATAGACCGCGCCACACCGACAGGATCGGTAATGAGAATTGGGCATGCCCGCTTATGCGCCGGAAAGGCAAAACAGGCCACCGAAATTCGATCCAGTCCCCCGAGCCCGGAAACAGGCTACCTGAAGGTACGCAACGGAAAGGTCTGATACCAAAGCCGGGAACGCTGTGTGAGTGCCGCCTTGCCCACACCTTTGCATCTCGTTACGCTCCACGCGAAGCTAAATTCGATGCTGGCAGCGACTTCACATGCTTACGACACCACGTGAGTACATTGAATTTTGGATCGAGAACAGCGTTCACGCTGCGGAGCAATACGGGACGCCGGGCGCTTCGCAAAGCGTGGACGTATTGGTTAACCGTCTAGTTGAAGGCGCCCAGAACCAGAACATCACGCGAGCCGCCCTTGAAAAGGAGGTCGGTGATCTTAAGCAGTATATCGCGGGAAAGCTCGCGACTGCCAACCGGATTGAGCAGGATCGCCGCAAATAATATCGACTTGCGCCTGAATTATAGGGCGGACGAAGTCGCGTCTCTCTGATCAGGAAGGCACTGCGAGAATAGCCATGGCAATGCGAGAAGAAATAAAGCGAGTGATACATGCCGCAACACCCGGTATGTCGCAGCAGCTCTACTCAACACTGCTGGTGTTGGGCGAACTCTTGAGCAGCGCACTCGACAGAATCGATGAGCTCGAGAAGAAAGCCGACAGACAAACGGCAGATAAACGCTGATCGAAGTTCTCGGCCAATTATCCTGCTTAAAATGTGAAACACACATGGGGCTGGTGAGACACCAGCCAGCGTGCGCCGGCGGCCCTCATCCATTGGTCTGCATCGCCGCTCGAATCTTCGTTGGACGTCCAGAGGGACGGCGGACATCGGAAAATCTCCTCGCCCTGAGGTTCGTCGCGTTAAGGCGGGGGGGCTCCAAAGGGTCCTCACCATGCGCCCTTGATCATGGGGTGTTTCGATAAGCCCATCATCCAAGCTGCGGGTCGCCCTGCTTAAAGTTAGGCCGGACATCGGCGCTCCGCTACCGCGACCTCGCAGCCGAACCGCGGCTCGAGATCGGATATCCTTACATTGTCAGGCCAGTGGACGGCGTCCAGAGTAACATCTGGCCGCAATGGCAACAGGCCAGCACGCCGCGCAAACCCGTCTGCCACATCCCCGAAGGTGATTTTGAGTGGTCGACCGTCGGCGTGCGTAGGGATGGAACGGCAGACAGGGCGGGCATTCGAGGTGCTTGGCCGACCTGCGAAATGGCTCGCGGGTAGCTCCCGCACACGGCCGCGGGCAGGGCGTCCGAGAGCCCACGAGCCGTCCCAGCTGGCCGAAAAACTACGGTCCTGAGGCTGCGACGAGGACCGTGGTTAGGACCGTAGATTGCCCGCATTGGAAGCGGAAAATGCGAGCAATATCGGTAAGGTTGACAGGACACCCCTTCCGCCAGGCATCAACAGGATCAATTGCTTAGCCCTGAGATATGATCTTGATCGTCTCCCGTTGCGTGGTGTAGCTGGCGGCGGGAGACCGCGTTCACCGGCAAGAGCCGGGCAGTTCAGCTGGCGATTGCTGGAAGGCTGACGGTGGGATCATCGCTCAACGGCGCGATGGTTTCCAGCGTCATGTAGCGGGCGCGCTGGACGGCCCATTCATCGTTTTGCTCGAGCAGGATCGCGCCGATGAGGCGGACGATGGCATCTTCATTGGGGAAGATGCCGACGACCTCGGTGCGCCGCTTGATCTCGCCGTTGAGCCGCGCGATCGGGTTGGTCGAGTGCAGCTTGGTCCTGTGCTGCGGCGGGAACGTCATATAGGCGAGTATGTCGGTCTCGGCCTCGTCGAGGAAACCGGCGAGCTTGGGCAGCTTGGGGCGGAGCTGGTCGGGGACCTTCCGCCACTGCGTTTTAGCGGCCTCGGCATCGTCCTGGGCAAATGCGGTGGCGATGAAGGCCGAGACGACACGGCGGCCGCTCTTGCCGGCGTGGGCCAATGCATTGCGCATGAAGTGCACGCGGCAGCGTTGCCAGCTGGCATTGAGCACCTTGGCGACGGTGGCCTTGATGCCCTCATGGGCATCGGAGACGACCAACTTGACACCACGCAAGCCGCGGCGGGCGAGCTTGCGCAGGAACGCCGTCCAGAACGTCTCGGCCTCGGACGGGCCAATGTCCATGCCGAGAACTTCGCGCCGGCCGTCGCTGTTGACGCCGACGGCGACGATCACTGCGACCGACACGATGCGGCCATTCTGGCGCACCTTCACGTAGGTGGCGTCGATCCACAGATACGGCCAGTCGCCCTCGATCGGGCGGCCGAGGAAGGCCTTCACCTTGTCATCGTTCTCCGCGCAGAGCCGGCTTACCTGGCTCTTGGAGATGCCGCTCATCCCCATCGCCTGCACCAGATCGTCGACCGAGCGGGTCGAAACGCCTTGCACATAGGCTTCCTGAACCACGGCGGTGAGCGCCTTCTCGGCCATCCGGCGCGGCTCCAGGAAACCCGGGAAGTAGGAGCCCTTGCGCAGCTTGGGGATGCGCAGTTCGACCGTCCCGGCCCGGGTCTCCCAGGTTCGGTCGCGGTAGCCGTTGCGCTGGGCCAGACGCTCGGGGTTCTTCTCGCCGTAGGCTGCACCGGCTTGGCCTTCGACTTCCAGCTCCATCAGCCGCTGGGCAGCAAAGCCGATCATCTCGCGCAACAGATCGGCATCAGGGGTCTTCTCCACGAGCGTGCGCAGGTTCATCATATCGTCGGTCATCGGTGGTTCCTCGGTTGCGTTGGCGTGTCGCAACCCGATCCTACCGGAGAACTGCCGGTGACCACCGCAAAGCCGCCCGCCCGCTACGGCGCTATTCGAGGCGCGCGTTCGGGCGGCTTTGCTCTACCGAGCTACACCACCACCGGGGACACGACCGCGGACCGAGCTCAACGACGCAGCACCTTGCCTGGGTCAAAGTGCGACTTATCGGGAGGGCAGCTCTGGGCGCAAAGCGGACGATCGTTGATCAGCATCGATCTTCTTGGCTGCGGTTAGCTCAAACTTCCCCATGATGGATTGGAGCGAGAATTTAAGTTTTTCAACTGGTTAGAGGTCGGCGTGTGCGCCACGTGTGCACCGGGAGATCAAGAAAAATCTTGCGTCAACCAACGTGAGCAAAGTCCTCTGAAACGGAGCGGGCAGTTCTGGAAACACAACATGCTGGAACAGCTACGACTGCGACCTACTATCCCATCAGCGACGCGGCGCACTGGGATCGGAGGGCCATGTTTCACGCCTTCATGCGTCCCCCAAATCGATCATTTGGCGGCGCTTCACTCAAGGTCGGCGAGGATTGGATCGGCAGACTGCCGTTGATGGGATCCAACAGCTGTGTTTTAGGGGAGAACGGGCAAGGAAGTCGGCAGAAAGCGGAAAACTATGTGCCGGTCAACTCGTTCAGGGGGGCCGGGCGACAGACGAGTTGCAAAATTGGGCTACCCTGCGCGAAGCGTTGACATCGCTCTACGGCCGCTGAATGCGGGTAGATCATCAGGAAGCAAATCGGGGCGAGGCCAGTCATGTTCAACGGCTTCGAGCGACATGACATCCGGACCGATGGCGCGACGATTGCCGCGTTCATAGGCGGGAGCGGTCCTCCGCTGCTGCTTCTCCACGGCTATCCGCAGACACACGTCGCCTGGCATCGCATTGCTCCCGTTCTGGCGCGCGACCACACCATTGTCGCTACGGATCTGCGGGGATATGGCGACAGCCGCGGGCCGCAGCAGGCCGACGCCTCGGCCTACTCCAAGCGCACGATGGCGCGCGATCAGGTCGCGGTCATGAAGCAATTCGGGTTTGATCGCTTTGCCGTCGTCGGACACGACCGCGGTGCCCGGGTCGGATACCGGTTGGCATTGGATCACCCTGGAGCCGTACGGGCCTTCGTGTCCTTGACCGTCATTCCAACCAGCGAAGTCTGGGCGCGTGCCGGCAGGGATTTTGCGCTCGGCGCCTATCACTGGCTGTTGTTCGCGCAACCCTATGACTTGCCGGAACGGCTGTTGAGCGGAGACCCCGATTTCTTCCTGGACCGGACGTTGCGAAGAATGACCAAGGAGTTTGGTTGCCTGTCGGACGAAGCGCTCTCGGTCTATCGAGAAGCATTCCGGAGACCGGACGTGCGGCATGCAATGATGCAGGACTATCGCGCCGGAGCCACGATCGACCATGAGCACGACCTCGCCGATCGTGCTGCCGGGCGCACTCTCGATTGCCCCGTGCTGGTGCTATGGGAGCAAGGCCGCTTCAGCGAAACGGATTCGCCGCTCCAGATCTGGAGGAACTGGGCCGCCGATGTCGAGGGCTGGGCCATCCCCGGCGGTCATCTCCAGCCGGAAGAACAGCCTGAGGCCGTGCTCGCCGCCGTCAAGCCATTTCTCTCGCGGTACGCAACGGTCTGACGGCAAGGCCACGGGCCGCGTTCATCGCGTGTGAGATCTCAATCCGCCGCCAACGGCGGAACCGGCAGCGCCGTGATCGACTTGATCTTCTCCATCGCAAAGCGCGAGGTGACGTTCTTGAGCGGAACGGCGTGGATCAGCTTCTTGTAGAATACGTCGTAGCTTTGCATGTCCGGGATGACGACGCGCAGCATGTAGTCGACATCGCCGGCCATCCGGTAGAACTCCATGACCTCCGGCATTGCGCTGACCGCCGTGGCAAAACGCTTCAGCCAGGCATCGGAGTGATCGGAGCTTTCCACCGAGACGAACACCGAAAGGCCGAGGCCGATCTTGTTCTGATCGACCAGCGCAACACGCTTCAGGATGATGCCGTCGGCCTCGAGCCGCTGGATCCGTTTCCAGCACGGCGTCGAGGACAAGCCGACCCGGTCGCCGATTTCAGCCACCGAGAGCGCGGCATCCTCCTGAAGCACCGTCAGGATCTTGCGGTCGATGGCATCCAGGCGGCGGCCGGTCTCGGCGAGCTGCAGCGCAGCGTCGGTCATGTCAAAAACCTCAGTGTGATGGAAAGTTGGACGCGTTGTCTGGCGTCAGCCGTGAGGCCCGAACAGGAAGATCTCGTAGAGATCGTCTTGCTTGTCGTCCGGGCCGCCTGTCCGCGGCCGCGGCGAGCGCTGGAACCATCCGCGTGCCTGTTCGATCAAACGAGCGAAGCCTGATTGCAGCGAGATGACGTAGCTCATGTTCACTCCGGACAACGGTGTAGGGCGAGAACTCGGAAAAGCTATCACGTCGGCGATGGCGTTGAACATTGCTACTCACGCGTCGGGATCAGTTTGGTTGAATCATGCTGGCGTCGTTGCGAGCGCGGTTGGAAAATTGCACGCTGCTTGGCAGCTGTGGATGATTTTGATGCTCACCGCCTCGGGGAAGGCATGAAAGGCATAGCCTTGCCGCTAGTCAGCCGTCATTAGCGCGAGCACGTCGGCTTGTTGGAGCCGCGGCACTGAACCCAGGTTCGACGGCCTGCGGCATAATGCCGACGCCGGATAGAGCATGGGCATGCCCATGCCTCCGGATACGAGATACGGCAAGGCGTCGTTGGCTCGTCCATTCAAATGTGCGCCTGTCATGATGCCCAGCGCGAACAGGAACACGATCAGCAGGACCAACGGGAAGATCAAAGCCTCGCGGATGTGGAGCTGATCAGTCACCGCTCGCGCGTCGATCGCGCGCTCGGCGACGGAACGACGGCCCGCCCATTCAAGCGTGAATTCGAACATGCGCTCCGCTCACTTCATGTAGTCAGGCAAGGTGAAACCGTCGTAGAACCGGTCGGCGTGGATCGCGGCCCTGAACGCAGGCGACTTGTAGCCGGCGACGATGTCCTGCGCCCATTCGGCGTTGGCATTCGCCTTCTTCACGGCGAGCACATTGATATAGGGCGTTGTCATCTTCTCGAGCGCGAAGGCGTTGGTCAGCTTCAGCCCGCTGAAGATCGCGAAATTGCCCTGGATGGCGGCGAAGTCGACGTCGTCGAGCGCGCGCGGTGCCTGCGCGGCCTCGAGCGGGACCAGCTTGATGCCGCCGGGATTCTTGACGACATCGAGCTCGGTGACGTCGACGGGCTTGCTGTCGCGAATCTCGATCAGGCCGAGATCGCGCAACACCCAGAGTGCGCGCTGCAGATTGACCGGATCGTTTGGCACGGCGACGCTGGAGCCCGGCTTGATCGGCGAACCCAGCTGGTGCTTCTTCGAATAGAGGCCCATCGGTGGTGTCGGGACGTGGACGATGCCGACGAGATCGGTCTTCTGACGCTCGTTGTAAGACTCGAGGAAGATCGTGTGCTGCATCACATTGGCATCGATCTCGGACTTGAACACCGCGTTATTGGCTTCGAGCCCCGTCGAGAACTCGACATAGCGGATCTTGTAGCCCTTCTTCTTCAGCTCCGGCTCGACGCCGATCTTGAACTCGTCGATGTAGGGACCCGGCACGAAGCCAACCCGCAACTCCGGCTTCGCGGGTTGCTGTGCCGAGACATTTCCGGCAGCGAAGGGGGAGAGAGCCAAAAGGCCGGAGAGGAGAAACAACGCTGTCTTCATTTTCACTTGCTGAGCTTGAGTTCTGAATGGGGGATGCGGTTAGGCGATCGCCTTGACCGCGTTGGAGTAGATGCTGGCCGGGCGCGCAAGGCCGTAGTGCTCGCGCAGCGTCGTGCCGGTATAATCCTGACGGAACAGGCCGCGCTTGCGCAGGATCGGGACCACCTGCTCGGCGAAAATATCGAGGCCGCCGGGCAGCCAGGGCGGCATCACGTTGAAGCCGTCCGCGGCGCCATTTTCGAACCAGGCCTGGATGTTGTCCGCGATCTTTTCGGGCGTGCCGGCGATGACCCAGTGGCCGCGCGCGCCGGCGAGGCGTTGGACGAGCTGGCGGATGGTCGGCTTCTCGCGGTCGACAATATCGACGACGAGCTTGAAGCGGCTGGCTACGCCGCGCGCGCTCGCCGTGTCGATGAGATGGCGGGGAACGGGGCCGTCGAGGTCGTAGCCGGTGAGATCGACGCCGATCATCTGGCGCAGCTGGGTCAGGGAATATTCGGGCTGGATCAGTGCGTTGAATTCCTCTTCCAGTCGGTCGGCCTCGGCTTGCGTGCTGCCGATGAACGGACTGATGCCGGGCAGGATCTTGATCTCGTCGGGGCCACGGTCGAAGGTGCGGGCCTGGCGCTTGATGTCTTCATAAAAGGCCTTGGCCGAGTCCAGCGTCTGGTGTGCGGTGAAGATCGCCTCTGCATAACGGGCGGCAAAGGCGCGGCCGTCGTCGGAGGCGCCGGCCTGCACATAGACCGGCCGGCCCTGCGGCACGCGCGAGATGTTCAGCGGGCCACGGACGCGAAAGTGCTTGCCGACATGGTCGAGCGTATGGATCTTGCTGGTGTCGGCGAAGATGCCGGAGGCTGGGTCGTTGACGAGCGCGTCGTCCTCCCAGCTGTCCCAGAGCCGCGAGATCACATCGAGATACTCGCGGGCGCGCTCGTAGCGTTCATGATGCGGGGGGTGTTCGGGCAGGCCAAAATTCTGCGCGGCCTGCGGCGCGCTGGTGGTCACGATATTCCAGCCGGCGCGGCCCTGGCTCAGATGGTCGAGCGAGGCAAACAGGCGTGCGAGGTTGTAGGGCTCGGTATAGGTGGTTGACGCGGTCGCGATGAGGCCGATGCGCTTCGTGACTGCGGCGATCGCGGCCAGCCATGTGATCGGTTCGAAGCGAAAGCGCTGGGCATAGCGGACGTTGTCGGCGAGGGCCGGCCCGTCGGCAAAGAAGATCGCATCGAATTTGCTGGCCTCGGCCCGCTGCGCCAACTCCTGATAGAAGGTGATGTCGAGGATGCGTTCCGCCGACGATCCCTTGTAACGCCACGCGGCTTCGTGATGGCCGCCGGGGTAGATGAAAAGATTGAGAACAAGCTGCCGTTGGTTGCTCATGGTTCGAATGTCCAGGTGCGATGGCCGGATAGAGACGCGAGCGGCTATGAGACGGAAGGGGTTGTTTGCGGCGCCGGCTTTCGCGCGAAGGCGAAGCGCAGATAGCGCTCTAGGCGCAGGCCCTCCGGGATACGCTTCGCTTCGAGCAGCGCAGCAAAGGCCGCGTCGATCTGTGTCCGTTCTGCCGGTGAGAAGGCGGCAAGGAAATTGCCGAATGCGCTGGCCTCAGACCATTTGAGCACTGAGGTCACGTTCTGGTGGAGATCGACCAGCGAGCGCAGGTCGCTGCGGTAGTCGACGAAGCCAGTCTCGGCGAACAGCGTCTTGAGCTCGTCGTCGGTCGCCCCGAGCACCCGTTGCGACTCGCCGCTTCTCTCGCCGAACCCGGCCCGTTCGATTGCCTGGCGAAGCAGGGTTCGCGACTCGTGAGGTTTGCTCGGATCCTGAACGTTCAGCCCGATCCGGCCGCCCGGCTTGAGGACGCGCTCGATCTCGCGCAGCGCCAGCCGCTTGTCCGCGATCCAGTGGAAAACGCTGTTGAGGTAGACGGCGTCGAATTCCGCGGGTCCAAAGCGCGAAAGGTCCTCGGCGCGGCCGACATCGAAGGTCAGTGTCTCCGAGGCACGCAGGCGCGCGATGGCGATCCGGTTCTCCAGCGGGTCGATGCCGATCACGCGGCCGGTCGGGCCGGCAAGTCCCGCGACGAACTCGGTCAGGCGGCCAGTGCCGGCACCGATATCGAGTACGCGGTCTCCGGACTTCAGGGACAGCGGGCCTATGAGGAATTTGCCGTGGTGAAACTGAAGGATGCTGGCCTGCTCGTAGGTGTGTGCAAGCTCGGGCGAGTCCCGTTCAAGGCTGATGACGC
Organism: Bradyrhizobium sp. CCGB01; assembly: GCF_024199795.1. Classification (NCBI taxonomy): domain Bacteria; kingdom Pseudomonadati; phylum Pseudomonadota; class Alphaproteobacteria; order Hyphomicrobiales; family Nitrobacteraceae; genus Bradyrhizobium; species Bradyrhizobium sp. CCGB01. The sequence continues at coordinate 4,010,557 of NZ_JANADK010000001.1, forward strand.
CGGCGGTCGACATCGTTCTGTCCAAAATCTCCTGCAGCCGCCGAGGCGACTTTGATCGAGACGAACTCTATGTTGCCCGGGTGAGAAAAGTCGATGAAATGGATTTGCGTTGTTCGGTGCAACGCGAGCATGAATCTAGCGGCGGGAGCGCATTAAGTAGATGATGTCACAAACCGATCGTCTCAACAGAAAGTAGTCGCTGCGAACGAATGTCGCGTCGCGCTTCTGGGTTGCTCGGCGCTGTCGACGCAAATCGTTCGACGCGCCGTGACGTCATGGTGAGTTCGTTGTTCGAGCCCGCAAACAAAACCAATTCCATTTCATTGACTGAGCGTCGTTGGCTTCTACGATTTGGTCGCATCTGATGCAGACAAATCCGGGTGCAACATGTTTCAATCCGATATCGACGACGCGGCTCGCGAGACCTTGCGATTGATTGGTCCAGATCCGCAGAACTGGGTCCCGGATCGTCACGCGATTGATCACAACGTCGCGGTCATCGGCGGCGGGCAATCCGGAAGCGCTTTTGCCTTCGCATTGCGCCGCGCCGGCATCGGCAAGGTCACGGTGATCGATGCTGCAAGTGACGCGGCCTCGTCCGGCCCGTGGCTGAGCAGCGCGCGCATGCACAAGCTTCGCACGCCTAAAAGCCTGCCGGGACCGGAGCTTGATCTGCCCGGGTTGAGCTTTCAGGCCTGGTATGAGGCGCGCCATGGCGCGGCTGCATACGAGGCGATCGATCGAATTGCTCGTGTGGACTGGGCAGCCTATCTCGACTGGTATCGCAAGACGCTTGGCATCGAGGTGCGCTACCGGACGAGGCTTCTCCGCATCGAACCGGTGCAGGATCACCTGCGGCTTCATCTCGACGTCGGCGGTGAGGCGAGAACCGAAACCGCCCGTAAGATCATCCTGGCCAGCGGTTTTCCGAGCAACGGCGGTCCGTCCATTCCCGAGGTGCTCTCGCGCCATCTGCCCAAGGAGCTCTATGCACATACCCTGGAGGCGATCGATTTCGGCAAGCTGCGCGACAAGTCGGTAGCGGTGCTGGGCAGCGCGGCGTCCGCGTTCGACGCTGCGGCGGTTGCACTCGAAGGCGGGGCGAGGGAGGTGCATCTGTTCGCGCGCCGCGACAGGATTGCGTCGGAGCCCGTGATCAGGACGCGTGGATATCCTGGTGCATACGACAATTACGGGGCGCTGCCGGATGCGCTGCGCTGGCATCAGGCCATTCGTTTCCGCCGCGCCGGGTCGACGCCGCCGCCCGACGCGATCGCACGCGTGGTCAAATCCCCGAACTTCCACCTGCATCTGGCGGCGCCGTGGACCTCAGCCAGGCCGTTCGGGCGGCGGCTGCTTGCGACCACGTCGCAGGGCGATATCGCATTCGATTTCGTCATCGCCGGTACGGGCTACCAGGTCGATCTCGCCAGACGGCCGGAGCTCGTCGCCTTTTCCCACGAGATCCTGCTATGGCGTGACCGCTTCTCGCCGGCAGCGGGCGAGCAGGACGATTTCCTCGGTGCGCACCCTTATCTTGGCGCGGGGCACGAATTCCTGGAGAAGGAGCCGGGCCGTGCACCTTACTTGCGGAACATTCACGTGTTCAACCCGGCGGCCTTCGTCAGCTTCGGCCTGCCGATCGGAGACGTGCCGAGCTTCAAGCGCGATATTCCAGGCGTCGTTGCGCGGATCAGCCGCGATCTATTCCTCGACGACCTTCCCGCGCATGAGGGGCGGATCAACGGGCCCATCGCCGACGATTTCGAGCCGTCGCTCTATGCGTCGGCCGTCTGGCGGTCGCCGAACATCGTCGCGGCGGAATAGAGGAGAGCGCAAGTCGCAACTGGACAAGCCATGACCATGGTGCGTCTGTTTTCTACTTGCTTCGAACTTTGGAAGCTATTTCCGAAGTCGTTGAGTTAGCATCGTGTGACTGAACAAGAGCTGCATGGATGCAGCTCTCACGGAAAGGTCCCGCCAGACGGGATTGCCGCCAGAGCAGACGGCAGTCCTGCAAGAGGATCGATCGCAACATCACTGTCATTCACTCCGCCGTCGCAGCAGCGATCGGCGAACGGCGGAGCCTTGTCCAAATGGATCGCGGTCTCGGGGAAGATGACATGACTGACGGAATCACCATCGACAACGTCATTCCGCGTGCGGATATCGTCAAGCGGTCCGCCCGTATCGGCGCGGAGATCAGGAACATCAAGCTCTCGGGCGATCTTCCGGATCGGACGATTGCAGCGATCAATCAGGTGCTGCTTGAACACAAGGTGATCTTCTTCCGCGACCAGGGTCATCTGGACGACGCCGAGCAGGAGCGGTTTGCCGTCCGGCTCGGCAAGCTGGTGCCGCATCCGACGGTCGGCGCAACCAAGGGAACGGCGTCGATCCTCGAACTTGATTCCGGGCGAGGCGGCGGCCGCGCGGACCAGTGGCACACCGACGTCACCTTCGTCGATGCCTATCCCAAGATTTCCGTCCTGCGCGGGGTCGTAATCCCTGAGTTCGGCGGCGACACGATCTGGTCGAATACGGCCGCGGCCTATCTCGACCTGCCGGCTCCGCTGCGCAAGCTCGCGGATGAACTCTGGGCCGTGCACAGCAATGCCTACGACTACGCCGTGAAGACGCGGGCGAGCAAAGCCGACAGGAAGCACTTCGAGGAGGTCTTCACCGGGACGATCTATGAGACCGAGCACCCGGTCGTTCGCGTCCACCCCGAAACCGGCGAGCGGACGCTGGTGCTCGGCAACTTCGTCCAGCGCTTCGTCGGCCTGCCGAAATATGACGGCCAGAAGCTGTTCGACCTGTTCCAGTCGCACATCACCGCGCCGGAGAACACCGTGCGGTGGAGCTGGAGACAGGGGGACGTCGTGATCTGGGACAATCGTGCGACCCAGCACTACGCCGTTAATGATTATGGCGATCAGCATCGCGTCGTGCGCCGCGCGACCATCGATGGCGAGGTGCCTGTTAGCATCGACGGCCGCCAGAGCGTGACCCGCATCAAGTCGGCCAAGCCGCAAGCCAAGGCCGCCTGAGGCGGGTAAGGAGTGAACACGATGAGAATTGCTATCTCCACACTACGCCGCCTGGTTGCCGGTTTGCGTGCAAGAGGCCGTCAACTCGGCCTTACCGCTCTTGGCCTGATCGGTCTCGTCGGAAGTGCCATGGCCGAGCCGCAGCTCGAGAAGACCGAGATCCGCTACCAGGGCTGGGCCGGCCAGGTCACATTCATCGAGCTCGCCGACGACCTCGGCTATCTGGCTCCGCTCAAGCTCAAATGGATCGGCAACACCATCAGCGGTCCGCAGGACATCCAGACCGTCGTCACCGGCGATATCGACATCGGCGGCGCTTTTTACGGTGCGATCATCAAGCTGATCGCCGCCAAGGCGCCGATCAAGGCGGTGGTCGGGTACTACGGTTCGGACGACAACACCTACAACGGCTACTATGTGAAGGAGGACAGCCCGATCAAATCCGCGCGGGATCTGATCGGCAAGAAGGTCGCCGTCAACACGCTGGGTGCGCATCTCGAATTCGTGCTGCGCGAATATCTGGCCCGCAACGGCCTGACGCCGGCGGAAGCAAAACAGGTGACGCTGGTCGCGATCCCACCGGTCACGGGCGAGCAGGCGTTGCGGCAGGGACAGGTTGAGGTCAGCACGCTCAACGGCGTGCTGCGCGACAAGGCGCTGGAACGCGGCGGCATCCGGAGGCTGTTTGCGGATACCGACATCTTCGGCAACTTCACTGGCGGCTCCTATGTGCTGCGGGACAAGTTCATCAAGGACAACCCGAACACTTCGCGCAAGCTGATCGAAGGCATCTCCCGTGCCATCGCCTGGGCGCAGACCACGCCGCCGGAAGAGGTTCGGGCCCGCTTTGAGCGCGTCATCGCCGAGCGCAAGCGCAACGAGGACGCAACGCCCATCAAATACTGGAAGAGCACGGGTGTCGCGACCAAGGGCGGCGTGATCGGCGATGCCGAACTCCAGGTCTGGGTCGACTGGCTGGTGAAGGATGGTCTCCTGAAGCAGGACCAGCTCAAACCGTCCGATCTCTACACCAACGCGTTCAACTACTTCCGCCCCGGCAAGACCGCGGAGGCCAAATGACCACGGCCAAGATCCGCTTTGAGCATGTGCGGAAGGAATTCCTGGTCCGCGGTAAGGATGGCGGGCCGACGGAGCGCTTTACCGCGCTGGAAGATATCGAGCTGGACGTTCGTGCCGGCGAATTCCTGGCGTTGGTCGGGCCGAGTGGATGCGGCAAGTCGACCCTGCTGGACCTGCTCGGCGGGCTGACGACGCCGAGCAGCGGGCGCATCCTCCTCGACGGCAAGCCCATCGAGGGGCCGGCGCGCGACCGCGGCATCGTGTTCCAGCAATATGCGCTGTTTCCCTGGCGCACGGCCGCGCAGAACGTCGAGTTCGGGCTCGACATTGCCGGCCTGAAAGCCAGGGAGCGGCGGGAGAGGGCACTGCATTACCTCGACTTGGTCGGACTGTCCGGCTTCGCCAACCGCTATCCGCACGAGCTCTCCGGCGGCATGAAGCAGCGCGTCGCGATCGCCCGCAGCCTTGCTTATGACCCCGAGGTTCTGCTGATGGACGAGCCGTTCGCGGCCCTCGATGCGCAGACGCGCGAGACACTGCAGGGCGAGTTGCTGCGAATCTGGCGCAGCACCGGAAAGACCATCCTGTTCATCACGCACGGCATCGACGAGGCCGTCGTCCTCGGCCAGCGCGTTGCCGTCATGACCTCGCGTCCTGGCCGTATCAAGCAGGTCGTCGATATCCCCGACGAGCTGCACAGCGAGACCGAAGACGTCCGCTCGCTGCCCCGGTTCGGGCAGGTCAGGCACGAGGTCTGGTCCTTGCTGCGCGACGAGGTGCTGAAGGCGCAAGGGTCGCAAGCGCAAGGATCGCAGGTGCGCGCTCCGGACGGCGAGCGCGGCGCAAAGGCGAAGGAGCTGGCCCATGTCTAATCTGGAGATCCTGACGCTGCTGGAGTTGGCCGAGGGGAGCCCGAAAGACCGCGCCAGGCAACGCGCCGGCGCGCTGGCCGCAGCCACGGGCGGCGTCGCGCGATGGTTCGGCGCCATCGGGCAGAGATCCCTGCTGCTGCTCTTGTTTCTCGCCCTCTGGGAGACGGCGCCGCGACTCGGCCTGATCGACCAGACGTTCCTGCCGCCGTTCTCCGAGGTGATCGCCGCGGGCTGGCAGCTCGCGCAGAGCGGAGAGCTCTATGACGACGTCGGCGCCAGCCTGCTACGCGCGCTCAGTGGCTTCCTGATCGCCATCGCCCTGTTCGTGCCGCTGGGTGTGCTGACGGGATGGTATGCCCGGCTCGGCGATCTCCTCAACCAGATCATCGAAATCGCGCGCAACACGGCACCGCTTGCGTTGCTGCCGGTCTTCATCCTGCTGCTGGGAATCGGTGAGCTCTCGAAGGTCTCGATGGTGATCTATAGCTGCGCCTGGCCGCTGCTGCTCAATACCATCGCGGCCGTCCGCCAGGTCGATCCGCTGCTGGTCAAGTCGGCACGGACGATGGGCGCGACGCCAAGCCAGCTGTTCCGGAAAGTGATCCTGCCGGCGTCGCTGCCGACGATCTTCGTCGGCATTCGGCTCGCGAGCGCATCCGCGATGCTGGTGCTGGTGGCCTCCGAAATGGTCGGCGCGAAATCCGGCCTCGGCTATCTCATCATCAACAGCCAGTACAGCTTTCTGATCCCGCAGATGTATTTCGGCATCCTCGGCATCACCGTGATTGGCCTTGTCTTCAACGCGATCCTCGAGGCGCTGGAACGCCGCCTGACGCGCTGGAAGGCGCCGGCTGTCTAGCTCTGCTTGTTGCGGGCCGTAGCCTGGGTGACCATGCTGTTCGGCGGCACGTCCTGGGTCACCCAGACGTTGCCGCCGATGGTCGAGCCCCGGCCGATCGTGACCCGGCCGAGAATGGTGGCGCCGGCATAGATTACGACATCGTCCTCGACGATCGGATGCCGCGCGTCGCCCTTGATCAGATGGCCGTCGTCATCGGTCGGAAAGTGCCGGGCGCCGAGCGTCACGGCCTGGTAGATTCGGACATTGTCACCGATGATGGCGGTCTCGCCGATGACGACGCCCGTGCCATGATCGATGAAGAAGCCGGAGCCGATGCTGGCGCCGGGATGAATGTCAATGCCGGTCCTTGTGTGCGCGATCTCCGCGACCAGGCGAGCAATCAGGCGCGCGCCGAACTGATGGAGAATGTGGGCGAGGCGATGATGGATGATCGCGGTCATGCCGGGATAGCCGATCAGAATCTCCGGAAAGTTCCTGGCGGCGGGGTCGCCAACGAAGGCGGCGCGGAGGTCGCTGATGATCAGCCCGCGGACATCGGCAAGCTGCGAGGCGAATCGGCGCGTCAGCTCGATCGCGTCCTGACGCTCGAAGCCGGGTACGAGCTCGTCCCCGATGAACAGCGCAGCGCGGTGAACCTGGTCGCAGAGGCCGTCGAGTGCGATGCTCAGGCGGTTGCCGACGAAATAGTCGATATTCTCGCCGTCGAGATCGAACTGGCCGTAGTGGCGGGGGAACAGTGCTTCAGTGAAGCCGTCCAAGATCGACTGGAGCGCCTCGCGCGACGGCGCGGCGGGCCTCGCCATCCCGGCGAATGCTGTGGGTCTCCTCGCGGGAGACACGGAGTGCCGCGACGAGTTGCTCGAGCTGCCAGCGCTTCTGGGCCGGGCTATCGGGGCCGCGATCGTCGGATGGTTTGCGTGATAATTCGTGCTTCATCCCATCTCATCTGACATGTGCCAGGGGAATGCTGATCTCGGCGAGAAGATCGAGGTCGAAATCGTGGTTGATCTCGATGTACTGGCCGTTCCAGTACACCAGCCCGGAGAGGTGGGGCGACAGCTCGAAGCTCAAGAGACTGCCGACGATGATTCCATGCGAATAGCGCTCGATGATCTCCTCGACCCGGCATTCGACGGTCGCCAGCGAGTTTCCAAGGAGTGGCACGCCCGAGGTTCCGGCAGACCAGGCAATGCCCTCGAAGCGCTGCGAGCCCTTGAGGCGGGCGTTGCTGAAGCGGTCTGCCAGATCCTGCTGGTCAGAGCCGAGGATGTTCACGCCGAACGTACCGAAGCGCTCGATCAATGCGAAGGATGACGCCTGGCGATTGACGCTGACCAACACACGCGGCGGGCTTGCGCTTAAGGAGGTGAGCGACGTGACCGTCATGCCCGTGATGTCGTCGTCACGCCCGGCAGTGATGATGCTGACGCCGCCGGCGAGGCGGCGCATGACCCCGCGGAACTGACGCTCGATCTCATTGCTGTCAGTGACAAGATGGATATCGGATCTTCCCATATCCGTTTCTCCCTGGGGCGGACCCTCGCGCGCCGGCATGGCTTAAAAGAAGCCCTTTGCCGGCAACGGCGTGCCATTGATCTCGTGCTCACCGATCGAACGCGCCTTGTAGGTGGTCGGATTGTGCGAGGAGAGCGTTCGCGCATTGCGCCAGTGACGGTCGAAATTGGTGACTTTCTTGGTCGCCGAGGCGCCGCCGACGTCGAACAGCAGGCTGCCGCCGCGGATCGCGAAATCATCGGCAATGATCTTGGCCTTGGCCGACAGCAGCGCGGCGGTGTGGGCCGCCTCCGTGGCGTTCGACGCGCCGGCGTCAAACGCGTCGGTCGCGACATCCAGCGCTTCGGCGGCGGCAAGCACGACCGTCTCGGCCGCAAAAGCGCCGCTGGCGATCTGGCCCACCGTCTGCTGCAGAAGCGGATCATCGGTCGGGATTTCGGTCGGGGCATAGTAGAACGTGCGCTTGCGCGAACGCACGAGCGCGGTGGCGTCCCGCAAGGTCGCGCGCGCAATCCCCGCGACGATCGCGGTCAGGAAGAGTTGGGCAAACGTGTTGGAATAGGGAACGCCGTAGCCGCCGTCGCGCGTGTCGAACACGACTTCCTGCCGCTTGATCCTGACGTTGCGGAAGTGGGTCGTTCCGGTGGCTGTGAGCCTCTGGCCGAGACCGTCCCAATCGTCGACCAGCTCGATGCCCTCGCGCTTGATCGGAACGATCGTCGCGCTGGTCGCTCCCGAAGGATCGGCCGCGCGGACCAGGACGAAATCGGAGTAGAGAGTGCCGGTGCTGTAGTATTTGGTGCCGTTCAGCAGGAAATCGCCGCTCCCGTCAGGCGTAAACGTCGTGCCGGGCGTCACATTGCCGACGCGCGGGCTTTCGAGCTCGGTCGTCGCAAGCCCAATGATCGCGCCCTCGGCGACGGCCTTCTGCCACTCGCGGCTCTGATCGTCCTTGGGGGTCCGCACCAGCCGCTCAACCACGCTGAAATGGTTGCGCAGGATATGGGCCACGTTCGCATCGGCCTCGCCGAGGCGGATGACGAAAGCGAAAAGATCGCGGATCGTGCTGCCGGCACCGCCAGCGGCGATGGGCAGCCGCAAGGCACCGAGGCGGCCGCGACGAATGAGGTCGATGACATCGAAGGGCAGCACACGGTCGCGCTCGCGCGCGCTCGCGCCATCGGCGATCTGGTTGAGCAGCGCCTCCAGTTCCGGCGAGCCTGTCTTGAGTGGCTCGGATGTCGTCAAGGACGGGGCAGAAACGGTCTTGTTCATGATTGGCCTGTTGGTCACGTTCTCAGAGCTGGGCGAGATGGTCGGTCACCTTGACCGGCTCGGGCAAAACCTTGCGGGCGACGAGCCAGTCGGCGGCCTTTTGCAGCTCGCTGATGAACCGTTCGTCGTTGACGGCGAAGTAGCGGTACTGGCGCTTGAGCGCGATGAACTGGTCGCGGACCTCGTCGCTGTACTTGCCGGCCTTTTGGGCGATGTACTCGGCGTCCTTGCCGTTCTCCGAGATCCACTTCCCTTCAGCACGGAACGCATCGTTCACGGCGCGCACCAGCGCGGGATTGTCGGTCGCGAATTTCCGGGTGGTGAGGTAGGACGTATAATCGATCTGGAAGTCGAGATCGCGGCCTTCCAGGAAAATGTCATGCGCCTTGTATTCGAGGCGAGCGATATCGACGCCGGGGCTCCACATCGACCAGGCATCGACCTTGCCGGAGGCGAGCGCCGGCGCCGCGTCGGGGGGATTGAGATAGACGAACTTGACCGCAGAGCGGTCGACCTTGTGCTTCTCGAGCGCGGCCACCAGCAGGAATTCGCCGAGCCCGGAGCGGTTGACCGCGACCGATTTGCCGACGAGGTCTTCCACCTTGTCGATGCCGGAACCGTCCTTGGCGATGATGGCTGTGGTGCGGGGCTCGTAGACTACGAACTGGGTGAACACCAAGGGTGAGCCGGCAATGATCGCCGCCAGTGCCGGCGTGGTGCTGCCGCCGAAGCTGAAATCGGCGCTGCCGCCGGTCACTGCCTGCAGGGTCGGCGCATGGTTCGGGAAAGGCCCGAGCCATTCGACCTTGATACCGTCCTTGGCCAGGACCTTTTCGAATTCACCACGTTCCTTGGCGATCAAATTGAGGCCGCTGAGTCCCCAGGTCAGGCGCACCGTGTCCGTGGTGCGGCCTGTCGCGGCCTCGGCAAAACCGCCGATGTTCAGGCCGGCGAGGGCACCGACGCCGAAGGCTGCAGTGCCGAGAAAGTTGCGCCGGGACGGCTTGGCGATGGGAGAGTCAGACATACGGGCCTTCCAGTGAATTAGTGGAGGATTGAGACTTCACGCCGAGCTCGCCAAGGAGTTCGCTGCGCGAGATGGGTGTCGATCCGTTACGAACGGCGCGGTGCTCGTAAGCGATGGCGCCGTCCCGCATCACCAGGATGCGGTCGGCCAGAGCGATGGCTTCGTCGACGTCGTGGGTGACGAGCAGAACGCCTGGTTGATGATTGGCGACCAACTCGCGGACGAGCTCATGCATGCGGATGCGGGTAAGTGCATCGAGTGCAGCAAAGGGCTCGTCGAGGAGCAGCAGTTCGGGCTGCTGGACCAGCGCGCGGGCAAGTGCGACGCGCTGGGCCTGTCCGCCGGAGAGGTTGCGGGGCCAGTCGTCGAGACGGTCGCCGAGGCCGACCTCGGTCAAGGCCTCGGCGGCGCGCTGGCGCGCGTTGGGCACCTGCAGGCCAAGCGAAACATTGCGCCAGAGGCTGTCCCAGGGCAAAAGCCGGTGCTCCTGGAACACCACGGCCGGCCGCCGCGGCGCCACGATACGACCGGCCTGAACGGAATCGAGACCTGCGAGCGCGCGCAGCAAGGTGGTCTTGCCACAACCGCTCTCGCCCAGCAGGGCAACGAACTCGCCCCGTTCGATGCGCAGGTTCAGCCGTTCGATGACGACGCGATTGCCATAGCTGCGCACGAGATTGCTGACGACGACAGCCGGTCCGGCCTCGAACGAGGCCGCCGACAAGGGAGCAACATGCGCGTTCATCGTGCCGCTCCGTAATTCGGATGCCAGGCGAGCATGCGCCGTTCAAGGAAGCGCGCGATGCCGTCCGCCGCGACGCCGATCAGCGCATAGATCACGATTGTGAGCACGATCACGTCGGTGCGCAGGAATTCACGCGCGTCCATGGCGAGGAAGCCGATGCCGGACTGTGCCCCAATGGTTTCAGCCACGACCAGCGCGAGCCACGCCGTCGCCAGCGCATAGCGGACCCCGGTCAGAATCGACGGCAACGCCCCGGGCAGGATAATCCGGCGGATCAGCTGAACGGAGCTCAGGCCCTGAACGCGGCCGAGCTCGAGCAGCTTGGGGTCCACCTGTCGAATGCCGAGCACGGTATTGATGTAGATCGGAAAGGTGACGCCAAGTGCGACAAGGAAGATCTTTTGCGTTTCGCCGACGCCGAGCCAGACGATGACAAGGGGCAGGACCGCCAGAAATGGAATGGCCCTGATCATCTGGACGCTGCGGTCGATCGCTGCCTCAGCGATCCTGGAGAATCCGACGAGAATGCCGAGCGTTGCGCCGACCGCCGTGCCGATCACGAATCCCGACGCCGCTCGTAGCAGACTGACGCCGAGATCGTTCAGCAGCGTTCCCGTGGTTGCGAGCTTGAATGCGGTTCGGATAACCTTGCTCGGAGCGGGAAGCACGTGTGGCGAGAGAAATCCTGTCTGCGCCAGCCACTCCCAGACGACGACCAGTACCACCGGCGCGAGCCACGACAGAAGCTGAAGGCCACGCGCGCCGAGCTTGCCTCTCGCCGAAGCCGGAGCGCGCATCTTCTCGTGGATTCGCGACGACGGTCCGCCCTCCGCGCCAATCGCAGTGCGGTCGATGTCGCTCAGTTCGATATTGCTCAAGACGCGAGACCTCGTTTCACGCACTGCATTCAATGCAAGCCGTGTGACGCCAGTGACTTGTTGTCCCGATAAAATGTCCCACGAAATCGGGTCGACAGAAATAGAGCGGTATTTCAATTGTCGTCCGCTCCGGAGTGATCCGCTGTCGTCGCGGCGCCGATGCGCGACAAAGAAAATCTTTTGCTGTCCGTCTGCTTGATCTTGCGCCGGGCATTGGCGAGAACGCGCGAGGTGAAGATATTCACGGGAGAGTACGATGACGACCGCACCGCTTCGCTTCGGCATCTGGGCGCTGGTCCATGGGCCGCGTGCGGCACATCAGGATCCGGAGGAGCCGTATGATGCCTCCTGGGAGCGCAATCGCGATCTGATTCTTGCGGCCGAGGAACTCGGCTACGACTCGACATTAATCGCGCAGCACACGATCAATCCGCACCAGGAGGATCTCGACCAGCTCGAAGCGTGGAGCGCGGCGGCAGCGGTTGCGGCGCTGACCAAGCGGATCGAGATCATCGCGGCGATCAAGCCGTACCTCTATCATCCTGTCGTGCTGGCCAAGCTGGCGCTCGGGATCGAGAACATCAGCCGCGGTCGCTTTGCGATCAATCTGGTCAATGCCTGGAACCGGCCCGAGCTGGAGAAGGCCGGGATTGGCTTTCCCGAGCACGATGCGCGCTATGCCTATGGCAAGGAGTGGATCTCCGTCGTGTCCCGCCTGATGGAGGGGGAGCGTCTCGATTTCAGCGGCGATCACTTCAACGTCTCCGACTACGCGCTGCGCCCGACGAGCCTCTATCGCAAGCGCCCCCTCATCTATGTCGGCGGCGAATCCGAGCCGGCGCGCGATCTGGTCGCGGGCCATGGCGACGTCTGGTTCATCAACGGCCAGCCGCTCGACGACGTCGCCGGCTTGATTGCGGATGTCGCGGCCCGCCCGCGCGGTTCGGCGCCGCCATTGCGCTTCGGCCTATCCGCCTTTGTCGTCGCGCGGGAGACCCGGGAAGAGGCGCAGGCCGCTCATGAGCGGCTGCTTAGCCTTGCCGCAAAGGATGCGCCGATGAAGGCGATCCAGAAGCAGAATACGGACCCGAAGGTTGTGATGATGCAGACCATGCAGAAGACGCCGCGGGTCGGCAGCAATGGCGGCACCGCCGCCGGGCTGGTCGGCAGCTACGACGAGGTCGCGGCGCGCATCGAGGCGTTCCATACGGCGGGCATCGAACTCTTCATGCTGCAATTCCAACCTTTCGAAGCCGAGATGAGGCGCTTCGCGGAAGAGATCATCCCCCGCGTTCGGGCGAGACAGTCGGACGGGCCGTCCGGGAGGATCGCCCGGTCTCTGGCGTAACTCAGGCCGAAGCGACTTCCGGCGCTCGCTTAGCAAAGCGGCTCGGCGGTCGCGGCAGACCAAAATGGTCACGCAATGTCGTGCCGGTGTAGTTGGTCCGGAACAGGCCGCGCTTCTGCAGGATCGGTACGACGGTGTCGACGAAGGTCTCCAGCCCCGTCGGCAGAACATCCGGCATCAGGTTGAATCCGTCCGCGGCGCCAGCCTTGAACCAGGCCTCGATATCGTCTGCGATCTGTTCTGGCGTGCCGACGATGATGCGATGACCGACGCCGCCGCCGAGGGCGCGGATCAATTGGCGGACGGTGAGGTTGTCGCGGCGGGCGATGTTCACGGTGCCCTGGAACATGGTGTGGTTGGCGTTGGCGGGAAGCGGCAACGGATCGGGAAGCGGCTTGTCGAGCTCGAGCAGCGAAGGGTCGATCTGTAGCGTGCCGGCAAGACGCGCCAGGCTGTATTCGATCGGGACCAGCTCCCAGAGTTCATCCTGCCGCCGCTTCGCTTCGGCCTCGGTGCCGCCGATGACCGTGGCCAATCCGGGCAGTGTGACGATGGAATCGCCGGAACGCCCGTAAGCCGCCGCACGCGTGCGCAGATCGCGCGCATAGGCAACACCTTCCTCGATCGACTGCGCCAGCGTGAACACGGCTTCAGCGTAGGCCGCTGCGAAGTCGCGGCCGTCGCTTGAGCCGCCCGCCTGCACCGTGACTGGCCGCCCCTGCGGCGAGCGCGGCACGTTCAGCGGCCCCGCCACCGAATAATACGGGCCACGATGCGCGATCGGATGCACTTTCGACGTATCGACGAACCGCGCGCTCGCCTTGTCGCCGACGAAGGCGTCGTCCTCCCAGCTGTCGAACAGCGCGTGGACGATTTCCGTGAATTCCTTGGCGCGCTCGTAGCGGGCCTTGTGCTCCACTGCACCCGTGAGGCCGAAATTGCGGCTTGAAGCGGCATCTGCGGTGGTGACCGCGTTCCATCCCGAACGGCCGCCACTGGCATGGTCTAGCGTCACGAAGCGGCGCGCGATGTTGTAGGGCTCGTTGTAGGTCGTGGACACGGTGCCGATCAGGCCGACGTGCGTTGTCGCGGCTGCAACCGTCGCCAGAATGATGGTCGGCTCCAGCGAGGTGAACGACCGGTAGTCGATGCGATCGTTCACGGCCGGGGAATCCGCGAGAAAGATCGCGTCGAGCTTGCCGCGCTCCGCTATCTGCGCCACGCGCACGTAATGGCCGAGATCGAAGAAGGCGCGCGGATCGCTGTCCGGCAGGCGCCAGGCCGACGGATAGACGCCGGAGTGAAGCAGGTTGACGTTCAGGTGCAGTTGACGTGGCGGCATTTGAATTCCAGAGGTCAGCGCGTTGTCCGATCATGGTACGCAGCAAGGCGAGCAACCTGATCAGGAACCCTTCGGCGACCAGATCTTGATGACCGTGGTGTCGATCTTCACGGGGATCAGGCCTTCGGCGTGGAATGCATCGGCAATGCGCTGCTGCTCGGACAGGCCCGGACCGGTGACCGCGCCCACTTGATAGGAGCGGTGGCTGTTGGCTTCCTCGACGGTTGCCGCGTCGATACCCCAGAGCCCGGCGAGCAATGTGGCAGCTTCCTTCGGCTGCGCCTTCACCCATTTTCCGGTCGCGGAGAGCTTCGCAAAGATCACGTTGAGCACCTCGGCATGCTTGTTCGCATAAGCGGCGGAGGCGAGGTAATAGCGCTTGTAGCTCGCAAGGCCATTGCTACCATCGGACAGGATCTTGCCTTTGGTCTGGTGCAGGGCGCTGGTCAGGAACGGATCCCACGCGACCCATGCATCCACATTGTTGCTGACGAAGGCCGCGCGGCCGTCCGCCGGCGTCAGATAAGCGGGTGTAATGTCCTTGAAGCTGAGCCCGGATTTCGCCAGTGCTGCGAGCAGCAGATAGTGGCTGCCCGCGCCCTTGGTCACGGCCACCTTCTTGCCTTTGAGTTCAGCGACGGTCTTGATGGCCGAAGATTCCGGAATCACGATCGCCTGTGCCGCCGGCGAGGCGGCTTCCTCCGCGATATAGGCGAGCTTGGCGCCGGCCGCCTGCGCGAAGATCGGCACCGTGTCGGCGACGTCGGCGCCGAAATCGATGCTCCCGATATTGATGGCCTCCAGCAACGGCAAGCCGCTGGTGAATTCGTGCCATGAGACCGTGATGCCGAGTGGCTTCAACGCCTTCTCGAGCTCACCGTTCGTTTTCAGGATCGCCGTCAGCGTCGAGGACTTTTGATAGCCGATGCGGATCTCCTCGGACATCGCAGGCCGAACGGCCGCCATGACAAAGAGGCCGAGCGTGGCCGCGGCGAGGATCCGCAGGCGGGACGTGAGATGAGACATGAAGAATTGTCCTGAAGCTGAGCCGCTTTCGGCGGCGCGTTGTCACAGCAGCAAGTCCGCAATGTGCCTGTAAACGAGCTCGCCTTGCAATTTCAAGGTATGGTTCGGCAGGGAACGAACATTCTCCGGCGGGTTTCAATGCGAGAACGGGATTTCCCCTGCGGTAAAGCGCACCGGCAAGCAGCGCTATTCGGCGGCGTCGGAATGAAACGAACTCTTTGACGGCAACCGCCGAAAACCCGCGCCGGGATGCGTCGTGTGCAGCCGCGGGCCACGTCCCGGAAACAGCTTTTCGCGCAGCGTGCCCTCGCGGTAGGCGGTCTTGTAGACGCCGCGCGATTGCAGCTCCGGCACCACGAGATCGACGAAGGCATTCAGCGATTCCGGAGCGACCAGGCGGAACAGGTTGAAGCCGTCGACGTCGGTCTCGTCAGCCCAGGCGATCAGCTCGTCGGCGACGTCCTGCGGCGAGCCGACCACGAAGGGCGACCGCGCGCCGGCACGGCTCAATCGGGCGAGATCGCCGACATTGACCGGCCGGTCGCTGCGTATTGTGAAATTCTCGACCATCGACTGGATGGCGTTGCTCTCGACATATTCGATCGGCTGGTCAGGCCGATAGGTCGAGAAGTCGATGCCGGTCCAGCCCGACAACAAGGCGAGCTGGCCGGTCTGGTCGACATGCCGCGCATAGTCCTCGAGCAGATCGTTCGCCTCGGCCCGTGTCGGCGCCACGATCACGGTCGCGCCGGCGAACAGGCGGATGTCGTAGGGATCGCGACCAAAGGCCTTGGCGGCCTCCCGTATCTCGCGGACGGCGCGGGCCAGGATCGGCTTGGTCTGGCCGTTGAGAAAGATCGCTTCCGAATGCTGGGCAGCGAAGGCACGGCCGCGTTTCGAGGTGCCAGCCTGATACAGTAGCGGCGTCCGCTGCGGCGAGGGCTCGGCCAGATGGATGCCGTCGACCTTGAAATAGGGACCGTCATGCACCACCCGATGAAGCTTTGCAGGATCGGTAAAGATGCCGCTGCCGCGATCGCGGCGGACGGCGTCGTCCTCCCAGCTTCCCTCCCATAGCTTGTAGGCCGCGGTGAGAAAGTCCTCGGCCGCATCATAACGATCGTCATGCGCGCGGCCGGCCGGAAGGCCCATGCCGCGTGCACCGCTGTCGAGGTAGCCGGTGACGATGTTCCAGCCGATTCTGCCCTTGGTGAGATGGTCGAGTGTCGAGAACGTGCGTGCGAGCTGGTAGGGATGCTCGAAAGTCAGGTTCGACGTGATGCCGAAGCCGAGATGCTCCGTGACGAGCGCCATGGCGGACACAAGTAGCGTCGGGTCCGCGTTGGGAAGCTGGACCGCATGCCGCGCGGCAGCCTCGGCATTTCCGCCATAGACGTCGTACACGCCGAACACGTCCGCGAGAAAAATGCCGTCGAGCAATCCGCGCTCCGCAGTCCTGGCGTAGCCGGTCCAATAGTCGAGCGTGTTGTAGTCGATCGAGGCATCACGCGGATGCGACCACAGGCCCGCCCAATTGTGGCTGGGCGCGGTCATGTTGAAGGCGTTGAAGCGCAGGTCGCGCGGTCGCGTCATGGTCTGATCCGATCGTCAATTGCGAAGCACGTCCACCCCGCTCGGCATTTTCTAACATTTTTGCATGGGCGAGTTTGTTTCCAATTCGGCGAACGCGCGGAAACAAACGCGTTGCGAGGCCACGATGATGCAGTACGCGCATCGCTATTTTCCTGAAGCGCTCGACAGCCGCAGAATCCGACCGCATCATTTTCGCCGACAAGCACCGCTTGCCGCGCAAGGTGCGCGCTCTCGAGACAGACAAGGGAATTGCAGATGGCGTTGGAGACCCGGAACTTCGAGACGCTCGCGTTGCATGGTGGTTCGTATCGTACCGACCCCGCTACGGGTGCGGTGGCGGTTCCGATCTATCAGACCACGTCGTTCCAGTTCGAAAACACCGACCACGCCTCGCGCCTGTTCGCGCTCGAACAACTCGGGCCGATCTACACCCGCATCGGCAATCCGACCCAGCAGGCATTTGAGGACAGGCTTGCTGCACTCGAAGGTGGCGCCGCCGCCCTCGCGGTTGCCTCCGGACAGACGGCGTCGGCATTCGCGATCTTCAATATCGCGCAGGCCGGCGACAATATCGTGTCGTCGACGGACCTTTATGGCGGCACGTGGACGCTGCTCTCGCAAACCCTGAAGCAGTTCGGCATCGAGGTCCGTTTCGTCGATCCCGTCGATCCCGAAAATTTCCGCCGTGCCACCGACGCGAAGACGCGAGCCTATTTCGGCGAGACACTGCCGAATCCCAAGCTCAATGTATTCCCCATCAAGGAAGTTGCCGACATCGGCCGCTCGCTTGGCGTGCCGCTGATCCTCGACAACACGGCTTCGCCGCTGATCGCGCGGCCGTTCGAGCATGGCGCTGCGGTGGTGGTCTATTCGACCACGAAGTATATCGGCGGCCATGGCACTGCGATCGGCGGCGCCATCGTCGACGGCGGCAATTTCGACTGGGCCGCACATGCGGATCGCTTCCCGCTGCTGAACAAGCCCGATGAGGCCTATCACGGTGCGATCTGGACCGAGGCCGCGAAGCCGCTCGGCCCGATTGCCTACATTCTGCGCGCCCGCGTCAAGCTGCTGCGCGACCTTGGCGCATCGATCGCGCCGCAGAATGCCTTCCAGTTCATCCAGGGCCTCGAGACCCTGCCGCTGCGCATCCGCCAGCACAACGAGAATGCGGGGAAGGTCGCGAATTTCCTCGCCAAGCATCCGTCGGTGTCGAACGTGATCTTCCCCGGCCTGCAGACCGGAGAGAACCGGCGCAGGGCGGATGCCTATCTGAAGGGCGGCTTCGGCGGGCTTGTCGGCTTCGAGCTGAAAGGTGGCGTCGAAGCCGGCCGTCGCTTCATCGATGCGCTGAAACTATTCTATCACGTCGCCAATATCGGCGACGCCCGCTCGCTCGCCATTCATCCGGCATCGACGACGCATCAGCAGCTCACTCCGGCCGAGCAGCTCGCAGCCGGCGTGACCCCCGGCTACGTCCGCCTGTCGGTCGGCATCGAGCATCCCGACGACATCCTGGCTGACCTCGGCCAGGCGCTGGCGCAGGCCGATGCCGGTGCGCGCAAGGCCGCGTGAGACCTTTCACCTGAATTGAAACGGGAATTTGAGACAATGAAGATCCTTCGTCGTACCGCCCAGGCTGCCGGTATCTGGCTTGCATTCATGGCAGCCGCCTTCGCGGGCGAACCGCTGAAGATCGCGACCAGCGCCGGCCCCGTTGGGCATTTGGCGTCTTTTGCCGCCAAGCTCGCCAAGGAGAAAGGGCAGCACGTCAAGATCGTCGAGCTGTCGGATTGGGTGGCGCTGAACGAGGTCGTGAACAGCGGCGAGGTCGATGCCAATCTGTTCCAGCATGCGACTTACCTCGCGCTTCAGAACAAGCAGCGCGGCTTCAATCTGGTGCAGGCCGACAAGGTCGGCGTGATCGCGCCGGTCGGTCTGTTCTCGAAGAAGATCAAG
The DNA here is from genome assembly GCF_024199795.1 of Bradyrhizobium sp. CCGB01. Classification (NCBI taxonomy): domain Bacteria; kingdom Pseudomonadati; phylum Pseudomonadota; class Alphaproteobacteria; order Hyphomicrobiales; family Nitrobacteraceae; genus Bradyrhizobium; species Bradyrhizobium sp. CCGB01. The sequence continues at coordinate 4,029,129 of NZ_JANADK010000001.1, forward strand.
AAGCTCGACGAGATCAAGTCGGGCGACAGCGTCGCCATCCCGAACGAGCCGCTCAACGGTGCGCGCGGGCTGATTCTGCTGGAGCGGGCCGGGCTGATCAAGCTGACGCCGGGCAAGGGCTTTTCGGTCAGCAAGTTCGACATCACCGAAAACCCGAAGAACCTCAAGATCGTCGAGCTCGACCCCGCGCAGACCTATCGTTCGCTCGACGACGTGACGCTGGCGCTCGTCAACATCACCTATCTCATCCCGGCCGGCGGCGACCCGAAGTCTGCACTGATCATCGATCGCACCGTCGACGAAGGTCTTGTGCTGCGCTTCACAGCCCGCCCCGACAAGAAGGACGATCCGCGCCTGAAGGCGTTCATCCAGGTGTTCAACTCGCCCGAGGTGAAGCAGTTCATCGAGGAGAAGCTACCGGCATTCATCCCGGCGGGCTTCAGCAGCTAGGATAGCGCGCTGCACAAGGGCATCACGCCATGATCTATGTCGTCGACGTCAACCGGATGAGCTTTGCCTTCGTGGCTGGAAGCGAGAGGCATGCTGCGGAGATCGCGGGTTCGCCGGGTTTTGTGCAGGCGCTGGACCGGTTTTTCCTCAACCAGCGAGGTGCGATGGCGTCGAGCCATCGTCCGCGTGCCGCGACGGTTCAGGAACTTGCTCTCTTCCACGACATGTCTTCCGAATTCGCGGAGGCCACGGCGGACGTCCTGGTCGCCCGCGTCGGCTAGGCGTCGAAACAAATGATCGCTCAAGAAGGAGATCGCAGACTATGAGACGCCACTTGCTTCTCGTGATGGCCGCCCTTACCCTGTTCGCCGCACCGGCCTCCGCGGATCAGAAGATCAAGGTCGGGATATCGGGCGGCGATGCCGAAATCGTCTGGGCCAAGGTCAAGGAGATCGCCGCCAAGGACGGCCTCGACGTTCAAGTCGTCGTCTTCAACGACTACCTGCTGCCCAATGCCGCGCTGGATGTTGGCGATCTCGATGCGAATGCCTTCCAGCACAAGCCCTTCCTGGACAACCAGATCAACGCGAGGGGATACAAGATCGTCGCGGTTGGCGAGACCATCGTGGCCCCGATCGGCCTCTATTCCAGGAAGGCGAGATCGGTCGCCGAGATCAAGGACGGCGCTTCGGTCGGAATCCCGAACGACCCGTCGAACGGCGGCCGCGCCTTGCGGCTGCTTCAGGCCGAGAAGCTGATCGAGCTCAAGGATGGGGTCGGGATTCTGCCGACCGCGCTCGACGTGACCGGAAATCCCAAAAAGCTCAGGATTCGCGAAATCGATGCCGCCCAGCTGCCGCGCAGCCTCGACGATGTCGATGCCGCGGTCATCAACACGAACTATGCCGTCCCGGCCGGCCTCATCCCGGGCAAGGATTCCATCGCGATCGAGTCCCCCGTCAACAATCCCTACAACAACTTCATCGCCGTTCGCGAGAAGGACAAGGATGCGCCCTGGGTCGCGAAGCTGGTGCGCGCCTATCAGAACGACACGATCCGCCAGATCATCAAGGACAAGCTGCCGGGCCAGATCCCCGCGTTCTGAACAATCTCAATCCGGAGACCAGCGATGACGAATCCATCCAGCTGTGCCGAAAGGCTGTCGAGTTCAGCAGGATCGGTCGTGTTCGACGCCGATGTGCTGGTGCTCGGTGGCGGTCCCGCGGGCACATGGGCCGCGATCAGCGCCGCGGAGCACGGCGCACGCGTCGTGCTCGCTGACAAGGGCTTTTGCGGCACATCCGGTGCGACGGCGGCGGCCGGCACCGGCGTGTGGTATGTCGACCCCGCGCCCGAACGGCGCGAAGCCGCGATGGCCAGCCGCGAGAAGCTTGGTGGTCATCTCCAGGATCGCCGCTGGATGGCGCGGGTGCTGGACCGGACCTACGCCCAGAGCAATCAGCTTGCCGATTGGGGCTATCCTTATCCTGTCGACGAGGACGGCAAGCCGCAGCGGAATTCGTTGCAGGGGCCGGAATACATGCGGCTGATGCGCAAGCGGACGAAGCAGGCCGGCGTGACGATCCTGGATCACTCTCCGGCGCTTGAGCTGCTCGTGGACGGCAGCGGCGTCGTTGCGGGTGCAACCGGTCTGCGACGGCAGAAGGGCGATCGTTGGACGGTCAATGCGAAGGCGGTGGTGATTGCCACCGGCGGATGCGCCTTCCTCAGCAAGACGCTCGGGTCGAACGTGCTGACCGGCGACGGCTATCTGCTGGCCGCCGAAGCCGGTGCGGAGTTCACCAGCATGGAATTCTCCAACGCCTATGCGATCTCGCCGGCCTTCGGATCGGTGACCAAGACGCTGTTCTACAGCTGGGCGAGCTTCACCGATGAGCAAGGCAGCGTCATTCCGGGAGCTTCGTCGAAAGGCGGCCGCTCGGTGATTGCGCGGGCGCTGCGCAAGGGCCCGGTCTACGCCCAGCTCGACGAGGCGGATGCCGAGACGCAGAAGCACATGCGGGTATCGCAGCCGAATTTCTTCCTCCCGTTCGACAGGACTGGAATCGATCCCTTCACACAGCGCTTTCCCATCACGCTTCGCCTCGAGGGCACGGTTCGGGGCACGGGGGGCTTGCGGATTGTCGATGACAGTTGCGCGACGACGGTTCCTGGCCTCTATGCGGCAGGCGATGCTGCTACGCGCGAACTGATCTGCGGGGGCTTCACCGGCGGCGGCAGCCACAATGCCGCCTGGGCGATGTCGTCGGGGTATTGGGCCGGGCAGGGCGCCGCGGGATTCGCGCGCCAACTGGGCGTCACAGCCGGGCGTCAGGTGATCCGACGGGGCACTGTGGGTTTGCGCTCCCGCAGCGGGCGACCCTTGCAAGGCGACGCGCTCGCCCAAAGCGTTCAGGGCGAGGTGTTTCCCTATGAGCTGAATTACTTCCGCGAGGCCGGACGACTCGGCGAGTCGCTCCGTCGGCTGGATGCATTGTGGTCCGATGCGTCGGTTGCCGATGCGCCGGACGAGCAGGGGCTGCTGCGCGCGCGCGAAGCCGCCGCCATGCTCGCGACCGCGCGCTGGATGTATCGCAGTGCGCTCGCGCGTCAGGAAAGCCGGGGAATGCATCGCCGCGACGACTATCCCGAGCAGGACGACCGCTATCGCCACTATGTGTCGACCGGAGGGCTCGACGACGTCTGGACCTCGGCGCGGCCGCTGCCTTCCCCCCACTACGCTGAGGCTGCCGAATGATCGAAGTCATCGATACGGAGCGGTGCACGGCTTGCGATATCTGCTTCAACGTGTGCCCGACAAACGTCTTTGATAAGACGGACCGCATTCCCCGGATTGCGCGTCAGAGCGATTGCCAGACCTGCTTCCTGTGCGAACTCTACTGCCCTGAGGACGCGCTGTTCGTCTCTCCGTTCGCCGACACCCCGCAACAGCTCGACGTCGCCGCGTTGAAGGAGGCTGCAGTGCTGGGCAGCTATCGGCGTGCGGTGGGGTGGACCGATGAGAGTCGGCACTTGCGCGATGCCGACCGGAGCTACCGGCTGTTCGGCCATTGAAGGATCATATCGACTTGCGGAGCGCGCCATGAGTGGAGACCGCTTGTTCCTGTTGAAGCCGGGGTTTGAAGTTCCGGAGCAGCCTGGGCGCTTCTTCGTCTGTCCGCACTGCAACGCGATCGAGGGATTGCTGGCGTCGTTTCCCGGGCTGGCAACGCAGATCGAGGTGCATCGCCTGCCATTCGCGCGCCCGCGAACGGCGATCGTCGAGCTCCTCGGCGAGCAGCATCAGTCGCTTCCGGTTCTGGTCTTCGACGACAGCCAGCCTGTGCCTGACGACGCCGGCATCGCCAACGGCCGGCGCTTCGTGGATTCGTCGGAGCGAATATTGCGCTATCTGGCCGAACGCTACGCATTCCCGCATGTTCACCATGAGGGTTGAGCGGAGGCGGCCAGCCACACCCTAGGTCTGCACCTGTCCCCAGCGTTGGACAGTGATCCGTGTCAGGCTCCGGAAGATCACGCCTTCCACAAGGAGCCCGATCAGGATGACCGTGAGCAGCCCGGCAAAGACGCTCGCGGTCTCCAGTTGCGCGCGGCTGGTGTAGATGAACCAGCCAATTCCGCCGGAGCGGGCGCTGACGCCGAACACCAGCTCGGCCGCGATCAGCGTGCGCCAGGCGAACGCCCAGCCGATCCGCAAGCCCGACAGGATCTGGGGGAACGCCGCGGGCACCAGGATCTCCGCGACGAACCGGCCGCCCGAGAGGCCGAGATTGCGGCCGGCCATTCTCAGGGTCGGCGGCACCGCGAGGAAGCCGCCGTAGCAGGCGAGGGCCACCGGCCACAGAACCGAGTGCACGATGACGAAGACGAGGCTCGGCGTTCCCACACCGAACCACAGAAGCGCGATGGGCAGCAGCGCGATCGCCGGAAGCGGATTGAGCATCGACGTCAAGAGGCCCAGGGCTTCGTTGCCCCAGCGCGACAAGGCGGCGAGGGTCGTCAGCACCGCAGCAACGGCAATGCCGAGTGCGTAGCCCGTGATCAGAACCCGGAGCGAAGTCAATGCGCGGTTCGGCAGTTCGCCTGACAGGATGGCAGACCATAGCGCCGACAGTGTCGCGCCCAAGGTCGGCAGCAGCAGTGCGTTGTCGAGCCAGCGTGCATAGAGCTCCCAGGCGAGAGCAAAGCCGGCGAGAATGACGACGCGCCGCCAGGGCGTGCCGTCGAGGGCCCGCCGCAACGCTGAAGCGCGTACGAGCTTTGGCGCGGCGATGTCAGACATGATTGGGTTCCGGGGCAGAAAATACGGTTTCCTGGATCTGCCGTTCCAGCTCGGCGAAACCAGCGGTGCCGCGCGTGCGGGTGTCCGGCGGAACGTTGAAGGTGGCGGCCAGCCGCCCGGGATGCGGCGTCAGCGCCAGGATACGAGTGCCGACACGGATCGCCTCGTCGATGCCATGGGTCACGAACAAGGCGGTGTTCCCGGTTTCCTCGCACAGCTTGAGCAGCTCGTCCTGCATCTGCCGCCGCGTCAGCGCGTCGAGCGCGGCGAAGGGCTCGTCCATCAGCAGCAGCGCCGGCTCCAGCGCAAAGGCGCGCGCGATCGCCACGCGCTGCTTCATCCCGCCCGACAGCGTGTGAGGAAAGGCGTCGACGAAATTCTTCAGCCCGACCCGCTCGAGCCAACGGCGCGCAACGCCTTCTGCGTCCCGCCGCGGCATGGATTTCCCTCGCTCCAGCGCATAGCGCACATTGCCGAGCACGGTGCGCCACGGCAGCAACTGGTCGAATTCCTGAAACACGGTCATGCGGTCGGGGCCCGGGGCGCCGATCCGCCGGCCGTTCATCCGCAGCTCGCCGGCGCTTGGCTTGAGAAAGCCGCCGACGGCGCGCAGCAGCGTGGACTTGCCGCACCCGGACGGGCCGAGCAGGACCAGCCGTTCGCCGGCCGAGATCTTGAAGCTGACGTCCTCGACGGCCGTGAGGATGCCGTCCGGCGTCGGATAACTGATGCTGACGTGGTCGAGTTCGAGCAGCGCCGGTGAGGCAGTGTCGCCGGCGAGGCCCGTCAGTCGCGGAGCGACGTTCATGTCAGCTTCCAGGCTTCTCTCCGAGGCCGGACCAGAACAGATCGCGCCACGACGCCGGCGCCTGCTTGATCAGGCCGACCTTGGCCTCGAAATCCGCGAACTTCTGGGCACCTTCCGGAGCCGTGGTGAAGTTGACGTCCTTGTCGCGAATGATGCCTTCGACGAAGTCGGGCGCGAGCTTCGAGCCTTCCGCCTTGATGTAGAGCGCGGCGGCGTCCTTCGGATTGGCCTTGATCCATTCGTTGGCGCGGTCGAGGCCGCGGACGAACGCCAAGATCGTCTTGGGATTGTCGTTGACGAACTTCGTGGTGGAATAAACCACGTTGAAGGTGTGGGGGCCGCCGAGCACGTCGTAGCTGTTGAGGACCTGATGTACCTTGCCGCTCGCCAGCTGCTGCTGCGAGAACGGCGGCGAGGTGAAGTGCGCCGTGATCTCCGAATGCCCGGACAGGATCTGCGCCGTCGCGTCCGGATGCGGCATGCTGACGGTGAGTTCGTCGAGCTTGTCGTATTTGCCGAACGCCTTGTCCGCGGCCATCTGGAGCACGATCGGCTGGAAGCCGACCTTGACCGACGGAAGGGCGATCCGGTCCTTCTCGGTGAAATCCGCCAGCGTCTTGATGTTCGGATTGTTGGTGGTGAGGATATTGGCCATCGAGCCCAGCGCCGCCACACCGATGATCTTGGCAGTGGTCCGCGTCTTGTCCCAGGTCAGGATCATGGGCGTGATGCCTGCCGTCGCGAAGTCGAGGCCGCCCGAGATGAGGGCCTCATTCATGGCCGCAGCGCCGGAGAGCCGCAGCCACTCGATCTTGGGCGGGGTGATGCCGAGCGCCTTGGCCTCTTGCTCGATCAATCCATTTTCGCTGGCGACGATGAGCGGAAGATAGGCGATACCGAATTGCTGGGCGATGCGAAGCTGGTCCGTCTCGGCGCGGGCAACATTTACAGCCCCGGCCGCCATCACCAGGGCGAGCGCGGCTGCGCAAATGGACTTCGATGCAATCATTTCCGTGTCTCTCGCGTTCACGTCGGATGGGCCGTGACGTGTCGTGTGTCCAGCCTTTGACAGCCACATGTCAGGAAATCTGCTGGCCGGTCCAGTGAACTGATGTCACTGCGCGATTTTCGAAAGAAACGCGCTGGGAGGTACGCATTCGATAGAGTTGTTGTTCTTCAGTCGTCCGGTGATGAGAAAATGTTTTCTCGATGCGGCGGCCGAGCATCGATCGCCTCTCGCGCTCGATGCGCGCGCCCGCAAGACCACGATGAGCGGACATTCCCGCGGTCACCACGCACGCAGGGCAGTGAGCGTCTGACGGATGCACTAATTTGAGAAGCCTTTGCTACGTGGCCGAGCTTTACAGGCTCCGTGTTGTTTTGTTTGGCGATGGCTTGCCGGGCAAGGCGATGCAACTAGGATATCGCGTATTGCAATCGAACGCGGATCAAAGAAGGTGACAGAGGCTACGAGTTCAGCGCGGATTATCGATCTGGCTGCCTATCGGTCGGAGCGGAGCAGGCAGCAATCCGCGGCATCAGCGGCGCCGACGCCAAGCATCGGCACGGGCCTATTCGCAACGGGCGCTCCCATGCCGCTCTGCTGGTTCTGGCCGACCTGGGTCTGGGTGCCGATGCCGGTACCGGCCATGTCGCCGGTGCAGTGGGATGCTTCATGAGCGGCGGGCACGTCGCTTCGTCGCCGGACACGAACGCATCATCCTCCAGTGATCTCGACCTGCCGGCCATCCTCGGGCGCAATTTGCGTCGGCTGCGGACCAGCCGGGGTCATTCGCTTGAGCGGCTCGCCAAGCAATCGGGAGTGAGCCGGGCCATGCTCGGGCAGATCGAGACCGGGAAAAGCGTTCCCACCATCGCGCTGCTTTGGAAGGTCGCGAGCGCGCTCCATGTGCCTTTTGCCAATCTGCTCCAGAGCGAAGTGCCGCGCGGCCCAAAGGTCCTGCGCCGCAGCGATGCCAAGCTGCTGACATCCAGCCAGGGGCAGTTCACCTCGCGCGCGCTGTTTCCCTTCGATGGCGACCATCAAGTCGAATTCTACGAGCTGAGGATCGGCCCGCTTCACCGCGAGGCGGCGGAACCGCATGCGCCCGGTACGCGCGAGAATCTCTTCGTCGCCAAGGGCGTGGTCGAGATCACGGCCGGGTCGGACAAGCCGCAGACGCTGACCGAGGGCGATGCCGTCCTGTTCGAGGCCGATGTGCCGCACGTCTACAAGAACCTCGTCGCCGACGAAGCGGTTCTCTACCTCGTGATGACCTACGCCGAGACCGCCGCATGAAAAGCAAAAGGGCTGGCGCGAGCCAGCCCTTCGTCCATCGCGCCTGGCGAAAGCGATCAGGCAGCCTTCATCGGCATGCACATCATCATCATGCCGCCGCAGCACATCATCATGGGCATGCCCATCTGCATCATGCTCATCATGCTTTCGCAGCACTTCATGAACATGTCCTTCATGGCCGGGTCCGTCGGCATCATTTCGCAGGTCATGCCGGCCGGCGTCATGGTGCACTTCACCTGGCAGGGCATCATCATCGGCATGCCCATGCCCATCATGTTCATCATCGGCATCATGCCGCCGGCCATTGCGGGGTTCATCATGCCGCCCATCATCATCGGCATCGGCATCATCTGCATTGCGGTGTTCATCGTCGTTCTCCAAAATCAGAGCAGGAAGCACTCGTTTGCGCTGAGATTGGAGATAAAGCGATCTGCCGCCGAAGTGAATCGTGAAATGTTTCCGCTGTTCGCTTTCATCCAACAAAATGGAAGTGCTGCGCGGCCTGTAATCCTGCTTGTAGTTCATAGCGGATATCCATCCGCTATGTTGGACGGACTCCGGCTTCGCCCGTCCGTCAAATTCCCGAAAGCTCCTTGTCGTTCGCCGTCGCGCGCGGAGAAACCTGTTCTACGCTGAAAGACTCATCATGCGGGCCTCAACGACGGCGGCATGAGTCGTTTGCGTGGCATGCCGAAAAGAGTTTTGCCTTTCATTGACCTGCGCGCGGCCTCGCCCAAACATGCTGCGACAAGGTGGCGCGCGTCTGCATCCGGCATTTGCCCGATGCCGGAATGCGGTTGCACCATTGCCAGGAGGCGCAAGGTGGTTTCGTCGTCGCTCGAAGAATTGTCGCTGACGGCCGACGTGTTGATTGTGGGCGGCGGCATGGCGGGCGCCTGGGCGGCGACGTCAGCGGCGCAGGCGGGCGCCAAGGTCGTGCTGGCAGACAAGGCCTATTGCGGCACCAGCGGCGTCACGGCCGCAGCGGGCCCGGGCCATTGGTGGGTGCCGCCGGATCCTCCCGCGGCGCGCGACGCGGCCGTGGCCAACCGAATTGATGCCGGTCTTGGCCTTGGCGAAGCGGAGTGGATGTATCGCATCCTCGACCAGACCTGGCGCACGCTGCCCACGCTTGCGCGCTACTACAAGTTCGGCGTCGACGACGAGGGGCGCGTGAACCATCGCGCGGTACGCGGGCCGGAATATATGCGCGCCCTGCGTCAGGAGGTTCTCAGCCACGGTGTCACCATTCTCGATCATTCGCCCGTTCTCGAGCTGCTGGCGCGTTCCGATGGATCGATCGGCGGCGCGCGTGGCCTGCGCCGGCAGGATGGCGGCCGGTCCTATTGGGTCGAGGCCGGTGCCGTGGTGCTCGCGGCGGGCGGGACCAGCTTTCTGTCGCACTTGCTGGGATCGCATACCAACACGGGTGACGGCTATCTGATGGCGGCCGAGGCGGGCGCGGAGATGTCCGGCATGGAATTCACCGCCGCCTACACCATCGCGCCGGCGCATTCGACGATGACGCGCAGCATGGCCTATTCATTTGCGACCTATTATGATGCCGAGGGGCGGCAGCTGGATCTGCCGTTCGGGCCTGACCAGACCATCCACCTGGCGCGCGCGCTGCAGCGCGGGCCAGTTTACTGCTCGCTGCATCGTCTGCCCGATGACATCAAGGCGAGGCTGCATACGATCTCGCCTAACGTGCCGCTGGTATTCGACCGCTGGGGCATCGATCCCTACCGCGACCGGTTCGAGGTCACCCTGCACAATGATGGTACTATCCGCGGGATCGGTGGCGTGCGCGTGCATGATACGGATGGCGCGACATCCGTGCGGGGATTGTTCGTAGCCGGCGATAACGCATCGCGTGAGAAGGTCGCCGGCGCGATCTCCGGCGGCGGCAACGTCAACTCGGCCTGGGCGCTGTCGTCGGGCGTCTTCGCCGGACGCGCGGCGACGCGTGTGGCGCGCAGCGCGGCGCGACGGGTTGAAAGGCTTCGGCCGCTCGGACGTGCCGGGCTGCGACCAGGCGGTCGACCTCAGACGGTCGACGTCGCCGCTATTCGAAGCAGCGTACGCGCCGAGATGCATCCGTTCGACAAGAACCTTTTCCGTACAGGCCCCGGGCTTGCCGCGTCGTCGCGCGTCATCGACGATCTCTGGCGCGATGTGGCGGAGCACGGGCATGCGGGCACGCTCGCCCTGCGCGAGGCTGCGGCGCTCGTTGCAACAGCGCGCTGGTCGGTGGCCACTGCTGCTGCGCGCAACGAGAGCAGAGGACTTCACCGCCGCGAGGATTTTCCTGCACAGGATCCCGGATTGGCCGCGCGCCTGCTCAGCGGCGGACTGGATCGGATCCGGGTGTCGCTCGACCGTCCATCGCCGGCGACCAGACCCGATCAGCTCGAGGCGGCGTCATGATCGAGCTCGTCGTCGAAGAGCGCTGCACGGATTGCGGCGCATGCATCGAGGTCTGCCCGGCCAATGTGCTCGAGCCCGGCCGCGCCGGCCTGCCGGTTCTGGCGCGGGTCGAGGATTGCCAGACCTGTTTCATGTGCGAGCTCTATTGCCGCGCGGATGCGATTTATGTGGCGCCCGATTGCGATCGCCGCGTTGCCGTAACCGAGGCGGAAGTGCTGGCGTCAGGCCGTCTCGGCCAATACCGCAAGCACTCCGGCTGGGATGAATGGGCGGAGCGCTTTCCTAACGAGCAATGGCTGATGGAGACGGTCTTCCGACGCGCCGGCGAGGCTGCGGCAAAGGCAAAAGCGGAACGGCTCGCCGCTGCGAAGGAATAGCCTCGAGTGCGGAGACGAATTCATGTGTCTCATCGAAGCGCGTCGTCCGGTTGTTGCCCGATGCCGAAGATCTTTGAAAAGACTATCTTGCGTCATGCGCCTAGCATGTCCGCATCAAAGCCATCATGAACGCGTGACATGAACACTCCCCGCATTGAAAACAAGCGCGCCTCCACCAGCGTGCGATCGCCGATCATCATCAACCAGCTCGGCGCGGAGGTTCGCGCCGCACTCGCCGAGCATTGGTCGCGCCCGCTGATCATCGACCATCCCGCCGGTCGTGCTGCGTGGGAGGTCGCACCTGAAGCCGACGTGCTGCTGACGCGGCCGCTGGCGAGCTGGAACAAGGCGCCCGGCGAGAAGCCTGCGGGCTGGCCGTTCGGCCTGCGCTGGATCCAGACCGCATCCACCGGCATCGATTTCTTTCCGACGTGGCTCCTCGACGGGCCCGTGGTGACGGTCGGCCGCGGCATCTCGGCCGATCCTATTGCAGAATACGTTCTCGCGGCGATCCTCGGCTTCGAAAAGCGAATTCACGAGATCCGTCCGCGCAACCGCGCGGAATGGAAAATCGCTCCGCTGGGCTCGGTGAGTGGCAAGACGATCGGCATCGCGGGTTTCGGTGCGATCGGCCGTGCCGTCGCCGAGCGGGTCAAGCCGTTCGGCGTCAACATCAAGGTTCTCAGGCGCTCGGCCTGGCCCTACGTTCTTCCGGGCATCCAGCCGGTGGACAGCATCGAGCAGCTGGTCGAGGTCTCCGATCATCTCGTCCTGGCGCTGCCGGCGACGACGAAGACCACCCGCCTGATCAATGCCGACGTGCTGGCACGGGCCAAAAAATCGCTGCATCTCATCAACGTCGCGCGCGGCAGGATCATCGATCAGAAAGCGCTTCTGCAGGCGCTCGATGACGGACGGATCGCCGGCGCCACGCTCGATGTCACGGATCCGGAGCCGCCGCTCGATGGCGATCCCATCTATAGCCATCCCAAGGTCGTTCTCACCCCGCACGTCTCGTGGACCGGCGGCGAGGACGTCAAGCGGCTGGCCGACAAGACACTGGTCAATCTCGACGCCTACGCGCATGGCGTGGCGCTGGCCGACGTCTTCGACAAGACTCTCGAATACTAGAAAAGGAAGCGCAACAATGAACAAGGTTGTCGAGAAGCCCAGGAAATATTCGTTGGTCGAGCGGACGCCGGCGGCGACGTTCGAGGAGGAGAGGCTGCACCGCAAGCAGCGTCTCGCCGCTACGTTCCGGCTGTTTTCGCGCTACGGGTTCGATCAGGGCCTCGCGGGCCATGTCACCGTGCGCGATCCGGAATTCCCCGAACGGTTCTGGATCAACCCGCTGTCGAAGCATTTCAGCCAGATCAAGGTGTCCGACCTTCAGCTCGTCGACCACGACGGCAATATCCTGATCGGCGACAAGCCGATCAACCAGGCCGGCTTCGTGATCCATTCGGCGATTCATGCGGCGCACCCCGAGGTGATCGCGGCTGCGCACACCCATTCGACTTACGGCAAGGCCTGGTCGGCGCTCGGCCGGCTGCTCGATCCGCTGACGCAGGATTCCTGCGCCTTCTATGAGGATCACGTGCTGTTCGATCCGTTCTCTGGCGTCGTGCTGGAGGCGGAAGAAGGTCGCAAGATCGCGCAGGCGCTGGGATCGAAGAAGGCCGCGATCCTGCAAAATCACGGCCTGCTGACGGTGGGACCGACCATCGAGGCCGCGGCCTGGTGGTACATCGCGATGGACAATGCCGCCCGTGCTCAGTTGCTTGCGGAGGCCGCCGGTACGCCGAAGCCCATCCCGCATGAGATCGCCAGCCTGACCTCGCGACAGGTCGGCACGCACAAGGGCGGCTACTTCAGCTTCCAGCCACTGTGGGACTGGATCACCGAGGCGGAACCGGATCTGTTCAATTAGAGCCATAACTCGCGCGAATTGCCCACGCCGTGAGTTCGTGAGATATCACGGCGCGGCCGGTTGTGCTGCTTGCGCAAGCACGCTGCAATGGTGGGGAGTGGCGACATGGTCGATGGTCTGCCGGGCGAAGTTGAAGTCATCACATTGTTCGTCGATGATATTGCATCGTCGAAGGCGTTCTACGCCAAGGTTTTCGCGCCTGAGACCGTCTGGGAGGACCAGGTCTCATCCGTGCTCAGATTTGGCGGGCTCCTGATCAACCTTCTCGACGTGTCTCAGGCGCCGACGCTCGTCGAGCCGCTGCCTGTCGGGCCGTCATCCGCTGGGGCGCGCGCGCTGTTGACGATCAGGGTTGTTGACGTTGATCAGGTCTGCGCGGCTCTCCGGGAGATTGGTGTCGATTTGCTCAATGGGCCGATCGACCGTCCCTGGGGAAGGCGAACCGCGTCTTTCGCGGACCCCTCGGGTCATGTCTGGGAGATTGCGCAGGTGATTGACCGGACCTAAAGCGCCTACGGCGAATTTTGGCCGAGACTCTGTGACCCCTACAGCGAAAGAGTCCGGAGACGCGCCGCCAGATCCGCGCATTGCTGCCTTATATCTGGTACGGCGATGATCTCCCAGAACGCGGCCCGGGTGAGCGGGCCAACAGCGTAGAGGCGTCGTGATGGTGATCCATGTTCGCCAACGATCGCACAATCCGGCGTAACCTCGATGCCGATCCGTAAGGGATCGATCCGCGCAAGACCATTGTCGAACAGGCTGCGCACCGCCGGGTTGCTGCTGGCGCCCGGGTCTTTGACAATGCCGGTGCAGTCCACGATCGCGCCGACCTGAAGCTCGGACAGCGCGCTCTGGCCGCGCCTGCGATAGCTGACGAGCGCACCACATTGGTTCGGTGTGACGGTGGTGAGCTTGCCGGAGATGACGGTCAAGCGTCCATTCGCAAGCGCCTCCGTGATGCGAGTCTCGACCTCGGGCGCCGTACGGTGGCGATGGACGTCCCACCAGGCGCGGGCATGCTCCAGGAATCTGCGCCGTGATTCCAGCGGCAACTCCCGCCAGAGCCGCTGGGTGTGTGGCCTGATGGCGTCGATCGCGCTGCGCCAGTCGCCGCCCTCTGCCGCATGCGCTTCGATACGGCGGCGAAACCAGTGCAGCAGGGCGCCGATCCGGGCGCCGAACGGAATTTCACTCTCGGCGAGACGCATCGGATCGATGCGGCGATGGGCTCTCGGCAGCAGTCCGCGCCGCGACAGGGCGACGATCTGCCCCCGGTGTCCGTGGCGAAGCAGGGACAGCACGTAATCGACCATCGACAGACCCATGCCGAGGATCAGCATGGTTGCGTTTCTGTCGATGCCGGCAGTAGTGGGAGCGACCCATGGATCGACATGGCCGGGCAGGCGCGACGCCGGGGCGTCGTGGCCGGTGGCCAGAACGGCCATGGTACCTGTCAGCCGTGTTCCATCGGCGAGCAAGACGGCGACATCGGAGGGCGTTTCGCGAATCGCGATGCACTCGTTCTGCAAGATCGTGAGACCTCGTGTTCCGTCGGGGCAGGTCAGTGGCGCGATCAGGTCGGCGAGATAGTCGCCATAGGTCTGCCGCGGAACGAAGCAGTAGGGATCAGGACACATCGGCCCATCGGGTCGCCCGCACAGCCACTCCCAGAAATGCCCGGGATCATCAGGCAGCGCGCTCATGTTCGATACGCGAACGTTGAGGAGGTGTTCGGGATTGCCTGCATGATAGGCAAGGCCGCGGCCGATCTCGGGTCGTTTCTCGATCAGTGTTACGCGCAGATCCGGTGGAGACGCTTTCAGGAGCTGAAACGCCATCAGGGCGCCGCTCGCGCCCCCGCCGATGACAATCGCGTGCCGCCCCTCCGGACCCATCGTGCCGCCCCCCGTTTTATCGGTCGGTCAACGTCGCAGGACTGCGATTGGTTCTACGGCTCAATTGCGATGATAGTCGGACAGGCTGCGATATCGTTGTCGCAGCATCACGGAAGTAATGTTTCTCCTGTCGCAATGGACGTTTGTGGAATGATCATATCGGCGCAGAGGCGGCGGCCAGTCAGAGCTTCTTGCAGATGCGATTGACCAACTCGATGAACCAGCGCAGCGCCGGGACGGTCGTGCTGCGGCGCGTGTAGAGCAGGTCGATGGTGAAGGCCTCGACATCATAGGGAACCGGAACGACGGACACGCCGGCGCTTGCGGCGAAGCGGCGGGCGATACGCTCGGCCATCGTCGCCACGAGATCGGTACCGGCGATCGCGAACGGGACCGCGACGACATGCGCGAGGGTGACGGCGGTCCGGCGTTTGCGCCCATGCCGGGCCAGCATCGTATCGATCGCGCCGGGGAGCCCGTCGCCGCCCGCCGACGAGAACAGGGCATGCGGGAGGCGCGTATAGTCGTCCCTGGTCAGCCTGGCTCTCCGCTTGGCCTGGCCGGCATCGCGGATGCAGACGAAGTTCTCCTCGAACAGCGTACAGCGCGTGATGCGCGTCGAGGCCGGAAGATGCCCACCGATCAATGCGTCGACGTCGCCGTGTTCGAGGCTCGCGACGCTCGCAGCAGCGTCAATGATGGGGCGCACCACGAGATCGATGCCCGGCGCCTCCCGTCGCAGCGCCGCGACCAGCGGCGGTATGACGACGAGGTCGCCGTAATCGGTCACCGCGATGGAGAGGCGGCGGCGGGCGGTCGCAGGATCGAAGCTCGATCCGGGCGCCAGCACGCCCCTGATCTGTCCGAGCGCCTCGCTGATCGGCCGGGCCAGCGCCAGCGCCCTGGCCGTCGGCTGCATGCCCGATGCGGACCGCACGAACAGATCGTCGCCGAACAGTGCCCGCAGGCGGGTCAGGACGCCGCTCATCGACGGCTGCGCCAGGCCGACGCGTTCGCCGGCGCGGGTCACGTTGCGCTCCTCCATGAGCGCCTCGAAGGCGACCAGGAGATTGAGATCGACGGAAGCTAAATTCATTTGAACGATGGTATGCATATCAAAAATCGATTTCAAGAATGTCGCTCGAGGTGGTCTATTGATGGGGAAGACCCGATTGGACGAGGCGCATGCGACCCTCACTCCTGCGCCTCATCCCGCGCGGACCGACATTGCTGGCGCTTGGCGTCCTGCTCGGGCTTGCATGCCCGGCCCTTGCAGACCTGATCCGTCCGCTGATGCCGGCCACGATCTTCGTGATCGTGCTCGGAACGCTGTTGCGGGTCGATGGTAGGGCCGTCGTCGAGACGCTGCGGCAGCCATCGCTATCCGTGCTCCTGCCGGCCGTCGTCATGGTCGCCTGTCCGCTGGCGATCGGCTTTGCCAGTCATACCCTCGGTCTTGCCACGGAATTCGCGCTTGCGATCGTGCTTGCCGTCTCGGCGCCGCCGTCGAGCGGCACCGCCGCTGTGGCCCGCATGCTCGGGCTCGACGCTGCGGTGCCGCTCGTGGTGACGGTGTTGTCCATGGTGCTTGCTCCGGTCACGGTCCCGCTGCTTGCAGGCTGGTTCGGCGGGCTCGAGATCAGCGCGCCCGAGCTGGCACTGCGGCTGGCGTTGCTGATCGGCGGCGCCGAGGGTGTCGCCTTCCTGCTGCGCCGGCACGCCGCGCAAGTTCTGGCGGCCCGTGG
Source organism: Bradyrhizobium sp. CCGB01 (assembly GCF_024199795.1). Taxonomy (NCBI): domain Bacteria; kingdom Pseudomonadati; phylum Pseudomonadota; class Alphaproteobacteria; order Hyphomicrobiales; family Nitrobacteraceae; genus Bradyrhizobium; species Bradyrhizobium sp. CCGB01. Next base: position 4,045,366 of record NZ_JANADK010000001.1, read on the forward strand.
CGACGTCGTCGACGGGATCATCGTCACGGCGCTTGTTCTTTTCGCCGTGGCCACCATGGCCGGCATCCCCGCACAGATCGCAGCGGATGTGCCGGCCGCGGCGCTCTGCCTTGTGCTCGCCTTCGCCTGCAATCTTGCGCTCCAAGCCTCGGGCGCCCTGTTGCTGCCGGGAACTCTGCCCCAGCGATTGACGGTCGGCCTCATTCTCGGCAATCGCAATGTCGGGCTGGTCTGGTCGGCGCTCGGCGCTGCCGCTTCGCCGCGCATGGCCCTATACTTTACCGCGACGCAATTTCCGATCTACATCCTGCCGCGTTTGATCGAGACGTTGATTAGTCGCGGCAAACGAAAGGCCACTCTATGACGACGTCCCGTCTCACCCGCGAACAAGCCACGCAATTCGCCCGCATCGCGCTCGGCCATGTCAGGCGCGAATATCCCAACAACGTGGACCACGCGCTGGCCGAGCCCGCGGACGCCCGCACGCCAAGCCAGCTGCATCCGATCTTCTATGGCAGCTATGACTGGCACTCCTGCGTTCACAGCTACTGGATGCTGGCGCGGTTGCTCCGGCGCTTTCCGGATTTCGCCGCGGCATCCGATATTCGGGCCTTGTTCGACGAGCAGTTCGTGCCCGAGAAGGTTGCTGTCGAGAGCGCCTACTTTGCCCGTCCGACCGCCCGCGGCTTCAAGCGGCCCTATGGCTGGGGCTGGCTGCTGAAGCTGGCGACCGAGCTGGCATTGCAATCCGATGGCCGTTGGGGCCGCAATCTCGCGCCGTTGGCGGACGTCATTGCTCAGCGCTTTCGCGACTTCCTGCCGCTGTCGCTCTATCCCGTGCGCGTCGGCACCCACTTCAATACAGCGTTCGGCCTGCGGATGGCGTCCGACTACGCCGAGATCAGCAAGGACGAAGGGCTGGCCAAGCTGCTGCTCGAGACGGGCCTGCGCTGGTATGGCGAAGATCGCGATTGCCCCGCCTGGGGCGAGCCCAGCGGCGACGATTTCCAATCCTCGGCCTTGATCGAGGCCGAGTGCATGCGGCGCCTGTTGCCGCTAGATGTGTTCCTACCCTGGTTCGATCGGTTCCTGCCGCGCGTGCTCGAGCGGCAGCCTGCGACCTTGTTCCGGCCTGCGACCGTCAGCGACCGCACCGACGGCAAGATCGCTCATCTCGATGGCCTCAATCTCAGCCGCGCCTGGTGCTGGCGCGCGCTCGGCGACGCCTTGCCGGCAAGCGACGAGCGACGCGCCATTGCCCACGCGGCGGCGCAGCAGCATCTCGCTGCAGGCCTTCCCCATCTCGCCACGCATTACATGGGCGAGCATTGGCTTGCGAGCTTCGCCGTTCTCGCGCTCGATGAAGCGGAATGAGCGGTACGGTCCGCGTCGATTATTCGGCCGCGACGATCAGCTGAGGCGTCGGCGGCGGTGCATGTGCGGCGTCGGTAACGCCTGACGGGATCGAGGCCAGCAGCGAGCGCGTATAGGACTGCCGGGCATTGTCGAAGATGTCGGTGACGGTCCCATGTTCGACAATACGTCCGCGATGCATCACCGAGACGGTGTGGGCGAGCTGACGCACCAGGGCCAGGTCGTGGGAGACGAACACATAGGTCAGGCCGAGGTCGGCCTGCAGCGACAGCAACACCTCGACAATGTCCGCCTGGACGCTGACGTCGAGCGCTGAGGTGGGTTCGTCGAGCACGATCACGTCAGGCTTGAGGACGAGCGCGCGAGCGATGGCAACGCGCTGGCGCTGGCCGCCGGACAGTGCGCCGGGTTTGCGCGCCAGCAGATGCTGACCGAGCCCCACGTCGGCGAGAGCCTTGTGCACGCGCTCGTCGCGCTCCCGAACTGTGCCGATCCTGAACCGGTCGAGCGGCTCGCGGATCAGCTGCTCGACCTTCCAGGCCGGGTCGAGCGACGTAAAGGGATTTTGATAGATGAGCTGAAGGTGGCGCCAAGCCGCGCGCAGTTCGGTCGGAGACCGCCCGTTGAGCTGCTCGCCGGCGACCGAGATGGTCCCGGCATCAGGCTGTTCCAGCCCAAGCAGCAGCCGGATCGTCGTCGTCTTGCCCGAGCCGGATTCGCCGACCAGCGCGTGCGTGGTGCCGGCCGGAACGCTGAACGACACGTTATCGACGGCCGTCAGCGTCTTGCTGTCCACCGCGAAGGTCTTGGTGACGGCGCTGACCTCGATCTTCGTTGGCTCGGTCCTGGTGCGACGGAAGCCGAGGTCGCGCAGGTCGTCGTAGCGGTCGGGGTTGAGGGCCGGAACGTCGGCATGCAGCTTCCTCGCATAGGCCGACGCCGGCGAGGCGAAGACAGCGGAGGTCTTGCCGGTCTCCTGGACGATCCCGTCCTTGAGCACCACCAACGTGTCGGCTCGCTCCGCGGCGATCGCGAGATCGTGGGTGATGAGCAGCAGGCTGATATTCCGCTCGTCCTGAAGGCGCGAGAGCAGATCGAGGATCCGCTTCTGGATCGTGACGTCGAGCGCGGAGGTCGGCTCGTCCGCGACCAGCAACGACGGCCGGGGCAGGATCGCAAGGCCAATGAGCACGCGCTGGAGCATTCCGCCGGACAGCTGGTGCGGGTAGGAGCCGTAGACCCGCTGGGGATTGTCGAGCCCGACCTGTGCGAAAATGTCCAGGATGAGCTGCTTGCGCACGGCCCTGTCGGGTTCGTCGAGGAGCGCGGCGGCCTCATGCGCCTGGGCGCCGATCGTTCGCACCGGATTGAGCGAGTTGCCGGGATCTTGCGGCACGAACCCGATGGCCCGTCCGCGCAGCGGCCGGAAGCCGCGTTCGGGCATCCGCAGGATCTCCTGGCCGTCGAATGCGACGCGACCGGTGGCGTGACTGCCGCCCGGAAGCAGCCGCAGCAGCGCGCGTGCGATCGTCGACTTGCCGGAGCCGGATTCTCCGATGAGGGCGAGGCTCTTGCCGCGGCCCAGTTCGAATCCCACGTTGGTCACAACCTGATGCGACCCGTAGGCGACCGACAGGTCGTCGACCCTGAGGAGAGGGATCGACCGCAGGGGCCGCGGCGCGACGAGCTCGGGGCGGATGAGAGTGGCGGTCAGTCCGTCTTGCGGAGCCATCGGCTGATCCTGTTCACGGAGAGGACGGTCGCGATCGTGACGAAAGCCGGCGCGTAGACCAGCCAGGGCCATTTGAGGTAATCCTTGCCGATCGAGATCAGCAGACCCCAGTCGGAAGCGGGCGGTGGATCGCCGTAGCCGAGGAAGGCAAGGCTTGCGATCACCAGGATCGACAGGCCGAATTGCAGCACCGCGAGCGGCAACAGCGAGCGCGAGGCGTTCGGCAGCACGTGCCGCAGCAGGATGTGCCAGCGCGAGCCGCCGAGCAGGAACGAGGACTCGACGAACGTCGCCTGCCTGATCTTGATGACCTCCGAACGCATCACCCGCGCGAACACGGCGACCGCCGAGACGCCGGTCGCGATCGCCGCATTCGTGGTGTCGAAGCCGATCGCCGTGACGACGATGACGGCCAGCAGGAAGTGCGGGATCGCCAGCAGCACGTCGACGAGGCGGGCGAACACGATATCGACCCAGCCCCCGAAGAAGCCCGACATCAGTCCGATCAGGCCGCCGGTGACGGCGGCGATGACGACGGCGATGAGCGCGCTCGTCACCGATGACGCCGTGCCATAAACCACGCGGGTGTAGAGATCGCGGCCGAGATGGTCGGTGCCGAACCAGTGCGCTGTGCCGGGAGCGAGCAGCTTGTCGGCGGGAACGCCGTTGACGGGGCTCTGGCTCGTGAACAGGCCAGGAGCGAGCGACCAGGCGATCACCAGCGCGATGATCGCGAACGACACAACGACGGTCGGCGGAACGCGGAAGGATGTCAACCGGCGGCTTGCCGTAAGGTGTACGTCGGTGATGAGGCTCATGGTGTCACCGCCTGCGGCGTACCGGCCGAGCTGTCATCGGCTGTCGTCGGGCGATATTTGGGTCCGCTGACGAGTTTCACGCGCGGGTCGAGCAGGGGATAGACGAGGTCGGCGATCAGATTGACGAGCACGAACACGACCGCTGCCAGCGAGACCACGGCCTGCAGGACTGGGAGGTCCTGTGTGCTCACCGAACGCTGCACCAGGCTGCCGACGCCGGTGCGTCCGAACACAGTCTCGGTGATCAGCGAGCCGCCGAGCAACTCACCAAGGGTGAGTGCGATGATGGTGACGACCGGGAGCGACGACGGCTTGAGCAGGTGCATTGCGAACAGTCGAAACTGCCCGAGGCCGCGGCCGCGCGCGACGGCGGCATAGTCCTGTGCGGATTCGTGGTCGAGGTTCGCGATCAGCACCTCGGCGATCTGTGCGGAGATCGGGATGCCGAGCGCGATCGCCGCGAAAAATGTCGCCCAGAAGCTGTTGGGCGCGATCACGCGGAAAAGACCGAGCTGGAAGCCGAAGACGTGGATCAGCATGAGGCCGATCACGAAATTGGGTACCGACAGGAACAACGATGGGAAGCCGCGCAGCAAGCCTTGGCCGAAGCGCTTGGGAAGGAACTGCGTGCCGTAGGCGATCGTCGCCGCCAGCAGCAACGCGACGGCAAAGGCCGATGACGCCAGCACCAGCGTCGAGGGAAGAACTTCGGCGATCAGGGTTGTCACCGGCCGGCTCGACCGCATCGACAGGCCGAAATCGCCGGTCAGGAAATGGGACAGCGACGTCCAGAGCTGGACGAGAATTGGCTGGTCCAGCCCCTGGGCTGCGATGATCTGTCGGATCTCGTCCTCGGAGAAGCCGTTCTGGGGATCGCGCAGGACGTTGGTGATGGGATCGCCCGGCAGGATGCTGACGACGACGAACGTGAAGACATAGGCGAGCAGGATGACGACAACGGCCTGGACGAGGCGCTTTGCGGCATAGCGCAGATAAGGACCACTCATGCCGGCCGCCTTCTCACATCGTTCGGGTGCACGGCGCCTTACTCGCTGATCGTCGCCGTGTAATAGCTGGCGTAGGCGACGCCGTTGTAGACTTCGCCCTTCAGCTTCGGCGATTGCACGTAGATGCGCTGGACGATCTGCGTGCGCGGGATGAAGTAACCCTGCTCGAGGACGTAGGTCTGCAACTGGTCGAGCAGCGGGTCACGGATCTGGCTGGAGCCGGCGCTGGCGATCTTGTCGCGGAGTTCGCTAAGCTTCTTGTCGCTGTCGCCGAGGTTGAACCAGTTCTCGCCGTTGTTGGCGTCGGTGAGGATGCTGGCGACCGTGCCGGCGTCGATGAAGCTGCGCGTCACCTCATAGGCCGGCACGGCCGGGCCGCCGAACCTGACCTTCTCGCCGAACGTCACGACGTCGTAGGCCCGGATGAAGACCTTCCAGCCGATCTTGCCGAGTTGCTGGGCGATCAACTCGTCAATCGCCTTCGCGGTCGCAAGGTAAGGGTTGGAGTAGAGCGTCAGCGAGAGCTGCTTGCCGTCCTTGGTGCGGATCCCCTTGGAATCCTTGGTCCAGCCTGCGTCATCCAGAAGCTTCTCGGCCTTGCCGGGATTGTACGCGAGGAGATCGCTGTGGTCGGTCGCGCCGGGAACGTTGCTCTGGATGAACGATGTCGCCAGCTTCCAGTCGGGCGTATAGACGGTGTCGATGATCTCCTTCCGGTTGATGGCCGCCTGGAGCGCCTGACGGACCTTCAAATCGTTGTAGGGCTCGAGCTTGGTGTTGATCGCGAGGCCGTTGACGAAGCCGAGATAGCGCGGCGTCGCGGTGATGAAGCCGGCTTCCTTGAGAGACTTCAGTTCCTGAGGGGAGGGGCTGTAGGCGACATCGGCCTGGCCGGACTGAACGGCGGCCACCCGCAGCGATGGCTCGTTCACCAGCTTGTAGGTGATCGAGTCCAGGAAGGCCGGGCCGGTGTGGCCGGCCGCCGCAGGACCCCAATTGTAGTCCTTGCGCTTGACGAGCTTGACGAAGTCTCCCTCTTTCCAGGAATCGACCACATACGGGCCGCTGCCGGATGTCTTGGAAAGATCGGCCTGTTGCGCGGCGGGCTGCGCGATGGTCTTCGGTGAGATCAGGATCGAGCCGTGGTAGCCGAGGGTCGGGATGAAGCCGAGCGTCGGCGCCTTGAAGACCACCTTCACCGTGGTCGCATCGATCGCCTCAGCGCGATCGTAGGTCTTCGGAAACAGGCCAATCGGGTTGATGCCTTCGCTCTTGCGGCCGGCATACCAGATGTCGAGATTGGCGACGACGGCCGCAGCATCGAGCGGGCTGCCGTCGGAAAAAGTCACGCCCTTCTTGAGGTGGAGGGTGAATTGGGTGGCATCGTCGTTCTGCTCCCAGCGCTCGGCAATCCACGGGCTGACCTTGCCGTCAGCATCGACATAAATGAGCTTGTCAGTGACGTGGCCCCAGATGTGGCCCTGGAAGCTTGAGATGGCGCTGTTGTTCGGGATCCAGGTGCTGCCCAGCGAGTCGATGAGAAAGGTGATGTTGCCGCCGTTTTGCCGAGCGTCGGCGCTCCGGGCCGGCGAAAGACCCGCCATGGCTGTCAACGCTAAGGCCGCCACTACCGAGGTGGCGACCAACAGCCGACGTCGGGAGATCGAGCGCGGAGAAAAGCGAGCAGTCATGGATGGCCCCTAATGATTGGTGTCGTCGATTGCATCGCCGTTTCGGCGGCTAAGCTTCGTACGATCAGCGTTCGCGCCAGAAGAAGCGAAACGAACAGATCTGGCCATTCCAAATTTCGCCGGAGGCAAGCAACAAATACCTCGGCATCGCGGCAATTGGCGCGACGGTCATTTTGTCGTCAAACGCAAGCGTGCGTGATTGCGTTTGCCTGGAGACGATACTCTCAAGTTCGTCAAATCGTGTGAAGTATCATTATATTGAAAAGATATTCTGCAGAATCTGAAGCTAGGTAGAACGTCATTGATGCCGACGATTGAAATATGAACCTTGCGACTATCGAATTGCGCGCGCGAGTTTGCGATGGCGTCCCTGCTTCAAGTGCCACAGAGCAGGTTCGATCTCAGGAACGAGACTACACCAACGGCTTCCCGCAAACACTGAGCGAACCACCGTAGACCGGGTCTGCTGGAGTCTCTTGGCAGGCTGAAGCCTTCGGCCTTCGCACCTTTGACCGACGTCGACGTAGGGGAAGTGGAGGCGTGTGCACACCTGGTTCTCGTGTGCACCACGTGTGCACCGAGAATCCGAAATCGCGATTTTCGCTTCCATTTCGAGCCTGGAAAAGCCTAGAAGAGCCAGGTTGGAGAAATGTGGTCGAGCGGAGTTTCTCAGTCGGTCCAATGACATAGAGGACTGATCGAGTTGAAAATAGATCAATGATATGAATGACTTGCGCTGGAAGTTTTCCACGGCCCCATGATGGATTGGAGCGAGAGTTTAGTTTTTTCAGATGGTTAGAGGGTGGCGTGTGCGCGACGTGTGCACCGGGAGATCAAAAAAGATCTCGCGAAAGCCAGCGTGAGCAGGGTTCTCCGAAGCGGTAGATCGGTCGCGGAAAGTGCCAGTCCTCGCTGCGCATTCTCGTAGCGCGCCTGTGACCTACTCGATCAAGTACGCGGCGCACTGAGAAAGACCAACTGACTCTTAATCAGCGGGTCCCAGGTTCGAGCCCTGGTGCGCCCACCAAATCAATGGTTTAGCGGGCAAGACCGTTTGAGCATCTGATTTTTAAAACGGTCTTTATGAAGCCAGCCGTGATGCCGTCTGACTGCTGACAGGTGGTCGGGGATCTTGGCGGAGACGGTGTTCGGACAGAAGCTCTATCGCATGCCGAACAGCGACGACCGCGGATCGGCATTTTGCGCGCATCTCGGCAGCCGCCGACCGCAATCTGATCGACCGTTACGCCAACGCCGGCATTGAATTCATTGGTCTCAATGACAGCCGTCCTGACGACAAGTTCGGAATCGCGGCAGGCTACGCGCGTGTGTCGAGACGCGCGCAGGCGCTCGATGCCGACATCGTACTTTTCTCGATCCCGCGTGGCCGTTGCGCGGTTTCGAGGGGCTTCTCACGGCCGCGTATTAATACCAGATCAAAGACGGATGGACGTTGCAGTACAACCTGCGGTACATCATCCACCCCCGGGGGGAGGTGCCACAGTTCTTCCAGTGCAGCGCCCGGCAAGGTTCTTCATAACGCAACCGTGCTCGGCCTGCGAACGACTCTGAACTTCTAGTTCGTGGCTCGGCGGGCCAGCCGCTTGATGGTCTTGGTCGCGCGGTTCGGTCCATGCCAGCCGAGGAATTTCAGCTCTTTGTTCTCCAACGCATTCGTCGCCCGAAAGAATTCTTCGAGATCATCGCGTGCATGAGATGGAAGATTGCGGATATCCTTGAGATCCGTTTCCAGCGGTGACCTGTCAGGCACCGCAAATACCCGGTCGTTGCGCTCCGTCTTGCCCTTTTTCTTCTGCTCGACTTCGAGAATGCCGATCGGTCGACAGCGCAGCACGACGCCTGGATAGGTCTGCGCATCATGCAGGATCAGCACATCCAGCGGGTCGCCATCCTCGGCCTTGGTCGAGGGAATGAAACCCCAATCATAAGGATAGGTCAGACCCGCCATCAAGGCTTCGCCAGGGCAAAAACGCCAAGCTTGGGATCAAAATCGAGCTTGCACGAACTGCCCCGCGGCGTCTCGACCACGGCGAAGATATTGTTATCGTCGGCCCAGCTCGGCAGTTTTGTCAGATTGGTCATGGCGGATTACTTGAGCCTCGAAAGGAGTAGCGTGCCCGGCGGAAATAGATCCGCCGGGCCCTGCCGATCAGGCGGCGGTGGAGGCCTTCTTGTTGACCCCCTTGCGCAACGCAACCGTGTTGAGTTTGGTGTTCGCCGCTTTCTCTTCGTTGAGGTTCGTGGTCAGGAAACGCACGATATCGTCGTGGCCGAGTTCTTCCGCCCACGCAATCAGCGTGCCATACCGGCATATCTCGTAATGCTCGACGGCTTGCGCGTTGGCGACGATCGCCGCATCGAGCACCGTCTTGTCTTCGATCTCGCCGGCCGTCTCGTCCGCTTCCTTGATGATGCCGTCGATGGCCGGACATTGCGTACCACTCGGCGATTGGCCGAGTTTGTCGAAGACCTTTTCGAGACGCTCGATCTGCTTGTTGGTCTCCTCGAGATGGTTCTTGAGGCCTGTGGCCAGATCGCGGTTGGTGGCTTTGTCGATCATTTTCGGCAAGGCCTTGGTGATCTGCTGTTCGGCATAGTAGATGTCCTGTAAGCCATGCAGCAGCAGGTCATCCATCGTCTTGATGTCTTTCGTGAATAGTCCCATGACGTCGCTCCTCGAATTCAAAGCGATGGAACGGCGGCGCCACGGCTTCGTTCCTCGCCTTGTCGCTGCCGGACGGGTGAATGCGGTCTCGGAGCGTAAGCGGCCCAACGAGCTATCGCGCGTTGATCATCCTCAAGGACGCCGGGAGGCGGCTTCCCACGCGCCCGAAGGAACCTGCGCAAACAGCCCGCGTTTTGCTTCTTTGCATGGAGTTCAGGATGGTCAGCACCTCGCTCTGGATGGAGACCGAGATCCTGCCGGAGGCGGGTGCGCTCAAAGGCGACGTGCATTGCGATGTCGCCGTGGTCGGTTCGGGCATCGCCGGGCTCTCAACGGCGTATGAACTCATGAAGCGCGGCCGGTCGGTTATCGTCATTGACCGCAAAGGCATAGCAAGCGGTATGACGGCGCGCACGTCGGCGCACCTTGCGCCGCTCTGCGATGATCTGATGAGCGAATTCCGGAAGCTGCGTGGCGCCGAGGCCGCCAGGCTGTTCTACGAGAGTCAGGCCGCCGCCGTCGACAGGATCGAAGACATCCAGGCCAGCGAGAAGATTGCCTGTGACTTCCTTCGTCTTGACGGCTATCTGTTTCAGGGCAATGGCATGCCGGCCGACATGTTCGATGCGGAGCTGGAAGCGGTGCGCGAGGTTGGAGCACCGGTTCACCGACTGGTCGGCGTGCCGCTCAAAGGCTGCGAGGACCGGCACGTCCTTCGATATCCGCGCCAGGCAAAATTCCATCCCCTCAAATATCTCGCGGGTCTTGCCGCCGTTTGCAGAAGCGGCGGCGTCCGCTTCTTTGCCAACAGCCCGGTGGAGGGGGTCGCCGAACAAGACGGCACCGTCACGCTGCGAACTTCACAAGGGGAGATCACCGCCGCGCATGCCGTGATCGCGACCAACGCCTCCATCGTCGATCGCTTTCAACTGCATACCAAGGTCGCTCCTTACCGTACCTACGTGCTCGCTTTTGCCATCGCGCGCGGTGAACTTCCCGATGCGCTCTATTGGGACACGGAAGATCCCTACCACTATGTGCGGCTGCAAACAGGCCCAGACGATGATTTCGTTCTTGTCGGCGGCGAAGACCACAAAAGCGGCGAGGCCAATGACGCCGACGCGCGCTTTGCCCAGCTGGAGAGCTGGGCGCGAGCATTGATCCCGGCCCTTGGCCGCATCTCCCATCGCTGGTCAGGCCAGGTTCTCGATACCATTGACTATGCTGGCTTCATCGGCCGCGAGCCCGGCCGCGAGCGCGTATACCTTGCGATGGGCGATTCAGGCCAGGGTCTGACCCATGGCGTCATGGGCGCAATGCTGAACACGGCCCTCATTCTCGGCGAGGATCATCCGTGGAAGTCCGTCTATGCGCCGGATCGCAAACCGCTCGCAGCGGCTACGAATTTCCTGCGGGAGAACATGACGATCTTGCAAAATCTCGCGGAATACGTCGCGCCGGGTGAAATCGCCTCGCTCGAAGAGCTTCACCCGGGTGAGGGCGCCATCCTGCGGCGGGGACTTGAAAAGATCGCCGCCTACAAGGACGATGCTGGCGAACTGCATCTTCATTCGGCGAGTTGCACCCATATCGGCTGTCATCTGCACTGGAACAGCTTTGAGAGCTGCTGGGACTGTCCGTGTCACGGTTCGATCTTTGCGCCCAACGGCCAGCCGATCAATGCTCCGGCCGTGTCGGCCTTACGCCCGGTGAAGGTCTAACGAAATCTGACTAAGGCGGGGAGCGTTCCATCTTCAACGACGATGACATCGAGCAGGACGATCTGCGCAGTCCGCGTACACCCTGGGCCATTCTGCCGCCGCCAGTTGAGCCGATCGCTGACAGCTTTCGTTGTGAGGTTCTGATCGTCGGCGCCGGCATCACCGGTGCTCTGGTGGCCGAGCGCCTGACACGGCAAGGCCGCCAAGTGGTCATCATCGATCGCGAGCTTCCCAGTCTCGGTAGCACGGTGGCCAGCACCGCCATGCTGCTCTGGGAAATCGATCGTCCGCTGTTTGAACTCACGCAGCTCTATGGTTTCGAGAAGGCGATGCGCTGCTATCGGGCCAGCCATCGTGCGACGCAAGGCCTGCTGTCCCTGGTTGCGCATCATGGAATTTCCTGCCACATGCGGCCGCGTCTTTCGCTATCTCGCCGTCGATGACAGTCCGAAGCTTGTTCAGGATGAATATGCGCTGAGGGGCCGCGCCGATCTGCCGTCCCTCCAACTCGATCATGCCGCGCTGCGCAAGCGCTTCGCCATCGCCCGGGCGGGCGCTCTTTTGTCGAGGGACGCGGCCGATGCCGATCCGGTGCTGCTCACGCGTGGCGTGCTTGATGTTTCCCTACGGCGCGGCGCCCGCCTCCTAAAGGCCAATGCGGTTGCCTACGATAGTACGGCTCAGAACGTAACCGTCGGCCTTGAAAGTGGGCTTTCGATCGACGCGCGCCACGTCGTGCTCGCGACCGGCTATGTGATGCCTGATATTGTGCGGCCCACGACGCAGCAGCCAGCTTCCAGCTGGGCTATCGCGACCCGACGGCAGCTGAGCCATCTATGGCCAGAACAGGCGCTGATCTGGGAGGCGAGCCGGAACTATCATTATGCGCGGACCACCGCTGATGGCCGCATCATCCTTGGTGGCGAGGATGATCATGCCCTCATCGAGCCTGACGCTCGTAATGACGCGACGCCGGCAAAGGTGGCTGCGCTCAAGGATCATCTGAAGGCTCTTTGGCCGCATGCATCGGACCAGGTCGACTTCCGTTGGTCGGGCGCGTTCGATACCACCCCTGACGGCTTGCCGTTGATAGGCAGGGTACCGGGCTGCAACAATATTTTTGCTGCCTTTGGCTATGGTGGCAACGGCATTACCTTCAGCTTCCTCGCGGCGGAACTTCTGGCCACGATGTTTGCCGGAGGCTCCTCGCCCCTGCTCGATGATCTTGCGATTGACCGGGATATTCCCGGCTAACGACGCGCGATCAGGCAGCCCAGCATGAAGGCGACGACCAGCGAGGGCAACGGTGCCTCTCGCACCACATCGCGCAGAAAAGCGAGCGCTTGGCCCGGCGGCTGCCCGTCTTCCAGGCTTTGCCGAACCGTGCGGGCGGTCTCTCGCACGCCTTCCGAAACCTCCTTGACTTTTGCGAAGGCGTCTTCGCTGTCCATCTCATCCTCCTCCGGAGCATCCAGCAAGCCAAGCTTATGGGCGACCAATCGTTCCACGAGCGCGGACACGGCCAAGCTAGTCTCTGAGCGTCCAGCGCTGCGAACGGCTTCGACGCCGCGACACTTCAGGCACGAAAGGAACAACCATAGCGCGTGACTGTTCGAATGAGATCTCCTCCTCTAGCCCGAGGCTTTTCCATGTATCACCACGTTAAGAAGCTGATGTTCACTGTCCGCGTCGATGAGCCGGACCCTCGTTTTGGCAATATGCTTCTTGAACAGTTCGGCGGTGCCAACGGCGAACTTGCGGCCGCGATGCAATATTCGATCCAAGGACTCAATTGCGAAGACCCTGATCGTAAGGACCTTCTGATGGATATCGGCACCGAAGAGCTGAGCCATCTGGAAGTCGTCGGCACGCTGGCCCGCATGCATCTCAAGCCGGCCAAGTTCGATCGCCAGGCGGCTGAGGCCGATCCGCTGATCGCGATCGCAGGTGGCGGCGGGGTGAACCTCTTCAACTCCCAAGGCAATCCCTGGACCGCCGACTACCTGAAGATCACCGGCGAACTCGACGTCGACCTGCGCAGCAATATTGCTGCCGAAGCGCGGGCCAAGATCGTCTACGAACGCCTGATCAACTTCACCGACGACGCCGGCACCAAGGACGCCTTGCAGTTTCTCATGACCCGCGAAATCACCCATATGAAGGCATTCTCGCTCGCCCTGGAGAGCATGAGCAAGCCGGCGTTCAGTATCGGCCGCATTGCGCCGACGCCGGGCCTCGTCGATCAGTTCTTTAACGACTCCACCGGCACCGGCGATCATGGTGAGATCGACACCCGCGGGCCCTGGAACGAGGGCGGCGAATGGGTCTTCACGGAATCTCCAGCCATCCAGGCCGGGGAGCCCGGTCCCGCGTCGGCTATCGTCACCGAAAGCTCATCGCCGGTCGACGAGGCCGGGCTTGGCGATCTGCTGATCGACGAGCTCCGCGATATCCTTCACGCCGAGAAGCAGTTGACGAAGGCGCTTCCGAAGATGGCGGAAGCGGCGCGCTTCGATCAGTTGCGCGAGCTGTTCGAACAGCATCTCGGCGAGACGGAAACCCAGATAGAGCGCATCAATGAATGCTTTGAGCTGCTTGGCAAGGCCGCACGCGCCAAGCCCTGCAAGGGAATGATGGGCCTTGTCGAAGAAGGTCAGCAAATCATGACTGAGGGCGAGGAAAAGGAAGACGCGGCGGCCGACCTCGCTCTGATCGGTGCGGCGCAACGCGTCGAGCATTATGAGATTGCCGGCTACACAACAGCGCGCAATCTCGCCCAGCAGCTTCGTCATAGCGCTATCGTCAGCCTCCTGTCGAAGTCGCTGGCGGAGGAGGAAAACGCCGATCAATTGCTGAATCAGGTCGCACGGTCCCTTATGTCGGTCGCGAAAATGCCAGCTGTCGTCGAGCAGACCGAACAATAAGCGGTGGCGGCGATCTCGGGCAGTATCACGGTGATTGCCGCAGCTGTCCTTCTGGGGCGATCGCCGTGCCACTGCTGTTAGTCGGAAGCGCTGTGTGCCGTCGATCGTTCCTCACCCTGATGGACAGAGCTATCTCGTTGAAGAGGAACGTGGCGCCGCGGACCAGGGTAGGGTGAGACAAACCCGATGACACATCCGGTTACTCCCGCCACCCTTCTAGGCCTTCCCGCGGCGACCACCGACACGCTCTCAGGCGCAGATGTTGTGATCTTTGGCGTGCCGGATGCGACGCTGCATGTGCCCGGCAGCACCAGTCATGCCGCCCGTGCTCCTTCGGCGCTTCGTGAAAGCACTGAGCAAATTGCGCGGGATCCATTGCGTTGGGATTTCGATCAGGATGGCCCCTTGATACCGGGAGGACTGCGGGCGATTGATCTTGGCGACCTTCCGACCAATCCGGCGACACCGCAGGAGAACCGCTCGCTGATCACGTCCACAACTGCGAGCATTCTGAAGGCGGACGCCGTGCCCATGCTAATTGGCGGCGATGACTCGGTGCCCATTCCTTTCTTCGCGGGGTTCGAGCAGTTTGGCCCGCTCACCATTCTGCAGATCGATGCGCATCTCGACTGGCGGGACGAGCGCGCCGGTCTCAAGCATACGTTTTCGCGCACCATGCGCCGGGCTAGCGAAATGCCGTGGGTGGAGCGGATCATCCAGGTAGGACAGCGCGGCATCGGGGGTTCGCGCGCGGAGGACCTAGCCGCCGCACGGGCCTGGGGCGTGAAGCTGTTCAGTGCAGCTTCGGTACGGGGACATGGCGTGCAAGCCGTTCTCGATCATATCCCGCCGGGCAGCCGTTGCATCGTTACCCTCGATTGCGACGGTCTCGACCCGGCTGTCATTCCCGCGGTGCTGGTCCCACAGCCGGGTGGTCTCGGCTACTTTGATGTCGTCGAGCTTCTGCATGGCGTTACGCAGCGGGCGCGGATCGTTGGTCTTGATCTCGTGGAGCTGGTGCCGGACGCGGACGTGCGAGGTCTGGGCGTGCTTGCAGCCGCACGCATCCTCTGCGTTGCCCTCGGATGCATTGCACGGCAGCGGTCCACCGCAAAAAGTGAAATGAATGGCGCCCCGATGCCCTAGGACTTCGCGGTGCCGGGCTCCGCCTGTTTGCGATGCTGCTTAGCGAGCGTTTCAGCCGGCGTCACGTTGGCGACGGCCGACTGGATCTTATTCTTGAGGCCGGTCACGACGTCGCCCTCGCCATTTATCATCGCCTCGAAACCCTTGCGGGCAACCATCGCTGCATCGTCCTTTTCCTCGGACCCGACCTTGGTGTCGAGCATGTCCGCGCGGGCGAAGAACTCGGTTTCAGTTGCGCCTGGCATCAGGCAAGTGACGGTCACCTTCGTGCCGCGCAGTTCCTCGCGTAGTGCAAAGGAGAGGGAGTTCAGGTACGACTTCGAAGCGTTGTAGACGGCCTGAAAGCTGCCTGGGGTGAAGCCGGCGATCGATCCGGTGATAAGGATCTGTCCCTCATTGCGCCGGCGCATGTCCTGGCCCACGCGATGGAGCAGATACGTCGTACCCATGACGTTGGTGTCGATTACCTGACGGATACGCGTCCAGTCCTGGTCCAAAAAGGCATGGCCCAGACCGCGACCGGCATTGGCCATCAATACGTCGACCTTGCGGCCTTGAGCAAGCTCATAGAGCTTGTCGACGCCTTCAACGGTCGCGAGATCGGCTTGCAGCGCCACCACAGCGATACTGTTAACGTCTTTGCGCAGCGCTTCCGCCGCCGTCTCGATCCCGGGCTCGTCCGCGGCGACGAGCAGGTCGTACCCTTTTGCGGCGCAGAGCCGTGCAAGCTCAAAACCAATGCCCGTCGAGGCACCCGTCACAATCGCAAACTGTCCGGCCATCGGCGCATTCCTTCTCGGCTTTTTACATGGCTTTGAGCCTAATGGGGCACAGACGAGACCGTTCCTAAGCGGCATAGGAACCAGCCGCATTATTGAGATTTGGTTGGTCGCGCAACTTTGGAGCGGTCCATGAAAGCCCTCACCTGGCACGGCAAGAGCGACGTTCGCTGTGAATCCGTTCCCGATCCCAAGATCCAGGACGGACGTGACGCTATCATCAAGGTGACGGCGTGCGCGATCTGTGGCTCGGACCTGCATCTATTCGACGGCATCATGCCGACCATGGAGAAGGGCGATGTGCTCGGCCACGAGACCATGGGCGAGGTTGTCGAGGTCGGCAAGGACAACAAAAAGCTCAAGGTCGGCGACCGCGTCGTGGTGCCATTCACCATTGCGTGCGGCGAATGCTTCTTCTGCAAGAATGGCTTCTACTCAGGCTGCGAACGATCCAACCCCAATGCCAAAGAAGCCGAGAAAATGTGGGGGCATTCGCCGGCGGGTCTGTTCGGCTATTCATACATGCTGGGTGGATTTGCCGGTGGTCAGGCCGAATATTTGCGCGTGCCGTACGCCGATGTCGGACCTTATAAGATTCCCGACGGCCTGAGCGATGAACAAGTCCTGTTCCTCTCGGATATCTTCCCGACCGGCTACATGGCGGCAGAAGTCTGCAACCTCAAAGGCGGAGAGACGGTTGCCGTATGGGGATGCGGCCCGGTCGGGCAATTTGCGATCAAGAGCGCAATTTTGCTAGGAGCCGAACGGGTGATCGCCATCGACACGGTGCCCGAGCGACTCACGCTCGCCATGCAATCGGGCGCAATCACGCTGGATTTTATGAAAGAGGATGTCTATGAGCGCATCCAGCAGCTCACGCAAGGCCGCGGCGCGGACGCCTGCATCGATGCGGTCGGTACCGAGCCGGAGACCATGGCAAGCAAGGACTCGGTGGTCGACCGCATCAAGGTCGCAACCTTCATGGGTACCGACCGCCCGCATGTTTTGCGGCAGGCCATCCAGTGCTGCCGCAACTTTGGTACCGTCTCCATCGTCGGCGTCTATGGGGGCATGCTCGACAACATTCCGATGGGCAGCGCCATCAATCGCGGTCTTACCTTCCGCATGGCCCAGACGCCTGTTCAGCATTACTTACCCAAACTTTTGCAACGCATCGAAAAGGGCGAGGTCGATCCAAGCTTCGTCATCACCCATCGTGCGACTCTCGAGGAAGGTCCCGAACTCTACAAGACATTCCGAGCCAAGCAGGATGGCTGCATCAAGGTTGTGATGAAGCCTTTCGGGTGATGGAAGAGCGCGCCGCGGAACAGCTGAAGTCGCACTGGCTGGCGGCCGCTCAGCTTGGGTTTGTCAGCAGCACATTCTCGACCCTCATCAGTCAGCTTGCGGCGGTACAGTTGGGGCGGGACGCGACGGTCGACTGGATGACGGTCGCTGCTATTCCCGGACGCGACGCAATGCTCAGTTCTGTACCCTCAGCACAAGCCATCGCACTCGGCATCGCCTTTCATCAATGGGCAGACGTCTCCTGGGCGCTGGTATTTTTTGGCGTTTTTGGACGCTGGACGAGCCCTCTCGCTCCAGGCACTATTGGTTGGTTGGCCATTCCATGGGCTGCCTTGACCTCGGCAACGGAGTGGTTCGGGCTGGTGCCACTGTTCCCGTTCTTTCAGCCGATCTTCGCTTTGCAACAGCCCTACTGGATCGGCTTTCTCGTCCATCTCTCGTCGGCTTTGATCTATCCCCTGTTCGCCTGGTTGCGTTGGCCCTTCGGTCGCGCGCCGGTCACATCCGCAGTGCGCTTTGCCAAGCGCTGGGCAGCGGGGGCGCTCCTGGTGCTTGCAACGTTAGCCCTCGTTGCCGTGGCTGATCGCTTGGGTTGGTCGCTACCGATCTCCAGCCGCGATTTGGCCAACGATCAGCGCTACATGCGCCATATGCTGACGCATCACGAACAAGGTATTGAACTCGCCCAGCTTGGCCAGCGGCGTGCGAGGGAGTCACACCTGCGCGCACTCGCGGCCCTGATGGTTGCCAGCCAGGCGGGCGAGAATCGCATCTTCGAGCATTGGTGGCGCGGTTGGTTCAGCGAGCCAATGGCGGTCTGCTCTGGCGAGGAGCGGGCGGCTATGCCCGGCTATCTGACGCCGGCACAGATGGCGGATGTGCGGAAGGCGGCGGATGAGGACTTCGATACCATCTTTATTCGGCTGATGAGCCTGCATCATGCGGGCGCCGTCCATATGGCGGATAACCAATGGCATTCTTCTGGCGATCCCCGCTTGCGGCTAATGGCGCATGCCATACGGCATGAGCAACAAGGCGAGATTGCTCTGATGAACGACGTTAAGGGCCTCGAAGCCGTGCGACAGGCGACGCGCAACTTGCTGGCCAACAATCTCTGATCAACCTTAATCTTTCTCTCAGGAACGAGCATCAGATCGAACGATTAGCGCTATGGGCCGGGCAACAAAGAAGGAGAATATCGATGGCAGACGAACAACGCGGTGGCTCCGGAAATTTCGCCAACGATCCGCAGCGCGCATCGGAAGCAGGTAAGAAGGGTGGCGAGCATAGAAGCGGGCAGGGTCAGCAGACGCAGGGCGGAAGTAAGCCCAGCCAGCAGGGCGGCAGCTCGACCGACAATCCGGGCAACTTCGCCAATGACCGCGAAAAGGCCAGTGAAGCCGGTCGCAAGGGCGGCCAATCCTGAGAACTTCGAGCACTGAAAACCAGGCGAGGCCAGGACGTCAACAAGATGTCCGGCCTCGTGTCTCTTGAAATCATCAGCATGTGTCTCACCGCGCGCACTTCTCAAACCGTTCTACCCAGCAGCTTTCAAAGAACGCTTGGCCGCCTTCTGCCGAAGCTGATCCATGCGGCACTGCAATGGCTTCTTGTCGGGGCGCCAGCGCACGAGCTTCGTGCCATGCCGAAACCGACCACCCGGGACGTGGTCGAATGTCACTTCGACGACATAGGTCGGACGTACGGCCGTCCATTCAGCAGATCGCTTCGTTGACCACCGGCTTGGACCCCCGGGTGTATTGCCGGTGAAGCTCTGCGAGATAACGATTTTCTCCAGCCGGTCGATGAGAGCCAGTCGATCGGACGCTCGGATGCCGGACGTAAATCCGACATGATGCAGCAGTCCGTCCTTGTCGTAGAGACCAAGCAACAACGAGCCGATCACCTTGCGATTGCCCTGCTTCTTCTCGGCGTAACGAAATCCGCCGACGAAGCAATCGGCAGACCGAAGAAGCTTGATCTTCTGCATGCCGTCTCGGGTACCGCCTCGATAGGGCAGATCGAGGCGCTTTGCGACGACGCCGTTATGATCCTCATTCACGGAACTGAGCCAAGCCTCGGCGTCTGCGACGTTGCGGCTTGCCGGCGATAGCCGAAAGACGCCGCCGACCACGAAGGCTTGCCGCGCCAGTCTTTCAAAGGTGGCACGGCGCTTCATAAGCGGCAGCTCGAAAAGGTCTCTCTTGCCAGACCGCAGCAAGTCAAAAACGATAAAGATCGCTGGCGTCTCCGCGGCGAGGCGCTTGATCCGGCTCGCCGCCGGATGGATGCGCTGAAGCAAGGCGTCGAACGAATAGCCGCCGTCCCGTTCAACGATCAGTTCACCGTCCAGAGTAAGCGCTTTCGGCGACAATGTGGTCGCTGCTGAAGCAATTTCTGTGAAATAGCGAACAAGGTCGCGGCCGCTCTTCGATTGCATGCTGGTCCGGCTGCCATCGCGGACCAAAAGACAGCGGAAGCCGTCCCACTTCGGCTCATATTGCCATTGCGCTCCGCGGGGCAATTGGGCGGCGAATTCGGCTTCCATGAGTTGCATGCGAGATTCAAGCCTCTGGGGTGTTGTAAGACACGCATGGTCAAGCTCTTGATTTTGCCAAGCGAAGCTACCTTGAAACGTTCCTCCATCATTTCATGCTGTGACCTAAAGCCTGATGTTGCAGGCAGCCCGTTCCTCGGATCTACGGCGACTCCAGCGAGCCAACCAGACAGTAGGCGGGCGTACTGGTCGGTGTGTAGTGTATGTGCGAAAACAGGATCGCTGAGCGCTTCGGCGACCAAATGGAATTGGAGTTCGATGTTCCGACGCCATCAACGGTGGCGCCGGAAGGTTCGCGCGGAGAATGGAAGCGGCCAGCTGATACGGTCCTCGATCCGGCGGAGGTTAGGTTGGATGCTGACCACTACACCTCCCCACTACACCTCCGAAGCTGCCCGCCATCGTCAAGTAGCGGAGGAATTCCGGACGATGGCCGCCCACACGCCGCACGCATCTTTGCGTGAGCAAGATCTGGCGCTCGCGCAAGATTACGACAAGCTGGCAGATAACGAGGACGGCGTAGCCAAAATCTCAGAGGCCTTCGCAACTGAGGCCACCCTTTGATGCTCTTGCGATCGGCGCAAACGCCGAAAACGCCATGCCCCCCAGATGGCGGCTGCAACAACGACCCAGAAGCAAAATTGATGCTTCCGAACTGAGGCGGCACCCTCAATCATCCCACGGCGCGGATTTGTTCCAATTGGAGGCTAGTTTGGTGGCTGCAAACCCGGCGAGCGCAACCATTCGCTCATGTGCGAGCCAGTCTCGCACTGGCGTGCCTTTCGCAGAAGGTTCTCGCGCTCGACACCTGGAGAGATCTCCTTGGCTTCCTGGCGTAATCTGGTGGCTTCTGCTGCCAGTCGAGTTTCCAAATCGTCTGTCTGCTTGAAACGACGCCGATGCTCTGTCATCGCGTGCTCCTTTCCTGTTGGAGGAAGGCGGGAGCGCGTGATGGGCGTTCTCATTACCGATAAATGCCACGGGCCGCGCGGTGATGGACTAACCGTACATCAATCCGGCGTCGCGCCATGCCAACTTAGGTTAACCGACCGGGAACTATATTTTTGCAGGCAGCACGAACTTTTTCGAGAACCAGTCGGCGATGCACAGTTTTCCTCAATAGCGCTGCACCGCAACAGAGCAACGCGATCCGAATCGAAGCCGTTCCATCGGATTTTCAGCCTCCTTCGTAAACCATCGGTCTCCGCAATGCGCCTTCTGGTGGCTCGGCGCTAGTCTTCAACCCGTTTGCGTAAGCATTGCCGCTCGGAAGGCGACACCAGCGGGCGCTGCTGCAGCAGCTTTTCAGACACTTGAAGCGCCTCGCGGGAACGCGCCACCAGCTCGCCGGTAAGTCTTGTGCCCCTGTGAATGCGATCAATGGACCAGGAAGCTTCTTGCTCGCTCCGATCGGAAACCCTCTGCCACTTGGTAAGCATGGCAAAGCCCTCGCAACATCTCACTTAGCAGTGTTTACGCCCCAATTGAGCCATCGGCTAGGTCAAACCAGCGATTGGCGCGCATCTCGGTCCCTTCGCGGAGCTCCGCTCCATCGGGTCAAAGCGCATTTTCTCCAAAGCTTAACATGTCTGAATCGCAAGCCACAAAAATTTGGTAGGATCGGCTTTTCCCTTGCGGGGCAGCTCATGTTCGACACGGCAACCACCGCGCTTTTGCGCGCGGTCCTCGACGAAGTGTGCGAAAGCCTTTCGCACCGCGAGATCGGAGCTCGTACCCACGTCGCTTCGAAGATCCTGGAGGCCGCCACCAGAGGCGAGGTTTCACCCGACGGCCTCAGGCAGGTCGGCCGCGATGCCCTATCCCGCGCGCCCACGATGTGGCGCTGATCACACCGGGGCGGGGGATGAACTTCCAGGTGACGGTCCTCAAGGTCTTGGTCAGCTATCCGGATGGCTTCGCCGTGATGGACGATCTCAAGCGGGACATGGCCATCCTGGCGACCAGCGGCCGCGATTGGGCGGACCGCACCAGGCGCATGGCCGCGCGCGTGCCGGATCTTGACATCTTTTCACAAGGGCTGGTCGAACGCATAAATGGGGGATGGAAGATCACGGCCCGGGGGCGAGCAGTGCTCGAAGTCATGGAAGCTCGTGCCGCGGCGTCCGAGACGATCCAGGAGCCTTCTTTTGAGGAGACGATCGTAACCTCGCCGACGCCCGTTCCTCCGCTGCGGCAGACCGCTGATCGGGCCAAGCGGCGGCGCGAACGCCATGCACGTCGCCGCGAGGCGCGCGAACGGGCGAGAGCCAACGCCTCCTGAATTGAGATCAAACTCCAGGAAAGAAGCCGCCAGCTCGACGCGGCGGCCTGGTTGGTTCCGGACTGTCGATAGCCTCCCAAGCGACAAGCGCACCGCCGTTACACCGGCTCCTTACAGAGCCGGCAAGGTGCGGAAGTAAGAGGAGGGGAGCCGAACTCGCGCCCGATCGCCAGGCGCGACCGTGCCGCCGGTTCGCACCACGCCAAGTACCCCACATTTGAAGGGAGGGGCCGTTTCTGCCGACGAGAGCACGCGCCGTTTCAAGCCCGCCCGGAAGCGATCGATGAGGACGCAGGGCGTCCGGAGGCCGGTCAGTTCAACGATCGCCTTGGGTCCGAACTCAATGAGGGTTCCGATCGGGATCCTTTCTAGGTCAAGCCCGGCAGTGGTAATGTTCTCGCCGAGATCACCCGCGCCGACCTCGAAGCCAGCTTCGAGGAGGTTTGCGAAGAGCTCGGATGGGATCCGGTGAATCTGGCGGAGGTTGGGTAGGCGGGGCCGGCGACGGGCGAGATAGCGGTGCTGGACGAATGCGCCGGCGTGGGCATCGCCTTCGACGCCATGGCCTTCCATCAGGACTATGTGGTCCAAGGCTGGTTTGCTGAAGTGATGTCCGCGATCGGCGGCGACCGCCACCACCGTTCCTTCGAGCGAGAGATCGTGCGCCTGCGGCATCAGGCGGCGCGGGTGAGCGAGCGCCGCTTCTGACGGAGGTGGCGCGTGATCTCAGGAAGCCTCATCGCGTTCAGAACCCGGTCGGCAGGGACGCCGCCCTTGCGGGCCATCTCGACGCCCCAG
The DNA here is from genome assembly GCF_024199795.1 of Bradyrhizobium sp. CCGB01. Classification (NCBI taxonomy): domain Bacteria; kingdom Pseudomonadati; phylum Pseudomonadota; class Alphaproteobacteria; order Hyphomicrobiales; family Nitrobacteraceae; genus Bradyrhizobium; species Bradyrhizobium sp. CCGB01. Next base: position 4,068,188 of record NZ_JANADK010000001.1, read on the forward strand.
TGCATGTGGTCGAGCTCCGGGATCGAGTGCGCGTCCGGATTGATGCTCATCATACAGCCGGCGTCGAGGGCCGCCTGGTGCCACCGCCAATCCAGGTCGAGCCGCCATGGGTGGGCGTTGATCTCCACGACCACGTCGTGTTTGGCGCAGGCCCGCAGCACTTTCTCGACGTCGATTTCGTAGCCCGGCCGCCGCTGGAGCTGCCGGCCGGTCATGTGGCCGATGATGGTGGTGTGAGGATCGGAGATTGCCCGAAGAAGACGCTCCGTCTGCGTCTTGCGGTCCAGTTTGAAGCGGCCGTGGATGCTGGCGACCACGAAGTCGAAGCGCTCCAGCACGTCGTCCGGATAATCCAATGACCCGTCGGCCAGGATGTCGGATTCGATGCCTTTCAGTATCCGGAAATCCTTGCCGAACCGCCTGTTCAGCCGGTCGGCTTCCCTGTGCTGCCGAGCGATTTCCTCGACGGATAGACCGCCAGCGTAGTGGGCGGATTTGGAATGATCGGCCACGCCGAAATATTCAAACCCGCGTTGCCGCGTGGCCTTGGCCATGATCTCCAAGGTCTCGGTCCCGTCCGAGGCATCAGTGTGGCAGTGTAGGATTCCGCGAAGGTCCTGGTCGGTGACCAGCTTCGGCAACTTGCCCTTCAGAGCCAACTCGACCTCGTCCCGCCCCTCCCGGAGTTCGGGATCGATGAAGGGCAGACCGAGGGCGCGATAGATGTCGGCCTCCTCGCCGGCGATCAGGGTGCGCCCCTTGTGCAAGCCCTCGGCTTCCAACCGCATCTCTTTCTCGGCGGCCAACGCCTGGAGCTGCTCGATGTGGGCGGGGGAGCCGGTCGCGAAAAGAAGGGTGGCGCCGAAGTGCCCGTGGTCGGACAGGCGGATCTGCAGTGCGTCCGGGGGCGACAGCTTCGAAATCTTGCCGGCCTTGGGAGCCTCCGCAACGATCGTGAAGTCGCCGACAAGTTCGCAGCCTCGGCGGAAGTCGCCTGCAATCGTGACGCGCTTCTGCTCTGGCTGGGTCTTGCGGATCGAATCCTTGGCGTGTGCGAGCAAGGCGGCGGCGCGGTGCAGATGGAGGCGACCTTCTCCGCTTTTCGCGATGACCAGGTTCTGCAGGATCTTGGTCTGAAGCGCCGCGCCGAACCCTTTGGCCTTCTTGATGCGATCGTCCTTGGCGGCGGCCTCCAGCTCGGAGAGCGAGGTGATGGCCAGGTCTTTATAAAGACGCAGCACTTTGTCCGGGCGGAGACCGGGCACGGCAAGCATCTCGAGCACGCCAGCAGGAATCTCCTTTCGCAGCTTTTCAAGGCTGGGATGCGTGCCTGTCTTGTGAAGCTTGCCAATGATGTCGGCGATCGCGTCGCCGACGCCGGGAATCTCGGTGAGCCGGTCTTCGGCAACGAGCACATGAAGAGGGATCGCAAGGGCCACCAGGCTGTCCGCGGCACGTGAATAGGCTTTTGCCCGATACGGATTGCCGCCACGCAAGGCGGTGCGCTGCGCGTATTCACGCAGAAGACTTGCCACGGCGCGGGTATCGAGGGACGGCACTCAACTGGCCTCGCGACTTGTGTCCTGCGGCGCCGCCGAGCCTAAGCGACCTTGGGTTCTCGAACCGTCATCCGGACGGCGATCGAGAGACTTCTCGAGCTTTTGTGCTGCCCGAAAGTCTTCGAGGTGCTGGATATTCGGGCCAAAAGCGGCCTCTTTCTTGAGAAGATTATAGATTCGTCCCGCCACAAGCTGCAGATGTCTTATCCTGCCCTGCGGCATCGATCTCGCCTTGCAAAGAGCTCGGACGGCGTAGGCCCGTAAGTAATCAAAAGCGTCTGACATGTCGGTAAAACGCCGACGATAGTCTTTTGTTCTTTCGGTCGGCGGTTGGCGGCAAAAGCAAAGATTGTTGCAAGCGCTGGTCGGTCGCGATCTGGCTTCGAGAGTACTTTTAGGCAGCTTCCTTCGCACCGATGGTATCGGCCATCCGGGCTCCTCTGGTGCCAAGGGGCTTCGGCGCACCCGTCGTGGTGTCCCGCGCCGTCTGGTGCTCCATCTCAGCGTTGAGCTCCGCGCCGAGCAGGATAACGATCGCGGAAATCCAAAGCCAAGTCATGAAGCCGATCACGGCACCCAGCGATCCATAGGTCTGGTTGAACGTGCCGAAATTGGCCGCATACCAGGAGAACAGGCCGGACGCCGCGAGCCAGAGCAACGTGGCTGCCGAGCTACCCCAAGTGATCCAGTGCCAGCGCGGCGCTTCGCGGCTGGGTCCGAAGCGATAGACGCAGGCGATGGCCACGGCGAGCGCGACGAACATTGCAGGCCAACGGGCGATCCGGATCAGAAGGTCGGCGAAGTTCGACAGGTAGAGATAATTGAGCGCGACTGGTACTACGACGACGGCGGCAAGGGCCGACAGCACGAAAACGATCCCGGCCACCGTGAAGGAAAGAGAAATGGCGTTCAGCTTGAAGAAGCCGCGCTTCTCGTTCTCGCCGTAGACGATGTTCAGTGTGTCGAAAAGCGCCTTCATCGCAGCGTTGGCGCTCCAGAGAGAGATGACAAGTCCTACGGCGAATGTCAGTCCGAGAGTGCGGTCCCCTTTCGAGCTCACGCGGGTGAGCTGCTCGCGCGCCACGTCAATGGCGCCACCCGGCACGAAGCTTGCGATGTCGTCCAGATGCTTCGCGATGCTGCCGGGATCGGTAAAGATCCCGTAGATGGCGACGAGGGCGGCCAGCGCCGGGAAAATCGCCAGGATGCTATAGTAGGTCATGCCTGCTGCAAGAGCCAAAATGCGGTGGTCGCCGATGTTGGCATAGACCCGCCACAGAATGTCCTTCCATCCCTTCGTGGGGATCTCGGCGGGCGAGGCGGCCCGACGTCCGCGGTCCTCCCCTTCTACGGCGAGGCCGGCCAGTGAGGCATCTTGCCTCGCATCGGATTGCGAAGGAAGATCCTTGGACGGCTTCTGTCGATCATCCTTTTGGTTGGTCGGTACCAAGCGCTCGATCAGAAAAGCGGTCGCCATCAGGCCGAGCGCCGTAGCGATGCTCAAGCCATCGAGGCCGGTTCGCGAGCGGCGTTCCATCTTATTGTCGTCCATATCTCCTCCGCCCGCGAGGGCCGCTCACGTGCTGATCAAAGCCTCCTCTACGAGCGCGCTTACGCGGCTTTCCGGTTGACGCTCCGCAGCGCCATTGTGTTGAGCTTCTCGTCGGTCGCCTTTTCCTCATCGAGGTTCTGCTGCAGGACCGAGGCGCAGTCGTCGCGGCCGAGCATCTTCGCCCATGCGATCAGCGTGCCGTAGCGCGTAATCTCGTAGTGCTCCACGGCCTGGGCGGCGGCGATGAGCGCCGCGTCGAGGACCTGCTTGTCTTCGACGTCACCGGCGACATCGCTCGCTTCCTCCAGAATGCCGTCGATCGCCGGGCAATCGACTCCTTGGATCTCCACGTCGTGCATCTGGAAGACCTTTTCGAGCCGCGTTATCTGGCCCTTGGTCTCGGAGAGGTGGGTCTGGAAGCCGTTCTTGAGGCCGGGGTCGGTCGCCTTCTCGATCATGTCAGGCAGATTTTTTTCGATCTGCTGCTCGGCATAGTAAATGTCCTTGAGCGTGTGCACGAACAGGTCGTTCAGCGTTTTGATGCCCTTGGTGAAAAAGCCCATGGCGTCCTCCAGCGTTTGCTTCGTCCTGCAAACCGCCGGCGCTGAGGACTGTTCCTAAGCGTCACAACGTGACGATTTCCTGGGCGCGAACGACGATTTCCTCCTGCCCGAGCTCGGTCTCCAGCCTCTCACCCAGAGCGCGCCAGTAGTCGGTGAGAAGGTGGTCCGCCATGACTTCGACGATCGCAATACTGTCGCGCTCAGTGCCGCCGCCGCGCTGCCACAGGCCTTGCCCCGGCGTGCGGACGAAGCTGGTGGCCCCGCCGAACTCGTCGGTGAGCTCTTTGAGAAGATGCTCGAACCATTCCTGCAGTACCCTTTCGCCGCGGCCCGTCTCCTTGGGCAGCAGGATCTGCACGAGATAGGAGGGGGTCATGCCAGAGGTCTTGTGGCGTTGCCGGGCCAGGCGGCGAGAAGAGTTTCCGTCGTCACGCACTCGACCTGCTGCCCGAACCGGTTCATGTAGATGTTCATCATGGAATCGTGGGTCTCGTCGGCGGAACTGCAGAGCGCATCGGTCACGAGAATGACCCGGAAGCCCCAATCGACCGCGCCCAGTACCGTGGCCAGGACGCAGACGTCCGTCTCGCCGCCGGTGACGATAATGGTGTCGACAGACGCGTTTCGCAGAAGGGCGTGTAGATCGCTCCCGGTCCAGGGCGAATAGACGTGTTTGTCGTAGGTGCGGGCTGGCGGAACGAAGCGGGCAAGCTCCGGCACCAGATCGATCATGTCCGGGCCCAGCTCATTGATGGTCATCGAGCTCCAGCGCTCGTAGTAGCGTCGCCACATCCCGGAACCCTCACCGGGATTTCTCGCCGGGATGAAACGGGTGAAGGCAGTGCGTTCGGGATGTGCCGCCGTTATCTCGACGATGTTTGGCAAAACGCGCGAGAGCCATGGCATCTTCCATTTCGTCCGTTCCGCGAACATGCGCTGCATGTCAACGCAGATATGGATCGCACTGGCGCCGGGAGGCCCGTAGCTCAGCTCACCGTCTTTCGACATGGCTCCCTCCTCGAGCGACTGCCTCAATCGAGGGGCGCGGCTGTCGTTCCTGCGTCGGCGAGAGGTCGCGGACCTTGCAACCGAGAACGATGCCGGCGAGCGTGGCGCCGACGAGGTTCGAGCCTACGATGACCCAATCTCCCTGCATGACGCCGTAGACGATCCAGAGCGAAAGACCAAGCGTCAGCGCGGCCAGCATGCTCAGCGACAGGTCCGCCGTGGATCCGCGAGGCCAGGCCTTCCGGACCTGGGGCACGTAAGACAGCGAGGCCAGGAAGGCGGCGACACCGCCGATGTAAGGGGCGAGGCTAGACACGGGGCGAATAACGGCAGGCGAACGCCCGCCGTTCCTATTTTAGCCAGCTCGCTTGAGGACTTCGACCTTGGCGCTCTCGATGTCCTCGTCCGGAGCCTCCTCGATGCCAGCGATCTGGTTCCGCGCATGCTTGGTGGCGAGGATGAGCTCGTCCAGCTTGACCTGCAGCGCCAGCGTGTCGCGGTTCTGCGTTGCCTGGATGAGGAATACCATTAGGAAGGTCACGATGGTCGTGCCGGTGTTGATTACCAGCTGCCAAGTGTCGCTGAAGCCGAAGAGGGGACCTGTCACGGCCCAAACGACCACGACGGCGACGGCGAGCAGAAAAGTCGCCGGCCGACCCGAAACGCGCGAGGTCGCCACGGCCAGGCGGGCGAACCAGCCGCCCTTGGATGGCGAAGTCGACGAAGCATTCCCGACTGGCAGGTTGGCGCGCATTTTCTTGGCTCTCCTTGAAGCTATTTTGGTTCGACCTTGAGCTTGGGATCGCTTGGAAGAACCCTCGCACCGGCCTGGGCGGCAGCTTGATCGGTCGTGACTTCGGAATCGGCGTGGACTGCGCCGGAGTTCTTTTTGCCGATGAGCAGGTAGCTGGCGGCGAGACTTGCCGCAATCACAGTCCCGCTCGCTATCAGAAAACGCGAATTTCGTTTCTTTCGCACGATCCCTCCGAACGCATTTTCCAATGCTGGTCCGCGGCTGGGGTTCCTGGGAAATGAACTTGGCTTTTGCTGGAACGTTATGATGGCAACTGCAATTCAAACGAGGCGCTGCGGGCACCCCGGAATGCCGCCGCGGACGAGGTGATGGCCCTTTTTACTATGAAGCCGACAAAGACAGACGTTAAGATTGCGCGGACAGTGGCGCGCAACACGAGCCATCGCGCGGAGACCGTCTCACGCGAGCTGACGTGGGGAGCGGACGAGAAGGTCCTGCTGGCCTTGGCGGTCGCCGGCTGGGTCGCGTCACGGGGCAGATCGGAGGGGCTGGAGCGCGCCGGCAATCATGCGCTCCTCGTCACGGTCGTAGCCTCCCTGCTGCCGCACGGCCTTAAGTCGGTGTTCGATCAGACCCGCCCGGACCGCAGGACGGTGCTCGGCCACGTGCATGGCGTCTCGTTCTCCGGCCAACGCGAGGACGCTTTCCCGTCGGGGCATGCCCTGCACATGGGCGCACTCGCATCCGCGGCGGGCACGCTGCCGCTCCAACCGCGACGAGCGATCCGAACGCTGGCTGTCGGCCTTTCCCTGACGCGGATCGTCGTGCTGGCGCACTGGGCGAGCGATGTCGTCGCGGGCTTCGCGCTTGGCGCTTTCATCGAGCGACTGCTCAGGTTGTGGACGGGCTATCCGCTGCGATCGAAGGAGGAAGATCATGCCAATCCTTGAGGACGTGAAGGAGTATGTGCAGCGCGCGACGGGCTTGGGGCGTCCGGGCAAGGACGAAGCCGCAAGTCTGGTCCGGTTAAGAAAGCCGCATACGGTCCGGTTCAAAGACGATGGACTCGTTCCCAATCATCCGCGCTGGCCGTTCGTTATCTACAAAGGCGCCGTCAATGTCGGTGACGGGCACGATCCCGCGGCCGTGATGGAAGACCTTTTCGAGGCCAACGGCTGGGACGACACGTGGCGCGACGGCATCTACGACTATGTTCACTACCACTCGCGGATCCATGAGGTGCTCGGCATCGCCCGCGGCAGGGGCCGCGTGCGCTTCGGTGGCAGCAAGGGCCGGGTATTCACGCTCAAGGCCGGCGATGTCGTGGTCCTGCCGGCCGGGACCGGTCATCAGTGTCTCTCGGCGGACGAAGACTTTCTGGTCATCGGCGCCTATCCCCCGACGGGCACCTACGACGAGTGCACGACGATCGAGGACCGCCCGCGAGCGCTGAAGACGATCTCGAAGGTGCCGGCGCCGCGTAAGGACCCAGTGTACGGTGCGAGCGGCTCGCTTTTGAAGCTTTGGAAGAAACCAAAATGACCGAGTACGTGATCCGCTTCCTGGTCGGCGGGGCCGTGGTGTCGGCGTTCGCTATGCTGGGAGACGTGCTGAGACCCAAGAGCTTCGCCGGCCTGTTCGGGGCCGCCCCCTCGGTCGCGCTCGCCACGCTCGGCATCGCGATCTATCAGCATGGCGAATCTTATGCGGCATCGCAGAGCCTTTCGATGATGGCCGGTACCGTCGCGCTCGCTATCTATAGCATCGTCGTTTGCCAGCTGCTGATCCGAGCGCGCATGCGGGCGCTGCCGGCGACCCTGTTATCGATCATAGTCTGGTTGGCGGCCGCTTTCGGACTATGGTCTCTCGCGGGAGGACAGGCATGACGACCCCAATTCGAATCTCGCCGTCATCTCTGCGTGAGAGCCGCTGGTACGAGTATGTGATCCGCTTCGCGCTCGGCGGAGCGGCGACTGTCTTCACCGGTCTCATCAGCAGCCGCTATGGAGCCTCGGTCGGCGGCCTTTTCTTGGCGCTCCCGGCGATCTTTTGCGCCAGTGCGACGCTGATCGAAAAGCACGAAATCCGCCGCAAGCGGGCGGCTGGACTTTCCGGCGAGCGGCGAGGACAAGAGGCGGCCGCCCTCGACGCCGCCGGCGCTGCTTTAGGTGCTGTCGGAATGCTGGCATTTGCTTTCGTGTTCTGGCTGCTGGTGGAGCGCAGCGTCGGCGGCGCGTTCGCCGCGGCGTCGCTGGTCTGGCTATGCGTGTCGGTGGCGGCCTGGTTTGCACGACGCAAGTTGCGCTCCGCGCATCGGCCTGAACGGGACAGCGCCCCTGCAGTGTCGAGAAGCCGCTGATCTGCCACTGATGCCTGGGCGCAAGGTTAGGAACTCTGCTTCTTCCCGCGCGGTTGACTGGACGGCCGCATCGGCGACTTGATCAGAGTGTAGAATGTCCGACACGATCACGACTACCGGCATCGCCGCCCACGGCGCCTCCCGCCTTCCCTCGGTGGAGATCGACAGCTTCAACGTCGAACTGAAGGACGAGGAAGGATTCATCGGAGACCGCGCGAGCAAGGGCGCCTTCCGCGACATCCTCGAAAAGTGGCGCAAGCCGCTGCGCAAGACCGGCGAGGATCCTTTCGGCAAAGAGCCGTCTGAGAACATCAGCAAAAAGCTTCTCGATGCCATCCTCGTCGGCGATGACACCGAAGCGTCGGCGGTGGTTCACAGCGCGATTGAGGATTTCGCCCAGGAACTCGCCTACGTCACGCGCCGCTTCCTGAAATCCAAGGCTTGGGAAAGGACCGAGCGTATCGTGGTCGGCGGCGGCTTTCGCGACAGCCGCCTCGGCGAGCTCGCCATCGCGCGGACCGAGATCATCCTACGGGCAGAAGACTTCAAGATAGATATGCGGCCGATCCGTCACCATCCGGACGATGCCGGTCTGATCGGAGCGCTGTATTTAGCTCCCTCGTGGATATTCGAGAGCCACGATTCGATACTGGCGATCGACATCGGCGGCACCAATATCCGTGTTGGGGTGGTGGAAACGCGTCCCAAGAAGTCGCCCGACCTGGCCAAGGCCTGCGTGTGGAAGTCCGAACTCTGGCGTCACGCCGAAGATGAGCCGAGCCGCGAGCAGGCGGTCAAGCGCATGGTGAAAATGCTCAAGGACTTGATCGCGAAGGCGGACAAGGAAGGGTTCAAATTGGCGCCATTCATCGGAATCGCGTGCCCCGGCGTCATCAAGGCGGACGGGTCGATCGAGAAGGGTGCGCAGAACCTGCCGGGCAATTGGGAGAGCCGCAAGTTCAACCTACCGGCCAGCCTAGTCGAAGCCATCCCACAGGTCGGCGAACACGACACGGCCATCGTGATGCACAATGATGGTGTCGTGCAGGGACTGTCGGAGATGCCGTTCATGCAGGATGTGAAGCGGTGGGGTGTGCTGACGATCGGCACAGGTCTCGGCAACGCGCGCTTCACCAATCGTAGCAACGGCAAGGGTTAGCAGCGAAGCTCGACCAGTCGCACTTGGCTGGTCCTTCTCATTTCTTTTTCTTTGGGACCTTCTTGCCTTTCTTGCGGGCCTTCGACAGTCCGATTGCGATTGCCTGTTTTCGGCTCTTGACCTTACCGCCCTTTCCAGCCCGCCCGCTCTTCGCCTTGCCTTTCTTGTAGCGGCGCACTTCGCTTTTGACGTCGCTGCCGGAGCTCTTGGAATATTTTCGTTTCTTTGCTTTTCGCGCCATCATCTTTCCTTCGTCGACTGAACAAGCCACCCGCTGGGGTTCCTCGGAAAAATAAGGTCGTGAACGATTAGTTCCTTAAACCGCGTGGCGGAGGCGGGGTGGCTCCCGGGGTAGGAACTGCAATCCTCTCGGCCCGTTTTTTTTCGGAGAAGAAGGCAAATGCGCCATGCGGTGTCACCGAAAGCGAAACCTGCGAAACGACAAAAGAGGCCGCACGAAGCGGCATCGGAAGTTGGCGGATGATGATCCCGAGGATCTCCTTGAGGATTGGATGACTGCGTCGGGAGACGCCGCAGCGTCTAGTCTATAACATCTGAGGTATCGCGAGCGTATATGCGAGCCACGGCGTGCCTAGGGACGGGAACGTTCGTTCGATTGAGCAACATTAAGCTGCGGGCATCCGCATTTCCCGATCCTAAGCTGAGCCGATGGGTCGTTCAAGTGGCGCTGCCGCTCGCGGCTGTTGCCAATTGGCCAACGAGTCCGCCGCGGAGGCCATTCAACTTCGGGAAGCTCCGGCCGGCACCGAAAGCAAGCGGCTGCTACCCGAGGTTCGGCACGCGGAGACCAATTCCCACATGCGGAGTTGCAACGCCTGCTCAGATTGATGCGGCCCGGAAGCACTTCGCATACGCGATGTTTGCAAGTTTCTGCGCCCTTCTTCTTGGCGCGGGAGCGGCCTACGCCGCCGGAATGGCGACCACGGGCCAGGCTGTCAAGGAAGCGGCGCGACCTGTGACATGAGAGCTGAAGCGCCCCGTTGCGGTTATGCAGTCGTTCATTACCGGCAGTCGCCACCAGCATCGGCGAACGACATCGAGAGGCGAGCCTGCCACTTAGCGACGCGAACGCCTCTTCGTTGCGCGCCGGTTGTAGGGCGAACGGTTGATGGGCTTCAGGGAAATCCCTTCGCGCCGCGCCTTGCTGCGGATAGCCGCGATGGGACGTTGAAGTTTGACGCTCATCACTCCGGTCGGCGTGTTGCCCTTCGCGAGCTGCTTGAGCATTTTCACATCCGCGCTCGACCACGGTTCACGCGTACGACGTTTGTATGAGGGATTTGCCTTGCGCGGGCCCTTCCTGCCGATCGGCGAGCCGGGTCGCTTCCATGATGCTCTTGCCATTGAAGTCCTCCTGTAAGTCGTTCTTGAACGAAGGAATCAGCAAATCGGTTCCGATGAACAGGAACGGCGGGATCGGCGCGAAGCTCTTCGTTGATCAGGGGCAACGGAGGTTTCAGTGCGCGTCCAACTAGCATCGATATGTCTTGTGCTGTCCGGTGGATTGGCGATTGCACAGCCCGCCAAGCCGGCGGACGACCTTGGCGCGCCGAGCGGGCGTTCGGCGCCCGAAGACAGGGGTCAATTGCAGCAGCAGGGCTGGACCGGGCCTACCAACACCGGTTCAGGTGGTGCGCCTCCGGAAAGTCCCCAAGGGCAAAGCCCGCCACGGATGCAGCCGGCGCCGGACGGATCGACAAAAACCACGGTCGAGCCTCCCAAGTAGCCCTCATGGGCTATTGCGCGTCCGCGTGGATAACGCCAGCGCGGCGCGACGGGAGGAACAAAGGATTCACGTTGCCGTTTCAAAGGCCAGACAACGCAGCGCCTGCAGACCCATGACGAACCTGAGCAAGCTCCCGACGTGGGCCGACGAGAAGAAGATCTACGCCGTGATCGAAACACCCCGTGGAAGCACCTGCGAATTGGAGTTCGATCCGGAGCTGAGGATGTTCACGCTTGCGAAGCCCCTAATGGGTTGGGCTCACCTATCCGTAGGATTGGGTCTTCATTCCCTCGGCACAAGCCGAAGACAGCGACCCGCTGGACGTCCTCATCATCTACGTATCTCAGACCTATGCGGGCGTCGTGCTCCGATGCCGGCCGATCGGGATTCTCGAAATCCTCCAGAAGCGAGAAGGCAAGGAGGAGCGCAACGATCGCATCTTCGCTGCGCCAGAGCGCTCGCCGTTAGAGAGCAATCTTGAAGACATTAGGAATCTGCCGTCTCGCGCCGTCGAGGAACTCGAACAGTTCTTCCGCGCGACGAACGCGCTGGAAGACACGGAGCCCAAATTCCTAGGGTGGCGCGGCCCCGGCGCCGCCGTCAAGGCCATCAAGCGGCTATCGAATTGCGACGGGGGCTAGAGCGTCCGCGACATTCCAACCTGCTTGCCATGGTCGATCTGTAGACCCAGAACTCTAGGGCGCCGATTGGAGCCGAGGTACAAAAGGGAACATCGGCCGTAATTAGGGGTGAGCTAAGCAGAACCGAAGCCGAGCCCTTGAGATATGCCGGGCCCATCCCGCCTGTGGACTTTGCCTGGAAGCCACATCGCGAGCTCTCTGTTGCCTGCGATGGTCGCAAGCAATCTCTTCATCGGCCTGGCCCTTGTGGCATTGCTCTATTTCGGGCGTGAGCTCTTCGTGCCGGTTGTTGTTGCGTTGCTTTTGAGCTTCGTGCTCGCTCCGGTCGTTCGGCTTTTTCGTCGCTTTTATGCCGGCCGCGTGGGCTCGGTTCTTGCCGCAGTGGTGCTTGCATTTCTGCTGATTTTCGGGCTCAGCGCCATTATGACCCAGCAGGTCGCACAACTCGCCGAGAACCTGCCCCGCTATCAGCTGACGATCAGCGATAAGATTCATTCGGTCCAAGACATCGCGCTCAGTCCGGGAATCCTCAATCGGCTAAAGGATATGCTCGGAGATCTGCGCCAAGAAATGTCAAAGCCGCAAGAGCAAGGACGAAAGAATGCTCATGAACCCGCCCAGACTTCTGTAGGAGAACCCCAGGCTAAGCCACTGCCGGTGGAAATCCAACAGCCGCCGCCTAAACCGTTCGATGTAGTGCAAGCCATCGTCGGGCCTCTGTTGGCGCCTCTGGCGACGACGGGCATTGTTATCGTTTTCGTGATTTTTATGCTGCTTTTTCGCGAAGATCTGCGGGGCCGTTTTGTCCGCCTCGCAGGCGCAGAGGATTTGGGGCGCACGTCCGAAGCAATCGACGATGCCGGTCGGCGACTGAGCCGGTATTTCCTGACGCAAACCTGCATCAACGCAACGTTCGGGATTGTCATCGGGATCAGTCTTGCGGTGATCGGCATTCCCAATCCGGTGTTGTGGGGCATCTTCGCGGCTCTTATGCGCTTCGTTCCTTATATCGGCGCATTCATCGCCGCCGCAGTCCCTGCGGCGCTTGCCATCGCGGTTGATCCGGGTTGGTCCATGTTCTTACGGACGTTGGCATTGTTCGTGATCGTAGAACCGATCCTGAGCCAAATTGTAGAGCCCATGCTGTATGGCCACAATACAGGGCTCTCGCCGGAAGCTGTGGTGGTGGCTGCAGCCTTCTGGACTTGGTTATGGGGACCAATTGGACTTCTGCTTTCGACACCCCTGACGGTGTGCCTGGTGGTATTGGGGCGTCACGTCGAGCGATTGGAGTTCTTGGATGTGATCCTAGGTGATCAGCCGGCGCTCACGCCAGAACAGAATTTCTTTCAACGTATGCTGGCCGGTGATCCCGACGAGGCTGCGGACCAAGCCGAGAAGTTCATGAAGGAAAAATCCCTCTGCGCCTATTACGACGAGATTGCAATTCCTGGGTTGCTGCTGGCGCGGGCTGACGCGCGACGCGACGCTCTGGACTCGGAGCGCCTGCACCGGATTAAGGAAACTGTCGAGGGCGTCATCGACAATCTTTCCGATCACGATGACTGCGCTCCACCTGTCAAGAGCAACGAGAACCTCCATGACGCCAACACAGTTGAAATCGAGGTGGTCAACGCTCCTGATCTATCGCCGCCCGTTGTACCGACTGGAACGTCAAGACCCGGTTGGCGAGACGGAAAGCATGTATTGTGCATCGGCGCGCGAGATCCTCTTGACGAAGCGACGGCGAACATGATCGCGCAGCTTCTCGAAAAACATGGTATCGGCGCCCGCATCGAGCCTTCGACGGCTGCCTTGTCTTCCAACATCGTTGGGCTTGATACAGCCAGCATAGGGATGGTGTGTGTATCTTGCCTTGGAAGAGGAAGTCCGGTGCATCTACGCTTCCTTCTTCGGCGTCTGCGTCGCAAAATGCCACACGCCACACTCCTTGTCGGCCTATGGGGCTCAACCAAAGATTCGGAGGATGAAGCGAGTCTGGATGGCGAGCCGATCGGCGCGGATTTCTATGCGAAGTCGCTTCGCAAGGCGGTAGAGCTTTGCATCGAAGCAGCATGCCGCTCGACCGCCGCACCCGAAGGAGAAACAAAACGTACTGATGCGCACCGGTCTCGAGCGCCGCGATCTGGTGGTAGGCGCAATTGAGGACGTCACCGCTGCGAGGAGTGTGGGACGATTAGGGCGGCGAGGGCGCGTTTGATGTCTGTTATGCCCCGAACAGCGGCGCAAAAGAGGACCTCGCTCGAGGTTCGAGTCGGGCCAGAAGCGGAAGCAATCGGCACCGGCCTGGTCAAGTGGTGCAGACGACTTCTTTATCTCAGGCGGTCGGCCAGCCCTCGAGTTGCGCCCCTTGAAACTATTGTCCGCCGCGTTTACTCGCAGTCCTGCTCGGCCGCCGTCACCTTTTGCTGGGACGGCGCAGGCTCGGCCGCACCAGCCGTCGCCTTCTTTGATTGGTCAGTGGGCGCGGGGCGGGTCTGCTCGACCGTGCCTGTCGTCCGATCCGGCGCCTGTGCGGAGGGTGCAGGCTTGGTCGCCGTTGATTGCTCGGCGGCAGTAGGCTGGCTCTGCATCTGGCGCTGCGCGTCTTCCGACGACGTTGCGGTATGCTCCGAGGCCTTGCCCATCGAAGATGTCGGCGGATGCTGCTTGGAATCAACTGCCGCGGAACCAGTGGTTTGTCTGGTATAACCGGGGACATTCCCTGATCCTGCATCATGGCTCACCGTGTTGCAGGGACCGGCATAAACGGAGCTGGCGCTGAAGGCGAGCGCTGCGCTCAGGATCATAAGTCTGTTTGCGATCATAGCTCTTCTCCTTTGAGCTCTCTGTGACGATGAACAAAAGTAGAGGGCCTTCCGTTCCGAACGCACGAGAGCTGCCCCAACATTGAAGAGCGGCGGAGATCACCGGATTCTAAAGTCGTCCACCCAAATAAAGCGACTTCAGTTGGCAGCCTCATCATCATCGTCTTTGCGGCGAACACTATGTCTCGACTGACGGAGAGCCTCAAGGGCAACTCCTCTCAGCTAGGTTGAATGGATACCGCGACCGTAATGCAGGCTTTTCGTCATGGGGGTTCATCGTAGCTGGAGGTTGTTAGAGACGATGCCGACGACGATAGATTGGTGATCGGCGCTGCGGCATGTTCTCCGAAGAAAGGAACGACCCCGTAACGGCCGAGTTAAGCCGACAAAACCCACCTGTGAGGGAGACGAAAGCCATGGCACGCGCAACAGCCCATCCGGATCGTCAATGCATCTCAAGCGAAGATATTCAAGGAACCGAGGTATATGGAGCCGATGGAAAGAATATCGGTGAAATAGATCACCTCATTATCGACAAGGTGTCAGGTCGCGTGGCTTATGCTGTCATGAGCTTTGGCGGATTTGTTGGATTGGGCCACAGCCATTACCCCATTCCTTGGAGCGCTCTGACCTATGATACGTCGCTCAGTGGTTTTCGAACCAATATCACCGAGCAACAGCTGAGGGACGCGCCTGAATTCAGTGATGACTCGTGGCAGGATCGAGATTGGGAAACGCGCACCCACCAGTATTACGGGACGCCAACGTACTGGGAGGCGCGCCCAGGTGGCCTTTAAGGGTGGGCAGCGGATCTGAAAGTCCCAATCGTTAGGCGCTTGATCTCATGCGCCGCGCATAGGCTCATGCGCTGCATGCTGTCGGATTCGATCTTGCCGAACTGAGGCTTTCGCCAAGTTACGTGTCCAATCGTCTGATAGCCGACGCAGAATTTATGAGCTTCAAATGGCCTGCCTCACAAAACGAGTAGGTCACTCATGACCGATGTCTCTAGCACCGGTGAAGCCGATGCAACGATTGTCACGTCCTAGTCGCTGGCGGAGCGCCCTGATACCTCGGGACGCTCAATCGCACACGCGCGTGATCGATCGAATTTAGCTCTCATCTGGAAGCGCTAAATCAGTAGCTGCCGCCCGTGCCAAGCGATCCGCGCCTAGCTCTCGCGCTATGGAAATAGCGGCACCAACCATCGGGACTGATTTGCCCTGCGACGATTTCTCACCTGTCGGACGGCCGGAAGTGGACACAGACAGCGCAGTGCAGCGGTCCGTTGGGGCGCCGGCGAAACTCATTCCAGGGCCCTTAGGCAGTGCGCATCGCTGGATCAATCGCCCATATGGCGCTCTACAGCGCTCTTCTTGCCCATGGCAGCTGTCTGGCGTCGCGCTGCCATTTGCCTGGTTTGGCTTTGCCGGCGAAAGGGAGCACGAGCTCTCCGTAAGCAGCGAAATGGGTCCCGACAGGCACGGAGCGTGCTCGGGACCGCAGCGCCAATGCCGGTCGACCAGCGGCAGACCGCTCACGGCGCGGGTATGCCAGCACAATAATCATCGACCGATCAAGCCATCTCAGGACCTGACCAATTCCAACTGGTCTCGCTGATGTACTTGGGTGCGCCTCTAAGCTGATTCTCGGGAACGGTTGTGACATAGCCGCCTAGATTGCTGTCATACCTCAGGGATTGCCAGGAAAGCGGGTAGTGATCGTCCCCGATGCCCAGAAAGCCGCCAAATCCGAGTACGGCGCAAGCGACCTTGCCGCTGATCTTGTTGAGGTCGCCCGTTCAATCCTTGCAGAAGCATGTCGCGGATATAGACACACGCGCAATGACGCGGTGCCATCAGCCGAGAGGTCGGGTTTGCCTGAAATGGAAACCGCTCGGAGCGAACTTCCTGGCTACAGCGAGCACCTCGGCTTCGCATGTTTCCAGCGCTATCTTCTGGGCCAGCATGACATCTCCGATCGGCAGGGCGCCGATTGGCATGAAGCATAACCCGGCCTCCAGACGACCTTTTTCGTTGATCGCCCACACGTTGGCCGAGGTTCCGGCCTGGACTCTGTATCGCTTTCCGGTGTCGCTTCCGATCACTTCGAAGTAGCCCCGACCGGCAAACTGCTCCCGTTGCGCCGGCGACAGCCATTCCCGCAATATCCGCAGTGATCGTCCCTCTGGCGTGCCCTCGGCGCCGTGCTTGATGAAGAGAGCTCGCGTTGCTCTCCTGCGGGAGCGGACGCCCGGCTGCGTCGATCCAAAACCCAACATGGCGGAATGCCCGCTACCCGCCGACGAGCCTAGGAAAGAAGATCGTCTCGTCCGCATTGGGATCGAACGATCGGATCTGTGATGCCTGACCCGGACCCGTCCGGAACGCCGCGGTGAAGCCGGCCTGCGTCAGCTCGTAGAACCGCTGCTCCGCCTTCGCCAATTCCTGTACGTCGAGGGGGTCGAAATAATGACGGCTGTCGCCAGTACGGTCCATCACGATCTGGATTGCCATGATCGCTCTCCTCGAATTGCTGATAGACAAGGACCAGTATCCGGCTGAACGCAAGAACTTTCAAGAGAAGAACATTTAATCACAAATTTCCCGTCGTCAGCTGATCGCAGCTTATGGCTTGGTACAAGCTCAGATTGAAGAGCGGCCGGTTCGTCCGGTTCACCAAGCCATCAGGTATTAACTCGGCCCGCCGGGGCTGGGATGAGAAAGGGGGCAGGTTAGTCCCTCGATTCACAGGGCCCGGCCTGGCTATCGAGCCCGTGACGGGAATGGCTGTTTTCCGATGGTACTTACCTAACGACGTCCGCCCGGCGGATTCGATCGGCGTCGGCCGGGAGAGGGGCGCTCTCGCGGTAGGCGTACCACGGCCTCGGTGCTGCATTTTGTGTTTAGGACCATGGCGGCTCATCGCTCGGCCCTGCTGCCTCGTCGCGGATCGTGACATCCGCCGAACGCAAGCCGGTCAGCAATACAGTTCTTACGGAAGCAGGATCGAATCCAATATCCTTGGCGTTTGGTGGATGCGCCTCGCTGCCTTTTAATCGGAGTGCCAAGTGCAATTGCTCGCAAAGGTGCTGAACGATGAGATTGATCTGTTCGTCAGTCATGATTTGCTTTTCCTGCTACAATTGTGCCACCCAATCACATTTGAAAATAGCCCGGTACGGGGTAGGGGAACGGCGTCGTCTTGGCGTTCAGGGTGGGCTTGAGGGCGTTTCGCTGTCCACGACATGGGCATGGCTTTCTTGCCGCCGCCGGGCAACTGCACCGGATTTCCATGAGTCGGCGGAACCGAAATATTTTTATCATAAGTGAATCTTCGCTGGGGCTCGCAAGGCCGTGAGGCAAAGCCGCTGCGATTTGCTGGGAGCTCTTGAATAGCAACCTGTGTGCAGTATGGGCGTTACCTGCATCACCGGCCAAGACCGATTTCCATAAGCGCGCCAGTGGCTGAGGAATCGATCCCGCCTGAACCAAAGGGAAGGGTCGAGCGCATACACAGGCGCCGCCGCTTCAAACACGCTAAGTCGCTAGAAGAACGCCTAACTCAAGAGGCCTTGCAACTGCATGAGGAAGCCGGAAACCTTCCACCCGGCCGTAAGCGGGAGGCGCTGCTCAGAAAAGCGCGCCAAGACGAGACGGCAGCATATTTGACGGAATGGCTGACTTCTCCTGGATTGCAGTCGCCGAAGTAAGGCCGCTTGATTTCGCCATCTCTTCCTACGACGTGGCCCTCAGCCTCCGATCGGGAACTGAACGCCAAGGGAATTTCGCAACTCTCACTGCGGCAGATTGTTAACTTGGCATCACTGGTCGTCGTAGCGCCGGTGGCGGAGAGGAGTAATCGAGTCTCCCGCCTACATATGAGGGAGCACGCCATGCTGAGACGGCGTCGTTTCAAGAATACTACTTTGGAAGAACTACTGGACGCGGTGCGGCGTTCGCGGGAAAGAGGCTCGGGACATCCCGACAGGATTATTCGCAAAGCTCGGCGAACTAAGACCGCCTCTCACCTGAGAGAGTGGCTGATCACGTCGGGTCTACAATCGGTGAAGTAAAGGGCCGTCTCGCGCATCTGCGAGCGTCAGCCGCGCTCGAGCTCGACAATCACGCCTTCATTGCCCCGAAGCAGAATCGACGCTTCCGGCAGTGGCTGCTGCGGCCGGTCAAGATGCGTCGACATCATCATCCGGCCACGACCTTTCCAGTGCCATTTCCTTGGCTCGGCAGCGATGTTGAGGGCGACCAGCACTTCGGTCCCGCCCGCCACGCGCTTCACTGCGAGCACATCGTTCCGCGATCGCAACGGTTCATAGCTACCATATTGCAAACAGGGATGCTCATGCCGTAGCGCGATCAACGCTCGGAATAGCGCTAGGATTGAACGCTGATCACGTTGCTGCTGCGCTATGTTGGGCGCGCTCTCTGGCCCGAGCGGCAGCCATGGGCTGGCTTTGGTGAAGCCTCCACTGGGGCTGTCGTCCCACCGCATCGGTGCGCGTTCCGGGTCGCGGCAAAGTCCGTATCCGGGCACGAGCTTCTCGAATGGATCACGGACGTGATCGGGCGGAATGGGCACGCGTTTGCGGCCGATCTCATCGCCCATGTAGAAGAACGGCGTTCCCGGGAGCGTCATGAGGAGCATCGCCAGCACGCGCATCTGGGCGGCGCCGATCTTACTCGCGATCCTTTGCTTGTCGTGGCCGCCGATCACCCAGACGGGCGATGCGCGCTCGGGCAAGGCGTTGAAATAGGCATCAATGGCCGCTTGCACCGACAGCGCGTCCCACTCGGCGTCGTGCAGCGCGAAGTTGAGTGGCAGATGGAGGCGCGGCCGGTCGGTGCCGTAGAAGTGGCCAATGCGGTCGGTCTTGCCCTGGACTTCGCCGCACAACAGCCGGCCGGGATAGATGTCGAGGATCTGCCGGATGAATTCGATGCATTGCATCGTCTCCGGCCGGTCGTCGGTGAAGACCGGTGTGTTGCGTTGCGGGGGCGGCTTGCCCTCGGCTTGCGGATTTTTTGGATTGTCGCGCAAGAGCTCGTCCTTGATCAGCACCGCGCTGGCATCCACACGAAAACCATCGACGCCGCGATCAAGCCAGAAGCGCATGACGTCGGCCATCGCTGCCCGCACGTCCGGATTGCGCCAGTTCAGATCGGGCTGCTCGACCAGGAACGAGTGGTAAAAATACTGGCGCCGCGCTTCGCACCATTCCCACGCGCTGCCGCCGAAGCGGCTCAGCCAGTTGTTGGGCGGCCCGCCGTCCTCGCCCGCATCGGCCCAGATGTACCAGTCGGCTTTCGCGCTGTTGCGCGAGGTGCTGCTTTCGACGAACCAGGCATGGTCGTCGGCGGTGTGATTGGGGACGAGGTCGAGAATGAGCCGGATGCCTTCCTTGTGCAGGACGGCGATGAGGCGATCAAAGTCATCCAGGCTGCCAAAACTCGCGTCGATCGAACAATAATCGGAGATGTCATAACCGAGATCGCGGAAGGGGCTACGGTAGATCGGCGTGAGCCACACCGCGTCGATGCCGAGCCATTTCAGATAGTCGATCCGCGCCGCCAGGCCGGCAAGGTCGCCTTTGCCGTCGCCATCGGAATCTTGAAATGAGATCAGCGCGATCTCATAGATGACAGCGGATTGCCACCACGCCGTCTTATTGCTCCCCTCGGCCGCATCGCCTTCGTTCACCTCGCCGTGCCTCATGCTTCAAACAAACGCTCTTCTCGCAATCTCAGGATTCTATCGCCAGGATGTTCGCTTCCGTGTTCGGCTCAACCACGTGGCATCAAGTCCAGGAATGAACGATGGTTGCTACGTGACCGGCGAATTCTGAGTACTGCAGGCGCCTCTTCAGGGAACGGAGTAGGGGGCGAGCGATGGGTTTGCGGCAAAAACGTAAGGCGATAGTGCCGCAACTCTTGCGGCGCACTCTGCCGCCGGAGATCGTCCGTCACAGAGCCATCCTTGTCGGCCTTCGGGAACCGCCCGTGGTGCCCTGGGTTGGTCCGACGACTGATCTTTCCGAAGGGACCAGCATGCCGGAACCGGACATCCAAAAGGGAATGCCGCTATCGCGCATCGGATCCCAACCCCTCAGTGAGGGATCAAGCAACGCGATCACGCGCGACGTTATCGATGTCCATTGAATGCTTAATCGTCGGCGGCGGGCCAGCAGGCCTGATGGCCGCTATCTATCTCGGCCGATTCCGACGCCGCGTCTGCCTTGTGGATACGGGCGCAAGTCGTGCGGCTTTGATCCCCCGTAGTCACAATGTACCGGGCTTTGCGCATGGCCTGTCCGGCGCAGAGCTGATCGCGCGGATGTCGTCGCAACTAGCCGAGCTCGACGTCGCGCGCGTGGATGCCGAAGTCACCGCCCTGAGGCGGCACAGAGACGGCTTTCGCGCGAGCTGGCGGGGATGCGAACATGACGTCTCCAGTGTGGTTCTCGCCTGCGGGATCGTGGACATCCATCCGCCATTCGACGAGTGGCGCTCTGCGGTCGCTGATGGGCTCTTACGCTACTGTCCGGTCTGCGACGCCTTCGAGGCAATCGGCCGCCGAATCGGCGTGATCGGCCCGCTCGATCACGCCGCGCCCAAGGCGCTATTCCTCCGCGGCTACTCGCAGGATGTGACGCTGCTCGCGACGGAATGCGGAGCGGACGAGGTCGCGAAGGCGCGGCTGTCCGTGGAAGCTGTTAGCGTCGTACCGGCCTCCGACCTGAGGCTCAGGCGAAAGGGGAAACGGATCGAAGCGGTCTTCGATGGCGAGCTTACCGAGGAATTTGATGTGGTCTATGCGGCGATGGGCGCGCAGGTGCGCTCGCGGCTGGCGATGTCGCTGGATGCCGAGCATACCGACGAAAGCTATCTAAGGGTCGACGATCATCAGCGCACATCGGTCGATGGACTCTACGGAATAGGCGACGTCGTTACCGATCTGCACCAGATCTCCGTCGCGTTCGGTCATGCGGCGGTCGCCGCCTGTACGATTCACAACAGCCTGCCTCGGCGGTGGGCCTGATTCTGTGGAGGTGGATCTTGGTGAACATGACGGCCGCATCATCGTCGAAGACGACCGTCTATGCTGCGCTGGCCGGCAATATCCTTGTCGCCGTCACCAAGATCGGCGCCGCCATCTGGACGGGAAGCTCGGCGATGACGAGCGAGGCCGTGCACTCGGTCGTGGATACATCCAACGAGGTGCTGCTGCTCTACGGCTACCATCGTGCGAGCCGCCCGGCGGACGAATCGCATCCGCTCGGCTATGGACGTGAATTGTACTTCTGGAGCTTCATCGTCGCGCTGCTGATTTTTGCGCTCGGCTCCGGCGTCTCGCTCTATCAGGGGGTCTTGCACATTTGGGCACCCGAGCCGATTGAGGATCCCATCGTTAGCTTCGTCGTGCTCGCCCTGTCGTTCCTGTTCGAGAGCGCCTCGTGGCTAATCGCCCTGCGTCGTTTCCGGTCGGATGCTGCGCGATTCGGATACTATCAGGCCTTCGTCCGCAGCAAGGACCCTCCCGCGTTCATGGTGTTGCTTGAGGACAGCGCCGCGATGGTCGGCATCGTCATCGCGGCCGCAGCCACTGCAGCTGCGGTATGGCTGGCGCAGCCGGTGTGGGATGGCATCGGCTCGATCCTGATCGGGGTTCTTTTAGGGATCACATCCGTCGGACTCGCCCGCGAGAGCAAGAGTCTCCTGATCGGCGAGCCGGCGCATCCGGAGCTCGCTCGATCGATCCTCGAGATCGCACGACGCTCGCCGGGCGTGCTCCAGGCCAACGGGCTCCTGACGGTGCAGTTATCGCCGGACGAGGTTATCGCCGCCCTAAGCGTCGAGTTCGCCGACGAGAAGCGCGCCGACGACATTGAACAATGTGTGATCTCGCTCGAGAGCGAGATCCGCAAACGTCACCCGAGCGTCGCAGCCCTGTTCATCAAGCCGCAGACGAACGCGCGCTTCCATGCCGTTCGGGCGAAACGTCGGGGCCAGAGATCCTAGAACGACCTTTTCACGAAATTCCGCCGGGATGGCTGAAGATATCAAACTGCCGCGAGTGAGACCGACCGGAGTCATACCGCACGCGTCCGCGGGTGCAGATCGCAAGCGCGGTCGGTGCCGAAACGGCGGAGCCCTACGCCGATAGCGGCCGCCTTTGTGCACGAGTTCGACGCAGACCCGGCTGGTCAGCATCAGCGTGCCGGAGTCACCTGCACCGGCCGGCGAGACTATTCCTGCCCCCGCCGCCTATTTTAGGCAGAAAAGCCAAAAGCGGACGCCGCGAAGCGGCTGGGAGACGGCAGCGTCGGCCTGATCCGCCATCTTCCGCTTGAGCAGGTCGGCCAAGTCAGTCTCAAAAATGTGCCCGAGTGCGCTCGAGGAGAGCATCAAGGCTTCGCCTCCTGACGGGCGCCCCTCAGACCGAGGAACGCCATTTTTCCACGTCCGGCAAATGTCGAGCCCGGATCGAGCATAGTGAAAGCGTGGCATTTTCGGAGACCATCGCTGAGAGTTACGTCTGACTTTAGGCCCCGCGCTAGACGCCAATAAATCCGCGACGTAGCAACCCGGCCAGCGCGCCTCGAAGGCTGGCGACGCCGGCGATGTTACCGTGGGACGCGCTGAAGAGCCGTACCACCAGACGCTGATGTTGTTCCGCACTCGGCTCAAGCCGCGCGAGCACCGTGTTGCCGGATCGCGAGACCATGGACATGTCGGTCCATCCCAGCCCTTCCAGGTGAATTTTGTAGCGCCAGCCGGCCAGCTCAAGCGCCCCGCCGTCCGCACCCGAGAAGCGCACCGAGGTCGGCGACATCGCGAGCAGGCGGCACGACAAGACCTTTCCTTCGCCCGAGAGCCAGACAGCCTCGTCCGTCTCGAACATGTGGCCGGGACGAGGCAATTCGAAGCAGACGAGAAACGCGATGAAAGCGATCAGCATCGCGATGCCGGCCCAGAGCAGGTTGAAGAAATCTAGCGAGGAAATCTCGCTGGCGGCGTAGGGCGAGATCAACGCCCATATGATGCTCGCGGCAGAACTTGCGGCGATCATCCCGAAGATGGCGGCGAGCTTCCAGTGGATGCGCGGCGCCGATCGGTCGCCGCCTTTGTCGGTAATTTTGAAGGGGCGGCCGAACGGCTTGACGACGGCGCTCAGCAGCGTTGCGGTCACCGCAAAGCAGGTGATGGCGTGGGTGGCTTCCATGAACAAAGGCAGCGTCCGCGCGCGCGATATCCAGCCCATGTAGATAATCTGCCCGAGCAGCGCCGGCACGCCATAGCGCAGGAAGGAGTGGTAATCGGCTTCGAACGCGGGCAGCCCGCCGAACCAATAGATCGTCGGTGCGATCAATAGCAGCACCATGAAGGGTTTGGAGAGCCAGTTTAGCATGCCGTGAAGATAGTGCCAGCGCTGGGTGAAGCTGAAGCCGGGGCCGAGCAGCGGGCCGTTACGCAGCAGGGCGACCTGTATGGTGCCGAGGCACCAGCGCGTGCGCTGGGTGACGTATTCCGGGATGCCTTCGGCTGAAAGTCCGAAACTGAGCGGCTCGTTCAGCCAGGATGTGCGGTAGCCGTGCGCCAGCATGGTGTAGGTGAGGTTGATATCCTCGGTGATTGCCTGATCGGGAAAGCCGCCGATTTCCTCGAGCCGGTCGCGGCGAACGACAAAGGAGGTGCCGACGCAGAACGCGCAGCCCCACGCGTCCTTGGCCGGTTGGAAGATGTCGAAGAAGAAGCGTTGATCGTCGACCCAACTCTTCTCCGCCAGCAGATTATGCTGGATCGGATCGGCGTTGTAGTAAAATTGCGGAGTCTGCACGATCGCAACCTCCGGATCGGACAGCAGCAGGCCGACCGTGCGTTTCAAAAAGTCCCGCCGGGGCGCAAAATCCGCATCGAGCACCAGAATGACAGGCGCGTTGGTCGCGCGGGCGGTCGTGGCCAACCCGTTATTGAGGTTCCCGGCCTTGGCGCCCTTGTTGTCAGGCCGGGTCAGATGACGCGCGCCAACGCGCTCGCAATATTCCCGCAGCCAGTCGCGCCTCTGGTCATCAAGCACCCAGACTGTCGCATTGGCATAGTCGAGCGCCAGTGCGCTCAGGATCGACCGCTCGAGGATTTCGAGCGGTTCGTCATAGGTGCAGATGAAGATGTCGACGGCGGGATGGCGATTTTTTGCGGACAGAAGCTGCTCCGCCGCGTCGGCTTGCGCGGTGCGGTCCGAGCTGCGGAACAGGATCACGATAGAGATCAGCGTGTACAGGATGGCCAGTGACTCGAAGGCAATGAAGAGCCGCGGCCAAAGACTTTGCGCCGAC
This sequence comes from Bradyrhizobium sp. CCGB01, assembly GCF_024199795.1. Lineage (NCBI taxonomy): Bacteria > Pseudomonadati > Pseudomonadota > Alphaproteobacteria > Hyphomicrobiales > Nitrobacteraceae > Bradyrhizobium > Bradyrhizobium sp. CCGB01. Next base: position 4,092,709 of record NZ_JANADK010000001.1, read on the forward strand.
AGCTCGAACGGCGGCAGCGTATCGTTCCATCGCCACAGTGCATAAAGGATCAGAAACGCCGCGCTCGTCGCCCCGAACAGGATACGGTCTCTGGCACACAGCGGGTCCAGCAGTCGCGCTATCACCAGAAGCCCGAGCAGAATTCCGATGTCGATGGTCAGGATCGAAAGATCATCGGGGGCGGTGGGGAACATCAGCGTATCCTTTTCCCGGTGAAGGGGTTCCAACCTGTTTCGGCCAGCACGGCCCATGCGGTCGCGCCGAGATGCGGACGGCGGTAATAGAAGAAGTCAGGATCGCCGCTGCCGGTGGGATCGATCGACAGTCCCGTTGTCAATCGCGCCGGGCGGGAGGCATTGAGCAGGCCGCTCGGCGTCTGGTCCGCCTTCAGGCTTGCCAACAACCGATCGCTCTCTCGCGCGTTGCCGCTGATCCGGTAGGCCAATGCCGCCTGCGCCGTGCCCTCGACCCAGAGGCCGTCGCGATCGCCGTTGAAATCGAAACCGCCATCGACCCCTAGTCGCGCTTTCGCGAAGCCGAGTGCGCTCTTCCAGGCTTCCGGCGATTCGGGCACGGCCATCCACGGCCAAAGCTGAGCGTCGAGCGCGAGCAGACCCTCATCCGCAAGATTGCCGTCGGGCTTCGTCCCAAGCAGGAAATGATCTCCGCGAAAGGCGCGATCGAGCAGCCGCCTGGCCTGCGCTGCCGCGTCGTCGTACTTCGGTTCCCCAGTCAAGCGAAACAGCCAGCGCGCGGCCGCGTGGACGTCGGCATTGTGCTCGGTCGACTTCCAGGTGAGCCTGACCTGCTTCGGATCGTAGCCGTGAAAGCCGCCGTAAAAGCCATCCGAGGAAGCGGTCGCGTCGATGACCCAGTCGATCAGGCGTCTGGCGTCGGCGAGACATTGAGGATCGTGGGTCGCCTGATGGAGCGTCAGCAGTGCCAGTGCGACCCACGCAACGTTTCCGGTGGAAGTGCCGTCCTGCGCCGGATCCTCCGCCCAGATCTTGGCATGACCGTCCCACCAGCCCGGTAGATCGGGTACCTCCTGGTTCACCGCACCGGTGCGATAGGCATTGCGCACACGGCCGTCATCAAAGCTTCGATCCTTGCGTACGGCGCGGCTCAGCGCGTTGGCGATCGGTCTTGCATCCGACACATTGCCGCAGGCAATCAGTGCAATGGCGGCGAGCGCGTTGTCATAGACGAAGGCCGTGGTAGCGAGACCGGCCGGAAGGGTCGCTTCATCCGTGCTGGGTTCATAACTGCCGATGAAAACCGCGTCGGCAGCTTTTGTGTGCGGCGTGACCGCCTTGTTCAACCCGGCGCAGAAAGTGTTTGCCGCTTGCGCCGTTTGGCCTGCGGCCGCCAGGGCGCCCACGACTGTCGCGCACATCATCATCACGATGGCAGACTTCATCGTGATACAAGGGTGCGAGTTTCGGGCGATCCATCCGCGTCGGCCTTTGGTTTCTGCGGCTCCGAGGCGCGGAAGACGTCTTGCAGAAGTGCGATGCCAGCTCTTCTTGTATCCGCGTCCAAAGACAAATTCTGCGCAGTGTCGCTGTTGGCAGTCTCGGTCTTGGCAGTCTCGGTCTTGGCAGTCTCGGTCTTGGCACTGTCGTTCCTGCCTGCGTCGTCTCCAATCCACGAAGCAACGAAATGGCCGAGCCGGTGCCAGGTGACCGACATCGAGGGGACCACACCATTCTCGCGCGTCACCGTCACCCATTGGCCGACCGGACACGCGGATGCGCTTGCAGTTCCTGCTTGTTGCGCTGATGCGCCATCCCCGCTCGCGTCATCCGGCGTGATGATGGCGTAGAGTTCGCGCCGTTCGGTTTGCGGGAACGGAACGGCAAAGCGCTCATCGACCTTGTCGCTGGTCTTCGGCAGCACCGCGCTGACGACGCCGGACCGCAACGAACTCCCGTCGATGCGAACACGGGTGCCGGGCATCATGCTCTGACCCTGCCGGTAGGAGAAGATGGCCACAACAAAGCGCTTGTCGCAGTCGACAATGGAACTGATGGTATCACCAGCGCTCACATGCCGTCCCATCGCGGCGCCGACGGTCAACACCTTGCCTTGGCCGTGCGAAAGGACATCGGCATCCGCCAAGGTCGCGAGCCTTGCTTGTTCGGCGTCGATCAGGTTTTCCAGGTCGGCGAGCACGACCGATTGCTGCTTTTCCTCGATTTTCATCCGCCTGGCGTCCAGGTCGATGTCCCTGCGCTTCTGAGCCAGGTTATTGAGAGCAACCAGTTCGTCTCCGACATAGATACCTTTGCTCAGGGCGTCGAGCTGGGCCATCTTTTGATTCAGCTTGGCAGCCTCTGCGTCCGCACCATGCATGGCCGCGGCGTATTGCTGGATCGTCGGCCTGAGCATATCCATGCTTGCGGCATTGCGTGTCACCATATTGCTCTGGCGGTCCACCAAGGCCTTCTTTTCACCGCTCATGGCGTTGGATTGCGCAACCCGGGCGCGAAGCTCCTCGATCTGCGACTTGAACTGAGCCTTGAGCTGGTTGGTCTGGTTGGCGAGTTCATCATCGAGAGACGAAACATAGCTGAGGTCCGATTCGTGCTTCGCGCGTGTCGCGTCGAGTTTTTGACGTGCGTCGGACGCCTTCTCCTGGAGCGTGATGAGTGTCCCGCGATCAACTCTTGGATTGCTGATCTGCGCCAGCGTGTCGCCGTCGCGGACGTCCCGGCCGGGAAGTACCGCCAACAAACCGATTTCGCCACTGATTGGCGCGGTCAGAAGCGTAACAGGCGCGTTGACCACGGCGCGATCGGATTGATCTGCGACGATCGGTGGCGCCACGGCTGTGAGCATCAGTGCAGACAGCAGTCCCGCCACGCCTATGGCGGACATTCTCAGAAGTGCGGGGTGCCTGCGCACAGTGCCGCCGCTTTCGGATCTATCAATCATCAGCTTTCTCTCGGTTGGAGGTATTTCCAAAAGCACTTATCTGGCGTTGATTGCCGGTTCTTCCCGTCGCTGGCTAAGGCACTGCAACAATGCAGGGCGCATTTGGTTCAAATGGCCGCAGGGAATAAGGACGGGAACCGGCTGAATGCTGGTCGCGACAGGCGTGGGGCGTGTTTCCAATCTCTTCCATAGCGCCGTCCAGGAGAGACCCCGGTCCTCTTGCGGCGTTCTCGGCCTCCCTGGTTATCCCCGGCCTTCTGGGGCTCGGGTCGGGCGCCAGATTGATCGCGTCGTAAGACGGCGGTACTGCGCGCTTCCCGCGGGCGAACGATGCGACAAGACTGGCACGGGCGCGCTCGATCCATGGGGTGAGACCTGCCTCAGTTCACTACTGCAGCAGCGGTTTCATCCGATTTACCTCGCGCCTCGGCGTGGCGGCGGCCAAGAGCTCAGTGCGTCATCGCGGCGCGCGCGATCAAGCTGGCGAGCGGAGGAGCCTCAGCGGTGGCGTGGCGCATCACGGTAGGAAAGAGCGCTGCAACCGCAGAGATTCCTCAGCATGTATTGCAGGAACGTCGCCGCTTACGCTCGCTATATGGTTAGAGGAAATCTGCGATGTCTTCAGCGAGGCGCGACATGCGCAAAGCCAAACCGACCGAATGATCGTTGACCACCCCTTTCGCCGCTAAATGCGCCGACTTTTCGTCTTTGACGAGACAAAGGTCGACAGTGAATGCCTGCGAGCAGCCCGTCGGATCAGGCGAGGGGGCAAATAGCCTGTCGCATCAGGCGAGCAGATTATCCAGCGTGATCGGGAAGCGGCGGATGCGTTTGCCAGTGGCGTGATAGACGGCGTTTGCGATCGCCGCAGGAACGCCGACGATGCCGATTTCGCCCAGGCCCTTGACGCCAAGCCGGTTGATGTGGTCGTCGCGCTCTTCAACGAAGATCACGTCGATGTCGTGGATGTCGGCGTTCACTGGGATGTGGTACTCGGCGATGTTCGCATTCATGATCCGGCCGAAGCGGTGATCCATCACCGTCTCCTCGTGCAGGGCCATCCCGATCCCCCAGACCACGCCGCCCATGATCTGGCTGCGACCGGTCTTGGTGTTCAGGATCCGACCGGCGGCGACGGCGCTCACGACTCGCGTGACGCGGATGACGCCGAGCTGCTCGTCGACCTTTACCTCGGCGAACACGGCCGAATGCGTGTTGCGGGCGCGCGACTTGTCCTCCGTGAAGTGGTTGAGCTTCTGCTTTTCGAGCCGCTCGAGCTTGCCGTGCCGCATCGCATCCGCGATCGAGACGGCACGGGTCTTTTCACCGTTGCTGGCGATCGTGCCGTCGATCAGGATGACGTCGGCAGCATCGACGCCGGCGAGCGGCGAAGAGGGCATCGTACTGGCGAGACGCGCGAGATCCTGGCGAATGTCGTCGGCCGCTCCCAGCACCGCATGTGCGCTCGATGCGGCCATCCAGGAACCGCCCTCGACGGGAGCCTGCGGGAGGGTCGAGTCGGCGAGCTTGACACTGATGCTCTCGATCGGCAGCCCGAGTGCATCGGCAGCCACCTGCGCCATGATGGTGTAGGTGCCGGTGCCGATGTCGGACGCCGCGCAGAACACCTCGGCATGCCCATTGGCGGTCAGCACGATGCGGACTGCGACCGGCATCTGCAGTGCCTCCCACACGCCTGTCGCCATGCCCCAGCCGACCAGCTCCTTACCGTCGCGCATCGCGCGCGGCGTGGGATCGCGGCTGCTCCAGCCGAAGGCTTCAGCGCCGCGGGCGTAGCATTCGCGTAGCTGCTTGCTGGTGTAGGGCAGGTCTTCGCTCTGGTCGCGATCCGAGTAGCACTTCAGCCGTAGCTCGATCGGGTCGAGCTTGAGGGCGACGGCCAGCTCGTCCATGGCGCATTCGAGCGCGCACACGCCCGAGGCTGCGCCGGGCGCGCGCATGTCGCAGGGGGTGGAGACGTCGAGACGGACGAGCTTGTGAGAATAGCGGCTGTTTGCGCTTTTGTAGAGCTGTTCCGCCCAGCCGCTGTCGTTGCGCGCGAAATCCTCGTAGCGCGACGTGATGGCCGTGGCCTCGTGCACGACCGCATCGAGCGTGCCGTCAGGCTTGGCGCCGAGGCCGACGCGCTCGATTGTCGCGGGCCGGTGGCCGAGCCCATACATCTGCCGCCGCGTCAGCACCACGCGAACGGAGCGCTTCAGAACGAGCGCAGCGAGCGTTGCCAGCACCACCTGATATTGCGGCCGCAAGCCGGAGCCGAAGGCGCCGCCGACATAGGGCGATAGCACCCGGATGTCATCGGGCTTCTTGTCGAACACGCTGCACAGAAATTTTTGGACGTTCTGGACGCCTTGCGTCTTGTCGTAGACCGTGAGCCTGCCGTTGCCGTCCCAGACGGCCGTGCTTGCATAGAGCTCCATCGGATTGTGATGCTCGGTCGGAAGGACGTAGTCCGCCTCGTGCCGTACGGCCGCTCCCGCAAGCGCTTTTGCGGCGTCGCCGCGCGGCTTGAGCTGCTGCTTCACCTCAGTCGCCTTCCTGCGCCCGGCTTCGAGATCGGTCGCAAACGCCTGCTCCTCCCGATATTCGACATGCACCAGGGTCGCGGCGAATTTCGCGGTTTCCCAGTCCTCCGCCACGACCAGCGCGATCGGCTGGCCGTTGAATTTGATGCTGTCGTCATAGAGCGGCCGGAACGGCGATCCTTCCTCCGGCGCCACTTCATCCTTCCAGGCCTCGTCGTTGTCGGCGAGTGGCGGGCGATGCGCATGCGTGAGCACGTCGAGCACGCCTTTTACCTTCAGGGCCTCGCTGGTATCGAGGCGGGCGATGCGTCCGCGCGGAATTGTGGCCTCGACGACGAAGCCATGCAGAAGCCCGTCGGCCGTGAATTCGCCGGCATATTTGGCGGCCCCGGTGACCTTGGCGCGGCCGTCGACGCGGGACGTTGGTGTTCCGACATAGGCGTTCATCGGTGCCTTACGCGATCTTCTTGTGGGCCTGTGATTGCGGCGTGGCGTTGGCGGCCTGCATCAGCGTTCGCACGATGGCGCGGCGCGCGAGCTCGATCTTGAAACCGTTATGGGCCTGGGCTCTTGCGCTCTGCAGCAGGAGATCCGCAGCGCGGGAGAAATGCTCCGTTGTTGCCGCCTGGCCGCGCAAGGCCGTTTCGGCCTCAAGGCTGCGCCAGGGTTTGTGGGCCACGCCGCCGAGCGCGACGCGCGCCTCTCTGATCGCGTTGCCGTCCAGTTCGAGCGCAGCCGCAACCGAGACCAGGGCGAAGGCATAGGACAGCCGGTCGCGGATCTTCAGATAGCTGTAGTTGCGGGTAAAGCCGCGCGGCGGCAGTTCGATCGCCGTGATGATCTCGTCGGCCTCGAGATTGGTATCGAGATGAGGCGTGTCGCCAGGAAGCCGGTGGAAGTCGGTCAGCACGATCGTACGTTCGCCGGACGGGCCTGCGACGTGCACGAGCGCGTCAAGTGCGGCCAGCGCCACGCTCATGTCGGACGGATTGGTCGCGATGCAGGAGGCGCTTGTGCCGACGATCGCATGGTTGCGGTTGAGGCCGTCGATCGCCGAGCAGCCGCTGCCGATGGTTCGCTTGTTGCAGGGCGTCGTCGTGTCATAGAAGTAGGCGCAACGCGTCCGTTGCATCAGATTGCCGCCGACGGAGGCCATGTTGCGCAATTGCGCCGATGCTCCGGCCAGGACGGCGCTGGCGAGCAGCGGGTAGCGCTGCTCGATCAGCGGATGGTAAGCAAGATCCGAGTTCGGCACCAAGGCACCGATGCGCAGGCCTCCGTCGGCTGTCTCCTCGATCTTGCGGAGCGGCAGGCGGGAGATGTCGATCAGCCGGGAGGGCGCTTCGACATTCTCCTTCATCAGGTCGATCAAATTGGTGCCGCCGGCGATGAGCTTGGCGCCGGGATGAGCGGTGAGCAGGAGGATCGCATCGGCGACGTCGCTGGCGCGGGAATACTGGAAATTGATCATGGCCGCCCCATTGCCTGCTGGATGGCGGCGACGATGTTCGGATAGGCGCCGCAGCGGCAGAGATTGCCGCTCATCAGCTCCCGGATCTCGTCAGAATCTTTGGCGCGGCCTTCGGCCAGGAGCCCGGCCGCGGAACAAATCTGTCCGGGCGTGCAATAGCCGCACTGGAAGGCGTCGTGATCAATAAAGGCCTGTTGCAGGGGATGCATCGCGCCGTCTTTGGCAATTCCTTCGACCGTAGTGATCTCCGCGCCGTCCTTCATGACGGCGAGCGTCAGGCAGGAATTGACCCGCCGCCCGTCGACCAGCACGGTGCAGGCGCCGCATTGACCGTGATCGCAGCCTTTCTTGGTCCCAGTCAGCGCGAGATGGTCGCGCAGGGCGTCGAGAAGTGTGGTCCAGGGCACGAGGTCAAGCGTGCGCCTGTTACCATTGACGATGAGATTGATCGGAATGCGGTCGGGAATTTGATTTGCGGCATCGGCCATGTCTCTTCCCCTGAGATGAAGGCCCAGCCGAGTAGTTGCATATGCTGACGCGAGTGCGCGTCGTCTCCGCTGGCCAATAGCGCCCAACGGACGGCCAGCGGCTTGGTTCCATGCCGGGAATCCCTTCCATTGATGAAACCGTAAGCGCCTTGCCCCGCCGAGTGCCCCATGCCAACGTGAGGTGGCGGGATGGCCACTCTTGGCCGCAGAGCGGTTCTTCAGTGTGAATCGTAACCCCTGGAAAGGGCTAGGAGCGAAAGGCTTCCCCGTGGTTACGACTTTTGCCCTGCTAACTCGCTGGTTGCGCAACCCGCAGGTCGATCAGCTGAGCTTCACCCACAACCCGCGGCCACCGAGGGCCTAACCAAAGTAACCAATCTGACTTTGGCAGGTGCATTGCCGCATTGTCCGGATTCCGCGACAGTGCCCTTGCGAAGAGCGGGCGCGGATATTGCGTGCGGTTCTCGATGAGGTCTGTGAAAGCGTTTCTCGAGACCAGACCTGCACCCGCACCCACGTGGCCTCAAAGATTTTGGAGGCTGCCACGAGAGGTGACACCTCACCGGATGACCTCAGGCAGGTCGGTCGCCAAGCCCTCTCGGATGCGCCGACGATGTGGCGGTAGTTGCGGAGGGCAGCGGGGCTGAATTTCCAAGTCACTGTCCTGGAGATTCCTGGTGAGCTATCCCGACGGCTTCGCTGATGGCGGAGTTCAAACGTGATATGGCGATATTGGCCACTAGCGAGCAGGAATGGACAGAGCGCACCAAACGGCTGGCGTCGCGGGTGCCTAACTTGGACATTTTTCCCAAGGACTGTTGAGCGAACAGGCGGTGGCTGGCGAATCACCGACAACGGACGCGCCGCGCTCGAATTCGTGGAAGCGCCCCTGGCCGCTGGGATCTGACGACGACGGAGAGGGCTTGGCTCCGCTGTCGCTACCGCTTGAGAGGGGCGGCGTCGGCGCGGACGCCGTCAGCGTCGACGCGCCGACGCGCTCCCGATGACGTACGCGAGCAGATCAAATACCCGGGGCGTTACGGGCAACGCATCCGGTCCCCGACGAAGCTCGCGGCGGTCGGTCTCCAATGCGTGGCCCTCAAAAGAGATAGAGCAAGATCGCTCCCGTCTGGCACGAGGGAATGTAGTATAGGGTGCGACGCAAAAAATAAGTCGCTGGTGAGAAAAAATGTGGGCGCGGTGTCAAGCGCGCTCCGATCTGCCACGGCAAGGTCGCCCCGTGGGTGGTCACTCCGGGAGATCGCGATGAGCACGAGTTATACTGCCCGGGATCGGCGCAGACGTCAGTGTCGACGCAGCGGCCCCTCCAACTTTCTTAAAGTGCTTTTGACGCTTTTTATGCTTGGCGTATCCGCCAGACCTTGCGAGCGACGCTGGACGACGTAAGCGACCTGGAGCTCTGGGATATCGGGGCAACTAGGGGCGCGCGATCGAATATCTCGTTCGAATGAATCCCTCGACCAACCCACGCGGCCTCTGAGGCCAATCCGAGGCTCCTTCGATTGGCAGTCGCTTGTCTACTGGTGGCCCATGGTCGAACTTATAGCGCTGCGTCGATTATCAGCATTTGACCGGCAGCCGACGCCGCGGACCTAACGGCAGCGCTGTCAGGTCTTGGCCTTTCACTAGCGGTGCCGCTACATGTGCAGAGGGGGGAGGCCGGAAGTTTGCAGCCGAGCGTTAGACAACGCTTTCAACCCGAAGCGGTCATTTTTGGCCGAAGCGATCCTCGACCTCCACGGGGAAGTTCAGGTTTGAGGGACGCATCCTTACCCATGTGTCACCTAGACGCGCCTGGACCTGCATCGACTTAGGAACGAAGGGTAAGGGGGGCGGTTGCAGACAAACTTCAACAGGAGAAGACAACTATGAAGTTTGGCAAGATCGCGCTTGCAGCTGCGTTTATGTTCGGATCGATCGCTGCCGCCTCGGCGCAGGGTGGGGCTGGCGGCGGAGCCGGCGGCGCGGGTGGTGCAGGCGGAGGGGCGGGTGGAACTGGGGCAGGAGCCGGCGCGGGCGCTGGATCGGGCGGAGCCGGTGCTGGATCGGGCGGCGGTGGCAATTCTCCAGCAGCGGCTAGTGGTCAAGGCGCTTCGAGCAGCCCTGGGTCGGCCAATCCCGGCGCGACCATGAATGACCCAAAGATGAAGGGGAAGTAATTCGAAATCGAACGGCCCGCTGGATTTAATGCCAGCGGGCCCGGACTGGGATCCGTTCTGTCTGGATCAGGACGCGATATCTTAGAACGTTTGGTGACAGAGCAGCCTTCTCTTCGCCTCGCGGCCGGCGCTGGAGTTCGTTAATGCCTGCTCCAGGTAGAGGGCCCTCTTCGCCGAGGTCCAGACGGGGATGTAAAGGGTGCTGATTGTTGCGCGAAGCGCCACCACGCTACGTGAGCTACCAAAGCGTCGTCCTGTTTCCTGATTCCGAACGCGTCGACCAAGTGAACCCGCGATGGTGAGTTCCTCGAACGCGTTTGCCCTCCCTCTGACGGAAAACGCCCCGCCAAGCCCGCGCATTGAACGCCGCCTCGTCAGTATTCGTAACCCGCCGCTCTACATCGAGGTCCTGCTTGATGGGCGGCAATCCCTGCCTTGTGACGGCTGCGAATTCAATCCACCGCGCTCGAGGTACGCGTCCACGCGCATGACAAGATCGCGAGCCAGGTCGGCGAGATGTATGACTTCTTCGCGAAGGCCAAGACGACCAACTGGTTTGTCGTCAAGATTGGCGCCTGGATCGCCGGCGCCCTCGGCTTTATCGCGGTGCTGCTGATGATCACTGCGAACGGAGCGAAGCTGCTGAGGCGTTGACGTCCGCTTGTGGCGCAAGCAGACATGTCGATAGTTCAATTTCGTGCCGGCAAGTGACCCATAGCCTATACAGGCTGGTCTCAGCACGTTCCGGTTGCCGGCCTGCTAAAGCTTGCAGAATTGCCAAGACTTACGAAGACTTGCTCGCCGGGCCCAGCGAATCCGCACCATCCAAGACGCAGCAGAGAGACCGGTTAGGAACTGCGACGACTAACCTGTGTTAATCGGCAATGCCTAGATACTTCTTCAACGTTCATGGCACCGAGCCGAGCACCGATGACGCGGGAGAGCATTTTCGGGACGACGAAAGGGCGTGGCATAACGCTACGATCTTTGCTGGCGAAGTCTTGAGGGATATCAACGGGAGGTTTCGCCCGGGGCAAAAATGGTCGCTTGAGGTCACAGACGAAGCCGGCAAGCCGATCTTCTTCATCAACATTGGATCTAGAAAAATGAAATAGAGCGCCTCAGTTACTGGATTCGGGGGCAACACTTTCCGGGTTGCACGTTACGCGAACGGCTTCTATTTCCCTGTGCCGGTCTGGATACTCGAACCGGTAGTCTGCTCACTACCCGGTTGGCCCGGGGGATGCGCAGAAGCGGCCGGCTTCTCCTGATCGGTCACGTATCCGGACGCTCCGGAGTTGCGTGTCTTGACCCCTTTGGCCGCATCACGCTGCATCTGCTCGTTGGGTTCGCTGGCCTTGAGCTCCTTATCTACATCACCGTGCATCTCCTCCTTGGTTTGCTCACTGGGCGCCGCCTTTTGCTCCTGTGCCGTTGCATGGAAGGTGATCGCGCTTCCGGCAACTACAATCATCGCGAGAATTACTGTTCGCATGCTTCTCCTCCATTGCGTTGCCCCGGTCCCGCTAAACGCGCGAACTTCCCAATCTTTCCTAGCTCCGATTGCTATTTTAATAGGTGCCCTTTGCGATCGAAGTGGATTGCGCTCAATGCCTCCTATCGGCCCTCAGCTGCTTCACCATTTGCATGCGCTGATGTCGGCTTGCGGGGGGGCGAGCGGACCGAGGACGAAGATCGCCGCGACACCCGCATGTGACCCGAAGCAGACGATCGGCCCCATTTCCCTTCTCCTGTGCTGATGGACTTTCTGCCGGCGGCGAGGCCGCTTCTCGATGGACCGATCAATCGCAAGTTTGAACATCGTTCGATCGCCTCATTAACTCCCGGAACCAAGAGGTGTGTTGTGCGTTGCCGCGCTGCTCGTGAAATTTACGTCGTTGAACCTAGTCGCCTTTGCTGGGCGAATTAGGACGGAACGCCGGGCGAGTAGCGCAGATGCTTCGTATCCGAGTCGTGATAGCAGATCGTCGTCCGATCGTTTTGCAGGGTTTTGCGACGCTATTTGCGGCGGAGCGTGACTTCGAGATCATTGCGTCGTGCATTAGTGGAGCTGGCTGCCTCGAGGCATTTCGGAAGTTGAAGCCAGATGTCGCGCTTGTGGAGGACGGATTTCCTGACGTGACGGCTTCTGAAATGCTCGCCGCCGTCAATGCCGAAAACATTCCCACACGGCTGGTCTTCTACACGGCATCCATTGCGCGTGGGGATCTTGCTGCCGCAATCGCAGCGGGTGCCTGCACTGCAATTCCGATGCGCGAGGAGCCCGAAACCTTGATGCAGTCCCTGAGGCTGGTGGCGCCGACCGCGGACCGGGCGGCTGCTCGCAAGGCGGGCAATGCCGCGTTTGGCGAAAAAGGGCTGGCAGCGCTAACGGACCAGGAGCGCAAGATCATGCGTCTGGTCGCCTGCGGAATGTCGGACAAGGAGCTTGCGCGCCAGCTTAAGATCCCCACAGTCACCGTCCAGGCGCGAATCAATCACATATCTGCGCAGCTTGAGATCAAAAACCGGACGGAGCTCGCAACGTTCGTCCTGTCGCGCCTTTATGGTGGGATGGGCGCGCTTGCAGCTCTGATCTGGGCAGCGCTAGATGACGTTCAATCCGCGGGCGCGACCGCAGTCGGTCAAGCGTATACCGATAGTGTCACGGTAATGGCCGCAGACGGCACCGGCGCGGCCTTGACCATCAAAATCACCTCCCAAAAAACTACCGCTATTTCGGGCAAAACGGCCAAAGCCGGGGGCAATGCCGGCCGCGATGAGGATTCTGGAGCTGATAGCCCGACGCGGGCCAAGCTCATCGAATCCCGTGCCGATATTGCCGCCAGCACGATCACATTGCCGACACCCACCCCTCTAAGGCTGGGCCTGAGCAGCTTTGGCACGTTCGTATTGATGGCGGTCGGGGTCTCGATATACGAACTCCTTGCCAGCCCGGCGCAGGCATTCACTTTTTCCGATAGCCCGAGCGATTTCTTTGCATCGGATGCCGCAAACGCTACCGGCCAATTTGCCGCCCTCAATACGGCTGGCGACGTCGATCCGAACCTCAATGGCTTCGACAAGCTGACCTGGCTCAATCCCGAAATGCACAGTGAATCATTCGCCTTCGAGGGAGCCCGAGGCGATACTGTCGGCAGAGGCGACGAACTCCAGATCACAGATGCAGCCGCGAGCGAGGATAGCGTCAGCGGCAGCGGCAACCCTCACGTTGGAGCCGGTGCCATCGACGCTCTCATCGATCATGGCGGCTTCGAACAGGCGGGCAGAACGGACACGCCGAGGAATGCCGAATACGGCACAACACAGGCGACCGAAGTAGACGGATCCGATCATGGACAATTGCAGCGTGATTTGTATGTTTCGGAGCAAGGCGCCACAGCTGGCAAGCCGCATGCCGAGCGCGAGCCGCCGGGACAGGATCCAACTCAAAGGCAATCGCAGCGTGACTTGCATGTTTCGGAGGAAGGCGCCGCAAAAGGCAAGCCACATGCCGAGCACGAGCCACCGGAACACGAACACAATCGTGGACAATTGCATCGCGAGGTAGACGCTTCAAACGACGACGCCACAGTCGGCAAGAAGCATGTCAAGAATGATGCACTGGGTAGCCATGCCAATTCCATCCAATCGCAGCGTGACTTGCAGGAGCCGCATTCAAACGCTTCTAAAAATCTGCATGCGGGGCCGAGCCAGAACGCTGGCAGCAACCACCAAGCTACCGATGACTCCGGTCCGGCACAAACGGCAGCTGCGCCCGAGCCCGGAGATTCCTTTCATTTCAAGAATGATATAGCAGAGGCCAAAGATTCAGATCATTTTGAGGATGGCCATGGGCTCGATTCGGTTGAATATGGTTTGCACGATGCCGGAAATAGTGGAATGGCACTGATCAACGATGCAAACCTGTTCGGCCCTTCCCTCGCGGAGCAAAGCGCAGTTGCTCACGCAAGAGGCGAACATCATTTCACGTATGATTTGTCTGTGTAGCTGACTCGACGAGCCAGCGATCGATCCGCGCTGCCCCGGCAATCGGCCTGCCGTGATGACGACTGGCGTCGTCAGTAGAGCTCGATATCGACGCGCCCGTGGTACGGCTTGGCCCACTAGGATTCGATGACGACGAGACCGCTCTCGAGATGCTTCTTGCGGTCGGCTTCGGGCAGTGACTGCCATTTGCGAACATCAACGGCAGGGAAATCCCCGTCGAACCGCTCCGGCTTTTCCGGCGACACCGAGACGTGCCCCAGTTTCGTGTCCACTTCCCGAAAGCCACGGCCGAGATCGTTGGCGAAGATCTTCAGCTCCGCCTTGATGGCTTCGATCCGCGTGGTGGTCGATGAGATTTTCTTGCGAAGACGAAGCGCCTCGAGACAGAGCTCCAGGCGCTTCTTAATTTAGCATCGGGTTCGATCGCGGGCATGGCGGGTCCTGACGCGCGGAACGCGGAACGAGGGCCGCGCGTCTGAAATGTTCCGTAATAACGAAGAGTTTCTGTCCGGCCCCACAGGCAGGCCCATAGCGTACAGGCGAGGAACAACCGAAATCAGCAGGCGTTCAAGTAGAGCCTTCCACGAGAGAGGGTATTGATCCGGCCTCAGCATATGCCCCCCGGTGCCGCTGAGGCCGTTTCTTTTTCGTAGTGTCGGCGTGAGTTGCGTATTGGGCGAAGCGTACCAAAAGGAGTCTGGCTGAAGAGCTGCAAGCTCTGTCAATGCCGGGCTTCATCAGTCCTCAATTGGCGACCCTGAAGACGAAAGCACCTTCAGGATCCCAGTAGATTCACGAGATCAAATACGACGGCTACCGCATCCAGCTGCGCGTCGACGGCGACGACCGCCGGGCTTACATGCGGAATGGGTTCGACTGGACGCACAAGTCCTCCACCGCTGCGGGTGCCTTCGACATCCCAGGTCAGGCGATCGTAGACGGGGAGGTCGTTGTCATCCATGAGGACCGGACCAACTTCTCCGAGCTGCAGGCCGACCTCGGGAAAGGCGATCAAGATCGGTTACTGTACTTCGCCTTCGATCTCCTCTGGCTCGACGGCCAGGATCTTCGCAAGCTATCCCAGCTTGCCCGCAAAGAACTGCTGAAGGAGCTGATCGAGGGCAACAAGCTGGAGAAGCCCGTTTTCTACAGCGAACATCACGAGGGCGACGGCCGCGCGATGTTCGAAGCCGCCAGCAAGCTCAACTACGAGGGCATTATCTCGAAAAGGGTGGACGCGCCGTACCGCTCGGACCGCGTCGAGGTCTGGCAAAAAATCAAGGCAGTCCAGCGCGAGAAATTTGCTGTGGTCGGATTCGTCAAGGATCCATCCGGCGTCGCTGCCCTTTACCTCGGCAAGAAGGAGGGCAAAGAATTGCGGTATATGGGGAAGGTTGGGACCGGCTGGAGCCGAACGAAGTCAGCAGAGATCCGCAAGGCATTGGAAACGGTCGTCAGCCCGAAGACAAAACTCACCAAACCCGTCAGGAAGCCCAGGGCTATCTGGGTCGAGCCAACGTTCTATGCCGATGTGCAGTATCGGGACATCACATCGGAAGGGCTGTTGCGCGCCAGCTCCTTCAAAGGACTTAGTCGCAAATAGGAACGGTGGCTGCCGGACGACGTTTTGTCGTCATGTATATGGGCAGCATGATCGAGGACTCGTTCAACATTGCCTGGGGCTTCCTTGAGAGGTCAGGGGAGCTTGGCGAAGTTGATGCATGCACGAGCTTTCTGGTTCGGTTCATTGAAGAGGAGATCAGAGGCGGCGAGCGTCGACCCATGATGATCGCCAATCGCGCGATCGACGCGTATCGCGCCAAGGCTCTGAGAGCTGCATCGGTTGAAAAGGCGCGGAGCCTTTGGATTGCCTGATAAGGCTGCCGTCGTGTGTAAGAGGCGCGCGCTGTGCTTGCGACGAGAGCGAGGCCCGCGCGCACTTTTCTCACGGGGGTTGACGTGAACAACGAAGAGCGTGCGTCGCTGCTCTTCCTTGTCGATCTCGGGATAGCGGTGTCGCTAGCCGGACTCATCGTGACAATCCTGATGTTCGTAGTAGGATCGATATGACCAATCCTAAATGTCCGGTCTGCTTCGGCATTGGCTTCGTATGTGAAAACCATCCGCAGCGGGCATGGAGCGAGATATTCGGCTGTCCGTGCGGAGCCGGCATGCTTTGCAAATGCAATCACGGTGACAGAGTCGAGCCTGTCGCGAGCGGCGTACTGGTCGAGATCATGGAGAATCCGACCACCAAGCATCGACTCCGTTGACGCGGGTTCGCCAAACAATCTCCTGGAGCGTAAGGCCACCAACGGAGGCCTTATTTTTCTTCCAAGGCGCGAATATCGTCCAGGAGCTCCGCCTCGATCTCCCGAATGTGCTCCGCCGTCGGGCCTTGCGCAAAGTCCTTGGCGAGCTTTCGGCAGCGCTCCAGGCGCTCTCGCAATATCCACGCGTCCCGCTCTCGGTTCATGGGATACAGATTAGCCATCGTTACACCTTCCGAAGGTCCAAAAGTGCACTGCCGATTAGGTGAAACTGTAGCGGCCTTACATCAAGCCCCACGTTGCGCGGAATTGTCTCAGGCCGCGCCGCGCAGGGGAAGTGCGAGTTGTTCTTCGAGAGAGCGCGTGCTGTTCGCATTGATGAAAGCTCGCAGCGCTGGTGAGACTTCCAGCCCTTGACTGCCGACGCGTTGCGCGAGCTCGTCGGCAAGGTCCGACGTCGCATCCCTGGATCTGCCTTCGATCGCGTTGAACGCAACGATACGAATGGGATAGGCGTAATTGCCGGACAGAATGTCCCGGATGATCGTCTCCCGGTCGGTGTCATCCTCATCCGTCTCGCGCCAGGCGCAGCCTGCACGCGCGCCGAAGTCCTCCAGCACCAGATAGATATCGCGGTCGAGCCGATCAGCCGGGACAATCGAGGGCGATGGACGCATACACTACTCCGATACTACGTGGCGGAGAGACGGCCCCGGCTGCAGGTGGGTACAAGGGTTAGTTCGGGGCCGCTCCGCCAGCTCGGCGGCGAGCCGGCGACGACTCAAATGTCAGCGCGCCAATGTCGTTCCTTTTGGGCGCGAGGCGCTCGCTAAAGAAACGGTCCCAGCACCCCTACATGCCGGGACCGTTGGAGGCCTTGGCGGTATGAGGATCGCCAAGCACCTCGAGCCTAGGAAAAGTAGGCAATCTGTTCTGTTCACTTTTGAACATTGGCCATAGGGTTCTGTTGGCGGGACCGGAGTAGCTGCAATGAAAGATATGCAGGCTCAGTTGGAAAAGCGCCGCAAAGATGCGGCCGAGTGTGCGCTGATCCGAGATCTGGCGACCGATCGAAAGAAGCGAGAACTGTTTACTTGGCTGGCAGATCACCTGAGCGTGCTCGCCGCCGAGGTCGAGCGTGCGGTTGCGGAGCGCATGAAACGCAAACAGGTGAATATTTCTCCACACCCACGAGCGGCAGTCGCTCGCGCTCGTTTGTTACAGGTCGCAAAAAAATGGCCCCAGCACAACTAGATGCCGGAGCCATTGGAAGCCTTGGCGGTTAAGGGGGCGCCAAGGTGTACAAAATGTCTAGGAAGATTCGGCAATCAGGTCTGTATGCCTTCCGACATAGGCGGCGCCACTTGTGCCGCACTGCACACCAAGAACCACAATGCCGATAAAGCTTCTCGTTCAGGTTGACATTTGATGTTGCGGGAACTTCCGGCACTTCGCTACATTGGTGCTGCCCAATCGTAAGCTGTCGTCGGATTCGAGGATCTGTCGTTGAACCGGGAATTGAAGGAATTCCGCCGGCTCGAACGTGCGTGCAGAAAGCACGCAGCGATTGCTTCATTCGAACTTGAGCGCGAGGGTCTTCTCAAGGTGGCCGAGGATTACCGGAAAGCTATCGAAGCTTTGCAGCGCCATTCCACCGCGGACACTCGCCCGTAAATTGCCAAGGAAGGCCCCGCCACCGTGAACCGGCGAGCGCTGTCACAGGCCTGTGGCACGACCATTGCTCAATTGAAACCAACTGGGATTTCAGGGCTCAGTTTGAGGATAAATGCTGCCGGGACGTGTATTTCGAGCCCGGCAGCGTTCTAATTTGAGACGAATGGAACACCCGCCGGCGGGAATCGGCGGTAATGAGGCTCCGCCGACTTTAGCTAGGAACCTCCGCGCTGAGCGCCGAACCGGAGTCCGATTCGCGAAGGAAGTCCGCCTCGGTCGCAGCGCGTTCCCGCGGAGAGGCCCTCTCTACCGGGCGAGAAGATCCTCGCCAGACGGAAGCAGCTTACATACGTGCCGCTCTCGTGGAGTATCAGCCAACCACGATCAACTGCGTACCGAATGCCGGCACCGAACTCGCTGCCGCTAGCCTTCAGCGTGAAAGGGAAGGGTGCGTTGATGCGCTCGATATAGATGCGGCCGTCCTGGATCGCCTCGATGCTCGCGGCGAGCTCGACGAGCTTCCGCGCGGCCGCCTCCGGGGCGGCGTAGGGGCGCTCAGCGGTAAACTTTGTCACGCGGTGCGAGGCCCAATGCTCGAAGAGTTTGCGTGCAGCGTGGTGCGATCCCCAGTGATCGCTTCCACGTAGTCGTCAATCGCATCAATTAGCGGGGGCGTATGGCCGAGCGTCCACTTCTATATGAGATAGGTGCGAAGCCGATCCAACTCGACGAGTTCAGCTTTGACAGCCTCAGTCCGAGCAGCTTCACTGCGCTGCCGTTCGCGCCCTTCGTGCCATACCTTCGCGGCCGCTCTATTCTCAGCTTTGGTCATGCCGCAAAGATAGCGGCGAGTCGGCGCGCCTGAACAGCCGCAGGGTCTTGTGGGATACGGGTGCGTCGGTCGCAACTGGTTGGTCAATACACTCAATAGTTCGGATGAATGAGCTTTGCTCTAATTTCGAAATACCGAAAATTGCGCTTGTGCCGTCGGGCAAAACAGGAGTTTATAGGCCGCTGGCTCTAACGGTTTGAGAGGAACCAGCCATGGCGGATGAAGTGGAAGGCACTTCCGAGCTGTCGAAGATTGCCAAGCTCAACGGAGACTTCCGGAAGAATTACGGCCTATTGCTTGGCGCGATTCTGTATCTGCGCTCGATCAGCGCGACGCGCAGGGCTTCCCACTGGGGAGGACTAATCGTGGCCCTTGCGACAGCCGTTCTGACCTGGATGGCGAAGAAGTATGGATGGACATGGAGCCCATCATGAAGACGTGAATTTGTCGATCTGGCCGGGCCGTTCTAGGTTGCACGAGCGCGATGCGTTGGAGCCTCGGTCGATGGTCAATGCACTCGTTCCGCACAAAATCTGGCTGCCAAAGGCACAGCGGGCACGTCGTGCAGCCCAGTATGTTAGGATGTCGACCGACTACCAGGAATATTCAATCGTGAATCAGATGGCGGCAATCGCCGCGTACGCGCAGAGATCCGAGTTGGAGATCGTGCGGACCTACCGTGACGACGCCAAAAGCGGGCTTCATATCAAGAATAGAAAGGGTCTCTTAGATCTGATCGACGACGTTCAGTGTGGGCGCGCGGACTTTGGCTACATACTTGTCTACGACGTCAGCCGTTGGGGGCGTTTCCAGGACATCGATGAGAGCGCCTATTATGAGTTCTTGTGCAAGCGTAACGGTGTGCGCGTTGAGTACTGTGCAGAGCTGTTCAAGAACGACAGCAGCTTTGTTTCGAGCATGGCGAAAAACCTAAAGCGAGGCATGGCGGCCGAATGGAGCAGGGAACGATCCGAAAAGGTTTACGCTGGAGCATGCCACGTGGCTCGAATGGGTTTTCGTTTAGGAGGACGCCCCGGCATCGGTCTGCGCAGGGAGTTGATTGATTCGACCGGACGCTCCCGCGGCGTGATGCAAAACGGTGAAAGAAAATTCCTCCAAACAGATCGAGTCATTCTACGGCCAGGACCGCCGGAGGAGGTCGAATTAGTCCGCTCGATCTTCCGGCAATTTGTGATCGATCAGAGGGGGGAGACCAAAATAGCGCGGCGGCTAAATACCGCCGGCATCAAGTGCCCAACAGGCCGCCCCTGGTCTGAAGGGATTATCCGTTACATGCTAGCGAACGAGAACTATATCGGCAATTTGCTTTACGACCGGCATACATGTCGACTTCGAGAGTACAACAAACCAAACCCACCCGAGCGCTGGATACGCAAAGTCGGTGCGTTCGAGTCCGTCATTAGTCCCGAGCTGTTCGCGAAAGCGCGGGCGATTATCGCTGCTCGTAAGAGTACCAAAGGGCTCTCTAACGAAGAGATGCTAAAGCGACTTAGGCTTTTGTTGAAGAAAAAGGGGCGGCTTAGCAGCGAAGTCATACGAGATGCGCCAGGCGTACCGAGCCCTGGTCTTTTTCTTTTTCGCTTTGGTTCCTTGCGGAATGCATATCGATTGATTGGCTATGTCTCGTCCCGAGATTGTCAGTACATCGACTCGCGCGAAGATCGTCATGCCATGATTGAAGAGCACGCTGTGAAACTCGGAGCAGCTCTAGCAGTTTTGGGTGAAGACATCAGGTACGATCAAGTCCATAGAACCCTGGCGATACGAGGTCTCCTCGTTTCGTTGCGCGTAGCCCGCAGTACTCACGACGGCAACGAAAGGCACTCTCCGACTTGGACGGTCGAGCACGGCCAACATTTGCCTCCTGGAGTAATCGTCGGCATCAGGCTCGACGCCTCAAATCTCGCGGTGCGCGACTACTTTTTGATGCCTGCATCGAAACTTGTCGATCGCCTAAGGTTCACCGAAATGAGCGCCAAACGTTACGGCCTGCGCTGGTTTAGCTCAGTCGACGACATCGTTCCGGCGATCAAGAGGCACCTCGGAGCCACTGAACGTAAGGCGAAGGGAAATGATCGAATTGGCTCCTCTCCGGGCGAGAGTGAATAGGCATTGAATGAGGAGCCGGTGCTTGGCTCGGATGGTGCCCCGGTGGCCGGGGCGCCACGTCCCGCCCTGAAAAGGGAACACCTAGTTATTGCTTCCAGATGTTTCTGGTGGTGTTAGTGCTGAAGCATATACCATGGTCAGCGCTGAGCGGCGGTGTCCTTAGGATCGAAGCCGACGACGACAGCCGAAAGTCCTTGCCCGCGCTGAGGCCGGTATCGGCCAGCGTGTTCGACACAATTGAGATTGCCGGTCCGCACAGCGTTTCGCAGGTGTAATCGGCGAGAATCCAGACGGTCGGAGCGCCTCCGAGCCAATGCTGCAATGGCGCGCTGCGCTCGTTCAGGTCGCTCATCGGAGTTTGCAGGGGCAGCTGCGCATTAAGGCGAGGCGCAAGGACAACCTGTTCAAGCTGCGAGCTGGAAAGGCCCGCCTGGGCGGGGAGCGGCATCGCGACCAACCTCGTGAGCGTCAAAAGCCATCCAGCGATCTGCCCGCGGGGCTGCCTTGTGGGTTTGTAGATCCAGCACGGGAAATGCAAGATGTGCCTCATATCCTGCAATCATTGGAACGAACCGGCGCGCTAGGTAATGGTTCCAAGGCGCCGCATCTCAGGATCGACGGAGCCTCGAGCCGGTTATCTGTTCGAAGGCATTGGCAGCAAATCATGGACGACAAGGTTTACAAGCTGGAGCAGGGCGCCAGGCAATCGGCTACCGGATCTGTCAGGGTGCGCGGTGCGCGCGAGCACAATCTCAAGAACGTCGATGTGGATATCCCGCGTGATGCGCTGGTGGTGTTCACCGGCGTCTCCGGCTCGGGAAAATCGTCGCTGGCCTTCGGGACGCTGTATGCGGAGGCGCAGCGGCGGTATCTGGAATCCGTGTCGCCCTACGCCCGCCGCCTGTTCCACCAGATGGCCGTGCCTGAGGTCGACGAGGTCGAGGGGCTGCCGCCGGCGGTGGCGCTCCAGCAGCAGCGGGGATCTCCGACCACGCGGTCCAGCGTCGGCAGCGTCACGACGCTGTCGAACCTGTTTCGGATGCTCTATTCGCGCGCCGGTGATTATCCAAAGTCGCAGCCCCTGCTGTACGCCGAGTCCTTCTCGCCCAATTCGGCGGAAGGGGCCTGTCCGAAGTGTCATGGCCTAGGCCGCGTCTACGACGTGACCGAATGCTCGATGGTGCCCGACGATACGCTCACGATCCGTGAGCGCGCTGTCGCGGCTTGGCCAACGGCATGGCACGGCCAGAACCTGCGCGATATCCTGACAACGCTGGGCTATGACATTGATACGCCTTGGCGCGAGCTTCCCAGGAAGGACCGCAACTGGATCCTGTTTACCGACGAGCAGCCCACGGTTCCGGTCTATGCGGGCTATGACCTCAAGGAGGTCCAGCGGGCGCTGCGGCGGAAGGAGGAGCCGAGCTACCAGGGCACCTTCACCGGCGCCAAGCGCTATGTGATGGAGACGTTCGCCAACACGACCAGTGCAATGATGAAGAAGCGCGTCTCGCAATTCATGCTGAGCACCGAGTGTTCGGCTTGTCACGGCAAGCGCCTGAAGCCGGAGGCGCTGTCCGTCAAATTTGCCGGCATGGATATCGCCGACATGGCGCGCGTTCCGTTGAAGCAATTGGCGGCGCTGATGCGGCCTTATTGCGAGGGCAAGGCCGGCCGGCAGGACGCGCACCCGGAGAAGACGATCGTCGTGCGACGGATCGCGCAGGACCTGGGCGCGCGGCTTGGTGTGCTGCTCGATCTCGGTCTCGGCTATCTCACGATGGAGCGGAGCACGCCGACCTTGTCTCCGGGCGAGCTTCAGCGTCTGCGCCTGGCGACGCAGGTCCGCTCCAACCTGTTTGGCGTGGTCTATGTGCTCGACGAGCCGTCTGCCGGTCTCCATCCCTCCGACACTGAGGCGCTGCTCCGCGCGCTCGACCGGCTGAAGGCGGCCGGAAATTCACTTTTCGTCGTCGAGCATGAGCTGGACGTCGTGCGCCACGCCGATTGGATTGTTGATGTCGGACCCGATGCCGGCAGGCATGGCGGCGAAATCCTCTACAGTGGCCCCATTGACGGATTGAAAGCCGTCGAAAGATCGCGCACCGCAAAATACTTGTTCGGCCAGGCCGTTCCGCCGCAGCGGCGGCAGCGCTCGCCGCAAGGATGGCTCAAGCTGAGCGATGTCACGCGGAACAATCTCAGGGGGATCGACGTCGCATTCCCGCTGGGTGTGCTGACAACGGTCACCGGCGTGTCCGGCTCAGGCAAGTCCAGCCTGGTCAGCCAGTTCCTCGTCGAGGCGCTGAGTGGGCATTTTGGACAGTCGCATGCGACCGACGAAGACGGCAAAGACGTTCTTGAACGCGCGCCGGTCGAGACCTCGAGTGGCAAGATCACCGAAGGGCTCGATCGCCTGAAACGGCTGGTGGTCGTGGACCAGAAGCCGATCGGACGGACCCCTCGTTCCAATCTGGCGACCTACACCGGTCTGTTCGACGATGTGCGAAAGCTGTTCGCGCAGACGAAAGATGCGCGCCGGCGCCGCTTCGATGCCGGGCGATTCTCCTTCAACCTGCCGAAGGGCCGCTGCCCGAATTGTCAGGGAGAGGGCTTTGTCTGTGTCGAATTGCTGTTCCTGCCGAGCGTCTATGCGCCGTGTCCGGAGTGCCAGGGCGCGCGCTATAACAGGGAGACGCTCCAGATCAAGCTCAACGGAAAGTCGATCGCCGACGTGCTTGAAATGACCGTCGATGCGGCCCATGCGTTCTTCGCAGACAACGCCCACATCGCGAGGTCGCTCGATGTGGTCCGGCAGGTCGGGCTTGGATATATCCGCCTCGGTCAGCCCGCGACCGAGCTGTCCGGCGGCGAGGCGCAGCGGGTCAAGCTTGCCGCCGAGCTGCAACGCACCCAGCGCGCGGGAAGCATCTACATCCTCGATGAGCCGACCACGGGTCTGCATCCCTCGGATGTCGAGAAGCTGACTGTCCAGTTGGATGGGTTGGTGGAGGCGGGGAGCACCGTGATCGTCGTGGAGCATGACATGAGCGTTGTCGCGGCGAGCGATTGGATGATCGACATCGGGCCGGGCGCCGGCGACGAGGGCGGTCAAGTCGTCGCAGCCGGACCGCCGGCGGAGATCGCGCGACGTAAGTCGAGCCGCACGGCGCCCTATCTCGCGCGGGCGCTGGACGAACATCGGTTGCGATCATGAGCAGCAAGTCGGAGGTCGCCGAAATCCGGGATGCCGTGCACCTTTGCATCGACATGCAAAATATCTTTGCACCGGGCGGCCTCTGGGAAACTCCCTGGATGGAGCGGGTCTTGCCCGCGATCGCATCGATCGTGTCGCGCTACCAGATGAGAACCGTCTTCACGCGTTTTATCACCCCCCAGACACCCGAGGATCGACCCGGGCAGTGGCAAAGTTATTTTCGGCGTTGGCAGCTGGCCACGCGCGGCCAACTCCCGCCGTTCGCTCTCGACCTGGTGCCCGCGCTGGCGCGCTATGTTCCGCCGGTCCGCATCATCGACAATCCCGCCTATTCCGCGTTCAGCAATCCTGCCCTGGCAAGCCTGCTCATCGAAAAGGGCGTAAGCACCGTCGTCGTCACGGGCGCCGAGACCGATGTCTGCGTGCTCTCGACGGCGCTGAGCGCGGTCGATCTCGGCTTCAGGGTGGTCATCGTGGAGGATGCACTGTGCAGCTCGTCCGACATCGGGCATGACGCGCTGATGACGATGTATCGCACCCGCTTCTACGGTCAGGTTGATCTGGTCACGGCGGATGAACTGACAGAGTATTTGCCCGAATGACTACACGACCGGCTGCTTGTCCTTGCGTAGCTTTTCGATCACTGCGCGGTCGATGTTCAAGTGAGCCGCAACCAGCTCGGGCGGGGTTAGCGCCATCCATTGCGCGAGCGAGATATCCATGAAGCGGGGTGACTTGAAGAGTTCGAGGAAGCGCAGCGGTTCGTCGCCGGTGTTCTCGATGAAATGGCTCATCGACATCGGGACGTAACCGACGTCGCCGGCCCGGTAGTCGAAGGTTCGCGCCCTCGCTTCCGCCGCGAACACGGTCATCCGCGCCTGACCGGAGATGTAATATTGCCATTCGTCGGCGTTCGGATGCCAGTGCAGCTCCCGCATGTGGCCGGGATTGACCTCGACCAGCGCTGCCGCCACGTCCGTCGAGATCTTGAAGTTGCGGGTATCAGCGATGCGGACGTTGCCGCCAGGCGATTGCGTCGGCGGCTGCTGCGTCAGATGGAACACCATGTCGAGCGGAACGGCGCCGAGCGCGTCGTGCACCGCGTCTGTCTCGAGCTGCGGAGGCGGCGGCTCGGCCTGAAAGATGAAGCGCTCCTGCTTGGGAAGCTGATCGAGCGCCTTGGCGTCGATGGAAAGGTTCCTGGCCAACACGCCGGGGTCATTGTGAGCAAAGAGATCGGTGATCGCAAACGTGCTGTCCTCGGAGAACTCACCATCTGGAAACGCCAGCAGGAATTCGCAGCCATCGTCCGGCAGTCCCTGGATCGAGTGGGGAATGCCTGATGGAAAATACCAGAGGTCACCAGGACCGACATCGGCGATGAAATTGTGGCCATCATTGTCGACCGCTGTGATGCGGGCTTTGCCGGCCAGCATGAACGCCCATTCGGCCTGCTTGTGCCAGTGCAGCTCGCGAACACCGCCCGCTGTCAGGCGCATGTTCACGCCGGCCATCGTGGTCGAGATCGCCAGCTCGCGCTGCGTAACCTCGCGCGACCAGCCGCCGGTGCGGATCTTCATATGCGCGTCTGCAAATGAGAACCGCAGGTTCGGCACCGAGCCGTGGTCGGTGGAGGGTGGCCGCAATATGTCCGGGTTCTGCAATTCCCGCTCCGGGTTGCGCGGGCCCACGATCGTGGCGCCCTTGTCGCCGATGACGGGCTCGTTGCGCGGTTGGGCCGAGGCGGCTGCGGTGGCGCCGAGCGCGGCCGCAGCAGCGAGCAGGCTACGCCGGTTGGTCGTGTTCATGAGACGCTCCCGCTTAGCCGCATGTCAGCACGACCTTGCCGGCCGTATGACCGCGCTCCACGGTCGCCAGCGCCTGTGCAGCCTGCTCGAGCGGGAAGGTGGCCTGAATGTGCGGCTTCAGCTTGCCCGCATCGGCCAGCCTTCCGATTTCGGCCAGCTCTTCGCCATCGGGCTCGACCGTGTAGCGCATGGCCGTGACGCCAAGCGCCTTGGCGCGGTCCTCCGAGGGCGCGGTCAACGTCGAGACCAGACGCCCGCCTTTCCTGAGCAGCGCCCAGGAGCGCTCGCGAGTCTCGCCGTCGATCAAGTCGAAGACCATATCGACATCCTTGGCAACCTCCTCGAAGCGCTGCGTTTTGTAGTCGATCACCACGTCGGCCCCGAGCGATCGCGCGAAGTCGACGTGCTCGGTCGAGACGGTCGTTAGCACGCGAGCACCCATGGCCTTGGCGAGCTGGATTGCGAAATGGCCGACCCCGCCGGAGCCGCCATGGATCAACACCGTCTCGCCTGCCTTGAGCTTGCCGCGTCGAAACAGGCCTTGGTAGGCCGTCTGCCCGGCCAACGGGATGGCCGCCGCCTGAACATGATCCAGCCCCACGGGCATGTCGGCAACCGCGCGTTCGTCCAGGACGACGCGCTCGGCGTAACCGCCGCCGAATACGGGGACCATGCCGAAGACGGCGTCGCCCGGTCGAAAGCGTGTTACTTGCGCGCCGCAGGTCTCCACAACTCCGGAAACGTCCCGTCCTGGCGTATAGGGCAGGCGGTCCTTCTTCACTGAGGGATATTTGCCAGACCTGATCTTGAAATCGACGGGATTGATGCTCGCTGCGCGGACCGAGACCAGGATCTGGCGCGCGTCGGGGCCCGACTGTTCGAGCCGTTCTACGCAAAGATCCCCGCCAAATTGGTGAAATCGAACCTTGATGAATTCTGCCATGACGGCTGACGCTGCAACGAAGAGAGAGTTCCTAATTTTGCGCGCGCGGCGGGAGGCGGAATTTTCACATAGCCTAATGCGAAAAGCAGATGACCGGGTAAAATCCTCGTTAGGTAGAGGGTTACGATAGCGATGGATCGCGTCGAAGGGGTTTTGCAATCACATGGATGATTCTGAGCTGACCGGTTGGGACGCCATACTTAGGCGCGTGGCGCTGCCGTATCTTGCGATTATCGTCTGCATCGCGCTCGCGGTTTGGCTGACTTGGCGCCATTTGATCTAGGCCATGTACCTATGAACCACAGGCAATGTCCCGCTTTGAGCCGATCCCGACCTCTCTTGCGCGGTCGCAGAAAATGACGCGATGGCCAGAAGCGGAAGTCAGTCCGTCGATGAATGAAAGGGCCGCCAACTGAGGCGGCCTTAAGGATAGACGCTCACAAGCACTCCGGCGACGAAGATCACAAAGCCAACGATGGCGACGCCAAGGCAAACGCGCGCGTAAACTGACTGAGTTTTCTTGAAACGGCGCCGATGCTTGACCATGGCACGCTCCTTCGTTTGAGGAAGGTGGGAGCGCTGTGATGGCGTTCTCATCACCGATGAATACTTGGGGCCGAGCGCGCATTGCCGCAAAGCGAGTACCAGACCGCTGGCGGGCGAGAGCTAGATCATGTGTTAGAGTTCGGAAAATCCTTGACATGCGGATGCCCGGATCGACGGGAAATCTGGATTGTTTTGCGCAGTGTCCTTATGTCGAGTGCGATTGAATTGATGTGGATGGCTACCTCGGGATCAACGACTGTCGATCCGCTGGGAGGGCGACGCGCGCGGGAATTGTACGCCGGAAGATGAAGAAACACTGAATGCGAAGCCTTCGAATCCAACGCAAGTTTCGAATAGGGCGTCAAGAAGCTTAGCGTCGGTTCACTTTACCGAGATGAATCCTCATCATCCATCGTTCGGGAAAGTGAGCGCAACGAGATCGTATCATTTGGGGTTTTCCAGGCTGAACGTCTCCGACTGCTCGTTATAGGCGAAGAGCTCGGCATAGCGCCCCCAGGACACCACCGTCTTGAGCGTCTCGTCGGCATAGTCCTCGGACATGTAGTCCTCGAGCTCGTTGCGGAACCGCGCCGCAGGGGCGGCATGCGAGGGGCGCTCGTCGAGCACGCGACGGATCAGTCCGATCAGGGGCACGTGAGCGGTGAGATGGTCGGCGAAGAGCGTCTTGCGGGCGTCGGTCGCAAGATGGGCGAAGCACTTGCCAGCCTCGGTGAGCAGCAAATCGCCTTCGCTGAGCTGAGCGAAGCGCAGGAGCTGGAGGGATTCGCCGAGGTGGAGGATTTCGTCGGCCTCGAGCTGGAGCTGGCTCGCCAGCACCGGCAGGTCGGCATGTCCGTGATAGGGCGGTCCCGCCAAGGTCTCGATCAGGCCGGACAGCACGTTGGAGGACACGTGGTGCAGGGTCATGCCTACTCCGGCGCTGGGTATATCTTCGACCGAGGGCGGCTTGGGCTCCGCGCGCTGGGTCATGCGGGCGTAGATGCCGTCGACTAGCTGGCGGAAATGCGGATCGAGCCGGTTGCGCGGATGGCCCAGCTCGACCTTGATCTCTGCGGCCACGCGTCCCGGATTCGACGCGAACACCAGGATCCGATCGCACATCAGGACGGCTTCCTCGATATTGTGAGTTACCATCAGGATCGACTTGATCGGTAAGCGGCCCTCGATCCAGAGATCGATCAAATCGGTGCGCAGCGTCTCGGCGGTCAGCACGTCGAGGGCTGAAAACGGCTCATCCATCAACAGCAGGTCCGGATGCACGACCAGCGCGCGCGCGAAGCCAACGCGCTGGCGCATGCCGCCCGACAGCTCCTTAGGGAAGGCGGACTCAAATCCGTCGAGGCCGATCAGGTCGACCGCTGCCAGCGCCCGTTTGCGCCGCTCGATGGCATCGACGCCGAGCGCCTCGAGCCCAAGTTCGACGTTCTGGAGCACCGTCAGCCACGGAAACAGCGCGAACGACTGAAACACCATGGCGACGCCGTTCGGCGGTCCGATGATGGTCTGGCCGCGGCAGCTCGCGCTGCCCGAGGAGGGCGCGACGAGGCCGGCGATGATCCGCAGCAAGGTGGACTTGCCGGAGCCGGAGCGGCCGAGCAGGCCGACGATTTCGCCCGAGCGGATCGTCAGATCGACCTTGTCCAGCACCAGCAGCTCTTCGCCGCTGCCTTTCGGGAAGGATCGGCAGACACCGCGGATGTCGATGAGTGCAGAGGGTTGATCGAGCATGATGGTCTCCTCGTCAGCCGAGCCGCAAGCGCCGCTCGCCGAAGGCGTAGAGCGGTCGCCAGATCAGGCGGTTAAACAACGTCACGAGAATGCACATCGCGGCGATCCCGAGAACGACGCGCGGGAAGTCGCCGGCTTCCGTCGCCGATGCGATATAGGCGCCGAGGCCCATGGCCTTCAGATGGGTGTCGCCCCAGCTCGCGACCTCCGCGACGATTGATGCATTCCAGGAGCCGCCTGAGGCGGTGATCGCACCGGTGACGTAATAGGGAAAGATGCCGGGCAGGATCACCTTGAACCACCACCGCCATCCGCCGAGATGGAGGCTGCTCGCGGCCTCGCGCAGATCAGTCGGAAAGGCGCTCGCGCCTGCGATGACGTTGAAAAGTATGTACCATTGCGTGCCCAGGATCATCAGCGGGCTCAACCAGACGTCCGGATCGAGCCTGAGGCTGACGATGGCGACGACGAACACGGGAAAGGCGAGATTGGCAGGGAAGGCGGCGAGAAACTGTGCCAGCGGCTGGATACGTTCGGCGAGCTTCGGACGCAGTCCGATCCAGACGCCGACCGGAACCCAGATCAGCGTGGCAAGGCCGATCAGCACGACGACGCGCAACAAGGTGATTGATCCGTCGCGGATCACGATCACGACGTCGGACGGCCCGAGACTGGCCGAAAGATAGCGATAGGTCAGCCAGGCAGCGTAGGCGGTGCCGGCGAGGACGAGCGCGATCCAGAGCGCGTCGATCAGCCGCGACGGCCGGCTGTTGGCCTTGGTCGCTGGCCGCAGCTTCGGCAGTGAAACGCGCAGATTCGAGATCGCACGGTTGAGAGCCGAAAAGGGCAGCGTAAGAGCGCGCAGGGCCCGGGTGCGGCGAAACAGGTCGAGCATCCAGGATGTCGGAGCCTCGCCCGAAGCTGTTTGCTCGAAGCGGAACTTGTCGGCCCAGGCGACGATGGGACGAAACAGCAATTGATCGTAGGCGATGATGACGAGCAGCATCGCCAGGATCGCATACAAGATTGCGGGCAGATCCCGCTGCTGGATCGCCAGCGCGACATAAGAGCCGATGCCCGGCAAGGTTACCGTGGTGTTGCCGACGGTGATCGCCTCCGAAGCGACCACGAAGAACCAGCCTCCCGACATCGACATCATCGCGTTCCAGATCAGCCCCGGCATCGCGAAGGGCACGTCCAGGCGCCAGAACCGCTGCCAGCCCGACAAGTGAAAGCTCTGCGTGGCCTCTTCCAGGTCCTTCGGCACGTTGCGCATCGACTGGTACATGCTGAAGGTCATGTTCCAGGCCTGGCTCGTGAAGATCGCGAACACCGAGGCGAGTTCGGCGCCGAGCACATGGCGCGGAAACAGGTTCATGAAGAATACGACGGTGAAGGTCAGGAAGCCCAGGATCGGGACGGACTGGAGGATGTCCAGCAGCGGGATCATGACCATCTCCGCGCGTCGGCTCTTGGCCGCGATCGCGGCATAGATAAAGGTGAAGATCGTCGAGCACGCCATCGCCAGCAGCATCCGCAGGATGGTGCGCAGGGCGTAGAGCGGCAGGTTTGAAGGATCGAGCGAGACGGGCGTGCGGTCCAGTTCGGACAGCGGCGCGATGGTCTGCTCCCCTCCGTAGACGATCAGAACCATGGCGCCGATCACGAGGATCAGCGCCGCGACATCCCAGATATTGGGGCGCAGGATCCGAGCAGCCTCGGTCGAACGGGAGATATGAAGCCTCATCAAATCGGCCTCCAGTCAAAATTCTGCATGGACGCGGCCCGAAAAGATCGAGACCGGGCCGCGGTCGCCGTTGTAGGCGGGATTGACGACGAGTTGATAGTCGGCGGTCAGCGTGACGTTCTTGATCACCGAGTAGGCGTAGTAAGCCTCCAGGATTCGCTCATTGTTGTAGTTCAGCCGACCATCGCCGATCAGGAGGCCGACGCCGCCGGCTGCGAGGAAATCGCGATGCCCGGCCGACAGGCCGTTGATGGCGCCGCCGATGCCGACCGTATCGTCCGGCCGTCCCCAGCGGCTGCCCTTGATCGAGAGGCCGCCGGAGAGACTGCGGTCAATGTCGGTGAATGACAGAATCTGGTTCTGGCCGTCGTTCCAACTCGCGCGGGCGAACAGTCCGACGTCGCCAGCGATCTGCTGCTCGAGATTGACGTAGAAGCCGTATTTGGAGCGTTGGCGCTGGGTTGCTGTGGCGATGTCGTTGATGTCGAGCGCGGGATTGGCAGCAGCCAGCGCGACGACTTCGCGATAATTTGCGGTGTTGCCGCCGTTGGCGAAGACGCCGACGCGCAGCTTGCCGGGCTGCTCGAAGATCGAATGGCGCTCTTCGAATTCGACGACCGCGCCGCCCGTCTTGTAGACCAGTGTATCGCTGTTGGGCGCATCGGGGACCTGGAACAGTCCGCCGCGCACGGCCCAATCCTTGCGATTGAGCTCGACCACGGCGCCGCGCGAATAACCGGGCAGATCGGCGGGGAAATCATAGGCCCCCGACGACCACATCGCCCAATTCATGAAGTCGGTGCGCGGGTCCTTGGCGTAGGAATTGCCGTCGAAGAAATCGCCGACGGCGAAGCGGCCGACGATCAGCGTGACACGGTCGATGTCGCGCTTGCCGGCCAGCTGGTTCGGAGCGTCCGGCAGCTCTTCCTGCTCGCCGCCGAAACCAAAGGTCTGCTTGAGATAGTAGCGCTGCGCGCGGATCTTCGGGAACGGCGCGCCGGCCTTCTGGGCTTCGCCGTTGGAGAAGCCGGCAAGGCCGAGCGTGCCGTTGAGGCCAAAACCCTGCGCCAGTTCGGGGTTGAAATAGAATTCGCCGCCGTCCCAGAGCCGGGCGCCCAGGAACGCCGTTGTCGTCCATGTTGCCTGGAACTGGCCGCTGCCGGGAAGGCTCTGCGGGCTGGCATAGGGCGAATGGATCGGCCCGTAACCTTGCGGCAGCACGGTCGTCTGGGCGTGGACGTTCCAGTCGCTGGATTCCGGCAGTTTAGGCTTGATCGGCGCTACCCAGGGCTTGTCGCCAAACTGGTAATTCAGGCCGAGCTTGAACAGGTGAACGCGCGGCTCGACATCGACGTTGCCGGGGCCAAACCCGCTGAGATCGTAGGTCCTGCGCGACAGCGCGATATAGTCGTACTCGGCCTTCGCGGTCCAGTTGCCGCTGACGGCGTATTCGAGACCGAGGCCCGCGGTCCATCCG
The DNA here is from genome assembly GCF_024199795.1 of Bradyrhizobium sp. CCGB01. Taxonomy (NCBI): domain Bacteria; kingdom Pseudomonadati; phylum Pseudomonadota; class Alphaproteobacteria; order Hyphomicrobiales; family Nitrobacteraceae; genus Bradyrhizobium; species Bradyrhizobium sp. CCGB01. The sequence goes on from NZ_JANADK010000001.1 coordinate 4,124,735, forward strand.
GTCTGGTACTTTCCGACCGGAAACAGCTCCGAGACTCCATCGGCATCGTTGACGTTGATGTGTGTGTGGCCCCACGCGACGCCGCCGGTGACGAAGGGCATGAACCGGTCATAGGCATAACCGACGCGGCCGCGCACGGTCCCAACGTAGTCAATCGTTGCGTTGAAGGCAGTAGGGGCGCGCACGGCCGCAGGGCCGTCAACCGGGCTCGTGAATGTCGCATCGGCCTCGATGCCGAGCACGACGCGATTTGTGAGTTGGCGATTGTAGCCGAGCTGATAACCGCCGCTCAGCCCCGTGGCGCTGTGCGGCAGGATGACGCCTTGCTCGGGTAGGGGATGGGCGCCGGGCCCAAAGTTCGCATCGCCGTAGCCGAAATGACCGCCGACATAGAAGCCTGTCCACGGATACGATCCCCTCGCGGCCGAACCGGCGGGAAGCAAATCACCGGCTGCGGCGTAGGTCCAGGCAAGGCTCGTTGTCACGCTCCCAATGATAAGCACTCGTTTCATCGCCAAGACTCCAACTTGTTCAATTTCATCAAGTTCGGCGCTTTTGCCGTCGTCCAAAAGCCAACCAGATCCCGAGCCGTTCGAGCGATCGCGTAGCTGACAGGAGCGGGGCGAGCCCATGTCGGGAGAGCCGCCGCTGGCCATGAAGAACCATGACCAAGCGCAGCGATCGGCCGGCCAGTCGCAAGACAGCGAGCGCTGCGACACGCCGCAATTTTACAAGGACTGTACTGATCACGCTCCACGCTGAGCCCTCGAGCCAGCGCGATCACACAGCCTCGCGGCGTCCGCACGTGTGGGCGCCCGATTATTGTCTGGCGGTATTGCGGGGGCATCGACCAGCCAGTGGCAAGCCAGTCCGTCGATGGCCTGTGACCAGTAACAGGCAATCTGAACGCGCGGCGTCCGGTCGCGGCTCGCGTTCCATTCACCCTCGGAAGGCTGAATATTGTCGTTGGCGGGAACAGAATGTCGCGATCCCGGCGTCCTGCGCTGGAATCCGAGCCAGTATTGTCGTGCGATCGTCTTCAACATCGCTCACCTCCACCTCCGCAACATGCGGCAGGTCAGTGAGCGGAAAGCGATCACCTATCGGGGATCGCGAGCCTTCACGCCGCCGCTGTCGCGGTTGTCTATGTTTTGCGGCACCTCTGCTCCCGTCGGGAGGAGGGTGCCATAGCGGGTACTGCCCATGGCTCTTCGTCTGTCTGTGATCTGCGAGACGCAATATGCATCCGGCATTGGTCCGCGGCATAGTCTTGCAGTTCGGCGGAGTCAAGCACATGCTGCTATCCTCCCCCCAGGATACGACTGATCCTCATGGGAGAATAGGAGAGACGATGCCAGATCATGTACACGAGTCCATCGCGCGCCGGCTGAAACGAGCGAACGGCCATCTCGAGACGATCATCGAAATGATAGAGCAGGAGCGCCCGTGCGCTCAGATCGCACAGCAATTGCAGGCTGTTGAAGGAGCCATCGAAAGCGCCAAGAAGATGCTCATTCATGACCATCTTGGTCATAGTCTCGAACGGTCGTTGGGCACGACTGGCGCGAAAAACAGGGCGCTGCTCAAGGAATTCAGTTTGATAGCGAAGTACCTTTGATGCGCAACGGGATAGCGCGATTGACGGCTGCCGCGCAGGCCGGAGGAACGAGGCTGGAAAGAACTGCCGGAGAATGGCGCCGGATGAGCCGTAATTGCCGCCTGGCATGCTGATGACGCCGGCTATTCGAAAACCAATGACGGTGTGGCAAGAAAGAGAAGGGCGCCGAAGAACGTCATCACGGACAACAGGACGACACCCAATCTGAACAGGCGCTTCTCGCTCTCAGTCTCGATCGGGTTTCCGGTGAAGGCCTCGAACGCAGGAATGGCCAAGCGGCCGCCATCGAGAGGAGGAATGGGAAGGAAGTTGAACAGTGCGATGGCCACCAAAGGCGAGCAGATCAAGTAGGTGATGCCGCTACCGGCCTTACCGAGGCGCACAAGAGTGAAATCGGCATCCGGGGCATAGGTCGCAAATATCAAGATGCAGGCCAATGCAGCATTGGAGAGTGGGCCGGCAACAAGGATGACCGCGCGCTTTCCGAGAGGCAAACTCCGAAACGTCGCACGCGGCTTTGCGTCTGTGCGGGATAGCCTCGTCTGAGGATGGGGCCCATCGAAAAAGCCGCAAGCAGATCGAAGGGGCAGAAGCTTGAATGCCCAGACCGTACCCGAGAGATCAGTAAATTCGGCGATTGCTGGCCCCAATCCGATGGTCACCGCCATTGTGGCCGAGCCGCGAGCGGCGCAGAGGTGGGCGAGCTCGTGAGCCACGAGTGTGCCATATCCACCAGCAGCGAGGGGGAGGGCATGCCACATGGCATCAGCGACCCAAATTGGGACCCTCAGGCTGGAGCTGCCAATAGCGCCCTTTCGCGAATATGAGCGGACGGCCGGTCTCATGCGGGGCTTTATGAATCGCCAGAACCCGCGAGATGAAGAGCTCGTGGTCACCCCCATCGTGGCGCGCGTACTGCTCGCATTCCAAGGCCACCAGCACGCCGGGAAGGAGCGGAGTGTCGAACTGGCCATTGATCGAGCGGACACCGTCCCACTTGCCGCTCCTGGCGCGGGCAAACTGATTTGAGAGATCTTCCTGGCCTTCGCTGAGGACGTTGATTGCGTACCTGCGGCACGTTCGCCACTTCGCAAGACTAGCGGCGCCCAGATGGATGCTGAACACGACAAGGGGAGGATCCATCGACACCGAGTTGAACGAGCTCATAGTCATGCCCAATTGCTCGCCCTCATCGGTCGTCGCAGTAACAATGATGACCCCAGTTGGGAACTGGCCAAGCGCGTCACGGAATTCTCTGTTGTCGAAAGTCATGGCTCTGTTTGCTCCTGGATCGCGCCTATGGGCATGTGCATTCGGCCGGCGAGCTTCGTGGCCTCGGACGAATCCGAGGCCGCGAGGGCCGGGCCCCTATTGTCATTTGGCGGGCGTGACTGCCTCTAATTGCTCGGAGACGGTGCGAGTTGGCGTGCCGCGCGAAGGGAGGTCGTAGCTTGCCATCAGCTTGTCGACGGTCTGATCGAGGGAGGACCAGGGCGCGAGCCTCATGCTATGGGCTCGAACGAGGAATGGAGGCCCGGCATAAAAGTTCTCATATTGGACGTGCCGGGCGCCAAACTCCGACGCCAGCAGGTCCCAGGCCAGCTTGTAGAGCTTCATCCGGTCGAGAGCGCTCTCGTGCTCGGTCGACCAATAGGTCTCGAAGAGAGCGTTCATCTGGCCGTTTTCAACGATTGAGATGTCGGCCGGCATCTGAAAGATTGCGCCACCCATCAGCTCCCTCACGGTCGCGCATATCAGCCCATAATTGTCCTGGCACCAGCTCAGTGCCGCATACATGTAACGCTGATTGACGACGACATAGCCGTCGCCGACAGCCTGATGATCGGCGATTTGACCAGCAATCAGGCCGGCAATGGTGGCTTCCATGGCGGCAAGCCGTCCGAGTGTCTCCTGAACCGCCGGAATTCCACGGACGCCGGCCGACTTCGCAATCTTGTTCGCGAGCCCGAGGATCAGCTGAAGCTTTGCCCAGAAACGAACGTTGGATTGATGGTTTCCGAAGTAGTGGCCGCCTGTTTCCATGTAGATTGCGCGGCTGAGATCGACGTTCCCGATCGTGAAAACACGTGACCACGGGACCTTCACGCTGTCACAGACGAGCATGCAATCGCTTTCGTCGAAGCGAGAGGAGAGGGGGTAGTCGAACGCGTTCGGGGCGGCCTGCTCCATCGAGCGTCTCGACCAAAGCGAAAGCCCCGGCGCGTTTGCAGGTACGGCGCAGGTCACGGCTTCCTTGATACGGTCCGGTGCCAGGGGAGTGAGGTTCCCGATCCAGATCTCGTCGCAAAATGCGCCCCCGGTCGCGAGCGTCTTCATTCCGTGGAGGGTGATCCCATCATTGTCCGTGGCCGAAACATGAAGCGCCGGTGATTTGAAGAACGTTGAACTCGCGTCGGACGAGTAGTTGCGTGCTCCCTGCGGAGGGTGCGTCGCGTAGCTGACGTAGAGGTCGTTATCCCGGACATAGGTGTAGTAGTCGAGGAGATGCTGCCTGAAGCCGTGGTTCGTGACATCGAACACTTCGGGTCGGCAGGTCATGCCGGTGATGAAGGACCCGACATGGTCGGGCGACCGGCCAAACAGCCCGTAGCTGGCGTCGGCCCAGGCTTTGTGCCCGGCCATGCGGAATTCGAGGTCTTCACGGCTGCGCGGCTGCTTGAAATAGAAACTGTGGCGCTGGCCGTCCTCTGTAAAGGAGAGCCGGCCGGAGTGCTGCGGATCGCACTTGAGATCGAACAGCCGCGCGAAGCTCTGGGCCGAATTGCGAAAGGCTGGATGGGTTGTCACGTCATCGACGAGATGGCCGCCGAGGTAGATCTTGCGTCCGTCCTTGAGAGATCGAAGATAATTGGCGCCGGTCCTGAGCATTTCAGTGTCTCCAAAATTAGTTTAGTAAACTAAATAAATGGATCGGTTTATGGAGTCAAGCTGGCTTCTGGTCTCCTTGTAGCTATCGCGCAGGCCGCCTGCGACGCTTGGACGTCTGTCGCAGCGCGGCCTCGCGTTGGTCCGCAGCGACCTCGTTCAGCACGGAGATCGCGCTCTCGGCACGGGATATCAAGACGCTCAGTTCATTGGAGTAGGTGAGGGCACTGTTGCTATCGAGATGGCCGTAAAGTGCGTCATTGACCATCTGCTGTATGGGAGCAATTGCCGACAGCGAGGCGACGCCCTTGTCGGTCAATTCAAGAAAGCTGACGCGCCGGTCGTCGGGATTGACGATCTTGGCGAGGTAACCCTTCTCGACGAGGTCGGCGATCTCGACACTCGCATAAGCGTCGGTCATGTGCATTTCGCGCGCTATCGACCGGACGGTCCATTGCTGCTGGTCTGAAAGGCGCCCAACCGCCTGCATGAGCACATATTGAAAGGACGAAAGCCCGATCAGGGAGGCAAATCCGCTCCGAACAGTCTCGAGCAGGCCCGAAAGCACGAAATGCTGGTGGGTAATCCTGCGCACCAGCATGTCGGTCCCGTCGACCATGAGGGCGGTGCGGGAAATCGTCGGCGGGAGTTGAGGAGCGCGAGGCCGGGCCGCAGCGGGCTTGGCTTTCGTCATGCGCTCCTTGGACTTTGTCATCTCGGCTGTTCCTCAAAAGCCCGCAGCAAACGAATCGCTACCCTGCCACCCGCGCGGGCCAGCCGTCGATTAGCACGCTTTGACCCGCCCCAACAGGGAGCGCGGCCCGGTGGCCAATGGCCCTGAGAACGGCCCAGCCGAGGCAAAGATTGGAGGAAAGGACCGGCTTGCCGGTGGCGCGGACGATGTCGGGAATGGCCCGCAGGGTCGGCGCGCCCGTACCGGTCAGGACGATCGCGTCGGCTGATTGCCATTCCAGGCGCAGGACGGCTTCGACGATCCTAGCGGCACGAAGCTTGTAGATGTTGAGCGTATCGGCCGAGCCGAGGTCAATTCCTCCTTTCGCAGCCAGCTCAAACCCCGCCTGCGACCAGTATGAGAAGGAAGCTTCCTGCAGCCAGGTCGGGTAGGGGCCGAACAGCGCAATACGCCGCGCCCCGAGCTCAGTGAGGGCAAGTTCAATGGCCTCGGCCGAGGACAGGATCGGGTAACCGTAGAGCCGCGAAAGTTGTTCGAATTTGCGTCGGACCTTGTCCTCGCCGAGCAGATAGGTTGTTGCCGTACAGGCGAAACCGAGGGCTCCGAGCCTGATCGCGCCGAACCCATCCAGGCTATCAGCCAAATTGAACAGGTAATCTCCGAACCTCTTGCGGGTGTCGGTAGGGTCGCCACGTAGCCGGGTTGTTAGCGTGAGCACGTCCGATGGCATCAGGGTGGCCATTTCGGGCTCCACGGTTGGATTGGACTGCGGCGGCGCGAAACCGACGATCCCTCCGGATCCATACTCAAAATCATTCGACATTGTCGTGCTCCGTCATCTTGGCAAGGCTGTGAAGCAATTCATCGGTGGGAAGAACGTCGGCGTATTTCTGGGACATATCGAACAGGTTCACGCCGTGAGCGATCGGACTGCGGTCGTAAACGCACTCCTGTGGCACGGCGACGTGGAAATTGTAGGAGAACGCGTCGACCACGCTCGCGCGCACACAGCCTGACGTCGTGCATCCGGTCATAACGAGACTATCGACCTTGAGGTCTATGAGGTGACTGGCGAGGGTGGTGCCAAAGAAAGCGCTCGGATGTTTCTTCGGAATCAAGATGTCGCCGTCGACCGGGGCGACCTCACGTACAAATTGATACCCGACCGGCGGGATCGTCATGATCGCAGGGACTTTTGCTGCGAGCCGGCCGCCGTCCTGCCGAACCTTCGGCGCGACATGGGGGAAGAGGACAGGCCAGCGTTTCCTCCTGAATAGTTCGAGCATCCTGCCGATATGCCCAACAGCCTGCCATGCGACGTCGCCGCATGACGTTGGATACTCTTCGACCGCTTGCCAAAAGGGCATTGGGATCGAGCCGGTCGTTCGATACTGCACATCGATGATCAAAAGCGCGGGTCTACGCCCAATGCCTGCTGCGCGGCCAAAGCCGGCTGCATCGTATGCGCGTCGATCCTCGTCGGTGATGATGCCGTCCCATGGTCGCACGATCAGATCTCCTTTTCAGAAAAATAGTTTGCAAAACTAAATATCGTCAGCTAGCGTGACGGTCAATAGAGGAAGCGTGGAGGGGCCATGGCCAAGTTTGACACCAAGATGAACCGGTATCCGTTCGTGCCCATTACGCAGCGGCCGACCTACGAATGGCCGGACGGCAAGCGTCTTGCCGTCTATTTTGCGCTGAACATCGAGGCCTTCGAGTTCGGGCGGAATCCGGGACCGGATTTCACGACGATGCCGGCCGCTCCGTTTCATCGGGGTTATGCGTACCGGGATTTCGGAAATCGGGTCGGTGTCTGGCGCCTGCTCGATCTCTTCCAGGAGTTCGAAATTCCGCTTTCTGTGCTCGCCAATACCGCTGTCTACGATGCTTATCCCGCACTCATGGCCGCGTTCCGGCAACGTGGCGACGAACTCGTCGGTCACGGCCGCACCAATTCGGAGCGGCAGATCGATATGACCGAAGACGAGGAACGCGACATGCTGAAGGAGGTCCGGCAGCGCTTCGAAAAGGAGGAGGGGGTGGCCCCGCAAGGCTGGCTCGGCCCCTTCATCTCACAGAGCACGAAAACGCCCGAACTCCTGGTCGAGCAAGGCTTCGGCTACATGCTCGACTGGTTCTACGACGAGCAACCCCAGCTGTTCCGGACAGATCTCGGTCCAATTCTCAGCGTGCCGTACCCGTCGATGGAGTTGAACGATCTGCCGGCGGTCTTCAACCGGCGGGTCAGCGACGCCGAATTTGCCGACCTGCTGATCGATGCATTCGAACAGCAATTGCAGGACTCCGAGAAATATCCGCTCGTCTTCTCGGCTGCGCTCCATACCTTCGTCATGGGACAACCGCACCGGACACGAGAGTTGCGGCGCGCGCTCGCGCATATCGCGTCTCACCGCGACAGGGTGTGGATCACGACGGCCGGCAAGATTGCGGCGCATGCCCGCTCGCTGCCTCAGGGGACGCTGGTCAGCCCCGATATCGCAGGAGCCGGTAGTTCGACAGCGCAGACTGCACATCGTGCGCCCGATGTCTGAGTTTCAGGGGAGGGTCGATATGACGCTGCCAAGTCTCGCCGGATTCCTGTCAATCGAACGAGCGAGGTGGTCATGATTGCCCAGCAATTCGTTAACGGCCTCATGCTTGGCGGCGTTTATGTGATGATTGCTGTCGCCTTTACGCTGGCGATCGGCGTCCTCAACTTCCTCAATTTTTCCATTCCGGGCATCTTCATGATCGCGGGAATGGTCTCGTGGGCGGCGCTGAGGAGCGGCCAGCACTGGCTGTTCGCATTTGGGCTGGCGCTGTGCGCGAGCGCGATCGTGGGTCTGGCGGTCTATCTGCTGACCTATCGACCGAGCAGCGACAGTGACCCGGAGGTCCCGCTCGTCAGTTCACTCGGATTCCTGGTTCTTCTTGAGAACCTTGTGGTCCTTTGGCTGGGGTCGGATCAACAGTCGTTTCCTGCCCTCATTGCCGACTTCAACTTCAGAGCCGGCTCAATCGTCGTTGGCGGAGCTCAAGTGCTGAGCCTTGTCCTCTCGCTCAGTTTCGTTGTCGCCCTTTCCCTGTCGCTGCGCTTCACGAATCTCGGTCGGCAGGTGAGGGCGATCGCCGAAAGCCGGCGCACGGCATCGATGCTTGGCGTGAACGTCGGCGCCGTGGTCCCAAGGGTGTTCGTGCTGAGCGCAGTCTTCACCGGGATCGGCGGCATTCTCTTTGCGATCAGCTACCTCCAGGTCTCCTCGACGATGGGCGAGAATATCGGTTTCAAGGGCATCAGCGCGATGATCATCGGCGGCATGGGCAATATCTGGGGTGCGGTTGCAGGAGGCCTTCTGATCGGCCTGGTCGAGATCCTGTCGACGCAATTCCTGGGCGCCGACTTCGTCAATATCGGTGTCTACGGCTTGTTGCTCGCGTTGCTCGTCGCCAAGCCCGAAGGGCTTTTTGGCAAGGCTGCAGCCAGGGAGAAGCTCTGATGTCGGGTTATCAGACCGGCCTGATTGTGCTGCTCGCCCTCAACACCATTGCCGCTTACGGCGTCTACCTTCCGATGGCGGCCGGGCAGCTGAATCTCGGAATCGCCGGGTTCATGGCGATCGGCGCCTATGCCGCGGCATATTTGACCAATGAATGTGGATGGCCGGCGCTGGCTGCTGTCGGGGCCGGCGGGGGGGCAGCGGCGATCCTGGCTTTCGCCGTTGCCGCGCCAATACTCAGAACCCAAGGCATCTACCTGTCCCTTGCAACGTTTGCATTGGGGCAGGTGATCTCTGCGATCTTCCTCAATCTCGAGGTCGTCGGCGGCGCCGCGGGCTATCCCGTCTCTATGCACATCGGCGCATACCTCGTCGTCGCAGCTGCTGCCGCGATCGTTCTACTTGTATGCCTGGTGTCCACGACACGGGTAACCATCTACTTCGCGGCCGTCAAAAACGATCCTCTGGTCGCGGACCTCCTGGGGCTGAACGTAAAAGCTCTCGGCATCTCCGCGCTGACGGCAGGTGCAGGTATTGCCGGCGTCGGCGGAGGGCTCTATGCGCATTATTTCAACTATATCGAGGCCCAGTATTTCGGGGTGATGCTGAGCACGTACACGGTACTGTACGTGCTGCTCGGAGGCACACAATCGGTTTTCGGACCGCTCATCGGGGCCGCGATCTTCACGTTTTTGCCGGAAGCGCTAAGATCGAGCTCCCAGTGGCGATACGCCATTTTCGCACTCTTCATCATCATCTTCATGGCCCTGCGTCCGCAGGGGCTGATCACGCGCGGCCTGTCGCGTCGTCGCGTGCAGGCTGAGGCACAAGGCGGAACGACTGCATCATGACCGACTTCCTTTCCATCCAAAATCTGTCGAAATCGTTCGGGGGGCTCGAAGTCGTGCGCGACCTTACGTTTGACGTGCCGGAACGATCCGCCACTGCATTGATCGGTCCCAACGGCGCTGGAAAGACGACGGTGTTCAACCTCATCAGCGGCGTGTACCCGGTCACCTCCGGAAGCATCCGGTTTCGAGACGAAGATATCGTCGGTCTGTCGTCTCGATATCGCATCAGACGCGGGATTGCGCGGAGCTTTCAGAATATCCGCCTGATACCGCGCCTGTCGGTGGTCGATAATCTGCTCATCGGGCAGCACGCCACGTTAAAGCGGTCTCTCGACGTGCTGCGTCCATTTCGGCTCGTTCGCGATCATGAGTGGATACGGGCTGCCAAGAACGAACTGGCCGCGTTTGGTCTGCGCGAGTACGCCGACGAACCGGTGGGATTGCTTCCCTATGGGGTTCGCAAGCGTGTGGATTTGATCCGCGCGACATTGTCATCGCCATCGGTTCTCATGCTGGACGAGCCAGCGGCGGGGTTGAATGCATCGGAAACACGCAAGCTGCACGGTCACCTTGAAATCCTGAAGCAGCGAGGGACCACGCTCTTGGTGATCGAGCACGACATGCATTTCATCCGTTCGATCTGTGAGAAAATCGTCGTTCTGAACTTCGGCTGCAAAATCGCCGAAGGTTCATTCGATCAAGTCAGAACAGATGCGCAGGTTCGTGAGGCCTATCTTGGAGTGGAGCAGGCAGCATGAGTAGGTGGATTCTCGACGTCGAGAACTTGTCGGCGCGTTACGGACGCGTCGAGGCACTTGTCGGCTTTTCGCTCCGGGTCGCACACGGTGAGATCGCGACAGTTGTCGGCGCAAATGGAGCCGGCAAGAGTACTCTTCTGCATTCAATTCTTGGGGCAGTCTCGCCAACGAGCGGCAAGGTCGTCTTTGCAGGCGCCGAGGTTACGCGGTGGCCAATTCATCAGCGCATCGAGGCGGGGTTGGTCCTGGTGCCGGAGGGCCGCCGAATTCTGGTGTCCATGACAATCGAAGAGAACCTGCTGCTTGGTGCCCATATGCGGCAGGACACAGCCACCGTACGGCGTGAAATCGACGACATCTACGACCGGTTCCCCAATCTGGCGCAGCGCCGAACCCAGAATGCAGCTTGCTTGTCTGGTGGCGAGCAGCAGATGCTCGCGCTCGGTCGCGCGATGCTGGCAAAGCCACGGCTCCTGATGATGGACGAACCGTCGCTTGGCCTCTCACCACTGTTTGTCACAAGGCTGTTCGAGCTCATCCGGGACTACAACAGCAAGGGGCTGAGCGTACTCCTGGTCGAGCAGAATACCGCGAATGCTCTGAAAATTGCGCACCAGGCGACGGTTCTGGAGCTCGGGCGCGTCGCCATGCAGGGCGATGCTGCTGCGATCGCCGGAAGTTCTCGGCTCCAGGAAGCCTATCTCGGCGGTTCAGCGGTTGAGGCTGCAGAAGTCGGTCATGTGAGGAAGTCGATAGGGAGGCGATAATGAAATACAAGGTAAGCTTGGTGGGACTGCTGATGGCCACCGCATTTGCATCGGTGGCTTATGCGCACGAGGAGGATCTCGTCATCGGCTTGTCGATGGCGCGGACCGGCACTTTCGTAAGCGTCGCGAATGCGAATGAGATTGCCGTAGATATGGCGGTTGACGAGATCAATCGTTCCGGTGGCGTCAATGGCCTGCCACTCAAAGTCGTCAAGTTCGATACGGCAGGAGATCCGAAGCAGGCGGTCCTCGCCGTCGAGCAGTTTGCGCGTGATAGTGGAGCCCTCGCTGTCGTCGGCCCGTTCTCCTCGAGCGAGGCGCGGGTGGCGTTCTCGGCCGGGGAGCGGCTCGGGATTGCCCAGATGTCGATGTCGTCGTCGGCGCCGGGTGTGGCGGCACCATTCAAATTCGCGTTCCGCAATACGGTCGACGAAGGCTTGGTCATCGAAACGGTTCTCAAGGCGATGCGGGCCAAGGGGCTCAGCATGCGGACAGCCGCCATCGCTTACGCGACTGATGATGCCGTATCCAAGGCGGTTGGAACGGCAGTACTGCCGGAGACATTGCTGAAGATCGAGGTGCCCGTGAGTGGATTCGTCGATTTCCCGTACAAGGCGTTCGACATGTCGGCACAGGTGTCGAAGCTTGCCCAGTTGAAGCCGGATATTATCGGTGTCGGAGCACCGCCCGAAGCCATGATCAATCTCGCCAAGGAAATGAAGCGGCAGGGCGTCAATGCGCGCCTGTTTGCTGGAACGACTGTCGGAGATCCTGACCTCCCGATCCGGTTTGGAGATTCAGGTGAGGGGACAATCGTCGGGTCGCCCTTCTATAGCGATCTGAACGATGCCGTCCGTGCCTTTGCAAAGTCGTTCGCAGTGAGAGCGGAGGCCGCTAAGATTGGCCGCACCGTGCCGAACCAGACCGACATATCCAGCTACGACATCGTCTACCTGTATGCGGAGGCCATGAAACGGGCCCGGGTGACCGGTGAGCATTCAAAACTCGCTGCCGAGCGCTCTGCCATCAAGGACGAACTGCGGAAAATGAAGGACTACCCGGCGCTCGGCGGAAAGATCACGTTCCGTGAGAATGGTGATGCCATCAAGCCCATCTACGTGCTTGAGGCCAAGGGCGGACGCTGGACCTTGTTCGATCAGCGCACTGGCGATTGAGATACTACCCGGACGGTGCCGGCTTGCCGGCACCGTCCAACCGGTTTGGTTATGACGGGCGCCCCGGCACCAGGACGGCTCGTCCAACGATGCGGCCTTCCTTAAGGTCAGACAGAGTCTCATGGGCGCTTTCGAGGGGCCGGGTCACAATCGGCATCGGGTCGACGCCGGTCCGCACCAAGCCCATCAATTCGATCAGGTCTCGCCGGCTACCAACAAACGAACCGGATACCGTAATCGCGCGCAAAGGCATCGTTGCCAGGGATAGGGCTCGCTCGCCGCCGTAGAGACCCACGATCACGTAGGTTCCCCCCTTGGCAAGGGTCGCCATCGAGAGGTCCCACGAAGCCGGGGAGCCGACGAAGTCGATGATCGCGTGGATGCCACCCTCGGAGCGCTCGGCAAGGAGTTTAGCGAAGGCGTCTGTGGTGGGATCGAGCGCAGCAATTGCGCCTGCTGAGAGGGCCGCGCGCCGCTTGTCAGGGTCGATGTCGGCGATGATCGCCCCGGACCGTCCCATCGCCTTCAATAGCGAAAGGCACATCAAGCCCAGCCCGCCGGCACCCACGATCAGGATAGGCTTTCTCAGTCCACGAGGACCGAGCTTCTTCAGCGCGGAATAGGCTGTCAGTCCCGAGCACGCATAGGGGGCGGCCTGCTCGGGCGAGAGTGCGGGAATATCGACCAGGTAGCGGGGGTGCGGGACCAGGACGTGGTCGGCATAACCGCCTGGACGCAGGACGCCGAGATATCGGGGAGTCGGGCACAAATGCTCGTCCGAACTCTTGCAGACCTGACACTCGCCACATCCGAACCATGGATAGACCAGATAAGTTCTGCCGGCTTCGACAAGATGGAGCGCTTCGTGGCCAATTGCCACGACCTCGCCAACGACTTCATGCCCCATCGTGTGCGGCAGCTTTTGGCCACGGTCCGACATCTTCATCATCTTTCCGCCGCCGAGGTCATAGCCGCCTTCCCAGATGTGGAGGTCGGTATGACAAACGCCGCAGGCGCGCACCCTGAGGAGAACCTCATTGCCCTCGGGGACGGGCGTGGATGTTTCGATGCATTCGAGGGGAGCCCGGTATTGGCTGAGCGCAAAACTTTTCAAGTTTTCCTCCGTTGTGAGTGATCCTGAATGACATGCGAACCGTTGCCCCGACATGGACGAGCTTCGTGGTGAGCCTGACCCGATCGTTCAAGCTGCGCGCGTCGCGCGTGGTCCGATTGACATCCCGGTGACGTATCTATAGCAATATAGTTAGGTTGGTTAAATAACTAAATGAGGCTGGGATGTTTGAGCGAGCTTTGAAGAATTTCGATATTGGTCCTCTGAACTCCGGCGCTTACGCCCATGGAGACGGATGGAGCCCAACCACAGACAGAAGTCCCTTCGATGCGGTCGACCCCGCCGAAGACAAGGTTGTGGCAAAAATTGCCGGCGCGAATGAGCGGGATTACGAGCGCATCATTCGCTGTGCTCAGGCCGCGCAAATCGATTGGGCCTCTGTTCCTGCGCCGAGGCGAGGTGAGCTGGTTGGGCGGATTGGGGCCTTGGCCTGTGAGCATCTTGACGATCTGGCCGCGCTTATCGTGGTCGACACGGGCAAGGCTCTTGGCGAGGCAAAGGCTGAAATTCGCGAAGTCATCGACATGGCGGCCATGGCGGCGGGACAATCTCGCATGATGTACGGCTCGGTTCAGCAGTCCCAGCGCAGCAAGCACCGAATGTACGATCAATGGCTGCCGCTAGGCGTCGTTGGGGTGATCACGGCCTACAATTTCCCGGCCTCGGTCTGGGCCCAAAATGCCTTCCTTGCGGCCATCGGCGGCAATACCGTCATCTGGAAACCCAGTCCGAAAGTGCCGCTTACCGCGCTCGGCTTGCAGCAGATCTGCAACAGAGCGATGAGCGAGCTCGAGCTCGACGGTGTCTTCTCGCTCTTCATGCCAGGCGATAACAGCGTGGCAGAGCTCCTTGTCTACGACCGACGGGTTGCCTTGGTGTCGTTCACGGGATCGAGCGCCGTCGGCCGCAGGGTCGCGGATGTCGTGGGAAGTACATTGGGACGCCGCTACTTGCTCGAATGCTCAGGCAATAACGGCTGCATCGTTGATCAGACCGCCGACCTCAAGCTGGCGGCGCGCAGCATTGCCTTTGGTGCAATCGGCACGACCGGTCAGCGCTGCACAAGCACAAGACGTGTCATTGTCCAGCGCTCGGTCGCTGAACCACTCGTCGCACTTTTGAAGGAAGCATTTGGCCAGATCAAAGTCGGCGATCCACGCGAGCCCGCGACGATTGTCGGCCCGCTGGTCGACCGGGACGCTGTCATGCACTTCGACAGGGCTGTGCGGAATGCAAGGGACGCTGGCGGCAAAGTCGTCTTCGGTGGAAAGCGCATTGATCGACCGGGCTACTATGTCGAACCGACGCTCATCACGGATCTGCCACCGGATCTGCCGTCTGTTCAGAAGGAGACGTTCGCTCCGATCGTCTATGTCTTTCTCTACGATACGCTTGAGGAAGCCATCCGCATCAACAACAGCGTACCGCAGGGATTGTCGTCGGGTATACACAGCACGGATCTCTCCAATATCGAGCTGTTCCTGTCGGCCGCGGGGAGCGACTGCGGGATTGCGAGGGTCAATATGGGGACGACCGGTGCGGACATCGGTGCCGCGTTTGGAGGTGAGAAGGAAACAGGTGGCGGACGCACGGCCGGGTCTGACGCCTGGAAGGGTTACATGCGAAGACAGAGCGTGTGCGTCAACTGGGGAGGGACCTCTCCTTGGGACGGATGTATCCGCCTCTGACCAAGCCGAAGTTGATTCACCGGGGTGGCGGCAAGTCATGAGCTCAAGCCGCCACTGCGGTTTGAGACCGTCGCTCGTAGATGTGCTGGGAAGGGCGGGAATCGCCTCAGGGACGATGTATCGGACGAGCGATCAGCCCAATCCAACAGTCGGATCCAGTTAGCCATGAACTGGACGGAAAACATCTTCCAGGAATTCGTTGACGCCCTTCAGACGGCCATGGATGAGAACGAGTTCGAGCGGATTGCGACGCGGGCATCCCACGGCCTCGGCTTTCGCTGGTTTGCCTATCTCAGCATTGTCGACAGCTCGCTGAAGCTCATCTCATCCTACCCAAAATCCTGGACGAGCCGGTACCTGCGCCGCCAGTATCAGCGGCTCGATCCCGTCATTCTCCGGGCGCAAACCGAGCATGCGACTTTCACTTGGGGAGCATCCTCCGGGTCAATCCGCCCGGCAAGCCGGGAGCAAGTCCGCTTCTTCCAGGAGGCAACTGAGTTCAGGATCAGGTCGGGAATCACGGTGCCCATCAGGGCAGGGTTCGGCCGCATGGCAGCCTTCACCGTTGCGACCGATGACGCCCTGATGGAGCCGGACGTGCTGTTGGCGACATCACATGATGTCGTCCAGCTGCTTGGCCTCTATTTTCACACACATCTACGCGGGCGACCTGCAACGAGCGTCGTTCCGCAACGCGTCCAGATCCTCAGCCAGCGCGAACGGCAATGCCTGGCATGGGCGGCTCTCGGCAAGACCGTATCCGAGACGGCCGTAATCCTCGACATCACCCCGCGCACCGTGGCTTTCCATCTCGCGAACGCGCGCCGTAAGCTCGGCGCGGTGTCGATTACCCACTGCGTCGCGCTGGCGATGCGGCAAAGACTTCTGCCCTGACAGACCTCGACCTCTTGGCCAACCCCGTACGGCGCCGCGTCAAGGCGTGCCTCGGCTATCGTCGCATGGAAAAATCGGCGCTTGTTTGCCGACATTGGCGCAAGTTTCGGTTTCGTCATGAACCTGTCAAATAGCACAGGCGCTGCAATCGCTGCTCTCTGGTCTGGTGAACTCCTTCCAACGGAGTTCGCTATGCACGCCATTACTCTCGACCATCGTCAATCCGGATCCCGGCTCGACCTGTTGGCGCAGATGTTCCGCCTGCGCCGCCGCGTCTTCAAAGATCGCCTGGACTGGACAGTCTCAGTCTCCGGAGATCTGGAGATCGACATTTACGATGCGCTGGCGCCAACCCACATCCTGGTCGTCTCAGACGACAACGACGTCCTCGGATGTGTCAGGCTGCTTCCAACCACCGGCCCAACCATGCTCGCCGACACGTTTCCGATGTTGCTCGGGGACAAGGAGGCACCAAGGAGCGAACTCATCCTCGAGAGTTCGCGGTTTTGCGTCGACACTGAGCGCGTCGCCGAACTGGGGCAACGCGGGTTCAATCGCGCTACTTTCGTGCTTTTCGCAGCAATGCTTGAAACGATGCGCGCGAAAGGCGCAAATGCGATCGTAACCGTCACCGACGTGCGTATGGAACGCATTCTAAGGCGAGCGTACTGGCCGCTCGAGAGGTTGACCGAACCGCGTAAGCTCGGTCAGACGACCGCGCTCGCAGGTTATCTCAGACACTGCGATCTGGCGCTGGAGGCGATGTACCGGCAGGCGGGCGTTCCGGGGCCTGTCTTGCGTAGGTTGCCTGAGGATCGCAAAGCCGCGTGACCACGTCATGCCCTGCGCCATGGAGCCTGGATCTTGCTGGCAGACCCCCGCCAGAGCCGTGTCGTCCTGCTCAATCTCGCGCGAGGCAGCGTAGCGGGAGGAGCTGGGGCTTTTGCCGCGCAACGCGATGAAGGCCTGGCGCTGCTCCCGATCTGCCGCGATATCCTTGGCGTACGATCAATCGCGTTCGGTGCGCATTGGCCGGGCCTGTGTGCTGCAGAGGTGGCTGCCGCGATCGAGTCTTTCGAGTCGGACGCTCTGTCGCCATGGCACGATCCAGCATTTAGCGCGCAGCTCGCGGAGGCGGACGCCGGAATCGTCTTCTTCGGTGGCGGGTATTTGGAGGAGGAGGTTCTGGTTGCAGCACTCGAGGGGGCGAGACGGGGTTATGAGGTTCGGTTGCTTGCGGATCTGGCATTCGCGAGAAGAGAAGCTGATCGCCAGCTTGTTGTTAATCGCCTGGCGCATCATGGCATCGTCACGACCACAATCCGTCAAGCCTTGTTCGAGTGGGCTGCGGCTCTGGATGATCGTGAGCTGATGCTCAGAATCCAGCGATTGCTGTCTTGAGGGGCGCCACCCGCAAGCCTTTGCTTGCGGGCCGGGCTCTCGTGAACCGAGCCCAGAATGGTCTCGGCCTTCCGGCTTTGATCCCTGGCGCAAAGGACAGGGTTGTCTGAGTGGAAGCGAAGCCTGGAAGGCGATGTCCAGGACACAAGGCTTGAGATGTAACGCCTGCGAAGCAAAGCCTCCGAAGCGATACCTTTGAAGCGGCGTCTGGTGGGGGATGTCTGGAACATGGCGTCTCAGAAACGGGAAGCAACCACCAAGACAATCCTGGCAAGCGCCGGCTCGTAGAACGTCGCGTTCGACGCGTGTAATCGCGAACCGTCGCGGTCACAGGAGGTGGTCCGTCGATCGTGTCGCCAGTGCGATAACTGAGCGGGGAGTGACCTGAGCGGGCGTCGTCCGGGCTGCAAAGCGAGCCGGGAGACCAATCGCAATGGCGCCGGGTTCGCAAGCACCGTTTCCGATGCGCTTTGCGGAGCCAGCCGCGAAGCGGCCGGCGCATTTGAGTTGCCCCCTGACGTCGGGGTGGGCGGCGCTCCCGCATAGCCCCGAACCGGCCGGCTGCAACCGCGCCCCCTCCGGGTCTCTCTCTGTGCACGTTGTTCTTGGGCGCGGTCCTCCGCTGTCGCTCCGGCCGTTCCGGTGCAGCCCGCCTCAAATGTTCGGGGCTTTCCGGTCGCTCTTCGCCGCCCACCCCGCCTTCCGGGGGCAGGGCGCGGAAGAAGGGCGGATGGAGACTGATATGAGTACGAAGAACCAACGCGATGAGATGACCAAGCCGAAAGCGAGCCTCTATGAGGAGATTACAACGCGCATCGTCGCCGATTTGGAGGCCGGCATCTTCCCTTGGGCGCGGCCTTGGGGAGTGGGGGGCGATCATCACGCCTTCTCGCTGCCGCGGAACGCGGCGACAAGCAAGGCCTATTCCGGGATCAATATCCTGATCCTCTGGGGAAAGCAGTTTGAGAGCGGCTTTTCCTCGGGCCGCTGGATCACCTTCAATCAGGCTTCCCAGCTCGGCGCGTCCGTTCGCAAGGGCGAGCATGGCGTCAC
Source organism: Bradyrhizobium sp. CCGB01 (assembly GCF_024199795.1). Taxonomy (NCBI): domain Bacteria; kingdom Pseudomonadati; phylum Pseudomonadota; class Alphaproteobacteria; order Hyphomicrobiales; family Nitrobacteraceae; genus Bradyrhizobium; species Bradyrhizobium sp. CCGB01. The sequence continues at coordinate 4,143,152 of NZ_JANADK010000001.1, forward strand.
CGTCTGCTACGCCGACCGCTTCATTCCCAAGCGCGGCCGGGACGGCGCATCACGAACCGGGCAAAGCGAGGCGGAGGAGGGCGAGACGGCCATTCCCTTCCTGCGCCGCTACACCGTCTTCAACCTCGACCAGTGCGAACATTTACCCGACCATCTCGCCGCGGTTTCCCCCTCTGTGCCGGAGCGCCAGATCGTGCCGCGGGCCGAGGCGCTGGCCGTTGCAACGCTCGCCGATATCCGCATCGGCGGCACCGAAGCCTTCTATGCCCCGTCGACGGACCGCGTTCATATCCCACAGCAAGCCGCTTTCTTCGAGCAGATCAACTTTTACCGGACGCTGTTTCACGAGCTTGGGCACTGGACCGGCCATCAGTGCCGCCTAAACCGCGACCTCTCGGGCGCGTTCGGCTCCAAACCCTACGCCAAGGAAGAACTCGTTGCCGAACTGACGGCCGCCTTCATCTGCGCAGCTCTCAGCATCAAGCCAACCGTCCGCCATGCCGACTATCTCGGCTCATGGCTGGACGTTCTTCGCGAGGATAGCCGGGCGATCTTTCAGGCGGCAAGCAAAGCCTCCAAGGCCGCTGACTTCCTGCTCGCGTTTGGCCCGAGCAACCGCGCTGAAGCAGCGCAGGCGGGGGCACCCTGAGGCAGCGCGGGCTCGGTCCTCACCGAGGCCCCTGGCATGGTGCTCAAGCCTGGCGCGGCCAAGTGGTGGGGACGAGACTTTCCTCGATCCTCTTCGCGACCGCACCGCGATCAACGCGATGCGCTCGAAAGGCGCCGGCACGACTGCCTGAACGGGGAGGCAGGGCAAAGGTCGAAGGCTTGGTGCCGCGCTACATGGCGTTTCAATCGGGCAATACGCCCCCGCAAAACCCCTCGACCTTGCGCGCACCTGCGAAATCATTAATCCTTTGTTTACCGGGGGCTGAGGACGACGATTCGGGCGCGAACACTTGGTTTGCGCCCGGATTTCGTGCGTTCCGAGTCGCTTCAGAGTCAATCCGGCTAACCGCAAATATAGCCGCGAGCTCATCGGCCGACTCGCCCTATGAGTCGATCCAGGCGGTGCATCGCATCGCATCATGGAGCCGACCATGGCACACCCCTCGAAGGTCTTTCCCGAGCCGTACACGGTCAAGCTGAGGCGCATTTGCCTTGCTCAATTCGTCGTCACCGTCTCGACGCTGACCTCGACCGCCGTGCTGCTGTCATGCCTTGCGCTGGTGGCGAACGGGCTCAATTAGGGCAGGCTGCGGCGTCCTCGCGCAGAAACGTAAGCTCGACGCCACATACGAAAAAGCCGGACCGCAGCACATCAAGCGCCCACGATCCGGCCCAACGATTGGGACGATCATTCCGGCCAACGCCAAAAGGTCAATGAGAGCGGCGAAAACCCGCGAGCGGCCACTTGGCTGGAATGAAAGCTAAAGGCACAGAAGAATTACTTCTTCTTTTTGGCCTTCTTCACCGTCTTCTTAGCTGCGGTTTTCTTCGCTGCCTTCTTAGCCTTCTTCGCTTTCTTGGCCATAAGCCCTCCAACTATCCTCAAAGAAAATGCACACCGGGAATCGGCATGCACGTGAAACAGTGTACATTGGATTTGCCTGCTTGACACTGGCGCGCAACATTCGCGCGTTGCGAGTCGCAAAAGAGCGGTTCTTGATCGCGAATGCATGAGCAGTGAGACGTCTCCAACCAACATCCCGGCAAGGTCGCCCGAGCGAGCCTTCCCTGAGAGTTGTCCCCGAAGCCGACGAATGCCAGTCGGCAGGAGGCTACACCGGGGAAGGGGCGTCATTCGTGTCACGGCCAATGCCGATCGTTGGAGCGCTTGAAGGGCGCACGTCTCGAGCGCCGCAAGCGAAGAAACACACGCCTTGGAGGCCGGCGTTTCTTGCTCGGAGTCGCACAGCGACCGGTCTCGACGTCCCCGATCATGACGCGGAAGTTGGGATGGATCTCAAGGGGACGCGCCAGGATCTGTGTTGAGCGGGCCGCTATGCGCGCGGCCTTGAGAGACATCCTTCTCCGTCATCGCCCCGGTGCCGCCAACCGATCGGGCGAGCCTTGTTCTCTTGTTGCCTGCGGGCCCGATCTCCCTGCGCGTGGCTGAGAGACCTATGGCAAGCGCCCCGCCTGCCAAAACCCTCGCCGCCAGCTTTTTTCCCCGCCGGACAAGTCCGGCTCCTCGCGGCCGCTACGCTTCAAAAAAGCCGTCGGCTCGGGTGCTCCGCATGGGCTGCGCCCCGCGAAAAGCCGCGGGTTCGAAGGAGTTGCGCTTCCCATCACGGTCTCGCCATCACGAGGGATCGGCTCCTCGCGAGCAACAAGAGGACAAGACCATGACCGCAATCGGATACGTCACCAAGAACGACAACGGCAGCTACAAGGGCCAGCTCCGCACCGTCTCCATCCGGGCCGACATCGACATCATTCCCAACCGCGACAAGACCGCCGACAGCCATCCCGACTTTCGCGTCATGACCCAGAACGTCGAGATCGGGGCAGGCTGGATCCGCCGCGGCGAGAACAGCGGCAAGGACTATGTGAGCCTGTCGCTGGCAGCCCCCGAGTTCGGTCCGCGCAAGCTCTACGCCAATCTCGGGCGAGCCGCCGGCCAGGATGACGACAGCGTCTTTGCCCTGATCTGGAATCCCGTCGACTGACAACAATCGGCCTCCGCGGGCAATTCTCGCGGGGGCCGTTCTCTCGCCCCGATTGACCGGGCCAAGCAGAAAGGGGACAGTCTCGCCGGGGCCATCCATTGACCAATCCCGTCTCGCACTCGCGCCGCGACGCCGGCGACAACGCTGCTGCCTGCAATTCCGTCGCCTATGACGGGAGCGATTGGGCATGGGAGTTCCTGCGCAGAAACGAGGACTACAAAGCTGATTGGCGTTGCTCCGTGCCGCAGCGCCTGTCGTGCATCACCCTGATCGACGGCACGCGCCTGTTGCGCCTGCCGCGGCGTTTTCCTCGCGCCGAGAAATGGGGCCTCTCCGCCTTCGCCGATCCGCGCCTGGCTGCCGATCAGGCGCCCGTGTTCTGGCACGCCGATGCCCTTAAACGGCTCGTTCGCTTGAACGCGACCAGACCGACACCGGGGAGCAAGACCGCATCCTTGACCCTGGGAAATTTCCGGGTGGATCGACATGCCGTCATCGGCGCCAATGGCGTGCCGCTGGTGTTGATGAAGGGCGGGGGTGTCCACGTTCCCATCGCGATCCACGGCCTGCGCGTCCTCACCGCGGCCTTCGCGCCAGTGTTCGAGCTGACCGACCTTACCGACATCGCCGCGCAGACAGAGCTCTTGAAGCAGCTAAAGCGCTTCACCGAGCCGAGCTTCCAGAAGACGCAAAGGCCGCCATTTGCGAATGACGAGCGTTTGCAGCACGCCCTCATCGCGCTCGACGAAAGCCTTCGCGGCAAGACCTATCGGCAGATTGCGATTGCAATCTTTGGAGAGAAGAAAGTCACTGAGGAATGGCGCAGTCATAGTCAATTCTTGAAGGACCGCACGCGACGGCTCGTTGCGAAAGGCACCGAACTCATGAAGGGTGGCTATCGCGATCTTCTGGGTTAACCAGAGCTTGCGGGATTGGTGGACTGGCCCAGTTCCTCGCTCGCTAGACCAATTTTGCGCGCGCCTAGTGGCGAAATGCACCCGGCGAAACTTCGCCACTCCCTAAACTGCTCTCGATCGGACGACGCTTCTTCACACACTCACGGGTTGCGTGGCTGTAGGAAGGAACACTTCTGCAATGACGGGACAGGATGACAAGGCTTCCGACAAGCCTTTCCTCAACACCAAGGAAGCGGCGGCCTGGCTGCGGCTGACCAAGAACACCCTCGAGAAAATGCGGGTCGACGGCAGGGGACCAGCCTACCGCAAGCACGGACGCTACGTCCGCTACCACATCGAAGACCTCGTCGAATACTCCGAGGCCAGCAAGCGGAGGTCGACGTCCGATGCCGATTGATCGCAACAAACCATGGCACCAACTGGTCGTACTGTCGGCGATGTCGGCCAGCACCGTCGCTGCCTTGCTGACGTTCGGACCCCAGCAGCCTGTCGTGATTTACAACGCCTCCGGCAGCGCGCCGCTCGGCTTCTACTACGTCGAGCCGCGAGCGCCGGCCCGAGGCGAACTCGCCGTCTACAGACCACCGCCCGCGATCGAGCTCCTCATCCTCGCCCATGAGATCCTGCCGGCCCCGGTGCCGCTCCTCAAGCAGGTCGTGGCGAGCGCCGGCGACGACGTCTGCCGAGCCAAGGACCCGATTGAATCAATCTTCATCAACGGCAAGGTCACCGCCGAAGTCCAGGAAAAAGACCGGGCAGGACGGCCTCTGCCGTCCTGGGAGGGGTGTTTGCGACTGGCCGAGGGAGAGTATTTCCTGATGCAGCCGCACCCGCTGTCGTTCGACTCCAGATATTTCGGGCCGGTCCTGCGATGCGATATCCTTGGCGTTGCCTCGCCACTCTGGACGTGGAAACCGGCTGGCTGACACGACGCCCCTCGGCATCGGCCGCCAGGCTTGCACCGCTTGGCGCGGGAGGCGCTGCCAGCATCAGGCTGTCTAGAAGAACGGCCGACCGATAGCAGGCCTGTCGAGGACGGTTAGGCGAGGACCGCTTCTGGGCCCAAAGGCGACGTGGCTTGACGGTTCACCGACGTCCGCTTCGAGGGGTAGATCCGACCTAAACTCCATCGGGCGGGAACGTCCGCAAGTGACCAAAGCGGAACTCGACTGATTTTGCGGTTTGAGCAAACTGCGCTTTAACCTTTGGTTGCACACATTACGATTGTCCATCGTATGCGTGGTCTAAGAAGCTACGGCTAGAACGCGCCGGGGTGTCGCGCCAAGACAAACCCAGAACCGAAATCGTGCATGAAGGCCATAGCTCTCATCTCTTTAGCTTTGGTGGTCGCTTTTGTTGCGGCTTTGGTTAGTGCGAAGCGTTCGCCAGTATTCCAGGCACTTCGCGGCAACTGGGATTTCGCAAAGTCCGCCACTCGCGACACAGGTACTTATTATCGACTCAAGGTGAAGCTGTCTTACAAGGGTGAGACGCAGGATTTCGACATTGTTGTCGGCTGCGACGTACGCCAGATCAATTACATGGACGGGGGTCGAACGGTCGAAATCGGTCTGACACCAAGCGTATTCGGTCGTCGAATGGGCGACGGCAGAGGACTTGTCGTGCGTCCGCCACGAGCGTGCCGGGGCGAAACGACGGAAAACGGCGAAGTGCCTCCCGACCTGCTCCCAGTGATAGTTGTCTACGATGATGCAGAGACGCTTGCATTCGGGACGGCTTACCTATCCGACGACGCGTATGAGAGCCCTTTGTCGGTTCTTCGATTTGGAGGAGCTACAATAGAGCGCGCTGACCGTGCCGCCTTTGACCAGTTTCGGAGAGAGCAACATAATCTGGTCTCTCGATCATCCTACCATACGGCCAGCGGCGTAGCCGCGCTTAAGGAACATGGCTTGCCGCCCGCGCGTGTTCCGATGGGGCTCGGTTGTTATGGCTATGCTCGCTTTCGATTGGTTGGAGCAAGGAAGGAGCGCGTCCATGAAGTCTGGCCCGCTGATCGACCTCAATTTTGGAAACCTATAAACACAGAAGAGCAGGAGGCAGTAGATCCTCTGCTTTACGGTCGCCCTATGCAGACTGATCACGAAGATGCAGTCCCGGTCCCGTCAAATCGCGTGCTTTATAACCTTGAGTTCGACGTGCCTGATAGAGGGCTCCCCCGGCGCCATCCAGTCAAATGGGGCAAGGGCGACCAGGGCGTTGCTCCGTCTTACTATCCCGACATGACGAGTTGGTCCGCGTTGCCATGTCCTGCTGATCCCGTCCAAAGGACTGAGGACCTGTTTCGCGAGGGCCCAAACGTTGGTGCCAGTATCGACTTTCGGAATGGAGCGGCGAGAGGGTTCGGATATTGCTTGACGCTGCCACGTGCGCTCTCTCCCTCCGGGCCAGCCTCCTTCCGGTATCTCGGGATTCCCCGGACGCACTTGGTTGACGCCATCGAAGTTCAAAATCGGGCCAGCGACTGGGGGTTTGAGAGGCCTCTTATTGTCGACCGCGACGAATTTATGTTTAAGCCCTTTGCTTTCAGTCTTCCGTCGCACAGGGGAGACGTATAGGCCAATTAGGCGGGGCCCTGTAGCGCCGAGATGTGCTGAGGCAAAGAAGTCGCGAGAGTCTGCTGCTGGCCCTTTTGCGACATGCCGTCGAACACTGCGAATGTCCGCTCGTCAGGTTATACCGGAAGTGACTGTCGGACAGCCAAAACGACGAGAATGACCCGAAGCGGAAGCTTCGAGCGTCGTGTCTCTCATTCGGGTTTGAATGCGCCTTTGACCGGATAGCCAACGTTCACAGCAATTTTCCAAGCATCATCAACCCTATTCAGCAGGTATGTACCCCCCAGACCTGTTTAGTTCGGCAAGCGATGTCGAGCGGTGACGGCTTACGATCCTTCGTCGCCGATGTCTCGAATTTTTTCATGCTGTGCATCGGATAGAACAGCGTCAATAGTTCGCTTGAGCGCTTCCTGCGAGCAAGGCTTGTTCAGGACAGGCATTCCTTGAAAGCCATCAGGCACACCTTTCGTGCCGTAACCACTCACGAATACCAGTGGAAGGCCGCGTCCTGTCACGGCCTCGGCGACGGGCCTCACATTGAACCCATGCAAATTGATGTCGAGGATCGCGCAATCATAGTCCTCAATCTCCGCAAGGGATCGGCCTAAATCGACACTCCCGGCTTCGGCAATGACGGTATGCCCAAGCTGCTCAACCATATCTACGAGCATCATCCGAATGAGGGCTTCATCTTCAACGAGGAGTATCGATGCATGCTTCATCCGATGCTTCCGGTGCCGGTAAGAAGCGACTAACTTTGATTGAGTAGCTGCGAGGCCGCTGCCACAAGCTGCGCCGAGGCGAATGGCTTCGTCAGCGTGATGCCGTTCGGAACGCCTTGCACGGCCCATTGGTCGGCCGCCATTCCCGACATGTAAATCACCGGGAACGCGGCATCCACCTCGCGGGCCGCTCGCGCTACTTCCCAACCATTGAACCTTCCGAGTAGATTGATGTCAGTGACAAGGCTCCGATACGCAACAAGCCCGCCTTTGAGTAGAGTCACTCCCTTCCTGGCGATGGCGGTCTCAAAGCCTCCCTCACTCAGCGCATCCTCGACAATCCCTTGGATGGCGTCGTCGTCCTCGACGACAAGGATTAATGGCACTTCCGGCAAGGTCGCCCCCAACTTACATTTTCGCTGAACGTTACAAAGTGCACAGAAGCAGAAGGTTCCCGAGAACTGGGAATAATCGGCAGCATGGGCACTCCTCACTGGACTAAGCGGGAGGCTCTGACGCTTTTTTGGCGTTGTTCTTTTGTCGGAGGAACGTGACCGCCAGCTCATCGCCGTTCACTCTGTCGAGCAGGCACCGGCGATAGGCAAGGCCGGTCGAAGAGAGGACAAGAAAGAACTCCGTTAAGGCCAGTCCTTCGATTGATCCTTCAACCTGAAGGATCCCGCCGGCTTCCGAGACTTCCTTGACGCGGCATGAGCGACGCCAAGTCCCATCGATGGCCATTATCTGCGCGGGCAAATGGTGCTCAAACGTGACCTTGCGGCCTGCTTGTTCTTTTTCTTTGGGCATGGGCGAGTCGAGCCAGTAGATCGTATCCCTTCTATCGAGGATGACTAAGAGGACGCAACCAGTTCCGGGAAAACTTGGCAATTATCAGCGCGGCGGCGGCACCCGCGCGGAACTTATCTCGGTGGTTGTAGCCAGCTGAACGAAGCCATAGTCTCAAGAAGTTCCGCAGGCCGGAGCGGGCGAAGGGCTGGCAGGTTCGTGTCAACCGCTCGCCATGGGACCTACCTGACGTGAAGGCTTGTTTGGTGGCGGCAGGCCTATTTCTTCCGCCCGCAACGCAGCGAGCTTCCGGTAGGCTGTCGCTAAGCCCTCAAGGCACGCCCTGAGGTCGCCATCAATCTCGTTGGCGGCTAGCCGCTCGAATGCAACGGCCGTCTCGATGTCGTAGTGCATCAGCGCATCAATCATCGGCTCGATCTTCGCTTGCATGGGTGTCATTCCTCCGGCTGCTTGAGGCTGTTCGCAGTTGCCCAGCGAGCCTCAGCCTGAGCAACAATCTCGGCGCTGCTGGCGAGGGTGGAGTAGCTACGCTCTAGGGTTGCGAGCGAATGTTTGGCTCGCCCTTCATTTGCAGCCAACTTTGCGGCCCTACAACGCTCAGCCAACTCGCGGTATTCTTGCGCTTTTCTCATGACAACCAAGCCATCGGCGCTCTGGACGTTCCTACGCTGCGCGACAGTAGCGGGGTTTCACCGGAGGCAGAAAGTCCGCTGTCCGATAGGAACGGCAAAGAACATGACCCGTTGCCGGACATCGATGACGATCATTGCTCTCCTCCGCATTGACTAACCCGGTCAGCAACGCTGGCCGGGTGCTTGTCAGTGGCAAGAACGGGCACGAACGTAGGCAGAAAAAACAATGAAGTGGATGTTGGTGGTCTTGGTAGGCGGCGTCGCGCCCGTCAACACCGATCTGGTGTTCGATAAGTTCACCGACTGTCTCGCCGCCGAGGAGCAAATGCGACAGCACTATGCGGATGCGTTCGATGCGTGGGATCGTCAGGCGGCGGCAAGGATCGACCGGCGCAAGGACTACAAGAAGGCCCGCGACATTGAGGCCAAACGACTGCTGAGTAACGTGGGGACCTGTGTCCCGCATGGAGGCGGTGATCAGCAGCCCGGCACGGCTCCGCAGCGGTAGCCCCCTGTTACATCGTCGCAGCATCCCGCAACGTCACCGCCTCAGCCAGCACCTCAGCCGACGCCGCCGACCTAACGGCAGCGGTGTCAGCTTCTGGCCCAAAGCTGACCTTGCCGCGCTGCTAGCCGAGCGTCGGCTTTTGACCCAAAGGCGACCTCACGCCAGGTGGTCTGTCAACTGCTCAGGGGCACGGAATCCTAACCCTGTTCTGGAGTTTCGGGATGGAATTCCGAAAGGAGACACGAAGCTCAAATCGCTCCGCGGCGGGGGCCAAGGCGATTTGAGGTGGTCGATCGAGGTGAAGACCCTCTGGTTTGAACACGGAGCTCCGCGACGAGCGGACGAGACCTGGTGCAGATCCACGACGACGGACGCACGTTATCTTGCCTGTGGCCACGCCCCCCAAAACGCGCCTGGACCACGCGGGAGTGCCTGTGATGCGGCGCCGTCACACCGATGGAAAGATGCGCCGCGACGGTTGCCGGCTGCCTTGTCGCAGCGATTTTATGCCTGTCGATGAGCGCGCAAGAGTGCACGGCGCACCCGGGCTCTCACTCGTCGTGACGCTGCGTGGCGGCACTGCGAAGGTCTCGTCACAGCAGAGAGGAAGCGAGAATGGGTGAGACAGAGCAGACGAAACGACCGATTGAGAGTGCAAGATAAAAGCGCTGGCGCTACGGAGCGCCTAAACCGTTGTCTGCACATCCAAGTCGTGGCGACATCGCTCGGCGCGATGTCGCCAATTGCGGCTCAACTCGATCGCGTTGCTCGCTGATTTCGTCTGCGTCTTGGCAGCCGCGGGCCTGCTTCACATATCCGCATGTCTTGCAGACGGAGAGCCCGGCTCATGCACGGCATCGACGACGAATTCGAACCAAAGCTTGGCCGGATCGCCAACCGCAGAGCCAAGCGAGCAACCGGCTATCTTCGGCGCGTCCGGCAGGCGGCCGAAAAGGCCGGCGCCGGTTCGCATCGCGCGTCAAGCTTTTCGGGCGGCCGGATCGGTCGCGGGCACGCGCAGGGTTCTGTGCTGGCCGGACGAGCGCGGGTTAGGGGCCAGCGTCGCGTCGTGATCAAGGCACGCATCGTGCGCATCAAGGCCGGCGATCCCGGCGCCATTCGGGCGCACTTGCGGTACGTGCAACGCGATGGCGTCACCCGAGACGGTGAGCCGGGCGAGCTCTATGATGACGCGAACGATCAAGCGAACGGCAAGGCTTTCACGGAACGAAGCGCCAGTGACCGCCACCAATTCCGCTTCATTGTCGCACCTGAGGATAGCGCGGAACTCTCCGACCTGAAGCCTTTCATCCGCGACCTGATGCTGCAGATGGAAAACGATCTCGGGACCAGGCTCGATTGGGTCGCCGCGGATCATTTCAACACCGGCCATCCCCATACCCACATCGTCTTGCGCGGCAGGGATGGCGAAGGAAATGACCTCGTCATCGCGCGCGACTATATCGGTCATGGCTTTCGGTCTCGGGCAGCGGAGCTCATCACGCGAGAGCTTGGCCCTGAAACGGAAATTGAGGCCGCGCGCAAGCTTCGGCAGGAGATCACGGCCGAGCGGCTGACGCGGCTCGACCGGAGCATCCTGCGTGATGCTCCGGGCGGAGTTCTTGAAGTGGGGGCGTTGTCTGGACGGGAGCCTGGCTGGCAGACGGCGCGGATCGGGCGGATGCGAACCTTGGAGCGGATGGGGTTGGCGATGGAGGCTGAGCCGGGGCGTTGGCGGATCGACTCCGAGCTCGAACCCAAGCTCAGACGCATGGGGGAACGCGGCGACATCATCAAGACCATGCATCGTGAGATGGCTGCGGCAGGGATTGCGCGGGCGGCCGGCGACTACGCGATCTTTGATCCGGAACGAGGCAATCTACGACTGGTCGGGCGGGTCGTTGGCGATGGGTTCGCGGACGAATTGTCGGAGCGCCGCTATGTCGTGATCGACGGGGTGGACGGACGGACGCACTACGCCGAGATTGGTGCCGTTGGCGCCAATGAAGAGCCGCTTGTCCGGAACGCGATTGTCGAGCTCAGCTCTCGAGCTGCCGAACCGCGCCAGATCGATCGAACCATCGCGAAGATCGCCGCTGCGCATAACGGCCATTACAGCGACCGCCTTCATCGCCAGTTCGATCCGCAAGCTTCGACCGAGTATGTTGCAGCTCATGTGCGGCGCCTGGAATCGATGCGGCAGGAAGGCATGGTGGGCCGGCTCGGTGATGGGAGCTGGGCAGTGGGCGAGGATCATCTTGATCGGGCGCTTCGGTATGAGAGCCGCCAGCGCTCTCGCAACCCCGTGCGGATCGCCGTGCTGTCGTGGCAGAGGCTCGAGGATCTCCCGCAGGCGGTGGGCGCAACGTGGCTCGATCGTCAGCTTGTCGCCAAGACGCGCGAGGCGTTCGCACCGAGCGGAATGGGCGTTGAGGTCGAGACGGCAATGCGGACGAGACGGCAATGGCTGATCGAGCAGGGGCTTGCGGCCGAGCAGGATGGTCAGGTGCGCTATGCGCGGGATCTGTTGCGGACGCTGGAGGCGCGCGAACTCAGACAGACAGCGGCGGAGATTGCCGCGCGGACGGGTCTTGAGCATGTCGATGTTCAAGTCGGCGACAGTCTCACAGGCGTCTACCGGCGCATGCTGACGCTGAACAGCGGCCGCTTCGCCCTGATCGAGCGGTCTCATGACTTCGCACTGGTACCTTGGCGGCCGGTGCTGGAGAGGGCGCGCGGGCAGCTGGTCACCGGCAGCCTGGGCGGAGAGGGCATATCCTGGTCGATCGGCATCAAGCGCGGTATCGGCCGCTAGAGGATACGGCGGTGTGCGACCGCTTCACGTTTCCGGTGAGAGGACGGTCCCGGGAGGGAAGTGTTCGCCAGCAACAGCACTCAAGAGGCGAGGGAGTAACTTGTACTCCGGCCGCCGCCCTCGTCCTTGGCGAGAATGCCCTGATCAACGAGATCCTGGATGTCGCGCAAGGCGGTGTCGGGCGAACACTTCTCGATCTTTGCCCATTTGCTCGATGTCAGCTTGCCCTCGAACCCGTCCAGTAATCGGTTCAACATACCGCGCTGTCGCTCATTGATCCGGGCCGTGGCGTGTCGTTTCCAGAAGTCGGCTTTTTCAAGCACCGCTGCGAGAATGGTCTCAGCTCCGCTGAAGGCGCGGTCGAGGCAGCCCAGGAACCACTCAAGCCATGGCGTGACATTGAGGTTGCCCTTCTGGGTGCTCTCCAGCATGTCGTAGTAGGTCTTCCGCTCGGTGCGTATCTGGGCGGACATGCTGTAGAAGCGCTGCGGAATTCCTTCAGAGCGGGCAAGGGACATGTCGGCGATGGCGCGCGCGATGCGCCCGTTACCGTCCTCGAAGGGATGGATTGTCACGAACCACAGATGCGCGATCGCGGCCTTGATGATTGGGTCGATCTTCTCTTCCGTGTTGTACCACTTCAGAAACGCGGTCATTTCGCCATCGAGCCTTTCGGCGGTCGGCGCTTCGTAGTGGACGCGCTCGCGACCATAATCGCCCGAGACAACCTGCATCGGTCCGGCTGACGCGTCCCGCCAGGCCGCCACAGTGATCTTCTTCAGGTTGCTGCGACCCGTTGGGAAGAGTGAGGCTTGCCAGCCGAAGAGCCGCTCTGCAGTGAGCACGGCTTTGAATTTCTGGGTGGCGTCGAGCATCATCTCGACGATGCCTTCGACATTCCGATCTGCCGACGGCAAGGCGCCCGCGTCCAAGCCAAGGCGACGCGCTAGCGATGAGCGTACGGCCTCCTTGTCGAGTTTCTCTCCCTCGATTTCGCTGGACTTGAGGACCTCTTCGGTCAGGGTGGTCAGGACGGCTTCTTCCTGCTGGGGGAACCCAAGGGTCTGCATTCGGCCGATGAGTTGGCCCTGCTTGAGCCGGACGGCTGCGAGCTGCTTCGCCAAGGCGTCGGAATCCCATGAAAAATGGGGCCAACCGGGCAATTGGTGGATGTAGATTGTCATTCTCCGCACTCGTTGCGGAGAATATGGCGGCTATTCCCTGCATTCGCAAGGGTATTCACCGCAGTCTATGCGGGGAATAGGAAGGCTATTCCCCGCAATGGTTTCGATTTCCTTAACGACCTCCCCAACGCTTCCAAGGCCGCAAAACCGTTGCGCGTGAACGCCCTTCCGACAGTCGCTTTGCCAGGGTGCCTCAATCGGACGGCATGGCGCGACACGAGCAAGCTCGGGGCTGCTCTCGCGCGAATTTATACTCAATTCGTGGAATGAGTATAACCAGCCGGTCTTCAGATTCTCTGCTGATGCCGTAAATCCGAAAATAGATGCGCCAACAAGACCGTGCGATTCGCTCGCATCCTTGCTCACGATGTCGGTGAGCTAAGCAATCAGCCGAGCCAGACGATTGATCCAGTTTCGTCAGACCGCTCACCTTCTATTGAGGTGCATCCTCAACCACGCTGAAACGGGCGTATCGTTGATCTCTCAGGGATGAGTGCGACCGGCGTGGATTTCATTGCCGCCGACGATTTTTATTCCCATTGAATGCTTCGGCTACTCCCGCTTTTCATCTCGCACGCACTCGGCGGTGCGAGTGAGCGGGTCGGGAAATGTTTCCAGCAAAAATCTATGTCGGTCAGATCGTCGTCGTGCTCGGCATCGTCGTTGCGTCGACCTGGGGCGCGACGCAATGGACCGCCGCAGCTCTCGGCTATCAGCAGCGGCTGGGTGAGCCCTGGTTCTTGATCGTCGGATATCGCGTCTATCTGCCTTGGCGATTGTTCGAATGGTGGTTCGCCTATGAGGCCTATGCACCTGAGATATTCGAGAAGGGCGGAGCCATCGCTGCCGCTGGCGGCATCGCAGGCGCGCTGTTTGCGATCCTCAACTCGGTGTGGCGGGCGCGGCAAAATCAGCTCGTGACAACCTATGGCTCGGCCCGTTGGGCGATGCCCAAAGAGATCAAGCACGCAGGCCTCTTCGCAGCCAAGGGCGTGTTTCTCGGACGACTTGAAAGCAATTATCTGCGGCATAACGGCCCGGAGCACGTCATGTGCTTTGCACCAACCCGGTCGGGTAAGGGCGTCGGACTGGTCCTGCCCACACTACTGTCGTGGACGTCGTCCGCGGTGGTGCACGACATCAAGGGCGAAAACTGGGAATTGACCTCAGGTTGGCGTTCGACATTCTCGCATTGCCTCTTGTTCAATCCCACGGATTCGCGGAGCGCCCGCTACAATCCGCTGCTCGAGGTGCGCAAAGGAGCGGCCGAAGTCCGCGATGTCCAAAACATCGCTGACATCCTGGTCGATCCGGAAGGGGCGCTCGAACGCCGAACCCATTGGGAAAAGACAAGCCATTCGCTTCTGGTCGGTGTCATTCTTCACGTCCTTTATGCGGAAGAGAAGAAGACGCTTACCCGCGTTACGGAGATCTTGGCCGACCCTACGCAGTCCTTTGAGAAGACGCTTAGGATCATGCTGGCGACCAATCACCTTGGCAGCGAGGCCGAGCCCAAGGTGCACCCGGTTGTTGCCGCGACCGCACGAGAATTGCTCAATAAGTCCGAAAACGAACGCTCCGGCGTTCTGTCGACCGCCGTGAGCTTTCTTGGCCTCTACCGCGATCCGGTCGTCAGCCGAAACACCGAAAGCTGCGACTGGCGCATTGCCGACCTCGTGAGCGCCGGCAAGCCTGTCACGCTTTATCTCGTCGTTCCGCCGTCGGACATCAGCCGCACCAAGCCGCTGATCAGGCTGATCCTCAATCAGATCGGGCGCCGGCTGACCGAGACGCTGAACACCAAGGCAGGTGACCGCAGGCAGCGCCAGCTCCTGATGATGCTGGATGAGTTTCCCGCACTGGGGCGGCTCGACTTCTTCGAAAGCGCGCTCGCATTCATGGCCGGTTATGGCATCCGCGCCTATCTGATCGCGCAGTCGCTCAATCAGATCGCCAAGGCGTATGGCGAGAACAACGCGATCCTGGACAATTGCCACGTCCGCATTGCCTTTGCGGCCAACGATGAGCGCACCGCCAAGCGGATCTCGGACGCCCTCGGCACCGCGACGGAACTACGTGCACAGCGCAACTATGCCGGTCACCGGCTGGCTCCATGGCTTGGCCATGTCATGGTCAGCCGTCAGGAGACTGCGCGTCCCTTGCTGACGCCAGGCGAAGTGATGCAGCTACCGCCCGACCAGGCCATCGTGCTGGTTTCCGGGCTTGCACCGGTCCGGGCGAACAAGCTGCGGCACTATGAGGACGCAAATTTCGTCAACCGTCTGCACAATCCACCAACCCTGGTGGGCGATGAGTATGCCGATCGGCCGCCTGCGCGCACCGACGATTGGCGCGGCGAAGTGCGCACGACCGACCTTCGCCTCGCGACCCTGCCGTATCGAGAACTTATGCACACAGGCGGCGAGGAAGGCGGCCTCAAGCAGCAACTGGTGTTGTTCGACGAGGCCTCGTCGGGTGTGAAGGAGCCTCGCGCCATCGAGGATCGGCTGCTCGATGATGAGTCCGACGTCGCCGCCGACCGCAGCCAGATGCAGCAGGCCGCAAGCGCATCCAGCACCGTACGACGAGCCCATGCCGTCACCCGTGACGACGACGATCTTCTTCCCTCGTTCTGAAGAGCATTCCCGATGAAACCGAAACTCTCGGCCTACGTCTCCGACAGTGTGGCGCAGCGACTTGAGCTCGCAGCCAAGCGTCCGGGAACCAATAAGTCAGCCATTGTCGATGCTGCGCTGGATCGTTTCCTCAATCCAGAGCGGGACACCAGCGGCGATGCGGCGCTGATCCGAAGGCTGGACAGGATGAGCCGCCAACTCGAACGGGCGGACCGCGATGTGGGTGTTCTGGCGGAGACCATAGCGCTATTCATCCGCTACTACCTGACCATCACACCGCCGCTGCCCTCGCAAGATCAAGATGCAGCACGTGCGCTGGGCCGCGAGCGGTTCGAGATGTTTGTCGCCCAGGTCGGCAAACGCGTCGCCGCCGGTGGCCGGCTCGTCGCTGACGTCATGGATCGCGTCAGCACCTCGAAGCCGGATCTCTTCATGCGGAACCTCGAGGAGGGCGCTCCGCTGGGCGCTGCCCAAGAGGACGATCGCGGGTCCCGCGCGCAGAGCGCGGCGGGTGAGCCGCCGGAGCATTCTCCGGCAGGGCGAGAGGAGGTCGGCAATGTCTGATCTCCTCTCGCCAGAGACCCGCGAACGACGTCGCGGTATGCTGCGGACGGCGATGGGACCTGCGATCGCGCTGGCTTTGGAAGAACCTGATGTCGTCGAGGTCATGGTCAATCCCGATGGGAGGCTTTGGCTCGATCGGCACGGCGCGGGGCGCACCGATACCGGCGTCGTTCTAACGCCGCAGGAGTCGGAGCGGATCATTCGTCTTGTTGCCAGCCACGTGCGGGCGGAAGCAAGCGGTTCGTCTCCAATCGTCTCGGCAGAACTGCCTGAGACCGGCGAACGCTTTGAAGGCATCTTGCCGCCGGTCTCACTCGCGCCTTGCTTTGCCATCCGCAAGCCCGCAACGACCACGTTTCGCCTGTCCGACTACGTCAAGGCACAGATTGCCTCGCCATTGATGGCGAGGGTGCTGACTACCGCGGTCACCGAGGCCCGCAGCATCCTGATCGCCGGCGGCACCGGGTCGGGCAAGACGACGCTTGCCAACGCGCTTCTTGCGGAGATCGCCGGCCTTAAAGAGCGGATAGTCATCATTGAGGACACCCGTGAGTTGCGCTGCGATGCAAAGGACGCCGTGACGCTCCGGACCAAGCCGGGCGTGGCCAGCCTTGCCGATCTTGTCCGCTCTACGCTGCGCTTGCGGCCCGACCGCATCGTCGTCGGTGAGGTCAGAGGCGCCGAAGCCCTCGACATGCTGAAAGCCTGGAATACGGGCCATCCCGGTGGAATTGCCACGGTCCATGCCAACTCGGCACGAGCTGCGCTCTACCGGATCGAGCAGCTCATTCAGGAAGCGGTCGCAACCGTGCCACGTCGTCTCATTGCCGAGGCGATCGACATGATCGTCTTCATCAAGGGGCGGGGGCCTGCACGGCGCATCGACGCCGTCGCCGAGCTCAAAGGCCTCGATCCATCGGGCGACTACCTGCTGGAGACCCCGGCCGGACTTCCAAACACCTCCCACCGCCCCTGACCTGAAGGAGACTACACTATGTCCATTCGACTGCGTCTCAACGTGCGTTCGCGCCTTCGCGGCTTCCGTTCGGTCAGCGAATTGCCTTTAGCCGAGCTCGGCTTGGCCTCGGCTTGCGTGCTCCTGAGCGTCACGGCGGCACACGCCGCTGGCTCGGGTATGCCATGGGAAGCGCCGCTCGAACGCGTCCTGGAGTCAGTGCAGGGGCCCGTCGCCAAGATCGTCGCCGTCATCATCATCACGGTAACAGGCATATCGTTGGCCTTCGGAGACACTTCCGGCGGATTCCGCAAGATGGTCCAGGTCGTGTTCGGCCTCTCGATCGCCTTTGCCGCAAGCTCCTTCTTCCTGTCGTTCTTCTCGTTCGGTGGCGGAGCACTGATCTGATGCGCCCCGATGGTTTTGAACTCGTGCTCCACCGCTCGTTGACCGAACCCATCCTGATCGGCGGCGCCCCGCGCGCTGCCGCCATCCTGATCGGGACCCTTTCGGCTGTGCTGGCGCTCGGCCTGCGCCTTTGGCTCGCAGGTCTGGTGCTCTGGGTCATTGGACACAGCGCGGCCGTTTGGCTCGCCAAACGCGACCCGGCCTTCGTCGAAGTCGCCATCCGTCACACCAAGCACAAAGGGCGGCTCGCATGCTGAACCTGAAAGAATTCCGCAGCAATGCCCATCGCCTGGCTGATTGGTTGCCATGGGCATGCCTGGTCACTCCGGGCGTCATCCTGAACAAGGATGGCAGCTTCCAACGGACGATACGCTACCGCGGGCCGGACCTCGACAGCGCGACCGAGGCCGAGCTGATAAGCGTCGCATCCCGCGTCAACAACGTGCTGAAGCGGTTCGGGTCGGGGTGGGCGCTCTTCTTTGACGCCACGCGCATTCCGGCTTCCGAATATCCGAGGTCGAAATTCCCCGATCCGGTGTCCTGGCTGGTGGATGAGGAGCGGCGCGCCGCTTTCGAAGGCGCCACCGGGGTTGCACCGGAGGATCCGACTCGGTCCGGCGGGCAGCATTTCGAGAGCGTGCTGCATCTGACCTTGATGTACTTGCCGCCGGCCGAGCGGATCTCGCGCCTTGAGGGCCTGTTCCTCGAGCGTCCGACCGAAAGTGATCGCGAAGTCGGACGGAGGCGGCGCATTCGCCGTGGACAATCCAGCGTCAATGTTGGCCAAGACAAGAGCCTCGCTCAAGACGACACCCATGAAGACGAGACCGAGAGCGAACGAAGGTTTAGCAGCGACGAACCGGGTTATCGGGATTATCTCAAACGATTCGTCCAGGAAACCGACCGGGCGATCGATCTGCTCTCGTCGGTCCTGCCGGAGATCTGGCCTCTAAACGATGCGGAGACGCTGACATATCTTCATAGCTGCGTCTCCACCAAGCGGCATCCGGTCAACGTTCCCAATATTCCGGCCTATCTCGATTGTTTCCTGAGCGATGAGCCGCTCACTGGAGGATTGTCACCGGCGATCGGGCGTAGCCATCTTCGCGCGTTGACCGTCCTTGGGTTTCCGCACGTCACCTTTCCCGGCTTGCTAGATGAGCTGAACCGGCTTGGCCTCGCCTACCGCTGGGCAACGCGGTTCATTCCGTTGGACCGCACGCAGGCAAACACGACGCTGTCGCGCTATCGAAGGCAGTGGTTTGCCAAGCGAAAGTCGCTTGCAGCAATTCTCAAAGAAGTCATGTTCAACGAGCAAGCGGCGCTGCTTGACACCGACGCCAGCAACAAGGCTCTCGACGCCGACGCGGCGCTCTCCGAGCTTGGAGACGATTTAGTCGCGTTCGGCTATGTCACAACTACAGTCACCGTCACCGACGAAGACTCGCGGAAAGCCGACGAAAAGATCCGGGCGATCGAGCACGTCATCAACAGCAGGGGCTTCACGGCGATCCGCGAAAGCATCAACGCGGTGGAGAGCTGGCTGGGCAGCCTGCCGGGGCAAGCCTACGCCAATATCCGTCAGCCGATTGTTCATACGCTGAATCTTGCTCATATGTGTCCGCTGTCGGCGGTATGGGCTGGACCCGCGCGCTGCGAGCATCTTGACGGTCCGCCGCTCCTGATCGCGAAGACCAAGGGAGCGACCCCGTTTCGGCTGTCGCTGCACGCCGGCGATGTTGGGCACACCCTCATTGTCGGGCCGACCGGCGCCGGCAAGTCTGTCCTGCTATCGATGCTGGCCCTTCAATACCGGCGTTATTCGAATGCTCAGTTGATCACGTTCGACAAGGGGCGTTCTGCCCGCGTCACAACTCTCGCCTTGTCGGGCGCCTGGTACGAGTTGGGAGCCAAGGCGGGAATTGCATTCCAGCCGCTGAAGGATGTCGCGGAAGAGGGGCCGAGGCTGTGGGCGCTGGATTGGCTGTGCGGCGTACTCGCCCACGAGCAAGTTGACGTCACGCCGGCGGTCAAGGAGACGCTCTGGTCTGCTCTCAAGAGCCTCGGTTCTGCGCCCGTCCCTCAGCGGACAATGACGGGGCTCGTAGCCCTGCTTTCCCGCGACGCATTGCGACAGGCCCTTCAGCCCTACACGCTCGAAGGGCCATACGGACGATTTCTCGATGCAGATGCCGATCGGCTTTCTGGCGCCGACGTGCTCACGTTCGAGATGGAAGAACTGATGGCATTGCCGGGCCTGGTCGCGCCAGTTCTTACATATTTGTTCCATACTCTAGAGGAACGGTTCGACGGTCGGCCGACGTTGCTGGTTCTCGATGAAGCATGGGTGTTCCTCGACGATCCACTCTTCTCGAGCCGAATCCGGGAATGGCTGAAGACGCTCCGCAAGAAGAACGTCGCTGTCATTTTTGCGACCCAGTCGCTCGCCGATATAGCCGATAGCCAAATCGCGCCGGTGATCATCGAGTCCTGCCCGACCCGGATATTCTTGCCAAATCCACGCGCGCTGGAGCCGACGCAGACTGCGACCTATCGTCGATTTGGTCTGAACGACACTCAGATCCGTCTGATTGCGGAAGCTTTTCCCAAGCGTGACTATTATCTGCAGTCCCGTGCCGGAAACCGTCTGTTTGAGCTGGGCTTGGGACCGGTGGCGCTGGCGCTCGTTGCTGCTTCTTCTGCCGAAGATCAGCGAGCTGTCGATAGCGTCCTGTCCAGATCTGGCCCACATCATTTCGCCAAGCGCTATCTCGCGCAACGAGAACTGCACTGGGCGGCCAATCTCATCAGCACCTTCGAACAAGCGCTGTCATCCTAAGCGTATAGCCCTTCCAATCTAACCCTTGGAGTCAACAATGCTGCGATCCCGCTCGCGCGGGCTAGTTTCGCGCGCCCTGCTAGTCGTTTGCGTCCTCGTGTCCCTAATCGCTGCACTCGCCGGTCCGAGCCCGGCGCTCGCCCAATCTATCGTCTGGGATCCCTGGAATTACGGCCAAACGCTGCTCAGCGCTGCGCGAGCGCTGGATCAGATTAACAATCAGATCCGGAGCCTTGAGAACGAGGCGCAGATGCTGATCAATGAGACGCGACATCTCACGAGCCTGCCGGGCAGCGTGGTAGGGCGACTCACGGGCACCATCACGCGGCTCAACAGCCTGGTTGCTCAGGCCAAGGGCATTTCATTCGATGTCGACAAGGCGCGCAGCGAGTACGAGCGCCTCTATCCGCGCCAATACACCGCGTCATCCCCTTTTAGCCTTATGGTGCAGGACGCGACGTCTCGCTGGGACAACACCTATGAAGGGTTGAAGCAAGCGTTGGTGACGCAGGCAACAATTGCGTCGAGTCTCGACGAGGATCGGCAGACCCTCAGCGCCTTGATGACAAACTCATCAACGGCCGTTGGATCGCTGCAGGCGCAGCAGTCGAGTAACGAATTGCTCGGGCTTCAGGCAAAGCAAGCCTTGCAAGCGCAGGTCTTGCTCCTGACGCAGGCACGCGCAGACACATTACGAGCTGCCGAGCAGCAGGCCTCAGTCGTGGCCGCGCAGGAGCGATTCACTCGCTTCATCGGCGACGGTCATGCTTACGCTGGTGGAAAGTAGGAGAAGGGCACCATGGCCGACCTCACCGTAATTGACCGTTTTACCGAGACGTTCTCACGATACATCGATTCCGGATTTGGTCTCCTGTCGGGCGATGTGTCATTCCTGAGCTCAACCCTGATCTGCATCGACCTGACTCTGGCCGGGCTTGCATGGAGTATCAGAGCTGACGACCATATCCTGGTTACGCTGGCCAAGAAGGTGCTCTATGTCGGGGCCTTCGCCTTCATTATCGGGAACTTCAAAAGCCTCGCTGATATCGTCTTCGCGTCATTCTCCAGCATCGGGTTGAAAGCGTCCGGCGGTGGGCTGACTGCCTCCGATCTAACCCGTCCGGGCTTTGTAGCCGCGGCCGGCTTTACAGCAGCTCATTCTCTTCTGGAGGAGACGGGTCAGTTCTCCGGATTCGATGCCCTCACCAACCTGCCAACGATCCTGATCCTCCTGTTCTGCTGGATCCTGATCGTGCTCGCCTTCTTCATCCTTTCTGTCCAGCTGTTCGTCACGCTTATCGAGTTCAAGCTGACAACGCTGGCGAGCTTCATCCTGGTGCCATTCGCCCTGTGGGGAAAGACAGCCTTTCTGGCTGAGAAGACGCTCGGCAATGTGGTCGCGTCGGGAGTGAAAGTGATGGTTCTCGCAATCATCATCGGGATCGGCTCGACTATTTTTGGCCAGCTCTCCGAAACATTGACCCGACCGATCGACATTGCGTCGGCGATGAGTCTGCTCCTAGCGGCGCTTTCGTTGTTCGGTCTCGGCATCTTTGGCCCTGGTATCGCCGCTGGGCTGGTATCAGGCGCGCCTCAGCTCGGCGCAGGCGCCGCGGCCGGAACTGTCGCGGGAGCGGCGGCCGTCGCGATTGGTGGCGGGGCAGTTGCGATGGGGGGCCTACGCGCAGCAGCAGGCGGCTCGGCCGCCGCGGTTCGATCCGCAGCATCACTGACCGGGGCAGCCTCCGGCAGCGGCGCCTCAGCCCAGACCCTTGCGGCAAGCCAAGTCCCCGTGGCGAGCAGTGGCGGTGCAACCGGCGGCGGAGCGCCGCCGGCGAGCCGTTCGTCCGCGACGCCAGGACGACAGGCAAGAGAGGCTGCGCAGGTTGCCGCTCACATTCTGAAAGATGGTGACAAGGGCGGGCATTCATCCGGTCCGAAGCTGGGAGAGGAATAGAACATGGCAAATCACCCCTTTCAGCGCGCGTCAGTGCGTTATGGCGAAACGCCAGAACCGGTCACCGCCTATCAGAAGGCGGCCCAGGTCTGGGACGAACGCCTTGGCTCGGCGCGTGTGCAGGCCAGGAATTGGCGGCTAGCAGCACTGGCGACCATCGGCCTCTCCAGCATTCTTGGTTTGACCATCCTTGCCCAAATTGCTCGATCCGGCGTCGTGCCATACGTGGTCGAGGTCGATCGGCTCGGTGAGGTCCGCGCCGTTGGCCCGGCGCTCGAGGCCTATCAGCCGTCGGACACCCAGATCGCGCATTTTCTGGCGCGCTTCATCGAAAACGTCCGATCGCTATCGATTGATCCCGTCATCGTTCGGGCGAATTGGCTGCGCGCTTATGACTTTGTCACAGACCGCGGCGCGCAGGCCTTGAACGACTATGCGCGAGAAGCCGATCCTTTCACCAAGATCGGATCCAAGACCGTGACCTCCGAAGTCACATCCGTGGTGCGCGCCTCCAGCGACAGCTTCGAGATCCGCTGGAAGGAGAACTCCTACGAGAACGGATCGATCGCAAAGACCGAGCGCTTCACCGGTCTCGTCACGGCGGTCCTCAAGCCCCCCTCAGATGCCGAAACGCTGCGGAAGAACCCGCTCGGCCTCTACGTCCATTCCCTCAACTGGTCGCGTGACCTTATCGGAGACGCAAAATGAATTCCTTTGCCACCGCTATATTCGCGTCGGCGAGCGCATTGACCCTCTCGCTTTTGCTTGGCGGATGCGCCACCAAGCTCAATCTTGAGGCGCCCTATGATGAGATGACATTCGAGAAGGGGCTTCCGGAGGCAGATCCTCCGAAGGCGGTTGCGGTTGTTGAAACGCCCAAGGTCTTGCCGCTGCCCGGCCAACTGAAGCCCCTTCCGACGAAAGTCGCCAAGGACGAGACGCTGCCGCCCGAGCAGGCGATCGCCAAGGCCAACAAGGCAGCGCGAATGGAGCCGACCAGGGCCGGATACATCAACGCGATCCAGGTCTACCCTTGGACGGAAGGAGCGCTGTATCGGCTTTATGCCAGTCCCGAAAAAGTCTCGACGATTGCGCTTCAGCCAGGCGAAGAGCTCATCGACGTCTCCACTGGCGATACAGTTCGGTGGGTCGTCGGTGACACCGCGAGCGGGCAGGGCACTGCCCGCCGGGTCCATATCCTGGTCAAACCGACCCTTCCTGATATTCAGACCAACCTCGTGGTCTTGACCGACCGGCGTGCCTATCACTTGGAGCTCGTATCCACGAAACAGACCTACATGGCCTCGATCTCGTGGACCTATCCGACGGACACCCTGGTTGCCCTCCACAAGCAGAATGCCGCCGCCCAGGAGAGCGAAGAGCGGGTCGCGGATCGCGGCGTGCGGCTCGATAGCCTGAACTTTCGCTATCGGATCGATGGTGATGACCCGCCCTGGCGGCCGCTACGGGCGTTTGACGACGGCCGCAAGGTCTACATTCAGATGCCGTCGGGTCTCCCCCAGGGAGAAGCGCCGCCACTATTCATCGCTGGCGCGGATGGCCGCCCGAACCTCGTCAACTACCGGGTTCGCGGGTCGTACTACATTGTCGACCGGATGTTCGGCGCCGCCGAGCTCCGCCTTGGGGAGAATCCGCAGCGCATCGTCCGGATCGTACGTATCGACGCTCGACCGGTGTCGCAGGCTCTCAGCACCGGGAGCGCCTCATGACCGATGGGTTGAACCAGGATCCGCCGGAGCCGCTCGAACTGCGGGCACGTCCTCGGCCCATCCGGCGCCTGAACCGGCGCGCTTTGATGATCGGCTGCGCAACCCTTGCACTGTTCATTGCGGGCGCGACGATCATCGCACTCCGACCGCCGCGGGCGTTCAAGTCGGCCGATCGGCCAGAAATCTACAACACCGATCGGAAGCAGACGGCCGAAGGCCTAAGCAAGCTGCCGAAGTCCTACGAGAACCTAGCCCCAACGACGCCGCGGCTCGGGCCACCGTCGCCGGGAGACATCGGCCGTGCGTTTGCCGAAAGCGAAAAGAAGGCTGGCGTCGCCTCTGATGGAGGTTTCCGGACCAGTCCTGAGGATGACGCTGAGAGGGCCGAGCGGATCCGCCAGACACGAATTGCCCAGCAGGCTAAGGAGTCGGGTCTGTTCGTCAGGCTGTCGGAGAAGCAGGAGAAGAGAAAACAGGTCAATACGGCGGAAATACCCGCTGCGGCTCCCGCGAACTTCCGGCCGTCGACCGCCGAGACGGCACCGTCTGCCGCCGATCTGGCCAAAGCGGCTCAAGGGATGCTCGATCGGTCCAGCGAGATCATCCCGTCCTCGCAGGCGCGAAAGCTCGCCTTCGTGGGGGCGAAGGCCGACACTGATACCACCAATGCCCATGCGCTGAAGCCAGTCCCGTCGACCTATGCGGTGATGGCGGGCTCCATTATCCCGGCCAGCCTTGTGACAGGCCTGAATTCGGACTTGCCTGGAACTATCATTGGTCAAGTCACCGAGCGCGTTTTTGACTCAGTGACTGGCGAGCACCTCTTAATCCCGCAGGGGACACGGCTTGTGGGCAAGTACGATAGCATCGTGGCTTTTGGCCAAAAGCGGGCACTGGTCGTCTGGACACGGCTCATCTTGCCGAACGGAAACTCCATCGTGATCGAGAACCTTCCAGCCACGGACGTCGCAGGCTATGCCGGGCTCGAGGATGAGGTGGACTTCCATACCTGGCAATTGCTCAAGGGCGTCGCCTTGGCGACCTTGATTGGGGTGGGGACACAGCTCTCGATTGGCAGCGACGAGAGCGATCTCGTTAAGGCTTTGCGGGAAAGTGCACAGCAAACGACCAATCGTGCCGGCCAGCGCCTAGTGGAGCGCGAGCTCGACGTGCAGCCCACGATTACGGTGCGGCCGGGCTGGCCGCTGCGGGTGATTGTTTCGAAGGATCTGGTGCTAAAGCAGTATTCGGACCATCAGGCGGCGGCGAAGGGCAGGTGAGGGATGAGGCTTGCAAAACTGCCTGACCGGACGCCGGTGAAGATGAGCGTTGTGTTCACTCCGGCTCTTGCGCAACGGCTCCGAGAGTATGCGGACTTCTATGCAGAGATTTACGGCAACAAGGAGGAGGTTGCCGACCTAGTACCGTTCATGCTTGAGGCATTTCTCGAAAGGGATGGGGCGTTCAAGAGAAAAAAGAGCAATACATAAGTCGCGATTCAAACTACCGTCGCAAATGACCGGCTCGATCATCAGGGCGCGCAGACGGCGTCCTGTTTTTTGATGCATCTACTATTTCATCCAGCGTCAGTTCAACAGGCTGACTCAACTTCAGATTTTTGGAGACTTAACCTGCCTACGCGTTTGCCATCATTCGCATGAATTCCTCCAAGGAGGGCTGTGGCGCCGTTTGGAGCTTATGAAGCTCCTCTGGCCTCAACTTCGTGTAACGCCGCAACGTTCGCCAATCTTTGTGACCGGTTACCAATGCGACTTTTTCGATTGGCAACCCTGCTTCGAAGAGGCGACTGGTGCCTTCGTGCCGCAGGTCATGGAAATGCAGATCCTCAATCTTCAGTTCTTCGCAAGCCCGTGCGAATGCCTTGCTAATTGAACGATGGTTATAAGGAAACACGCGGCCCTGGCCCCTTGTGATGATCCGCTGCTGGAGCAGGATCTCCCAAGCATCGTAACCAGTCAGATTAAGAAGCGGCACTTTCTGGTCGTTGCCTTCCTTTTCTCTTGGATCCTTACGATCTCGAATTAATAGGATCCTCTTGTTCATGTCGACGTCGGGCCAACCGGGCCGGCAAATCTCTTCTTGCCTCATCGTCGTCGCGACGGCGTAGCGGACGATGCGCCCCATGGGGATGACTTGGCGATAATTGGACTCGAAGTACATGATGAGCTCGTCAAGCTCATCCTGGGTTGGTCTGCGATCTCGCTCGTCGGACTTTCCAACAAGACCCAGATGTTTGAGCGCCGCCCGCGCGAGGCGAACTTCTTCGGCGGAAACCTCGATGCCATGGACGGCTGCTGCGTGCGTCGCGACGGTCCTAATGAACGACATGTCAATCGCAAGGGTTGCTGGTCCAGCACCTTCCTTTGCTCGCTTTCTGCCATATTCGATTAACCGCGCGCGATCGAGCCTAGGGAGCTTTGTGGATCCGAGGTCGTCCTTCAGCGCTTCCAGGACGGCTGCTTTGGATCGGCGAGGAGGCCGGCCGACCTCGAGCATATCTTCGATGTGCAAATCGATGATATCGGCGAAGGTTTTTGCTCTTACCGCAGCGCGCGGCTTTGGCGATCCCTTCCGATCGATGTTGCATTCCATATCGAGTGCCCATTCCTCGCCGTCCTTGCGCCGGCGGAAGGTCTCTGACACGTAACGGTTCTTGCGGCGGACCTGGACGCGCCAGTTCCCAGAGGGCAACTGAGTGAAGGTGGCCATGGTCGTGTGCACTTCCTAATTCGTGTGCGCTACGTGTGCGCTGAAAGGTCAAAACGGGTACAAACGTGTGCAATTTCGGCTAGTTTGAAGTGCACACGTTCCTGCTTCATCCTATTGAGACTGTAGGGTAAATAATTGAAATCGCAAGACTATCGCTTTTCTGTGGCGCCGATGATGGACTGGACCGACCGGCATTGCCGGGTGTTCCATCGTCACCTGACGCGGCGGGCGCTGCTCTATACGGAGATGTTGACCACTGGCGCCGTCATTCATGGCGACCGGGAGCGGCTGCTTGGGTTCGACGCGGTTGAGCATCCGGTGGCGCTTCAGCTTGGCGGGTCGGATCCGCGCGAACTCGCGCTGGCCGCGCGGATCGGCGAGGAGTTCGGCTACGACGAGATCAACCTCAATGTCGGCTGCCCGTCCGACCGCGTGAAGGATGGGCGCTTCGGCGCGTGTCTGATGGCGGAGCCGGAGCTCGTGGCGAGGGGCGTCGATGCGATGAAGCGCGCGGTCGCCGTTCCGGTCACGGTGAAATGTCGCATCGGCATCGATGACCAGGATCCGGAAATCGCGCTCGATAAGCTTGCGCGTGGAGTGGTTGCGTCCGGCTGCGACGCGCTGATCGTGCATGCCCGGAAAGCCTGGCTGAACGGTCTGTCGCCGAAAGAGAACCGCGACATCCCGCCGCTCGACTATGATCGCGTCTATCGCCTCAAGCGCGCGATGCCTGACGTGCCAGTCATCATCAACGGCGGCATCCCGGGCATTGACGAGGCGAAAGCCCATCTTGAGCACGTCGACGGCGTGATGCTCGGCCGCGCCGCCTATCAGGAGCCGTGGCGGCTGCTCTCCGTCGATCAGGACATCTTCGGCGAGGCGGCGCCGCATGCGACCATGCAGGACGCGTTCGAGGCGATGATGCCGTATATCGAGCAGCAGCTTGCGCGGGGCACGCGGCTTCACGCCATCACGCGGCATTTCGTCGGCGCATTCCACGCCGTGCCCGGCGCGCGCGCCTTCCGCCGCCATCTTGCCGAGCAGGGGGTGAAGCCGGGCGCCGGCGTGGACGTGCTGCGCGATGCCATCGCGCGTGTCGGTGCGCGCGCTCCGGCGGAGGCTGCGGCCTAGCCGCAAGCACGTGAAGAGCCGGATCGTGACATCCGGCTCTTCGTCGACCTGGTTCAGCGGAGCAGATCGAAGTGATAATTCACGCCGACGCGGAAGGTGTGGAATTTGGCGGCGTTCCAGTCCGGCAGATCGTCATGCTTGAATTCGGTGTAGAGATACTCGGCCTTGGCCGACCATTTCGGCAGGAACGCCCATTCGACGCCGCCGCCCGCGGTCCAGCCCATCTTCATCTTGTTGATCGCGCCGTCCTTCAATTCGCCGGCGGCCAGACCCGCGGTCCCGAAGAACAGCAGGCGTGAATCCATCGTCGCGATGCCGGCGCGGGCGCGGCCGGTCATGTACCAGGGCAGGCTGACTGCGGCGCTGTTGAGCGCGTCGTGGTTCTTGATGTCTCCGCCTTCGAAGTCGTTCTCGATGCCGACCACGAACATCGGGGAGATCTGGTAATTGTAGCCGATCTGCACGCCGCCGACGGCTCCCTTGACCTTGCCGCCGCTCGTGCCGACGAGATTGTTGAAGGCGTCGTCGCCGCTCTCGGCATAGCCGGCGTTGAAGCCGGCATAGAGACCCGTCCACGAATACACCGGCTGCGGCGCCGTATAGGTGGAGGAGGGCGCCGCATAGCGCGGTGACAGGTCCGCAGCACAGGCGCTGCCTGCGGCGAACGCCGTTACAAGGGGCAGCGCGCGCATCGTGCGGCGTAAGGCGGCTCTTGCAGTCATGGTGATCAATCTCCCTCTTGGCCGCATCCTCGGGGGAGCAGCACTCGTCCAACCCAGATCCGGGAATGGACTTCTTATAAACCGACTGGGCGGTTTGTAAATGGCGCAAATGACACACCCGCGCGCTTTTGCGGCGCACGGCCTGACGTCACTGGGCCAGGAGGAATTGCGGCTGTCGTGAACGGTCTAGTCGACCGCGGTGCGCGAACGGCGGTGGTTGCTCAGAAGCTCCGGATAGCCGGTGAGCATCAGCTTGTCGGCGCGCACGCCCCAGCTCTCCAGGCGGTCGAGGAAGCTCATGCCGAGCAGGTTGGTCTTCATCTGCCCGCGCTGCACAACGAGGGCGGGCACCGATTTCTCGACGAGGTGGCCGACGGAGAGACGGTCGAGCGTGAGGCGCGCCGCCTTGGTGTGGCCGCCGGCGGTTTCGAGATCGACGTCATATTCGAGCATCTCGAGCGGCAGCCCGATCGCTTTCGCGGTTTCCCAGGTCAGCACCACGGAGGTCGCACCGGTGTCGATCACCATCGGTGCAGCCACACCGTTGATCTTCGCACGTAGCGCGAATTCGCCGCCCTGGCCGCGTTGGATCTGCACGGCTGGGGCCGGGGAAGCCGTCTTCGCGCGAAACATGTGCGAGACCTTGTTGCTTGCGCGCGCGATCTGGTCGGGATCGCCATAGGCGACGACGGCACCGGCCGTGCCGGCGAGCATGATCAGAACGAGCAGGAAGCGGATCATCGCGCGCCTCCGAAGGCACGCAGGCCGATCAGGCGCGCTTCGGCGATCCCGCGATCGGCGCGAGCCCGGCGTCCGCCATGCGTGCCGGCAACAGCGCCATCACCGCGAGCCGTTCCGCGCTCTCCATGGCGTGCCAGCGCGCGATCTCCGGCAAGGTCCGGCCGCAGCCGAAGCACAGCCTGGTCTTGGGATCGATCATGCAGACGGCGACGCACGGCGTATCTTTGCTCATGTGGACATAGTGGGGGATCGTCGGGCATGTCTGCAAGCATCTCGTTACGAGCCCGTACCCGCGCTCATGATCGGCTTGTGGCGCGGCCGGCGCTTCTCGTCGGGCACCGCGGAACTCTCCGGCTGGAGCGGCGGAGAATCGTCCGACATCGGCGCCAGCGCGCTCATCACGCGCTCCGGCGGGAAGGTGACGATCACCTCGGTGCCGATGCGCAGCTTCGATTTCAGCGTGAACGTGCCGCCGTGCAGGTCGATCAGGTTCTTGGCGATGGGAAGGCCGAGGCCTGCACCCTGTTCGGCTGACTTGATCGAGTTGGAACCCTGGCCGAACGAGGCGAGCACGACCGGGATCTCGTCCTCGGGAATGCCGGAGCCGGAATCCCGCACCGAGAGATATTGTCCGCCCGAGGCGGTCCAGCCGGCCTTGAGCCAGATCTCGCCGCCTTGCGGGGTGAACTTGATCGAGTTGGAGAGCAGGTTGAGCACGACCTGGCGGATCGCCCGCTCGTCGGCCCACAGCCGCGGCATGGCCTGCTCGAACACCTCGTGGATGGTGATGCCGCGGCTCGAGGCGCGCAGCTTCATCAGATGATGGCAGTCGGCGACGATGCCGACCAGCGACACCGCTTCCTCGTTGAGCTCGTAGCGGCCGGCCTCGATCCGCGACAGATCGAGGATCTCGTTGATGAGGTTGAGCAGGTGCACGCCGGAATTATGGATGTCCGCCGAGTACTCCTTGTAGACCGGCACCGCATGCGCGCCGAAAATTTCGCTCTTCATCACCTCGGAGAAGCCGAGGATCGCGTTCAGCGGCGTGCGCAGCTCGTGGCTCATCTGCGCGAGGAAGCGCGATTTTGCGACGTTGGCGGATTCGGCGCGGTGGCGCGCTTCGTCCGAGATCGCCTTGGCCTGTTCGAGCTCGCCGATCAGCGCGTCCTTCTCGGCGCGCGCCTCGAGCGTGGCGAAGGTCGAGGAGTGCAGGCGGTGCGCCAGCAGCACGAAATAGCCTTCGGCCGCCAGCGCGAGCGCGGCCAGGATGTAATTGTCGAGCGCGCCGGTCACCGCAAAGCTCAGCGCCATTGCCACTGCAACCGGCGCCGTGGCGGCAAGCGCTGCGATCGGCAAATTCGCGGCCAGCATGCTCGACACTGCGATCACCAGCAGCATCAGGAACATCATCAGCGTTTCCGTGACCATGTCGAGCACGGGATGGATCAGGATCGCCATCCAGCACAGGCCATAGAGCAGGTCGAGCACGACGAAGCGCGTCCGCCAGGCGCGCGTTGCCGCGGGCGAGGAGGCCTCAGCCAGGAAACGGTGGCAGCTGCGGATCATCGCGGCGTGGATGCAGAGCATGCCGGCGGTCCAGGCCGCGGCGGGGATCGGCTGCATCCACAGCCCGAACAGCACGCCGGTGGCAACCACCAGCAGCATCACGACATAGGAGGCCGACAGCCGCGTCTGGGCATATTGGCGCAGCATCTCGGCGTCGAAAGCCGGCCGGGTTCCGCTGGTCGACGTTAACTTGTCGCGGGCCTCGCGCACCCGCTGCGCCGCAGCCCGTCGGCTGCTCGCCGATGGAGCGCTTACCGGCTCGGCCGGAAGCTGTACGACCTCTGGCTTTTCAGCGGGTTTACTCATCGAACAACAACAATTCCTGCCCGCGCGAGACGGGCCTTCTGCATTGTCTATCTCTGGCAAGAAATCCTTAAGAGGTGACTTAAGGAGCTAAAGAATTACGTTAACCCGGCGTTAATTTTGAGCGCGCGCAGGACCGCTCAGTGCAGCGCCGCGTGCTGCGCGACGTAAACCACCGCGCCCGCCAGATAGCCCGCGAGCGCGGGGATGGCGATGCGGCGGGCGTACCAGAGGAACTCGATCCGCTCGAGCCCCATGGCGGCGACGCCCGCGGCCGAGCCGATGATCAGGATCGAGCCGCCGGTGCCGGCGCAATAGGCGATGAACTCCCAGAGGAAGCTGTCGGTCGGGTAATGCGCGAGGTCGTACATGCCCATGGTCGCGGCGACCAGGGGCACGTTGTCGATGACGGCACTGAGGAGGCCGAGCACGACGACGATGATGTCCTGGCGTCCGAAGGTGGCGTCCAGCCATTTCGCCAGCATGGAGAGCAGGCCGGCATGGTCGAGGCACGCGACCGCGAGCAGGATGCCGACGAAGAACACGATCGAGCCCATGTCGATCCGGGTCAGCGCGTGCGCGAGCGTGAGCGGTTGGCGAACATGCTCGTCCTTGCCGCGATGGACGATCTCGCCGACCAGCCAGACGATGCCGAGCCCGAGCAGGACGCCCATGAAGGGCGGCAGATGGGTAAACGTCTTGAAGGCCGGCACCGCGATCAGCACGCCGAGCCCAAGATAGAACATCACATTCCGCTCGAACGGATCGACGCCATGCAATCCGCCGTCCTTGGACGGCGCCGCAATGGCCTTGCCGCGCAGCGCCAGGCTGATGAACGCCAGCGGCAGCAGCAAATTGACCAGCGCGGGCAGGAACACCGAGCCCATGATTTTCAAGGGCGAGATCTGCCCGCCGATCCACAGCATCGTCGTGGTGACGTCGCCGATCACGGTCCATGCACCGCCGGCATTCGCCGCGATGACGATGAGGGAGGCAAACAGCAGGCGGTCGTCGCGCCTGGCGATCAGCCGCTGGATCAGCGAGACCATCACGATGGTGGTGGTCAGATTGTCGAGGATCGCGCTGAGGAAGAAGGTCACGAAGCCGATCAGCCATATCAGGCGGACCTGGCTCGTCGTGCCGATGCGTGAGGTGATGACCTCGAAACCGTCATGGGCGTCGATGACCTCGACGATGGTCATCGCGCCGATCAGGAAGAACACGATCTGGGCGGTGGAGGCGACGGATTCGTCGAGCTGACGGCCGACCAGCGCATGGTCGCCCGTCGCGATGGCGTAGATGGTCCAGAGCAGGCCCGCGCCTAGCAGCGCGGACGCGCTCTTGTTGACCCCGAGCGGATGCTCGAGCGCGATCGCCGCATAGGCCAGGACGAAGATGACGGCGATCGCGATCAGCAAGGCAGGGGCAGTTCGTCTGGTGTCAGCGATTCAGGCGCGCGAGCAGGCTCGACGTATCCCAGCGCTTGCCGCCCATCTTCTCGACCTCGGCGTAGAACTGGTCGACCAGCGCGGTGACCGGCAGATTGGCGCCGTTGCGGCGGGCTTCGGCCAGCGAGATCGAGAGGTCCTTGCGCATCCATTCGACCGCGAAGCCGAAATCGTACTTGTCCTCGTTCATGGTCTTGTAGCGGTTCTCCATCTGCCAGGACTGCGCAGCGCCCTTGGAGATGGTCTCGATCACGGCGGCGACGTCGAGGCCGCTCTTCTTGGCGAAGTGGATGCCCTCGGAGAGGCCTTGCACCAGGCCGGCGATGCAGATCTGGTTGACCATTTTGGTCAGCTGGCCGGAACCGGCGGGCCCGAGCAGTTTGCACATCCGCGCATAGGCGCCTGTGATGATCGGCTCGGCGCCGGAATAAGCGTCCTGCGCGCCGCCGCACATCACGGTCAGCACGCCGTTCTCGGCGCCGGCCTGGCCGCCGGACACCGGTGCATCGATGAACTTGAAGCCGGCCTTGGTGGCGGCCGC
Organism: Bradyrhizobium sp. CCGB01; assembly: GCF_024199795.1. Lineage (NCBI taxonomy): Bacteria > Pseudomonadati > Pseudomonadota > Alphaproteobacteria > Hyphomicrobiales > Nitrobacteraceae > Bradyrhizobium > Bradyrhizobium sp. CCGB01. The sequence continues at coordinate 4,176,259 of NZ_JANADK010000001.1, forward strand.
GTCGAGCTCGCGCGCGACCTCGGCGGAGGCGGTGGTGTGGTCGACGAAGGTCGCGCCCTTCTTCATGCCGGCGAACGCGCCGTCGGGGCCGATCGTGACCGCGCGCAGGTCGTTGTCGTTGCCGACGCAGCACATCACGAAATCCTGGCCTTCTGCCGCGGCCTTCGGGGTCGCCGCGGTCTTGCCGCCGAACTTGTCCGCCCACTCCTTCGCCTTGGCCGCGGTGCGGTTGTAGACGGTGACCTCATGGCCCCCTTTTTTCACGAGGTGTCCGGCCATGGGGAAGCCCATCACGCCGAGACCGAGGAAAGCGACTTTAGCCATGTGTGTGTCCGTAGCTTGAGTTTTACGGTTGCAGCCGGGCGGGGGGGCGCCAGCCGAGGTCCTGAGTTCCGCCCGAGGGCGGGCCGGGCGCACCATAAACCCTTGCGGCCGGAGGGCAACGGCTTCGTTTGGCGGCCTCCTGTGCTAGGATGGCGGACCTCAAGGACTTCAAAACAAGGGAGCGAAAGCATGGGCGGCGTGAGCGTGGGCGTCCTCGATCATTTCAACATCCGGACCCGGAATCTGGCCGAGACGGTCCGCTTCTACGAGGACGTGCTGGGCCTGGAAAAAGGCGCCCGGCCCAATTTCGCCTTCCCGGGGGCGTGGATGTACAGCGAGGGCAAGCCGGTGGTGCACCTCGTCGATATTTCTCCGACCTCAGAGCCGCAAAAGCCGGATTCCGGCGTGGTCCACCACGTCGCCTTCGTCAGCCGCGGTTTTGACGGTATGAAGCAGCGGCTGACGTCCAAGGGCATGAAATTCGACTCCCGCCAGGTGCCCGGCGGCGACCTCTGGCAGATCTTCGTCCACGACCCCAACGGGGTCATGATCGAGCTGAATTACGAGGCGGCCATGGAGCAGGGGGTAGCCCCCGCCGAGACGGCCGGCGATATCGGCAGGCAGTAGCCTTTTGGCCGTTTCCGCTCTAATGGGGCATCCTGAAGCCTTGGGCATGGTCTTGTGGATCATGCTCCGTTTGGGAGATGCGCTTTGAGCGTGACGCAGCAACAGGTTCTCGACAGCCTCGCCAGGATCAAGTCACCCCGCGGGGTCGCGCTCACCAATGCCAATGTGCTGAGCGCGATCAGCGCGGCCGACGGCAAGGTGTTCTTCTCGATCAACGTCGATGCCGCCGAGGCGCGGGCCTGGGAATCCGTCCGGGCCGAGGCCGAGGCCGCGGTGCGCGCCATTCCCGGCGTCACCACCGTGATGGTGGCGCTGACCGCCGAGCGCAAGGCGGGCGCCGCGCCGCCGCCACCCCCGCAGCCGAGCCGTGGCACGCCGGGCGTACAGCCGGTCCATGCGCACAAGCCTCCGCAGGGCGGTCAATCGCCGATGGCCCGGCAGTCGGAGATTCCAGGCGTTGCCGCCGTGATCGCGGTCGCCTCCGGCAAGGGCGGCGTCGGCAAGTCGACCACCGCGCTCAACCTGGCGCTCGGCCTGCGTGACCTCGGCCTCAAGGTCGGGCTGCTCGATGCCGACATCTACGGCCCCTCGGTGCCGCGTCTGACCGGCCTGCGCGACAAGCCGGAGCTGAACAACGAGCGCAAGATGATTCCGCTCCGGCGCTTCGGCCTCGCCATCATGTCGATCGGCTTCCTGGTGGAGGAGGAGACCGCGATGATCTGGCGCGGTCCCATGGTGATGTCGGCGGTGACGCAGATGCTGCGCGACGTCGAATGGGGAAGCCTCGACGTGCTCGTGGTCGACATGCCGCCGGGCACCGGCGATGCCCAGCTCACGCTGGCGCAGAACGTGCCGCTGAAGGGCGCCGTCATCGTCTCGACCCCGCAGGACCTGTCCCTGATCGACGCGCGACGGGGGCTTGCGATGTTCAGGAAGGTCAACGTGCCCGTCCTCGGCATCGTCGAGAACATGAGCTATTTCCAGTGCCCGCAGTGCGGCACGAAATCGGACATTTTCGGCCATGGCGGCGCGCGACACGAGGCCGACAAGCTCGGGGTGCCATTCCTGGGCGAGATCCCCCTGCACATGGCGATTCGCGCCACCTCGGACGCCGGTAATCCCGTGGTTGACAGCGAGCCGGACGGCCCTCATGCGGCGATCTATCGCGCCATTGCGGGGCAGGTCCGGGACCAGCTCAAGGGCGTCATCGCCGCGGCCTGAGCGGTCTTCTGGGGACATGCGACTTTCGTAGAGCCCCGTCATGCCAATGTCGCGTTCCGAAACGGGGCCGTCCGTGTTAAAGGCCCACGGCAGTCAAGCCCCTTCGGTTCGACGCGGGCCAAACGCGTCGCCGGAATGAGCGGCGGCAAAGAGGAAGTTAGGGGAAACGCCCCAGCAAGGAGAGACCTGAAGATGAAGCGTCGTGATTTCCTGAAAGTGTCGGCAGCAGGCGCGGCGGCGACCGCCGCGGTGGCCTCGCCGGCGATCGCGCAGTCCTCGCCCGAGATCAAGTGGCGCATGACGTCGAGCTTCCCGAAGTCGCTCGACACCATCTATGGCGGCGGCGAGCAGGTGGCGAAGTACGTCGCCGAAATGACCGACAACAAATTCCAGATCCAGGTGTTCGCCGCCGGTGAAATCGTCCCGGGTCTCCAGGCGCTCGACGCGACCTCGAACGGCACCGTCGAGATGTGCCACACCGTCTCCTATTACTATGTCGGCAAGGACCCGACCTGGGCGATCTACGCCTCGGTGCCGTTCGGCCTCAACGCGCGCCAGCAGAACTCCTGGTGGTACCAGGGCGGCGGCATGGAGCTCGGCAACGAGTTCTTCAAGAAGTCGAACGTGATCGGCCAGCCCTGCGGCAACACCGGTACCCAGATGGGCGGCTGGTTCCGCAAGGAGATCAAGACCGTTGCCGATCTTTCCGGCCTGAAGATGCGCATCGGCGGCATCGCCGGCCAGGTGCTCCAGAAGGTCGGCGTCGTGCCGCAGCAGCTCGCCGGCGGCGACATCTATCCGGCGCTGGAGAAGGGCACCATCGACGCGGCCGAGTGGGTCGGCCCCTACGATGACGAGAAGCTCGGCTTCGCCAAGGTTGCGAAGTACTACTACTATCCGGGCTTCTGGGAAGGCGGTCCGACCGTCCACGCCTTCACCAACCTCGACAAGTGGAATTCGCTGCCGAAGAACTACCAGGCGATCCTCACCAACGCGATGGCCAACGCCAACAGCTGGATGGCCGCGCGCTACGACATGCAGAACCCGGCGGCGCTGAAGCGTCTGGTCGCCGGCGGCACCCAGCTTCGCCCCTTCACCAACGAAGTGCTGGAAGCCTGCCTCAAGTCGACCAACGAGCTGTGGGGCGAGATCTCGGCCAAGAACGCCGACTTCAAGAAGTCGATCGACGCCATGCAGGCCTACCGCTCCGACGAATATCTGTGGTGGCAGGTCGCCGAATACACCTACGACAGCTTCATGATCCGCTCGCGCACCCGCGGCTGATCTTCGCAAGAATTCGCAAGACGACAGGGCCCGGTCTCGTTCGCGAGGCCGGGCTTTTTCTTTGCCCAGAAGCGGGCGCCAAAGCAAAAATATGGAAAACAACCCCATGCACAGTAGACGGGCGGTGCGGGGACAATGCCCTGTGGAAGCGGTCAACAGTCTGGCGCGCCAAGGCAAATCAGCACGAAGCGGCAATCGTCGTGAAATCAAGGCTGAAATGCGGATTTGAGGCCGGGTGACGGGTTGCGCCTTCCGCCCCCTTCCGACGATGAACGGGATGCCCGTTTGACTCGTCGGGCAAAACACGGGCAAAATGGGATCATCGAATAATCCGAAATCGATGCCAGCCCGGAGGCGACGATGAGCTTCGATCCGGACGAGGTTCAGAGCGCGCTGCGCAAGGCCTGGTCGTTGTCGACGGCCAGCAAATGGACCGCGAACAATCCGGCGGCAGGGCAATGCAACGTCACCTCGCTGCTCGTTCATGAACTCTTCGGCGGTGAGCTGTTGAAGACGCCGCTGCCGGCCGGCGACCATTTCTACAATCGGATCGAGGGGCGGCGGTATGACTTCACGGCAAGCCAGTTCGATCAGCCAATCGCCTATATGGACTTGCAGACAAATCGGGCCGACGCAGAGCTAGGAGCAACAAACGACGAGCTGGCTGAACTCAGAGCTGCCTTTCAGGAGCACCGTACCGAGTCAGGTTAGGGTCACAAGGCCGCCCTCGGCAGCCTGCATGATCTTCGTCGGCTCGCCCCCCCGGAAGCAGACGTCTCGGTGCTCTGAGCGAAGGTCGGCCGCGGGCCAGCAGGAGACATGGCTCTTGCACATTAGCCTGGCCAGATAACGGGCAACGCCTGAGACATTCGTTTCAACTCAGATGGCAGCTCCGGCCAGCAAGAAAGCGCCGCCTAGCGCGACCATCACAAGTCCAGGCCAGTTCGATTTGATGCTGAAGCCGCCACCCGGTCTTTCAGGCTCCAGCGTGTCCCGCCCGGAGCGAAGCCGCCTTCCACCACTGAGTCGGCCTCGCCAGATGGGCTGAAACGCCATTTGGAGCAAGCCGCCGAAAACAAGGAGCACACCAAGCCATATGAGGGTCATGCTCGCCTCCTCCTCCCGCGAACGTCGAGAGGTTACCGCGCCGAGACCCGTGGTCCATTCAGCGTCTGTCTGCTCTCTCGGAATTAGATCGACCTTGAAAGCCGCCGGACGCACCAGCGCGCCGCACGCAGGCTGAGGATCACGCTCTCCGAAAGCTCAGACTATGTAAGCACCCTGCTTAGTCTTCGTCCGGCTCGCGCACGACCGGCGGTTCGTCGTCGGTTTTGTCCTCTTGTTCGTCTTCGTCGTCGTCCTCTTCGTAGTCATCAGGATCCCGGGGCGGCATCGGGTTGCCCATGATCGCGAAGGCACGCCGGTCGATCGCAGGAACTAGCTCAGAGCGTAGGGTCATGTTGTGCTCCTCGGAGGTGACCCTGGAGCACTTTACCCCTTTTTTGCGGGGCAGACACGGAATTGGCGGCCGGCGCGGACGAAGTTCGGTTGTCTCTGTCAGACCACCTGGAGGTAAGCGAGTTCGTCGGATCGGGCCCAATAGGCGACCTCCCGCCGGTTCGCTGCTTTAGAGCGGTTTCACCTGAAATCCGCTTCCTTCTGTCACTCCGTCTTCGTCTTCGGACGTTCAATAAGTTCGTAACTGGGAACGCGGGTGCTTTCCTCCCACGATTCCAGAGCAGCTCCGCAGATTGCGCAGACCGCGTCACCTGTATGCGGCACTAAGAACTTCTCTTCGGTGCGTCTGTACTCAGCACCGCAAGTGCATTGCACAATTGTCACCATCGCCACGATATGTGCTTCGGATCACGGAATTTCCAGTCCGGGCAACTTGTTGTCGGCTTGGGGCCAAGAGCCGTTCGCCGTGCTCCATGCAATCTACCAGTTTAGCCTACAGTTAGCGAACCGGCGGAACTTTCTCGATCGACTGCGTCCACCCTGACTTCCGCTCGCGCTTGAGGCTGATCGCGTTCAGTAGCCGCGCGGTGACGATCATCATCAGGACTCCTGCAAAACTGACCACGATCTGCATCGCAAGCCGCTCGGAGAGGTCGAGCAGCGTAAGGTGGCTAGCGAGCGCCAGAAGGACGCCGAGACAATAGATCGGCAGCGAATTCTCGCCACACCACCTTGCGCAGATCAGCGCCGGCGTTGATAGCGCTCCCCAATTCTGAGGAATGGATCGCAGCACCACAATTGCAAGAGCCACAAAATGCAGCAGCCGTATCGGACTGAGATTCGATTTATCCAATGGAAACACCAGATCCTTCAAAGTTTGCGGTACCAGCGGCTCGAAGCTCCAACTCCGTGCAAGGACCAGACCGAAAACCAGATAAAGAACGGCAAGAACAAGCGCCGGGCGCGACATCATCCATGGCCGGAATTTCCCTCCCTCAACGACGCACCATGCGCCCAGCACGATCAGAAGCTGCCAAGCCAGCGGATTAAAGAACCAGACGCCACTCGGCCAGGCTGGCACACTCCAACCGAAGACGTGCACGAGCGCGTACAGCAACACGGACGCTCCCAGCGTAACGTTCGGCGCTCGCAGCAGCAGCCATAGCAGCGGCGGGAACAGCACGTGAAAAATCACAAAAACCGGCAAGACGTCGGTATTGACGGGCCGGTATTGCAGGATTGCGGCGTGCGCAAGCGTGGCGCCCGGATGCTCGAGCAGAATTCGCGTATTGCTCTCGTCGGCGAGGTCATCGCTGCCCGCAAGGTAGACGAGGACGACGCAAGCGAGCGTGAGCAGCAGAAACGCCGCATAGATGTCCCATCCTCGCCGCAGCGAACGGCCGATCATGCCGCTCCAGCCCTCGCGCTCCCGTGCCCTGCCGTAGGCGAGTGCGCAGGTCACGCCCGAGAGGAACATGAAGATCTCGGCGGCATCGCAGAAGCCGTAGTTGCGCGGTGTCAGCCAGCTCCCGATGTTATTGGGAACGTGATCGAGAAAGATCCACCATAACGCGATCCCGCGACAGATGTCGATACGCAGATCGCGGCCAGCGGCTTTGAACTCCGGCGGAGTTTCGCCGAGCAATCGCGTCGAGGTGTGAGTTCGATCATCCATCTGCCGGCCTGTCTGCGTGCGCTCGCGCTCATGGGGTCGATAGCGCGCGCCAGCTACCCGATGGATGATGGGGGCTCCTTGGTCGCCCAACTGCTCCTCTGAGCGCCAGGGTCGGCAGGATCATCGTCCTCCCAAGGCACTTGCAAGGTTATGTCGTCCACGCCCCGTATCAAAAGTTGCTTTCGCATTTCGGTGAGACGAGCGCGGCAGTATTCGCGATAAAGCATGTCGACTATGGCGGACATGATCGAATTCCTTCCTGATCACCACGGTTGACCTCCCATGTGACAGATTTCGACCATTTCACCCAGCGGCTGAAAAGGAGCAGTGCCGGGACGTAATTTGCGTCCGACGGACCTTAATGGTGATGCGACGATCAAGGCACGACAGGAAATCGGTAGAGGATAGTCTCGTGCTGCAGAATTTCTGCTCGCGGATCGATGAGCCCGAGCAGTTGCGAGCAGCGTTGTAAGGTTGGACTTGGTCTCGCACCCTGCCAGGGATTTCCAAATTGGATCCGATGGCAGCAATTTGAAATAGAGCCGTCACAATCATCTCCTCTTAAGGGAGATATTTGCACGCGATATTCGCAATCAAAGATTGTCGCATTTTTCTGGTCGCCACGTGAGCCAGTTCACATCAGCATCAATCACAGGTGAACGAGACTAGCAGACAAGTGATGTAGCTTCTTGGAGGCCTGCGTACCTCAAGGGGCGGTCGGTGCGCAAATTGCAAAGTACGGATACCGAAGGCTGGCCTGTCGCTGCAATTGAACCCAAGGTCTTATCAAGGCTGGAGGTCCCCATGTCTACGGACGCAGGCGACTTCGTATCGCATCGATTTTCGACGCGTGAACATCCGGAGCGGATGCGACTTCCACTGTGGCGCGAGAGCTTTGTGCGGGGGATAGTCCACGTCGATGTCGAGCCGATTGCGAGCATTCCGTTTCAAGTCGACGCAACGCTGCAAGCGATCCGCGGTTTGCGCAGGCTCGCACTGAAAGGCTCGCCAATGCGCTTTCAGCGCTTGCGGACGAGCATTGCCGACGGTGACGACTCGATCGGCCTGATCGTCTCCTCGCCCGGCAAAAGTCAGCTGACGCAGCGGGGCCGCGACATCGAGCTTCGCGCCGGCGGCGCAGTCTCGATTCTGCATTCGGAGCCCGCCACCGTCACCTATGTCGACGGAGTGCTGTTCGGTCTAGCCGTGCCCCGCGAGGCGCTTGCGCAGCGCGTGGCGGACATCGAGAGCCTCGCTATGCGGCCGATCCCTCAGCGAAATGAACCGCTTCGTCTCCTCATGGCCTATCTCAAGTCGGCCTTCAAGGAGGGGGCTCTGGCCGCTCCGAAGCTGCGTGAAGTCGTCATGGCTCACACCTGTGATCTCGTAGCGCTCGCAGTCGGCGAGTGCGCTCCCTTGGGCGAGAGCGATGCGAGTGCGGTCGTGGCCGCGCGCCACAATGCCGTCCTCGACTACATCGCGACACACTTTCAGGAGCCCGGGCTCAGCGTCGAGACGGTCGCTCGTTGCCAGGGCATTTCACCTCGCTATCTGCAGCGCTTGATGGCGCTGTCAGGATCGTCATTCACCGGGCACGTGAATGAGCTGCGTCTGCAACTTGCGCTCAAATTGCTGACCGAGGCACGCGCCGGCGCGCAACTGATTTCCGATATCGCCCTGGAGGTGGGCTTCTCGGACGTTTCGCATTTCAATCGCCTGTTCCGAGCTCGCTTCGGCGATTCGCCGCGTGGGGTTCGCTACATCGGCAGGGATCGCGGCCGAGCCATATGCCCTTGATCGGCCTACACGCGAGATGTTGCTACCGAATGTCCGCTTCGGGTCAAAGGCCGCCCTCGGCAGCTGGCATGACCCTGATCGGCTCGCCTCCCGGAAGCGGACGTCGCGGTGCTCTGAGCGAAGGTCAGCCGCGGGCCAGCAACAGACATAGTGCGAGCATTAGGAAGACGCGAGGCGAGGGCCTTAACGCCCCCGGAGTGTCCCGATCAAGCAGGACGGATACCGCCTGTTCGTGCAGCGCGTGGCTGGACGAGTCGCTTTCGCTCTGCCCCACAAATCGGACCACGCGAGAGCCTGTCTGGACTTCGCCTACGGGCCAACGGTCGACATCGGCCGCGTAGCAAGAGACCGCCCGAGGGCGGTCTCGCATTTGACAGAGAAGGCGCTCCGTCAAAGATCGACTTGGACGGCAACGTTGGAGCGTACCCAATCCGATTGCCCAGCCTTCAGCCGCTTGGCTTGAAATTCAACGAACGCTGGATCGGCACCCAGTGATGCCAAGGTGCGCCCATAAGCTTCTACGCTATCGAAGCGAGCGACGAAGGCGTAATTCCCGATCTCGCCGCCGATCACCGACCAATAGCTGACATCGGCCCCGTGTTTCCTCCAAAGTGACGCGCCGTCCTTTGCCAGCTGCAAGACGGTCGCAAGATCGCTACCGGGTCTTGGATGCGAAACGAACTGCATAATGACTGCAGGCATTTTCCCCTCCAATAAGCAATGATGGCGCCAAACAACTGTTCTGATCATTTGGCTGGAGGAGAATTCCAAAGAGCGCAGCCTCAAGCTTGATCTGGATCAACTCCATTTCTTCAGCCTGGCGGCATTCTGCCCGTCCTTGCGCTGAATGACGGCACTGCATGGAGCTGGCCATGATGGAGCAGCGCAATCGAGTTGTTCAGGTCAGCCGCTTCGGGGATCCGGAGAGACTGGAGGTTATCGAGGCTCACCTGCCGACCGCCGGCCCGGGCGAGGTGCGCGTTCGCGTACTCGCGTCGAGCCTCAACTACACTGAGGTGTTGATCAGGCGCCATCTATATCCGCAAACAATGCGCCTCCGGCCGCCGTTCGTAATGGGTTACGACGTAGTGGGGGCAATTGATCAACTCGGCGAAGGCGTGCACGAGTTTCGGATTGGCGACCGCGTGGCCGATATGACAGTGGTTGGGTCGAACGCCGACTATCGCACGCTTCGGGCAAACAACGTGGCCCGTGTGCCGGTGGACGTCGACCCGGCCGAGGCGGCTGCGCTGATCTTGAGTTGGACGACCGCGCATCAGCTTCTGCACCGCGCGGCCAACGTCCGGCGAGGGCAACATGTGCTCGTGCACGGGGCTGCCGGCGCAGTCGGCCAGGCGCTGCTCGTGCTCGGGAGACTGGCCGGTCTCAAGCTGTGGGGCACTGTACGCCGCGAGCACATGGAACTCGTCCAGGACCTCGGGGCAACGCCGATCGACTACCAGCACGAGGACTTTACGCGGTTTGTGCCGGGTGGGTTCGACGTCATCGTCGACGGCGTTGGCGAAGACGGCTATCGCCGCTCGTACGCGGCGCTCAAGCCAGGTGGCCTGCTCTGTGCCATCGGCTTTTCGGCGAGCGTGCAGGCACAGCGTCGAATGCTCCCTATCTTGATGGAGATCGCGCGTCTCTACCTGTGGAGACTGTTGCCCGGCGGCAAGCGAGCCCGCTTTTACTCGGTAAATGCCATGCGGGCGCGACATCCCACCTGGTTCAAGGAGGACTTGGAGCACCTGTTCGGGCTTCTGGCAACCGGTGCCATCCGGCCGCGCATCGCCGAGCGAATTTCCTTCGAGGAGGTTGCCGATGCCCACCGTCGCCTCGAGGCTGGCGGTCTTGAAGGCAAGCTCGTGCTTTGCCCGGATCTCTCCTTGCGAGGCAGCCGGCGCGCTGCCTGACGCGCGAAGTGGCCAGCCCTGTTCGATCGCCTCGTCAGCGCACGCAAGGAGTTATGCCGACGTCTCCAAGCTAAGGATGCCGGCGGCAGCACACGATCTGGCGATCCAGTCGCACCACGTTGGAGGGGGTGCTGGAATCGTTCGCCAATTTCGGCGAGCGGCGACGCAGGAGGAAGCATACGCCGCAAAGCGTCTCCTTCCTCCACGCGACGCGGCAGATGAAGAATCCGGCATGGCCGTCGAACGACAGCACGAATTCGCTGGCAAATATGTAGTACGGCGTGGAGATGCACGCCCCCAGGGCGCTGATATCGCGCACCACACACGGATGGGTCCCACTCATTTCACCAAATGACAGCCGCGCCGCCCGGTTGATCGGGATGCGCTTCATCGCACGACGTTCCATCATGGCGAGATGCTCCAATGAAGAGGTGACTTCCAATGCGATCCACTTCACGAAGTCAGTTTCCCGGTCCCGCCGACGTCCGGAAAACGGCAAATGCCTGCACGTTGATCTGCGCGGCTCACGCGAACAAGCAGTGTTGTTGTCTTATTAAAATTGGATCGGAGTTGGTGGTTAATTCGGGCGCTTGTCTTATCGCCGGGTTTGTTGGACCACCATGGGGATGCTCTTGAACCTCGTCTCGGTGGCGGGCGTCTAATTCCGGACGCTTCAGTAGTAGACCGTAGGATGGGTAGAGCGCAGCGAAACCCATCATCTGGTCCCGGGATGATCCAGCGCGCATTGATGATCGCGGCGACCGCGATGGGTTTCGCTGCGCTCTACCCATCCTACGTGCACCACGCGCCGGTCAGTGTTGCCCTGCCTTCCAGTCGCGCTTGATCTTCTTGGCCAGAGACCATTTGTGAACTTCGGTCGGCCCGTCGTAGATCCGGAATGCGCGGATCTCGCGGAAGGCTTGCTCGACGATCGTTTCCGTCGAGACCCCGGTGCCGCCCATCACCTGGACGCAGCGATCGGCGACGCGCATCAGCGCTTCCGACACGGCGACCTTCGCCATGGAGCTTTCGCTGGTCCCGAGCGAGCCGGTGTCGAGCACGCCAGCGCACCAGTCGATCATCAGCTCCGATTGCTGGAGATCGATCAGGTTCTCCGCCAGCATGAAGCCGACGCCTTCGTGATCGACCAGCGGCTTTCCGAACGCCTGGCGGCGGCAGGCGTAATCGGTGGCAATTTCGTTGGCGCGGATCGCAAGGCCCAGCCAGCGCATGCAGTGCGACAGGCGTGCGGGGCTCAGCCGAATCTGGGCATATTTGAAACCCTCGCCGGACGCGCCGAGCATCTGGTCGGCAGGCACGCGAAGATTTTCGATGTCGATCTCGGCATGTCCGCCGGGCATCGAACTGTCGATCGTATCAAGCACGCGCAGCGTGCGGATCGCGGGATTGGGCAGGTCGATGAGGAACATGCACGCGCCGTCGTCCGACTTCGCCATGACGATCCCGACCTTCGCGCCCTCGGCTCCGGTGATGAACTTCTTGCGCCCGTTGATGACCCAGTGATTGCCGTCCAGACGGCACGTCGTCTGCATCATCGACGGATCAGATCCGGCTCCGCCCGCATCCGCAGGTTCGGTCATGAAGAACGCCGAGCGCGCCTTGCCCGACACGAGCGGCTCGAGGAAGCGCGCTTTCTGCTCGCGGCTTCCGACCTTGCCTAGCAGATACATATTGCCTTCATCCGGCGCCATGGTGTTGCACGCCAGTGGTCCAAGCGGCGAGAGGCCGGACTTGATCAGGGCCTTTGCGGTCTCGCGTTGGGTGAGATGAGATCCATCGGGGAGAATATGCGGCGTCAGGACGCCGGCCTTGCGCGCCTTGGCGCGCAGCTCCTGCACGAGCTCGTCGCTCGGGCCGTGTGGACCTGTCCGCGGATCTTTCTCGTAGGGAATGACCTCAGTGCGGATGAACGCCTCGATCTTCGCGGCAAGGCTGTCGTCTTGATGGGACATGATTACGAGGACTCCGGTCGACCCCGTCGCGGCGGGATGCTGGCTTTCGATCACCTATAGACGGGTGGGCCGGATTTGAGCAACATCTGCACTGGCGCATCTGCCAGGAGCCAACAGCGGCCCACATGCGCGTACCGTGACGTGGAAATCAAAAATCAAGCCGGCCGTAGAGTTCGTCGAATGGTACGCACACATGCTCGCGATAGGCGGACCTCGATTGCAGCCGCTCATACCAGCGCTCAACGTTCGGCAAGTTCGGGCGCGGAAGGTCAAGATTGAGGTAGCGATAAAGATGGGTCCCTATCGGAATATCGGCGAGTGACAGGTGGTCTCCCAGCATGAAAGACCTTCCTTTCAACTGATGGTCGACGTGCTTCAGATGGCGGCTGGTTTGTTCCCGAGCTTTGTCCACCGCAGTCAGATTGCGCTGCGCTTCGGGCGTCCTGTACCAGCCCCAAAATACGCCAACCAGGAATGCCGGCTGCAACGCGGTCTGCGACCAGTCCATCCATTGATCCGCCTTCGCGCGCTCAGCCGGATTCGTCGGCCAGAACGAGGTTTCGGAAGCGTATTTGGCCGCAAGATACCGCAGGATGGCGTGCGACTCCCAGACGATGATGCCGGAGTCATCAATCACCGGAACGCGGCCATGCGGATTCATGGCCAGGAATTCAGGCGCGTCGAGGCCCCCGAACGAGCCTCCGAGTTCGACATGCTTGTGCGCGACGCCCAGCTCACCGACCAGCCACATAACCTTCTGGAGGTTGAACGACGATTTACGACCGTAAACGGTGAGCATGGGGTAGACCTCAATGGAGATTTTCGCTTTCCGCCGGGAGGGCGGACGTAGGAAGAAACTCGCGTCAATCAGGCAATGGCTGCGCCTTGATGAGGCCGCGTCCTGGTCGAAAATGACCCTGAGCTGCCATCAGCCGTTTCGCGCAATGAAAACGGCAGAGGGCTCCACCTCGATGAGGAACTCGTCCTTGGCGAGGTTTGGCACTCCAATCCAGGTTGTACACGGCGGATTATCACCGAACACCGCCTTGAGAGCGGCGCTGATGGCTTTGCCTTCGTGCATGTGACTCTGCTTGATGTAGAGCCGCAGCGCACCGACCTGATCAAGTTTCCCACCAACCGACGCCAGTGCAATGCCAAGGTTTTCGAGGCTCTTGCTGAGTTGGCGACCGATGTCGCCAGTGCCAATGACGTTCTGATCTGTGTCCCAAGCAACCTGGCCGGACACATACACGACGTCGCCGAACGGTGTGGGGACAGTAGCAACTTGCGCGAAACCGTAGCGCGAGCTGTCGAAGATTCCGACAGGAACATGCACCGATCGGCTCATGAAGGCTCCCTTGGCCAGAGCGCCAGTTAGCGGCGCCACCACCATTAGACCAGAACGCCGGCGAGGGGAAAATCGGCTTGTTGCTCTTCGCCACGTATTGCGATGCCGCACGAACCTGGTCACTGTGGGGTCAAGTGGATGTGGCTTTTGTCGCGTCACGCCGCCGGGTTTATGGGGACACGTCCTAGACTTGCGCCTCTGCTTTCGTATCAGGGCTGCTCTGACCCAGCCGCGGCTCCGTCCCTGCCAATAGCCGACCAATGTTGGCGCGATGGCGGACGATCACGTAGAGGCCGCCCGCGATCACCAGCAACCGATAGGGCAGCGGTTGCTCAAGAGCGCAGACGAGCACGATGGCCGTCAACGCCGCGAGGATCGAGCTGAGGGACACGAGCCGGGTGCTCGCCAGCACAATGCCAAAGGTCGCTGCTGCGCCCAATCCCACTGGCCATGACATCGCCAGCAGCACGCCAAGCCCGGTCGCAGCGGATTTGCCGCCTGTAAAGTTCAACCAGATCGAACGGCCGTGGCCGAGCAGCGCGGCAATGCCGGCGAGGCAAACCGTCCAGGCCACCCAGGCTTGCGGGTCGAGCGCTGCCGGCGGCGTAGAGGAAAACTGTGCCGCGAGCCAGGGACAGAACCAGAGGGCGATCAAGATGGCCACAACACCTTTGAGCACATCGATGATGAGCACCGCCAATGCAGGCCATTTGCCAAGCGTCCGCAGGACGTTCGTGGCCCCGGTGGATCTCGAGCCGTGCTCTCGAATATCGATGCCCCTCAGCAGCCTTCCGGCCAGATACCCCGTGGGCGTGGAGCCCAGCAGATAGGCGATCACAAGGCCAAGCGCGCTCGCCGCAAAGAATGCCATCGGTCCATTTCCAGTTTCCGCAATCGGCGTTTTAGCGCCGGCTTTGCCTGACGGCTATGGGCTGGCTCTTGAACCCCATCCCGGGCGGGGACGTCAAACACCGGACGATTCCAGGTGATGACCTTGTCCTCCAGTTTGACCAGCCTCTTCGATGGGCCCTTCCTGATCCTCATATGGGCCTTCACGCTCGCCATCGCGGGCGGGCCGCTGCTCTTGAGGTTCCTGAACTACCGGCCGGTGACGCGCTGTGCGGCCTTGCACGCCGTGGCGAAGGTCGTCACGACCGGGTGCTGGCTGACGTTCGGCACCGCCGCGATGAACGCCCACGAGCGCGGTTTGATCTCGGTGTTCACGAGTATCCTCGCCGTGGCGTTCGTGTTTGCTGCCGCCGCCGGTGGCTCGCTCCTGATCGCGCGCTGGTGTCCCGATGAACAGCCTTAGCGCGCGATAGGCGCGATCAATCGGCATCCGTTTGCGCGATCACAGCGCACGCCTCGTCCTTCGAGACGACCGCTCCGCGGCCTCCTCAGGATGAGGCTAAGCGGCATCGGTGCCGGTCGAAACGACGGCCGCGCACCCGGTCCTCATCCTGATGGCCCGCCAACGGCGGGCATCTACAGCTGCGGACCAGATAGTCCAACCTCTCGCTCGGCGCGAAAGACATTGCCATAGAGGCTGCTGATCCATTGTCTTCCGCTCGAGGTCACATTCAGATAGCGGATCGCCACCGGGATCTGCGGTGCGACCTTGGTCCAGTAGAATTGCGGATATTTGTGCACCACGTCCGCGGGCGTGGCGTATCCGAGCGATTTGTTGAGCCCTATCTCCTCGAATTCGTAGAAGAGCGCATTTGATTTCTTCATGTAGTTCGGGTCGCCGAGCTGACCGATCAGATCAGCGGCACGCAGCAGCAAGCCTTCCTCCTCGTCCAGATCATCCTTGAGTTCGTTCGCAGGTGCGTCTGCATAGGGAAAGCGGGTATATTCGATGGCTCGGGCAACGCGAGCGGCGTCGATCTGGTCGACTGCGTCGAGACGCTCCACGGCAAACAATTTCGAGCGATCGACGTGATAGGGCGTAAGGGCTGCATCGGAGGAGCCGATCGGCAGCTCAACCGTCCGACCGGTACCGTCAACGACATAGGCTCCCTCCTGGTCTCCGTGAATGATGCCCCGAACGTAGCCGATGTCGTGGATCAGACAGGCCAGAATGAAATGAGCGTAGTCGTCGGCTGTCGTTGGCCTCAGCAGTGAGCGGCCGATCAGGATGTCGTGCCCCACCAGCGTGACCAACAGGGTGTGCTCGACGTTGTGGTACAACGCATCGCTGTTGCCGATACACTCCAGGGCCAGCTTTGCTGCGTAGGGCAGCAATTCCGGCAAGCTCGCATGCGACGAGCCGAAGCGGCCTTTTGTCTCCGAGGTGAGGAACGCACCGAGCGCCTGGGACGTCAATTCCGGAATCGTTATCATGAGCAGGGTCCTCACCTTCGTCGGCGAATCTCCAGAAGGGTGACGTCGCCGCCTCGAATGCGGCTGAACATAATTTGAGGCCAAAGGAGGGGTGAGGTTTGACCTAGATCAACGCGGCTGCGACGCCAGGCTACGTCTGCCCGGCGGCAACCTCGGTTGAAGCCGCCACCCGCACGCGCGGCGTTCGAATGAACTCCGCGACACGGCGGAGCGACATGTTAGTCTGGGCCATTGCATCTATGTGATTGTACAGGAACCGGAGCATGATTCCGCAAGATCGGTTTCGCGGCCTCTTTCATAAATATCTGCTCGCGCTTTTCGTGGCTGTCGCAGTCCCACTCGCATTCAACGGCGTTATTGAAGCCTGGTTCGGCTATCGCGATCAGCGCGCGAGGCTCGACCAGTGGCTTAGCCTCCAGTCCGCGTCCGCGGCCGCAGAAATCCACGATTTCATCCACGGCATCACAGGCCAGCTTGGCTGGCTGGTCCAGCTCCCGTGGACCGACGAGCCCGACGAACGCCGTCGGACCGACGCGCTGCGCCTGCTTCGACAAGCGCCTGCCATCGCCAGTCTCACGCTTCTCGACGGCAAAGGCCTGGAGCGACTCCACATCTCGCGAATCGGCCTCAATCGAATCGAGAGCCGCACGGACCGATCGGCCGATCCCGCCGTGGTCGGTGCCCGGGCGGCCCAGATCTGGTTCAGCGACGTCCGCTACAATCGAGGCTCCGAGCCGTACCTGACGGTTGCGGTTGTCGGTAATCGAGCGGCCGCCGGCGCCGTCGTCGCCGAAGTCAACCTCAAGCTGATCTGGGACGTGATCTCGTCGATCAAGGTCGGAAGAACCGGCTACGCCTTCGTCCTGGATCGATCGGGTCGCCTTATCGCCCATCCCGACATCAGCCTCGTTCTCCGCGGGGCGGAAGAAGCAACCTCCGGACCATTTCGGGCTGTGCGGGACGCGATCGGGCCGAAAGCGGGCTTCGCAACGAGCCGGGATGCACAAGGACAATTCGTTGCCGCCAGCGCGGCTCCGGTGCAGGGCCCCGATTGGACAGTCGTGGTCGCGCAGCCGCTATCTGAAGCTTACGCGCCGATCTATTCCGCCCTGTGGCGGACGGCAATGCTGCTCGCGATCAGCACCATGCTCGCAGGGATTCTTGCCTATGCACTGGCGCACCGGATGACGGAGCCGATCAAGCTGCTCGAGGAGGGCACGGAGAGAATTGGTGCGGGGTCCTTCGACCACCGCATCTCAATTCACACCGGGGATGAGTTCCAGCGCCTTGCAAACAGCTTCAACAAAATGGCCTCCGAGCTGGCGCTGGCGCAGCAGCACCAGGAGCGCATCGCCAAGCTCAAGCGTTTCCTGGCCCCCCAGGTCGCAGATCTCGTCGATCGAGCCGGCGATGACAGCGTGCTGGATGGCCACCGCAGGGAAGTCGTCGTTGTCTTCTGTGATTTGAGGGGGTTCACCGCGTTTTCGGCGGGAGCTACGCCTGAAGACGTCATGAGCGTACTGTCGGAATACTATGAGCACCTCGGCAGCGTCATCGCGAAGTTCGAAGCAACGCTGATCAATTTCTCCGGGGACGGGTTGATGGTTTTGGTCAACGCGCCTGTCCCGGTCGAAGAGCCTGCCTTGAGAGCCATCGATCTCGCAGTCGACATGCAGAAGAACGTGCAAGCCCTCATCGCCGGCTGGCGACCGCGTGGCTACCAGATTGGGTTCGGCATCGGCCTTGCCAGCGGGCCTGCGACTGTCGGCCGTATCGGATACAAGGACCGGCTCGACTACACCGCCATCGGGAGTGTCGTGAACCTCGCGGCCCGGCTGTGCGCATCTGCCGCAGACAAGGAAATCCTGATCGACGCCGGAATAGCCGCCGTCGTCAGGGGCAGGCGGCCCGTTCAGGATCTCGGGGGGCGCGTCATCAAGGGATTTGACGATGCCATTCCAATCTTCGGAATATCGTTCGAAGCTCTCTAGCCGAGATGGCCGCGCGACGGCTGGCCGCAATCGGTTAGAGACTGTTCGAGCATCCGGGGCTATGCTCCGATAAACGGCTGACGGCAGCGGGTTCGTAGGCATGAGGTGCGCCAACCCTGGAGCAGCAAGGCTAGGCCGACGCGCCAGACGGCGTGATTTTCTTCTTTGGATGGCGGGCGCCGCGACATGGACGACCGTCTCGTACGGACAGAAGCCCTCCATGCCGGTCATTGGCTATCTGTGCCCGGAGTCGCCCAAGCTCTTTGCCAGTCGGCTTGATGCTTTCCACCAGGGACTAGGGGAGGCCGGCTTTGTCGAGGGCCGCAATGTGAAGATCGACTTTCAGTGGGCCAACGGACAATATTCTCGATTGCCTGCCCTGGCTGCCGAACTGGCCGCCAGACCTGTCGACGTGATCGTGGCCCCCGGTGGGGCTCCCGTGGCCCTTGCCGCGAAGGCTACGGGGACGACCAAGCCCATCGTGTTCGAGATGGGCGGCGACCCCGTTCAGCTGCGCGTGGTGGATAGCCTGTCGCGGCCGGGCGGAAATATCACGGGCGTTTCGAGCCTGAGCGTCGATGTGTCGCCAAAGCGGCTCGAGCTGATGCGCGACCTGCTGCCCGCGGCGACCAGTTTGGGGATTGTCGCCAACCCGACAAGTCCAACCGCAGAATCGCAATTGCAGAAGCTTCGCGCGGCTGCAGAAACCCTGCGGGTTCAACTGCAGATCTTGAACGCGAGCAAGGAGGATGAATTTGAATCCATGTTCGCTGCCGTGGCGAAGGACGGACCAAGCGGACTTGTGTTTACCTCCGATCCCTATTTTGCATTTCGCAGTGCCCGGTTGGCGGCTCTCGCGATGAAATATCAAATACCCGCAATCACCCAGACCCGGGACTTTCCCGTGGCTGGGGGCTTGATGAGCTATGGCGGAGATTTCATGCAGTCGCACCGTCGCGCGGGCGTCTATGCCGGACGCATTCTATTGGGCGAAAAGCCTTCTGATCTGCCAGTTCAACTCGTCACGAAGGTGGAGCTCGTCGTCAATTTGAATGCCGCGAAACTGCTCAGCCATCCGTTCTCCGCGGCCGTGATTGCCGGCGCAGATGAGGTGATCGAGTAGATGTCCGTGCACGAGAGCTCGGTTTTGCCGGCTCTTGCGCCCATCGAAATCGCGCCGGCGCGGCGAAAGAGACGAGCTTCAGTGTTTATCAGACCGCCGGGGGAAGCGGTGTCCGGCCGGATTTGCCAACGCGATGCTTCGCCATCTCCCGCCATCGCTGAAAGGTCACGTACAGCAACGGCACCAGGAAAATGCCGATCGAGCTTGCCGCGAGCATCCCGCCGAACACCGCGGTGCCGACCGCGCGGCGGCTGATTTCGGCCGCTCCAGTCGCGACAACCAGCGGCACCAGGCCGAGGATGAATGCGATCGAGGTCATCATCACGGCTCGGAACCGCATTTGTGATCCCAGCACCGCCGCATCTTCCACCGATCGACCGGCTTCACGCTGCTCCTTTGCGAATTCCACGATCAGAATTCCGTTCTTCGCAGCGAGCGCGATCAACACGACGAGCCCGATCTGGCCGTAGAGGTCGAGATTGAGCCCGGCGATCTTGATCGCCACATAGGAGCCGAGAACACCCACCACGACGGCCAGCAAGACGGGGACAGGAATGGTCCAACTCTCATAAAGCGCCACCAGGAAGAGATATGCGAACAGCACTGCCAGTCCGAGGATGACGCCCGTTTGGCCCGACGCCGCCTGCTCCTGATAGGCGGTGCCGGTCCATTCGAAGGAATAGCCCGCCGGCAACGTGGATTTGGAGAGCTCCTCCATCGCAGCGATCGCCGTGCCTGAGGAAACGCCGGCCGCAGGTCCGCCATTGATGGTGACCGAGCGGTAGTTGTTGTAGCGCGTGATCACCTGCGGCCCGGTCACGATCCTGATGTTCGCGATGGAGCGGATCGGTACCATTTCGCCAGTGCTGTTGCGAACGTAGATTTGCCAGATGTCTGACATGTCACCGCGATTGGCCGCTTCGCCCTGCACATTGACCTGCCAGGTACGGCCGAACAAATTGAAGTTGTTGACATAGAACCCGCCGAGGGTTGCCTGCAACGCCGTGAACACGTCACTCATGTTGAGGCCAAGGGCCTGGGCCTTTGCGCGGTCGATATCAAGATAGATCGATGGATTGGTCGCGGTGAAGGTCGAAAACACGCGCGTCAGCCGCGGATCGCGGTTCGCCACGCTGATCAAGCCACTCACCACGCTGCCGACCGCCGCAGGATCCTGCCCCTCGAGCGCCTCGAGTTGATATTCGAACCCGCCAGAGGTCGATAGACCGATAATCGGCGGAAGATTGAACGGCAGAATGTTGGCCTCGCGGATTTGCGCGCCGGCGTTGAACGTCCGCCGAATAGTCGCCTGCACCGAATCCGAGGCTGCCGTGCGATCCGCGAATGGCTTCATTCGCGCGACGATGAAGGCCGAATTCGGCTGGTTGCCACCATCGAGCAACGAAAAGCCGATGATCGAGAGCACGTGTTCGATTGCGGGAATCTGCTTGAGCAACGTTTCGACCTGCCTGGTCACCTCGCTGGTACGCGCGACCGACGCCGCGTCGGGCAGTTGCACCGCAATGAAGAACGCGCCCTGGTCCTCCTCGGGCAGAAACCCGGTCGGAGTGATGCGCGACACGCCAAAAATTCCGCCCGCGAACACCAGCACCGCGACAAGCGACAACAGCGCCATGCGCAACAGGCGGCGCACGATGCCGGCATAGCGGTCGCGAACCCAATCGATTCCGCCGAGCACGCGCGCCATGATGCCGCGCCGTGGTCCAGTGTGGCGCAGGAACACCGCACAGAGCGCCGGCGACAACGTGAGCGCGTTTAGCGCCGAGATCACCATCGCCGCGCTGATCGTGACCGCGAACTGGCGAAACAACGTTCCCGAGATTCCCGGGATGAACGCGATCGGCACGAACACCGATAACAGCACCAGCGAGATCGCAATGATCGGCGCGGTGATCTGCGCCATCGCTTTTTTGGTCGCATCGGCGGGCGAAAGATCCGGTTCCTCCTCCATCACGCGTTCGACATTCTCGACAACGACGATCGCATCATCAACCACGATGCCGATAGCGAGCACCATCGCGAGCAGGGAGACCGTGTTGGCGGAGTAGCCGAGCGCCAAGAGGACCGCGAAGGCGCCGATCAGGCTGACGGGAACGGCGACGGCCGGAATCACGGTCGCGCGCAAATTGCCGAGGAACAGGAAGACCACGATCACGACGAGCACGAAGGCTTCGCCGAGCGTCTTCAGCACTTCCTTGATCGTATCAGTAACAAAGGTCGTCGAATCGTATTGCACGAGGTACGTCAACCCGGGCGGAAACCGCTCCGACAATCTGGTGAGCGTAGCCTGCACGGCTCTCGCCGTCGTCACCGCATTTGCGCCTGGGGCGAGATAGATGCCCATGGGTACGCCGGCCTGCCCGTCGATCCGAGATTCGCTGTCCATATTTTGCGCGCCGATCTCGACGCGGGCGACGTCCTTGATCCGCAATACCGAGCCGTCGGGGTTGGCGCGCAGCAGGATATCGCCAAACTGCGTCGAGGTGGTCAGCCGACCTTGCGTCTGCACATTGAACTGGAACTGCTGGTCGTCGCTGATCGGGCGGGCCCCGATGCGGCCGACCGGTGCCTGCACGCTCTGTGTGCGGATCGCCGCGATCACGTCAGACGGCGCCAGATTGAGGCTGGTAAGGCGCTGCGTATCGAACCAGATGCGCATGGAGTAATTCAGCTTGGCGAACAGCGTCGCCTGGCCGACGCCGGGTGTGCGAGAAATCGCATCGAGGACGTTGATAATGGCATAGTTGGTGATGAACAGCGGATCCTGCTCGCCGTTCTTGCTGTAGAGCACGATAAACTGCAGCACCGCCGAGGATCGCTTCTGTACCGTCAGACCCTGAGCCTGCACTTCGGTCGGCAGTTGCGCGAGCGCGCTCTGCACGCGGTTATTGACATTCACGGTATTGATGTCGGGATTGGTGCCGAGCGCGAACGAGACAGTCAGCGTATAGCTGCCGTCGTTGCCGCTGGTCGACTTCATGTAGAGCATCTTGTCGACGCCGACGACCTGGGCCTCAAGCGGTTGGGCGACGCTCGATTCCACCACCTCGGCGGACGCGCCCGGAAAGTTGGCGCTAACGGTGACCTGCGGCGGTACGATGTCCGGGAACTGTGCCACCGGGATCTGCAAGAGCGCAAGCGCACCCGCGATTGTGATGACAAAGGCGATCACAATCGCCAGGCGTGGACGATCCACGAAGACCGACGAAATCATGGGGCTGCGCCCGTCGGTTTCGGGCCGATCCCGCCGCCGCGTTTCTGGATGCTGCCACTATCCGCGCTCGCATTCATGCTCGACTGCAGCAGCGCGCTCGCGGGTCCCGGCGCCACAGGCCGGCCGGGCTGCACCCGTTGCAGGCCCTCGACAATCACCTTTTCGCCTAGCGAAAGTCCGCTTGTCACAGATGCAACCGTCGGCGTTGATTGGCCAAGCTGAATTCGCTGCTGTTCGGCTTTGTTGTCAGCGCCCAGGACAAAAACATACTCGCCTTGCTGATCCGAGAGCACAGCGGAACGCGGGATCGCCACCACATCGACCGGCTCCGCGCCTTCGAGCAGCACCGTGACGAATTCGCCGTCGGTAAGCTCGCGCACGGTCAGGCGGCCGCCCGACAGATGCGGCAAGGTCGGATTGGGAATAGTGCCCCGCAGCATGATCGTGTCGGTGCTCTGCGCCACCGTGTTATTGACAAAGTTGAGCTTGCCTATCTGGTCATATAGACGGCCGTCCGTTAGCCGAAGGCGAATAACGACTGCGTTGAAGCCGCCTCGTGGCGCGTAACGTTCGCGCAGATCCAGCGCTTCGCGGAGCGACACCGGAAAAGTGACATACATCGGGTCCTGACTGACGATGGTTGTCAGCGCGTTCGAACTCGGGCTGACGACGTTGCCTTCAGTGACGGACGTGCGTCCAATCATGCCGTCGATCGGCGAGCGAATTTCGGTGTAGTCGAGATTGATCTGCGATAGGTCGACCTGCGCCTGCGCCGCTTGCACTTGCGCTTCCAGGCTCTGCTGGTTGGCGACTGCAGCATCATAGGTGGATTGCTGGCCGGCCGGCCCGCTCAGCAAAGTCCTCGCCCGCTCGGTTGTCAGCTTGGCGTTGACCAGGGTTGCCTGGAGCTGCGCGACCTGCGCCTGCTTCGACTTGAGGTCGGCCTCGAAGGGACCGCGCTCGAGCTTGTAGAGCAGATCGCCGGTCTTGACTTCGGTGCCTTCCGCAAATTTGCGCTGCTCCAGAAAGGCGGTGACGCGCGCGACCACATTGACTCGGTTGGTCGCTTCGATACGTCCCAGAAATTCGCTGGATTGGATGATGGGCCGCTTGACCGCTTCCATCACGCCGACGGCCGGAGGTCCCGCTGGCCCGACCTGGGCGTCGGCGCTCGCGATCATTCCGAAACCGATGGCGCCCAGCATGACGGCGCTTACCAGCGTGCCGCTCGCTGCTTTATCAAGGTGCATGTCCTTGTGCGCCTTCCACTTTTCAGGTCTTGATCTGCTATCGTGGCGGTAGAACGCAATCACATTCATAGCAGGACCGTGGCATGACGTCGACGACCGGCCATTTCTCACTTCTGACCAGCCAGGCGTCGCGACCACGATGGAGCGGAACCGTTCCTGGGCTGACGACAAGAACATGCCCTAAACCAAAGGGGCATGGCCGAGAGAGACGACCTGGGTCGCCATTTTGAGTGGCGGGTCCGTTGTGGGGCAGAAGCGGCAATGTTTATTCAATCGCGGGATTTCTGCTCTCGCGCCGCAGCAGCCGACATCCGCTGCCCTATGAGGACGCGTCGCAATCAGCTTACATTAACCTGACAGGAGAGACCGGCCTGCCGGGCGCTTTTTCGCTGGCCGTGGCGCCCCGAATGGTGGAAGAGAGCGAAGGTGCGGCGCGAGCCGCGTGGTTGCTCCGGAACATGCCGCGGAAATGCGATGCGCCTTCTGATCGTCGAGGACAATGCCGAGCTGTCGCGGCTCGTTGCCGGCGGGCTGGCGGCGGCCGGCTATGAGAGCGACATCGTCGGCACCGCAGCCGAGGCGCGCGAGGCGGTGAGCAGCGTCAACTACGCGGCGATGATCCTCGACCTCGGCCTGCCCGACGGCGACGGCCTGTCGGTGCTGCGCGAGCTGCGCCGGCAGATGGAGCCGCTGCCGGTCCTGGTGCTGACCGCGCGCGGCGGCTTGCAGGACCGCGTCAGCGGCCTGCGCAGCGGCGCCGACGACTATCTCGCAAAACCGTTCGCGATGGAGGAGCTGGTGGCACGGCTGGAGGCGATCCTGCGCCGGCCCGGCCAGCTGCTCGGCCGCTCGCTGCGGCTTGCCAATCTCGTCTACGATACCGAAAGCCGCCAGATATTCGTCGACGACCAGCCGCGGATCATCTCGTCGCGCGAGACTTCGGTGCTGGAGATCCTGCTGCGCCGGCAGGGGCGGGTGGTGCCGAAGAAAAACGTCGAGGACCACATCTTCGGGCTCGAAGGCGAGGTCGCCTCCAACGCCGTCGAGGTCTACGTCTCGCGGCTGCGCAAGCAGCTCGCCGAGCACGGCGCCAAGGTCGTGATCCATACCATCCGCGGCGTCGGCTATCTCATGGCCGAGGAGAAATAGCGTGGCTGCCGCCGCCTCCTATGGCAGGTCGCCGACCTTCAAGTCGCTGATCTGGCGGATCGTGTTCCTGCACATCGTCGCGGTCGCGGTGGTCGCGATCTTCCTGCCGCTGGTGCTGTTCTGGCTGCTCAATTCGGAAGTGGACCAGCTGCACCGGGATGCCATGCGTGCGCAGGCCGAGGTCCTGGCGGAGCGCATCGTCGCCCAGCCGGACGGCCTGTTGACGTTCAACCTGCCGGACAGCCTGCGGGGTCTCTATTCGGAAGCCTACGGCCGCTATCTCTATGACATCCGCGATGCCGAGGGCCGCTTGCTGTTTTCGTCCCGCCGCAAGACGGGCGCCGCCGCAGCCGCGCCGCCGCCGCTGTCCGAGACGATTTCCGGCGCAGGCGTCACCCGGATCATCGACGGCAAGATCATTCGCATCCGCGTCGCCGAGGACCTCGCGCACCGCGACGTCATCATCGACGACATCATCTCGAACTTCTTCCGGCGCGTCGGGTGGATCACCATTCCGATCCTGCTGGTCCTGCTCGCCACCGACATCATCATCTTCCGCCGCGCGATCGCGCCGCTGTGGAAGGCCTCCGAGGAGGCCAGCAATATCGGTCCGGCGCGCACCGACATCCGCCTGCCGACGGAGCAGATCCCGCGCGAGATCATGCCCCTGGTTACCGCGGTCAACCAGGCGCTCGACCGGCTCGAGGACGGCTTTCGGGTGCAGCGGCAGTTCACCGCCGACGCGGCGCATCAATTGCGCACGCCGCTCACGATTCTGCGCACGCGGATCGAGACGCTTCACGACGGCGCCGCAAGGCAGGCGCTGCATGACGACATCGAGAGCATGAGCCGCATCGTCGCCCAGCTGCTGGAGATCGCCGAACTCGACACCCTGGTGCTCGATCCCGGCGAGACCGCCGACCTGCGCGCCGTCTGCGCCGAGGTGGTCGGCGCCATCGCGCCGTTCGCGATCGCGCAGCACAAGGACATCGCGCTGAGGGGCACCGACGCGCCGGTGCTGATCCACGGCAATTCCGAGATGCTGCAGCGCGCGATCTTCAACCTCGCCGAAAACGCCATCAAGTTCACGGCCAAGGACACGTCCGTCGACGTCGAGGTGCGCGAGAACGGCGAGGTGCGGGTGCGCGATCGCGGCCCGGGCATCAAGGAAGGCGAGCGCGAGCTGATCTTCCAGCGCTTCTGGCGCGCCGACCGCCAGCGCAGCGACGGCGCGGGATTGGGGCTCTCGATCGTGCGCGCCGTGGCGGATGATCACGCGGCGACGATCGCGGTGGAAAATCTCCCGGGCGGCGGCGCGGAGTTCACGCTGCGGTTCACGCTGGCGGAGAAGACGGTGTTTTTACCCTCTCCCCTTGTGGGAGAGGGGGGCTCGCCGCGGTAGCGGACAGACGCCGCTATTTCAGCTTGCCGGTCGACAGATCCATGATCATGCGCGTGGCCAGATAGAGGCGCGGCACGATGCTGTTGAGCTGCACATATTCGGCATCGTTCGAATGCGCGCCGAAGCCCGACAGGCCCATGCCTTCGACCACGGCCCCGTTGGTCTTGAGCGCGGCAAATGCAGCGTCGGTGCCGCCGCCGTTGGCCTTCTCGTCGACCTTGAGGGCCAGTCCGATCTCCCCATAGATCGTCTTGCCGTAGGCCGCCACGCGGCGCGAGGCGTCATTGGCTTCGAGCGGCGGGCGACGCACCTCGAATTTCAGGTCGACTTTGGAGTCGGGCAGCAGGCGATTCTTGATCTTGTCCTGAAGCGCCTTCTCCAGCTCGTCGAAATCCGCCACCTTGAGCGCGCGCGCATCGGCCTGGGCCGTGGCGTCGGCAGGGATCACGTTGCGGTTGGTGCCGGCCTTGGACACCGTCCAGTTCAGTTTCAGGCCCTGTTCGGGCTTCGACAGGTCCTTCATCTGGAGCACCTGGTGCGAGAGCTCATACAGCGCGTTGACGCCGCCCTCGGGCCGGGCGCCCGCATGCGACGACTTGCCATGCACCGTGAGATAGGCCGAGCCGATGCCGCTGGTGGCGAGGCGCAGCGTGCCGTCGGTGCCGCCGCCTTCGAACGAGAACACCACGTCCTGATCCGCGGCGAAGCGGGTGATGGTGCTGCGCCAGCCCGGCGAGGAGATCTCCTCGTCGCCGTTGGTGAGCACGGTGAGCGTGCCGTAATCCCTGAAGTTCAACTTCTGGAGCAGGGCCACGGTGTGGAGAATGAGCGCGACGCCCTGCTTGTCGTCGGCAATGCCGAGGCCGTAGGCCTTGTCGCCGTCGATGCGGAACGGCTGGTCCTTCAACATGCCCTTCAGGTACACCGTGTCCATGTGGGCGATCAGCATGATCTTCTTGGCTCCGCTGCCCTTGAAGACGGCGTGCACGGCCGGGCCGATCTTCTCGGGCGTGTCGTCGAGGCGATAGATGTCGTTGGCTTGCAGGATCTCCACCGTGCCGCCGAGCTGCTTGAGCTGGCCGGCAACGCGCTCGGCGATCTGGTTCAGGCCTTCGATGTCCTTGCTGCCGGATTCGATATTGACGAGATCGCGCAGCGTGTCGAGCAGCGGCTGCTGCTCCTTTTGCGCCAGCGCATGGACATCGGCGACCGGCTCGGCCTGCGCGATGGTCGCCGCACAGGCGAGCCAGAGCGAAGCGATCAGCGGACGGGCGAGCGATAGAGCAGGGTGCGGTCGGGACATGCGGGGCCACCATGGGGTTGGAGGATGGCCCGGTATGCCCATGTTTGTGACGCTTGTCACGCGCGGGTCGCTTCACCCTCTCCCCTTGCGGGAGAGGGTGGCTCGCCGCGATAGCGGCGAGACGGGTGAGGGGTTGTCTCCGCGGGTCGAACTCTCATTCGAGTGCGCGGAGAGAACCCCTCATCCGGCGCTTCGCGCCACCTTCTCCCGCAAGGGGAGAAGGAAGAAAGCGCGCCTCGCTATTTCTGCGGCGGGCCGAGATCCAGCGGTGGCAGGTCGATCTGCGGCACTTCGATCTTGACCTTGTCGAGGTCGACGTTGAGCGGCTTGTCGAGCAGGCCCGTCACCGTGACCGGGAAGACGATCACGAGCAGCACCATGATCATCTGGAGCCCGATCCAGGGGATCGCGCCCCAATAGATGTCGGAGCTCTTCACTTCCTTGGGCGCGACGCCGCGCAGGTAGAACAACGCGAAGCCGAACGGCGGATGCAGGAACGAGGTCTGCATGTTCACGCACAGCATCACGCCGAACCAGATCAGCGCCGCGTCCGGTCCCACCACGGGGGCAAGGACCTTCTGCGCGATCGGCGCGATCATCGGCAGGATGATGAAGGCGATCTCGAAGAAGTCGAGGAAGAACGCCAGGAAGAAGATGAAGAGGTTGATGAAGATCAGGAAGCCCCAGACGCCGCCGGGCAGCGAGGTCAGGAGATGCTCGAGCCAGACGCCGCCGGAGACGCCGAGGAACACCACCGAGAAGCAGGTCGAGCCGATCAGGATGAAGGTGACCATGCAGGTGAGGCGCATGGTGGATTCGTAGCCCTGCTTGATGAGGTCGCGCAGGTCCGGGATGCGCGCGGCCTGGAAGCAGATCCAGGCCACCGCCAGATAGGTCACCGCGAAGGCGAGCTTGAAGATCAGATTCTCGCTGTACAGTATCGCGACGATGGTGCCGATGCCGGCCGCAATCACGCCGAGGAAGAGGATCTTGCGGTCGGACGAGGTGAAGTCCTTGTGGTGGATCGCGGCGAGCACGATGGCGCCGACCGCGCCCATCGCGCCGGCTTCCGTCGGGGTCGCAAGGCCCATCATCATGGTGCCGAGCACGACGAAGATCAGCACGGCCGAGGGAATGATGCCCATCAGGCACTTTTTCCACAGCGCCCAGCCGGTCAGCGTGCGCGCTTCCAGCGGCACCGGCGGCACGTGTCCCGGCTTGATCAGGCCGAGCACGAAGGTGTAGCCGGCGAACAGCATGATCTGGAACACCGAGGGGCCCCAGGCGCCGAGATACATGTCGCCGACCGACTTGCCGAGCTGGTCGGCGAGCACGATCAGCACCAGCGAAGGCGGCACCAGCTGCGTGATCGTGCCGGAGGCAGCGAGCACGCCGGTGATGTACCGCATGTTGTAGCCGTAGCGGATCATCACCGGCATCGAGATCAGCGCCATGGCGATGACCTGCGCCGCCACCGTGCCGGTGATGGCGCCGAGGATGAAGCCGACGATGATCACGGAATAGCCGAGGCCGCCGCGGACCGGGCCGAACAGCTGGCCCATCGAATCCAGCATGTCCTCCGCGAGCCCACATCTCTCCAATATCGCGCCCATGAAGGTGAAGAACGGGATCGCGAGCAGCAGCTCGTTGGAGAGCACGCTGCCGAACACGCGCCCGGGGATCGCCTGGAGGAAGTTGAGGTCGAAGAATCCGAGATGGATGGCGAGGAAGCCGAAGGAGAGGCCGACCGCGGCGAGCGTGAACGCCACGGGGAAGCCGAGCAGCATCGCCAGAACCAGGCCGCCGAACATCAGCGGCGGCATCATCTCCAGCGTAATCATTGGGTCGGCCTCTCGTACTTGGCGTCGATCGTCACATAGCCCTGGAGAGCCGCGATACGCTTGATGACTTCGGAAATACCCTGGAGCGCCAGCATCACGAAGCCGGCGGGGATCACGAACTTGATGGGCCAGCGGATCAGGCCGCCGGCATTGCCCGACATCTCGCCGACGTTATAGGCCTGCATGAAGAACGGCCAGGACAGATAGGCGAGCAGCAGACAGGAGGGGATCAGGAAGAACAGCGTGCCGATCATGTCGAGCCAGAGCTGGCCGCGTTCGGACAGCATCAGATAGAAGATCTCGACCCGGACATGCTCGTTGCGCTTGAAGGTGTAGGACGCGCCGAACATCACCAGGATCGCGAACATGTACCATTGCAGCTCCAACCAGCCGTTGGAGGAGCTGCTGAAGGCATAGCGGATCATGGCATTGGCCGCGCTGACCAGGCACGCCAGCAGCACCAGAATGTTACAGACGTACCCAATCTTTTCATTGAGGGCGTCGATGGCGTTGCTCACCGCCAGAAATGGACGCATCTTGATTCATCTCCGTCGCGGCCCAACACTTCACGGAAGGCATCGGCGCGCATCACTCGGTCCGCATGCAAGAGGCATGTGGTCACACGGATCGTATTCCGGAGCGATTGCGGCGTCAGTCCTCCCCTCGCGCCTTGCCGTCTTGACCGCGACCGCCAACGGGGCGGGCCGGCTTATTGCTGCCGGGCAAGCAAAGGCGGTCGCACCAAACCAGCGGGTTCACGTGCCGTCAATCGGAAAATGGACAAATTGACGCCGGGTCAAAAGCTTAACACCGCAAAAGCTTGGATTAGCGGCGACCGGCTTGAAAGGCCTTCATCCGGCCGATCAAGAACCTGAGCAACTGGCTGGCCGCGTTCGGCAGCTCACGGCCCAACCGGGTTATGATCTGGGCTTCTGCCGATGCGAGCAGCACGTTTTCGACCGGGATGGCAACCAGCGATCCATCCTCCAGGTCGGCCGCAACCGAGAAGGCCGGAAGCAAGGTCACGCCAAGACCGGAGCGAACGAAATGTCGGAGGATGCTGATCGAGGTCGTCGCCAGCTTCGGCGAGAGGCCGACCTTCTCGGATGTTTCAGCCATCGCGAGCAACTGGCGCGTGCCATAGCCCGCGTACATGATTCCCAGCGCGTGTTTGGCAATCTCCCGTAGTTTGACGGGGCGACGGAGCTTCGCAAGCGGATGGTCGGGGCGCGCGATCAGGCAAATCGGCTGGCGGATCGCAGCGCAGGAGCGAATCCGCGGATCCTGAGGCGGATGATAGACGAGCCCGATATGGCAGCGGTCGTCCGCGATGGCACGTATGACCTCGCTCGTGCCCGCAAGCTCCAGCGAAATGGTCAACCGCGGATGTCGGCGCCAGAACTCGCCGAGCGAGCCTCCCATGAGATCCGCGACAAAGCCCTCGCCCAGCACGAGGTCGATGTGACCGCGATGCAGTCCCTGGAGTTCCCGCAACCTTGCGAGGGTGTCGTCGCGGTCCACGGTGTGGCGGCGGTAGTGCTCGATCAGCAGCTCGCCGGCTTCGGTGGGCCGCACCCCGCGGCTGTGCCGGTCGAGGAGGGCTGCGTCGAGCTCCTGCTCCAGCAAGGCGATCTGGCGACTCACCACCGATGGGTTCACGCCGAGCGCGTCGGCTGCGGCGCGCACGGCGCCGTAGCGCGCCGCCTCGAACAGGTAGCGAAGCCGGTTCTCGTCGAGAGCATGACTCATGTCCGAATTACTCATGCCCGAATTACTGATGCCCAAGTGTTGCCCATGAGGCAACATTAGGCAACCGCACCGCTGATGCCCAGGCCGGGCTCTGCTGCCTATGGTTTCCCGGCAATATCAGGGGTGAGGGACAAGAAATGGCGGTCGTCGGCGTCGTAGGGCTCGGGAATATGGGGCGCGGCATGGCGATCTCGCTGACGCGAGCCGGCCATGACGTGCTTGGGACCGACACGTCGGACGCGGCGCGCGCGGCGCTCGCTGCGGCGGGTGTTGCGGTTTTCGACGGTCTTGCACCGCTCTGCACCCGCGCGGATCTTCTCATCCTCTCCCTGCCGACCGCCGAGATCGTCGAAGCCGTCGTCACCGGCAAGGACGGTATCATTGCCCATGCGAGGCCAGGCCTGCGCGTGGTCGACACGTCGACATCCAATCCCGAGACGACCCGCCGGCTCGCCGCGGCTCTTGCGGCTCGGGGCATGGCGATGATCGATGCGCCGGTCAGCGGCGGTCCGAAGGGCGCCATCACCGCGACCATGACCATGGTGGTCGGCGGCGCGGATGACGATGTCGCCGCAGTCGAACCCGTTCTCAGCGACATGAGCGCGAAGCGGGTCCATGTCGGATCGGTCGGCGCCGGGCATGTCTGCAAGATCATCAACAATCTGCTGTGCGCGGCGCATTTGCTGACCGCCGCCGAGGCGATGCGCATCGCGCGCGACGCCGATGTCGATCCGGCCCGCCTGCTCGAAGGCCTCAATGCGGGCTCCGGCCGATCCGGCGTCACGCAGGTCAATTTGCCGAGCTGGGTCCTGAACGGCGCCTTCGATTCCGGCTTCACGATGGCGCTGATGCGCAAGGATGTCCGCCTTGCCGCTCAGCTCATCGCCAAGCTCGCGCTCGATCTGCCGATCGCCCGGGAGACCGCGCGGGTCTGGTCCGACAGTGCTGCCTCGATCGGCGATGGCGAAGACTTCAACAGGATCGTCGAGCTTCAGCTCGGCAGGATGTGAGCGACACCATGACCCCCTTCATCGAAACGCGGCTGCGTGATGCGCTCACCCCGTTCTGGCCCGACTGTGCGGCGATCGGCTCCCACGTGGCGGGCCGGATCGTTCCTGGCAGCGGCGAACTCATCACGATCGACGATCCCGCAACCGGCGCGCCGCTCTATGCCTACCATGATGCCGGCGAGGCCGTGGTCGCCGAGGCGGCAGCTGCGGCTGTCGCGGCGCAAGGTGCCTGGGCACGGCTGACCGGTGCGGCCCGCGGCCGCGTCATGCAGGCGATCGCGCGTGCAATTCAAGGCAAGGCGGAAGAACTGGCGCGCCTTGAGTCGGTGTCGGCCGGCAAGCCGATCCGAGACACGCGCGTCGAGGTCGCCAAGGTTGCCGAGATGTTCGAATACTATGCCGGCTGGGCCGACAAGTTTCATGGCGACGTGATTCCGGTGCCGTCGAGCCATCTCAACTATACGCGGCGCGAGCCCGTCGGAATCGTGCTCCAGATCACGCCCTGGAACGCGCCGATCTTCACCTGCGGCTGGCAGGTCGCCCCCGCCATCGCAATGGGCAACGGCGTGCTGTTGAAGCCGTCGGAGCTGACGCCGCTCACCTCCATGACGGTCGCGCACCTCGCCGAGCAAGCCGGATTGCCGGTCGGTCTTGTCAACGTGCTCGCGGGATATGGCCACACGACCGGTCAGGCTGCGCTCGGCCGGCCGGCAGTCAAGAAGGTGGTCTTCGTCGGGTCGGTGCCGACGGGAAGGCTGATCGCGGAAGCCGCCGCCAGGCGCCTGTTGCCTTGCGTTCTCGAGCTCGGGGGAAAGTCCGCCAACATCGTGTTCGCCGATGCCGACCTTGCACGCGCGGCGATCGGCGCCCAGGCTGCCATCTTCGCCGGCGCTGGACAGAGCTGCGTGGCAGGCTCGCGGCTTCTGGTCGAGCGATCGGTCTACGACCGCTTCATCAAGATGGTCGCAGACGGTGCTGCGAAGCTGAAGGTCGGCGCGCCCAATGCGACAGACACCGAGGTCGGGCCGATCAACAATGCCCGGCAATACGCCCGCGTGCTCGCGATGGTGAAGCAGGGCCTCAGCGAGGGCGCGACGCTCGCCACCGGCAGCGACGGCAGCCCCAGCCAGGGTGGATTCTTCGTTGCTCCGACCGTCCTGCGTGACGTCAGCAACAGCATGGCGGTTGCCCGCGACGAAATATTCGGACCTGTCGTCGCTGCGATTCCGTTCGATACCGAGGA
Source organism: Bradyrhizobium sp. CCGB01 (assembly GCF_024199795.1). NCBI lineage: Bacteria > Pseudomonadati > Pseudomonadota > Alphaproteobacteria > Hyphomicrobiales > Nitrobacteraceae > Bradyrhizobium > Bradyrhizobium sp. CCGB01. The sequence continues at coordinate 4,209,521 of NZ_JANADK010000001.1, forward strand.
GGAGGCCGTTGCGATCGCCAATGACAGCGATTTCGGTCTCGCCGGCGCGGTCTGGACGCGCGACGTCGCGCGCGCGCACCGGGTCGCCGCGCAGGTCAGGGCCGGGACGTTCTGGATCAATTCCTACAAGACGATCAACGTCGCATCGCCGTTCGGCGGCTCTGGCATGAGCGGCTACGGCCGTTCGAGCGGCGTCGAGGTTCTCTCCGAATACACGGAGGTCAAGAGCGTCTGGGTCGAGACCGCGGCCGAGCCGGCCGTGGGCTTCGGCTACGCACCGGGCGTGCGGGAGTAGCGTCTCAAAGTCATCAATCTCATCGTGGAACGGGGGCTTCGCATGAGCAATTTCACATCCGCATCACCGGCCGGAATCGATGCAGGCCGGGTGGGCCTGTCCAAGGTCTTCGTCGGCGTCGGCCTCACCGTCCTGCTCGCTGAACTGATCGGCGCGGTCACGGTCCCGCTCGGTGGGACCTACAAGGTCGTGCTGCTGCCCTTGCTCTGGGCGCTGCTGATCGGCGCGGCCTGGGGGCTTGCGAGCCCGCGTCTGCCAGCGGTGATGCGCTTCGACGCTCGCACGCAGGCGCTCGCAGCTGCGGCGCTCCAGCCGGCCTTGCTGCTGTTCGTCGCCAAGCTCGGACTGCTGGTCGGCGGGTCGCTGCCGAAAATCCTCACCGCAGGCTGGGCATTGGTGTTCCAGGAGTTCGGACATTTTTTCGGCACCATGGTGTTCGGCCTGCCGGTTGCCCTGCTGCTCGGCATCAAGCGGGAGGCGATCGGCGCCACCTTTTCCGTCGGACGCGAGCCAAGCCTCGCCATTATCGGCGAGAAGTACGGGATGAACAGCGCTGAGGGCCGCGGCGTTCTCGCGGAGTACATGACCGGCACGATCTTCGGCGCTGTCTTCATCGCCATCTTCGCGGGCGTCATCACCGGTCTCGGCATCTTCGATCCGCTCGCCCTCGCCATGGGCGCCGGTGTCGGTTCGGGCAGCCTGATGGCCGCCGCTTCCGGCGCGATCGCGGCTCAACAGACCGCTGATGTTGCCAAGGACGTCGCGGCCTTCGCTGCGGCGAGCAATCTGATCACGACGACCATCGGCACCTACTTCACCCTGTTCCTGTCGCTGCCCTTCACGGTCTGGGCGTACGGCGTGCTCGAGCCGATCCTGGGGCGCGGTCGCGACAAGACGCCGGAAGACCTCACGTCGCCGGCGGCGGCCGGCGCAACGCTCGCGCATCAACTGACGGCGGATGTCTCGGCGATCGAGCGCCTGTCGATCTGGATCGTCAGTGCGCTCATCGCCCTGATCGGCAATTACATCGCCTACAAGACCGTGCCGGACGCCTCGGTTCTCGCCGGCACCGCGATCATCGTGGCAGCCGTCATGATCGGCCACCTGATCTACCTGCTCACGAAGGGCTGGGTGCCTGCCGTGGTTTGGGTGTCCCTTGTCGCGATGGCGTTGACCTATCCTGCCACTCCCTTTGCGGCCGACATCGCGGCTGCGACCGGCAAGATCAACTTCCTCGCGCTCGCGACGCCTCTGCTGGCGTTTGCGGGCCTGTCCATCGCCAAGGACATGCCTGCATTCCGATCGCTCGGCTGGCGGATCGTCGTGGTCTCGCTGATGGCGAATGCGGGGACGTTCCTGGGCGCGACGATCATCGCCCAGTTCTTCATGCACAAGCCGGTCTGATCGTTGTCGCTGGCCGCTGCGCACTTTGCGCTAGCGCGGCCCTCCGGGTCCGGATCATGCTCTAGCCGCCGGTGACGCTCATGTGCCTGGAGACGCTGGGGCGGTCGTGGCGGCGGTCGATGATGAAATCGTGGCCCTTGGGCTTCAGCCCGATGGCGCGGTCGATCGCATCCGCAAGCAGCATGTCGTCATCGGATGCACGCAGGGGCTTGCGCAGATCGGAGGCATCCTCGTGGCCGAGGCAGGTGTGCAGCGTGCCGGTGCAGGTGATGCGCACCCGATTGCAGGATTCACAGAAATTGTGGGTCATCGGCGTGATGAAGCCGAGCTTGCCGCCGGTCTCGGCGACGCTGACATAGCGCGCCGGCCCGCCAGTGCTCTCGGCCAGGTCCGTCAGCGTGAATTGCTGGGCGAGCCGCGCGCGCACCAGCGACAGCGGCAGATACTGGTCGAGCCGGCCCGAGCCGATCTCGCCCATCGGCATCACCTCGATCAGCGTCAGGCCCATGCCCTTGCCGTGGGCCCAGCGCATCAGCGAAGGCAGTTCATCCTCGTTGAGGTTCTTCAGCGCCACCGCGTTGATCTTCACGTAAAGCCCCGCGGCGCGCGCGGCTTCGATGCCCTCCAGCACCTTGTCGATCTCGCCCCAGCGGGTGATCTCGCGGAACTTCTTGGGATCGAGCGTGTCGAGCGAGACGTTGATGCGGCGGACGCCGCAATCGGCGAGCTCCCGGGCATGTTTCGCGAGCTGGGTGCCGTTGGTGGTCAGCGTCAGCTCGTTCAGGGCGCCGCTCGACAGGTGGCGCGACAGCGAGCGCACCAGCGTCATCACGTTGCGGCGGACCAGCGGCTCGCCGCCGGTGAGACGCAACTTCTTCACGCCCTTGGCGATGAAGGCCGAGCAGAGCCGGTCGAGCTCTTCCAGCGTCAGCAGGTCCGCCTTGGGCAGGAAGGTCATGTCTTCCGACATGCAGTAGAAGCAGCGCAGATCGCAGCGGTCGGTGACGGAAACGCGCAAATAGGAGATGGTCCGCCCGAACGGATCGGTCATCGCGCTCGACAGCGCGGCGCGGGGGCTCGCGGAAAGTCCGTTCATACGAGAGGCCTTGTCACTTACGGCGACGGGCGCACCGATGCTTCAGCGGTGCTCTGGAAGCAATCTAAGCATCAGACGCGGCTAGGACAATCGGGTGGTATACGTAAGTCAGCGCTTCCCCGCGTTCGGATCGGGGAACGGCGAACCCTCCGCCGGAGCAGAATCGGCCGGTGCTGCGGCGGGCGCGGCTGCGACCGGTTTCGGCTTCTTCGGCCGGTGCGGCTTGCGGACCGGTTTCGGCGGGGCGGCAGGCTGAAGCTCGGCAAACACCGGATTCGGGTCGGTGGTGACCGAGGCCGGCGTGGTGAAATCGCCGGGATTCTTGATCACGTTCACCGGCACGGTTCCCGGCTGGTATTTTGGCAGTGCGAAAGCGACCGTGAAGGGGGCGTCGGGGGCAGGAACCGAGACGGAGCAGGGGGTCTTGCAGCCCGCACCCAGCGAGGTCGTGGCGTCAGCCCCCGGGGGATTGGATTCGAGCCGGACCTGGACGGTCGGCGGCGCCGATTTGAACATGTCCCAGGACATCGAGGAGCAGCCACCCAAGCTTGCTCCCGCTAACGCAATCGCGATGACACGACGCATGACCACCCACTCTAACTGCGACGAACCGCCACATCCCCGGCCGGACCATAGGGGTGTCGTTTCAGGCAGGCAACCGGCGCGCGGCGCATATTAACGCAGGGTTCAGAAAAATAATCTTGCTAAGTCAAAGGCTTGTGGGTGCCTAAGCCAGCATCAGGCTGTGGGCTGCGGCCGGCAGGTCGCGCATGTGATGGATCAGCCGATCCGGCTTCAGCTCGGCGATCGGCACGTCCGTATAGCCGAAGCTGACCCCGATCACGGGCACCCCGGCGCGGCGGGCGACGCCGACGTCGGGTCCGGCATCGCCGACCATGATGCTGGCTTTGACCTCTCCACCCGCGCGGGCCACGGTCTCGCGGAAAATGGTGGGATCGGGCTTCGGGACGCCGAAAGTGTCGGCGCCGCAGATCGCCGCGAAGCGCCGGCTCAGGCCGAGTTGGTCCAGGAGCCGCTTCGACAGCCATTCCAGCTTGTTGGTGCAGACCGCGAGGCGGTGGCCCTGAGCCGCAAACTGGTCGAGTGCGGCCTCAAGCCCCTCGAAGGGGCGGGATTCGACCGCGATATGGTCGGCGTAATAGGCGATGAAGTCCGCGGTCAACCGGTCCATGTCCGCGGGGCTGACGGTGCGGCCCTCGGCCTCCAGCCCCCGTTCGATCAGCTTGCGGGCGCCGGCGCCGATCATGTTGCGGGCCGAGGCCATCGGCACGGGCGGTAGCCCTTCGCGGTCAAGCACGTGGTTCAGCGCGGTGATCAGGTCGGGCGCCGTATCCACAAGCGTGCCGTCGAGATCGAAGACGAGAGTGTAGGGGGAGGTCATGGTCCCAGCGCTACCGGTCCGGCCGGATCGGCGCAAGGGTGGAAGCCATAAGTTCACCTTATAAGATCGGCCCAGAGGCCTGTTCCGACGGGAAAAACGAGGCTACATAGGCCGCCGCAAGCGGCCAATACCGGCGGCACTCTTAATTCAGAGGCGGGCGCATCGTGAACATGGACCAGTTGAAGCGGCAGGCTGCGGCGCGCGCCCTTGAGGACGTCCGGGACGGCATGCGGCTCGGGCTCGGTACCGGCTCGACCGCAAAGCATTTCGTCGAGCTGCTCGGCGAGCGCGTCGCCGCCGGGCTCAAGGTGATCGGCGTGCCGACCTCGGAGGCGACGCGCCTCGATGCGCTGCGCTGCGGCGTGCCGCTGACCACGCTCGACGAGATCGACCATCTCGACCTCACCGTCGATGGCGCCGACGAGATCGATCCCGATTTCAACCTGATCAAGGGTGGCGGCGGTGCGCTGCTGCGCGAGAAGATCGTGGCGGCCGCCTCGGATCGCATGATCGTGATTGCCGACGACAGCAAATGGGTGCCGACGCTCGGCAAGTTTCCCCTGCCGGTCGAGGTCATCCCGTTCGGGCTTGGCGCGACGCGCCGCGCGATCGAGAAGGCATTTGCCGAATGTGGCGTTTCCGGGCAAATGGCGGTCCGCAAGGCCAAGGATGGCCACGTTTTCGTCACCGATGGCGGCCACTGGATCGTCGATGCCCAGCTCGGATGCATCAAGGATCCGCCCAGCCTCGCCAAGGCGCTGAGCGCGATCCCCGGCGTGGTCGAGCATGGGTTGTTCATCGGCTTGGCCAGCTCGGCCGTTTTGGCGGGCGGCGAGGGAATTCGCGTGATTGAACGGCGCAAGCCGAAAGGAGACCTGGAATGAAGAGCGTTTTGAAATTGTTGCCGGCCGTGACCCTCGCTGCGGGATTGGCCTTCCCGGCCATGGCGCAGCAGCCGGCTCCGGCTCAGCCCAAGGCCGCAGCGGCTCCGGCCCAGCCGAAGGCCACGCCGGCGGCGATCGCGGCGGCCAAGGAAATTCTGCAGATCAAGAACGCCGGTGCGATGTACGCTGGTGCCGTGCCGGGCCTCGTCGAAAAGACCAAGATCGCGCTGATCCAGCAGAACCTGAACTACCAGAAGGACCTCAACGAGGTCGCCGGGGTCGTTGCTCAGCAGCTCAGCGGGCGCCAGAACGAGATCGGCGAAGGCATGGCGCAGGTCTATGCCAGCGAGTTCACCGAGCAGGAGCTGAAGGATCTCGTCACCTTCTACAAGTCGCCGCTGGGCAAGAAGCTGATCGACGCCGAGCCGCGCGCCATCGGCCTGAGCATGGCCTTCATGAACTCCTGGGCCCAGAACTTCTCCGAGACCGTGATGGGTGCCTTCCGCGCCGAGATGCGCAAGCGTGGCAAGGAAATCTGACAGACACTATCTGATCGGAGATCCCCTGAAGCGCGGCATCGCGCTTCAGGCTGTTATTTTGAGCATGATCTGTCCGGAAAACCGCTTCACACTTTCCCGGATCATGCTCTGAAAGGGGTCGGAGTGGACAATGGCTGAATTCGACGTCGACCTCTTTGTCATCGGTGGCGGTTCGGGCGGCGTGCGTGCCGCCCGCATCGCGGCCGGGTACGGCGCCCGCGTGATGATCGCGGAAGAGTACCGCATGGGCGGCACCTGCGTGATCCGCGGCTGCGTGCCGAAGAAGCTGTTCGTGATCGGATCGCATTTCCGTCACGAGCTCGAGGACGCCGCCGGCTTCGGCTGGTCCGTTCCGCCCGCCAGCTTCGACTGGCCGACGCTGATCGCCAACAAGGACAAGGAGATCGCCCGGCTGGAGGCGGCCTACACGGCCAATGTCGAGAAATCAGGCGCGCAGATCGTCAAGAGCCGCGCGGTGATCGAGGACAAGCACACCGTCCGCCTGCTCGAAAACGACCGGAAGATCACTGCCAAATACATCCTGATCGCGACCGGCGGCGCGCCCAATCACGGCGCCTCGATCCCCGGCATCGAGCACGTCATCTCGTCCAACGAGGCGTTTCACCTGAAGAAGCTGCCGAAGCGGATCGTGATCCAGGGCGGCGGCTATATCGCGCTGGAATTCGCCGGCATCTTCGCCGGGTTCGGCTCCGACGTCACCGTGGTCTATCGCGGCGACAACATCCTGCGCGGGTTCGACGAGGACGTCCGCGCCCATGTCCGCAGCGAGATGGAGAAGCAGGGCATCACCATCCTCACCGGCTGCACGGTGGCCAAGGTCGATCGCCACGGCGAGGAATTCACCACGCATCTGTCGAACGGCTCGAGCCTCGCGTCCGACCAGGTGATGTTCGCGATCGGCCGCCACCCGTCCGTCGCCAATCTCGGCCTGGAGAAGGCCGGCGTCGCCATCAATCCGAAGAATGGCGGCATTGCGGTCGACCATTTCTCGAAGAGCTCGGTCGACAGCATCTATGCGATCGGCGACGTCACCCATCGCTTCAACCTGACCCCGGTCGCGATCCGCGAGGGCCATGCCTTCGCCGACACCGTGTTCGGCAAGCGCGAGGTGCAGGTCGATCATTCCTACATTCCGACCGCGGTGTTCTCGCAGCCGGAGGTCGGCACGGTTGGTTTGACGGAAACCGAGGCGCGCGCGCAATTCAGCCACGTCGACATCTACAAGACGACGTTCCGCCCGATCAAGGCGACGATGTCCGGCCGCGACACCCGCGTGCTGATGAAGCTGGTCGTCGACGGCTCGACCGACCGCGTGCTGGGCTGCCACATCGTCGGCGATTGCGCCGCCGAGGTCACCCAGGTGGTCGCGATCGCGGTGAAGATGAAGGCGACCAAGGCGGATTTCGACGCCACCATCGCGCTGCATCCAACCGCAGCCGAAGAGCTCGTCACCATGCGCACCCCAACCGCGCGCCACGTGCGTCAGGCGGCGGAGTAGCGTTTAGCCGTACAGATATCCAACCGGCTTGCCTTCGGTGCGCAGGGGACGGACGTCCTTGTGCGTGATGATCTGACCGGCGAGGCCGTCGATCTCGTCGCGCTGTGTCGGCGTCCAGCTGCGCAGATCGTTCATGCCCTTCAGCAGGCCGAGCCGGAGCACTTGCGTGTTCTCACCGATGCCGGTGAGGCTGATCGCGTTCTTGCCTGCCGTCACGACGTCACCAGCCGCGAGCTCAAAGGTCTCGCCGGTTGTTTTCTTGAATTCAGCCGTGCCGCGAATGACGCGGTAGATCGCGACCTCGCCCTTGGCCAAGCAGGCGGCGTCCGCGGCTGCCGACGTGCTCTTCGGCAGCAGTGACTGGCCACGCGGGTCGGTTGCGATGATGTGGCCGGTGACGAGGTGACCGCTCGGAATCTCGATGCCGATATCGCGCACGTAGACCGGCATGGCCGATTTGACCGGACTGTCGGCGAGCGGCCTGAACAGTGCATCCAGCGCCAAGGGATCCTGCAGCCAGAAGCCGGCATCGGCCGGGCGGTCGTGCAGCGGATGGCTCCAGGCCACGCGCGGCGTCTCGGCTTCGTTGATCTGGTCCGGGCCAACGATGGTCGGGTTCGGAAACGTGGTGGGATCGGTGACAAAGGCTTCGAGGAATTTGCCCGAATAGCCCATGGAGATCGGATCGGGGACGACCGTCTGCGGCGTCTTCAGGTTCTCTTCGGTCGACAGGCCCGACCAGGTGTAGAACAGCTGGCGATGGACGATCGCGCTTTGCAGCATCACCGCGCCGGGGCCGACATTGTAGAAGCGTCCGTCGTAGTCGAAAGTGAACGCGCCCGAGGTGACCAGCACGAGCTGAAAGCCGCCCGGCGGCAGATGCAGATGGAAGTCGGTCGGGCCCGTGTCCGGACGGTAGATCGGAAGGTTGGTCGCGACTTCGTGCAGGAGGAAGGTCTCGTTGTTGGCGTGGAAGCCTTCGCTCGCGCGGTTGTAAAGGGCTTGCGGCCGGTATGTCGCCTCGAACTTCGCATTCCTGTCGCGATCGATCGCGACGAAATCCTGATCATTGAGGCGAAGGGGCGCGCCGTTCGGGCGGGTGAGGCCGGTGAATTTGAGATCGCCCGCAGCATGCACGTTCATGGCATCCTCCGATTTTGAGGCCGGTCATCCCGGAGCCGGGCGCACGCGTCTTGCTGCTCCACTTGGTGAGAGGGCAGGGAATCAGGCCTGAGCCTGTCTTGCGAATTCTGGGCCAGTTGGAACACGGCGCCGGCGCATGAGCGCCCGGCTCTCCGCGACGGGAAAATAATCGAGGCTCCGCCTGAGGTTAGATGAGCCGTTTCACCTGCTTGCCTGGCGTCTTCGCGCAGCCGGCAGCTGCGGTGACGAGACGTGTCTTGTCTAATTTGGCGGCAAGTCCCGGCGTCGCGGTGCAGCCCGTCGCACCGCCGGGACCGCGGAACGCATCGGGCTTCGCCGAAGTTCAGTCAAACGACCGAAGCGTGGTGCGCTCGGGCTTGCCGGAGGGGCTGTCCGCCCACTTCGCCATGTCCACCGTCCGGGCGTCGATGCTCTCGCACCAGAGGCAGCTGAGCTCTGTCGAACCCTTCCTGGTCAGGATGGGGACCAAGCCATGGCCGCAGCCGGTGCAACAGGTGGTGTTGGTCATGCTTTTCCTCAGCGCCTCAGCAAGTTTGGGAACGCACTTATCGTTCCCAAAGCTTGTGTGGACGCTATGTCGGTGCAGAAGCACTGCGCCCGATCGGAGCGCTGGTTCCGGATATCGTCGATGTAGCGATCCATCGTGACACGGATGCGATGTCGCTGCCGTTTTCGCGGTAGGCGCGAAGCTGGAATTCGGCGGAGCTGCCGCGCTCCACGATCGTGCGGCAGTGCTCGACCTCGGCGGCGCAATTCAGGGCAGCCGCGTCCTCGGCGACATCGTCGATCACACGGGTGAGCAGCTCCGAGATCGTAACTGGCCCGTCCCGGGAGGCAAAAATGCAATCGGTGCCGTAGCGCTGCGCGCGCCATTTGTTCTCGACCGCAATCGCGCGTTCGACGACCGTGACCTGCTTCGACAGATGCGGCCGCTGATAGAGATGCCGTGTCAGGCAGCGATAGAGGGATGCGATCGCAACGGCGTCGTCGACGAAGGTGCAGGTGTCGGGCGCGCGAAGCTCGAGGGTCGGGTGCTTCATGGACGGCCGCATCGCCCACCAGATATGGCTTTCATCGGGAATCACGCCGGAGCGTTGCAGCGCGCCGACATATTCGTCGTAGTCGTACCTGCTTTCGAACAGTTCGGGCAAGCCGGTGCGCGGCAGCTCGGAATAGGCGGCAAGCCGGTAGCCCTTCAGGCCCGTCTTGTGGGAATTCCAGAACGGGGAGGAGGCCGACAGTGCGATGAACAGCGGCAGATGCGGCAGCATCACCCGCATCACCTCCACGCGCTTCCCGGGATCGGGCAGCTGGACGTGCACATGCATGCCGCACATCATGTTGCGGTGGCCGATGCTGCGCAGATCCTCGATCATCTCCTCGTAGCGCGGCTTCGGGCTCGGCTGCGACATGCGCCAGACGGCGGTCGGGTGCGTGCCGCAGGCCATGATGACGTAGCCGTATTGCGCGGCGACGTTGGCGACCTCGCGGCGGAGGAACCGCAGCTCTTCCCGCGCGTCATTGACATCGACGTGAACGTTGGTGGCGACCTCGAGCTGGGATTGCAGCATCTCCCGCATCGCCTGGCCGCCGGTGGACCAGTTCACCGACTCGAACAGCGCATTGGGCGTTTCGATGGCGACCTCGAAGCTGCGGCGATCGGCGAGGAAGTATTCCTCCTCGATGCCGAAGGAATAGTCGGCCGCCTTGCCGCGTCCACCGGCAGAGCGAATGACGAGGTGCTGCTTGTCACCGGAGGAATCGAGGCGCAGCAGTTTCAAGACGTCTGAAGCGAATGTCTCTGAGGCAAACGTCATGGGGCCACCCGGCAGTGGTATTACCTGCGGGCAATAATCCGTCTGACGGGGGCGGGTTCCGCCTCGGACCCGGAAATTGCAAGGTCAAAAGGAACAATCTTCACGTTTTCGGACGCCCGCGCGACCAGGGCGTGATTCGGCGGCACTTCCGTCCAGTCCGTTTCCTTGTCGAACGGCTCGGACACGACGACGACCTGGCCGCCGCCGGCCTCGCGATAATAGAGCGTGTTGGCGGCATCGTTGACCGCGACGCGAAACGCATAGAGATCCCTGCCGTTTGCGACCGCGCTGGTGAAGCGCAGCCGCTCGCGAAGCTCGCCCTCGTTGACGAGGCCGACCAGCGATTGCAGCACGGCTTGCGTTGCTCGAAGCGGATCGCTGTCGAGCCCTGCACCCATCATGGCGAGGAACACGGCCTCCGAATCGGTCGTGCCCAGCCGCGAGGGATAATAAGCGTCGGGGATCAGCGCCTCGACCTTGCGCCGCAGCCGATTCCAGCTACCGACGAAGCCGTTGTGCATGAACATCCACTGGCCGCAGGCGAAGGGATGACAATTCTGCCGCGTCACCGCCGTGCCGGTGGCTGCGCGCACGTGGGCGAAGAACAGATGCGAGCGCAGATGGCGGCAGAGGTAGCGCAGGTTCTCGTCCGACCAGGCCGGCCGCGTTTCGCGATAGAGGCCGGGCTCCGGGTGCTCGCCATACCAGCCAAGACCAAAGCCGTCGCCATTCGAGCCGGCCGTCGACTGAAGCGAGCGGATGCTCTGCGCGATCAGCGAATGCTCGGGCTCGGTGACATAAGGTTCGAACGAGGTGGTCTCGCCCCGGTATGCGATCCAGCGGCACATGAGGTTCCCGTGCGGCAAAGTGTCGTGAGGTCCACCAACAATCCTCGACGCCTCGGAGTTCCAGCCGCTCGGTGGAAGCAGATGCGCGCGGAGCAGGGTTGCCTTCATCCCATCGCGGTGTAGAACGGCGTTCGGGTGCTCGCTGCACAGGGCAGCGTCAGGTCAAGCGATGGTCGGGCCGCCACGCGGATGGCGTGCGCCCATGAACGATCAGCTGCCCGGCAGGGACCTGTCCAGAACCAAACCTCTCATTGCGCGAGCGCTCACCACGCTCCAGCAGTTTCTGCATGTCGAGGCCGTCAGCGGTGTCGTGCTGTTGGTCGCCGCGGCCGCCGCCTTGCTGTGGGCCAACTCGCCTTTTGCCCATTCCTATCACGATCTCTGGAACCTGCCGGTCCCTCTGCGCCTCGGCGATTTCGTCTTTGTTAGATCGCTGCATTTCTGGATCAACGACGCGCTGATGACGGTGTTCTTTCTCGTCGTCGGCTTGGAGATCCGCCGCGAGAGTCACGAGGGCGCACTTAGCAGGTTCGATCAGGCCATTCTGCCCGTGCTGGCGGCGTGCGGCGGCGTGGTCGTTCCTGCGCTGATCTATCTGAGCTTCAACGCCGCGGCGGGGCGCGACCAGGGCTGGGCCATACCGACCGCGACCGACATCGCGTTCGCCGTCGGCGTGCTCGCGCTGCTCGGAAAATCAATTCCCGGCAACATCAGGGTCTTCCTGCTGGCGCTGGCGATCATCGACGACATCATCGCGGTGCTCATCATCGCACTGTTCTATGCCGGCGGCCTCGATCCCGGCGGCTTTGCCGTTGCAGCCTTCGGCGTTCTCATGGCGTTCGGCTTTCAGCGATGCGGTTTCGCATCCGCCTATGCCTATGTCGTGCCGGCGTTCATCGTCTGGGCGGGCTTCCTCATGGCGGGGGTCCATCCGACGCTGGCAGGCGTCGTGCTCGGCCTGATCACACCGGTGCGATCGGCAGATCCCGAGATCGTGCCGCCCGTCATCCGCGTGGAGACGGCGCTGCATCCCTGGGTCGCCTACGGAATCATGCCGATCTTCGCGCTGGCGAATGCGGGCGTCAGCTTCAAAGGCATGGACCTCGCCGGTGGGGCACAATTCGTGACGCTTGGCGTCGCGCTGGCGCTATGTGTCGGGAAGCCGATCGGTGTGATCGGTGCAACGTGGCTCGCGGTGCGCACAGGCTGGTGCCGTCTGGCGCCCGGCGTGTCATGGGGCGGCATCTGCCTCATCGGGCTCTTGGCCGGCATCGGCTTCACCATGTCGATCTTCATCGCCATGCTCGCCTTCACCGACGACAGGCTGCTGGATGCAGCCAAGCTCGGCGTGCTGTTCGGTTCGTTGATCTCCGTGACGCTCGGCCTTGGTTGGGGCGCGGAATACGCCCAGCGCCGGCGCAGGGAGATCGGAGATTAGACCGGAAGCGGGATCAGGGGCGCGACCTCGCGGTCCTGCGCATTCTCGCTCGCGGCGAGACCTGCTGCGACGCCGATGCGATCGGCTTCGGGGCGGTTCTGGCTCATCTTGCGCTTGCCCTCGAACCGTACCACCGGAATGCGTACGCCCACGATGCCGCGCAATTGCGCGGCGATGAAGTCTGCGGGAGCATCGGTGACGGCCCAGGGTTTCGCGCGCGCTCCCTCGTGCCTGTTCGTCAGCCGCGTCACGGCGTCGAGCAGGCGCTCCGGATCCTGAAAGAATTCGACGGGGCCGTAGGCGTGCACGGCGACATAATTCCAGGTGGGCACGACCTTTTCCGTCTCTTGCTTGGTCGCGTACCAGGACGGCGTCACATAGGCGTCGGGACCGTTGAAGATCGCCAGCGCGTCGCCGATCGGCGGCAGTTTCCATTGCGGGTTGGCCTTCGCGATATGCCCGTACAACACGCCGTGCTCGCCTTCACTCTGGTCGAGGAAGAGCGGCAGGGGGGTGGCGATCGGACCTTCGGCGGTGGCCGTTACCAGGCTGGCGAGGCGGGCACTGCGGATGGTCGTCCGGATGCTCTCGATGTCGTCGTCTTTGAAGGCGGGCGGGATGTACATGGCTTATCTCCAGCGTCAGTGCGGAGATAACGCGAATCTGGACTTCTACAAACGGCCAGTTATTGCCTATTTGATCAGTCCAGTTTGTCGACGGCCTGCGCGAGAAGCCTGCAGCCGTTTTCGATCTGCGCGACCTCAAGCGCGGAATAGCCCATGACGAGGCCGACTGTCCTCCGCGTTCGGCGAGATCCGGCGAGCAGCGCGGAGACGGGATAGATGCCGACGCCCCTCGCGCGGGCCGCCTCGATCAAGGCGTCTTCACGCTTCTGCGGCAGGTGATCGAACCAGGCCACCACATGCAGGCCGGCGGCCGTGCCCTCGATCCGGACGCGATCTCCGAACCGGCGGCGAAGCGCGTCGAGCAGCGCCTGCTGGCGCTCGGCGTTGCGCCGGCGCACGCGCCTGACGTGGCTGTCATAGGCGCCGCTCTCCAGCATGGCGGCAAGGGCATGCTGTTCGATCAGCGGCGTGTGGCGGTCCATGATCTGCTTGGCGGCGGCGAACAGGGATCGCAGCGGGGCGGGCACGACCAGGTAGCCGATCCGCAAGGTCGGCGAGAGTGTCTTGGAGACGGTGCCGAGATAGATCACGTTGTCGCTGCCTTCCAGCGCATGCAGCGGCGGGATCGGCTTGGTGTCGTAGCGATACTCGCTGTCGTAGTCGTCCTCGATCACATAGGCGTCGTTCTTCCGCGCCCAGGCGAGCAATTGGTGGCGGCGGCCGATCGGCATGACGCCGCCGAGCGGATATTGATGCGACGGCGTGACATAGGCGAGGCGGGCTTCGACGCCGTCGAGCCGCGCCGTCTCCAGCCCGTCCGCGTCCACCGGGATTGGCACCGTTTCTGCGCCCGTCACCGCAAAGGTATGCCGCGCCATCTGGTAGCCGGGATCTTCCATGACGAAGCGGTCGCCGGCATCGAGCAGGAGGCGCGCGCAGATGTCGAGACCTTGCTGCGAGCCGTTCACGACGATGATCTGGTCGACCTCGCAGCGGACGCTCCTCGATCGCCACAGATAGCCCTGAAGTGCGGTCCGCAGCCGCAACGCACCGCAGGGATCGTCATAGGCCAGCCGCTCGGGCTTGCGCGCCATCGCGGCCGTCACGGCCTTCTTCCACGCCAGCACCGGGAAGTCCGACGGGGCGAGCTCGCCGTAGCGGAAATTCGCGACGAGCCCGCGCGGCGGTTCGGTCCAGCGCGGCGGGTCCGACCGCAGCTGCTCGCCGAAGGCCGACAGCCGCACCTTGCGCGCCGACGGCCGCGATGCGACGCGCGCGCGTCCGCGCTCGACGACGGCGCGGGCAACGCGCGGCCGGGCGCCGTGGCGTGTCTCGATAAAACCTTCGGCGGCGAGCTGTTCATAGGCGACGGTCACGGTCGAGCGCGCCACGCCCATCTCGCCGGCAAGCGCTCGCGACGACGGCAGCAAGCCGTCGATCCCGTACACCCGCGCCAAAATCTGATCCCTCAAGGCTTCGTAGATCTGGCGCGCGCCCGGGCGGCCGGCGCGGGGGGCGGGATTGGTCTGCATCTGGATCATCCACATTCCTGGGCCGGCGCTCGTCCGAACCGGAATGTGTTTCTAATCCTGCCCGCCGAGAGTTTCGACGTAGGCCTTGCCGTAGGGGTGAAAATATTCCTTGCGGCCCTGGTCCCAGAATGCCTTGAAGCCGGGCGCGGTGATGTCCCAATCCGGCCGGCACTTCATGCTGACCGCGCGGAGGTCGTGGCGAAGCTCTTCGACGGTCGGGCGCCCGAAGAACCAGTAGCCATTGTAGATCTTATAGACGACGAGCCGGGGCTCCAGCACGACGACGTGGGGGATCATCGGATTGTGGACGGGATCGGTGTATTCGGCGATGTCGAGATCCTTCTGAACGACGCGCCGTGAATCGGACAGGAAGGGCCAGTGCGCCCCGACGCCGCTGCGGTATTCGCTGGTCTGGGTGATGTTGTCGGTGGTGATCGTCACCATCCGGCAATAGCCGACCTCCATCTCGCGATGGAGTTGCAGCAGGCCTTCGGCCTGACGGCGATCCTTCGGACAGAAGCCGCCACGGCCGAGAACGAGCACCATCGGATCGCCTGCCTGCAGCTCGGAGAGCTTGCGGTGCTTGCCGGTGTGGTCGCTGAGCTCGTAATCCGGGAAGGTTACTCCCGGCATGATGTCAGGTCGCATTGAACTCTCCCATATCTGAGTGCCGAGTCTGGCGTGAGTGTCTGATCTCACAGATCGATCACGATGTCGCCTTGCGGCCGCGAGCAGCAGATCAGCACGTTGCCGTCCGCCGGTGCGTCGAGCGGATCCGGCGCATAGCTGACTGCGCCTGATACCAGCCCGCTCTCGCAGTTGTGGCACACCCCCGTCCGGCACGACCAGCGCACGGGAACGTCGCACGCTTCGGCCAGTTCGAGCAGGCTGCCGTATGACGGACCCCAGCAGACGTTGAGGCCGCTGCGGGCGAACGAAACCAATGGGCCCGGACCGGAGGCCCCGGCCGGCAAGTGCGCCCGCTTTGGCGGGGATGAGGCTATGCCGGGTGTCAGGGATGGTCCGGCGCCGAACAGCTCGGTGTGGATGCGATCCGGCGCGACGCCGAGTGCGGCAAGCCCGCGCGTGAGGTCGCTCATGAAATTTGCCGGTCCGCACAGATAGAAATCGCCGTCGCGCGGCACGTTCAGACTCTGGAGCAGGCGCGCGTCCAGATGCCCGATGGTATCGAAATCCACCTCGGGACGATCACCCGCGTCGGGCGCGCTGTAGCAGACATGGCTGTGATGGTGAGCCAGCCCGGCCAACAGGCCGCGCACCTCAGCGGCGAACGCATGTTCGCGGCCATTGCGGGTGCCGTGCAGCCACCAGACCTCTTGCGTCGATTGCCCCGCAGTGAGCGCGTAGAGCATCGCGAGCACCGGCGTCACGCCGATCCCCGCGCTCAGCAACACGACGGGCCGCGCACCTTGCCGCAGCACAAAGCTCCCGCGCGGTGCGCCGATCTGAACGATGTCGCCCCCCAGGAGATTGTCGGCAACATAGTTGCTCGCCGCGCCGTGCGCTTCCCGCTTGATGCTGATGCGCCATGACGCGGCATCGGAGAAGCTCGACAGCGAATAGCTGCGCGTCATCGCGGGCTTGTCGGAAGATCCGAGCCGCACGGCGACGAACTGACCGGGCAGGGCGGCGGGCACCGGATGTCCGTCCGCAGGTTCGAGGATCAGCGAGGTCACGCTGCTGCTTTCGGCGATCTTGCGCGAGACGCGAAACGGCCGGAAGCCGCGCCAGGCCGGAGCCGGGCTCGACGCCGGGCCGAGCCCGGCGTTTCCCTGTGCCGTACTCTTCGTGCGCTGCTGCTCAAGCAGCGCTTCGAAGGAGTGACGCCAGCCGTGGCTCAGCGCGGGAATCCGCAGGGCGCGCTCCAGCCCATCGCGCGGGTGAGGCGGCAAGTAGAGCAGCGCATTGATCTCGAAGATGCTCATGCGCTCGGGCCCGCTGGCGATCTGCGTGATCTCGTCGCCGGCCTCGACGTCGCCTTCCTCGATCACACGAAAATAGAAGCCGGGCCGGCCGTGCCTGACGAGCAGCGCGGCCATGTCCGGCTCCTCCATGCGGATGCCGAGCCGGTAGCAGGTGACGCGCGGCTGTGTCACCTCGAACAGGGCAGACCCGATCTTGTAACGGTCTCCGATGCAGACCTCCGTGTCGGCGAGGCCCTCGACGGTAAAATTCTCGCCGAATTGACCGTGGACGAGGGTCGATCGCCGGAGATGCTCCTGCCAGTACCGATAGGAATCCTCCTGGTAGACGAACACGGCGCGCTGCTCGCCGCCGTGACCCGCGGTATCGCCTTGGCCGTCGCCGTCAATATTGAGCCGGCGCACCCTGCGCGGACCATTGACGGGAGCCTTCCAGATACCGGTGTGGACGGTCCTGCCTTGCCAGGCGATGTCGCGCGGCAGGCCGACATTGACGGACAGCAAACGTGCCATGGGCGTTCCCCAGCATGACCGCGCGACCCGGCTAATTCCGGATCGGTGCACTGCAATCTGCATCCAGGCTGGACATTTGGCGCGTTAGTCGTTGTTAGACGTTGCGAGACGGCCTTGCCGCTGGTGGTTCGTGCTCCAATCTGAACAGCAGAAACCGCAAGACGGGAGATCGCGATGGATGATCAGGTGAAGCTGGCGGCACTCCAGCGCCATTGGCAGGCTTCGGACGCGAATGATTTCGAGGCCGAGCATGATATCTATCGCGAGGACGCAGTGCTCGACTATCCGCAGTCCGGCGAGCGCATTCATGGCCGCAGGAAGATTCAGGAAAGCCGTTTCGTGCAGCCCAACAAGAAGCGCTTTACGGTCCGGCGCATCGTCGGCGGCGGCGATCTCTGGGTGAGCGAGTTCGTGCTGACCTATGACGATGTGCCGTCCTACGTGGTCAGCATCATGGAATTCCGCGAAGGGCTGGTGGCGCACGAGACGCAATATTTCGGCGAGAGGTTCGATCCGGCGCCGTCGCGGGCGCATCTGGTGGAGCGGGCGTAGCCCGCATGAGCGAAGCGACATGCGGGGCCAATGTCCCGGATATCGCTGCGCCCATCCGGGCTACGCAACCCACAGCGCGTCACGCTTGCTTAACCAAACCGGGTGACTTGGAACCGATGCGGCGGCTGGTCGCAGTCTTGTCGGCTTGATTCCGGCGGACCCATCTTTATTTCTGGAGCGAACAAGAATCCGGGCCCCTCTGGCGAGGATGCCGACGAAGTCGGCGAACCTCGCGATGTCGGATGACCTGTCCCGCGCGAATGCGATGGATCGGCCGATCGTCGGGCCTTCTTGAGTTCCCTCCGACCCAATCGTCCCCATCGCAGCTCCGCGCGGTCATTTCGCGAGATAAGGGAGCAACGATGTCTGACGCCGTCACTTCAAACCCCATCGAAATCGAGATCACCGAACCGTCCAGCCTGAACGAGCAGGCCGCGGTGGCGCTGGTCATTGCCGGCGCGCTCGTCGCCGTCGCCGACCGGCGGGTTTCGCCGGTCGAGCGCGATGAGGTGATCCGCTTCATCAGGGATCGCGGACTGGCGCCGCACATGAGCGACGACCGGCTGTTTGCGATATTCGACGAGCTGGCGGAACGGCTCGAGGACCCCGACTTTGCCAATGTGGTGATCGACACGCTGCGTCCGGTCTCGGACCTGCCGCTGTCGGCCCATTTGATGGAACTGTCGGAGCGCGTCGCGGCTGCGGACGAGGACGTGCATCCGCATGAAGTGCAGGCGATCAAGCTATTGCGCCTGCTGACGCTGGTGCTGCCCCGCGCCAAGCCGGTCGCGCCGGGCAGCGCAGGTGCTGAACAGCGGGCCGCCGCACAGGAGTGAGCATGAGTGCAACATCGGACGAGCGTACGGTAGGAAACGGGGGCACCACCGGCCAGATGGCCGGTGGCGACCCGCGTCTCGACAAGCTCGTCCGCCGCCTGCCGCCGCGCATGGGCGACACCGTCACCTATCTGCTCAAACCGTCCAGCCGCTGGGTGAGGATCCCCTCCGGCGCGCTGCTCGTGGTGGGCGGCGTGCTGTCCTTCCTGCCGGTGCTCGGCGTCTGGATGCTGCCGCTCGGCCTCGCCCTACTTGCAGAAGACGTGCCCGCACTGCGCTCCCAGCGTTCCAAGGTCCTGGACTGGGTCGAGCGAAAAAAGCCGCAATGGCTCGATCCCTCCGCAGCCAAAAATGATCAATCATGACTGAATTCATCACCGCCGACGCGCTGTCCGCGCTGCTCCAGGTCATCCTGATCGACCTCGTGCTCGCCGGCGACAACGCCGTCGTCATCGGCCTTGCCGCCGCCGGCCTGCCGGCCGAGCAGCGCCGCCGCGCCATCATCGTCGGCATCGTCGCCGCCACTGCGCTGCGTATCGTCTTTGCCGGCGTCGCGACCCAGCTCTTGCAGGTGATCGGCCTGCTGCTCGCCGGCGGCGTGCTGTTGCTGTGGGTCTGCTGGAAGATGTGGCGCGAGCTGCGTGAGCAGTCGGCGCATTCCAGCCAGCTCGCGTTCAGCCATGGCAACGGCGCAAATGCCGCTCCGGTACCGCAGAAAACCTTCCGGCAGGCGGCGTTGCAAATCGTCGCCGCCGACGTCTCGATGTCGCTCGACAACGTGCTCGCGGTCGCGGGTGCCGCGCGCGAGCATCCCTACATCCTCGCGTTCGGACTGTTGCTGTCGGTCGCGATGATGGGCGTCGCCGCCGACCTGCTCGGCCGGGTGTTGCAGAAGCAGCGCTGGATCGCGTATGTCGGTCTCGCCATCATCGTTTACGTCGCCTTCGAGATGATCTATCGGGGCTCGCTCGAGCTCGCGCCTGTCATTGCGAGTCTCTGAGGCGACAATTCCGTCCGCAATCCGGAGTGACCAATGACGCCCGAACCCAAAGCACCTTCGGTGCACGCCGCGCCGCGATCGCAGATCGGCCCGTTCGCCCAGCTCATCTTCGGCTCGCGCTGGCTGCAAGTGCCGCTGTATGTCGGCCTGATCATCGCGCAGGGCGTCTATGTGCTGCTGTTCCTGAAGGAGCTCTGGCACCTGGTCGTGCATTCGTTCGACGCCAGCGAGCAGCAGATCATGCTGGTCGTGCTCGGGCTGATCGACGTCGTCATGATCTCGAACCTGCTGGTGATGGTGATCGTCGGCGGCTACGAGACCTTCGTCTCCCGCCTGAACTTGAGCGGCCATCCGGACGAGCCGGAGTGGCTCAGCCACGTCAATGCCAGCGTGCTCAAGATCAAGCTGGCGATGGCGATCATCGGCATCTCCTCGATCTCGCTGCTCCGGACCTTCATCGAGGCTGGCAATCTCGGCACGACGCGCAGCAATTTCACCGAGAGCGGCGTGATGTGGCAGGTGCTGATCCACCTGACCTTCATCATCTCCGCCATCGGCATCGCCTGGGTCGACCGCCTCAGCGAGAGCGGCCACCGCAAGCAGGCCGGTCATGGTTGAAGGCGAGGCCGCCCTCTCAGGCGCAGATGGCCGGATGAAACGGGCGCCGTCCGTGCGCCAATGTCTCGGACGGCGTTTCGCCGAAGGCCAGTTTGTAGCTCTTCGAGAAGTCGCCCATGTGCCAGAAGCCGTTGCCGAGCGCGGCGGCCTTCACGGTCAATCCGTCGCCGCCGGTCATCAGCTGGACGCGAACGGACCACAACCGCTTGAGGCGCAGATAGCGGTGCAGGCTCACGCCGTGCACTGCGTGCGTCGCGACCTGGAGCGTGCGCACGGACACGCCGAGCGCGGCGGCGAGGTCGTCACTGTAGAGTGGCTTGAAGCCGAACAGCGCGACGACCTCGTCGAGATGCGCGACCAGCTTGCGGTGCCTGTCGTATGAACCGGGGCGGACGGCGCGGGCGCCTGCCGGCAGCAGGGTGGCATCGAGGCCGGCGAGCAGGGTTTCCTGGATCGGGCGGTGAAGGGCCTCGAACTCCCCGGGCTCGTTGCAGGCCGAGGCCAGCGAGAACATCTCCAGGATGGCCGCGCGCAGGCGCACCATCGGATCGTCCTGCGCGCGCACATAGGCAAGGCTGGTATCGAAGTCCGCCCAGCCGCGATGGCGCATGTCCGAGTTGAAGCGCAGCATCAGATAGGTGTTGGGACGATCCTCGATCGCCTCGACCGCAGCCTTGCCGCGCATGACTGCGATCGTCGAACTGTCGACCTCATGGCCATTGGCGATGGAGTGAAAGGTGAGGGGAACGACAAGGCCGACGCCGTTGTCGGTGCCGATCTCGGCCTCATACCGCCGTGCAAAGGAGCGCTGGAGCACGAAGAGTCCGTCCCGGTGAGGGAGGATGGCACGAGACAGCGAGAATTCCCGCGGACGCAGCGGCGTGCTGGTGCCGAGACCAAGCACCTCGTTGGCGCGAAACTCGCTGAAGTCCGAGAAGCGTTCGACGCCGAGGACTCGCGATGGCTTTAGCCGACGGACCGGCATTTCGGGATCCCAGGACATGTCGGGGGGAGCGGGTTGACCCCGCAGAAAGTATCAGACGGCCGAGTATCGATCCTATTCCGGGAAAGTACTGCCCGAGCGATCGCGAGCCGTGGAGAATCGCGCGTATGAAGGCGTATGCAGAAGGCGCGGGGCAGGCATAACCGTGCGCCGCGCGTTCATGCATCAGGTCGATTGCGCCCGCCCGGCCACAGGCTGCGGCGTTGGCCGACCGTGGCCTATTTGAGGATTTCGCACACCGTAGGATGTGATGTCAGGTCAAGCTGCGCGTTGCTTGTGGAGATGTTGTTCCACCACGCCTCCAGCGCATCGCGCTCGCAGCCGAGCCGGACGCTCATGCCGCCGACGAATGTGATCCAGTCGGAGAAACGGTCGCTCGCAACCGCGATCACGACGGGAATGTCGGCGCTCAGTGCACGCTCGATCAGATAGCCCAGGCCCTTGCCGTCGCGCTCGCGCTTGCCGAAGCGGTTGATGATGACGAGATCGGCGCCGCGCGAGAGCGCGTCCGCGACGCGCTCGCCGGCATTTTGCAGCCGTGCGAGATCGAGCCGGCAGCCTTGCGCGGCCGGATCGAAATCCTGCGCCAGTAACAGTTTCTCTCCGCTGTGGAGCAGCACCGCCGACAGGCTGGAATCCGCGCATTGGCCCGCCTGAACCAGGCCGACCACGCGAACGCCGCGCGCATTCAGATCCGCCGCAAAGTTGCGCAGGACCGCATCTGGATCCTGATGCGGCTCGTAGACGAGGGCGGCGAGGTCGCATTGCGCATCGAACATGGTCCGCCTCCGTTGCTCTGAAAATAAATGGGGCCGCGGCGGTTTCGCCGCGGCCCCGGGTGTCGGATCAGGCCGCCGGCGGACCGTTGATGATCTGGAGCTGGGTGAATTCGGCGAGGCCTTCCTCGGCGAATTCGGTGCCGATGCCCGACTGCTTGGCGCCGCCGAACGGGATGTGCGGGGCCATGTCGAGGTGCTTGTTGATCCAGACCGTGCCGGACTCGAGCTGCGTCGCGACTTCGTGCGCACGTTTGATGTCGGACGACCACACCGAAGCGCCGAGGCCGTAGGTGGTGGCATTGGCGCGGCGGATCACGTCATCCTTGTCGGAATATTTGATCAGCGGCAGCACGGGACCGAACTGCTCCTCGTCGACCAGCTTTGAGCCCTCCTGGATGTCGCGCACGATGGTCGGCTCGATGAAATAACCGGGACGGTCCATCGCCGCGCCGCCGGCCACCACCTTGCCGTTCTTGTGCGCGTCCTCGAGGAACGCCTTCACCTTCTCGTACTGCATCTTGTTCTGAAGCGGCCCGAGCTTGGTGCCCTGCTTGGAGCCGTCGTCGACCACCGTGTTCTTGGCGATCGCGACCAGCTCGTTGCAGAGCTCGTCATAGACGGACTCGTGCACATAGAGCCGCTTGATGGCGAGGCAGACCTGGCCGGAATTCTGGAACGCGCCCTCGAAGATGCCGGGCGCGACCTTTTTCGGATCGACGTCGTCGAGCACGATGCCGGCATCGTTGCCGCCGAGCTCCAGCGTGATGCGCTTGAGTGTCTGCGCCGCGCTCGCCATCACCTTCTGCCCCGTGGCCGTGGAGCCGGTGAAGGAGATCTTGCGGATGTCGGGGTGCTTGGTCATCTCGCCGCCGAGATCGTTGGCGTCGGTGATGAAGTTGAGCACGCCTTTCGGCACGACATCCTTGATCAGCTCGGCAAAGCGCAACGTCGCGAGCGGCGTGGTCGGGGCGGGCTTGACCACCAGCGTGTTGCCGGCGAGCAGCGCGGAGGGAAGCTTGAAGGCGAGGATCAGGAGCGGGTAGTTCCAGGGGATGATGGCACCGACGACGCCGAGCGGGCGGCGATAGGCCTCGACCTTGCGGTCGCCGGAGTTCTCGATCACCCTCATCGGCAGTTCGAGCGAGCCGAGATAGCGGAAGAAGCCGGCCATGCCGAGCACTTCGCCGGTCGCGTCCGCCAGCGGCTTGCCTTGCTCGGAGGTGAGCAGACGCGCGAGCTCGCCCGAATTGGCCTCGATCACATCGGCCATCTTGATCACGACCTTGCGGCGGTCTTCCATCGGTGTCGCGGCCCAGGCCGGAAAGGCGGCCTTTGCCGCGGCGACGGCCGTGTCGAGCTGCGATTTCGAGGCGCGCGGGCATTGCGCCACCACCTCTTCGGTCGCGGGATTGAGAACCGGCATGGTCAGGTCGCCGGGCACCATCTTGCCGTCGATGAGAAGATTGAAGTCACTCATAGGCTTTGCGCTCCCTTGCAGAAACAGGCCATTCGGGCCTCGTTATATCGAACTATATATCACGATGCCGCCGGACCGGCCATGGCAGCCGGTTCGATCAATTCCAGAAAAGCAGGCTGGACGGAGGTAGACATATCGATATATCGTGATGGATATAGCGAACTGCGTTCCGGGACGGGCGATGGAAATCAAGGTGAGGCAGCTCACGACCTGCGAGGTAGCGGCCGACGGCGGTGCGATCTCGCTGGGCTTCGAGGATGTGTCCGGCAATCCTGCCGCGGTCAGCGTTTCGCTCAACCAGGTCGGTGCGCTGATCATGACGCTGCCCGGGTTGCTGGAGGCGGCGCTGAAGGCCCGCTACGGCGACCAGAGCCTGCGCTACGCCTATCCGCTGGCGTCCTGGGCGATCGAGCAGTCGACCGACACGACCCAGCGCATCATCACGCTCCAGACCGAGGACGGTTTCAAGGTTCGCTTCTCGATCCCCAAGGCGGAGCAGGGGCTGCTCGGCGAGGCGCTGACCCAGCCGATCCCGGAGATGTCGGTGCGACCGAACTGATCGCCGTTCACGATTTCCGCGAGCGGGCGATGTCGCTCCTCAGCGCTTCCAAATCCTTGTGCACGGCACGCGCGGCGTCGCGCTCGATCTTGCGGTAGCGCGCGACAAGCTTTTCGCCGAAGGGCGTCAGCATCGCTCCGCCGCCGTTCTTGCCGCCGGCCTGTGGCTCGACCGCGGCATGTCCGCAGATGCGGTTGATCTCGTCGACGAGATCCCAGGCGCGCTTGTAGGACATGTCCATGGCGCGGCCTGCCGCCGAGATCGAGCCGTGCTCGCGGATCTGCTCCAACAGCTCGATTTTGCCGGGTCCGATCCGGTCCTCGCCGTCGAGGTCGATGCGAAGGCTCAATTGGGGAAGCGATTTGGCGCTCGCGCGCGACATGATGAGGTCTCTTGGCAGTCTCTTGGCAGCTCTTGGCCTGTTCGCCCGCGAGATTGCCACTCTTGCCCGCGACGGACAAGGCGAAGACGCCGGATATCCAGCATGCGTCTTTCGCTTCGGCGCGCTTCCGCCGGCTCAGATATGGTTGACGATCAGCTTGAGCGAACCGACAAACGTCGGGCGCTGCCGATAGTGCCCGTGCCCTTCATCCCAGCGGCCGGAGGCGAGATCGTTGCCGAGCCGGTCCTCGAAACGTCGGACCACTTCATCGGGAACAAAGCTCCAGGCCGAGCAGGCGAGCCGCGCGGCCGGATCGAGTAGCATTTCCGGCCGACCGTAATAGGCCTCGTTGAAACCATCGGTGCAGTCGAGCGGGATCGGGACGGGCAGGACGTCCGTCGTGCCCCCGAGCCCTTCGGCGATATCCCGGATTGCGGGATACCGGACGGCCTCGACTGCGATCACCTCCGGGCAATAGGCGTGGAGCCAGAAGCGATCGAGCTCCTGGGGATCGCAGGTCATGATCGCGATCGGGCCGCGCGTCACCCGCCGCATCTCGGAGAGGCCTGCGTTCAGGTTCTTCCATTGGTGCACCGAAAAGGTCGACATCGCAGCGCCGAACGCGGCGTCCTCGAAGGGCAGCTTTTCCGCGACAGCGTCGATCGCGGCGGGAAGATGCGCCGGCCGCTGCGCCCGCATCGATTGCGACGGCTCGACCGGCGTCACGGTGCGGCCGGCCGGCTCATAGGAGCCGGCGCCCGCGCCGACATTGAGGATGGTGCGGGCTTCGCAAAGTGCGGCGTCGATCAGCTCGGCGATGCGCGGGTCCGGCCGGCGGAAGTTCGCGTAGCCCTTGCCGATGGTGCCGTAATTGGCGTCGCCGGCGCTGCCGTCCCGGTGACGCGGTGAATTGTCTTGTAGCGCGTTGCCTTGCATCATGTGTCCTACAGCGTCTTGTGTGACACGTTCTTCACCACGGTATAGCCTTGCAAGCCCTCGGTGCCGCCCTCGCGCCCGTAGCCGCTGTCCTTCACCCCGCCGAACGGCGTCTCCGCGAGCGATGCGACGAAATGGTTGATCGAGAGGTTGCCGACCTCGACGCTCTCGGCGAGGCGCTCGGCATTGCTCGCCGAGCGCGTGAAGGCGTAGGCGGCAAGACCGTAAGGCAGGGCGTTGGCTTTCTCGATCGCCTCGTCCAGCGTCTTCACGGGGTTGACCAGGGCGAGCGGGCCGAACGGCTCCTCGTTCATGGCGCGGGCATTGTCGGGCAGGTCGGCAAGCACGGTGAGCGGGAAGAAGTAACCGCGATTGCCGATGCGCTGCCCGCCGGCGAGCACGCGGGCGCCCTTGGCCTTGGCGTCGGCGACCAGCGTTTCCATCGCATCGATGCGGCGCGCATTGGCGAGCGGTCCGAGCTGGGTCGAGGGATCGAGACCGTTTCCGACCTTCAGCTGGCTGGCCCGTTCGGCAAAGGATTGTGCGAATTGCTCGTAGATCTTTTCCTGCACGAAGAAGCGCGTCGGTGCGACACAGACCTGGCCTGCGTTGCGCGATTTGCCGATGGCCGAGGCGGCCCCGGTCGCGACCGGATCGACGTCGTCGCACACGATGACAGGCGCGTGGCCGCCGAGCTCCATGATTGCGGGCTTCATGTGGCGACCGGCCATCTCCGCGAGATGCTTGCCGACCGGAATGGAGCCGGTGAAGGTGACGAGGCGGATGCGCGACTGCGGGATGAGATAGTCCGAGATCTCGGCGGGATTGCCGAACACGAGATTGAGCACGCCGGCCGGCAGGCCCGCGTCGTGGAAGGCGCGAACCAGTTGGAAGGCACCGGCCGGCGTTTCCTCCGAGGCTTTCAGGATGATCGAGCAGCCGGCGGAGAGGGCGCCGGCCACTTTTCGGGCCGGCGAACTCATCGGGAAATTCCACGGCGAGAACGCCGCGACCGGGCCGATCGGCTGGCGTAGCACGGTGTGGCGCATGCCCGGCTCGCTCGGGATCACGCGGCCGTAGAGCCGCAGGCCTTCGGTCGCGTCCCACTCGATGATGTCGCAGCCGCGCAGGATTTCGAGCCGTGCCTGCTCGATCGGCTTGCCCTGTTCGAGCGTCATCGCTGACGCCATCACATCGACGCGCTCGCGGATGATCGCTGCCGCCTTCAGGATGATCTGCGCGCGCCT
Organism: Bradyrhizobium sp. CCGB01; assembly: GCF_024199795.1. Lineage (NCBI taxonomy): Bacteria > Pseudomonadati > Pseudomonadota > Alphaproteobacteria > Hyphomicrobiales > Nitrobacteraceae > Bradyrhizobium > Bradyrhizobium sp. CCGB01. The sequence continues at coordinate 4,235,930 of NZ_JANADK010000001.1, forward strand.
GGCGGGCGCCGTGCTGCGCCAGATCGCAAAGCCCTTCTCGGCAGCCGCGAGTGCGTCGTCGAGATCGGCTTTTGTGGCGGTGGGAACGGTGCCCAGCACGCTCTCGTCGGCAGGATTGATGATCGGCTGGCCGCTCGCGCGCTTCCATTGTCCGTCGATGTAGAGTTCGATGAGGGGATATTCCGCCATTGTTTTCTACCCTGCGTGTGCGGTTTTGCTTGCAGCGTCGCTATGCCGGAGCTGACCGAGCCAGTTCGTGAACACGCGGTCGGCCTGGCGCGCGACGATCTTCGAGACCTTGGCCGTTTTCGCCCGAAGCTCCTGCGCCGTAATCCTGGCGGCTGCGAGCTCGACGGCGTGGCCGACATACCATTCCTCGAGCTGCCGCGGATCGGCCTCGAGATGAAACTGCAGCGCCAGTGCATTGCTTCCGAACGCGAATGCCTGATTCTCGTAATTTTCGTTGGAGGCCAGCCGTGCGGCGCCATCGGGAAGATCGAAGGTGTCGCCATGCCAGTGCAGGACGGGTGAGCCTTCGGCCAGCGGGCTCAGGCTGGATGCGCGTCCGGCATCCGACAGCGTCACCGATCCCCAGCCGATCTCCTTCACACCGCCGGCGTAGACGCGGGCACCGAGCGCCTTCGCCATGAGCTGCGCGCCGAGACAGACGCCGAGTGTCGGCAGGCCATGGGCGAGACGCCGCTCCAGCAGGTCGATTTCCCTGGTGAGGAAAGGATAGCTGTCGGTCTCGTAGACCCCGATCGGGCCGCCGAGCACGATCAGCAAGTCCGCATCCCGGATCGAGGAATGGCTGAGATCGTCGACCGGCGCCTCGCAGAACGACACGTTCCAGCCTTCGCGTTCCATGATCGGCGCGAGCAGGCCGAGATCCTCGAAGGCGACGTGACGGAGCGCGACGGCAGACCGGCGGCGTTGAAACATTCACAAAACCCTGTTCCGCGGCGCCGTCTGGCGTTCGCTATATTCGTGTTGATATAACGGAAGCCGGCCTTCGTCCAGACGGCTGGACCGGCGGATTGCGCCGCATGCATGCCCTGCATACGGCATCATCGCACGGCGTGCATCTCCAGAAACGCCTTCACGCCGGTCACCGCGCCCGTATCCGACGGCACGTAGCCGGGCAGGGTGGCGACGGCGGCGCGGAAATCGGCGCTGCGCATGATCTCGAGGATGCGCTGCATCGGTCCGGTATCAAGGAAGGCGCGCTTGCAGACGAAGAAGTAGTCCTCGGTGAGGAGGCGGATGAAATCGAGGCCGAAATGCCGGGCCGCCGCTTCGACGCCGAAGCTCGCATCCGCCATGCCGCTGGCGACATAGGCCGCGACGGCGGCATGGGTGAACTCGATCTGCTGCGCGCCGTTGATCCTGCTCTCGTCGATGCCGCTTGCGGCGAGCAACTGGTCGAACAAGAGTCGCGTGCCGGAATCATGGTCGCGGTTGACGAAGCGGACTTTTGGGCCGGTGAGGTCGTTGAGCGCGGCAATGCGCAGCGGATTGCCGCGCGCGACCATCAGGCCCATCTCGCGCGTGACGAAGCTGATGATGCGGTCCTCGCGCGGATCGAGCCATTCGCGCGCCGCCTTGACGCCTTGCGCGCGCAACGCGCCGTGCGGCAGATGCAGGCCGGAGAGGTCGCAGGCGCCCTGCGCCAGCGCGACCAGCGAATGCTGGTTGCTGACATAGCGCAGGTCGACGCCGATGCCGGGCTCGCGGTCGAGGAATTCGCGCAGCTTTGCGACCGCAAAGCCGTGGCTGGCATGGACGCGGATCACGGACGGGCGCTGCTCCAGGAACGGCTTGATCTCGCTGGCGAGCTCCTGCGCCAGGTTTTCGAGCTGCGGCCCGAGCCGCGCCTGCATGCGCTCGCCGGCCCACACCAGCCGCTCGCCGAACGGCGTGAGTTTCGAACCCTTGCCGCGCTGGGTTTCGACCAGCGGCGTGCCGAAGAACTCCGACCACTGCTCGATCAGATTCCAGACGTGCCGGTAGGAGAGGTGGGCATCGCTTGCCGCACTCGTGATCTTTCCGGTCTTTCTGATCTCGTTGAGCACGCCCAGCATGATGACGGCGGTGCGCGGGCTGCCCTCCCGACGAAACCGCCAGACGGCCTCGATCTCGATTTGAAGCATTGGGCCTCCTTATGAACTAGACTTCATATGTGGGGCGCCCATTGGCAAATCATATCATATTTACTCCAGCCAATAGCCGCTTAGTCTGGTATACCAGAAACGGAGGAAATATGATGTCTGTTGCATATGACTTTGCGCATTCGCCCGCCAGCGAGTTTATGGCCCGGCCGCAGCATCTCTTGATCGACGGCCGCCGCGTCCCCGCCAGCTCTGGCCGTACCTTCAAATCCCTCAATCCCGCCACCGGGCAGGTCATCGCTGTCGTCGCCGAAGGCGGCGAGGCCGATGTCGAGCTCGCCGTGGCCGCCGCGCGCCGGGCCTTCGAAGGCCCGTGGCGCACGATGCGCGCCTCCGAGCGCGGCCAGATCCTGATGCGCTGGGCGGAGTTGCTCAAGCAGCACGCCGAAGAAGTCGTCGAACTCGAGTCGATCGATGCGGGCAAGCCGATTTCCGCGACGATGCGCCAGGACTTTCCGGCCGCGGTCGACACGCTGATCTACTACGCCGGCTGGGCCGACAAGATCAGCGGCGACGTCGTGCCGGTGCGCGACGATGCCCTGACCTATACAATGCGTGAGCCGGTCGGCGTGGTCGCGGCGATCGTGCCGTGGAATTTCCCGCTGATGATCGGCATGTGGAAGCTCGCACCGGCGCTGGCCTGCGGCTGCACCGTCGTGATGAAGCCGGCCGAGCTGACCTCGCTGTCGGCGCTGCGCATCGCCGAGCTCGCGCTCGAGGCGGGCCTGCCGAAGGGCGTGTTCAATGTCGTCACCGGTCCGGGCCGCGTCGTCGGCGACGCGCTGGTCAATCATCCCGACGTCGACAAGGTCACCTTCACCGGTTCGCCCGGCGTGGGTCGTGGAATCATGAAGGGTGCGGCCGGCAACTTCAAGCGCGTCTCGCTCGAACTCGGCGGCAAGTCGGCCAACGTCATTTTCGACGACGCCGATCTCGAAGCGGCAAGCAAGGCTGCGGCTTCCGGAATCTTCTTCAATGCCGGCCAGGTCTGCTCGGCCGGCTCTCGCGTGCTGGTGCAGGAGAAGATCTATGACGAGGTTGTCGAGCGGATCGCGGCGCGGGCAAAATCGCTCAAGATCGGCGATCCGCTCGACCGCAAGACGGCGCTCGGCCCTGTCATCTCCGAGAAGCAGATGAAGTCGATCCTCGACTATGTCGACATCGGCCGGAAGGAGGGCGCGACCCTCGTCACCGGCGGCGAGCGCGTCGGCGACCGCGGCTACTTCATCAGCCCGACCGTGTTTGCGAATGTGGCCCACGAGATGCGGATCTCGCAGGAGGAGATTTTTGGGCCCGTCCTCAGCGTCATCAAGTTCAAGGACGAGGCCGACGCTTTGCGGATCGCCAACGGCACGGCCTATAGCCTCGCTGCCGGCGTCTGGAGCCGTGACATCGGAAAACTCCAGCGCTTTGCCAAGCGGGCGCGCGCCGGCACGGTCTGGATGAACACCTATGGCTACACCGACGTGCGGCTGCCGTGGGGCGGCGAGCGCGACTCCGGCCTCGGCCGCGAGCACGGCACCGCGGCGATCGACAATTTCACCGAGCCCAAGGCGGTGTGGATGAACCTGGCCGTCTGATAACCCTCCCGATCGGCCAAGCCTGGAGCCCGCCTGATCCGATCAGGCGGGCTCTCTTTTCAAAATCGATAAAATTGTCTGCAATCCGCTCAGCGGCGGCAAACCCTGCGGAGAAGAAGGCTGCCGCCTTAAACCTGGGCTTTGGAACCAGTCCGCATCCTGCCTGCAAAAGGGTGGGGCTTCAGCATGTCAGTTTTCAGGGAGATCGTTGCGGCGGTGGCGGGAGTCTACGCGCTCCTGGTCGTCTGCGACGCATTGTTTGGCGTCGGCGAGCCGCGCTTCGACGACGCCTATTACCGCGCCAGCTTCTACGCGCCGCGGCCGAAGGAATTCCGCTTCGCCGGCGATACGCCGCCGGCCGTTCGCGTCAGCGACGCCTTTGCGCAGTTCTCGGCGAGCGAGACCAGGACGAACAAGCGTTACTCGTCGCTGACGACGATCATCCGCTAACGCGGGCTCACTCCCCCTGGATCCATTCCGCCACGCCGCGCCACAGCGTGTCGCGGTGCTCGGGGCGGAAGAAGCCGAAATGGCCGATGGCCTTGGCGCCGACCTCGGACGGTTTGACCGTCAGCACCTCCGGCTTGATCGCGGTGAATCCGCCCGTGAGCAGCTCGACGGCGGGGCGGGTCGCCCAGGGATCGTCGGAGAAGCACAGTGCACGCAGCTCGCCTTTGAACTTCGCAAAATTCTCCAGCGCCGGCAGTTTTGAATCGAACAGATAGCGCGGGCTGGAGACCCAGTCGGCCCATTGCAGGAAGACGCCCTTGGGCAGGTCCTCGCCGATGCCGGCCCAGCCCGGCGCGTAGCCGAGCGCGTGGACGAGCGGCACCCCAATGAGGTTCATGAAGGCGAAGACGCGGTATTTTTCCGGCGATGTCATCAGCCGCCATGTCGCGGCCTGCGAGGCCACGAAGGCGGCGCGCGAAATTTCACTGTTGTTGGCGATCAGCCCGAGCGCCTGGCCGCCGAAGGAGTGGCCGACATAGGCGAGCGGCAGGGTGTTGTAACGCTCACGCATCCAGCGCACCGCCGCAGTGACGTCTTGCGCGGCCCAGTCCGACATCGAGGCCTTGAACCCGACCAGCGATTTCGGCTGGTTGTAGCCGACCATCGCCGGCTGCCGGGAGTCGCCGATGCCGCGATAGTCGTAGGTCATGACCGCGCAGCCGCGATGGGCGAGATAGGAGGCGAAGCCACGATAGATTTTTCGCGGAACGGCGGTGGCGGAGTTGATCAGAACGGCGTGCCGCTTGGTGCCGCGCGGCAGGAACAGGGTGCCGGTCAGCCCATACCCGTCAGTCGCCGGGAAGCTGATCTCGTCGATGAAAACGTCGTCCGGTGCGGCGTCCATGAGGGGAAGGTGTTTTGCCCGTTTCTTCTGCGGTCCCTAGCAAATGCGAATTCGGCTTTCCCCGCAAGGGTTTGCAGTGCGGAATGGATTTACAACTGGCGGTCGGGGATGAGCCTGTGTATAAGGCGGCCCTCGCAACCCCCAGATCAGGTTGCACTTTTTTGCTTCACGGAGAGATTGCGATGTCCGAGCGGTGGACGCCCGAGTCCTGGCGCAGCAAGCCGGTGCTACAGGTGCCCGATTATCCCGACGCCAAGGCTTTGGCCGACGTCGAGGCGCAGCTTGCGACCTTTCCGCCGCTGGTGTTCGCGGGCGAGGCGCGCAATCTGAAGAAGTCGCTGGCCCGCGTCGCGGCCGGCGAGGCCTTCCTGCTCCAGGGCGGCGACTGCGCCGAGAGCTTTGCCGAGCACGGCGCCAACAACATCCGCGATTTCTTCCGCGTGCTGCTCCAGATGGCGGTGGTGTTGACCTATGCCGGCGCCGTCCCGGTGGTGAAAGTCGGGCGCATTGCCGGCCAGTTCGCAAAGCCGCGCTCCTCGCCGACCGAGAAGATGAACGGCGTCGAGCTGCCGAGCTATCGCGGCGACATCGTCAACGACATCGCCTTCACCAAGGAAGCGCGCGTGCCGGACCCGCAGCGCCAGCTGATGGCCTATCGCCAGTCGGCTGCGACGCTGAACCTGCTCCGCGCCTTCGCCACCGGCGGCTACGCCAATCTCGGCAGCGTGCACGAGTGGATGCTCGGCTTCCTCAAGGACTCGCCGCAGTCCCGCCGCTACAAGGAGCTGGCTGACCGCATCTCGGACGCGCTCAACTTCATGCGCGCCTGCGGCCTCGATCTCGAGGCCCATCCGGAGCTGCGCGCCACCGATTTCTACACCAGCCATGAGGCACTGCTGCTCGGCTACGAGCAGGCCATGACCCGCGTCGATTCCACGACGGGCGACTGGTACGCGACCTCAGGCCACATGATCTGGATCGGCGACCGCACCCGCCAGCTCGACCACGGCCATGTCGAATATTTCCGCGGCATCAAGAACCCGATCGGCCTGAAGTGCGGCCCCTCGCTCAAGCCCGACGAGCTGTTGAAGCTGATCGACGTGCTCAACCCCGACAACGAGCCGGGCCGGCTGACGCTGATCAACCGCTTCGGCTCCGACAAGGTCGCCGATCATCTGCCGGGACTGATCCGCGCCGTGAAGCGCGAGGGCAGGGCGGTGGTCTGGTCGTGCGATCCCATGCACGGCAACACCATCACCTCCACGTCCGGCTACAAGACGCGCCCGTTCGATCGCGTCCTGTCGGAAGTGAAGTCGTTCTTCACGATCCACGCGGCGGAAGGCACCCACGCCGGCGGCGTGCATCTCGAGATGACCGGCCAGGACGTCACCGAGTGCATCGGCGGCGCCCGCGCGATCACGGACGAGGATCTCAACGACCGCTACCACACGGTCTGCGATCCCCGCCTCAATGCCGAGCAATCGATCGACATGGCTTTCCTGATCGCGGAGCTCCTCAAGCAGGAGCGCGCCGGCAAGGCAACGCCGATGCCGGTCGCAGCGGGGCTCTAGGATCTTGCTGCGAATCTGGAAGGCCACGATCAATTCCCGTAACGGTCTGGCCTTTGCATTCCGTTCGGAGCAGGCCGTCCGCGAGGAGATTTTTGCGCTCCTGCTGTCGCTGCCGCTGGCCTGGTTCATCGGCGCGACCGCGATGCGGGCGGTCGAGCTGGTCTGCTCGGTTGCGTTCGTGCTGACGGTCGAGCTGCTCAACACGGCGATCGAGAAGCTCGCGGACCGCCTGACCATGGATCACGACAAGCAGATCGGGCGGGTCAAGGACATGGGCTCGGCCGCGGTCGGCGTTGCGCTCTTGATGGCCGGTGCGTTCTGGATCATCGCCATCATCGAGCGATTGGGATTCCTCTGAAGCGCTGATCGCGCTTTGGGTTGTTGCCAGAGAATGATCGGAGTGCGGCGGCCATGACCGAACGTCTCAATGCATTCGCGGTGACGCTCGCCCAGCTCAATCCGACCATGGGCGACATCGAGGGCAATGCGGCCAAAGCGCGGGCCGCGCGCGCGCAGGCGATCGCCGACGGCGCCGATCTCGTGCTGTTTCCGGAATTGTTCATCGCCGGCTACCCGCCGGAAGATCTGGTACAGAAGCCGGCCTTCCAGGCCGCGTGCCGCGCCGCGATCGAGGCGCTTGCGCGCGAGACCGCCGATGGCGGCCCTGCCATGTTGGTCGGCACGCCCTGGGTAGAGGAGGGCAGGCTCTACAATGCCTGCGCGCTGCTCGATGGCGGCCGCATCGCCGCACTTCGCTTCAAGTGCAATCTGCCGAATTACGGCGTGTTCGACGAGAAGCGGCTGTTTTCGTGCGGCCCTGCTGCCGGCCCGGTCACGGTGCGCGGCGTGCGCATCGGCGTGCCGATCTGCGAGGACATCTGGCTGGAGGAGTCCGAGGACTACGAGAACGTGGTCGAGACTCTCGCCGAGACCGGCGCCGAGATCATCCTGGTCCCGAACGGCTCGCCCTACGCCCGCGACAAGAGCGACGTGCGCCTGTCGGTCGCCGTCGCGCGCGTCACCGAGAGCGGGCTGCCGCTGGTCTATCTCAACCAGGTCTGCGGCCAGGACGAGCTGGTGTTCGACGGCGCTTCCTTCGCGCTCAACGGCGACCTCTCGCTCGCCGCGCAATTGCCGGCGTTCGAGGAGAGCGTCACCACACTGCGCTTCACCAGGAACGGCGACGACTGGCGCTGCGCGGGGCCGATTGCCGGGCAGCCCGAGGGCGACCACGCCGACTACGCGGCCTGTGTGCTGGGCCTGCGCGACTATGTCGCCAAGAACGGATTCCCCGGCGTGCTGCTCGGCATTTCCGGCGGCATCGATTCTGCTCTCTGCGCGGCGATCGCGGTCGATGCGCTCGGTGCCGACCAGGTGCACGGCGTGATGCTGCCTTATCGCTACACCGCAGCCCACTCGATCGCGGACGCCGGCGAGCTCGCCGGCCATCTCGGAATCCGTTACGAGGTGCTGCCGATCGCGGAAGCCGTGAACGGGTTCGAGACCATCCTGTCCGGCATCTTCAAGAACCTGCCGCCCGATATCACCGAGGAGAATCTTCAGGCCCGCACCCGCGGCACGTTGCTGATGGCGATCTCCAACAAGACCGGGCTGATGGTGGTGACGACGGGAAACAAGTCGGAAATGTCGGTCGGCTACGCCACGCTCTATGGCGACATGAACGGCGGCTTCAATCCGATCAAGGACATCTACAAGACGCAGGTGTTTCGGCTGGCGAGCTTGCGCAACGGCTGGAAGCCCGAGGGCGCGCTCGGTCCGGCGGGCGAAGTGATACCGCCCGACATCATCACGCGCCCGCCGACCGCGGAGTTGCGCGAGAACCAGACCGACCAGGATTCGCTGCCGCCTTACGACGTGCTCGATGCCATCCTGGAGCGCCTCATCGAGCGCGAGGAGCCGCTCGACAAGATCATCGCCGCCGGCTTCGACCGCGACATTGTCACGCGCATCGACCATCTGCTCAACGTCGCCGAATACAAGCGCCGCCAGGCCGCGCCGGGCGTGAAGGTGACACCCAGGAATTTCGGCCGCGACCGGCGTTATCCGATCACCAACCGGTTTCGCGACAGGGGAGAGAAGCTGCCGGCGCATGACGAGACGCTGGTCTCGCGCGGCAGCCAGGCGTCGATCGACGCGTTCGAGGGGTGATGGTCGCGCTGTCACAGCACATTCCGCCGTCATCGTGCGCGAACGCGCATGATCCGGCCAGCTGCGGCCTGTGCTTGAGCGGCCGAATTCGGCCATAGAGCATTCATAGGCATGCGCCCGAACTGGTGGCGAGCGGACGCAGTATGGCAGACGAAATCTCTTTGGACATGGAGGACCTCCGAGCGGTTGCAGCCTATGCGGCGGAAAATGCCGCGGACGTGCTGGAGATATTCGAGCGATCGTATCCCGCGGATTTTCGTCCACGTGACGCAGTCGAAGCCGCGCGGACGTTCGCGCAGGGAGGCAAGCGGGTAAAGGCCCTGCGCGATGCAGCTTGGGCAGCGCTGAAGGCAGCAAAGGAAGCCGAAGATGCGGCAGCGAGCCAGGCTGCGCGAGCGGCGATGAGCGCCTCATCTGCGGCCTATCTTCATCCCCTGGCGCGGTCGACCCAGGTCAGGCACATCCTCGGCGCGCCGGCCCACGCGGCCCGGGCCGTCGAACTTGCAACGGCTGGGGATCCCGGGGGCGGCGCCGATTATGTCGAGCGCGCCGTCCGTCGCGCGACGCCAAGGCTCGTCGAGGTCCTGCGGCGCTATCCGGCAGCACCGCCCGGCGGCGGGCGGGTAGGTGAACTGCTGCGCTCAATTGACCGGAGGCTTCGCGGCGGGCTTGCGTAAGCTGTCTGCCGGTCACTCATCCGCTGTCATCATCCGCGAAGGCGGATGATCCAGTACTCCGCGGCGGGCGTTGTGGAAGCCAACTGGTGCCGCAGAGTCGTGGATGCCCGCCGGAGCCTGTCATCGGGCTCGCCGAAGGCGAGACCCGGTGGCGGGGCATGACAGTGGAGTGAGGAGCGAACTCCTGTACCGCTACGATGGGGTTGCGAAGAACAGCACCCGCAGGAAGTGCGTGTATTCGGATTCGAGCACCATGATTGTCACAAACACCATGACCGCGATCGGTGGCAGCAGGATGGCATAGGTGAGGGCCAGCCGCTCCCAGGCCATGTGCATGAAGACGGCGACGATCAGGCCGGCCTTCAACACCATGAACAGCAGGATCAGCGACCACCTGAGGTAGCCGTGCAGGCCAAAGTAGTCGACGAGGTAGGAGCACGTGCTGAGGACAAACAGCCAGCCCCAGACCACGAGGTAGAGCTTGATCGGGTGCTGTTGCCCCTTGGCGTGCACGGCTGCTGTTGCGACTGCGCCGTGCGCCGGAGCGTGGAGCTGGCCTTCCATGTGTACCGCCGCGTTTGTCATGCGCCGACCTCACCAAAGATAGAACAATGCAAAGATGAACACCCACACGAGATCGACGAAGTGCCAGTACAGGCCCATGATCTCGACGATCTCGTAATAGCCCTTGCGGCTCGTGAAGAAGCCGCGCCTCTCGACGTCGAAGTCGCCGCGCAAGACCTTCCGCGCAATGGCGATCAGGAAGATCACGCCGATCGTCACGTGGGTGCCGTGGAAGCCGGTGATCATGAAGAAGCTTGCACCAAACTGCGGTGCACCCCATGGATTGCCCCAGGGCCGGACGCCCTCCATGATCAGCTTGGTCCATTCGAAGGCCTGCATTCCGACGAAGGTTGCGCCGAAGGCCGCCGTGACCAGCATCAAGGCCGCGGTTCTGACGCGATCGCGGCGGTAGCCGAAATTGACGGCCATCGCCATCGTGCCGCTGCTGCTGATCAGGATAAAGGTCATGATGGCGATCAGGATCAGGGGGATGTGGTTGCCCCCGATATTGAGGGCGAAGACTTCGCTGGGATTCGGCCACGGCACGGTCGTCGACATGCGCGCCGTCATGTAGGAGAGCAGGAAGCAACTGAAGATGAAGGTGTCGCTGAGGAGGAAGATCCACATCATGGCCTTGCCCCAGGACACGTTCTTGAAGGCGCGCTGATCGGACGCCCAGTCGGCGGCGATGCCGCGCCAGCCTTCAAGCCGCGCAGGCGATTGGCCCGAATGTGTCAGCACGGTTTCAGCCATCTGGTCTCGCCTCCCTAGCTCAGCAATTGGCGACAGATGTTGACGAAATCGTCGGTCCAGCCCGTGAGAAGACCGAGCAGGACAAGCCAGACCAGCAGCAGGAAGTGCCAGTAGATGGTGCACAGTTCCACGCTCAAGCGCATCTCGGCGATCTCGGCGCCACGCCACACCTTGGCCGAGGTTCGCCCGAGGGCCACCAGGCCACCCGTCAGATGCAGCCCGTGCACCGCGGTCAGCAGGTAGAAGAAGGAATTGGCCGGATTGGACGCCACGAAATATCCGGCAGCCCCGAGCCGTTGCCAGGCCAGGAGCTGTCCGGCGAGGAAGATCACGGCAGATGCTCCGCCAGCGAGCAGACCGATCTTGACGCTCTCGGTATCGTGCCGCCCAGCAGCCACGTACGACCATTGCAGCGCGACACTGCTCAGGACCAGGACGCCCGTGTTGACCCACAGCAGCCGCGGTACCGGCAGCGGCCGCCAGTCCACTACGCTCATGCGCATCGCGTAGGCGCTGATGAAGAGGACGAACAATGCGCTCGCGACGGCGAGAAATACGCCAAGTCCGACCTTCGCTGCCGGCCAGGTCATGCTATCGCCGCCGGGGAAGTCACCTACCGAGCCTTCCTCCAGCCAGGGCTTGGCCGTCAGCCGCTGCTGCGACAGCCACCATCCGGCGATCACCGCAAGCACAGCCAGGAACAGGATGATGGCGCTCACGAAGCAGCTCCCTGAACGAGCTGCGTCGCGCGTGGCGGCTGGTTCTGCGGAATGAAGTCCTCCGCGGCGCCGGGCACACTGTAGTCATAGGCCCAGCGGTACACGACCGGCAGCTCCTTGCCCCAGTTGCCGTGCCCTGGGGGCGTCTCCGGCGTCTGCCACTCCAGCGTCGTCGCCCGCCACGGATTGCCACCTGAGGCCTCACCCTTGAACAGGCTCCAGGCAAGATTGAACAGGAACACCATCTGGCTGAACCCGACGGTCAAGGCCACCACGGAGATGAAGGCGTTCAGTGAATGGGCCGAGGACGGGATGAACGCCGTGTCGCCGAGTTCGAAATACCGGCGCGGAACCCCGAGCAGTCCAAGATAGTGCATGGGGAAGAAGATCAGGTAGGCGCCGAGGAAGGTGACCCAGAAGTGAAACTTGCCGAGGACGTCGTTCAGCATCCGCCCTGTGACCTTGGGGTACCAATGATAGATCGCGCCCAGCACGACCATGATCGGTGCCACGCCCATCACCATGTGGAAATGCGCGACCACGAACATGGTGTCCGAGAGGGGCACGTCCACGACGACGTTGCCGAGGAAGAGGCCGGTGAGCCCGCCATTCACGAAGGTGATGATGAAGCCGAGGGCGAACAGCATCGGCACCCTGAGATGAATGTCGCCGCGCCACAGGGTCAGCACCCAGTTGTAGACCTTGATCGCGGTGGGGATTGCGATGATGAGCGTCGTGGTGGCGAAGAAGTACCCGAACTGCGGGAACATGCCGCTCACATACATGTGGTGCGCCCACACGACGAAGCTGAGCGCGCCGATCCCCACGATCGCCCATACCATCATGCGATAACCAAATATGTTTTTTCGCGCATGGGTGCTGATCAGATCGGAGACGATGCCGAAGGCGGGCAAAGCGACGATGTAGACCTCGGGGTGGCCGAAGAACCAGAACAGGTGCTGGAAGAGCAGCGGGCTGCCGCCGCCATATTTCGACAGCTGGCCCATCTCGACGAGGGAGGGCATGAAGAAGCTGGTTCCCAGGAGACGGTCGAGCAGCAGCATGACCGAGGCAACGAAGAGAGCAGGGAATGCCAGCAGCGCCATGACGGTCGCCGTGAAAATGCCCCACACCGTCAGAGGCAGGCGCATCAGCGTCATGCCGCGGGTGCGCGCTTGCAGCACCGTGACCACATAATTCAAGCCGCCCATCGTGAAGCCGATGATGAACAGGATCAGGGACGACATCATCAGAATAATGCCCCAATCCTGCCCGGGCGTTCCGGAGAGGATTGCTTGCGGTGGGTATAGCGTCCAGCCGGCGCCGGTGGGGCCGCCGGGCACGAAGAATGTCGAGGCCAGCACCAGGACTGCGAGCAGGTAGACCCAGTAGCTCAGCATGTTCACATAAGGGAAGACCATATCCCGTGCGCCGACCATCAGCGGGATCAGGTAGTTGCCGAAGCCGCCGAGGAACAATGCGGTGAGCAGATAGATCACCATGATCATGCCGTGCATGGTGATGAACTGGAGGTACTGGTTGGCATCGATGAAAGAGAAGGTGCCGGGGAATCCCAGTTGCAGTCGCATCAGCCACGACAGCGCCAGGGCCACCAGCCCGATGGCAGAGGCCGTCAGCGAATACTGAATGGCGATCACCTTGGCGTCCTGCGAGAAGACATACCGTGTCCACCAGCTCCTTGGATGATAGAGCTCGACTTCAGGTACTTCGGCAGGCGGGATGCCTGCGATCCCTTCATATGGAATATCGACCATAGAAACCTCCTCGGTCGTTTCCATCGGGGGTGGGGCGTTGGCCTCGTGCACCCGATCTATCTTCGCAGCGGCAGCTTGCTACTTGCCACCGGATTGGTACGTCGCTTTCACGACGGCTTTTGCCGGCGACAACTCGGCAAACGTCTTCTGTTGCTCCAGCCAAGCGTGATATTCACGCTCTTCGTCGACGATGACCTTGGCCCGCATCTGATAATGAGCCGCGCCACAAAGCTCCGCACATAGAACATCGAACGTTCCGGTTCGGATCGGCGTTATCCAAAAATAGGTCACCATGCCAGGAACCATGTCCATCTTGGCGCGGAATTCGGGCACGTAGAAATCGTGCAGGACATCGACCGAGCGGAGGAGAACCTTCACCGGCTTTCCCATTTGAAGGTGCAGGTCGCCGTTCTCGATCACAACATCGTCCTGCGCGCGCGGGTCGTCACGATTAAGCCCCATCGGATTGTCGGAAGCGATGTTGCGGACATCGGATGTGCCCAACCGCCCATCCTTGCCCGGAAGGCGGAAGCTCCATTGCCATTGCTGGCCCATGACCTCGACCTCGGTGGCATCCGCAGGCACCGTCACGAACTGGTGCCAGACCACGAGGCCAGGCGCCAGCATCGCTGCGACTCCGACGCCGGTCCCGACGGTCAGCCACCATTCGAGTCTTTTGTTTTCCGGATTGTAGTCGGCGCGTCTTCCCTCCTTGTGGTGGAAGCGAAAGACGCAATAGGCCATGAAGGCGATGACCGCGACGAAAACAAAGCCCGTGATCCAGAACGTGATGTTGATGGTGTGGTCGATATAGGCCCAGTTCGTGGCGATCGGCGTCCACCACCACGGGCTGTAGAGGTGAAACAGCACCGAGCCGATCGCGACCAGAAGCAGTATCAGTGCGACAGCCATCCTGATCCATCCTTGCCATCGAAGGCTACGGATACGAATCCAGGGCGGAGCTCATGTCTGTCGCGATGGCTGGCCTTTCTTGGCTGGCATCATGCCATCGCCGGCCTCTTGCCTCGCCCATTCCTCTGGTCGCGAAATTCAACCGAACGCTCGCGACCATCAACTTTCATCGGAGCTAAGGGCGTCTGGGTCTAAGATGGTCCGAGCCTAATCCGGCGTCAATAGAGCATGTTGGGTGGCGGCGTTCTGGGCGATGCAGCGCACAAATCAGGTGCCCAATTCACCCAACCGTGAGTGCAGCCGTGCCCCGCGCGCGCTAAGCTCGCAAGGCAGGTCGCGACGGGTTCCGTCCGGCCAGGCTCTTTTCGCTGAACCTGACTTGCCGTACCCGACCCACCGCGTTTCCTGCTCGACAGGCGGACACGCGTGGCTGAAGAGCGCGTGTGATCGAAACCGCGATTTTCAGCACGGGAGGGTCCGTTCATGGCCACTCTGTACTCCCACAACGTCATCAGGCGGCACGTATTCGGCGAAGCGGCCTCCTATCCCATTCGCAAAGTCAGCTGGTCCGACCTGACCGAGGCCCTGCGCCTGGGTTGGGAGGATTTCCAGGCGATGCCGAGCCACGCGATCGTCGTGTGCGTGATTTATCCCGTGCTCGGTCTCGTCCTGTTCAGGATGGTTCTCGGCTATTCGGTGCTGCCGCTACTGTTTCCGCTGGCTGCCGGCTTTGCCTTGATCGGTCCTTTTGCCGCGATCGGTCTCTACGAGCTCAGCCGGCGTCGCGAGCGCGACGAGCAGGTCGATGCATGGGATGCGATCAAGGTGCTGCGCGCACCGTCGTTCGGCGCCATGGCCGAGCTCGGCGTGCTCCTGCTGGTCCTGTTCGGGGCCTGGATCGGCGTCGCGAACGCAATCTATGTCACGATCTTCGGTCACGCGGCGGCCGCGAGCATTCCCGACTTCGCAACGCGCGTGCTGACGACACCGGAAGGCTGGTCGCTCATCATCGTCGGTTGCGGTGTCGGCTTCCTGTTCGCGGTTGTGGCCTTGTGCGTCAGCGTCGTGTCGTTTCCGTTGATGCTCGACCGGCATGCGACTGCGATCGACGCAGTCCGCACGTCGCTCCGAGCGGTGGCGGCGAATCCGGTTGCGATGGCCGGATGGGGCCTCATCGTCGCGGCACTGCTCGTGATCGGCTCGCTGCCGCTCTTCGTCGGTCTCGCTGTCGTCCTGCCGGTGCTCGGTCACGCCACCTGGCACCTCTATCGGCGGGTGGTCGAGCCGAATCCGAATCCACCGGACGAGCCGCCACCGCCCCCGAAGGGAAAGCGCTACGCAGCGGACTTTCCGGCCAATCTCTTCCCGTGGAGCCGCGAAGGGGAGCATTAACCGCGAAACGGCCGCGCCTGGCGACCGCCTGGAGCATGACGGGTTAGGGCCTACTTCTGCTGCTGCGGCAGGAAAGCCGGTCCGACCGAGCGGATCGGCTTGTTCTCGGACGACGAGCTTGCCGTGCCGGTATCTGCCGGCGGTGTCGTGGCCGGCGCGGCGGCTGTCGTCGGGGCGGGGGCTGCACCCTTCTTGCCATTGACGGCAGGCGTGCCCTTGTTCAGCCGCTGCTGCTGCATTCTCCTGGCGCTCTCCTCGGTGACGATGATGTCACCCTGCTGCTCGGCCGCGGCCTTGTCGTCGGCCGATTTGAGCGCGTCCGCCCAGGTCTGGCCCGCGGCCTTGCAGGAGCAGGACGGGTTAAACTCGCTGCGGAATTTGAACGCGGTCGGCAGCGCCGTGTAGGGCTGGCCGCTGGTGGAGACCGCCGAGTTCATGTCCTCGCCGGGATTGCGATGGGTGTAGAGCACGGCTTCCGCGGCCGGGCACAGCGCCTTGCAGGTCTTCTCGTCGTCGGGGAAGCGCGCCGGCACGGTGGCAAACGAGACCGGGAAATAGGCGCCGTCACAGGTGCGCACGCACACGGTGCGATAGGTGCCGGATTGCGGGCCGAGATCGGAGGGCGGCACGCCTTGCGGATTATTGGGGTTGTTGCCGCCGCCGAACAGATTGCTCAGGAAGTTGCCGCCGCCTTGCGACTGCGCGGCGTTGGCATATTGCGGGCCGCAATTGTTCTGCGCCAGCGCCACCAGCACTGAGCGGCGCTGGTTGTCGCGCTCGGGGCTGAAGCCGCCGGGACCGCCGCTGCGCAGGCGTTCGAGATTGCCGGTGATCTGGTCCAGATTGGCGCGCATCTGCTGGATCTGGGTGTTGACCGGGCCGCATTGCGCCGACTGGCCGTTGAACAGCGAGAAGAAGCCGGAGGAATCGCAGCCCATGCGCTTGGCCTGCATGGTGACGCGGTCGAGCTCGGCCTGCTGACGGGTCTGGGATTCCTGATAGCGGCGGATCTGGTCTTCGCGCGCGGGGTCACCACCACCGCCGCCTCGATCGAGCGCGGCGAGCTGGCCTTCCAGCCGCACGCACATCGGATTGGGCCCAAGCCCGTTCTGGCCGGGCTGCGGCGGCGGTCCGGGCGGGCCGGCCTGTGCGAAAGCACCGGTGGCGAGCACGACCGTGCTCAGAAGCACGGTGCAGGCAGAGACGAAGCGAGCACGGGAGAGAGACAAAAATTCAGGCATATCCGCCATTCTAGCGAGGTCACGGCCCAATGCGACATTGCAAGCGACATTGGGCAGCCGAAGCGCGCCCTCCAATAGCCGCTTCCTGCGGCATCGTCACGTCGTTTCAGGGGCCAAAGATTGGGCCTAAGGTCCGCCAGTTCCGAGTGAATTCAGCGCTGGCAGGTGATTGCGACATATTCGTCGCAATGGCCATGGGAGCAGTTTGCGCCGGTTTTGGGGACAGAGCCGGTAATTTCGTCGGGATCGACCCGGCGATAGCTTGATGCCTGGGCAAAATCGCGTGACTGGCAATAAGTGCGCGCGATCTGCGCACCGCATTTCTCGCCCCTGGCGAGGCACTGGTCGACACCGTAGCCGTCCGCCTGGTTGGCGATGATGAAGACACGGGTCTCGGCGAAAGCGCTGGATGCCGCAAGGAGGGAGGCGCAGGAAATGAGCGCGAGCAGGGATCGCATAAAATCACCTTGGGGCAAAACGAGGAGCTGCCGGTTCCAGAATGGGCTCAAATGGTTAAGGATGATGAACCATCAGGGCCGGGCGGCCGCGCATTGCGGAAATAAAGCGGCGTTTTGGCGGCTCTCTTGACGCGGGGCCGCCTCATAGCCCATATGTGGCCGCATGAACGGTCTCCTCGCCATTTGCGCCATTTGCCGCGAGATTACGAGCTAGCGATTCGCTGGCTGGAGCCGTCTTTTCTCAAAAACATTGAGAGCACTGGACGCCCGGCCAACAGCCGACGGGTATCCATATGGAATTGCGCCTTTACGATACGCTGAGCCGGGACAAGCGCACCTTCGTGCCGCTCGATGCGAAGGATGTCCGCATGTATGTCTGCGGACCGACCGTCTATGACTTCGCCCATATCGGCAATGCGCGGCCGGTGATCGTGTTCGACGTGCTGTTTCGGCTGCTGCGCCATCTCTATGGCGAAGCGCATGTCAAATATGTCCGCAACATCACCGACGTCGACGACAAGATCAACGATCGCGCCGCGCGGGATTTCCCCGGCCTGCCGCTGAACGAGGCGATCCGCAAGGTCACCGAGCAGACCGGAAGACAGTTTCACGCCGACGTCGACGCGCTCGGTGCGCTCAGGCCGAGCGTCGAGCCGCGCGCGACCGAGCATATCGGCGAGATGCGCGAGATCATCGAACGGCTGATCAAGGGCGGCTTTGCCTATGCCGCCGAGGACCACGTGCTGT
The DNA here is from genome assembly GCF_024199795.1 of Bradyrhizobium sp. CCGB01. Lineage (NCBI taxonomy): Bacteria > Pseudomonadati > Pseudomonadota > Alphaproteobacteria > Hyphomicrobiales > Nitrobacteraceae > Bradyrhizobium > Bradyrhizobium sp. CCGB01. The sequence continues at coordinate 4,254,010 of NZ_JANADK010000001.1, forward strand.
TCTCGCCGCAGGCGATGAACGCGGCCAATTCCGGCCTGCCGCGCTACGGCGCGCTGTCCAATCGCTCGCTGGACGAGATGGTCGCCGGCGCCCGCGTCGATGTCGCGCCCTATAAGAAGGGCAACACCGACTTCGTGCTGTGGAAGCCGTCCAAGCCGGGCGAGCCGTCATGGCCGTCGCCGGCCGGCATCAAGGCCGAGGGTCGTCCGGGCTGGCACATCGAGTGCTCGGCGATGGCCTGGAAGCATCTCGGCGAGCACTTCGACATCCATGGCGGCGGTATCGATCTCGTGTTTCCGCATCACGAGAACGAGGTCGCGCAGACCTGCTGCGCCTTCCACCAGGAGCGCATGGCGAACTACTGGATGCACAACGGCTTCCTCCAGGTCGAGAGCGAGAAGATGTCGAAAAGTCTCGGCAACTTCATCACCATCCACGAGCTGCTCGCGGACTGGCCGGGCGAGGTGCTGCGTCTCAACATGCTGAAGACGCATTACCGCTCGCCGATCGACTGGACCATGAAATCGCTCGAGGAGAGCGCCAGGACGCTCGACGACTGGTATCGCGTCGCGGCCGATGTCGAGCCCGGCAAGCCGGCCGCGTCGGTGGTCGAGCCGCTGCTCGACGACCTCAACACGCCGCTGGCGATCACGGCGCTGCACGGCCTGCGCGGCAGCGACGTGCCCGCTCTCGCGGGTTCGTTGCGGCTGCTCGGATTCCTCTCCGAGAGCGCGGCGCAGTGGGAAGGCCGCAAACAGCAGGCGAGCGGCATCGATGCCGCGGAGGTCGAGCGCCTGCTCTCGGAGCGGACGGCCGCCCGTGCCCGCAAGGATTTCAAGGAGTCCGACCGGATCCGCGATCTGCTCGCCGCGATGGGCGTTGCGATCAAGGATTCCAAGGACGGGACGACGTGGGAGGTCGCGCGATGAAGCGGCCCGACACGCCTTTCCCGCGGCACTGGCTCTATTATATCGCGCTGAAAATCCTGCTGCTCGGCGCCGCCGTGGCGCTGGCGCTGAAACTCTATGGGATGTGGTGAAGACGATGGCACAAGCACACCCAATGCCTGGCTTGCGGCCTTTCCTGTCAGCCGACGTGCCGGTGCTCGCCGCGATCTTCGCCGCCAGCATCGAGGAGCTCACCGGCGACGACTATAGCGAGGCGCAGCAGCAGGCCTGGATGGAGGCGGCGGAGGACGAGGAGTTCGGCAAGCGGCTCGCGTCCGACCTGACGCTGATCGCGACGCTCGAGGGCTCGCCGGTCGGCTTCGCTTCGCTGCGCGGCGCCGATCATATCCGCATGCTCTATGTGCATCCGGCCGTGGCCAGGCAGGGCATCGCGACCATGTTGGTCGACGCGCTGGAGAAGCTTGCCGGCGGCCGCGGCGCGACGAGCCTTTCGGTCGATGCCAGCGACACCGCGCAGGCCTTCTTCGCCAAGCGCGGCTACACCGCCCAGCAGCGCAACAGCGTCACCATCAACGACGAGTGGCTCGCCAACACCACCATGAAGAAGACGCTCGGAGCGCCGCAATGAGCAAGGAGCGCCTTTATCTGTTCGACACCACGCTGCGCGACGGCGCGCAGACCAATGGCGTCGATTTCACGCTGACCGACAAGCGGGTCATCGCCGCGATGCTCGACGATCTCGGCATCGACTATGTCGAGGGCGGCTATCCCGGCGCCAATCCGACCGACACCGAGTTCTTCGCCTCCAGGCCGAAGCTCACCCATGCGCGCTTCACCGCCTTCGGCATGACGCGACGGGCAGGGCGCTCCGTGTCTAACGATCCCGGCGTCGCCGGGCTGCTGGAGGCGAAAGCCGACGCGATCTGCTTCGTGGCGAAGTCCTCGGCCTATCAGGTGCGCGTCGCACTGGAGACGACCAAGGAAGAAAACCTCGCTTCGATCCGCGACAGCGTCGCCGCGGCAAAGGCTGCCGGCCGCGAGGTCATGCTCGACTGCGAGCATTTTTTCGACGGTTACAAGGAGGACGCCAGTTTTGCGCTCGCCTGCGCCAAGGCCGCCTATGAGGCCGGCGCGCGCTGGGTGGTGTTGTGCGACACCAATGGCGGCACCATGCCTGATGAGATCGAGGCCATCGTCACCGAGGTGACGAAGCACATCCCCGGCGATCACGTCGGCATTCACGCCCATAACGACACCGAGCAGGCGGTGGCGAATTCGCTCGCCGCGGTGCGCGCGGGCGTGCGGCAGATCCAGGGCACGCTGAACGGACTCGGCGAGCGCTGCGGCAATGCCAACCTCTGCTCGCTGATCCCGACCTTGAAATTGAAGAAGGAATTTGCGGACGCCTTTGAGATCGGCGTCACGCCGGAGAAGCTCGCGACGCTGGTGAAAGTGTCGCGCACGCTCGACGACATGCTCAACCGCGTGCCGAACCGGCACGCGGCCTATGTCGGCGAGAGCGCCTTCGTCACCAAGACCGGCATCCATGCCTCCGCCGTGCTGAAGGATCCGCAGACCTATGAGCACGTGCTGCCGGAGCTGGTCGGCAATCACCGCAAGGTGCTGGTGTCCGACCAGGCCGGCCGCTCCAACGTCATCGCCGAGCTCGACCGTGCCGGCATCGCCTATGAGAAGAGCGATCCGAAGCTGACGCGGCTGGTCGAAGAGCTGAAGGAGCGCGAGGCAGCGGGCTACGCCTATGAATCCGCCAATGCCTCGTTCGATCTGCTGGCGCGGCGCACACTCGGCAAGGTGCCGCATTATTTCGAGGTCGAGCAGTTCGACGTCAATGTCGAGCAACGCTACAATTCGCACGGCGAGCGCGTCACCGTCGCCTTGGCCGTGGTGAAGGTCGACGTCGCCGGCGAGCATCTGATCTCTGCCGCCGAAGGCAACGGCCCCGTCAACGCGCTCGACGTCGCGCTGCGCAAGGACCTCGGCAAGTACCAGAAGTACATCGAGGGCCTTACGCTGATCGACTACCGCGTCCGTATCCTCAACGGCGGCACCGGCGCGGTCACGCGCGTTCTGATCGAGAGCGAGGACGAGAACGGCGATCGCTGGACCACGGTCGGCGTGTCCCCGAACATCATCGACGCCTCGTTCCAGGCGCTGATGGATTCGGTGATCTACAAGCTCGTGAAGTCGGGGGCGCCGGCGTAAGTCCCACGACGACTGTCATACCCGCGAAAGCGGGGTATCCAGTACGCCGCGGCTTCTCGGTAGCTCTCTGTCGTCTCGGAATACTGGATCGCCCGGTCAAGCCGGGCGATGACGGCGGAATTTGAGGAGAGAGCAGGGCATGATCGACCACATCTCCGTCGGCGTCAGCGATCTCGATCGCGCCGCAAGATTCTACGAGGCCACGCTCGCCGCCCTCGGCCTCGCGCGCCTCGTCACGCGACCGCGGACGGTCGGTTTCGGCAAGGCCTATCCCGAATTCTGGATCAACTTACGCGAGGGCATGGCACGCGTGACGCCGGAGAGCGGCGTCCACATCTGCCTGCGCGCGAAGACCACGGCCGAGATCGATGCGTTTCACGCCGCCGCGCTGTCCGCCGGCGGCGCTTCCGACGGCGCGCCGGGTATCCGCCCGCACGATCGCGTGCGCTATTATGCGGCCTTCGTGACTGATCCCGATGGCAACCGGATCGAGGCGGTGACGTTTCCTGCGGAGTAGGGCGCTAGAGCTTGCGCGCGACTTCCGGGGCGAGCTGCTTTTCAGATTCGGCGATCTGTGCTGCTGCGGTCTTCAGCTTCGGCAGAATCTCCTCGACGCGATCGGCCTTGAGGATGTCGACCGAAAGGCCGGCGCGGATGAACTCGGTCTGGCGCATATGCGACAGCAGCGAGAACAGCGGCTCCCAGAAATTGTCGAAGTTGGCGAGCAGCACCGGCTTGGCGTGACGGCCGAGCTGCTTCCAGGTCAGTTGCTCGACCAGCTCCTCGAGCGTGCCGACGCCGCCCGGCAGCGCCACGAAGGCGTCGGAGCGTTCGAACATCAGCCGCTTGCGCTCGTGCATGTCGGGGGTGACGATCATCTCCTGCACGCGCGTCAGCGCGTTCTCGCGCTTCCGAAGGAATTCGGGAATGATGCCGGTGACGGTACCGCCGTGATCGAGCACGGAGGTTGCGACCGAGCCCATCAGGCCGAGCGAGCCGCCGCCATAGACGAGGCGGATGTTGTTCTCGGCGAGCGCCTTGCCGAACGCCTTGGCGCCTTCGGTGAAGTGGGGATTGGTTCCGGGGCCGGAGCCGCAATAGACACAGACGGTTTTGATCGTGCTCATTGGTGCCATGATGCATTGCAGCGGAGGGCCGTCAAGCCCAATCGGTGATTCGAACCACCCGGAAATCTACCGGTAAATGGCGGCAAACAATCAAAGATTCGCCATCTGGCGGGGTGCGCTGGCATCGGGAAGGCTCTATATGACGGGCGAAAACGATTAATCGCAGCGCGTCCCGCATCCGGCGGGCTTTCAGGCTTCTTGATGGACCAACCTCAATCGCTCGACGGCGCCGACGTTCCCGATACTCCCACCGGGGGAGCGCAGGCCGGGGCCACGCTGATGGGCACGCTGGCACATCTGTGGCCCTATATCTGGCCCGGCGACCGCTTCGATCTGAAGATGCGGGTGGTCTGGTCGATGGTGCTGCTGCTCGCGGCCAAGCTGATCACGCTGACGGTCCCGTTCAGCTTCAAATGGGCCACCGACGCGCTGACCGGCGCCAACACCGCGCCGGTCGCGGCCGACAACTGGCACCTCTGGGTGATCGCCTCGCCGCTGCTGCTCACCGCAAGCTACGGCGTGATGCGCATCGTGATGGCGGTGCTGACGCAATGGCGTGACGGCATCTTCGCCCGCGTCGCCATGCATGCGGTGCGCAAGCTTGCCACCATCACCTTCGTTCACATGCACGAGCTGTCGTTGCGCTTTCATCTGGAGCGCAAGACCGGCGGCCTGACGCGCGTGCTCGAGCGCGGCCGCGAGGGCATCGAGGTCATCGTGCGCATGGTGATCCTGCAGCTGATCCCGACCATCGTCGAGGTCACGCTGCTGATGGCGGTGCTGCTCTGGCAGTTCGACTGGCGCTACGTGGTCGCGACCCTGATCACGGTCACCGTCTACATGTACTACACCTACATCGCGACCGAGTGGCGGATCGGCATCCGCCGCAAGATGAACGATTCCGACACCGAGGCGAACACCAAGGCGATCGACTCGCTGCTCAACTACGAGACCGTGAAGTATTTCAGCGCCGAGACGCGCGAGGCGCAGCGCTACGACAAATCGGTCGCGCGCTACGAAGAGGCAAGCGTCCACACCTACACCTCGCTCGCGGTGCTCAATACCGGACAGGCCGTGATCTTCACGCTGGGCCTGACCGCGACCATGCTGATGTGCGCGATCGGCGTGCGCAACGGCACCAACACGGTGGGCGACTTCGTGCTGGTCAACGCCATGATGATCCAGCTCTACCAGCCGCTGAATTTCATGGGCATGGTCTATCGCGAGATCAAGCAGGCGATCATCGACATCGAGAAGATGTTTGGCGTGATCGGCCGCGAGGCCGAGATCAAGGACGTCCCCGGCGCGCCGCCGCTGGCGGTCTCCGCCGGCACGGTGCGCTTCGAGGACGTGCGCTTTGCCTATGAGCCCGCGCGGCCCATCCTGAAAGGCATCAGCTTCGAGGTGCCGGCCGGCAAGACGGTCGCGATCGTCGGCCCTTCGGGTGCGGGCAAGTCGACGATCTCGCGGCTGCTGTTCCGTCTCTACGACGTCTCCGGCGGCAAGATTCTGATCGACGGCCAGGACATCCGCGAGGTCACGCAGGCCAGCTTGCGCGCCTCCATCGGCATGGTGCCGCAGGACACGGTGCTGTTCAACGACACCATCCGCTACAACATCCGCTATGGCCGCTGGGACGCGACCGATGCCGAGGTCGAGGAGGCGGCGCGGCTGGCGCAGATCGATCATTTCATCCGCATGGCGCCGATGGGCTACGAGACCCAGGTCGGCGAGCGCGGCTTGAAACTGTCCGGCGGCGAGAAGCAGCGCGTCGCGATCGCGCGCACCGTGCTCAAGGCGCCGCCGATCCTGGTGTTGGACGAGGCGACCTCGGCGCTCGACACCCACACCGAGCACGAGATCCAGGGCGCGCTCGACCGCGTGGCCAAGAACCGCACCTCGCTGGTGATCGCGCACCGGCTTTCCACCATTGTCGGCGCCGACGAGATCATCGTGCTGGACCAGGGCCGCATCTCCGAACGCGGCACCCATGCCAAACTGCTCGCGCAGGGCGGGCTCTATGCCAGCATGTGGAACAGGCAGCGCGAGGCCGAGGCGGCACGCGAGAAACTGGCCAGGATGGCCGACAGCAGCGAGGCGCCCAACCGGGAGCCGCCGCCGGTCGACGACGCCCTGACGACGTCAGCGGCCGCGGAGTGACCTTGTCTCCGGTCCCAACTCTGGCCTAAACAACTCCACCGCACGGGGACGACCCGCGCGCCATCAACTCCTAGGCGGCAGATAGCGATGTCCATTCTCGATTCGATCCAGCGTCAGATCCCGCCGATCCACAAGGAGGGCTATCCCTTCATTGGCGGCTTTGCGCTGGCAAGCCTCATCCTGTTCTGGCTGTGGTCGCCTCTGGGATGGATCGGCACGATCCTGACCGTGTGGTGCGCGCTGTTCTTCCGCGACCCCGTACGCGTGACGCCGGTGCGCGAGGGGCTCGTGGTGTCACCGGCCGACGGCCGCGTCTCGATGATCACCATGGCGCTGCCGCCGGCCGAGCTCGGGCTCGGCGACCGGCCGCTGCCGCGTATCTCGGTGTTCATGAGCGTGTTCAACTGCCACGTGAACCGCAGCCCGATCGCGGGCAGGGTGGACCGCATCGCCTACCGGCCCGGCCTGTTCATCAACGCCGAGCTCGACAAGGCGAGCGAGGACAATGAGCGCAACTCGCTGGTGATCACGACGCCGACGGCGCGGATCGGCGTGGTCCAGATCGCTGGCCTCGTTGCCAAGCGCATCGTCTGCTTCGTCAAGGAAGGGCAGGCGATCGGGGCCGGCGAGCGTTTCGGCCTGATCCGCTTCGGCTCGCGGCTCGACGTCTACCTGCCTGTTGGCACCAAGGCGCTGGTGTCGGAAGGGCAGACCGCCATCGCCGGCGAGACGATTTTGGCCGATCTCGCGGGGGACGACCCGAGCCGCGCATACCGCGCCAATTAACCAAAAGCCGGTCCATGGGGGCCTTCCGCCGCAATGGCGGAGGGGAACGCGGCTTGCTATATCTCGGTCGAGGTAAGGACGAGCCATGCAGACGCCCTATGATTTGAGAGATCCCGACGTGCGCCGCCGGCGGTTCCGCCCGATCCCGGTTCGCATGCTGGTGCCCAACGTCATCACGCTGCTGGCGATCTGCGCCGGCTTGACGTCGATCCGGCTGTCGATCGAGGGGCGGATGTCGCTCGCGGTCTATGCCATCGTGTTCGCCGCCGCGCTCGACGGCATCGACGGCCGCGTCGCGCGCATTCTCAAGGGCCAGTCCAAGTTCGGCGCCGAGCTCGACAGCCTCGCCGACTTCGTCAATTTCGGCGTCGCGCCCGGCCTGATGCTGTATTTCTGGCAGCTGCACGAGCTCGGCAATGCGGGCTGGATCGCTGCCATGGTGTTCGCGATCTCCGGCGGTCTGCGCCTCGCGCGCTTCAACGCCACCATGGACGATCCCAACAAGCCGGCCTTCGCCGCCAATTTCTTCACCGGCGTGCCGGCGCCGGCCGGCGCGATCACCGTGCTGCTGCCGATCTATATCGCCTTTCTCGATCTCGGCCGGCTGCCCGCGGCGGTGACGGCGGCCTACACGCTGCTGATCGCCTTCCTGATGGTCTCGCGCCTGCCGGTGTTCTCCGGCAAGACGAAGCGCATGCGCGTGGCGCCCGAGCTGGTGCTGCCGGCGTTCGTCGCGGTGATCGTCTTCATCGCGATCCTGATCGCCTATCCCTGGCACGTGCTCTCGATCGGCACGGTGCTGTATCTCCTCGCTCTGCCGCTCGGCTACAAATCCTATCGCGACCAGGCGCGCGCGATGGGAGCCACCGTGCCGTCGGGAGGCGAGGTCCCGTCGCCGCCTTCGGCGCCGACGCTGGCAAATCTGTCGGAGCCGCCACAGGACGACGACCGACCCGGACGGCTGCACTGAACGTGATCGGCGGATATCTGCCATGAAGGCGTCCGAGTTGGGTTGAGGCCCGATCTCGGCTATATCGCCCTGTGCCGGCGGCACCGCGCCAACAGCGGCCGCCAATCTGGGAGAGAACGCCGTGACGAATAAAGCGACCGGGCCGCTGCCCGCTTCCGTCCTCGAAGCGCTGGGCCGCTACGACACCCCGACGATCTGCAATGCCATGGAGATCGTGGCGCCCGAGCGCCGCCTGATCGGCTACACCACCAAGCAACTGGTCTGCCCGTTCCCCGACCTGCCGCCGATCGTCGGCTATGCCCGCACGGTCGCGATCCGCTCGGTGCTGAAATCCTCGCTGCCGGCCGAAGAGCAGTCGAAGCGCCGCATCGAATATTACGAGTATGTCGGCACCGGCCATGGTCCGCGCATCTCGGTGATCCAGGACATCGACGGTCCCGATGTCGGCTATGGCGCGTTCTGGGGCGAGGTGCAGAGCAACGTGCACAAGGCGCTCGGTTGCCTCGGCGTCATCACCGACGGCTCGATCCGTGACATCCCGCAATGGGCACCGGGCTTCCAGGCGCTGGCCGGCTCGATCGGCCCATCGCATGCCTGGGTGCATGCGGAGAGCTTCGGCGGCGAAGTGCGCGTTGCCGGCATGACCGTGAAGTCCGACGACCTGATCCATGCCGACCAGCACGGCGCCATCGTGATCCCGCACGACATCGCCGCGAAACTGCCCGAGGCTGCCGAGCTCTGCGGCCGCCGCGAGACGCCGATCCTGGAGATCGCGCGCAGCCCCGACTTCTCGCTGGAGAAGCTGAAAGCCGCGCTGAAGCGCTCGGCCGAGATCCACTAGCGGGATCGAGCGACCTAGGGCTTTGACGCCGGCCGCGGGCCGCCTTGTTCCAGAAACAGGGCGGCCTGATCCGGCTCGCCGAAGACCGCGGCTGCACACCCGATCAGGGTGAAGCCGCCGGCGACATCCCAGAGGGTGATGTCGTCCGCACTATCAGCGACGTGGATCAAGCGCGCCGCGATCACGGCGAAGCCGGCCTCGACAAACAGCAGCACGCTGAACGCCGGCAGGACGAGTTCCGGCTCCAGCAGGTGGAGCGCCAGCACCGCCGGCAGCGCGGTGAGAAGACTGAACAGCGTCAACATTGCAAAACGGCTCCCGCGATGGCGCATGCCGTGTGGCCATAGAATATCCCAGGCTTTCTCGCCGCGGATGTGGCGCAGGGCCGCAGCCGGAGGGCGCATCATGGAGATGAATGGCAAGACGGTCACGAAGCTCTCGTCCTCGCCCGCCGCAATTATGGTTAGCAAAGTGTTGAGATTCCTGCCGGCGGCCGGCAAAGCCGGCGTCCTTTCAGCGCGCTACGCCAGTCTGGCGCGCCGGCTCAACTTAACCTTTACGCGCCTTTAAGGGCGGCGCTCTAGGGTTTCCGATGCGGTTCGGGGTTGGGCCGCGCCAGCGGCCAGGACGGCCGTTGTTGCGTTCGCGTTGGAGTGTCCCATGGATATCATGACGAGCGTCGGGCTCATTGCGGGCATCATCGTCATTACGGCGATGATCTTCATGGGCGGCGACCTCCACATGTTCATCTCCGAACATGCCATGATCATCATCTTCGGCGGCTCGATCTCCGCCACCATGATCCGCTTTCCGCTCTCAGCGCTCCTGCACGGCCTTCCACTCGGCGCCAAGTTCGCTTTCACCATGAGCCGCCTGTCGGCGCACGACCTCGTCGACGAGCTCGCCCGTATCGCCGAAATCGCCCGCAAGCAGGGCCCGGTCGGCCTCGAAAAGGTCGAGACCGACGAGCCGTTCCTGGCCAAGGGCATCCGCTACGTCGCCGACGGTTACGACCTCGATTTCATCCGCGACAATCTCGAGCGCGACCGCGACAACTTCCTCATGCACCTCGACGAAGGCAGCAAGATCTACCGCGCCATCGGCGACTGCGCCCCGGCCTTCGGCATGATCGGCACGCTGATCGGCATGGTGCAGATGTTCGCCAACATGACCGATCCGTCCAAGCTCGGCCCGTTCATGGCGACCGCGCTGCTCGCCACCCTCTACGGCGCGCTCGTCGCGAACCTGTTCTGCCTTCCGATCGCCGACAAGCTGCACGGCAAGCTGCTCGACGAGGAAACCAACCGCACGCTGATCATCGACGGCATCCTGATGATCCGCGACTCCAAGAGCCCGACGCTCGTGCGCGAAATGCTGCTGGCCTATTTGCCGGAGAAGCATCGTCACGCCGAGGGCGAGCCGGTGCCGGCGTAAGGCCGCCCGCCGGGATTTTGAGAGATGGCCAAGAAGAAGCGCGGCGATGCTCACGGTGGCGGTCACGGCTGGTTCGTGACCTTCGCCGACCTGATGGGCCTGATGATGAGCTTCTTCGTGATGCTCGTCGCATTCTCGACGCAAGACGCCAACAAGCTGAAGATCGTCGCCGGCTCCATGCGCGACGCCTTCGGCGTGCAGAGCGAAGCGCGTTACGCCGGTATCGTCGAGTCCGATGGCCTGCCGACCCGTCCGCGGCTGAAGAACGTCGACCACATCCAGCCAGAGGATGCCTCCAACACGCCGACACCGGACCAGGAGGACCGCGACCGTACATCGGGCGCGAAGATCAAGGTCGATCGCAATTTCGCGCTCGCCGCAGCCTCGCTGCGCCAGGCGTTGCAGGACATGCCGGAACTGACCGAAATGTCCAAGCACATCATGTTCGAGGAGACCAAGCAGGGCCTCAATCTGGAGATCGTCGACCAGGACGGCCGCTCGATGTTCGCCGACGGCTCGAAGGTGCCCTATGATCGCACCCGCCGTCTGATCGAGAAGCTCGCCATTCCGCTCAAGGCCACGCCGCTTCGCGTCTCCATCGCCGGCCATACCGCAGCCGGATTCGTGCCGACCCGCAGCGACTACGGCGCCTTCGACCTGTCGGCCGACCGCGCCAATGCCGTGCGCCAGATCCTCGAACGCGAGGGCTTGCCGGCCTCGCACATCTTCGCCGTCGCCGGCAAGGCGGACACCCAGCCGCTATTTCCGGATGATCCCTCGCTCGCGGCCAACCGTCGGGTGACGATCACGCTGATGCGCGAGGATCCGCCGCTGCCGCCGAATTTGAAGCCGTAGGGCAATAGGCACTTGCGCTACCATCTTACCTGAGGCATGTCGTCGCGCTGTGACCGCAGTTGCTGCGCCGTCACAGCATCTGTCCCGGCGCCTGCTATGGTGACGTGCCGATTGACAGGCGCGCCGGAAACGTCAAAAGGCGCCGGATCAATTCTCGGGAAGAAGCGTTTCTAGTCTCCATGACGGCGAGCATCACATCGACCGAAGCTCAGGACGGGCCGGTCACCTCGGGTTTCTGGGGCCTGACGCTCGGAAGCATCGGCGTTGTCTTCGGCGATATCGGCACCTCGCCGCTCTACGCATTCCACGAGGCGGTCAGGGGCGCGGCCCATGGCGAGCCGGTCTCGCGGGTCATGGTGCTCGGCGTGCTCTCGCTGATCCTGTGGGCGCTCTTCATCGTCGTCACCGCCAAATACGTTCTGCTGCTGCTGCGCGCCGACAACAACGGGGAGGGCGGCACGCTCTCGCTGATGGCGCTCGGCCAGCGCGCGCTCGGGCGTCGAAGCTGGTTCCTGATGGCGCTCGGCGTGGTCGGCGCCTCCATGTTCATCGGCGATTCCATGATCACGCCGGCGATCTCGGTGCTGTCCGCGGTCGAGGGCCTCAAGCTCGCCACGCCCGCGTTCGAGCACTATGTCGTGCCGCTCACCGTCATCATCCTGGCGCTGCTCTTTGCGGTCCAGAGCAAGGGGACGGCGCTGGTGGCCTCGGCCTTCGGGCCGGTGATGGTGGTCTGGTTCACCGTTCTTGCGGTGATGGGCGCCGTGCATATCGCCGATGATCCGTCGGTGCTTGCGGCAATCAATCCCTATTACGCGCTGCAATTCCTGCTGTCGCACGGCACGATCGGTCTGGTGACGCTGGGCGCCGTGTTCCTGGCGGTCACCGGCGGCGAGGCGCTCTATGCCGATCTCGGCCATTTCGGCCGCAAGCCGATCCAGTCGGCCTGGATGTTCTTCGTGCTGCCCGCGCTCCTGATCAACTATTTCGGACAAGGCGCGCTGGTGCTGTCCGATCCCAGCGCGATCGAGCATTCGTTCTATCGCATGGTGCCCGAGAGCCTGGTGCTGCCGCTGGTTGGACTTGCGACCGCGGCGACCGTGATCGCGAGCCAGGCCGTGATCACCGGCGCCTATTCGCTGGTCTATCAGGCGGTGCAGCTTGGCCTGCTGCCGCGCTTCGAGGTGCGCTACACCTCCGAGACCCATGCCGGCCAGATCTATCTGCCGCGCGTGAACCGGCTGCTGCTGATCGGCGTGATGCTGCTGGTGCTGCTGTTCCACACCCCCAGCAATCTGGCTTCGGCCTACGGTATCGCGGTCTCCACCACCATGGTCGCCGACGGCGTCATGGGCTTCGTCGTGATCTGGAAATTGTGGAACTGGCGGGCCGCGACGGCTGCCGCGGTGATCGTGCCGTTCGTCGTCGTCGACATAAGCTTCTTCAGCGCCAACCTGCTCAAGCTGCTCGAGGGCGCCTGGGTGCCGTTGCTGTTCGGTGTGGCCATGGCCGGGACGATCTGGACCTGGCGGCGGGGCTCGGGAATCCTGATCCAGAAGACGCGTCGGATCGAGGTGCCGCTCGACGATCTGATCCGGAGCCTGGAGAAGCGCCCGCCGCACATCGTCAAGGGCACCGCGGTGTTCCTGACCAGCGATCCCGCCTTCGTGCCGACCGCGCTGCTGCACAATCTCAAGCACAACAAGGTGCTGCACGAGCACAACGTGATCCTGACCATCGAGACCGCGCATACGCCGCGGGTCGACCTGTCCGAACGGTTCAGGATGGAGAAGATCAGCGAGAAGTTCTCAAAAGTCCGGCTGCGCTTCGGCTACATGGAGCAGCCCAACGTGCCCAAGGCGCTCGCCATCGCGCGCAAGCAGGGCTGGCAGTTCGACATCATGTCGACCTCGTTCTTCGTGTCGCGCAGGTCGCTGAAGGCCTCGGCCCAGTCGGGCATGCCGCTGTGGCAGGACCATCTCTTCATCGCGCTGAGCCGGTCCGCCAATGACGCCACCGACTATTTCCAGATTCCCACCGGGCGGGTGGTTGAAGTCGGAACCCAGGTGACTATTTGAACGCAACTGGCTAACCCATGCGAATTTCGCATGGCAAGGGCCCGAAATCGGGCTAGGCTATGCCGGCAGCGCAGGACTATAAGCCGCGCGCTCTTCCGCCGTTGTGCAGTGAAGCATTTTAGAGGCCACTGGGCTCTCCCATGACAAGTGACGTAGCGATTTCCGCCCCGGAAACGGCGGCGGCCAATGGGCATGGCGATGCCCACACCACCGCCCGTTTCGGTGCCCTGACGCTCGGCAGCATCGGCGTCGTCTACGGCGATATCGGCACCAGCCCGCTCTACGCGTTCCGCGAGGCGGTGATGGCCGCCTCGGGCGCCGAGGGGTTGCCGACGCCGGCGGCCGTGCTTGGTGTGCTCTCGCTGATCCTGTGGGCGCTCATTGTCGTAGTGACGCTCAAATACGTCGTGATCCTGCTCCGCGCCGACAACAATGGCGAGGGCGGAACCCTGGCGCTGATGGCACTGGCCCAGCGTGCGGTCGGCACCGGCGGGGCGACCATCGTCCTGCTCGGCATCATCTCGGGCGCCCTGTTCTACGGCGATGCCGTGATCACACCGGCACTCTCGGTGCTGTCGGCGATCGAAGGCATGAAGGACGTCACGCTGCGGTTCGAGCCCTATATCGTGCCGCTGACCGTGATCATCCTGGTCGGCCTGTTCGCCGTGCAGTCGCGGGGCACCGCCCGCGTCGCGGCGTTCTTCGGCCCGATCATGTGCGTCTGGTTCGCGGTGATCGCGGTGGCGGCGATCCATCCGATCATCGAGCAGCCGCAGGTGCTGTTCGCGCTGAACCCGCTCTACGCCGTGTCCTTCATGTTCCACCACGGCATCATCGGCTTCGTCACGCTGGGCGCCGTGTTCCTGGCGGTCACCGGCGCCGAGGCGCTCTATGCCGACCTCGGCCATTTCGGCAAGCGGCCGATCCAGACCGCCTGGCTGTTCATCGTGCTGCCGTCGCTGGCGCTGAACTATCTGGGGCAGGGCGCGCTCGTGCTCGGCGATCCCGGCGCGATCGTGAGCCCGTTCTTCCAGCTCTTCCCGCAAGGTTTTTTCCGCGGCTGCATGGTCGTTCTCGCCACCGCCGCCACCGTGATCGCGAGCCAGGCCGTCATCACCGGCGCCTATTCGCTGACGCGCCAGGCGATCCAGCTCGGCCTGCTGCCGCGCTTCGAAATTCGCCATACGTCCGAAGCCCATTCCGGCCAGATCTTCATCCCGCGCATCAACCAGCTGCTGCTGGTCGCGGTGGTGCTGCTGGTGCTCCTGTTCCGCTCCTCCAGCGCGCTGGCGTCGGCCTATGGCATCTCGGTCACCGGGACCATGGTGGTTACGGCGATGATGGGTTTCGTCGTGATCTGGAGGGTCTGGAAGTGGTCGCCGTTCGCGGCCGCCGCCCTGATCGTGCCGTTCCTGTGCCTCGATCTGACCTTCCTCGCCGCGAACCTGCTCAAGGTGTTCGAGGGCGGCTGGGTGCCGCTGGCGCTCGGCGCGCTGATGATCATCCTGATGTACACGTGGCGGCGCGGCAGCCGGCTGTTGTTCGAGAAGTCGCGCAAGCTCGAGTTCCCGCTCGCCGATCTCGTGGCGATGCTGGAGAAGCGGCCACCGCAGCGCGTGCCCGGCACCGCGGTGTTCCTGACCTCGGACCCGCTCAGCGCGCCGACCGCGCTGATGCACAGTCTGAAGCACTACAAAGTGCTGCATGAGAAGAACGTCATTCTCACCATCGAGACCGCGCAGACCCCACGCATCGATCCGGCCGAGCGCGTCAGGCTGGAGCAGATCTCACCGACCTTCTCCAAGGTGACACTGAAGTTCGGCTTCATGGAATCGCCCAACGTGCCGAAGGCGCTGGCGATCGCCCGCAAGCTCGGCTGGCAGTTCGACATCATGTCGACCTCGTTCTTCCTGTCGCGCAGGGCGCTCAAGCCAGCCGCCCATTCCGGCATGCCGCGCTGGCAGGACCGGCTGTTCATCTCGCTGAGCCGCTCCGCCAACGACGCCACCGACTATTTCCAGATCCCCTCTGGCCGCGTGGTCGAGGTCGGCACCCAGGTGACGATCTAGGCCGGCCATCCCGGCCTAGGATTCAAAGCACACTTCAAGTCGCTGCGATTTAGCTTTAACTTGCGCGAGGCAGCTCAAGCCTTTGTAGCGCTTGATTTTTGGTGCCTGAGAGGCGAGGTTGCCGCCCGCCGGGATCGCCCCGGCAAGCTGCTCGCGACGTTGGAGGATGATGTGGCACATCAAGTACAGGATCTGACCCCGGACGAGGTCTCCAAGGGCGTCGCAGAAGGGCGTTATCTGCTCGTCGACGTGCGCGAGCCGAACGAGGTCGAGGCCGAGGCTTACCCTTACGGCGTCGTGGTGCCGCTCTCGACCTTCGATCCCAAGGCGATCCCCGATCCCGCCGGCAAGGAGGTCGTGTTCGCCTGCCGCTCGGGCAAGCGCTCGGTGACGGCCTCGCTCGCGGCGCAGGCGGCGGGTCTGCCTTACGACAAGCATCTGGCCGGCGGCATGCTCGGCTGGAAGGCGGCGGGTCTTCCCAGCAAGGTCGGTGGCTGACCGCGCGATGACGACCAAGAGCTCCTCGCTGAACAACGTCTTCGCCGACCTTCCCGTCACCATCTTCGAGGCGATGTCGCAGGCCGCGCGCGACAATGCCGCCATCAATCTCGGCCAGGGCTTTCCCGACGATCCGGGCCCGGAGGACATCCGCCGCGCCGCGGCCGACGCCTCGCTGAACGGCTACAACCAGTATCCGTCGATGATGGGCCTGCCGGAGCTGCGCCAGGCGATCGCGACCCATTACGGCCACTGGCACGGCCTCAAGCTCGATCCGATGAGCGAGGTGATGGTGACCTCCGGCGGCACCGAGGCACTGACCTCGGCGATCCTCGCGGTGGTCCAGCCCGGCGACGAGGTGGTCTGCTTCCAGCCGGTCTATGATTCTTACTTGCCGATCATCCGGCAGGCCGGCGGCATTCCGCGCCTCGTCCGCCTCGAGCCGCCGCACTGGCGGCTGAATGAGGACATGCTGAAAAGCGTCTTCAATTCAAAGACCAAGGCGGTGCTCTTCAACAATCCCCTGAATCCGTCCGCGGTGGTCTATCCGCGCGAGGACCTCGAGCTGCTGGCGCGCTACTGCCAGGAGTTCGACGTCATCGCGATCTGCGACGAGGTCTGGGAGCACGTCACCTTCGACGAGCACAAGCACATCCCGCTGATCACCATCCCCGGCATGCGCGACCGCACCATCAAGGTCGGCTCGGCCGGCAAGATCTTCTCGCTGACGGGCTGGAAGATCGGCTTCGTCTGCGCCGCGCCGCCGCTGCTGCGTGTCGCCGCCAAGGTGCACCAGTTCCTGACCTTCACCACTGCGCCGAACCTGCAGGCCGCCGTCGCCTACGGCCTCGGCAAGTCCGACGACTACTTCCTGTCGATGCGCAAGGACCTGACGCGGAGCAGGGACCGCCTGACCAAGGGCCTCGAAAGCCTCGGCTTCCCCGTGCTGAAGTCGCAAGGCACCTACTTCCTCACCGTCGACCTGTCGCCGCTCGGGCTCAACGAGAGCGACACCGAGTTCTGCTGGCGGATCGTGAAGGACTACAAGGTCGCGGCGATCCCGGTCTCGGCCTTCTACGAGCAGGACCCTGTCACCTCGGTGGTGCGCTTCTGCTTCGCCAAGAAGGACGAGACCCTCGACACCGCGCTGGAGCGGCTGTCGGACGCGGTGCGCGGGCGCAAGAGGTAGATCTGAGATGACGAACGTCAGCCGCGCCTCGCTTCGCCTTGGTGTTGCACTCGCCGCGGTGCTGACGTTGCTCTCCGCCCCTGCAGGGGCCGAGGAGCGGGTCGTCAACTTCTACAACTGGTCCAACTACATGGCGCCGGATGTCCTTGAGGCCTTCACCAAGGAGACCGGCATCAAGGTGGTCTACGACACCTTTGATGCCAACGAGACGCTGGAGACGCGCCTGATGGCCGGCAAGTCCGGCTACGACGTCGTGGTGCCGACAGCGTACTTCCTCCAGCGCCAGATCAAGGCGAACATCTTCCAGAAGCTCGACAAGGCGAAGCTGCCGAACCTTGGCAATGCCTGGCCGGTGGTGACGCAGCGCCTCGGCATCTACGATCCCGGCAACGTCTACGCCGCCAACTACATGTGGGGCACGACGGGCATCGGCTACAACGTCGCCAAGGTGAAGCAGATCCTTGGGGCCGACGCCAAGATCGACAGCTGGGACATCGTCTTCAAGCCGGAGAACCTGGCAAAATTCAAAGACTGCGGCGTGCACATGCTCGACTCCGCCGACGACATCTTTCCGGCGGCGCTGAGCTATCTCGGGCTCGATCCGAACTCGACCAAGCAGGCGGACCTCGAGAAGGCCGCTGACACCGTGGCGAAGGTTCGTCCGTCGGTGCGCAAGTTTCACTCGTCCGAATATCTCAGCGCGCTCGCGACCGGCGAGATCTGTTTCGTGGTCGGCTGGTCCGGCGACATCATGCAGGCCCGCGCCCGCGCGGCGGAAGCCAAGAGCGGCGTCGAGATCGGCTACACCATCCCGAAGGAGGGGGCGCAGATGTTCTTCGACAATCTCGCGATCCCCGCCGATGCCAAGCACGTCAAGGAAGCCTACGAGTTGATCAACTATCTCTACCGCCCGGACGTTGCCGCCAAGAACTCGGACTTTTTGTCATACGCCAACGGCAACCTCGCCAGCCAGAAGCTGGTCGATCCAAAAATCATTGATGACAAGAACATCTATCCGGACGAGGCGACGCTCGCAAAGCTGTTCGTCATCACGGCGCGCGAGCCGGCGACGCAGCGGGTCATCAATCGGCTCTGGACCAAGGTGAAGACGGGTAGGTGAGGGACCGCGATCGCGCCTCGGATCACCCCCGCAACTCATTTTCTGCAAAACAACCCCATGCACAGTAGAAAAGTGACCGGCGTCGGGATGGTGGTGGCGGGGTTTAAGTCGCGATGCGGTTTGGTTGAATCGCTCCGGCGGCGCAAAAACGTTTGAGGCACTTAGCGCGCCGCGAAAAGTGAACCCTCAGGACAGTTGGACGAGGCTGAATTTCCGTCAGGTTCAGGTCCTTTGACTCGTCGGGCAAAACACTGGCAGAACGGCATCGTCGCCATCGGGTCCAATGCCGCTCTCGGTGCGAAGCGTGCGTCAGGAGCGCAAGCCGCTTCCTAACCCTCGCTGTCATGCTCGCCCGGTCGAGCCGGGCGATGACAGCTGACTATGACGAAAGCGCGCTCCGGGCCTTACCACTCATAGCGCACCGTGCCCTTGCCCGTGTACGTCTGCGTGCTGCGGGAGAACTCACCCTCGACGGTGCCTGCGAGCGAGAAGCCGTTCCGCCATTTCATCTCGGCGCGGCCGCCGACCAGCGCGGAGTCGGCCGCCGGTTGCGCGCCGCCAACCGTGAAGGCGGCGCCGGGGAGCGTCTGGAAGGCGGCGTTCACGAAACGGTTGGTGTTGGTGTCGTGCGCCCAGGCGAGCCGGCCGCGCAGGGTGAGGAGGCCGTCGCTGACGAAGAAACGCTGGTCGGTGCGTGCGCCGAGCTCGGTGCGGACGTTGGTGGTGTCCTGCGCGCTGTAGGACAACGCGAACTGGTTGCTGCCGACAAGCGCGGTCTCGCCGTAGCCCGGGAGGTGGAAGGAAGTGGCCTGCACCGCCGCATAGGGCGTCACGCCGAAGGCAGGGACGGGCACGAAGCGCCAGCCGATTTCCAGGCGGCCGGCGAAGGTGCTCGCCTTGAAGTTCGCGGTGAGCTTGTCTGTGCCTGATACCGTCACGGTGCGATCGGTGGTGACGTCCTGCCAGCCATAGGCAAGCGCCGCCGACACGTAAGCGGGGCCAAAATTGTGACGTGCATAGAGGCCGGCCTGGAAGACATCGGCGCGGCCGCTGCCGAGCGCATCCGCTACCGCGAAGTTGAAGCCGGCGCCGCCGAGCGCGAAGCCGACCAGCGTATCCGGCGAGAGGCGATAATCGGCGCCCACAGCCGTGCCGTAGATGCGGCTGGTGGTGGAGCTCGAACCGGCCGCGGCATTGCCGTTCAAATTGCTGGCGCCGCCATAGCCGGAGGCCCACACCCCCCAGCGGCGATCGATGACATCGTCGCTCGCCTCACGCGGTGTCACCGCGGCATAGGCCTCGCGGACTCCGGAGTCGTGACTTTGGGCGTCGTGGATTTGGGCGTCGTTCGAGGCATAGCCCAGCGCTCCGCCGCCGGCACCATCAGGGCTGCGTCCGCCGTCCATGCCGCCATTGAGCGGATCGAGCATGCCCAAAAACTGCTGCATGGCGTTGAACGCGGCCTGGGTGCTGGCGGCGCCGGGCTGGCCCGAGACCTCGCTCAGCGCGCGGTTCAACTGCGCGCCGCTCATGTTGAGCAACGTATCGAAGCCGGCGGGCGGTGTCGCACCGCTATTGACCGCATTGTTGATGCCGCCGGCAACGTTGGTTTGGTTGCCGCTCGTGCCCGGCGGCAACATGATCGTGCCGGGATCGAGCACGAGATAGACGTTGTTGAGGTCGTAGGTAAGACGCGGATTGCGGGCAGGGCTGAACGTGCCGGCAATGCTCAGCCCGGCGAACTGCGTTCCGCCGAAGCCGCCGGCCGCATTGAGGAGCGTGAAGGTGGCCGCGGAAGCTGCCGGGGATGGCGACCGCCTGTACCGTGGCTCCGGTGAGCGTCGCGGTGCCCGTGACGTTGGTGCGGTCGGCCCCGTTCGTCGAGATCTCGACCGTGTACGAGCTGCCGGCACTGAAGGTGAGGTTGCCGCTGACGGTGAGGGTGCCCACGGAATTGCCGGGCGCCAGCGCGCCGCCGCTCGCAATCGTCGTGTTGCCGACGATGCCGGTGCCGCCGAGAAAACCGCCCGCGTTCACGGTCACGCCGCTCGATGCCGTGATATCGCCGTTCACCGCCAGCGTACCGCCGTCGACCGTCGTTGCGCCGGTATAGGTGTTGACGCCCGACAGGGTCAGCCTGCCGGTGCCGACCTTTACTAGCGAGGCACCGGTGTAACCGCCGGATCCGCCGTCGGTGAGCACGCCGGTGACGGTGGTCGACAGATTGTTGCTGCCGACTGTCAGCTCCTTGCCGCCGAGCTGGAAGGTCCCGCTGCCGGCGAGCGAGCCGGCGGTGAGCCTGTTGTCGCCGTTCGGGCCTGTTGTCATCGAGAGATCGAAGACCGCGCCGGGCGCGGCGTTGACGAGCTGCGCATTGCCGGGCGTCGAGTTTCCGTCGAACAGCACGTTGCCGCTGTTGACGATGGCGGCACTGCCAGCCGTGGTATTGGTATCGAAGCTTAGCTGGCTGTTGTTGATGATGGTGGCGCTTCCGGCCGTGGAGGCACTGGTAAACCGCATCTGACCGTTGTTCGTGATGGTCGCACTGCCGGCGGTGCCGCTGTTGCGGAATTCGATCGTGCCGCTGGCATTGTTGGTGATGGTCGCGTTACCGGCCGTGGGGACGTCGCCGAAATTGCCGCCCCAGAAACTCATCTGACCGCTATTGATGACCGTAGCGTTGGCCAGTGTGCTGCTGTTGACGATCTCGAGCGTGCCCGCGGCGGCGTTGGTGATGCGTGCGCTACCGGCGCTGGAGTCGCCCCAGAAATTCAGGCTGTGATTGTTGGCGATCGTGGCGGTTCCAGCCGTCGAACTGTAATAGAAGTAGATCCGGTCGTTATTGGTGATCGTCGCGTTGCCGGCCGAGCTGCTGTCTTCCAGAAAGAGGCCCTGGTTATTGGTGATGGTGGCGTTGCCGAGCGTAGCGCTGTTCCAGGTGATGAGGCCGCCGTTATTGACAATGGTGGCGCTGCCGGCCGTGCTCGTATCCCGGAAATAGAGGTTAGCGATGTCGACGTTGATCGTGGCGCTGCCGGCCGTGCTCGTGTCGTAGAAGTTGACGTAGCTATAGTAACTGCCGTTGACGGTGAGTGTTGCGTTGCCGGCCGAGCTGGTGTTTCTGAAATTCGTCAGGCCAGTCGTGGTGATCTGAGCATTGGCTGCCGTGGCGACGTCCTTGAATTCGAGCGTGCCTGCATTGGTGATGGCCGCACTGCCGGCCGAGGCCGAATTGTTGAAGTTCAGATTGGCGCGGTTGGATATGTTGGCGCCGCTGGCTGTGCTTGAACCATTGAAGGCCAGGGTGGCCCCGGAAGTGTTGTTGATCGTCGCGGTGCCGGCCGAACTGGTGTCGTTGAAGTTTGTCGTACCCAGATTGTCGATCAGAGCGCTGCCGGCCGATGCGCTGTGCCAGAAATAGAGATTGGAGTTGTTGGTGATCGCGGCGCTGCCTGCGTTGCTCGAATTATTGAACGTCAGGTTGCCGTCGTTGGTGATGGTGGCGGTGCCGCCGGTGCTCGTGTCATGGAAATTCAACTGGCCGGTATTGGCGACGTTGGCGTTGCCGGCGTTGGAGCTGTTGCGAAAGTTTGTGAGCCCGCCGTTCGCGAGGTTGGTGATGCCGCTCGTGTCGGCATTGACGACCTCGAAGGTGGCCCCACTGTTGACGGTGACTGTACCCACAATAGAGCCGGTCGCACCACCACTGCCGATCTGGAGCGTGCCGCCCGACACCGTCGTGCCGCCGCTATAGGTGTTCTGTCCGGTCAGGATGAGCGTGCCGGCGCCAGCCTTGGTGAGCGATTTGCCGTCCCAGCCTGTCGCGGGGTTCGCCGCCTGATCCGTCAGTGCTGCCCCCACCGTGAAACTGTCGTTGGCGTTGGTCAGCGTGAAGGTGCCGTGCGCGAGGGAGTTGCCTGCCGTCCAGCTCAGACCATAGCTGGCGAGGTATTGCAGGCTGTCGGCCGACTTGTGGACGGACATCGTGAGGTAATCCACCGTGCCGCTGAAACCGCCGATGGTGACGTTGGCGAAGTCGCCGCTGATGCCCGATCGCGTGTCGATCAGCACCTTGTCGAGCTGGCTCGCATCGGTGATGCCGCTGACGTTGAAGGCAACGCCGTTGCCGATCGCGACGCCGTCGGCGGACAGCGCGGGGCTGTTCGTTCCCGCGACGATGGAGAGTGCGGTGTTGTTGCCGAACGTCACCGTCTGCGCGACGTTCAGGGGCGCCGGCGCCTGGATCGCCAGCGTTCCGCCTGTAACGTTGATGTTGCCGGCCAGATTGGTGCTGCCGCTTGCGCTGCCGTCGCCGAACTGCAGCCGGCCGCCGGAGACGATCGTATCGCCGCTATAGGTGTTCGTGCCGGTCAGGATCGTGGTACCCGAACCGACCTGCTGCACGGAACCGCTGCCGGAAATATTGACGGCCAGGGTGAGCGTGTTGCTGCGGTTGAAGGCGAGCACGCCGTCGTTGGCGACATCGCCGACGATCGAGCCGGTCGTCCCGCCATTGCCGATCTGCAAGGTGCCGGCCGCGATCGTGGTGCCGCCCGTGTAGCTGTTGCTGCCGGTCAGGATCGTGGTGCCCGAACCGACCTGCCGCAAGGAACCGCTGCCGGAAATATCGCCGGGCAGGGTGACCGCGTCACTGCGGTCGATGGTGAGAACGCCGTCGTTGACGACATTGCCGGCGATCGAGCCGGTCGTCCCGCCATTGCCGATCTGCAAGGTGCCGGCCGCGACCGTGGTGGTGCCCGTGTAGCTGTTGTTTCCGGTCAGGATCGCGGTGTTCGAGCCGAGTTTCTGCACGGCGCCGCTGCCGGAAATCTCGCCGGCGAAGGTGATCGTGTCGCTGCGGTTGAAGGCGAGCACGCTGTCGTTGACGACATTGCCGACGATCCAGCCGGTCGTCCCGCCATTGCCGATCTGCAAAGTGCCGGCCGCGATCGTGGTGCCGCCGCCATAGGTGTTGGTGCCTGACAGCACCAGCGTTCCAGCGCCCAGCTTGGTGAGGCCGCCGGCGCCGCCGAGCGACTGGCTCACCGTGAACGTGTTGGCGGAATCGGCGATGTCGAAGCCGCCGCCCCCCGCGCCCCAATTGATGGCGCGCGCGGTCGAATGGAAAGACGTTCCAGTGATCTGCAACGTGCCGCCGTTGAAGGTCAGCGCGCCGGCTGCATCGCCGAGATTGGCGTCGCCGCTGACGCTCAGTGTGCCGCCGTTGATCGTCGTGCCGCCGGTATAGGTGTTGGTTCCTGCCAGTGCCAGCACGCCGGTCCCGACCTTGACCAGCGAGCCGCCGGTGCCGCCGGCAGAACCGCCATCTGCGATCACGCCGGTGACCGTGGTCGACAGGTTGTTGGAGCCGACGGTCAACTCGTTGGAGCCGAGGAAATACTGGCCAGCACCGGCAATCGAGCCGGCGCTGAGCTTGTGGTCGTTGTTCACGCCAGCGCTTGGCGAGAAATCGATGATGCCGTCGTTGGTGATAGCGGCGTTATCGGCCGTACTGGTGTTGCTGAAATTCACGACAGCGCCGGCGCTGTTGGTGATGGTGGCGCTTCCGGCCTTGCTGGCGTCGCTGAAGTACAGCTGGCTGTTATTGGTTATGGATGCATTGCCGGCAGTGCTGCCCTCGGAGAAGTACAGGTTGCCGGAGTTGGCGATGGTGGAACCTCCGTCGGCCCGACTGCTGGCTTTGAAGTACAGGTCGGCGCCCGCGCTGTTGGTGATGGAGGATCCGTTGCCGGCGCGGGCCGTGTTGCGGAATTCCAGATAGGAATTGTTGGTGAGGGAGGTGCCGTAGCCGGCAAAGCTGGTCTCCTGGTACGCCATGGCGTGGTTGTTGATGATGGTCGTGCCGCCGCTGAAACTGTTGCCGACGAACGACAGGATGTAGTTGTTGGTGATGGTGCCATGGCCCGCCGCGCTCATATCTCTGAAAGTCAGGAAACCGTCGTTATTGATGGTGCCGCCGCTGGAGCTGGAGTTATAGAAATTCAAGCCGCCGCTGTTATTGATGGTGGAGCTGCCTCCCCAGAGGGCCATGCCGCCGTCGGTGAAGCTTAGCCCACTCCCGTTGGGGATGTTGAAGGTATAGGACGAAGCACCTACGTTGAAATACCACTTGCCGACGGAGACGGCGGTCGCCAACGTCAGGTTCGTCTGGCTCGATGTGCCGAAATACGCAGTGCCTGTCGGCACCGAGCCGGTGCTCCAGTTGCTGCCGGTGTTGTAGATATTCGACGCCGGTGAGGCGAGCCATGTCGCATCCTGCGCGCGGGCGGAGCCGGCCGGCAGGGTCCAGGCCAAGGCCAGTGCCGACGACGACAGCAGCGCGGCCCGCAGGTGGCGGGTCGCCCCGAAACAATCTTTCCCCGTCCTCACCATTTCCCCCAGTCCGCGCGGTCGCGAGTCCGCGTCCCGATTCATCGCATTGGGTCCGGGCTGGCGTCCTGATAAGGGGGCAGGAGCTTTCTGAAGATTTCTGATATTTCCGTTTCAGGCCCGCTTTTCGGTCAATCTCGACAAACTTCACCTATATGAGCGGCCGGGAGAGACGTTTTGGGGGACAAGTTGCTTCGCTTCGCCGGTTTCGAGCTGGATCAGCAGCGCGCAGAGCTGCGTGGGGCCGATGGCGTTGCGATCAAGCTCCGGCCCAAGACCTTCGAGATGCTGCGCGTGTTCGCGACCAGCGGCGGCCGGGTCCTGACCAAGCAGAAGCTGATGGAGGCGGTCTGGCCGAACGTCCATGTCGGCGAGGACAGCCTGTTTCAATGCATCCGGGAGCTTCGCACCGCGCTTGGCGACGAACGGCGGCAGCTCATCAAGCTCGCCTCGGGCGGCGGCTATTCGCTGACGGCGGAGGTTCTGGCCGAACCGGTTTCCATCCCCGCCGAGGTCGAGCAGCTTCCCTTGGCCGGGCTGGTGCAAAGCGCCCCAGTGCTGCCGGCCGAGGCTGCGGCCGCAACTGCGGCGCCGGAACGTTTCATCCTGGGATTCCCCCGGCGTGCTGCGGTCGTTGCCGCGACGGGGCTCTGCGCCATCATCCTCGCAATTGCGGCGGCCGTGCCGGTGTGGAAGCCGGAGCTGCTGTCCAGGCGGGCGCCGCCGCGTCTCGCCGTGATGCCGATCGTTGACGCCAGCAACGACCCGCGCGGCGCGATGATGGCGGCGGAGGTCACCGGCCGTCTCACGGACGGTTTTGCGAAGATCCAGAACATCAGCGTCGTGGCGCCGCGCCCGTCGGCGGTGGCGGGGGCCGACAAGGCCAGTGCGTCCGTGACGTCACCGGACTACGAAGTTCGCGGCGAGTTGCAGCAAACCGATCAGTCCTGGACGCTGCGCGCGCGCATCATCAAGGCGGGCACCGGCGAGGTTCAGTCGGTCGTCGCCGCATCTGTCAACGCGCACGAAGCGGATGCGCAGCTGCAACAGTCGCGTCTCGTCGCCGGGGTCGGTCATGTGCTGGCGCGGCGCCTCAACGACGTGCTGGAGTCGAACGCGCCGTCCGCACGCGCGCGCGGGGCGTCGGCCGGAGGCGACAAAGTCGCGATCGAGCAGGCCATCGCGTCGATCAACCAGACCACGCGCGAGCGCTTCGGCATGGCACAGAGCATGCTGCAAAAGGCGCTCGCTGACGAGCCCGACAATCTCGACATCGCCGTTGCGCTGTCTTCGCTGCAACTGCGCGGCATCCAGATGGCCTGGTTCAGCCCCGATGAGGCTGTCGCGGTCGAGGCCAACGCCAACGCGACGCTCCAGCAGGCATTGCGGTCGAAGCCGAATTCGATCCCGGTGCTCGAAGCCTATTGCCGCTTCCTCAGCGCGACCAATCATTTCGTCGAAAGTCTCGTCACCTGCGCCAAGGCGCTGAGCTTCGATCCGTGGAACGGACCTGCGCTCTATCTGATCGGCCTCGGGCAGATCCATCTCGGCCGCTTCGACGACGCGATCGCGACGTTCCGCCAGGCCGATCGCTACGACACGCCGCCGTCCTCCCGCTGGACCTGGCTGCTTGGCGCGGGCTGGGCGACGCTCTTGAAGGGGCAGGGCGAGGAAGCGTTGCCCTGGTTGCAGCGTTCGATCGCGATCACGTCGGCGTCCGGCCGCTCGCACATGCTGCTTGCGGCGGCCCTTTATAGGGCAGGCCGGAAGGAGGAGGCCACGGCGGCGATCGAGGAGGGTCTGAGGCTGCGGCCCGGCACGACCAGGCTCAACGTCTCGCCGCCGAAGGGGAATACGAGTCCGGCGTTTCTCGAGGCGTCCGCTCGCGTCGTCCAGTCCATGGTGGATGCAGGTCTGCCGGAGCAGTGAAGGCGGCTACCGCCACCTGCGATGCAGCCAGAGCCACTGCTCGGGATGCTCGCGCACCCAGCCCTCCACCACGCTCGTGATCGCCTGCGTGGTGCCCTGGATGTCGATCTTGCCGTCGGCATCGCGCACCGGCTGAATCTCTTCGGTGAGCTCGGCGGCGAAGCGGTTGCCGGGCTTGCGGATGACGCGGACGCCGTGGATCGGGCAGTCGACCTGGCGGAGCAGGCGGGCCAGCATCGGATTGGCGCGGGTCTTGCGGCCGAAGAAGGTGACCTCGACGCCGCCGGTCAGATACTGGTCGATCAGCATGGCGACGTGCTTGCCGTCCTTCAGCGCCTGCGCGAGCCGCAGCGGAGCGTCGCGGCCGGCAGGGATCAGCGTGCCCATGTTGACCTGGCGCATCTCCTGGATGATGCGGTCGGCAGAGGCGATGTTCGGCCGGCGGTAGAGGAT
Organism: Bradyrhizobium sp. CCGB01; assembly: GCF_024199795.1. NCBI lineage: Bacteria > Pseudomonadati > Pseudomonadota > Alphaproteobacteria > Hyphomicrobiales > Nitrobacteraceae > Bradyrhizobium > Bradyrhizobium sp. CCGB01. Next base: position 4,281,040 of record NZ_JANADK010000001.1, read on the forward strand.
TGCGGCGTCGAGCCCGTGCGCGACAGCGGCGAGCGCCGGCAATTCCCAGTTGGCCAGATGCGAGGCGAAGATCAGCGCCGGCTTGCCGTCGTCGCGGATCTGGTCGAACAGCTCGACGCTGCGCTGGGGCAGTTCGATCTTGCTCTTCTCCGGATGCTCGCGGTCGTAATCCCAGACATGGTCCATATGGGCGAATTCGGCGCCGACGCGGCCGAGATTGTCCCACACGCCCATCAGGATCCGTTCGATCTCTTCCGGCGACTTCTCGGGAAAGGCGGCGGCGAGGTTGGCGCGGCCGATGCGGTGCTCGCGCAGGCGCGGCCCGATCAGCTTGACGACGCGCGCGAAAAAATCCGAGGTCTTGGCCGGATCGAAATGGCGCGTGGTGCGCAACATGCCGACGGTGGCGGCGCCGATAAGGCCGCCGCCGATCGATTTGGCTGCATTGCGGGCGCGGATCTTCGTGCCGAGAGAAATCAGCGCCATGCGTCCGGTCAGGCCGGTTCGCGGGTCAGGATCAGCGAGGCGTTCTGGCCGCCGAAGCCGAACGAGTTCGACATCACCGCGGTGACGCGGGCGTCCCGCGCCTTGTTGCCGACGACGTCGAACAGGATCGTGGGATCCGGATTGTCGTAGTTGATCGTCGGCGGGATGCGCTGATGCTCGAGCGTGAGCAGGGAGAAGATCGCCTCGACCGCGCCTGCGGCCGAGATGGTGTGGCCGACCATCGACTTGTTGGAGGTCACCGGGATCTTCTGCGCGAGTTCGCCGAACACGGCCGACGTCGTGTTGAACTCCATCTTGTCGTTTTCGGGCGTCGCGGTGCCGTGCGCGTTGATGTGGTCGATCTGGTCCGGCGTCATGCCCGCATCGGCCAGCGTCTTGTTCATGCAGCCGATGATCGGCTTGCCGTCGGGCGAGGAGCGGGTGCGGTGGAAGGAATCGGTGAGCTCGCCGCAGCCGGCGATCACGCCGAGGATTTTCGCGCCGCGCGCGGTCGCCGCTTCATAGCTTTCGAGCACGAGCGCGCCGGCGCCTTCGGCCATGACAAAGCCGTCGCGGTTCTTGGAGAAGGGGCGGGAAGCCGCCTGCGGCGGATCGTTCTGGGTCGACAGCGCCGACAGCAGCGAGAAGCGCACCAGCGCTTCTGGATTCACGGTGCCGTCGGTCGCGACGCACAGCGCGGCATCGGTCTCGCCACGGCGGATCGCCTCGACGCCGAGCTGGATCGAGGTCGCGCCCGAGGCGCAGGCCGTCGACAGCGAGATCGGCGAGCCCTTGGTGCCGAAGGTCTCGGCGAGGTGTGCAGCGACCGAGCCGAACATGAAGCGGTGATGATAGGCGCTGTACTTGCCGCCGCCGGAGATGCGCAGCAGATCGTCATAGGTGAAATCCTGCGCGCCGACGGCGCGGCCGAGCTCGCGGCGCTGCGGCCACTCGACTTCGACCGGTGCAACCGCAAGGAAGAGCGGGCCGGGGAAATCCGCCTTGGCGCCGATGCCGGCCTGCTCGAGCGCTTCCTCCGTCACCAGCTCGGCCATCCGCTCGGACAGGCCGGTGGAGGAGAACGGATCGACGCTGACGAAATCGACCGTGCCGGCCATCGTCGTCTTCAGGCCGTCGACCGGAAAGCGCGTGATGGTGCGGATGCCGGATTCGCCGGCGACGAGCTTCGCCCAATTGTCGGCCTTGCTGCTACCGAGCGAGGTCATGATGCCCATGCCGGTGACGACGACGACGGGACGCCCGAATTTGTCGCGTGGTGCAGTCATGTCGATCCCCCGATAGCGCTACAGCATCATCCGGCTCAAGCGCGACTGCGCTTCAGCTCACGGCCTCGACCAGCGCCATGCCTTCGCCGCGCCAGTGTCCGGCTCCCACCACCACAATCTGGGTGGGTGCCCCCTGCATTTCAATCTCGGTTCCGGTCGAATCGTTCGGCGGGAACAGTGCACCGCGCGAGATCGAGAGCGCCGCGAGCGCGATGCCGAGCGGGAATTGCGTTTCCATGGTGTGGCCGAACATCGTGCCGGTCGAGCGGACCGGGAAGTCGGCATGGCCCTGCAGGAAGCCGCGCTCCTCTGACGTCGCGGGCTCCGCGCCGGTCGCGCCCGAGATGATCGCGCCCTTGCCCTCGCGCTTGGGCAGCTTGGCCCAGAGCTTCTCCAGCGTCGCGGCCATGTCACCGGGCTGCTTGCGCCGGGCGAGGTCGGCAACGACGCTCGACAGCTTTGCGTACGGCTTTGCGCCGCGCGCCTCCGCATGCGCCTTGGATTCCAGCACCAGGAAAGCGCCGGCAGATCCCAGCGCGAAGCCGGCGTGGTCCTTGCGGGCCCAGACGGGAGCGAACTTGTCCTTCAGGTTGAAGTCGCCGAATTCGTAGAGGACCATCAGGTCCTTGCGCTCGCCATTGTGCGAGCCGCCGATCAGGGCAATGTCGCTCTCGCCCGAGGCGATGCGTGCCAGCGCGATGCGCGCCGCATCGGCGCCCGCGACCTCTTCGCCCATGAAGGTGCGCGAGGTGCCGCCGAGACCGTGCACGATGGCGATGTTGCCGGCGAGCAGGTTCGAGAGCTGCGCCAGGAACAGCGTCGGCCTGAGATCGCTCATCAGCCGTTCGTTGAGGAAGCCCGGCGCATTGGCGCCCTTGGCCTCGGCCGTGAGCACGCCGGTATCGACGTTGAGGTCGCGCTCGCCGCCGCCGGCGGCCACCACCATGTCGATCTTCGACAGGATGTCCTTGTTGCCCTTGATCCCGGCCGAATCCAGCGCGAGGCCCGCGGCATAGGTGCCGATGCGCTGCCAGGCTTCCATCTGGCGCTGGTCGCCCTTCTTCGGGATCTGGCTGTCGAAGGAAACAGGCATCAGGGGATGCACGATGTAGGGCGCAAAGCCCTTCTCGTCGACATTGATGCGCTTCTCCTGAAGCGCGGCCCAGTTGGCGTCCAGGCCTTCGCCGAGCGAAGTGGCAAGGCCGATGCCGGTGATCCACACTTCCGTCTGGCCGGGCTTCGAAGCAGTCTCAGTCATGGCGATACGGCCTGTTGCGGAAAGCCGACGCGCTTTGCGACCGCGTCCATGAAGCCGCGCATATCCGCATTGGGGAAGGGGATTTGCGTGAAGGTGAGCGTCGAATTCGCGCGCAGCTTGCCGCCGACCTTGATCTTGGCCTCGGTCACCGCGTAGCCCGAGCCCTGATGCGACAGGGTCGCCTCGATGCTCATGAGATCGCCGGGGAAGACCGAGCCGCGGACCTTGGCCTCCTTCACGGCGGCCAGGATCGGCATGCGCTCGAATTTGAGCACGCCGAGCTGAAGCCAGCCCGAGGCCTGCGCCATCGATTCGATCAGGAGCACGCCGGGCATCAGGGGATAGCCCGGGAAGTGCCCCTCGAAGATGGTGCTTTCCTTCGGGACCTGGGCCTCGACGACAATCGTCTTCGCGTCGACGTTGAGGTCGACGACGCGATCGATCATGTGGAAGTATTCGAGTTGCATGACCGCGCGCTTAGGCGCTCGCGCCCTTGGCCGCAACCAGTTCGTCGATGCGGGCGCACAGATTCTTCAGCACGAAGTACTGTTCCGTCGTCGCCTTGCCGTCGTTGACCTCCTGGGTCCACTTTTCCAGCGGCAGCTTGATACCGAACTGCTTGTCGATCGCGAACGCGATGTCCAGGAAATCGAGGCTGTCGATGCCGAGGTCATCGATGGCGTGGCTATCCGGCGTGATCGTGTCGCGCGGGATGTCGCAGGTTTCAGCGATGATCGTAGCGACCTGATCGAATGTGGAGGACATCACTAAGCCTTTGATATATTGCGGATATTTGTCTGATTTTCCAGAGTGGCGTGGTGGGTGGGCATCGCGCCCCGATGACGCCCTCAAACCCCCCTCTGGCCGGGTCGAAAGCCCGTATATCGGAGCGCCGCCCTGAGTTCAATGGAGCCGGACGGCCCCGGCGACAGGGGCTGGGGATGCCGTGGGCGGGGCTTTCAGCCGGGCGGCGTGCCTAGATATGGGGCGTCGTGATCCTGGCGCAGTCGCGGCGACCCATCAGCACGCAGTCCTGGGTGCGGCGCAGGTCGGCGATGCTCACCGCGAGCCAGATCCCGATGGCGGTCAGCGCGATCGTAAAGGCGAGCGCCGCGATATTGGCGAGCATGCGGTGGCGGAAATTGTCCGGTTCCCGGCGGGGCTGCTCGTAGCGCGACAGGTCGAGCGGCTCGGGCGCAACGCGGAGCGGCTGCACGGTGCCGCTGCCCCGGTGGGCCGCCGGGGGAGGCGCGGTGCGCGGCCTGAACTGGAGCACCCGGTGCTCGTCATCCGAGCTGATGGGCCGCTGAGTTTTCATGGTGCGGGGATCACTCCGAAGCAGCGATTTTTAGATAGCATACGTGGTGAATGCGTTGCAGAAAATATTCTCAACGCGCACGTGCATTGCGCTTCCGCACTATCTTTCATGGCACGTTTCCCCGGCTGCTCGCCAATGAACGCGGCGCCGGCCGTCAGGTCGATGTCAGGAACGCGGGTTGCGTTGCAATAACACCCTAGAGCTTCGACCGCAGGCGCGCGTGAACATCGGCTTGTGATCTCCGCGTCCGGGTCGAACGCATTTTGCCGCCGCAGGGCCCATGGCATAATCGGGGGAACCGGACCACCGGTTGCAACCATGTGAGGGCCCCTCGACCATGACCACCACCAACGCGCGCGAGCCGAGAGTTCATCCGGTGCCGATCCTGTCGCTCCGCCCGACGCAGATGACGGTCGGCATGCGCGAGGTCAAGGAGAAGCGCAAGCGATGGCGCGAGCACGGCAAGAAAAAGCAATCCGAGCTGCTCGGCACCCACATGATCCCGGTCGTGTACGGACCCGACCTGCGCTACTACGTGATCGACCATCATCATCTCGGCCGCGCGCTGCATGACGAGGGCATCAAGGAAGTGCTGGTGACCGTGGTCGGCGACCTCCGCATGGTCGAGCGCGAGGCGTTCTGGGGCGTGATGGACAACAAGCGCTGGGTCTATCCCTACGACGCCAAGGGCGAGCGGCGGCCGTTCCGCGATCTGCCGAAATCGGTGGCCGATCTCAAGGACGATCCCTTCCGCAGTCTTGCCGGCGAACTCCGCCGCATGGGCGGCTTCGCCAAGGACACCACGCCGTTCTCCGAATTCCTGTGGGCTGATTTTCTGCGCCGAAAGCTGTCGCGCAAGGCGGTCGATGCCAATTTCGACAAGGCACTCGAGAAGGCGCTGTTCTCGGCCAAGAGCAAGGACGCGATCTATCTGCCCGGATGGTGCGGGCCGGCGGAGGATGATTAGGTGTGGAGCACCCGCATCAATCGCGCTGAAAAATCTTGGCGCCGGGGTAGACGCGCCGGGCGTAAGTCACGACCAGCGCGCGGTCCTGGGTGTCCAGGAACGGCGTTCGGATCTGGCACGACCCGACGACAAGGTGCCACAGACCATTGAGCTTCCGGATGACGACGTTCATTTGAATAGTCCTCGATATCTCCGTGTTGAGCAGGTGCCGCTTGTCGCGGCGCTCATGCAGTTCACGATCGTGGTGGCGGGCGCAAAATTCCCGACCAAGCTCGCGCTCACTGCAAGACAACAGCGATACTTGTCAGTTGGTTATGGCACGCAGGCCCGATAAGCCGGACCTCATCACAGCCGCTTGAGCGAAATCATTTTCCGGAGCGATGAAGCCGTCCTGAAACAGAGCGGCCCCACTTTGGGGTCGTCGAGCTCACACAGGAGGCGAACATGCGCCGTCTGGTTCTGGTAATTGCCTTGCTCGCGGTTGCTTCAGCGGGAATCTCGGCGTCGTTCGCCGCGGTCCACCACGCCAAGTCGTTGACGTTTGCCGAGCGCTTTGCGCCCGCACTCGAATTGATGGCGAAGCAGTAGCGGCATAACGCTTCGGGGCAGGCTTGATCTGCCGCAAATCTGCGCGACGGCGGACCGCTAAAGTTCGCCTCGCATGATCGCCTACGGCGTGCTGCGCCGCGATGTCCAGGGCGCGGGCTCCAGGTCATGCCAACCTGGAGGCGTCGCCATGAGCTTGATTTTTCGCATTTTCTTTCTCGCGGCCGGCGCCATCACCGCGCTGTTCGTCGCGCGCGATGCGCTCAACTTCACCATCATCCAGACCTTCGTCGCCATCCTGCTCGTGACCGCCGTCCTCGGCGCTGGAACGCTCTGGAGCCTGCGGCGGAAGACGTGAGCATACCGCATCAAGAAAAATGCCGATGAGTGCCGCGCGGCGCCCATCGGCTCGGTTCGCAGGCGATGCGGCCTGCTTCAGCGCAGGATCTCGCGCAGCACCTCGCCGTCGACTTGGTGCGGCCTGACGCCGAGGATCTGCATGATGGTCGGCGCCACGTCGAGATTGCGCATGCGCCGGATCGTCGTCTTCCGGATGTCGGGTCCGGCGGCGATGAAGGTCGCGCTCATCACCGGCAGTTCGGGATCGTGGCCATGGGCTCCGTAGAAGTTCGGCATCGATAGCGTGGTCGTCGTCGCGTTGAACGGAGCATCGCCGAGGCGGGCGACGCCGGGGCTCTGGATGCCGTCGAAATTGTAGCCCGGCGCCATCAGCGCGAACACGTCGCCGAAATCCTGGCCGATGGTCTTGCTGGTGCACAATCCTGTCCCGGCGTTGCATTGCACGGGCCGGGTCTCGACCACGGTGAAGAGACGCCCGCTATCGAGCGAGAAGTTGAACTTCGGGTTCGGATCGACCGCGTTTTTCACCACGTCGGTGATCTGCGCGACCAGCGCCTTGTAGGTGGCGGGATCGACGGTGCCGCCGGATTCGCGGTTCTGGAGGTTGACGTAGATGTTGACCGCCGGACCCGAGGTGCGGATCGCCAGCTTGCCGGTGTCGATGCCGGCGTTCTTCAGGACATTGGTCATGCTGACCGAGGTGTGGAACGGCGCGAAGCCGTGATCGGACACCACGATGACGTTGCTGTCGGAGCCTGCCGCATCGGCGATCTGCTTCACCGCCTTGTCGGCGGTCTGATAGGCGAAGCGGATATACGATGCGTAGCGCGCGACCTTGTCCGGATCCTGATTGGCGCCGATCGAGTTCGGGTCCTTCGGGCTGGTGCCCTGGCGGCGATCGGTGAGCAGGAATTGGTGCTCGGAGCCGTCGGGCTGCTCGATATAGACCATGACGAGATCGGCGTCGGGATGGTTCTGGATCGCGCGCTCGGCGATGTCGGCCTGGTAGCGCACGAAGGTCTTGACCATGTCCTCGAACATCGCCTCGATCTCGACGTCGGGGAAACCAGTGAAGCCGGGGCTCAGGCGCTCCGGAATGCGGAAATCCGCCTGTGGACGCCAGAAGCCGATGTTGTTGTTGATGTCGTCGACGTCGGCCAGCACCGGTGTGTTGCGCGGGATGAAGTTGCCGCCATAGCGGGCGAAGCGCACGACCGAGAGGTCGGGCGAAAGCTGCGAGACGAAATAGGCGGCGCCGACCTTGGCGCCGCTGCCTTCGAAGAAGAACGGTGCGTTCTCGCCGCCGAACCTGGCATAGGCGGGTCCCGTCGACGGCGCGTGGAACGGTCCCGGCTTGATGCCTTGCGACGCGTCGAAGAACACCAGGGTGTCATAGTTCACCTTGTTGTCGTTGGTGGTGTCGATCGCCGCTGCGCGGATCGCGTATTTGACGTCGAACGCTGCGGCATTGCTGGAGCAGGTCGAGGTCTGCGCCGAGGAGCACGAGAACGTCTCGATTGGGGTTGTCGTCACCAGCACCGGGCTGAACGAGAAATGGCCGCTTGCCTGGAGCGCTGCGATGATGGCCGGATCGGACGCGAAGTCGGACCGGGTCAGCGCGAAGCCCTGGGCGGAAAGGCCGCCGAACGCGCCAAACGGCACCGTGTAGTTGGTCATGCGGGTCGGCTGAGCCGGCTGCACCACGGTGCCGTTGATGGAGATGTCGGCGCCGTCGCCGCCCGGCCACGTCGCTGTGGCCACCTTCTTGCCTTGCTGGCGAAGCTGCACCCACAACGGCACGGCAGTCGGGTGCGGCGAGGGTCCGAGCGGGCTCTCCTGATAGCCGCCGATCGGGGCTGCGAAGCCGCTGATGCTCGATGTGATCGGCGCGACGATCGCCTCGAAGGTGTTCGACGGGATGTCGTTGTGGACGGCGTTCGAGCCGGTGGCGATCTCGATGTGCGACACGGCCGTGAGCGACGGCGACGCGGTCACGTTTTGCAGCGCCACTGCGCCGCGGCGGCTCAGCCGCGCGAGGCCGCCGTCACGCGGCAACACGCCTTCCTCGATGAATTGCTGAATGAAATTGGGCTTGGCGCCGTCGAGCGAGATCAGCACGACCTTCGACTTGCGGCCATGATGGCCGCCATTGCGGTCGTGATCCCCGGAGTTGCCGAAACCGCGGTCGCGATCGTCGTTGTCGGCGCGGGCTAGAAGCGCCACGCCGGCCAGCGACGTGGCGAGCGACATTGCCGATATCAGGGAGAGAAGAATCTTCTTGTTCATGTCGATGCCCCCAAGCTCGCTGCGCAGTTTTTCGCGCTGATGTAGTCCGGAACGGGGAGCGATTATCGAGCGAAGCCGACGACGCGGATGTGACGCGTGTACGTCGCAGAGATTACACCGCGAGGATGCCGGTGCGTGATCGTTGACATCTTATCCGAACGAGCGATGCCATCGCTGTTCGAAAAGTTCACGCTCCGACAAGGACCTAATGCGCGACGTTGACGGCGCCTGACATCATCTGGTTCAGGCGCTGGTCATAAAATGGAACTCGCCCATTTCAAAAAGATCGCGGCGGTCGCGTCGCCGCTTCAGTTATGTCTTCGGCAGGCGTCCCATGAGGTAGAACTCCTCGTTCGGCCGCATGCCGGTGAAATTCGCCAGCCGGTTCGACAGTGCGAAGAAGGCGGAGATCGCGGCGATGTCCCAGATGTCGTCGTCGCTGAAGCCGTGCGGCGCGAGCGCCGCAAAATCCTCCTCGGAGATGCGTTGCGCATCCGCCGAGACCTTCATCGCGAAATCGAGCATGGCCTTCTGCCGCGGCGTGATGTCGGCCTTGCGGTAGTTCACCGCGACCTGGTCGGCGATCACGGGGTTCTTGGCGCGGATGCGCAGGATCGCGCCGTGCGCAATCACGCAATACTGGCACTGGTTGGCCGCCGAGGTCGCGACCACGATCATCTCGCGTTCGGCCTTGGTGAGGCCGCTGTCCTTCTCCATCAGCGCGTCGTGATAGGCGAAGAATGCGCGGAACTCGTCGGGGCGGTAGGCCAGCGTCAGAAACACGTTCGGCACGAAACCGCTCTTTTCCTGAACGCCGAGGAGGCGTGTGCGGATGTCGTCGGGAAGCGTGTCGATGGCGGGAGCGGGGAAGCGTTGTGAGGGAGGAGGGGTCATGACGATGTTCCGGATCGGGCTCTCGGGGAAACGCGGAACATAGTCGATCGCAGTCGTTCGCGCAAAGCGCATGCGCGGCTACATCTTGGCCGGCGCAGACAGAGGCGAGGCTCTCAAAGAGTCTTCAAATATTCGAGGAGTGCCTTCTTTTCGTCGTCGCTCAAGCGCGTGCCATAGTCATGCCCGCATCGGCTGTTGCCTGAATTGAGGTGATCGCAATCGGTGGCTGGACGGGTTGGCCCCTCTTGTGTGACGTCAAGACCAACATTTTTGGTGTCGTATCTCGCGCCAACTTTGAATTGTGACATGCGCTTCGCGGGCGGGACGAGCAATTCCGCCAATGTCGGCACCGAGCCGTTGTGCAAGTAAGGCGCCGCGGCCCAAATTCCCTCCAGCACGCGAGCTTCATATTCACCTCTCTTGAGGGTGCGCTTGAAGAACGTCCACGGCTCGATCGTCAGGCTGTCCGGCGGTCTCGATGGTTGCGCGCTGGCCGGTGCGATGGAGGCCCGTGCCGGAGCCGGCGACGCTAGCGGAGACTTGGGCGCGGCGGGCGCCACTTGCCCGTTGCGTGGCAAGGAGCCAAAGCCGTCACCGGCACCGAGCTCGCTCCCCCGAGACAGCTTATAGTTCAGAATCGTACCGGCGACTGCGCTGAACATCATGTGGACGGCGTAATCCTCCTCCTCCAGATCCCTGGCGACTCCCGGGGTGCCTGCTCCCTTCAGCGCGCCAGTCTTCACTCTCCAACCGAGCTCATCGAATTGACGAGTGTCGGTGCCGACGTTCTGGAGCGGCGTCTCCCACGTTGTAGCAAACAAGTCACGCAGGACGCGTATCTCCTGCTTCTCATGACACCCGTCACTGCAGTGTCTTTGGTAGAGTTTTTGACCTTCGTCAGCCAGTTTCTGGTCGAGATCCCATTCCTGTGGCCATTTTGGCGGCCCCATCTTCAAGACCAATTTCTCGAGTCTTTCCAGCCCATCGAAATTGATGGAGTTGGAGTAGTCTAAGAATAAGCCGGAAGAAGGCTTTGGTTCGAAGTTGGCGAACGCCAGAGCCTGCCCGGTGTTCCGGGCAAGTGCGAAAACGCGGTTTCCATTCAACACAAAACCGGCCCAATCGGTTTGGTTCTGCATCGGTGAGTTCCACAGGAAAGGATACCGCACCGGAGCGTCGGCAATCCTCATGTTTTCCTTGATCAACAAATCAGGCGGCGGCCCAATGTCGGTGCCGGATATACGGTTGAAGATGATCCCGACGGCGTCCAGCCGCCCAGGCCCCCAGCCAACTGGTGGCAATGTACCGGCCACGAATGCATGAAAGCGCCGGTGCCATGCATCGACCCTCTGACGCAGTTTGGCAACATCGGCAGCAGGTTCGGAGACGGCCGCAGCAAATTCAGCGAATGCCGGTTCGCTGGCGGTCACATCTCCTACCGCCTTGTCCAGGTCGCTCAGGAACTCCTGGAAATCCACAAAGGCCGGACCGCCATCGATGCGGTACGTCTTGCCTCCCACTTCAACCTGCCGCGTGTGACATGCGGAGCATGTTATCCCGACCATCTGGGACTCTGCGGGACCCGTGGTGTGGAGGCCGACGGGGAGGTTGGCCTTATTGTCCGGATTTGGGAGAAAACCGTATCGGGTCAGACCATCCGAGAGGAACGGTTGTCCGTCCTTCGTTTTCAATGCCCGTAACCAGGTGAGGTTGATTAAGCGGGAGCCTTGGTCGCGCGTGTAGTAGTCAGCCCTGTCTTCCGGTTTCCAATTCTGGCCCTGGTCGACATATATTGGATCGGCGAGAGCGGTCTCAATTCCCGAACTTGCGGCGACGACCAGCGCAACGCGAATGAGGAAAGCGACACGACGCATCGCATGACCCTCCATGAACTACAATTGAATCACCTGTTTTCTCGAAACCAGAATCTGTGAAATACGCGCAGCCGGGCGATGCAGCTCGCCCGGTAGCGACGAGAGCTGTCAGAAATAGCCGCCTGATGTTCGAGATTGTACTTCTTGACAAAGTCCCGTCAAGGTCGTTGCGTTGAGTCGGAGGTCCGGATTGCATGCTACGTCCGTTGAGCGCGGCGAGCCCGCGACACGGGCCCCCGTGAGCTGGTGTGTTGCGACACGAGCGGCCTTGCTAAACCGCGAGCCGGGATCCGTCCCAGGCAACAATGCCAAACTGATCGCAAATCGCGTGCATCTCGGCGAGATCCTCGACGACGCGGGCGGTACCAGGCTTCGCCTCGGCGATCAGTCGCGCCCTCAAGCCAAGACATTCGACAATCAGCCACGGATTCCTGACGGTCCTGGCGATGGAAAGAGCAGCATCCAGGGCGCTCAGGCCGCGTTCGGATTTCCCGTCCCGAACGAGAGCCTCGGCGTAACCCGCGTAGAGAAGGCTGAGCTCGATCTGGCCTGTCCGCAGATGCATGCCGCTCTCCATGCAGGCGTCTATCAGGTCGACGGCCTGATGTGCCTGGCCTGTTCGTGCCAGAGCTGTCGCCATTGCTCCGGTCAGGTTGGCCTTGCTGGCATCGTAGCCGTTACGTTCGACGATCTCCCTTGCAATCGACAAGCATTCCACAGCCTGGTCATTTCGATGGAGCATGAGGAGATTTCGCCCCATCGTAATGCGGGCGAGCACTTGCCCATATGAATCCTGCTCACGAACTGCGATCTCCAATGCACGCGATGCGAATCCGAGCGCCTCGGCATATTCACCCGTTGCATTCATGAACCAGCTCCTGAATGCCAAAACCGTGCATTTCGGACCGGCCGGTGTCCCGAGACGGGCAGTCTCGAGTTCTCCCGTGAGCATTTCATTCAGTTCGTCCATCGCCGCAATCGCGCGATCGACGTGGCCCATGCTGTACAGCACATTTGCCATGATGGTCTGATTTGAAAATACCAGTGCTGTCGATTTCAGCGCTCGAGCCGTTTTCAATCCATCGCTCGTTATTTGCAGTCCTTCTTCATACCGGCCCTCAAACCAGTAGACCATCCCGAGTTGCGACTGGACGCTGCACACGTGAGCAGTCCTGCCTTGGCGCCGCGCCAGCTCCAACGTTCGCGGCAAATGCATATTTACTTTTTTGAATTCGCCAAGTTGCAGCATCGAAGCGAAGCTCATTCGACCGAAGTCGACATATTTTTCTTCGGCGGCTTCCCCAAGACGCTCGATGAGCTTGAGCGCCCGGTCATATATCAAACTGAGCGATGAGGCCGCGGCGTTCCGGCGCGCTTCCACGGCCGCCTCCCAGAGATAGCCAAGTGCAGCATCAGCATCTCCGGCTTCCTCTGCATGAAAGGCCAGCTGTTCGTAACGTCCATCAAGATTCGGGTAACGCCGAACGATCGCCTGGACAGCGGCCTGGTGGATCTCCAGACGACGGCCACGCGGTATCGTGTTTGCACAGGCCTCGGCGATGATCTGATGCCGGAAACGCACGGAGTTACCCGCAAGCGGATGGACAAAGGCAAATCGGGCGAGCTCGAACAATGCAGTCAGCAGCTCGCCTGCGTCCACGCCCAGCACCGTCGTAGCCAATGGGATTTCTACCTCCTCTCCCAGCAGGCTGAGCGTCTGCGCGAATGTCTTCAGTTTCGGAGACAGCCGTTGCAGCCGCGCATGAATCACGGACTCGACGCTCTGAGGTAGCGATTGTTCGCTCGTTGCGTTCGTCGCCTCCGCCGAACGCAAGAACTCTTCCAATACGAAGGGGACGCCGTCAGCGCGATCGATTGCTCTCGCAAACACGGTCGGGGATCGAGACTTCGGCCACAATTGACGTCCCATAGCCTCCATGTTGGCCCGCGACAGCGGTTGCAGATGAATGAGCTCGTCCGCAATTTCCATGGACTGGTTTGATGATTCCGGACGTCCGGTCAGCAATATGCAAAGCGGCTGCGGGGTACTTGCGCGCGCGAGTAATTTCAGGAAATGGCGGCTTTCCGGATCGATCCACTGGAGGTCTTCGATCAGCAAGAGAGTTGGTCTATTGAGCGCCAATGCGAGGAAGGCATTGACGAGTGCGTGTGCAATTTGCGTTTGCGTATTGTCGGTCAATCGTTGGCGAGCGGACGTTTTTCCAACGATGAATAGAGCTTCGAGCTTTCTGCGATCGGCTGCCTCGACGTGCAGTGCCGCGAGAGCCTCGCGAATATGTTCATCCGAAGATGAGCTGTTTGCAGCGAGCATGTCGCCCACCAAGCTGCGGGCGGCGGCGAATGCGGTGGCACGTCTTTGTACGCCGCCATAAAAGACGCAGCATCTCACGTCGGATGTCAGTGCCTCGGTCATTACGGCTGTCGCAAGGCGGCTCTTGCCGATACCTGGTTCGCCTAGCAGGGCGACGGAGCAGCTTTTGCCGCCCGGGCGCGGGAGCAGTTCTCGAAGCGCTGCAAGTTCGTCGACCCGATTCACGATCGGCGTTTGATAGCGGCTGGCGATTTCGTTGTGATCGACGTCGTCCGGCCGGGCATTCAGCGTGTAGGCCTCGATGACCCGATCGGCAATTCCCGAAGTCGTCTTGTGTGCCGTAAGGTCGAGTGGCGATCGGCACAGCTCTGCGGTTTCGGCACTAACCCTGATCTCGCCTGCGGCCGCTTCCTGCTGGAGCTTGGCAGCAACGTGCACGGTCGCTCCGGCAACGTCGAAGCGGGCGATGGCATGTTTGCCGCCTATGCGTAAGCCGACCAGGCCGGAGTGAAGTCCGACGCGAAAATTGACCGGATCTCCCTTGGGGCCGGTCGACCGGCTATGACTCTGAATGTCCCAGGCTGCGATGCACGCGCGATCCGCATGATCCTCATACGCGGTTGGCCAGCCGAATATGGCAATGCCACCGTCTCCCGCATAGTGGACGATCTGTCCCCCGAGACGCTCCACGGAATTGCGGATGTGATCCAGCCACTGGTCCAAAAACGCTTGAGCTTCATCGGGGTCGCAAGCCGCGATGTGGCGAGTTGAACCCACCATGTCGACGGCGAGCACCGTTATGATGTTACGATCCGCAATATTGGCACCGCCCACGGACATCTCGCGCCCCGCGTCCTCAAACCGGCTCCAAAGGCAACGGTAGCACGAAGGACAAGGCTTGGGCTATCCGCGAGACGCGGCCTTGGGCTATCCGCTAGACGCAGCCTTGAGCCGCGATATCCGGGGCATTGCCCGTCTTTCGCGGCTGCCCGCTGTTCGGGAAATTCCAGAGGCGGCGATGTTGACGGACAAGCGGCGGCCTACCGGATAAGCCCCCCGGGGGCATGGGAGCAGTGTGTGCGCCCAGCCGCGCCGTCTTTACCGCAGCGGCTTCTTCAGCAGCGAGAAGCGGTCTGGGTCGAGACCCATCGATGGTTGCAGCATCGGGGCTTCGGCGGTTGTGAGCGTCTTCGCAGGCGGCTGCGAGAACACGGGGTCGTTCGGCACGTCGCGCTGCGAGGTGGCGCCGCGCCAGCGCTCGAGCACGGCGCCGACGAAATGCATGTCGTGGCCGGAGGTGACGGACGGCACGCTGCTGATGGTGGCTTCACCGCGCGGCAATTGGTGCGGCGGCACCTCCTTGAAACGCAGACGGGTCGGCAGCGCGACGCCTTCGCCGAACGCCAGCACCTCGCGGGTGCCGAGCGAGGGCACGAAGGACAGGAGGTTCGCGGCGGCGTCCGACACCGCGGCGCGCAACAATGCCTGGTCGCGCTCGTTGGCCAGACGCATCGTGAACAGCGTGTTGCACTGGGAAATGATGGTGGCGTCGAGCTCGGCGGGACGCTGGGTGATGAGGCCGAGATAGACGCCGTATTTGCGGCCTTCCTTGGCGATGCGCGACACCGCCTTGCGGGTCGGCCCGAAGCCGATGTTGCGGTCGGCGGAGGCATAACGATGCGCCTCTTCGCAGACGAACAGCAGCGGCGAGACGCCGTCGCTCCACAGGCCGAAGTCGAAGGCCATGCGGCAGAGAACGGACACGACGGAGTCGATGACTTCGGCCGGGAAGCCGGCGAGCTGCATCACCGTCATCGGTTTGCCGTTGGCCGGCAGGCGGAACAGATGGCTGATCACCTCGGCCATGGTGTCGCCGCCGACATTGGCGTTGTCGAACATGAAGGCGTAGCGCGGGTCGTTGCGCACGGCCTCGATGCGCGAGATCAGCTTGTGATAGATGATGCGCGAGGAGCGGTTCTCGAGCTTGCCCATGCGCTCGTCGATCAGCGACATCAGGTCGACGAGGCGGTACGGCACCGGCGTGTCGACGGTGTAGCCGACCTGCTTGGGATCGATGCGCTTCAGACCGATGCGATCGGCGTTCTGGTACTGGGTGTAGACGCCCTTGGCGAGCGGGATGACCTCGGCGAGGATGTCGAGCTCCTCGGGCACGCCGGCGCGGCCGCCGAACAGCACGTCGACGATCTCTTCGAAGTTGAACAGCCAGAACGGCAGCTTCAGGTTCCGCGGGTTGAGCACCAGCGCGCGATCGCCGAAGCAGCGGCCATATTCGTTGTGGACGTCGAGCAGGAAGATGCGCAGGTTCGGCCGCGCCTTCAGGATCTCGTTGAGCAGCAGCGACACGCCGGTCGATTTGCCGACGCCGGTCGATCCCAGCACCGCGAAGTGCTTGGACAGCATTTCCTCGATGTCGACATAGGCGACGACCGAGCGGTCCTGCTGGAGGAAGCCGACATTGATCTGGTCCGAGCCGGTCGGCGCGTAGATCGTGCGCAGCTCCTGGCTGGTGATCAGGTCGACCGCATCGCCGATGGTCGGATAGTTGGTGACGCCGCGCTGAAACTTGGCCTTGTCCGCGGCATTGAGAATTTCGCCGAGCAGGTCGACCGACGCGATGGCGATGTAGTCGGGGCTCGAGAGGTTCTCGCAGGACACCTCGGTGATCATGGCGACGATGACCGAGCTGGCGCAGCGGATGCTGACGAAACGGCCGACGGTGGCCCGAACTTCCGAGACCGGCATCCGGCTTTCCGCCAGCAGGCCGACCCGGGCGAGCGACCCGCGTACCGAAATCACGCGTCCAAAGGATGTCACGATGAATGAACCTGACAAGAGCAAGGGGTTTGCACCGGACTATGCGCGGCCGTCGCTGCACAAACGGTTAAACGGCGGGCGCCGGCGCTTCGTTAAATCCGCGACAATTCGGATGCTAGGTTTGTCCCCAATGCATACTTCTGGCCGAAGGCGGCCCGAAAATGCTGCTTTTCTGGGCTGGCGGGCCCGAAAGCACTTAAGGAAGATTTTACCATTCGACCAGTCGGTTCCATCGTTCGGGTGGAAGGTCGTCATTTTGGATGGTGCGGCGTTCGATCGGGCGGGGGTGTTTGATTTGTTGACGGGACCTAATCATTTGTACATTAGTACAAATGAACCGGCGGCCTGGATGCCGCCCCCGGACGCCTGAGCGCGTTTGCAGCCTTGCGTCCGATTGCGCGATCCGGTCCGGCGAATCGCAGCCACGCCTGGAGGAAAGCATGCAGCCCGAACCGATCCTCGATCTTGCTCATCTCGGCCACATGGAGCTGCTGACGCCCAAGCCCGACGAGAGCCTGAAATTCTTCGTCGACGTCATGGGCATGACCGTGAGCGGTCAGAAGGGCGAGTCCGTGTATTTGCGCGGCTGGGACGATTACGAGCGCTATTCGCTCAAGCTTACAGCCTCGAAGACATCAGGCATGGAGCACATGGCGCTGCGCGCGCGCAGCCAGCAGGCACTGGAGCGCCGCGTCGCCGCGCTGAAGGGCTCGGGCTTCGACATCGGCTGGATCGACGGCGACATGGGGCAGGGGCCGACCTTCCGCTGCCGCGACCCTGACGGGCACATCGTCGAGCTCTATTACGAGACCGAATGGTATCAGGCGCCGCCGGAGCTGAAGCCCGCGCTGAAGAACCAGGCGCAGCGCTTTCCCGCGCGCGGCGTCAATGTCCGCCGGCTCGACCATCTCAACTGCCTCGCCGTCGACATCAAGGCCAACCGCGAGTTCTTCGAGAACTATCTTGGCTGCCGCCTCACCGAGCAGATCGTTCTCAACGACGGGCGGGAAGCCGCGATGTGGCTGACCATGTCGAACAAGAGCTACGATTTCGCCTATTCGCTGGATCATTCCGGCACGCCCGGCCGCTTCCACCACGTCACCTACGCGCTCGACAGCCGCGAGGAGATTCTTCGCGCCGCGGACATCTTCCTGGAGAACGGCGTGCACATCGAGACCGGGCCGCACAAGCACGCGATCCAGCAGACCTTCTTCCTCTACGTCTACGAGCCTGGCGGCAACCGCGTCGAGGTCGCCAATGCCGGCGCGCGCCTCATCCTCGCGCCCGACTGGAAGCCGATCGTGTGGACCGAGGAGGAGCGCAAGAAGGGCCAGGCGTGGGGCCTGAAGACGATCGAGTCCTTCCACACCCACGGTACGCCGCCGGTGGAGGCGAAGAAGCACGGCTAATGCGCTGAAGTGCGTACCCGCGCGATCGTCTCGCGTACGCCGGTCCATGCCGGCTTGTCCGGCGCGAACTGACTGCGCAGGAAGGTGACGAGTTCTTCGACCTGCGCATCGCTCATGCTGTTCCTGAACGCCGGCATGTAGCCGAGGTCGCTGGAGACGGGCTCGGCGATGCCGTGCAGGACGACCTGCACGAGATTGTCCGAGGTCGCGCTGTGCAGATTGCTGTTGAGCGCGAGCGAGGGCCGGCTGCCGAACAACGGCAGGCCGCCGACTTCGTGGCAGACGGCGCAGGCGCCCTGATAGAGCCGCGCGCCAGGGGACGAGGCCACGGTGACTTGGGTCGCGGCTTCGAGCTTCGCGGCGAGTGAATCCGGCGTCGGTGCGGCCGTGTCGTTGAATGAGTTGAGATAGACCGCCATCGCGCGGATGTCCGGGTCGGGCAGGGCCTTCAGGTCCCTGACGACAGGCGCCATCGGGCCGGCGGCCACGCCGTGATAGCGCGAATGGCCGGTGCGTAAATAGGCGAACAGCTCGTCCTCGCTCCATGGGATCGGTGCGCGTGAGAGTGATGTCAGCGCCGGCGCTTCCCAACCTTCGGCAAATCCGCCCGCGAGATAGGCCTCGCGTTGCTCCGCGCCGAGCGCGTTGCGCGGCGAATGGCAGCCGCTGCAATGGCCGAGGCTCTCGACGAGATAAGCGCCGCGATTCCACTGCTCGGATTTGGCGGGATCGGGCTTGAACTCTTTGCTCTGATGGAACAGCGCGTTCCATCCCGCAAGCAACGGGCGAAAATTGAAGGGGAAGGCGAGTGCGTTCGCAGGTGCCTTCGCATGTACTGCCGGCTGCGCCATCAGGTAAGCATAGAGCGCCTGAAGGTCGGCATCGCCAGTCTTCGCAAAGTGCGGATAGGGGAAGGCGGGATAGAGCTGCCGGCCATCGCGATGCAGCCCGTCGCGCATCGCGCGTTCGAACGCCGGATAGGACCAGGCGCCGATACCGGTCTCGACGTCGGGTGTGATGTTGGTGCTGTAGATCGTGCCGAACGGCGTTTCCAGCGCGCGGCCGCCGGCGTTGGGCACGCCCCCGATCGTGGTGTGGCACTCCGCGCAATTGCCGAGTGCCGCGAGTTGCTGGCCGCGCGCGATCGTCGCGGCGGAATAGACCGATGCATCGGGCCGCGCGATCGGCGCGATGGGGCGTCCTGGCAGCAGCGCGGCGCCGATGCCGATCGCCGCGGTGCAGACCGCTGCGATCGTTGCGAAGATGCCGACGCGCTTGGCGAAGGGATTCTCCCAGATGCGCGACGGCTGCGGTGTCGCAGGAGCGGGGAGGGCCTGCGGCACAGGCGATGTTTCGCCGTGCAGCCCCTTCAGAATGCGCTCGGGCGTGAACGGCGGCTCGCGGAAGCGCACGCCGGTGGCATCGAAGATCGCGTTCGCGATCGCCGCCGCGCTCGGCACCGAGGCGGACTCTCCCACGCCGAGCGGCGGCTGGTCCTGTCGCGGCAACAGCAGCACGTCGATTTTGGGCACGTCGGGGAAGGGGATGATCGGATAGGCGCCCCATTCGCGCGCTGCGACCGCGCCGCGTTCGAATGACACTTCTTCCATCAACGCGCGGCTGGTGGACTGGATGACGTTGCCGTGGATCTGGTGGCGCACGCCGTCCGGATTGATCATCAGGCCGGAGTCCTGCCCGGCAACGACGCGCGTGACGCTGACATCACCGGTCGCCTTGTTCACGGCGACGTCGGTGACCCAGGCCGACCAGGCGGCGCCATAGCCGGGAAATTTGCTGTGGACATAGAGCGCATAGGCAAAGCCGCGCCCGTGCACGACCTCGCCGTCCTTCTCCTCGCGCACCGGCCGCGGCGTCCAGCCCGCGCGCTCGGCCACCGCGTTGACGAGATCGACGGCGCGCTGGTCCTTCAGATAGCGCAGGCGGTACTCGATGGGATCGACACCGGCCTCGGTCGCGGCCTCGTCGATATAGGATTCATGCGCAAACGTGTTCGGCAGCGCCGAGACGCCGCGGAACCAGGAGGCGCGCACGATCGGCGCCATGTCGTGGGCGACGACGCGCATGTGGTCATAGTCGTAAGGCGGGATCGCGGTGCGGTCGCCCATCTGGAGCACGGCGGGCTCGGGCGAGATGCGTCCCGTCAGCAGCAGCGCCAGGGTCGGTGCGGCGTTCGACGGATAGCGCGTGGCGAGATCGTAACCAGCGATGCCGCCGTCGGCATCGAGACCGCCATTGACGTCAATGAGCTGCGCGGTGCCCTTGGGCTCCCAGGCGTGTTCCTGCTCGCGCGTCAGCTGCACGCGCACGGGCCGGCCGACCGCGCGCGACAGCAGCAGCGCATCCGCGGTCACGTCATCGGCGCAGTTGCGGCCGTAGCAGCCGGCGGCCTCGAGGCGGATCACCTCGATCTCGCTCTCGGGCCGCTCGATCAGCAGCGCGAGGTCGCTGCGCAGAATGTGCGGATTCTGCGTGCCGGACCAGACGCGGATGTTGCCGTCCTGGACATCGGCGACCGCGCAGGACGGGCCGATCGAGGCGTGCAACTGATACGGCCAGACGTAAGTGCGCGGCATCGGCTTGGCGGCGCCTGATATCGCCGCGGTGACGTCGCCCTTGTCGATCAGCGTGCGCGGTGTCGACGGGTTGGCGCGGAGTGCGGTCTCCACGTCGGCGAGATCGGTCAGATCAGGCGTCGGCTTCCAGCTCACCGTGAGCTGCTCGGCCGCGCGGATCGCGTTCTCCTCGCGTTCGGCAACGACGCCGACGAAATCGCCGATCCGCACGACGGCCATGATGCCGGGAATGTCACGTATCGAGGACTCGTCGACCGCGATCAGGCTGGTGCCGACGAACGGGCCGGCATCGAGGCCGGCATAGGGCGGGCGCACCACGCGGCCGTGCAGCATGCCGGGGACGCGGACGTCGTGCACGAAGGTCAGCTCGCCCGTGGCTTTGGCGGGGAGGTCGACGCGCGGCATCGACTGGCCGACGATGGCGTAATCGCCGACGGGCTTGACCGCGACATCGTCGGCAAGCTCGAGGCGAATGATCTCGCCGCCGATCAGCTCGCCATAGCTGACGCTGCGATTATGCCCGCGGACGAGGCCGTCCTCGATCTTCAGCTCCGAGGGGGGCAGTTCCAACCGCTCCGCCGCGCGCGCGATCAGAAAATGCCGCGCTTGCGCTGCGGCCTTGCGCAAGGGAACGGCGGTGATCTGGATGGTTTCGCTGGCGATGGTCGCGCCCTGGTTCGGCACCAAGGCGGTGTCGCCGAGCACGACAACGACCCGCGCAAAGGACACGTCGAGCTCTTCGGCGACGATCTGGCCGAGCGCCGTGCGGATGCCGGTGCCGAGATCGACGTGACCGTTATAGGCGCTGACCGAGCCGTCCGCGGTGATGCGGACAAAGGTCTCGGATGTGATCTCGTCCACGGTGCGGACGACGACAAGCGAACCGGATGGCCGCTCAGCTCCGTTCGAGGCAGGGGAGGCCATCAATCCGCGGCCTCGGTGAGCTGGCCGGATGCGCGCATCACCGCGCGCAGGATCTCGACATGCGTGCCGCAGCGGCAGAGATTGTAGCGCAGCGCCGCCAGCGCTTCCTGCTCGGTCGGCTGCGGGTTGATCGCAAGTAACGCCTTGGTCGTCATGATCATGCCGTTGAGGCAATAGCCGCATTGCGCGGCCTGCTCGTCGATGAAGGCCTGCTGCACCACGTCGGGCTTGTCGCGTGTGCCTAGGCCTTCGAGCGTCACGATGTCGCGCCCGGCGCAACCGCCGACCGGAATCACGCAGGAGCGCGCGGCGGCGCCGTCAATCAGGACAGTGCAGGTGCCGCATTCGCCGAGGCCGCAGCCGTATTTCGGACCGTTGAGCGCGAGATCGTTGCGCAGCACGTAGAGCAGCGGCGTCTGTTGCGCCGCTGTGACCTCGTGGATCCCGCCGTTCACGGTGAGGCGGATCGGTGTCTGCGTCATCCTCGTTCCCAAGCCCGCGTAAAAATTCCAAGCCCCACGCGAAATTCTACGTCGCGACGATACCGTTTGTACACAAACGTGCAAGCCGTGCATGCCGCACTGCAGCGCGGCTGCCCTCTTTGTGGACAAAGCGGATAGGCAAATGAGGTTTTATGCGGCAGCCGCATCTTTTGCGCCGCACCGCCGCTTGACAGTCTTCCGGACGGCGCGCAACATCGTTCGTATACGAATGATAACCGCAGGTCTCGCTGGCTCTGGCATGGTGATGGAAACAACGAGCGCTGCCATCGACAAGATCCGCTGCGATGCCTGTCCGGTGATGTGCTACATCAAGCCGGGCGCGGCGGGCGCGTGCGATCGCTACGCCAATCACGACGGCAAGCTCGTTCGCGTCGACCCGCATGTGATCCTGGAGCGTACCGTCTCGCATGGCGGCCAGCTGGTGCCGTTCAGCCGCACCGAAGACTGGGACGGCAAGATCGTCCACGAACCCTCGACCTTCGTCACCGCGATCGGCGCGGGCACGACCTATCCCGACTACAAGCCGGCGCCGTTCATCGTCTCCGCGGAGGTCGATGGCGTCGACATGGTGACCGTGGTCACCGAGGGCATCTTTTCCTATTGCGGCATCAAGGTGAAGATCGACACCGACCGCTATCTCGGACCGGAGACCGCGACCGTTCGCGCGCAAGGCGAGGCGGTTGGGCACGTCACGACCAGCGAATATGGCTCGCAGATGCTGTCGCTGGGCGGCGTGCATCATCTCACCGGCGGCTCCAAGAAGGAGGGGCGCGTCACCTGCGACACGCTGATGGACCTCGCCAATTGCAAGGCGGTGGAGCTCACCATCGACGGCGGCGCGAGCGTGGTGGTGCAGGCCGGCCAGCCGCCGATCGTCAACGGCATGAAAGAAGAGCGCATGCGGGTCGGCTGCGGCTCGGCGACGATCGGCATGTTCGCCAAGCAATGGCACGGCAAGGTCGACGAGGTCGTCGTCGTCGACGACCACATCACCGGCGTGCTCTCGGAGCACCAGGCCGGCAAGCTGCTCGACATCGCCGACACCGGCATCAAGATGAAGGGCCGCCGCTCGACGCCGGGCCGCTATTTCCAGGTCGCCGATCCCGGCACCGGCTGGGGCGGCACCAATATTTCCGATCCGCTGTCGATCCTCGGGCCGTTCGACGCCAAGGAAGCCAAGGCGGGCCTGTCGATGCTGATGGTGTCCACGACCGGCGAGCATTCCTCTTACTATGTGCTCGACGAGGCCTTGAAGCCGGTCGAGACCGAGATGCCTGATGATCTGAAATTCTCGGTCGAGCGCATCCAGGAGAATTGCGAGCCGGCCTTGTGCACGGTGCTGTTCATGGCTGGCGCCGGCGGCTCGCTGCGCGCGGGTGTCACCGACAACCCGGTGCGGCTGACGCGCTCGGTGAAGGACGCGCTGACGCGCGTCACCAGCGGCGGTGCGCCGGTCTATGTCTGGCCGGGGGGCGGCATCACCTACATGGTCGATGTGACGCAGATGCCTTCAGGCGCGTTCGGCTATGTTCCGACCCCGGCGCTGGTCGCGCCGATCGAGTTCACGATGAAGCTGTCGGACTACGCCGCGCTCGGCGGCCACATGGATTACGTCAAACCGCTCTCCGAGGTGCAGAACGGCGAAGACGTTCGCCAGTTGCCCTGGCAGAACCCGATCCCGGGACCGCGGGCATGACAAGGCTCCCGCAAATCGCATTGCTGTCTGATGGCCGGCGGCTGCATTTGCAGGATGGACCGATTGATCTGATCGTTGAGGCGAGGGGGCGTACGGGCGCGGTGCGTGCGGCCTATGAGGCTGCGGCACGCCGGTTCACCGGGTTGCTGGACGAACTCTGCGCGGAACTGCCGGAGTTGCGGTCGGGCGCCAAGGCGCGAACGTCGCTGAAGGGCGTGGTGGCGCGTCGGATGCACGCCGCCGTCGCGCCTTATGCGGTTGATTGCTTCATCACGCCGATGGCGGCGGTTGCCGGCAGTGTGGCGGAGGAGATTCTTCGCGCCATGCTGGCCGCTGCGACGCTTGATCAGGCCTATGTCAACAATGGCGGCGACATCGCACTCCATCTCGGAGAAGGCGAACACTTTTCGGTCGGTCTGATGGATCGCCCTGATCGTCACGGTGTGATGCGGGCGATGAGGGTCGATTCGGGCGATCCGGTACGCGGTATCGCGACCAGCGGTCGCCATGGCCGCAGCTTTTCGCTCGGCATCGCCGATGCAGTGACGGTGCTGGCAGCGACGGCATCGCAAGCCGACGCGGCGGCGACTGTCATCGCCAATGCCGTCGATCTGCCCGGGCATCCTGCCATCACGCGGCAACCCGCGAACGAGCTTCAGCCCGACAGCGATCTCGGCGCGCGCCTTGTCACTTGCGACGTCGGGGCATTGTCGCAGAACGAGATCGCCGCCGCGCTGGAATCTGGCGCGGAATGTGCACGGCAATTGTTCGATCGCGGATTGATCGAGGGTGCCATGCTCAGGCTTTGTGGTGATATGCTTGTCATCGGACCTAAGGATATAGAAGAGCAACGGTCGCGCCCGCTCGTGCTGGAGAACGCGGTTGCCTGAACAGGGAAGCGAAACATGAGCGCGATCATCCGCAAGATCGTCACCGTCGTCGAAGAGACGCAGATGGAGATGGGCCGCCAGGTCTCGCCGCCGACCCGGCGCGCGGCGGCGATCGCCGTGATCGAAAATCCCTTTGCCGGTCAATATGTCGAGGACCTGTCGCCGCTGATCGCGATCGGTGAGGAGCTCGGCGAGCTCTTGTCGAAGCGCGCGGTGGCCGCGCTCGGCATCGACGGTTCGAAAGCGCAGAGCTATGGCAAGGCTGCCGCCGTCGGCGAGAACGGCGAGCTGGAACATGCGGCTGCGATCCTGCACCCGAAGATGGGCGCGCCGGTGCGCAAAGTGCTGAGCAAGGGCGCGGCGCTGATTCCGTCGTCCAAGAAGCGCAGCGGTCCCGGCACGACGCTGGACATTCCGCTCGGTCACAAGGACGCGGCCTTCGTGCGCAGTCATTTCGACGGCATGGAAGTGCAGATCAACGACGCGCCGCGCGCCAACGAGATCATGGTCGCGGTCGCCGTCACCGACAGCGGGCGCCCCTTGCCGCGCGTCGGCGGGCTGACGGTTGCGGAAGTGAAGGGCGAAGACGGTTTGAGATGAGGCATGATCCGGGGGAGGCGGGCACGGCTTCCCGGATCATGGTCGAGACATAGACGTTCAAAACTGGAGGTTGGGATGCGAGCAAGAAGTTACTTCGTCGGCGCGGCCTTCGCGCTTCTGGCGGGCGGCATGGCTCATTCGGCCATGGCGCAGGACATCAAGATCGGCGAGATCAACAGCTATTCGCTGTTGCCGGCGTTCACCGAGCCCTATCGCAAGGGCTGGCAGCTCGCGGTCGAGGAGATCAACGCGGCCGGCGGCATCAACGGCAAGAAGCTCGTCGTCATCTCCAAGGACGACGGCGGCAAGCCGGCGGATGCGCAGACCGCGGCCAACGAGCTGGTGTCGAGCGAGGGCGTGGCGATGCTGACGGGCACGTTCCTGTCGAACATTGGCCTTGCCGTCAGCGACTTCGCCAACCAGAAGAAGGTGTTCTTCCTCGCGGCCGAGCCGCTGACGGACGCCATCACCTGGTCGAAGGGCAACAAATACACGTTCCGCCTGCGGCCTTCGAACTACATGCAGGCTGCGATGCTGGTGGAAGCCGCCAGCAAGCTGCCGGCCAAGCGCTGGGCGACCATCGCGCCGAACTATGAATATGGCCAGTCCGCGGTCGCGGTGTTCAAGAAGCTGATGTCGGAGAAGCGCCCCGACATCCAGTGGGTCGACGAGCAATGGCCGCCGCAGGGCAAGATCGACGCGGGCCCGGTGGTGCAGGCGGTTGCCGCCGCCAATCCCGAAGCGATCCTCAACGTCACCTTCGGCGCCGACCTCGTGAAGCTCGTGCGTGAAGGCAACACCCGTGGCCTGTTCAAGGGACGCGAGGTGGTCTCGTTCCTGACCGGCGAGCCGGAATATCTCGATCCGCTCAAGGACGAGACGCCCGAGGGCTGGATCGTCACCGGCTACCCCTGGTACTCGATCAAGACGCCCGAGCATGACGCGTTCCTGAAGGCCTACCAGGCCAAGTACAACGATTATCCGCGCCTGGGCTCGATCGTCGGCTACCAGACCATCAAGGCGGCCGCCGCGATCCTCGCCAAGGCCGGCTCGACCGATCCGGAGAAGCTGATTGCCGCCACGGAGGGGCTGTCGATGCCGTCGCCGTTCGGTGAGATCACCTTCCGCAAGATCGACCACCAGTCGACGCTCGGTGCCTATGTCGGCAAGACCGCGCAGAAGGACGGCAAGGGCGTGATGGTGGATTCCACCTACAAGAAGGGCTCGGACTATCTGCCCAGCGACGCCGAAGTCGATAAGCTGCGTCCGAAGGATTGATGCATCGAGAGACCGGGGCCTGCATGGTTCGAGATGCGCGGCGTCGCCGCGCTCCTCACCATGAGGGTCCCGGACCTCATCCTGAGGAGGCGCGTAGCGCCGTCTCGAAGGATGAAGCCACGTACTGAGACTTACGTTTAACCCGGACCGCCGATGGCCTTTTATGTCGTACAGTTTCTGACCGGTCTCGCCAGCGCAGCGTCGCTGTTCCTGGTGGCGTCGGGCCTGTCGATCATCTTTGGCGTGACGCGGATCGTGAATTTCGCGCATGGCGCCTTCTACATGATCGGCGCCTACATCGCCTTCACGCTCACCGAGCGTCTCTCGGGTGCGCTCGGCTTCTGGGGCGCGATCGTCATGGCCGCGTTTGCCGTGGCGTTGATCGGCGTGATCGTCGAGATGGTGCTGCTCCGCCGCATCTATCACGCGCCCGAGCTGTTCCAGCTGCTTGCGACCTTCGGCCTGACCTTGATGGTCGAGGACCTCGTCGTGCTGATCTGGGGCCCCGACGATCTCGTCGGCCGTCGCGCGCCGGGCTTCAAGGGCGCCATCGATTTCTTCGGCCAGAACATTCCGAGCTACGATCTGTTCCTGATCGTGCTCGGACCGGTCGTGCTCGGCATCCTCTGGCTGCTGTTCCAGCGCACGCGCTGGGGCGTGCTTGTACGCGCGGCGACGCAGGACCGCGACATGGTCGCAGCGCTCGGCGTCAACCAGAAATGGCTGTTCACATCCGTGTTTGCGGTCGGTGTCTTCCTGGCCGCACTCGGCGGCGCACTCCAGATTCCGCGCGATGCCGTGCACCACGCCATGGATCTGCGCATCATCGTGGAGGTCTTCGTCGTCGTCGTGATCGGCGGCCTCGGCAGCATCGTCGGCGCCTTCGTCGCGGCGGTGCTGGTCTCCGAGCTCAACGCCTTCGGCATCCTGATCTTCCCGAAGATTTCCATCATCCTGGTCTTCCTGGTGATGGCGGTGGTGTTGATTGTCCGGCCCTGGGGCCTGTTCGGCAAGCCGGAGGCGGCCGCGCGCAAGACGCCGGGTCTCTCCGTCAATCCCTGGCGGCCGCTGACGTCGAACGAGCGGCTGGCGGCGCTAGCGGCGCTCGTCATCGCGGCGACACTGCCGCTGTTCGCCGGCAACTACGTTCTCACGGTCGGTTCGGAGATCGCGATCTTCGTGATCTTCGCCGTCAGCCTGCATTTCCTGATGTCCGTCGGCGGGCTCGCGTCCTTCGGGCATGCCGCCTATTTCGGTCTCGGCGCCTACGGTGTCGCCTTCCTCGCCAAGATGGCGGGGCTGCCGATGATCGTGTGCCTGCTGCTCGGGCCGCTGCTGGGCTGCATGGGCGCCGCCGTGTTCGGCTTCTTCGCGGTGCAGCTCTCCGGCGTCTATTTCGCGATGCTGACGCTCGCCTTTGCGCAGATCGTCTGGTCGATCGCGTTCCAGTGGGTGAGCGTGACAGGCGGCGACAACGGCATACTCGGCGTCTGGCCTTCAAGCTGGGCGGCGAGCCCGTCGCATTTCTACTGGCTGGCGCTCGGCGTTGCGGCGCTCGTCACGATCGCGCTGCGGGCCATGGTGTTCTCGCCGTTCGGCTATGCACTCAGGGCCACGCGCGATTCGCTTCTGCGCAGCGAGGCGGTCGGCATCAATGCCAAGCGCATCCAGTGGACCGCCTTCGTGATCGCAGGCACGACGGCCGGTATCGGCGGCGCGCTGTTCGCCTACCTCAAGGGCAGCGTCTTCCCCGACAATCTCGGCATCTCGCTCTCGGTCGATGCGCTGGTGATGGTGCTGCTCGGCGGCGTCGAGACGGTGTCGGGCGCGGTGATCGGCGCCATCGTCTACAAGGCCTTGAACATCTGGCTGGTCAGCCAGACCGACCTGTCGAAGCTCGTGCTCGGCGGCTTCATCGTTCTGATCGTGGTCGTTTTCCCCAAGGGCATCGTCGGCACGCTGGAGATGCTGGCGCAGCGCCGCAGGAAGGCATCACCGCCGGGATCCTCCTTGCTTGCCAAGCCGATCGAGTCAGCCGAATGAGCGTCGCACCCCCACTTCTCGCGGTCGAAGGCCTGACCAAATCCTATGGCGGCATCCATGCCGTGCGCGGCGTCTCGTTCTCGCTACGCGCCGGCGAAATTCTGGCGCTGATCGGTCCGAACGGCGCGGGCAAGAGCACCTGCTTCGACATGCTCAATGGCCAGAACAAGCCCGACTACGGTCATGTTCGCCTGCTGGGCGAAGAGACCACTGGCAAGAAGCCGCGCGAGATCTGGCGGCTCGGCGTCGGGCGCACCTTCCAGATCACCGCGACCTTCGCCACCATGACCGTGCGCGAGAACGTGCAGGTCGCGCTGATCTCGCACGGGAAGCAGCTGTTCAATCTCTTCGGCTCGGCGCCGAAGTTCGACCGCGGCGAGGCCGGCCGGCTGCTCGAGCTGGTCGGCATGGGCGGCTATGCGGATCGTCCCTGCGGCGAGCTTGCCTATGGCGACCTCAAGCGGCTCGAGCTTGCGGTTGCGCTCGCCAACCAGCCAAGGCTGCTGCTGATGGACGAGCCGACCGCCGGCATGGCACCGCGCGAGCGCGTCGATCTGATGCGGCTGACGGCGCAGATCGCGCGCGAAAAATCGATCGGCGTGCTCTTCACCGAGCACGACATGGACGTGGTGTTCGAGCATGCCGACCGTATCATCGTGCTGAATCGAGGGACATTGATCGCCGAGGGCTCGCCCGCCGAGGTGCGCGGCAACCCGCAGGTGCAGGCGGTCTATCTTGGCGAGGGCCTCGTCTACGATTCCCGCCACCGCGAGGGAGCCTCGCCATGAAGTTGACCGTCGAGGGGCTCAACAGCCATTACGGCCCGGCGCATATCCTGTTCGACATCGGTTTCGAGGTCGGCGAGGGCGAGGTGGTGGCGCTGCTCGGGCGCAACGGCGCGGGCAAGTCGACGACGTTCCGCTCGATCGTCGGCTTGGTCGCGCAGCGAACCGGCCGCATCACGTTCGAGGGCAAGGACGTCTCGGTGCGCCCGACGCACGAGATCGTGCGCGAAGGCCTCGGCTATGTGCCGGAGGAGCGCCGCATCTTCACCGATCTGACGGTGGAAGAGAATCTCGAAGTCGGCCGCCAGCCGAAGCGTCCGAACGCGCCATACTGGACGCGCGACAAGCTGTTTGCGCTGTTTCCAAACCTGGGCGAGATGAAAAATCGTCCGGGCGGCCGCATGAGCGGCGGCGAGCAGCAGATGCTGACGATCGCCCGCACGCTGATGGGCAATCCGTCGCTGGTTTTGCTCGATGAACCGTCGGAAGGCCTGTCGCCAAAAATCGTGGAGCAGATGGTCGATGCCATCCTGACCATGAAGCAGGAAGGCGTCAGCATCGTCGTCTCCGAGCAGAATTTGCACTTTGCGCGGCTGATCTCCGATCGCGCCTATATCATCGAGCGCGGCCGCATCTGCTTCGGCGGAACCATGGCCGAGCTCGACGCGCGTCCGGACATCCGCGACGCGCATCTGTCGTTGTGAGGGGCGGGGAGCGGATGGCGAGAAGCGTCGCGGCCAAGAAAAGCGTCAAGCTGGCGAAATCGTCTTACAAGCCGTCCTACGTGCTCGATGAGCAGGTCGGCTTTATCCTGCGCCAGGTCTGGCAACGCCACAGCTCGATTTTCTCGCGCGATATCGGCACCAACCTGACGCCGACCCAATGGGCGGCATTGTCGAAGCTCGCAGAGACCGGGCCGTGCTCGCAGAACCAGCTCGGGCGACTGACGGCGATGGATGTCGCGACCATCAAGGGCGTCATCGACCGCCTGACTGCGCGCGGGTTGACCGAGACCAGCCAGGATCCCGAGGACGGGCGGCGGCTGCTGGTGAGCCTCACGCGCGCTGGTCAGCA
Source organism: Bradyrhizobium sp. CCGB01 (assembly GCF_024199795.1). Lineage (NCBI taxonomy): Bacteria > Pseudomonadati > Pseudomonadota > Alphaproteobacteria > Hyphomicrobiales > Nitrobacteraceae > Bradyrhizobium > Bradyrhizobium sp. CCGB01. Next base: position 4,311,278 of record NZ_JANADK010000001.1, read on the forward strand.
GCTTGCGGAAAAGGTCGCGCCGAATGCGCTCGCAATCACCCGCGAGACGCTGGCGCCGCTCGAGCCCCGGGAGCGCGAGATGCTGATGGCGCTGTTGAACAAGCTGCGGTGAAGTTGGTGCCGTAGGGTGGGCAAAGGCGCGTTTGCGCCCCGCCCACCGTCGTTGACCCTCCCGCAGGGGCAATGGTGGGCACGCTTCGCTTTGCCCACCCTACGAGACCTGTTGAACATGCTGCAGTATCGGGCGACTAACTTCGATGAAGATTTCATCGAGGTTTTGCGGCATGAAAGCGGCGCCGCGGGTTGCGATGGTTTTGAGTCTTGGTGCCGCGCTCGCGGGCGAATGCGCTCCCGCTTGGGCGGCGCAGCCTTACGAAGGCTTCTGGGCGTCGACCAAAAAGGATTGCCGCGACCAGGATAGCGCCAACCGGATGAGCATCGAAGGCGGCAATCGCCTCTATTGGTACGAGACGCGGTGCCGCGCCAGCGAGATCGCCGCTGACGGGAGGCTCGGCTGGAAAATGCGGCTGGCTTGCGAAGGCGAGGGCGAGAAGTTTCGCTCCAATCCCCGGGTGTCTATCGCGGCGGACGGCAAGCTTATCATGGACAATGGTCCGGTCGGGCAGGCCAAGCGGCAGGCCTATGTTCGTTGTGAGATCGCAAAGTCGCGCTGATCTTCTGCGCTTACGTCTTTCCCGGCCATTTGGCGCGGTAGCGGATTTCGCTGCCGTCGGCGAGCCGCCGCCACGTTCCGAACTCCGGGGTATGCGGCGCCCAGGCCGTCAAATCGATCGGGTAGATCCGGCTCGGCTGCCCCTGGATGTTGACGGCGAGTTGCCGGTGCGAGGTGCGGAACGCCAATTCGACCTCGCCTGCGATGACTGGCTGGTCGCCATCGCGATAGAAGCCGGCCGGCGTGACTTCGCCCGGCATGGTGTTGAGGTCGGTCTGCAATTCGATGGTGATGCCCTGTGCTGACGTTGGCACCGTTACTCCTGCCGGAAAGCGGACTTCGAACACGAGCAGGGGATTGCTGCCGTTCCGGTTGAGCCAGGGCGTGGCCGTCGCATAGGCGTAGAGAAGGTAAGTGACGGCGCCGGCGACGCAGAGGAGGGCGACGATGCCGAGCGACTTCAGGCTATTGCGGGTGAGGCTGCCGGCATTGGCGTCCTTGCGTGTCGTCAGCTTGGTCGCGAGCACCAGGCCGGCAATCGCGCCGCAGGGCGCGATGACGAACACTGCAAGCAGGCCCGTCGTGATCGGGTCCGCGCGATTGCCAAAGCCGGTCAGCTCGAGCAGCCCGATCGTGCCGATGAAGCCTGCCACCGCGCCGGCAATCCCGGCGGCAATCCGCAGCGAACTCTTCATGTCTGCCTCGATGGTCCAGCAATGAACTGCCGCCGCCGAGGGCTGCCTGCGTTAGACGCAGCAGGCGGCAGACTTGTTCAATGCTGTCGAGGGCCGATGCGGAGCGGCAAGCCGCTCCGGCCGCGTCACTTCGCCACCACTTCCGGCACCCTGCCGGCCGGCGGGGTGTTGCGGCTGCGCTGGGTGCGCACGATGCCGTCGATGATGGTCATGCCGATCCCGGGGAGGTCGCCGAGCTGGACGCTCTCCAGGATGGTCTTACCGGGCGAGTGCTGCGCCTTGTCCATGATGACGAAATCGGCGGAGCGGCCGACCTCGATCAGGCCGCAGTCGAGCTGCCGCATCCGCGCAGTGTTGCCGGTGGCAAGGCAGAACGCGAGCTCGGCCGGCAACTCGCCGAGCGAGGATAGCATCGAGACCATGCGCAGGATGCCGAGCGGCTGCACGCCGGAGCCGGCGGGCGCGTCGGTGCCGAGGATGACACGGTGCAGGTCGTTCATCTCGCGCGCAATGCGCAGCGTGAACAAGGCCGAGCGCTCATTGCCGTTGTGCACGATCTCGAGGCCGCGCTTGCAGCCCTCGCAAATGCAGCGGATCTGGTCGTCGGGCAGCGCGGTATGGCCGCCGTTGATGTGGCCGACCACGTCGGTGTCGGCCTCCAGCACCACGTCCTTGTCGATCAGGCCGGAGCCGGGGATCGAGGGGCCGCCGGTGTGGATCGTGCTCTGGATGCCGTATTTGCGCGCCCAGCCGACCATCTTGCGTGCCGTCGGGCCGTCCTTGACGCCACCGAGGCCGACCTCGCCGAGCAGCTTGACGCCGGCCGCGGCCAATTCCTTGAAGTCCTCCTCGACCATCTCGCATTCGATCACCGGCGCGCCGGCGTGAACCTTCACGCCGCCCGGGCGCAGATTCCAGAAGGCGCGCTGGGCGAAGATCGCCATCGCCTTCAGCCCGACGACGTCGCGCGGGCGGCCGGGCATGTGAACTTCGCCGGCGGAGATCATGGTGGTGACGCCGCCATGCAGATTGCTGTCGATCCAGCCGATCTGGTTCTGCCGCGGCGTCCAGTCGCCCGCAACGGGGTGGACATGGCTGTCGATCAGGCCCGGTGCGACCGTGGTGCCGTTGGCCTCGACGATGGTGGTCGCGGCTTCGGTGTTGAGGTCCTTGAAGCGGCCGATGCCGGTGATCTTGCCGTTCTCGGCGACGATGGTGTCGCCGTCCAGGATCGGCTTTTCCAGAGCGCCGGACAGGATCAGGCCGATATTCCGGATCACCAGCTTCGAGGGTCCGGTGGCCTGGGGGGCGTCATGCGCCATGGAAGGGGCTCCTTATTCCTAACTGCAACGCTTTCGATCTTGGGCAGCCTTGACCGCGGGATCAAGCAGGATTATTCATTAGTATACGAATGATCGTGTACAAACGACGCATAGCTGCCCGCCTCGGAACCGCATTGGAAGCGACAGGGAAGGTGAGATGAGCAATTTCAATCAGGAAAGCGTTTTGAGCGTCCACCACTGGACCGACACGCTGTTCTCTTTCAAGACCACCCGCAGCCCGACCTTCCGCTTCCGCAACGGCGAGTTCACCATGATCGGGCTCAAGGTCGGCGAGAAGCCGCTGCTGCGTGCCTACAGCGTCGCCAGCGCCAATTACGAGGAGACGCTGGAGTTCTTCTCGATCAAGGTGCCTGACGGTCCGCTGACCTCGCGCCTCCAGCACCTCAAGGAAGGCGACGAGATCATCGTCAGCCGCAAGGCCACCGGCACGCTGGTGATCGACAATCTGGAGGAGGGGCGCAACCTCTACCTCATCGGCACCGGCACCGGTCTCGCGCCGTTCCTGAGCGTGATCAAGGACCCCGAGACCTACGAGCGGTTCGAGAAGGTCGTGCTGCTGCATGGCTGCCGGCACGTGAAGGAGCTCGCCTATGGCGAGATGATCACCGAGACGCTGCCGAAGGACGAGCTGATCGGCGAGTACATCAGCAACCAGCTGATCTACTATCCGACCGTGACGCGCGATCCCTTCCGCAACCGCGGCCGCATCACCGACCTCATCACCTCGGGCAAGCTGTTCGCCGATATCGGCCTGCCGATGCTGGAAGCCGCCCATGACCGCGTCATGATCTGCGGCAGCCCCGCGCTGGTCGCGGACACCCGCGTGCTCCTTGGCGAGCGGGGCTTCATCGAGGGCAATCATGGCGAGCCGGCCCAATTCGTGGTCGAAAAGGCCTTTGCCGAGCGGTAGGTTCGGAATTCCTGCCCAATAAGACCGTATTTTCGCCGCCTGGCGCCCGTTGCGGCGCCGATTCGGCGCGCGATACTATGGGGGAACGAATCAGCGGAGTTCCCACATGGTTGCGGACAGCGACAGCAACATCGCCTGGCACCGGGTTCAGTTGAAGAAGAACCGCGCCGAGTTGAAGGCGCTCGAGACCGCGCGCTTCACGATGGGCGAGATCGCCTCCTCGAAGCGGAACGGCGAGACCCAGAAGGTGGTTGCAGAGCTCAAGCGCAAGATCGCGCAGTCCGAGCGCACGATCGCAGATCACGACAAGCGGACGCGTCGTCCGCTCGGCACCGACATGCAAAGCCTTAGCAATGGTAGCTGGAGCCACTGGGACTCCTATACCAACCAGCAACAGCGGAAGACCGGCCACCGCTCGCCGGAACGCGGATAGGGGCGTTTCGAGGGAGGCGGTTCCGGCCCCCTTGCGCGGCGCTCCCCGTATCCCATCTGGTTGAGGCGCCCCCAACCACTCCGGTGATCCCATGACATCGCGCCTCGATTTCACCAGCGAGGCCTTCTTTCGCGATCCGCCCAAGGCCATCGCCGCGCTCCGCGCGCAAGGCCCGGTGGTCGCGACGCGTTTTCCGCTGGTCGGCGACGTCTGGATCACGACGACGCATGATGCCACGGCGCAGGTCCTGAAGGACGGCGCGACCTTCACGCTGCGCAAGGAGGATGGCGACGTCGCGGGTCTGCGCTGGTGGATGCCAAAGCTCATCACCACCATCGCCAACAACATGCTGACGATGGACGAGCCGGATCACACGCGGTTGCGCAGCATCGTGGACGAAGCCTTCCGCCGCCGCGCCATTGTTGCGATGGAGCCGCGCATCCGCGCGCTTGCCGATGATCTCGCCGAAAAACTATTCGTGAGCGGAAGCCCGGCCGATCTCGTCGAGCGCTATGCGCGCATCCTGCCGCTGTCGGTCATCTCGGAGCTTCTCGGTCTGCCCATGGCCGATCGCCCGAGATTCATCGCCTGGGCCAATGCGATGTCCTCGCTGACGAATGTCTTCAGCGTCATTCGCCTGCTGTTCGCGCTTCGCAAGATGCGGCGCTATCTGGAAGGCCAGTTGCAGATCGCACGCGAGCAGGGCGGCGAGGGCCTGATCGCCGAGCTGGTCCAGGTCGAGCGCGAGGGCGGGCAGATCACGCCGGACGAGATGGTGGCGATGGTGTTCCTGTTGCTGGCGGCGGGTTCGGAGACGACGACGCATCTGATCAGCGGCTCGGTCTACGAACTGCTGAAAAATCCCGGCTTGCGTGACTGGCTGGAAGAGGACTGGAGCCGCGCCTCGCTCGCGGTGGAGGAATTCCTGCGTTTCGTCTCGCCGGTGCAGTTTTCAAAACCGCGCTATGTGCGGCGGGATGTCGAGCTGGACGGCGTGCGGCTGAAGAAGGGCGATCGTGTCATGGTCATGCTCGCGGCGGCGAACATGGATCCGGCGGTGCATGATCAGCCCGGGAAGCTTGATCTCGAGCGCAAGCCCAACCGCCATATGTCCTTCGGCACGGGAATTCATTTCTGCCTCGGACATCAGCTCGCGCGGATCGAGGCGACTTGCGCGCTTCAGGCGCTGCTCACGCGCTGGCCGAGGCTTGGTCTTGCGGTCGATGCTTCGGAGATTCACTGGCGCAAGCGGCCGGGGATTCGCATGATCGCGAAACTGCCCGTGATTGCCGATGCCGGTGAGAGACGGCAGTCAGGCGAGACGGAGCAGTTGCTCGCAAGTTGAGGAACCTCGTCGTTCCCGTCATGCAACTGCGAAACAAATTCCGCGGTGCCGGCGTTGGCCAGAGGTGGACAACAAATGATGGAGCAATCCATGCCCCACGGAGGCAAGACGCATATCGGTTCAGGCGCGCACGGTAAGGGCGCCGGCAACGGAGCGTTGACTGACATTCCCAAGGACAAGATCGGCGATAACATGATCCTGTCGAACCGCGACAAGGCACAGCATTCCGACATCCGCGGCATGGACAGCAAATTCATCCAGACCGAACAATATCAGGACCATTCGGCCAACCGGCTCACCGACGATGAGGAGGCCGAAGATTAGCCGCGCTCAGGAGCCCGTCGCCTTCCTCGACGCGACGACATCGCGCTCCCAGCCGAACACGGAGCGGCCATCGAGATCGGGTGAGGCGGCACGCTCGCCGGCGATGTAGGCCTCGACCGAGGGCCCGCGCGCGGTGCGCTCCAGGCGCCGCGCCTGGTCGTCGAGGCGCTTGATCGCCTGCATCTCTTCCTCGCGTCCCAGTTTTGCGTTCTGAATCGCGCCCTTGAGAACGCGGATGGTCTCGTCGTAGACCTTGATTGGGACGGGGTAGGGATGCCGGTCCTTGCCGCCATGGGCGAGCGAGAAGCGCGCGGGGTCGTTGAAGCGATAGGGCGCGCCATGCACGACCTCGGCGACCATCGCCAGCGAGCGCACGGTACGGGCGCCGACACCTGGCGTCAGCAGCAGCTCCGGGAAGTCGACCGGGCCGCGCTCGGCTGCGGCAGCCAGCGTGCCGTGCAGGCGGCGTGCGAACACGTCCTTGGGGCGGACGTCGTGATGCGCGGGCATGATCAGGTGCGGCAGCATGGCCTGCGCCGGCTCGGGCGCGGGGGCGATGAGCCGCTCGAATTCGGTGAGGATGCGATCGGGGCCGAGATCGGAGAGCAGCTCGAGCTGCGCGGTGCGCGAGACATCGGCGCGATGGTCGGTGAGATTGACGATCTCGCCCTGCTGCGGCCCGTCGATCGCGCTGTGCGGCGTATCGACAAAACTCTTCAGCGCCTCCGAATGCCAGTGATAGCGGCGGGCCTGCCGCTTGTCGCCGTTCATGCCCTGCTGCACCACCGTCCACTTGCCGTCGGCCGTGACGAAGAAGCCGTGCAAGTAAAGGTCAAACCCGTCCTGGACCGCGGCGCTGTCGACCTTTGCCACGAGGCGGCTGGCGCGGGTGAGCTTTGCGCCGTCGAAGCCGACGCGGTCGCCGAGCCGCAACAGCTCGTCCGGCGTCTTGCGCGAATGCTGTCCGCGTCCGCCGCAGACATAGACGCCGAGCTCGTCCTGCAGCGGGCCCAGCCCACGCTTCAGCGCGCCGATCACGGAGGTCGTGATCCCCGAGGAGTGCCAGTCCATCCCCATCACGGCGCCGAACGACTGGAACCAGAACGGGTGCGACAGCCGCTGCATGAACGCATCGCGCCCATAGTGATGCACGATCGCTTGCGTGACGATCGCGCCCAGCGAGGCCATGCGGCTCGCAAGCCACGGCGGCACCCGTCCGGTGTGGAGAGGAAGATCAGCGCTGCCGGTACGTCGAGTCATCGGTGACTCAAATTAGCGCAATTCGGCGACGGTTGCACCAGCGGAATGCTGCATTGCACCGGGTGAGGGAGCGAAGCTGACGGGAACGCGTTGAGCGAAGACGTGAATTAAATGCGGGGACTTCAATGAATTGGCAGGCCGTCATGGCCGACATCGAGACGATGTTCGGGTGGATACCGTCATGGGTCATCGGTCTCGGCCTCGTCGCCGGGGCGATCCTGATTGCGTTGTCGCTCTATCGGCTCGCGGTCTGGCTGCTCAACCGCGCCTTCGGAACCCGGCTTCCACTTCTGAGCGTGTTCATCGAGCGCACATCCGGCCCGGCCCAGCTGGCGGTGTGTCTCGCCGCTGTCGCGCTGATCCTGCCGCTCGCTCCGCTGGACAATGCGTTTCGCAATCCCCTGACAAGCCTGTTCGTCGTGGCCTTCATCGCGCTGATCGGCTGGATCTCGATCCGGATCGTCGACATGAGCGCCGCGCGCTATCTGCAGAACTTTCGTGATGTCACGGAAAACTTCGTCGCGCGAAAACACGTCACGCAGGTGCGCGTGTTCAAGCGCGTCACCGACATCATCATCGTCATCATCACGGTGTCGACCGCGCTGATGACGTTCGACTCGGTCAGGCAATACGGCGTCAGCCTGTTCGCCTCAGCCGGAGCCGCCGGTATCATCGTCGGTCTCGCCGCGCGGCCGCTGCTCAGCAATCTGATTGCCGGCGTGCAGATCGCGATCACGCAGCCGATCCGCATCGAGGATGCCGTCATCATCGAGAACGAGTGGGGCTGGGTCGAGGACATCGCCGCGACCTATGTCGTGATCCGGCTCTGGGACTGGCGGCGCATGGTGGTGCCGCTGTCCTACTTCATCGAAAAGCCGTTCCAGAACTGGACGCGCGACACCGCGTCGCTGATCGGCGTGATCGCGCTCCATGTCGATTATCGCGCCGATGTACCGCGCATCCGGCGCTGGCTGGAGGGGGCGGTGAAGGACTCCAAGCTGTGGGACGGCGCGGTGGTCAATCTCCAGGTGATCGACGCGGATTCGCGCACCATCGAGCTGCGTGCGTTGGTCAGCGCGCGGAATGCGCCGCAATCATGGGACCTGCGCTGCGAGATGCGGGAGAAGCTGATCGCCTTCATCCGCGACGAGATGCCGGAAGCCCTGCCGCGCGAGCGCGCGATCCTGATCCCGCAGGGCGGCGGCGACGACACCGAATTCCTGCACCGATCCACCGCGCCCGAGAAGATGAGGGCGAGCGCGCGCAATTGATGCCGTCGCACGCGAGGTGCGCTATTCCCGCGTCGCCTTGGTCGCGCCGCGAAGGCCCGCCTGCTGCTGGATCGTGTCCAGCGCGCCGGAGGACTGCTCCTCGGTGACGAACCGGTTGAGCAGGGGAAGGGCGTCCTCGCGGCCCTTGGGGATCGCGATGGCCATGTGCTCGGCGCCCCAATTGCCGTCGAGGATCTTCGCGCCCGGCATCTGGTCGGACATCTCGAACAGCGTCGGCTTGTTGGTCGCGTAGAGATCGATCTCGCCGCGGCCGAACATCGCAATGACGACCTTGACGCTTTCGGCGGGAACGATGGTCGCATTCCTGAATTTTGCCGGCAGCGTGCGCTCGGAGGTCGAGCCCTTGGTGACGCCGATCCTGATGCCCGCCTTGTCGATATCCTCGACCTTGCCGATCGGCGAGTTCGCCGGCACCAGGAAGCCGAGCTCGATCGCCAGCACCGGCTGGCTGAAGCTCACATCATTGGCGCGGGCCGGCGTGGCGTTGGTCACGGTGAAATCGACCTGGCCGTCATGGATCGCGGTGACGATGTCGGCGACGCGCTGAAACCGGACATAGTCAATGCCGACGCCGAGCCGTTTTGCGAGTTCGCCGCCGAGATCATAGGCGAGGCCGTGCGGCTTGCCGGCCGCATCTGTCACCATCGAGGTCGGACTGCCCGGATAGATGCCGACGCGCAACGTGCCGCTCGGCGCCAGCAGTTTTGCTTCGCCGTCGGCACGCGCAGGCGCACCGAGCAGGCTGATGATCGCGGCCGCGAGCAGGGCGGTGCGCGTAAGGCGTCCGGATGATGTGCTCATGTGGAGAGCCTCACTGCGCGCGGATGTCGGCGGCCTTCAGCACCGGCTCCCATTTGGTCGCTTCTGCGCGCATATAGGCGTCGAAATCCTTGGAGGATGATCCGAGCGGAGCAGCCCCGATCTTCCCGAGCGTCGACAGCACGTTCGGATCCTGCAGCGCCGCCTTCAGATCGGTTTCGAGCTTTGCGACGATCTCCGGCGGCATTTTTGCCGGGCCGAGGACGCCCCACCAGACCGAGACGTCGTAGCCGGGGACGCCTGATTCCGCGACGGTCGGAACGTTCGGCAGCGCCTTCGAGCGCTCGGCCGAGGTCACGGCGAGCGCGCGCACCGGACCGCCTTCGAGCTGGCCGATCGCCTCCGCGAGCGGATTGATGCTGAGCGGGATCTCGCCTGCGATCACCGCGGTCAGCGCCGGTGCGCCGCCCTTGTAGGGGATCGCGACGATCTTGGTGCCTGACATGTGCTTCAACAGCTCGCCGGCGAGATGTGCCGAGGTGCCGTTGCCGGACATGCCGTAGGAGAGCTTGTCCGGGTCCTTCTTGGCAGCCGCAAGGAGATCGCCGAGCGTCTTGTACGGGCTGTCCTTGGCCACGACGATCGCGAGCGGCGAGGAGGCGACTTCGGTGATTGCGGTAAAATCCTTGAACGTGTCGTAGGGCACGCTCGGATAGATGAACTGGTTGAGCGGATGGCCGCTCGCGACCAGGATCAGCGTGTAGCCGTCGGGTGCGGCCTGCGTCAGTGCCTGCGAGGCGACGATGCCGCCCGCGCCGGGACGGTTGTCGATCACGGGCTGCTGGCCCCAGGACTTCGCCAGCGCCTGGCCCAGGGTGCGCGCGAGCACGTCGACTGCGCCGCCGGCGGCATAGGGCACGAGGATGTGAACCGGCTTGCTCGGATAATTGTCGGCAGCCTGCGCGGCGCCTCCCGCCAGCAGCAGACCGGCACCGAGCAGCAAACCGCCGATTGTCTTGTTCAAACCCAGCATTCCCAGCACTCCTTGATGGCGTTCGCGTCCCTGCCGGCGGTCTCCAGGCCGTTCCGGGGCGCCGCCCATGGTTTTTGTTGACGAGACCTGATCTTTTGTACGATAGTACAAATCACATGGTACGCAAGCCCACCAGCAAGGAAACGGCCCGCAAGCCGAACATGCGCGAGGCGATCCTCGCCGCGGCCGAAGAGCTGTTCGCCACCAACGGCTTCAACGCCGTCTCGGTCCGCGATATCGCGCAAGCCGCCGGCGCCAATCCCGGCAGCGTGACCTATCATTTCAAGACCAAGGACGGCCTGCTGCTGGAGATCTACCGGCGCCATTGCGGGCCGATGAATCTGCGCCGCTCCGAGCTGCTCGCCGCAGCCAGGCGCGTGCGCGATCTCCAGGATCGCCTGGAAGCCGTCGTGCGCGCCTATGTGGTGCCGGCCTTTACCTCGGGCAGCGATCTTGCCGGTGGAGGAGCGCGCTTCACGCGGCTGCGCGCCGTGATGTCCGCGGAGGGCAACGAGGTCGCGCGAAAAATCATCGCGCAGACCTTTGACGACACCAGCCATGCCTTCATCGATGCGATCCACGAGAGCCTGCCGCACATTCCGCGCACCGACATCGTCTGGCGCAGCCACTTCCTGCTCGGCGCACTCTATTATTCGCTGGTGACCCCGGATCGCGTCTCGCGCCTGTCGCGCGGCGAGGCCGACGGCAGCGATGCCGCCAGCGCCATCGAGCAACTCGTGCAAGCCACCGTGGCCGCGTTCCAGGCGCCGGCGCTCGATCAGGCCGCACCGGCACGGCGGCGGACTGTCGTCAGCAGCAAGACTTGAAAGAAACCGCCCGAGTGAAGGCGCGGCCTCGCGCTTCCGCTCGCAAGCGGACCATGTGACAGGGTGCTTTAGGAAATGAACAGGCGGGAGTGCTTGCATCTCTTGACCGGATTGGCCGGTGCCGCGCTCACGAGCGAGGTGCGCGCGCAAGGCACTGATCCGAAGGCGATTCCGACGATCGCGCCGCCGGACCCAAATCCGAAGGTGCCATCGTTCAAGCTGCCGCCGAAATCCTGCGACAGCCATACCCACATCTTCGGGCCGGCGTCCCGCTATCCGTTTTCGGAAAAGCGCCCCTACAACACGGCCGACGCGCCGCTGGAGACGTTTCGCAGCCTGCATGAAAAGATCGGCGTCGAGCGCTGCGTGATCGTGAATGCGACCGTGCACGGCACCGACAACCGCGTCGTCACCGATGCCATCGCCCAGAGCGAAGGCGCCTACAAGGGCATCGCCAACGTCAGTGACGAGATGAGCGAGAAAGAGCTTGCCGCACTCGACAAGGGCGGCATCTGCGGCTGCCGCTTCGCCTTCCTCAAGCGCCTCGGCGGCGTCGGCGACATGACCAAGTTCCAGCGCATCGTGCACCGGGTCGCCGAGCTCGGCTGGCATATCGACGTCTATTTCGAGCCTGATACGATCCCCGAATTCGCGCCGATCCTCGCTGCGCTGCCGACGCCTTACGTGATCGATCACATGGGCACGGTGCAGGCCGGGAAGGGGCTCGACGATCCCGGTTTCACCGCGCTGCTCGATCTTCAGAAGAAGGACGAGAAGTGCTGGGTGAAGATCACCGGCCTCGAACGCGCTTCCAGCGCGGGCAAGCCGTTCCACGACGCCGTGCCGTTCGCGAAGGCGCTGATCGACAATGCGCCTGACCGCGTCATCTGGGGCACCGACTGGCCGCATCCCAACGTCAAGATCATGCCGAATGACGGCAATCTCGTCGACCTCATTCCCCTCTACGCGCCGGATGAGAAAGTCCGGCAGAAGCTGCTGGTCGACAATCCGGCACGCCTGTTCAAGTTCAACTGATGAATATGATGTACACGCCCACCATTCCGCCGCCCGATCCGAACACGCGCACGCCGAAGTTCAAGCTGCCAAAACTGTCCTGCGATGCGCATTGCCACATCTTCGGGCCCGGTGCGAAATACCCCTACGCGCCGGACCGTTCCTACACGCCGCCTGATGCGCCGCTGGAGGATTTCCGCGTGCTGCATGCCAAGCTCGGCGTGGAGCGCGCTGTCATCGTCAATGCCAGCGTCCACGGCACCGATAACACGGTGGCGCTCGACGCCATTGCGCAGAGCAACGGTGCTTATCGCGCGGTCGCCAATATCGACGACACCATCACCGAGCGCGGGCTCCAGGTGCTGCATGACGGCGGTTTCCGCGGCTGCCGTTTCAATTTCGTCCGCCATCTTGGCGGCGTCCCCGACAAAAGCGTGTTCAACCGCGTCATCGCGATGGCGGCGCCGCTCGGCTGGCACATCGACCTGCATTTCGATGCGATCGACCTGCCTGAATATGCCGACATGCTGGCCAAGCTGCCGCTGAGCTATACGATCGACCATATGGGGCGGGTGAAGGCAGCCGAAGGGCTCGACCAGTTGCCGTTCAAGATCCTGATCGAGCTGATGCAGCGCGACGAGAAGTGCTGGGTCAAGATCTGTGGCTCGGAGCGGGTCTCCTCGAGCGGCCCGCCGTTCACGGACGCCGTGCCGTTCGCGCGAAAGATCGTCGAGACCGCGCCCGACCGCGTCATCTGGGGCACCGACTGGCCGCATCCCAACGTCAAGGTGATGCCGAACGACGGCGACCTCGTCGATCTGATCCCGCTGTTCGCGCCGGAGCCGGAGTTCCAGCAGCAGATCCTGGTCGACAATCCCGCGCGCCTGTTTGGATTTGACGAATGACGTCGCTCGCGATCGACAAGCCGCGCGGGCGGGCCTGGTGGAAGGAGCTCTGGATCCAGGTGCTCATCGCCATGGCGGCCGGCATCGCGCTTGGGATCGCCAGCCCCGAGGCGGGCGCCAAGATGCAGCCGCTCGGCGACGCCTTCATCAAGGCGATCCGGATGCTGATCGCGCCGATCATCTTCTGCACCGTCGTGCACGGTATCGCGCACATGGCCGACATGGCGCGCGTCGGGCGTGTCGCCGTCAAGGCGATCGTCTATTTCGAGATCATGACGACGATCGCGCTGATCATCGGTCTCATCGCGGTGAATTTGCTCAAGCCCGGCGTCGGCATGAACATCGATCCCGCCAGCATCAATGCCAGCGCGATCGAGCCTTATGTCAAGCAGACCGGCGCCATCGGGTTCGTGCCGTTCCTGATGAACATCGTGCCGGCGACCTTCATCGGCGCCTTTGCGGAAGGCAACATCCTCCAGGTGCTGTTCATCTCGGTGCTGTGCGGCTTTGCGCTGGTGCAGCTCGGCGAACGGGCCGCGCCGCTGGTCCATCTGATCGACATCGCCGCCAAGATGGTGTTCGCGGTCGTCGGCTTCGTGATGTGGGCGGCGCCGATCGGCGCGTTCGGGGCGATCGCCTTTACGGTCGGCAAGTTCGGCGTGGGCTCGCTGGCTTCGCTCGGCAAGCTCCTCGGCGGCTTTTATCTGACCTGCTTGATCTTCATCATCGTAGCGCTGGGGCCGGTGGCGCGGCTCTGCGGCTTCTCGCTGCTCAAGCTGATCCGCTACATCTGGGAAGAGCTGCTGATCTGCATCGCCACCACGTCGTCCGAGACGGTGCTGCCGCGGATGCTGACCAAGCTGGAGAAGGCGGGCTGCGAGAAGAGCGTGGTCGGGCTGGTGATTCCGACCGGCTATTCCTTCAATCTCGACGGCACCTGTCTGTATCTCGCGGCTGCCTCGGTGTTCTTGGCGCAGGCAACCAACACGCCGTTCGGGCTCGCCGAGCAGATCGAGCTGCTCCTGATCCTGCTCGTGACCTCCAAGGGCGCGGCCGGGATCGCGGGCGCTGCCTTCGTCGTGCTGGCGGCGACGCTGTCGGCCACGGGCTCCATTCCGGTGACGAGCGTCGCGCTGGTGCTCGGCATTCACCGCCTGATGTCGCAGGGGCTGACGCCGACCAATCTGATCGGGAACGCGGTCGCGACCATCGCGATTGCCAAATGGGAAGGCGCGCTCGATAGCGAGCGCTTGAAGCGCGTGCTCGACGGCGAGGAATAAGCGGCCGCCGCCTGATGAAATTGCTGCCGGTGTGAGGCCGGCGGCCTATGATGTTGACGAACGAAAGAGGGGAGTAGTCCCATGAAAACAGGTCTCGTGATCACCGCCCATCCCGGCGATTTCGTCTGGCGCGCCGGCGGCGCCATCGCGCTGCATGCGAAGAAGGGCTATCGCATGAAGATCGTGTGCATGTCCTTTGGCGAGCGCGGCGAGAGCCAGTTCGCCTGGAAGGAAAAGGGCGCGACGCTGGAATCGGTCAAGGCCGGCCGCAAGGACGAGGCGGAGCGGGCGGCGAAGCTGTTAGGAGCCGAGATCGAGTTCTTCGATTGCGGCGATTATCCGCTGAAGCTGACCGAGGCGCATTTCGACCGCATGGTCGACATCTACCGCGAGCTCAATCCGAGCTTCGTGCTGACGCATGCGCTGGAAGATCCCTATAATTTCGACCATCCGAACGCCGCGCACTTCGCACAGGAGACCCGCGTCGTCGCACAGGCCATGGGCCACAAGCCCGGCGCGCAGTACAAATATTCGGCGCCCCCGGTGTTTCTGTTCGAGCCGCACCAGCCCGAGCAGTGCAATTACAAGCCGGACCTCCTCCTGAAGATCGACGAGGTTTGGAAGGAGAAGTACGAGGCGTTCCAGATCCTGGCCGCGCAGAAGCATCTTTGGGGCTATTACGAGCGCGTTGCGCTCAACCGCGGCATCCAGGGCAGCCGCAACACCGGTGTGCCCATGACTTATGGCGAGGCCTATCAGCGCCTGTTCCCGACGGTTGCGGAGGAGCTGGCATGAAGCCGGTCGTCGTTCGCAACATCAAGCGTGCCGATCCCGCCGGGATGGCTGACTACGGCGTCTCGACCGTGCATGAGGCCTACGGGCGCATCGGCCTGATGAAGCCGTATCTGCGCCCGGTTTGGGCGGGGGCTTCGATTGCCGGCCCCGCCGTCACCGTGCTGGCGCAGCCCGGCGATAACTGGATGATCCATGTCGCGGTCGAGCAGTGCAGGAAGGGCGACATCCTCGTCGTCGGCTGCACCACTGACAACACCGACGGCATGTTCGGCGAGCTGCTCGCGACCTCGCTGCAGGCGCGCGGCGTGCAGGGGCTGATCATCGATGCCGGCTGCCGCGACGTCAAAGCGCTGCACGAGATGAATTTTCCGGTGTGGTCGCGCGCCGTCTCGGCCAAGGGCACGGTCAAGGCCACGCTCGGCTCGGTCAACGTCCCCGTGGTCTGTGCCGGCGTCAATGTCGATCCCGGCGACATCATCGTCGCCGATGACGACGGCGTCGTGGTGGTGCCGAAGCGCTATGCGGCCGAGGTCGCCGAGAAGGCGAAGAAACGCAACGCGGACGAGGGCGGCAAGCGCAAGCGGCTGGCTTCGGGCGAGCTCGGCCTCGACATGTACAGCATGCGCGAGGCGCTGGCGAAGGCCGGGCTCGTCTACGTCGACAATCCCGAGGACGTCTGAAGCAATCAGCGGAGCGAGTGGATGGATCGTCTGAAGCTGAAGGCCGTACTCGGCAGTCACCCCCATGTCCAGGCGGTGAAGAGCGGCGAGCTGCGCTCCGACCGCTTCGACCTCGACTTCATCGAGTACACGCCGACCAACACCGCGTTCAAGCCCATGGTGCGCGAGCAGGCCTTTGACGTCTGCGAGATGGCGATCGTCACCTATCTGATGGCGAAGGCGCACGGCAAGCCGCTGGTGCTGCTGCCTGCGACCATGCTCGGTCGCTTCCAGCATTCCTATGCGCTGTACAATCCCGCGCGTGGAACGCTGGGGCCGTCCGATCTCGAGGGCAAGCGCGTCGGTATCCGGTCCTTCACAACGACGACGGGCGCCTGGATCAGGGGCATCCTCGCCAACGATTACGGTGTCGATCTCGACAAGATCAAATGGGTGACGTTCGAGGATCCGCACGTCGCCGAATATGTCGATACCACTGAGCGCGCACCCAAAGACAAGAAGGTCCTGCAGATGCTGCTCGACGGCGAGCTCGACGCCGTCCTCGGCGAGACCTCAAACGATCCCGGGCTGAAGCCGCTATTCCCTGATCCCGCCGCGGAAGCGGGCAAATGGTATGCGCGGCGCGGCGTCGTCCCGGTCAATCATCTCGTGGTCGTGACCGAGCAACTGGCGAAATCGCGCCCTGACGTGGTTTCCGGCGTCTATGATCTCCTCAAGCGGAACAAAGAGCAGATCGGGCACGTGGCTACGCCCGACCTCGTGCCGTTCGGGATCGAGGCCAACAGAAAACCGTTGGAGCTGATCGTCGACTACGCATTCCAGCAGGCGCTGATCCCGCGCCGCTATGCGGTCGAGGAGCTCTTCGACGAGACGACACGGGGACTGAACTGATGTCGAATCCGCGGCGATGGCAGATCGGGTTGGTTGGCTACGGCGAGGTCGGCAGGATTTTGGCCGAGGATTTGCGCCAGCAGGACATCAGGGTCGCTGCCTATGACATCAAGCTCGATGGCGAGCAGGGCGCTGCGCTGAAGGAGCATGCGGCGAAGTTCGGCGTTGTGCTTGCGGCGTCTCACGCCGAGCTGACTGCGAAATCCGATTTCATCATCTCCGCGGTCACGGCGAGTCAGGCCGTACCAGTAGCAAAAGCCTGCGCGGCCGCGATCAATCAGGGCACCTGGTTCCTCGATTTCAATTCGGCTTCGCCCGGCGCCAAGCAGCGCGCCGCCGCGCTGATCGACGGCGCCGCCGGGCGCTATGTCGAAGGTGCGGTGATGACCTCGGTGCCGCCTTATCGCATCAAGGTGCCGCTGCTGCTCGGCGGTCCGGGCGCGAAGGAGCTGGAGCCGCTGCTGAACGCGATCGGCTTCGCCGCGAAGGTCGCGAGCGACAAGCTCGGCGTGTCCTCGGCGGTCAAGATGTGCCGCAGCATCATGATCAAGGGCCTGGAGGCCATGGTGATCGAGAGCTTCACCACCGCGCGCGCCTATGGCGTCGAGGATGCGGTGCTGGCCTCGCTTACGGAGACGTTTCCCGCGATCGACTGGGAGAAGCAGGGTGCCTATTTCTTCCAGCGTGTGATCGAGCACGGCCGCCGGCGTGCCGAGGAGGTGCGTGAGGTTGCCGAGACCGTGCGCGAGGCGGGGCTGACGCCGTGGTCGGCGCAGGGCACCGCCGAGCGGCAGGCGTGGGTGGCCGATCTCGCCGATGAAGGCCTGTTCGGAACGAAGGGCACGAGGGAGTTCGCCCGCAGCGCCGATTGGCGCATCGAGGCGGATCGCATCCTGGCAAAGATCAAGCGCTGATGCAGCTCAAGGCCCTGCGACCGTCGCGATAGTCCGAGATTTCGTCGCGGGCGCGCTCGATCAAATCGATCAGGCTTTTGGCCTCGCGAACGACTTCCGTTGTGCGCTCGCTGCGGAACTCGGCGAGGATCATGCGAATGCACTTGTCGGCGGTATCGAGCGTCCAGAGCGCGCGGGCGATGTCGTCCTGCGTCTGGATCGCCGAGATGTCGAACCCCGACAGAACTTCGCCGATCCCGCTCAGTCGCTTGACAGCCGCTTCGGCGGGCGTGCTGGACCGAATGGAATGGTAATCGATGCTGCTGAATGCGCTGAACATGTCCATGCTTCCCAATTGAATGCGGATGATCAGAGCACCCGCTAGTATGATCAGGAAGGGCGGTCGTGCAAGGCGCGCGGTTACGGTCCGGGATTCTACCGGACTCGGATTGTGAGCGAGATCACGGGTAAAATGGGATGGGATTGGCCGGTAGTCAGTCGCGTTTCCCGACAATCTTACCGTTCAATGCGACGAGCCGGCCTTCCTTGTAGACGGAGCGCCCCTGCGGCACCGCGACGACGGCCTCGGGAACATGTTCCGCGTGCAGCGTGACGAAGTCGGCCTTGGCGCCGAGGCGCAGGCCGTAGCCTTCGAGGCGGAGCGCCTTGGCGCCTGCTGCGGTGACGATATTGAAAGCGACGCGCAGTTCCTCGTCGATGTTGAAGCCCGAGCGATAGCCGAGCGTCGTCGCCCGGCGCAGCATGTCGCCGTCGCCATAGGGCCACCAGGAGTCGCGGATGTTGTCGTTGCCGCTGAAGACGGTGACGCCGGCGTCGCGCAAGGCGAGGATGGGCGGGAAGGGCCGTGCGCCCGGCGCGTTGGTCATGATCGCGACGCCGGAGCGGGCGAGAATGTCGGCGATCTTCCTGAGCTGATCGATGGAGATATCGCCGAGCCCGTAAGCATGACTGACTGCAACGTGTCCCTCCATGCCGAGCGCGCGCGTGCGCGCTGCGATCTGCTCGATTTCGAACGCGCCCAGCGTACCCATGTCGTGCAGATGGATGTCGACATCGACGCCGTGTTTGCCGGCCACGCCGAACACGACGTCGAGATGCTTCTCGATGTCGCGATCGAAGCTCGCAGGATCGAGCCCACCGACGAGATCGGCACCGAGCCCGATGGCTTCGTCGAGGAGTTGCGGCGTACCGGGGCTCGCCAAGATGCCGCTCTGGGGGAAGGCAACGAGCTGGATATCAATCAGGCCCTGGTATTCCTCGCGCACGCGCAAAATCGTCTCGAGCGATTTCAGGCCGACCGAGCCGTCGACCATGACGTGGCTGCGCATCTGTGTGGTGCCGTGGGCGATGCAGAGATCGAGCTGATTGCGCGCGCGCACATCCATCGGCGCTGACACGGCCATGTTCTGGGCCTGGAAGGCGACGCGCTCATGCACGTTGAACCCGTTGGTGCATGGCTTGTGCGGACGCCAGGCGTCGCCATAGAAGCTGGTGTCGAGATGGATGTGGCCTTCGACGAAGCCGGGAACGACGAGGGCGTTGTCGAGGTCGATGGTCTCGGCGCCGGCGGACGGCTTGTCAGCCGGTGTGATCGCGGCGATATGGCCGTCCTTGACCGCGATGTTATGCCGCGCCCCGCCGTCGAAGCGTGCGTTCAGGAAGATCGTGTCGAACGTCATCCGGTTCCTCCGTTGGTGGAGTTAGCTCCGTGGCCTGAACAGAGTGGGCCGCTGCCGCGCAAAAGTCTGCCGGCCAGCCTTGAAGCCCATCATGATGTCGGGCAGCTCCGCAATGGCAAAACGGCTTTCCTGCGTATCGAGCACGATCAGATCGGCGGGATTGCCGATCCTGATGCCGTAATCGCCGAGGTTCATCAGGCGCGCGGGCAGGTCGGTGACGAGATCGAGGCAGGTGTCGAAGTCGCTGACGGAGGCGTGCGCGACATTGGCATAGAAGTTCGCCATCCGTAGCAGCGAGGCGTCGCCAAAGGGCGTGAAGGGATTGAGCACGTTGTTGGTGGCGACCGAGCACAGCACGCCGTCGCCGGCAAGCTTGTGCGCCAGCGTCAGCCCGCGCGGTGCGTTATGGGTGGCTTCGCGGCCCATCAGATAGAGATCGGTTGCGGGCAGCACGGTGACGGCAACGCCGGCCTTCGCCAGTTGTGCAGTGGCCGCCTTCAGCCGCTCCGGCGGCAGCGCCGAGAGTTTTGTGGCATGACCGATCGCAACGCGTCCCCCGTAGTTGCGCCGCTCGGTCTGCCGGCAGACCTCGTCGAGATGCCACCAGGAGGGATCGAGATCGAAATCGAGATGGAGGTCGACGTCGACGTCGAACGCCTGGGCGAGATCAAAGATGCGCTCGAGATGGGCGTTCGGGTCGGTGTCCATGTAGGGACAGCCGCCGATCACCTCGCCGCCGTCGCGCAGCGCCTGGACCAGCAGTTCCTCAGTTCCGGGGTCGTTGGTCAGGCCCTCCTGCGGAAAGACACAGAGCGACAGGTCGATCGCCCAGGCGTAGTCGCGCTTCAGCGACCTGACCGCCTCGAAGCCGCGCAGGCCGATGCGAGGGTCGATCTCGACATGGGTCCGCATCCGCGTCGTGCCGTGCACGATCGCGCGTTCGAGCACGCGAGCGCCGCGCGCGTAGACGTCCTCGACCGTAAAATCCTTCTTCATCCCGGCAACGGCGCGGATGGCCTCCGAGACGCTGCCGTGATTGTGCCCGCAGCGGCCGAGCAGGCAGGCCTTGTCGAGGTGGATGTGGGTGTCGACGAACCCGGGCAGGGCCAGGCGCCCGCCGACGTCGACCTCGACGGCCTCGCAGGCAAGCTTTTCACAGGTGGGCCCGATCGCGGCGATGCGGCCGTCCTTCACGCCGATATCGACGGGGGCGGCGGATGATCGCAACAGCGTGTTGCGGAAGATCAGGTCGAAGGCGATCTGCGTGGTCATGGCGTCGAATTCAGCTGTGATAGCCTAGCGGAAGGTTTTGGAATGGGCAGCTCCAGATTGTGTGCAATTATGCCACCAGATTGTTCAAAAAATGTGCATGCAGTTTAGGGCATGAATTGTAGGATATCGATACCCCGGAGAACCCGCCATGTCTGCCCCCGCAAAAACCGAACGCCCGATGACCGACGCCGAGATCGTGGAGGCCTATCTCACGGCCTCGATGATCCCCAATCCCGATGCGGCCGCGGCCTATATGAAGCCGGGCACGGTGATCACGTTCACAGGCGGGCGCGAGTTCGATCATCCGCGCGGGCCGACCGGCTTCAATGCGAAGCGCTATCGCTGGGTCAAGAAGAAGATGGACCGGTTCGACGTCTGCCCCGGCGCGGACGAGACGGTCGTCTACAGCGTCGGCACGCTCTATGGCGAATGGATGGATGGCGCGCCGTTCGAGGGCAACCGTTATGTCGATCGCTTCGTCGTCAGGGGCGGGCAGATCGTGAAGATGGACGTCTGGAACGACAGCGCCGAGCGCATTCTCGTCCAGCGCGGGATTGAGGCTTAGCTCCTCCGTGCGACCTTCGCCAGCTTGACGACGCGGGCGCCCGTCACCTCGTCGGCATAGGGCGCGAGAATGTCCAGCAGATCGCGACCGCGCTGCGGCGTGGGGGCGACCAGCGCGCGATTGGCCACGGAATCGAGATGATGATGCATCAATTCCATCACCTTGGCCTCGTCGCCCTTGGCCAGCGCTGCAATGATGGCACGGTGCTCGTTGATGGCGCATTCGGTCGAATGCGGCCGGCTGTAGAGCGACAGCGTCAGGCAGCAGCGATAGGCGACCTCGCTGACGTAACGCACCAGGATCGGGCTGTTCGTCATATGCGCGAGCAGGATGTGGAATTCGGTGGCGAGCCGGATCGAGGCCGCGTCCGTACCGCCGCGCGCGCGGTCCTCGGCGTCGACATGGGCGTTCAGCTCGGCGATCTGGGCCTTCGTCAGCTTGCCCGCGAGCTGGCGGACGACGAGCCGTTCGAGCTCGATGCGGATGTCGAAGGCATCGCGCGCCTCCTGCCAGCTCGGCGTCGCCACCACCGCGATCCGGTTGCGGCGGAGTTCGACCAGGCCTTCTGCGGCAAGCTGCCCCAATGCGTGGCGGGCGATGGTGCGGCTGACGCCAAAGCGCTCGCCGAGCGAATCCTCGGGCAGCTTGGCGCCGGGCTCGAGCGCCTGCTCGATGATCGCGCGCCTGAGCGCGCGGCAGATCACGCTGACCTTGTCCAATGATTCAGAAGTCTTGCTGGTCTGGCGCGCCGCCATCGGCGAATCCTTGAGAGTGCGGTCGAAACCTCTCTGTAGCACAGGCCCAGCGCAATCCAGCGCTCCAATTGCATGCAGTTTGCGGTCCAGATTGCCTAATTCGAATCCGGCGACCGGGCCCGCCATCCGGCCACGCCCTTGATTTTCCCAGCGGCGGCGGCTGGCATCCAGCTTGCATGCACTTTGGCTGTGATGCGCATGCAACCCAACGCCCAATTCGACGGCCAGTCCGTTCCTGAAGGCTCCGGCCCGACCGCCATCGAGCTGTCCGAGGCCTCCGTGACCTTCGGGCGCGGCGACCGCGCGGTGCCCGCTCTTTCGAAGACCACATTAAAGATCGGCGACGGCGAGTTTGTCGCACTGGTCGGCCCGTCCGGATGCGGCAAATCGACCATCCTGCGTCTCGTCAGCGGCCTGGTGCAGCCGACCAGCGGCGTCGTCATCGTCGGCGGCCGCGAGGTCGCGGCGCGGGCGTTGCGCGTCGGCATGGCGTTCCAGAACCCGACCATGCTGCCCTGGATGACGATCGAGCGGAACATCATGCTGCCGCTGAAGATCGTCGAGCCGTTCCGCTCGAACTTCCGCAAGCTGCGCAAGACCGAGTTTCGCGACAAGGCCAATGCGCTGCTGGAGCAGGTCGGCCTCAAGGGGTTTGGCAGCCGCTATCCCTGGCAGCTCTCCGGCGGCATGCTCCAGCGCGCCAATCTGTGCCGCGCGCTGATCCACGAGCCGCGCATGCTGTTGCTCGACGAGCCCTTCGGCGCGCTCGACCAGTTCACCCGCGAGGAGCTGTGGGCGATCCTCCAGAACCTCTGGATGACGCACAAGCCGACGGTGCTGCTCGTCACGCACGATCTGCGCGAGGCCGGTTTCCTTGCCAGCCGCATCTGTGTGATGAGCGCACGCCCCGGCCGCATTCTCGACGACAGCCGCGTCGAATTCGCGCGCCCGCGCACCGTCGCCATGACCTTCGAGCCGGACTTCGTCGCGCTGAACCAGAAGCTGCGCGCCTTCATCGAGGATGCGCGCAGCGCGGCTGAGCAGGGGACAGGCTGATGATGTTCGGAATCAATGTCAGGCAGAAGGCGTGGTCGGCGGGACTGATCGTGCTGTTCTTCGTCGCCTGGGAATTGTTCTGCCTGATGACGGGCATGTCCGACCTCGTGCTGCCGCGGCCGTCGCAGGTATTCGCCACACTGTTCCAACGCTTCCCCGTGTTGTGGCCGCACATCGTGCAGACGCTTGCGACGACCATGTTCGGTTTCGTCCTTGGCGTTGCGCTCGGCGTCGCACTTGGCGCCATCATCGGTGTTTCCAAGACCGCTTATGACACCTGCTATCCGTTGCTGATTGGCTTCTCGTCGATCCCCAAGGTCGCGGTGGTACCTATTTTCGTACTGTGGTTTGGCTCGGGCACGGTGCCGGCGGTGCTGACCGCACTGTCGATCTGCTTCTTCCCGATCGTCGTCAACATCGCCACGGGTCTTGCGACAACTGAGCCCGAGCTCGAGGACGTGTTGAAGGCGCTCGGCGCCACCAAGCTCGACATCCTCTGGAATGTCGGGCTGCCCAGGACGATGCCGTTCTTCTTCGCCTCGCTGAAGGTCGCGATCTCCTACGCTTTCGTCGGCGCAGTGCTGTCGGAGACCGTCGCCTCCAACCGCGGCATCGGCAACGTCATGATGACCGCGTCCTCCAATTTCAACGTGCCGCTGGTGTTCGCCGGGCTGTTCGTGCTCGCCGGTCTGGGCGTCGCGCTCTACGTCGTGTTTTCGCTGATCGAGGGCCGCGTCACCGGCTGGGCCACGCGCAAGAACGACGTGATCGCAACTTGATTTTTCCAATCGTCACGCAACGAAGCTTGAGGAGGTCTCGATGTTGAGAAACGTAACTGCCGCACTGCTGGGATTGGCCCTGTCCGCGGGCGCTGCCACGGCCGAGGATACCACGATCAAGTTCACGCTGGGCTGGAAGACCCAAGGCAGCGACGCCGCGTTCTTCTACGCCAAGGACAACGGCTATTTCAAAGAGGAAGGCCTCAACGTCGTCATCGATCAGGGCGAGGGCTCTGGTGCCACCGTCACGCGCGTGATGTCGGGCGCCTATGATGCCGGCTTCGGCGACGTCAACGCCATCATCCAGAACGCCTCGACCAAGCCGCAGGAGGCGCCCGTCATGGTCTACATGATGTGGAACCAGCCGCCCTTCGCGATCGTCGCCAAGAAGACCAGCGGCATCAACACCATCAAGGACTTTGAAGGCCACACGCTCGGCGGCGCGCAGGGCACGCCGACGACGCGCCTGTTGCCGGTGTTCACCCGCAAGAACGGCCTCGACGGCGAGAAGATCAAGATCTCCAACATGGCGCCGAACCTCCAGGAGCCAATGCTGATCAAGGGCGACATCGATGCGGCCCTCGTCTTCAACATCACCAGCTATTTCAACCTCGTGCTCAATCGTCAGGACCCCGACAAGGACTTCAAATGGTTCTCGTTCGGTGAATACGGCCTCGATCTCTATTCCAATGGCGTGATGGTCTCGAAGAAGCTGATCGCGTCAAACCCGAAGGCGGTGGCCGGCCTCGTGCGCGCCATCAACAAGGGCGCGATCGCGGTCGCCAAGGACCAGAACGCCGGCATGAAGGCCGCGTTGAACTATGACAATCTGATCGACGTCGCGGTCGAGAAGCGCCGGCTGCAATATTCCTTCGACAAGCTGATCGTCTCGCCTGAGATGAAGGAGATCGGCATCGGCGACATCAAGGACGAGCGCATGACGCGCGCCATCGGCATCGTGGTCGAGGGCTATCAGCTCGGCCGCGCGCCGACCCCGGCAGAGGTGTTCTCGCGCGAATTCCTGCCGCCGCGTGCAGAGCGGGAGTTGGTGTATACTGCCAACTGATCTCTGGCAGATCTTTGGAGCGACGGTCATGGCCACGGAGATTGCGGCAAGCAGCCTGTTCCGCGGCCCTGACCTCGCCATCAGCGCTAACGTCGTGTTGCGGCACGACGGTGGTGTCATCACCGGCATCTCGGAAGGAGTGGGGCCCGCGAGTGGGCCGCGCTCCTTCGTTATTCCGGCCTTCGTCAACGCCCATGACCACGCCCGCGCCACCGCGTCGTCCTTCGGTGCGGTCGGTATGCCCCTCGAAAGCTGGATCCTGCGGACTGCGCTCGGTACGCCGGTCGATCCTTACCTGACCGCAGCCTCTGCCTTCGCGCGGTCGGCGAGGGCCGGCTGCGCGGCCATGATGGTTCACTATACCCGCCCGAGCGGGACGATGCCGTTGGTCGACGAGGCTAAGGCCGTCGCCAAGGCCGCGTCTGACGTGGGTATCCGCATCGCTTTCGCGATCGCAGTGCGCGACCAGAACCCGATCGTCTATGGCGACGCCGAACCGGTGCTTTCGGGTCTGTCCAGCGAAGACCACAAGACGATCGAAGACCTCTTCGTCCGCACGCCGATGTCGCCGAAGGCGTATATCGAGCTGACCGACGCGATTGCCGCGGCCATCGCCGGTCCGATGGTTGATGTGCAACTCGGGCCTGCCGGCGTGCAATGGTGCTCGAAGCCGCTGCTGGAAGCGGTGGCGGAAAACTCGGCGCGAACCGGCCGCCGCATCCACATGCATCTCCTGGAAACCGTGTATCAGCGCGCCTGGGCCGATCAGAATTTCCCGGACATGGTGCGGTGGCTGCGCGACATCGGCTTCCTCTCGGAGCGGCTGACGCTGGCGCACTGCATCCACGCAAGGCCGGACGAGCTGGAGATGATCGCGGCCTCGGGCACACGGATCGTCACCAATTTCAGCTCGAACATGCATCTGCGCTCGGGGCTCGCCCCGATCGCCGCCGCGCATGAATGCGGCTGCGCCATCGCGGTTGGCGTCGATGGTCTCGCGCTCGACGAGGACGACGACATCCTGCGCGAGATGCGACTGGTGCAGATGGTCCATGGCGGGCTTGGTTTCAGGGCGACATGGACGCCGGCCGAGCTGTTCGGGCTCGCCATCCGCAACGGCCGCCGCGCCACCGGCTCGCCCGGGACTGGCGAGCTTGTGCGCGGCAATCCCGCCGACTACGTCGTGATCGATCTCGACCGTCTCGATCGCGACCGGATCATGCCCGTGGATCCCATGGCACTGCTGTTCGCGCGCGGCAACGCGTCCCTGGTGAAGGAGGTCGTCGTTGCCGGCAAGTCGATCGTGCGGGATGGGGTCTGTGCCGGTGTCGATCTCGCGGCCGTCGAGCGGGAGCTGCGGGGCATGTACCGCGCCAATGTCGGCAAGCTCGAAGGCTTCCAGCGGATATGGCCGCCGCTGTCGGAGCGGCTGGGCGGCTGGTTCGAGCAGCAGCTCACCTGCGAATAGGATGGGGGACGACGCCCCCTTGGGTCCGGCCGATATAAAACCGCGATAGCTGATAGGCGGAACCTCGTCTGGCGATTGGTCCGGCTCTGGGTTATCACACGCGCGGCTGCGCGCCGGCGCGGTCCATGACCCCCTTTAGGAGCAGCCGATGCGTCTTCCCACCGTTATCCTGGCCCTGACCTGCCTTGCCGGCACAGCTTCAGCCGAAGACCTGTCGGGCACGCTCCAGAAGGTCAAGGAGACCAAGAAGATCACGCTGGGCTATCAGGAGGCTTCGGTCCCGTTCAGCTATCTCGACGGCAACCAGAAGCCGGTCGGCTTTGCCATGGACATCTGCCTCAAGATTGTCGATGCCGTGAAGAAGCAGCTCGCTATGCCCGACATCGCCGTCGACTATCTCGCCGTGACTTCGTCGAACCGAATTCCGCTGATGGTCAACGGCACGCTCGATCTGCACTGCTCGGCGACGACAAACAACGCCGATCGCCAGAAGCAGGTCGCTTTCACCAACACGCACTTCCTCAGCGCGACTCGGTTTGCGGCCAAGAAAGCCGCGAAGATCAACACCATCGATGATCTCAAGGGCAAGGCGGTGACGGCCGTGGCTGGCTCGGTCAACCTGAACCAGCTCGCCAAGGTCAATACCGAGCGCAATCTCGGCATCAGGATCATGCCGGCCGTGGATCAGGCAGAAGCGTTCCTGCTGCTCGAAACCGACCGCGCCCAGGCCTACGCGCTCGACGACGTCCAACTCGCGGTCGCCATCGCGCGCTCGAAGGAGCCGGCCCTGTTCATGATCAGCGAGGAGACCTTTGCCAAGGCCGAGCCTTTCGGGATCATGCTGCGGCGGGAGGACGCGCCGTTCAAGGCGCTGGCCGATCGCGCCACCGCCGAGCTCTATGCGAGCCCCGAGATCGAGGTGCTCTATCGGAAATGGCTGGAATCGCCGACGCCGCCGAACGGGATCAACTACAACGTCCCGATGTCTCCGGCCCTGCGCAACGCCTTCAAGAACCCGAGCTCGAGCGCCGATCCGGACGTGTATCTGGTGAAGTGAGGCGAGGGCGCTAGCGCGTCCGCGGCGTGTCCAGCAATTGCCCCGCCAGCGCCGCACCGATCGCCGCGATCGCCGCCATTGCGAGCGCCCACGGGACGAACAGCCGATGACCGATCAGCGCGCCGCTCAGCAAGGGCGCGCTGATATTCGCGCCCGACATCAGCGACTGGTTGAGGCCCATGATCATGCCCTGGCGGTTGATCGCGGTGCTCCGCGACAATTCCGCCGTCAGCGTGCTGCGCGCGAACATGGTGCCGACGATGATCAGTGTCAGGTTGATTGCGAGCAGGCCGACATTGTCGCGCGCCGCAAGACCTGCGAATCCGAGGCCCATGCAGGCGAATGCCGCTATCACGATGCTGCGGTCAGAGACGATCAGGCTCACGCGCGTGATGAGAAGCCCTTGGACCACCATGTTGAGGAATCCGGCATAGGCGAACATCCAGCCGAGCTCGCGTGCGCCGAAGGGATGTCCGTCCCAGGAGAACCGCGCCGATAGGAACAGGCCGATCTGCGACAGGAACATCGAGTTGACGAAGAAGAATACGATGAGCAGGCCGAGCAGCCGCCAGGCGTAGCGTAGGCCGAGCAGGCTGCGCATCAGCGTCGGCTCGGGCGCGCGGTGCTGGTGGAGCGGCTCGGATGCCGGGTGATCCGGCGGGAGCAGGGCGGTCGTCGCGACGATGCTGATCAGCGAGAGCGCTGCTGCGGCCCAGACCGGCGCGGTCTGGCCGTAATGCACCAGAAAGCTCGACAGTGCCGGGCCGAGCAGAAGTCCGGTCCCGATCGCGCCGCTGGTCATGCCGAGCGCCTGCTTCCGGGTCGCTGGCGCACTGTGCTCGGCGGCGTAGGCGTGCGCGACCGAAATGTTGCCTGACGTCAGGCCGTCGATGATACGCGCCAGGAACACCAGCGTCAGATTGCCGGCCAGCGCGAGCAGCACGAACCCGATCAGCGTTCCGATCTGGCTGACCAGCAGAACCTTCCGCCGCCCGTAGCGATCCGAGAGCATGCCGACCGCGGGGCCGGCAACGAGCTGGCAGGCGGCATAGACCGAGATCAGCGCGCCGAGCAGGAAGGGCGTTGCGCCGAGCCGCTGCGAATAGAACGGCAGCAGCGGCAGAATGATGCCCATGCCGGTGGCATCCACGGCCACGACGACGAAGGTCGGAAGCAGCGTGAGCGCGCTCTCGCCCGCCATCGCCTCCCGTGCCCCGGTCGCGGAACCCGATGCCATCTGCGTTGTCCTCGTTCGCTTTTGCGTGATCGATCCGACTATACGAGGTTATATAGTTGCAGGCTAATAGTTCGCGTCCTATCTAATTTGCATGGCTCCCTCGCAGGCTCATATCCACGCCGAGATCGGCCGGCTCATCGCGCGCCTGGCCCGCGTCTGGCGCCGCGAGTCCGATCAGGCGCTCTCCGATCACGGGCTGTCCTATGCGACCGCGATCCCGCTGCTGGTGCTGTCGCGGCAGGGCGAGAACGTGCGGCAGGGCGTGCTCGCCGACGAGCTCGGCATCGAGGGGCCGTCGCTGGTCCGCCTGATCGATCTGCTTCAGGCCGAGGGGCTGGTTGAACGCCGCGAGGATCCGAGCGACCGCCGTGCCAAAACGCTACATCTGACGAAAGCGGGCGAGGCCAAGGTCGAGGAGACCAACCGGATCTTGCGGCGCGTTCGGGCAAGCCTGCTGAGGGATATCGGGCCCGAGGAACTTGCGATAACCTTCGAGACTCTTCAGCGCATCGAGCAGCGCGCCAGTCGCCTGCAGGACACCAAGACCGGTCCAGAGACGAAATAGCATGCGTGCGCAAGAGCCGTTCCTGGTCCGCCACGCGGACCTCATTTTTGCTTTGAAGACGTTTGCCGCGTCGATCCTGGCGCTCGTCATCGCACTCGCCATGGACTTGCCGCGGCCCTATTGGGCGATGGCGACCGTCTACATCACCTCGCAGCCGCTGGCGGGCGCGACCAGCTCGAAGGCGTTCTTCCGCGTGATGGGTACGCTGGCCGGCGCCATCATGACGGTGGCGCTGGTTCCGAACCTGATCAATGCACCCGAGCTCCTGTGCCTTGCCATCGCGCTCTGGGTTGGGCTGTGCCTTTATCTGTCGCTGCTGGATGGCACGCCGCGAAGCTACGTCTTCATGCTGGCGGGATACACGGTCGCGCTGATCGGCTTTCCCTCGGTCTCCGAGCCCGGCGCCATCTTCGATACCGCCGTTGCGCGGGTGGAGGAGATTTCCCTCGGCATCATCTGCGCGAGCCTCGTCTCCACCATCGTCTTTCCTCGCAGCGTCGCGCCGGCCGTTGCCAACCGCGTCGACGCCTGGCTGTCGGATGCGCAGCGCCTGAGCGAGGCGGTGCTGCTTCGTCAGGGAACGAGCGAAACGCGCCGCGGCAGGCGATTGAAGCTTGCGACCGACATCGTCGAGATCGACACGCTTTCCACCCATCTTGCGTATGACCGGCTGACCGATCGCAATGCGGTGACTGGCCTCGCCGAGATCCGGCTGCGCATGCTGATGCTTCTGCCGGTGATCGCCTCGCTGGAGGATCGGCTGGCTGCGCTGGGGGAGGAGGCGCTGCGCCGGCAGCCCGAGCTGAAGCGGCTGCTGGAGGATCTGGCGCAGTGGATTGCCAGCGACGTCGGCGCGCGGCTGCCGGCAAAGCGGATCCGCGCCGAGATCGCCGAGCGTCAGGCGGTGCTCGACGACAGCACGTCATGGGAGCGGATCATCACCACGAGCCTGCTGTTGCGGCTGCGCGAGCTGGTCGACCTCTCGCGCGACTGCCGCGCGCTGAGCGAGGCCATCGCCGGGAGCCACGATGTTTCAACGCTCGATCTGGCCTTCCATTCCGAGGCCGGTGCCGCGCCGGTGCGCCATCGCGACCGCGGCCTTGCCTTGTGGTCGGCGGCCGGCGCGGCCACGGCGATCCTGATCTGCTGCGCATTCTGGATCGGGACCGGCTGGCCGGACGGCGCGTCGGCACCGATGATGGCGGCGGTCGCGTGTTCCTTCTTTGCCGCACAGGATGAGCCCGCGCGTTTCATCCGCAGTTTCGGCCTGTGGTCGCTGGTCGCCATCGTGGTCGTGGCGATCTACCTGTTCGCGCTGGTGCCTGCGATCTCCCATCTCGAGGTGCTGGTTCTCGCGCTGGCGCCGACCTTCCTGCTCTACGGCTTCCTGATCGCGCGGCCTGCAACGGCCGGCACCGGCATGGCGCTCGCGGCCAACACCGCAACGCTGCTGGCGCTGCAGTCGACCTACAGCGCGGATTTCGCATCCTACGCCAACTCCGCGGTCGCGTTCTTTGTCGGCGTCGCTATCGCCGAGCTCGTGACCCGGATCGCGCGCGGCGTGGGCGCAGAGTGGATCGCCAATCGCCTGGTGCTGTCGAGCTGGAAGACGCTCGCGGTCGCTGCCGAACGCCGCGGCAAGCGCGATCGGGCGGAATTTGCGGGCCTCATGCTGCACCGGCTCGGTCTTCTGGTGCAGCGGATCGCCTTTCTGTCCGAGAGCGATCGCCGCGACACCGACAGCCTTGTCCAGCTCCGCATCGGCCTGAACATCATCGATCTGCGACGCGCCCGCTATGGCCTGGCGGTATCGACCATTGCCGTGATCGACGACATGCTCGACCAGCTGGCCATCGCCTGCCGCAAATATGCGGGCGATAGAATGCCGTTCGAGCTTCTGGCAAGCGTCGATCAGGCGCTGGCCCGGGCGGTGAAGGATCCCAACGACAAGGCGCGCGAGGATGCCCTGATCGGCCTCGTCGGCATAAGGCGCGGCCTGTTTCCCGACGCGCCGGCCTATCGACCGCGTACAGGCGAGAGTGTTGCGGCATGAGATACCAGATCGACATCTACGGCGTGCTCGTGCCGGCGCTGCTGCTGTGGATCATCGTCGCTTACGTCCTGAGCGCGCTTCTGCGCCGGCTCATGCAACGCTTCGACCTCTATCGCCTGGTCTGGCACCGCGCGCTGTTCGATTTCGCGATTTTCGTCTGTCTTCTCGGCGGCGTTGTCTACCTCTCGGAGTTTTTGCCATGAAAGGGAATGTCGCCTGGCTTGGCCGCATTGCGCTGACCGTCCTGGCCGTCGTCGCCGCGCTCGCGGTCGGCCGCGAACTCTGGGTCTACTACATGGAGCAGCCCTGGACCCGCGATGGCCGGGTCCGCGCCGACGTGGTGCAGGTCGCGCCCGATGTGTCGGGCTTCGTGACCGAGGTGCTGGTCAAGGACAACCAGAAGGTCCACCGCGGCGACGTGCTGTTCAAGATCGACCGCGAACGCTTCGCGCTGGCGCTGCGGCAGGCCGATGCGTCGGTGGCCGGTCATCAGGCCACCCTCGATCAGGCCAATGCCGATTTGAAGCGCTACAGCGCGCTGACGACGGACGCGGTATCGCAGCAGAAGCAGGAGCAGGTTCTGGCGACCCAGCTTCAGGCCAAGGCGGCGTTCGATCAGGCCGTCGCAGACCGCGCGGTCGCCCAGCTCAACCTCGATCGCAGCGAGGTCCACGCTTCCGTGAACGGCGTCATCACCAACATGGATCTGCGTCCCGGCGCCTACGTCACGGCCGGCAAAGGCGTCATGGCGCTCGTCGACGCCGACACGCTGCACGTGGAGGGCTATTTCGAAGAGACGAAGCTCGCGCGCATTCGCATCGGCGACAAGGTGCAGGTTCGTCTGATGGGCGAGAAGGTCACGCTGTCAGGCCATGTCGAGAGCATCGCCGCCGGTATCGAGGACCGCGACCGTGCCGACGGCGCCAGCCTGCTTGCCAACGTCAACCCGACCTTCAGCTGGGTGCGTCTCGCCCAGCGCGTGCCCGTGCGCATCGCGCTGGACCCTGTGCCTGAGGGCATGTCGCTCGTTGCGGGACGTTCGGCGACGGTGGAGGTATTGGACTAACGCAGCGAGCGGATGGATCGCACTTGGCCTGGGGAAAACCGGCAACGAGCGTTTCAATGCCAAATCGTAGAGCTAATCCTGACTCGCGTGTGTGAGTCGGGGAGCTGTATGGGCGTTTGGTTTTTAGTCCTAGCGGTCTGCGTCGTCGGCGCGTTGCTCCTTTTGGCATTCTGCCGATAGGGCCGACAGCGGATGCACTTGTTGCCGCGAAGCATCAGCGAGACGCTGAATAGCGGTTCCAGACCGATGGTTTTTGACTGTGCATGGATGAGCGCGTTCACTTCCGGGATCGGAGGCGGACGTGAGTTGGTTGCTCGTATTTCTCATTGCCGCGAGCGCAGTCGTTCTGATCGCTCATGCGATTGATGCGATGCGCTCCTGATAATCCCTGTGCCACGTTTTCGTCGGTAGCCCTGTACGCGACGAGAATGTTCCAGCGCGGGCGAGTGTCAATTTGAGGAACGTGGCCTGTAGGCCAAGGTTGTCACAGCAGGAGGAATACGATCATGCTTGCGTTCTATCTGCCGATCATCATTTTCGGAGCGATACTCGAAGCAATTTCGAAGCAGAGTGCGCCTGCGTCCATCGAGGAGACGCCAGGCTTCGATTAGACTCCGATCCCAATGCGAAGGCTCCAGTCCTGACGAGCCCATGGCTCGTCAGGCATTCGAGTACTTCTTCAGCTCGAACCGCGCGATCTGGTTCCTGTGGACCTCGTCCGGTCCGTCGGCGAGACGCAGCAGGCGCGCGGTCGCGTAGGCCTGGGTCAAGCCGAAATCGTTCGACGTGCCGCCGCCGCCATGGGCCTGGATGGCCCAGTCGATGATCTGGCAGGCCATGTTGGGCACGGCGACCTTGATCATCGCGATCTCGGCTTTCGCCACCTTGTTGCCGACCGTGTCCATCGCGTAGGCGGCGTTGAGCGTCAGCAGCCGGGCCTGCTCGATCATGATGCGGGCTTCCGCGATGCGCTCCTGCGTCACTGTCTGCTCCGAGACCGGCTTGCCGAAGGCGACGCGGCTGCGGACGCGGCGGCACATCTTTTCTAGCGTGCGTTCGGATAGACCGATCAGCCGCATGCAATGATGGATGCGGCCGGGGCCAAGGCGACCCTGCGCGATCTCGAAGCCGCGGCCTTCGCCGAGCAGCATGTTCTCCTTCGGCACCCGCACGTTGGTGAAGATCACTTCCGAGGCGCGGTCGGGCACGCCGTAGAAGCCGAATACGGGCAGGGGCCGTTTCACCTCGATGCCCGGCGTGTCCATCGGCACCAGGATCATCGATTGCTGCTTGTGGCGGTCGGCATTGTCAGGATCGGTCTTACCCATGAAGATGCAGATCTTGCAGCGCGGGTCGGTCGCATTGGTCGTGTACCATTTGCGGCCGTTGATGACGTAATGGTCGCCGTCGCGCACGATCGAGCTTTCGATGTTGGTCGCGTCGGACGAGGCCACCGCCGGCTCGGTCATGGCGAAGCAGGAGCGGATCTCACCGGCGAGGAGCGGCTTCAGCCAGCGCTCCTTGTCCTTCTCCGTGCCGTAGCGCTCCAGCACCTCCATGTTGCCGGTGTCGGGCGCCGAGCAGTTGAACACTTCGGGCGCCAGATGCGAGCGCCCCATCACCTCGCAGAGCGGGGCATATTCGAGATTGGTGAGACCCGCGCCGTGGGCGGACTCCGGCAGGAACAGATTCCAGAGGCCTTCGGCGCGCGCCAGCGGCTTCAGCTCCTCGACGACTGGATAGACCTTCCACGGCCCGAGCTCTTCCGCCTCGCGATAGAAGCGCTCCTCGTTCGGATAGATGTGCCGGTCCATGAAACTCTCGAGCTTGCGCTTGAGCTCGACGACCTTGGGCGACATTGGATACAGCATCTCTCTGGTCTCCTTGATCGATCGGCGGTGGACTAGCCTATTTCGAGATAGTCCGGCCCCGGCAGCTTGGGGAACGGCGCCGTCGGCAGCGTCTGATACCAGAACGCGACCGAGGCGATGTCGTCCTGTAGCGGAAGATATTTTGCTTCCTTGACGCCCGGCAGCCAGCCGAGCGCCTGGATCGTCACGCGAAGGTCGGAGCGGAAGCGCACGGGATCGGGGATGTGCCAGCGGTACATGCCGAAGCGCTGCTGCGATTTGTAGACGCCGTCAGGGCGGATCACTTGCGGCAGGCCGGCATAGGGGGTGGTGAACTCGACGTAGCGGGATTGACCCTGGCCGGCATGCGCGACATGGGGATCGAAATTATAGGCGCCGCAAAAATAATCCTCGGTGCCGGTACCGCAGATGGTCGGGAACGCGCCGTCGCCGTCGATGAAGAACTTGATCTCGCCTTCGCCCCACCAGCCGTTGTTGTTGACGCCCCAGGCCATGTAGGTGCCGACATAATGGCCGCTGCCGCTGATGCCGTCGAGGATGGTGTAGACGTCCTTATAGGGTAGCGGATTGGTGCGCCGGAACTGCGCGTGAAAGTACGCGCATTCTTCCGGAACGTCGGTCAATGTATAGTTGATCTGGTAGTAGACGGTGAGCTGCTCCTCGCTGCGGTTCTCCAGTGTGAAGCGCGCGCGCGTGCGGAACGGCATTTCCCAGTAGCAGTTGAAGGCGCGGCCGGGATTGACGCAGACCGCGAGCGAGGACACCTGCGCGAACTCCTCCCATCCGCAGGCGAAGAAATCGCCGGCCGGACATTCCACGCTTGGCAGCTCCTGGTCGTCCCAATAGACGCGCAGGATGGAATGGCGCAGCCGCCCGCGCGCCAGGGTCATCCAGATCTGCTGGATCGCGCCCTGACCGTCGATGTCGGCGAGCGTGAAGGTCGCGCCCGGTTCGATGACGACGTAAGGAGAGACTTTCCAGCCCTGGCCGAGATCGCGGGCCTGGCGCGCGGCGGCGCCGTCGACCGACATGCCGCCCTTGCCCTTTTCGCCGGTGAAATTCTCGGGGCTGATCGAGCGCGTCTGCGCGTTCGACAGGCGCGACAGATTGCCGAGATGCAGGCCCAATCCGGAAAACGCCATGGTGTCCTCGATAAGGGATTAGCGACGTTCCGATATATCGCCCGCGAATCTACCAAAAGATGAAGACCGCGCGCGGAATTGTCCGCACGCGATCAGGTATCGTCACGCGACGCGATACTCCCTGAACTTCTCGCGTAACGCGGATTTGAGCACCTTGCCGGTGCCGGTCATGGGGAATTCGTCCAGAAATTCGACGGCATCCGGCAGCCACCAGCTCGCGATCCTGGGACGCATGTGGTCGAGCAGCGTCTTGCCGTCGACGGTCGCGCCTTTCTTGCGAACGACGAGGAGCAGGGGGCGCTCCTGCCATTTTTCGTGGTTGATCGCGACCACGGCGGCTTGAAGCACGTCGGGGTGTGACAGGGCGACGTCCTCGAGCTGAATCGAGGAGATCCACTCGCCGCCGGACTTGATCACGTCCTTGGAGCGGTCGGTCAGCGTGACGTGGCCTTGAGCGTCGATCACCGCCATGTCGCCGGTGATGAGCCAGCCGTCGCGGTCGAGGCCTTCATCGAGCTTCATGTAGCCGGAGGCGACCCAGGGGCCACGCGCCCGCAGATGTCCGACGGTCTTGCCGTCGCGCGGCAGCTCGTTGCCGCCGTCGTCGACGATGCGCAAGGCGGTGCCGAAGCAGGCCCGGCCCGACACCTGGCGCCGGTCGAACTTCTCCTTGTCGCCGAGATGCTGGGAGCCCGGCCGCAAGCTTGGCATCGAGCAGCCCAAGGCCTCGGTCATGCCCCAGGCCTGGATGTAGTCGATGTCATAGTCGCGCTTGAGCTTCTCGACCATCGCGCGGGGCGGCGCCGATCCGGATGACAATGTCGCGCGCAACGTCGAGAATTTGTTGCCGGTGCGGCCGAGCCAGTCGAGCAGGATCAGCCAGAAGCTCGGCACGCCGGCCGACAGCGTCACCCTCTCGCCTTCGAGCAGCTCGTAGAGCTTGTCGGGCTCGTAGTTGCGGCCGGGCAGCACCAGCTTCGACCCTGTGTAAGGCGCGGTGAACGGCATGTTCCAGCCATTGCCGTGGAACAGCGGCGCCATCGGCATCATCACCTCGCGCACGCCTTCGACATGTCCTGGCAGGAAATCAAAATTGCAGCAGGTCATGGTCTGCAGGATCGCGGCGCGGTGCGAGTAGATCACGCCCTTCGGATTACCCGTCGTGCCCGACGTATAGCAGATGGTGGACGCGGATTTCTCGTCGAACTCGGGCCAGGCGAAGCCGGCGTCGTTTTCGCGTCCCAGCAGCTCCTCGTAGCAATGGACGTTCGCAAGCTTCGTCTCCGGCATCCGCTCGCGCGAGGACATCATGACGAAGGCCTCGATCGTCTTCAGCTGCGGCGCGATCGCCTCGACGAGCGGCAGCGTGGCGCGGTCGATGAACAGCAGCCGGTCTTCGGCGTGGTTGATGATGTAGACGAGTTGCTCCGGAAACAGCCGCGGATTGATGGTGTGCAGCACATAGCCCATGCCCGGCGCGGCGTAGAACATCTCGAAATGACGGTGCGTATTCCAGGCCAGCGTGCCGACGCGGTCACCACGCTTCATGCCGAGCCGTTTCAGGGCCAGCGCCATGCGCTTGATGCGCGGGTGGGCATCCGCATAGGTGTAGCGATGGATGTCGCCCTCGATCTCGCGCGCGACGATCTCGGCTTCGCCGTGATAGTCGGCGGCATACTGGATCAGGCCGCTGATCAGGAGCGGCATGTCCATCATCAATCCCTGCATGGTCTCCTCCAGACCGCCGCGTCGTTGCGCGGCATACGCTTGTGATTTACGCGTGAGGTTAGCGGAACGTCACGCGGCATTCACGCAAAAAGCATTGGACGTGATTGCATGCGTCACTTTTTCGGGGCTAACTAACCTGAGCTGCCGGCGAAGCAGCATTCGCCGTGGAGAAAATCGATGTCAGCGGAAAGACACAAGACCGGTGGAGCCGGCGAATCTAGGGTCGACATTGACGCGCTCCGTGCGCGCTATCGCGACGAGCGCGACCGCCGCCTGCGCACCGAGGGCAAGGCGCAATATGTCGAGGTCACAGGCGATTTCGGCCGCTACCTCGACGATCCCTGGGCCGATCCCGGATTTGCACGCGCACCTCTGAGTGAACAGACCGAAGTGCTCATCGTCGGCGGCGGCTTCGGCGGCCTTTTGTGCGGCGCTCGCCTGCGCGAAGCCGGCATCGATGATTTCCGGATCGTGGAAAAGGCCGCCGATTTCGGCGGCACCTGGTACTGGAATCGTTACCCCGGTGCGGCCTGCGACACCGAGAGCTACATCTACCTGCCGCTGCTGGAAGAGACCGGCTACATGCCGGTGCGCAAATATGCGCGGGCGCCCGAAATCTACGAACACTCCCGCCGCATCGGCCGGCACTTCAGCCTTTATGAGCGGGCGCTGTTTCAGACCGTGATCTCACGGATGGAATGGCAAGAAGACGAGGCACGCTGGCTGGTGGAGACCGATCGCGGCGATCGCATCGGCGCGCGCTTCGTCATCCTGGCCGGTGGCCCGCTGAGCCGTCCGAAGCTGCCGGGCATTCCCGGCATTGAAACCTTCAAGGGCCATAGCTTCCATACCAGCCGCTGGGACTATGGCTACACCGGCGGGACATCTGAAGGCGGCCTCGCCGGTCTTTCAGACAAGCGCGTCGGCATCATCGGTACCGGTGCGACTGCCGTGCAATGCGTGCCGCATCTCGGCCGCTCGGCGAAGGAGCTCTACGTCTTCCAGCGCACGCCATCGGCGATCGGCGTGCGCGACGACCGTCCAACGGACGCAACCTGGGCGCAGAGCCTCAAGCCCGGCTGGCAGCGCGAGCGCATGGACAATTTCACCGCGGTGATCTCGGGTGAGCCGTTCGAACAGGATCTGGTGCAGGATGGCTGGACCGGCCTGCTCGGGGAGATCCTGCTCGCGCCGCGCCGGCAGCCGCAGCCGGTGACCTCGATGGAGGAGGCGCTGAAGGTCATCGAGCAGGCAGACTACCGCAAGATGGAAGAGATCCGCGCGCGCGTCGATACGGTCGTGAAGGACGAAGCTGCCGCGGCGGCGCTCAAACCCTGGTACAAGGCGTTCTGCAAGCGGCCGTGCTTCCACGACGAATATCTCGACACCTTCAATCGTCCCAACGTGCATCTCGTCGACACCAGGGGGCAGGGCGTTGAGCGCATCACCGAGAACGCCGTCGTGGTCGACGGCAAGGCCTACGAGCTCGACTGCTTGATCCATGCCAGCGGCTTCGAGGTCGGCACCGATTACGCGCGCCGCATGGGTTTCGAGGTTTACGGTCGCGACGGCATGAGCCTGTCCGAGCGATGGCGCGACGGCGTCAAGACGTTGCACGGCTTCTACAGCCGCGGCTTCCCGAATTGCTTCCTGATCGTCACGGTGCAGGCCGGCCAGAGCGCCAATTTTCCGCACATCATCGACGAGCAGTCGCAGCACATCGCCTATGTGATCGCCGAGGCGCGCAGGCGCAAAGCGCGAACCCTGGAGCCGACGCTCGCCGCCGAGAACGCCTGGGTCGACGAAGTCGTCAAGGCCGCGCTCGGCCGCCAGACCTATCTCGCCGAATGCACGCCGGGCTACTACAACAACGAGGGCGTGTTCGATCCGATCGCGGCGCGAAACAGCCAGTACTGGCGCGGGCCGGTGACGTTCCTCCGGCTGCTCGCCAAGTGGCGCAAGGAAGGCAATCTGGACGGGCTGGAATTGACCTCCGGGGGCCCGGCTTGACCGGCATGATCCCGGCCCCGACGGGCGCGACACGGCTCTGCGTCATCGTCGGCGATCCCATCGCGCAGGTGCGTTCGCCGGCCGGCGTAACAGCCGCCTTCGCCGCGCGCGGCCATGACGGCATTCTCGTGCCGGCCCAGGTTTCGGCTGCAGACCTTGGTGATTTTCTCTCTGTGGCGACACGGCTGAAGAATCTCGACGGTATCGTCGTGACCATTCCGCACAAATTTGCCTGCTACCGAGCCTGCGCAAGCGCGACGGAGCGCGCGCATTTCCTGGGCACCGTGAACCTGATGCGCCGCCGCGCCGACGGCGCATGGCATGGCGATATGGTCGATGGCCTCGGTTTCGTCGGTGCGGCGCGGGCGAGGGGGATCGATCCCCGGGGCATGCGGGCACTGCTCGTCGGCGCCGGCGGCGCGGGATCGGCGATCGCACTTGCGCTGGTCGAGGCCGGTGTGAGCGATCTCGCAATTCACGACAGCGCGATTGGGCGCCGCGACGGGCTGATCGGCCGGCTCAACGGGCTCGGCAAGGCGCCCGTGCGGATCGGCTCGGAGGACCCGGCCGGCTTCGATTTTGTCGCCAATGCGACCCCCGCGGGGATGAAGCATGGCGACCCGCTGCCGGTCGATGTCGCGCGGCTGGCGCCGTCGGCCTATTGCGGCTGTGTCATCACAAAGCCCGAGATCTCGCCCTTTATCGCGGCGGCCAGAAAGGCCGGCTGCGTGACGGGCACCGGCACGGACATGTACCAGCAGCACCAGGGCATCATGGTGGACTTCCTGCTTGGCCGCGACGGCCGAGAATAGCCGCCTTGCCCGTGTCAAGGCGTCCATTGCGACGGGTGGGGCTTGAGCGATCGGGGCCGACGTAGGATCATGCGCCCGCGCGAGCCGGTCGCGCACCTTTAAGCGAGAGGACCAAGGAATGACCAAGGGCAGGACCGTTGCGACGGCCATGATTGGCGCTGCCGCGCTGCTTCTCTCGCTGGCGCCCATGTCGCTGATATCCATGGCCGAGGCTGCGCAATGCGGCAGCTCGCCGGCGGGTTTTGAGGCCTGGAAGCGCGAGTTCAGCGCGGAGGCGCAGGGCAAGGGCGTCGGCCAGACCGCGCTCTCGGCTCTGATGCAGACCAATTACGCCAGTGCCACGATCGCAGCCGACCGCGGGCAGCGCAGTTTTTCGCTGACGCTCGACCAGTTCCTCGCCAAGCGCGGCGCCACCACCATCGTCGCCAAGGGGCGGCAGCTCAAGCAGTCGCAGGCCGCCTTGTTCGCCTCGATCCAGCAGCGCTACGGCGTCCCGCCCGGGCCGCTGATCGCGATCTGGGGCATGGAGACCGGATTTGGCAGCCAGCGTGGCAACCAGAACATGCTGTCGTCGATCGCGACCCTTGCCTATGACTGCCGCCGTCCCGAATTCTTCACCGACCAGCTTTACGCCGCCCTCAAGCTGATCGACCGCGGCACGCTGTCGGGGGCGACCCGCGGCTCCATGCATGGCGAGGTCGGCCAGACCCAGTTCATGCCCAAGAACATCCTGGCCTATGGTACCGGCAATCTCGAGGTTGCGGCCAATGCGCTGAACTCGACGGCGAATTTCCTGAAAGCGCATGGCTGGCGCGCAGGAGCCGGTTACCAGCCGGGCGAGCCGAATTTTGCCGCGATCGAGGCCTGGAATGCCGCCGGCGTCTATCAGAAGGCAATCGCCCTGATGGGACGGCAGATCGACGAGGGCGGTGGGGCGGCGGCCTCGCGTTAATCGGTTCAGCAAGGCGTGATGCGGCAGCACGAGAAAGTTGTTGCCATCAGGAACTGAGGGCACGAGGTTTGCTTTGATCAGGTTCGGGGCTGGGCATGAGGAGACTCAAGATGGCAACCCAGATCGTGATGGACCAGACTGGCGATACGCGCCACGAGTTTGATCCTGGCAATGCCGAAGCGCTGGCGCGAGCCGAACAGCGCTTTCGTGAGCTGACCGGAGCCGGCTTCACCGCCGCCTATCGAACCGGCCCCGGTGAAGTCACCCGTATCAAGTCATTCGATCCGACCGCGCAGGAA
This sequence comes from Bradyrhizobium sp. CCGB01, assembly GCF_024199795.1. Classification (NCBI taxonomy): domain Bacteria; kingdom Pseudomonadati; phylum Pseudomonadota; class Alphaproteobacteria; order Hyphomicrobiales; family Nitrobacteraceae; genus Bradyrhizobium; species Bradyrhizobium sp. CCGB01. Next base: position 4,352,083 of record NZ_JANADK010000001.1, read on the forward strand.
ACACTGTTCTATCCCCGCCTGGTCGGCGGTTGATCTGAGCTGCTCATGATCGCGGCAGTTTGGCTCCGTGCGCCGGCGCGTGCGCGTCTGCATGCGCTGCGCGAACTCTATCGGCGCTTCTTCGGCGAGAACACGCCGGATGCCCGCGGCCGCCGGCTTTTGGCCGACTGGCTGTCGCCGGCGCAGCGCGCTCAATTCGAGCAGCATCGGTATTTCGATGTCATCGGCTGCGATACCGGCAAGACGTATCGCATCCACTACGGCACGGCCGCCAATGTTCATGAAATCGACGACGAAGGACATGCGATGATGGGATGGTGCTTCGTCCCGTCAGGCTTTCTCGTGCCCGGCGACGTGATGCTGGCGCAGAAGATCGCGCTCGAGACCGACGAGAACGCAGCAATCGCGCTCGCCAACCGGTTTCCGCCGGCAACGCATTCGGAGCACTTCTATCGGCGCCCGTTCTAGGGCCGGAGCATACGGGCACGCCTTGGTTCACCTCTCCCTTCGGGGAGGTGAACCGAACTCCTGCGAAGACTTCCGATCAGGAGTGCGTGGTGCGATAGGCGTCCAGCGCATGCGCCGCGAAGACACCGACGCTGCAAAGGGCGAGCAGGGCTGAGATCAGCTCGATCATAGCTCATCCCCCCGTAGTGACTGGGAGACGAGGCTCTGGCAGCAAGAATATTCCCGGATGAGGTCGAGGAAGAATTGCATGGTGGCCGTCCCTGTATGATTTTGACAACTAGATAACCGGCCATCTGTTTCAGGCGTGTTTCGTCGTTTTCGGAAACGGGTTTCGCGGGGAACCGGGGGCTGGTTTGTGCGCCGCAGACCCGCTAAATCCGCTCCTCCTCAGTCCTTCAGCCGCGCCTCTCCGGCGGGCGGCACGTCAGATTGCGAGGCAAAATCATGGCGCAGGTCGAGTGGTTCGACGATCTCACCATCGGAATGCGGTTCAAATCCCCCGAGGTGCAGGTCACCGAAGCTGACATCAAGCGCTTTGCAGCCGAATTCGATCCGCAACCGATGCATCTCGACCACGAGGCCGCCAAGCAGACCCTGTTCAACGGCCTGGCTGCGTCGGGATGGCACACCGCCGCAATCGCCATGAACCTTGCGATCCAGGCCCGCCCGTTCGGTCCGCACCCGCTGATCGGCGCGGGCGTCGACGGCCTGCGCTGGACCATCCCGGTGCGGCCCAATGACCGTGTGCATCTGGTCGGCGAGGTCATGAGCCTGACGCCGTCGAAGTCGAAGCCGCAGGGCATAGCGCTGGTGAAATGGACGATGTTCAACCAGAACGGCGAGGAAGTTTACACCTTCACCCCGATCGCGATCGTTCCGCGGCGGGTGTAAGGCCGGCACCGTCTCAAGCTCTTGCGGGCCGCCGGGAGAGGTGGTCATCTCCGTGCGGGGAACACGCTGGAGGCTGACATGAAACGATTCCTTCTTGCCGCTTTGCTGACCGCGGGCGCCCTGGGTGCAGCCGTCTCGAGCACCAGGCCGGTGCTCGCGCAGCAATCCAGGGTCGGCGACTGGACCATCGAGAAGCGCACGCAGGATACGCATTGCAATGCAAGCCGCGGCTACAAGGACAAGGAAGACGAGAACCGCGACTACGTCATCGTGATCACCTATTCCGAAAAGGCCATCGTGATCGTGATGATCTATGACGGTTGGGAGTGGGACAAGGTCGGCGAGATCCTCCGGGCCGACGTCGGCACCGACGACGCCGACATCATGAAGAAGGCGAAGTGGGAGGTCATGGACAAGACCACCGTGCGCGGCATCTTCGAATACGACCAGTCGATCATGGACCGGCTGTCCAAGGCCCGGCGTCTCTCGCTCGATTTCGAGGACGATGACGAGGACAGCATCGAGATGCAGATCCCGCGCGCCGGCGAGGCGCTCGCCGCGCTGAAGTTCTGCGAGGAGAACCGGAAGTAGATGGCCGACGCCCACGGTGATGCCGGCGGGAACTGGTGGCAACAAAATCTGCCGGCGGCGCGCGAGCGCGTGATACAACGCACACAGTCCGCGCGCTGTTCGTATTTATCCTAGTCTTTGGCGAAAACGTCCAAGCCGCACCCTGCGGTTGACGTTACGCAAGGACGATGTTCGATATTCCAGCATTTCGCTGCACTGCTTTTTCCTCGTCGAAGGCGACGGTCGACCGGTCTGTCGCCTCCACCGATTTTCAATGCGCGAGCCCCCTTTGCCGCCGGGGCAGCGCGCCGATCGCGTCGTCGCTGCGATGACGATCCTCCAGGCAAATCGATTTTCGTCGCTCGTCGGAGAGATCTACGATGCCGCGGCCGATCCTGCACTGCGCAGCGGCGCGCTGGAGCAGGTTTCATATTTTGTCGGCGGATGTGCCGCGACCATCCTGTCCCGCGATGCATCGAGGCTTTCGATCGAGATTCACCAGCATTTTGGCACCGAATCCCGCTTCCGCCAGCTCTATCGCGACAGATATGTCGAGCAGGATCCTCTGCTTGATCGCCACCTCGCTATCGCTGCCGAGCAGACCATCGGCGTGACCGATGTCATGCCTCATGCGGATTTCGTGGCGACGAGCTTCTATCGCGAGTGGGTCGAGCCGCAGGGCGCGATCGATCTCGCAACCGTCACGCTCGAAAGGTCGGACACGCGCACCACGGTCCTGCAGGTGTTGCGTCACCGATCGCGTGGGACCGTCGATGACGCGATGCGCGAGCGCATGCGGCTGCTCGCGCCCCACATCCAGCGTTCCAGGATCATGGGCCGGCAGATCCGGGCGCGCTCGCATACCGTGGACGACCTTGCCGAGGTCCTGGACGGTCTCAGCACGGCGATCTGCCTGCTCGACGCAGACGGCCGGGTCGTCCACGCCAACGCGGCGTGCCGGCAGTTGTTCGTCGATGCCAATCTGCTCGCAATGGTCGGCGACAGAATCGTCGCCCGTAACACCCAGACCGACAAAATATTCCGCGGCCTGTTTGAAATCGTCTCGGATTCTGGAGCTCATTCGAGCGGTCGCCGCCGGATCGAACTCGCGACGTCGGCCGATGGACAACACTATCTCATCCACGCCCTTCCTTTGAAGCGGGAGCGCAATCTGCCGCGCGATGTCGCGGCCACGGTCCTCCTCGTTCAGAGGGCGGCGATGCTGCCGTCGCTCGTGCCCGACGCGATCGCCTCGGCTTTTCGGCTGACGCCGTCGGAATTGCGCGTGCTGATGGCGATCGTCGAGATCGGCGGCGTCCCTGATATTGCGGCAAAGCTCGGCATTGCCGAGACGACGGTGAAGACGCATCTCGGCCGCCTGTTCGAGAAAACGGGAGCCGGCAGGCAGGCGGATCTCGTGAAGATCGCCGCCGGATTCACGGCGCCGTTTGCACGGCGGACGAGCAGCGACGACGCCGACGTGTGATTCATTTCACAGCGCGCGCCGTCGGACGATGCAATCTCAATCCATTGTGATGAGCGGGATCGTCAGGTCCTCCGAACGTAGGACGCATGTCGTTTGAGACTTTCGTATATGGCGCCACCTGGAATGAGAAGGGCAGCGTGCGCCACTGAACAATGCGCGCCGGCACCGGACGCGGGTGCGGAGAGACAGCAACGCGTGGCCGATCCTGTTCATCGGTTGGAGAGATTGCAGTGAGCGGCAAGGACGAATTTTCCATTCATAATGTTTCAACGGACCACATTCCCGAAGACGAGCGCGTGCCGCTGCTGCGCGAATTCTACTGCCGCGGCGTGCTGAAATCGGAGGTCGAGGCGACGGACGAAAAGCCGTTCGCGGCGAATCTCACGTCCCATAGTTCGCCGGATGCTCAATTGGTGATCGGCGGGCTGATCGGAGCGCGCGTCATCCGCACCAAGCAACTGGTCATCGACGGGAACGACAGCCTTGGCCTGATGGTCAACCGATCCGGCATCGTCGAAGTGTCTGCGCGAGGACGGGATCTGCGGCTGCATCCTGGTGACGCGGTGCTGACGAGCGCGGAGGACGTGACGATCTACGAGCGTCTCTCGCTTGGGAATTGTCTGTCGATACGTGTGCCGCGGCGGGTGCTGGCACCCCTGATCGTGGATATCGACGATGCCGTGATGCGCATCATCCCGGAGCATGCCGCCGGACTTCGGTTGCTGGTCGATTATGCGACGTCCCTGCTGCGGGAGCGCGCGTTCGCGGTGCCCGTGCTGCGCCAGCTTGGCGTTGCGCATATCCATGATCTGATGGCGCGCGTTCTCGGCGCGACCGATGAGGTTCACGAGCTGGCCGGGCGGCGCGGCGTCAGGGCCGCGCGGCTGCGCAAGGTGAAATCCTTCATCGTCAACCATTGCTGGCAGCAGGAGCTGTCGGTCGCGACCGTGGCGCAGGAGTTCGGTGTGACCACGCGCTATCTTCAGCGTCTGTTCGAAGCCGACGGAAAGACGTTCTCGTCCTTCCTGACCGAGCAGCGTCTCAAGCGCGCCCATCGCATGCTGCGCGAGCCCGATTTCGCCGGGCGGCCGGTGAGCTCGATCGCCTACGACGTCGGCTTCGGCGATCTCTCTTATTTCAACCGCTGTTTCCGGCGGGCCTATGGCGCGACGCCAAGCGGCGTCAGGAGCGGCGAAGCTCTGTGAACGCGGGCGACTGAATTCCAGCAAACCGTCGGTTTCAATCAGGAAGGATTTGAGATGACCCCGATCGTAGACGCGCGGGCGCGGCGGCGCCGGCAGTTGGAGTGTTGAATGCGCCGTTTCTTCTTTGATCTCCTGGTCGACAATGTCGTGAAGATCGATCCGGGCGGCATGGTCTTCGAGCAGCCCAAGGCCACGTTCGTCGTGGCCGACGAGATGGCGCGACATCTGTTCGTCTGGCGTGACGACCTGCGCGATCGCGATGCCTGGATCCGCGTCAGGGACAACGGCGGGCGCGAGATCTATCGCGCCGCCGTCTGGTCGGAGAACGCGGCGAAGGTCGGCTGGGACCACGCGTAATCCGTTCGGGGGATGGTGTCGCAACTCTGCATCAGTGCGGCACGAAAGGGCATCGGTTCGTTTGAGGCGAAGACCCGGTCGCCTCCGTCCAAGTCGGAAGCGGCGCCCTTTTCTACCTTGGTGTTCAGCGAATCCAAATTCGCATGAGCTGGCGTCCTCCAGTCGAAGGAGGCCGCTGGCAATGAGGCTGTGCGCCGAGGGACCGAAAATGATTGTGACGGGTGTGGACCGTATTGCGCGATGGCGTTTGGCGTGGCGATCGCTACGGTTTTTGCCGCTGGCCGCACTGGTCATCCCAGTGTTCATCAGCGAGCCCGCCATGGCGGCTTGTACGCCAACCGCGCCGGTCAGCAACGCGACGGTGGTGTGCGCAAGCGATACCGACACCCAGCAGGGCGGCGGCACGGGCTACGGTACCAGCAACGACGACAACAATTCCTACGACATCCGCACGGGCGTGACGGTCCAGGGAAGCAACTTTGGTTTCAAGGTTGGCTTCAACAGCGTTTTCATCAACGCGGGCACGATCAGTGGATCGAATGCCGCGGGTATTACCGGCGGCGATATGACGATCACCAACCTGGTCGGGGCGACGATTGCCGGCTTCAACGCGATTACGCCGACGACAATCGTTCTCAGCAATGCTGGCACGATCAGGGGCGAGGACAGGGCCATCGACACCAGTGGCAATGCAACCATCACCAACCTCAGCTCAGGCCTGATCACGCAGACGCGGACGTCGGGCGTCGCGATCTTCTCCGATCGTCTGGCGACGGTGAACAATTCCGGCACGATTTCCGGCCACGAAGCCGGCATAGCGGCCGGAAACATCAACCTGTCGAACTTTGCTTCCGGTACCGTCAGTGGCGCGAGCGCCGTGATCGCGGACGAAGCTGTCTCCGTTGGCAATGCGGGCCTGATCCAATCGACCGGCAACGCGATCGTGTCGCGAACCGGCGATATCAACCTGATCAATACGGCATCCGGCACGATTTCCGCAGGCGCCGACACCATCGCGACGAACGCGAACCCGGCGACCGGGAAGGGCAATATCACGATCAACAACGCCGGACTGATCCGTACGACCACGTCGCTGGCAGCCGTGATCTCCGCCAGCAACCTCGCCGACGTCACCAACTCCGGGACCATTCAAGGCGGTTCGTCCGGTATCGATGGTGCAAACGTCAAGCTGACAAACCTCGCCGGCGGCACGGTGATCGCGCATGATGCGGCGGTCTTTGCCGGGACGTCCGCGGTCATCGACAATGCCGGGACCATCACAGCCGACGGCAGCTCTGGTGTTGCCATTGTCGCCGATTCTGGCAACGCAACCGTCCGCAACAGCGGTACGATCACGGGGATCTTCAACGCCATCAGCGCCAACCAGACCGCAAACGTGGTGAACAGCGGGACAATGTCCAGCGGATCTACGGTGATCTTTGCCAGCACCGTCAACGCGACTAACACCGGGCTTATTTCGACGACGCTCGGATTCGGCTTGAGCGGCGTTACCGTGAACCTCGACAATTCTGGAACCGTGATGGCGGATCGCGGTGTCAATGCGAACTTCGGCAACGTCAACAATTCCGGAACGATCATCGGGAAGGGCGCAGCCGTCAATGCCGTTACGGCGAACGTGACCAACACCGGCCTCCTTCAAGCCTCCACCGTCAACGGCGACGGCATCCTGACGACGCAGGCGACAGTCAACAATTCCGGCACCATCATCGCCAGGCGCGGTATTACCTCGACCGACGGATCAAACGTCACGAACTCGGGCACGATCACCGGCACCGGCGGGGTCGCGATTCAGCTCTCCAACAGGGCCGACACGCTAACGTTGCTGCCGGGCTCGAAGATCAACGGCGTGGTCGATTTCGGCTTCGGCAACGATGTCGTGAACCTCAACTTCATCCCGCTGAGCAGCCGGGTGTCGTCGCTGACGAGCATCCAGCTGCCGACCTTCGTCAACTTCAACGGCACCATCAACACCAATGTCTCGGGCGGAAGCTTCAACGGCCCGTCGGTCTTTGCCGGTGGCACGCTGGCGACTCTCGATGCCACCGCACTCGCGCAAACGGACCGCACGCTGATGGATTTCACAGGAGGGGTGTCCTCGCTGGTGCAGGGACGCCTGGACGGCGGCAGTGGCGCGGCCGGCAGCAACATGATGGCGATGGCCTATGCGCCGGAGACGGCGCAGGCTGGTCCCTTCACCAAGGCGCCGCGCAGCCTCTGGACTGATCCGGCACCGATCACGGTTTGGGTCAACAGCTTTGGCGGCCAGCGCATTCAGGACGAGACGGCCTCGACGCTGCGTGCAACCTCGATAGCGTGGGGCGGGGCGATCGGAATCGATCGCAAAGTGCAGCCGAATTGGCTGGTCGGCGCCTTTCTCGGCGGCGGGCAGAGCGGTCTCTCGGTCGATCTCAACTCGCAGTCGGTCGACACCAGCTACGTGTTCGCGGGTGCCTATGGCCGGTTCGAATGGGCCTCGCAGTTCTTCGACTTCACCTTCCAGGGCGGCAATGCCGACAACAGATCGCGCCGCCTGGTGCTGAACAACGCGGTTGTCGGCGGCATGGAGACGGCGAGGGCGACCTACAGCGGCTGGTATGTCAGCCCGGAGATCGCCTACGGCTACAGGCTCGAGATCGGCAACGGCTATCTGCTCACGCCGACAGGGCGGCTGCGCTACGTCGCGGGCTGGTTCGACGGCTACAGCGAGACCGGTTCGGCGCAAGGGCTCTCGGTCGGCGGTCGCACGCTCCAGGATTTCGAGGAGCGCGGCGAGGTCGATCTCTCCCGGGTCACGAGCCTCACCGGCGGCGAGCTCAAGGCCAACATCCACGGCGGCGTCATCGCGCTTCAGCGCGTCGGCGACGCCAATATCAACACGGTGTTGCTCGGCCAGAACCTGTCCTTCGTCACGCCCGGCAGCCGCAGCACCGTCGGCGCCGTCGCGGGCTTCGGCTTCGACTACCGCACCAGCCGCAACGTGTCCGTGTTCGGCGCGGTCGAGGGCATGATGATGTCCGACCAGAGCCGCACCGGCACGGCGAAGGGCGGCGTTCGCGTCGCGTTCTGAGCCGGCATCAGCCCTGGCGGCCTGAACACGATGCCCGCCGGCCGGGCGCCATCTGCCCGGCCGGCGCCTCCTCCGATCGGAGGACGCCGCATGCTGTGGTTGTGGTAGTTTGGTGATATTGATCACTCAGGCCATTTCAAGCCATGCACGAAGCTCGGAAACTACCCGAACTGGTCGAGTCCATTTATGACGCCGGCCTCGATCCAGCGCTGTGGAATAACGTCGTCGCCGGCATCCGCGACTTCGTCGGTGGACAGGCCTGCGGGCTGTTTTCCAAGGATTCGATCAGCAAATTCGGCGTCACCCATTATTATTGTGGCGCGGACCCGCACTACATCCAGCTCTATTCCGAGACCCATTCGAAGTTCGACCCGCTGACGGTGCTGCCGCCGCATGGCGAGATCGTCAGCATCCCGGATCTCGTCAATTTCGACGAATATAGGAGAGGGCGCTTTTACCAGGAATGGATGCAGCCGCAGGGCTGCAGCGATGCGGCCAACGTCGTGCTCGAGAAATCGAATGCGAGCTGCCCCGTGATGATGACGGTGCTGTCGGGCCGGCGCATGGTGGATCCGGCCATGAAGCATCGCCTCTCGCTGATCGTGCCGCATGCCAGCCGCGCGCTGCTGATCAACCGCGCCATGACTTCGCAATTGACACTGGCGACGGCATTGGCGGATGTTCTGGACAACCTTGCGTCGGGCATTTTCCTGCTCGATGCCTGCTGCCGGGTGGTGCATGCGAATTCGGCGGGCCATGCCTTGCTCGCCGCCGACGACGTGGTCCGAACCGTTGCCGGGCAGCTCGTGACCTCCAGCCCGGAGGCCAATCAGACGCTGCGCGAGGCGTTTGTGACCCGCAGCGAAATTGCCCTGCTTGCCGCAAGGGGCCATGCGATTCCCCTGCTGTCGCCGAGCGGGGAGCGCTACGTCGCGCATATCCTGCCGTTGTCATCCGTGCTGCGCAATGGCAACGAGCGGGTCGTCGATGCCGCCGGTGCGCTGCTGCTGCGCAAGGTGTCGCTCGGCGGGCAGTCCTATGGCGAATTGATCGCACGGACGTTCGATCTCACGCCGGCCGAGGTGCGCGTGTTCCTGTCGATCGTCGAGGTCGGTGGCGTGCCGGAAACGGCGGCGGCGCTCGGTATCGCGGAAACCACGGCGAAGACGCATCTGCATCGGGTGTTCGCCAAGACCGGGGTTTCCCGACAGGCCGATCTCGTCAAGCTCGCGGCTGGATTTTCCAATCCGCTCGTCAACTGATCGATCAATCTCCGCCGAAGTTGAACCTTTTGCTCCCGCGATAGACTCACAGAGGCCGCCGGGCATCAAGAACATTTCGCTGTCTCCAAGTCACCATTGGCTGTTCCGATGCCCCCACCTCCCCAACAGTCCGAGCTGATCGAGAATATATACGACGCAGGTCTCCACCCTGAGTTGTGGAGCGAGGTCGTCGTCAAGCTCAATGCGTTCATCGGCAGCCAGGCCTGCGGGCTGATCTCGAAGGATCCGGTTAGCAAGTCAGGTGCGACGCATTACTACTGCGGGGTCGATCCGCACTACATCCAGCTCTATGCCGAGACCTACGCCCGCCACGATCCGCTTGCGCGGCTTCCTCGCTATGGCGAGGTTCGCAACATTCCCGATCTCGTGAATTTCGAGGAATATCGCCGCGGGCGGTTCTATCAGGAATGGCTGCGGCCCCAGGGCTGCGTCGATGTCGCCAACGTGGTTCTGGAACAGTCGAAGTCACCGTGTCCGATGCTGCTGACCGTGATCCCGGGCAGGAAGATGCTCGACGCCGAGCAGCGCGCGCGGATGCAGTCTTTGGTCCCGCATGCGAGCCGGGCGTTGCTGATCAACCGGGCGATCGAGCGCAAGCAGCAGCGCGCGATCGCGCTCGCCGACGTCGTGGATCGGCTGAATGCCGGCGTGATCCTGCTCGATGCTTCCTGCAACATTGTTCACAGCAATCCGGCCGGGGACACGATCCTGGCCGCCGACGATTTCCTGCGATCCGTTGCGGGCCGGTTGGTCGCAAGACAGTCCTCGGCAAATTCGGCCCTGCGCGATATCTTCCGGGACGCAGGGGAGGTTGCCGTGGCGGCGGCAGCGGCGCGCAAGATTCCGCTGATGTCGCATGACGGCGCATATTACGTCGCGCACGTCATCGCGCTGCCCTCGTTGTTGCGCGAAGGCGCGGCGGAGCGCAATTCGGCCGTCGGTGCCTTGTTCATCTGGAAGGCGGAGCTCGACGGCCGCTCATGTGCCGGCCTCATCGACCGCACGTTCGCGCTGACCCCTGCGGAGTTGAGGGTCCTGCAATCGATCGTCGAGGTCGGCGGCGTGCCGGAGACGGCGGTTGCGCTCGGCATCGCCGAGACAACGGTGAAGACGCATCTGCATCGGGTGTTCGCGAAAACCGGCGTTTCGCGTCAGGCGGACCTCGTCAAGCTTGCAGCGGGATTCTCCAATCCGCTCGTGCACTGACGCGCGCTCGAAGGCGCGAGCGAGTCGCTCCAGCTCGCAATAGGTTCAAGCAGCAGCATCATTAGAAAGTTATCGGGGGTCGTTCGATCGTATGACGCGATTGTCCGCGTTCTCTTCTACGAGAGATCACGCGTTTTCTTGTTCGGCGCGTTCGAGCTTCGTGTGAAGCAACTCACAACAAGCGGAAGTGAATCCAATCAATCTCGCACAAAAGTTGAGATGAGGTTGTCATGCGAACGGCGTCAACTGGCCTGGCCGGCAAGTTCCGCGACATCGCCGCCCGCATCGGCGCGGCATTCCGCGCGCAGCGCGAGATCGACGCGAAACGCGCGTTGCAGCGCTACCGCCACTTGCTGGGGCAGCCGCATGAATCGCCGCGTTTGAATGAAATTATTCCTGTCTGCAGCGAAGAGGATGTTTTTGAAAATGCCAACGGAGTTGATCCGCGCGAGCGCGCGACCGGCCGTACCACGTTCGAACGCGCGTAACGTCAATATCGTCGCTGTCGCGCTGACGGCGGCACTCGTCACGCTTCAACTGGCCGGGCTGGCTATGCTGGAGCGTTCGCACGCGCGGCCCGTCTCTCAGCCTCTCCTGAATTCGCATGATGCCGAGCTCTGCACGGGGAGTGCCGACGTCCCGGCGACGCAGACGCCCTACGATTGACCCGGAGAACGCATCGTGCCTGACATCACGACCAGCATTTTGGTGAGCGTTGCCGTCTTTGCCGGCGCCTTCGTCTCGGGGCTCTCGGGCTTCGCATTCTCGGCCGTGGCGGGCGCGATTCTGCTCCGCGTGTTTCAGCCGCTGGAGGCCGTGCCGCTGATGATGGCGTGCAGCATCGGCGTGCAGGCCACAAATCTGTGGGCGCTTCGGCGCAGCATCCGTTGGGAGGGCAGCCTGCTGCTGATCGTCGGCGGATTGATCGGCGTTCCCATCGCGGTCTCGCTGTTGCAATCCACGGACACGCACCTGCTCCGGCGCGGCTTCGGCATCATCGTCGCGCTCTATGCGGCCTACATGCTGCTGCGGCCGACGCTGGTGACGGCCGGCGAGGCCGTCGGCCGGCACTGGGTCGCGTTGATCGGGTTCGGGGGAGGGCTGGTCGGCGGCTTGACCGCGATGCCGGTGCGATCCCCACGATCTGGTGCGACATGCGCGGCATGCCCAAGAGCGAGCAGCGTGGCCTGGTGCAACCGTTCATCGCCGCGATGCAGCTCTTTGCGATCGCGCTGCTGGTCGGGCACCAGGATCTGTCGTCAAAGGTCTTCGTCGACCTCGCGATCAGCCTGCCGGCGCTGTTCGCGGGCTCCGTGCTCGGCGTCCTCGCCTTTCACCGGGTCAACGAGACGGTCTTTCGCAAGACCGTGCTCGTTCTGTTGCTGATATCGGGCCTTTCCCTGATCTAGTGACCCGCGCCTTCGTGATTCAGGCCCTGCACCGGCGCCGCGCTGGTGTCGCTGCCATGATGCACCAGCGGCTTCATGCCGGTGACGGTCCGCAGCAGCACATAGAACACCGGCGTCAGGAACAGGCCGAACACGGTGACGCCGATCATGCCGGAGAACACCGCGACGCCCATGGCGCGCCGCATCTCCGAGCCGGCGCCAGTCGAGAGCACGAGCGGCAGCACGCCCATGATGAACGCCATCGACGTCATCAGGATCGGACGCAGCCGCAGCCGGCTCGCCTCGATTGCGGCCCGGATCGGCGTGCGCCCCGCGAATTCGAGCTCGCGCGCGAATTCGACGATCAGGATGGCGTTCTTGGCGGAGAGGCCCACCAGCACGATCAAGCCGATCTGCGTGAAGACGTTGTTGTCACCCTTGGAGATCCATACGCCGAACATCGCCGCCAGCAGCCCCATCGGCACGATCATGATGATCGAGAGCGGCAGGGTCAGGCTCTCGTAGAGCGCGGCCAGCACCAGGAACACCAGCAGGATCGCCAGCGGGAATACCCAGAGGCCGGAATTGCCGGCGATGAACTCCTGATAGGTCAGGTCGGTCCATTCGAAGGCAAAACCGGGCGGCAACGTCTCCGCGGCGATCCGCGTCGCAGCCTCCTGCGCCTGGCCCGATGAGAATCCGGGAGCTGCCGCTGCGTTGATATCGGAGGACAGAAAACCGTTGTAGCGGATCGCACGCTCAGGTCCCGCGCTCTGGCGGATCTTGAGCAGCGCCGACAACGGCACCATGTCGCCGGAGGACGAGCGCACCTTCAACTGCCTGATGTCGTCGGCGCGTGCGCGGAACGGCGCATCGGCCTGGACGTAGACCGAATAGGTGCGGCCAAACTTGTTGAAGTCGTTGACGTAGTAGGACCCCAGGTAAATCTGCAGCGTGTTGAACACCTCGGTCACGGGCACGCCGAGCTGGAGCGCCTTGGTGCGGTCGATGTCGGCAAAGAGCTGGGGCACGTTGACCTGGAAGCTCGAGAACACGCCGGCGATCTCCGGCGCCTTCTGCATCGCCGCCATGAACGCCTTCGTCGCCTCGTTCAGCGCCTCATAGCCGAGACCGGCACGGTCCTCGATCTGGAGCTTGAAGCCGCCGATGGTGCCGAGGCCGTTGACCGGCGGCGGCGGGAACATGGCGATGAAGGCTTCCTGGATCCCGGCATATTTCTTGTTGAGGTCGGCCGCGATGGCATTGCCGCTCAGGGCCGGACCCTTGCGCTCGTCGAATGGTTTCAACGTCGAGAATACGATGCCGGCGTTGGACGAGTTGGTGAAGCCGGAGATCGACAGGCCGGGGAAGGCCACGGAGCTCTCGACACCGGGCTGGGTCAGCGCCACGTCGCTCATCTTGCGGATCACTTCCTCGGTGCGGTCGAGCGTTGCACCGTCAGGCAGGCGGGAGAAGCCGACCAGATATTGCTTGTCCTGGCCGGGTACGAAGCCGCTCGGCACCTGCTGGAACAGGAAGGCCGTGAGGCCGACCAGAACCACATAGAGACCCATCACCGCAGCCTTGCCCGAGATTACCTTCGTGACGGTGCCGCTGTAGTTCTCGGAGGAGCGCGCAAAGGCCTTGTTGAAGCCACGGAAGAACCAGCCGAGGCTCTTTTCCATGATCAGCGTCAGCCGGTCCTTCGGCTCGTTGTGTCCCTTGAGCAGCAGGGCCGACAGCGCCGGCGATAGCGTCAGCGAGTTGACGGCGGAGATCACGGTCGAGATTGCGATCGTCAGCGCGAACTGCTTGTAGAACTGCCCGGTGAGGCCGGAGATGAAGGCGAGCGGCACGAACACCGCGATCAGCACCATCGCGATCGCGATGATCGGCCCCGACACCTCGCGCATGGCCTGATAGGTGGCGTCGCGCGGCGACAGCCCGCCCTCGATGTTGCGCTCGACGTTCTCGACCACGACGATGGCGTCGTCGACGACGATGCCGATCGCGAGCACCAGGCCAAACAGGCTGAGCGCGTTGATGGAGAAGCCGAAAACGTGCATCACCGCGAAGGTGCCGACGATCGAGACGGGCACGGCCAGCAGCGGAATGATCGAGGCTCGCCAGGTCTGAAGGAACAGGATCACCACCAGCACCACCAGCGCGATCGCCTCCAGCAGCGTATGGATGACGGCCTCGATCGAGGAGCGCACGAACTGGGTGGGATCGTAGACGATCTGGTAGGACACGCCTTCCGGCATGTTCTTCTTGATCTCGGCCATGGTGGCGCGAACGTGGTCGGAAATCTCCAGCGCGTTGGAGCCCGGCGCCTGGAAGATCGGGATCGCCACGGCCTGCTTGTTGTCGAGCAGCGAGCGCAGGCCGTATTCGGAGGCGCCAAGCTCGATGCGCGCGACGTCACGCAGGCGCACGACTTCGCCGCGCGTGCCGGTCTTGACCACGATGTCGCCGAACTGCTCCTCGTTGGCCAGCCGTCCTTCCGCATTGACCGACAGTTGCAGGTCGATGCCCTTGACGTTGGGGGAGGAGCCGACGACGCCGGCGGCGGCCTCGACGTTCTGCGCCTGGATCGACTTGACGATATCGCTTGCGGTCAGGCCATGCTCGGCGGCCTTCTGCGGATCGACCCAGACCCGCATCGAATAATCACCGGCGCCGTAGAGCTGGACGTCGCCGACGCCGTCGATCCGCGCCAGGCGGTCCTTGACGTTGAGCACCGCATAGTTTCGCAAATACGTCATGTCGTAGCGGTTGTTCGGCGACAGCAGATGCACGACCATGGTGAGGTCGGGCGAAGACTTCTTGGTGATGATGCCGAGCTGTCGCACCACTGCGGGCAGGCGCGGCTCGGCCTGCTGCACGCGGTTCTGCACCAGCTGCGTCGCCTTGTCAGGGTCGGTGCCGAGCCGGAACGTCACCGTCAGCGTCATCGCGCCGTCGGTGGTCGCCTGGCTCGACATGTAGAGCATGCCCTCGACGCCGTTGATCTGCTCCTCGATCGGGGTCGCCACCGTCTCCGCGATCACTTTTGGATTGGCGCCGGGATAGGTCGCGCGCACCAGCACCGAGGGCGGCACCACGTCCGGATATTCTGAGATCGGCATCGCGAACAGCGAGATCAGGCCCGCGAGGAAAATCAGGACCGACAGCACGCCGGCAAAAATCGGACGGTCGATAAAGAACTTCGAGAGATTCATGGCTTTGCCCCTGCGCGAGAGACAGCTTTCCCGTCATTCCAGGACGTGGGCCAGGCCCGCGCCCCTGGAATCGAAAAGTGATGTCCTGGTCGTTCGATGACTTCACTGTTCCGGGCTCGCACGAGGCGTAGCCCGGAACGAGGTAACTAGCGTTGCACCACGTCCTGGTTGCTGTGGTTCGATGCCTGTTGCGGCCCGCGCGCCCCCATCGCGGCGACCTCCGTCTTGAGGAGGGCGCCGGGACGCACGCGCTGAAGGCCGTTGACGATGATGCGGTCGCCGGTCTTCAGCCCCGCCGTCACGATACGCAAACCATCGACGGCGCCGCCGAGGGTGATCGGCCGGTAGACCGCACGGCTGTCGTCACCAACGGCCATCACGAACTTCTTGTCCTGGTCGGTGCCGATCGCGCGCTCGTCGATCATCACCAGCGTCTGCTGCTTCGGCTGGCCCATGCGCACGCGGGCGAACTGGCCGGGGATGAGACGCCCGTCCTCGTTCTGGAACACCGCGCGGACCCGGATGGTGCCGCTCTGGCCGTTGACCTGGTTGTCGATCAGCTGGATGTGGCCCTTCGCCGAGAGACCGCCTGACGTCGCCATCTCCACCGGGATCTGGTCGAGATTGCCGCGCTTGCCGGAAGCATCCGCGATCGAGTTCAGTGCGCGCAGCACGACCTCTTCGTCCGCATCGAAGGAGGCGTAGATCGGATTGACCGAGACCAGCGAGGTCAGCACCGGGGAGGCGGTGCCGGCGGCGACGAGATTTCCGACGGTGATCTCGATCTTGCCGACGCGCCCGTCCACCGGCGCCCGTACCTCGGTGTAGTCGAGATTGAGCTTTGCGGTCTGGAGCGTCGCCTCGGCGGCCTTGACGTTGGCGATGGCTTCGCGATTGGCGTTGTCGCGCTGGTCATAGTCGCGCCGCGTGACCACGGCATTGCCGACGAGCTGCGCGCCGCGCTCGAGCTCACTCTGGGTGAACACGACGCGGGCTTTCGCCGCTTCGAGCTGGGCGTTGGCCTTGTCGACCTCGGCAGAATAGGGCGCCGGATCGATCTTGAAGAGGACATCGCCGGCCTTCACCAGCGCGCCTTCAGTAAAATTGGTCGCAAGGATCGCACCCGCGACGCGCGGGCGGAGCTCGACGCGGTTGATGGCCTCAAGCCGGCCGGAGAAGTCGTCCCACAGCACGGTTTGCCGCGGCTCGATCATCGCGACGGTGACGGAAACGGCCTGTTCAGCCGCGGCGGCCGTTGCCGTCGCC
This sequence comes from Bradyrhizobium sp. CCGB01, assembly GCF_024199795.1. NCBI lineage: Bacteria > Pseudomonadati > Pseudomonadota > Alphaproteobacteria > Hyphomicrobiales > Nitrobacteraceae > Bradyrhizobium > Bradyrhizobium sp. CCGB01. Next base: position 4,368,512 of record NZ_JANADK010000001.1, read on the forward strand.
TGGGCTGCATGGAAGTAGTGACCGGTCGCGATCGAGCCGGCCACGGCGAGGGCGCCCACGATGGCGACGCCGCCGAGAAGGCGGCGGAAACGGCCGGTGCGGGGGGAGTTTTGCGAGGGATGCATTTGCGCGCTCCAGATATGTAGTGTTCACTACAGATGTGGAGCTGGATGTCGCAGTGCAAGATACTTATGTACCATTCACTAAGAAAATTGTAGCGACATACCGCAAGAATTGGAAGTGGCTGAGAAAATAAAGCTAGAACAAATAGATAGGATTTGGCGTTAGCTTCCGTCAGACTGCCAATTCCGAGGAGTACAGGCACATGGGCATGGGACGCCCCCGCGAATTCGACGCTGAAACGGCGTTGGACCAGGCGATGGAAGTGTTTTGGCGCCATGGCTATGAGGGCGCCACCATTGCCCAGCTCACCGAGGCCATGGGCATCAATCCCCCGAGCCTCTACGCCTGCTTCGGCAACAAGGAAGGCCTGCTGAAGGCCGCGCTCGACCGCTACACCAAGCTGCGCGGTGTCTGGATGGATGAGGTGGTTGCCGCCCCCACCGCCCGCGCAGTTGCCGAGCGGATGCTGATGGGCATCGCCGACAAGCAGACCGATCCCGCTAATCCGCCCGGCTGCTTGCTTGTGCAGGGCGGCATCGCCTGCGGCACCGGCTCGGAGAACGTTCCCTTCGAACTCGCCGCCCGCCGCGCCCAGAACGAGGACCAGCTCCGCGACCGTTTTATTCGCGCAAAAGCCGAAGGCGATCTGAAGCCGACGTCCGATCCCGCCGCGCTTGCGCGCTATGTCTCGGCTGTGTCGGTCGGCATGGGTGTGATGGCGTCTTCGGGCTCGGATCGCGAAGCGCTGCGGCAGGTGGCGAGCGTGGCAGTGCAGGCGGTCGAGGCGCAGTCGGCAAAGGCCTAGACCCCAGGCCGTATGCCCATAAAATCGTCGGCCTGACGCGACGAGGTCACGCCCGCTTGCCCGATACCGAACAAGTTCGTGCGGCAGCGCAATCTGTCGCCGGGTCAGCAGCAGACGTGATGCGATTTGCGAAGGCGAGATGCGCGGTTAGCGCCGCGAGGTCATCGCCGCGCGCTTGCCAACGACCTTGCTTTCGAGCCTGGGCGGTCGCGCGAAGCACCGCCCAGGCGCAAAGCCAGGTAACCGCGTATGATCCGACTCTACGCTGCAGGTCGGAATCGAATGACGTTGCTTAGTCCTCGTCCTCCAGCTGTGCACGACGTCGTTCGACGACATCACTCATATCGTGGAGTACAAAGATCGCGAGGGCGGCCATGCGCTGCCTCTGTTCGGGATTAAGCGTTTTGTATAGTGGCTGCCACGCTTCGGCGAGTTTATCCAAGTCGGCTGATCGTTGAGCCAATGCTTCGGATCGTCGTTGCAGAAACGCGATGGGGTCACGATTGCGCATCGCGTCGACGCGGCTTTCGTCGACCCGCCTGCCCACCGTTTCCTGGATTTTTGCAACACGCGCTTTCCGATCCTCCGCCCTGGCCCGAATAGCGCTTTCTACAGACGGCCAAAGCTTTTCCTGCTCAGGTGTCAGCTGCAACGCGGCCTTTATCAGGTCAATCCTCATGTCCGTCAGGTTGTTCCGGTCCGCTGCATTTAACCGATCCGGAGACGTGGAAGCAGAGGTTTGCGAGTTTTGCGCGCTGGCAATCGACGATGCTGTAAGGAAAAGTGCAGTTGTTCCGAACACTACTATTTTCATCATCGGCGATCTCCTAGGTAAAATTGCCCCCAGGCACCTCGCTAATGGTGATCGCTCACTACGAGGTCGCGTTGATTCAAATCAAAGGATATTTTTTGACGTGCTACCGCGTGCCGGGCAGATCCGTCGTATCGGTGATGCAGCGACGATGGCCGTACGTGTATGACATGGCGCTGATCGCCAAGCGCTGCGGTATGTGGAGGTGGAGGCGGTCGAGGCACCACCGCCTTTGTCAGCTCGCCGAATGCATTGGCGGCAGCGACGGCGGTAGCACGAAGCCTCCGAACTCGCGTTCGAGTAATCCGGCCAGCGCAATCGTCGTCCGATCTTCTAGATATGGCCCGATGATCTGGACGCCGATCGGCAGGCCCGACGGCGCGTGCTCGATCGGGACGGCGGTCGCCGGCAGTCCGCAGGTCGAGGCGGGGTCGGCCCAGATGAAGCACGCATCAGAGTAACTATAGAGCTTTCCGTCGATGTTCAGTTGCCGTGCGTCGAACGGTTCGGAATGATCGTGCGGAAAGGCCGGCACGGCGGCGGCCGGATAGATCACCGCGTCGAACTCGCGGAACAGGTGATACCACTTCTGTTGCAGTTGCAGGCGGGCCGCATCAATCGCCAGCCACTCGCGATGGATCATGCCCCAACCGCGGGCGCGTTCGGCCTGCAGGCTGCGGTCGTCGGGCGCGAGTGCTGCGGCAACGTGTTGCGCCTCGGCGAGGGCGGCTGGTGTCAGGCGCGGGCTTCTCGCGGCGTTCAACAGCTTCATGTAGAGCCGCGCGGATTCGGCGAGATCGGGCAGCGACGTGCTCGCGCGCGCGACCCGAGCGCCGGTACGCTCGAGCCGTTCAGCCAACCGTCCAATGGCCGAACGCACCGCGTCGCCCGTCGGCATCAGCGGATGGGTATCGATCACGAGGATCCTGAAATCCTTGAGGTGGTCATGGCGCGGGGCGGGCAGCGCAAGGCGATAGCCGATCCCGTCGCGGGTCTCGTCGGGGCCGGCGATCACGTCGAGCGACAATGCGAGATCCTCGGCGGTGCGCGTCATCGGTCCGACGACAGCCAGATCGCCATGGCCGGGAACGGGCGGCGCCGGCGGCAGGCTGTAGCCGCGCAGCGGGACCAGGCCGAGGCTCGGCTTGTGTCCGAACACGCCGCAGAAATGTGCGGGCACCCGGATCGAGCCGCCGATATCCGAGCCGATCGAGAGCGGACCGAACCCTGCGGCCAGCGCCGCGCCACATCCGCCCGAGGAGCCGCCGGGCGAGCGGCCGAGATCCCACGGATTGTTCGTCGCCCCGTAGATCTCGTTGTAGCTCTGGAAATCCCTGAGGCCGATCGGGATGTTGGTCTTGCCGATGATGACGGCGCCTGCGGCCTTCAACCGCGAGACGACGAGGGCATCTTCCGCCGGTTGGAAATCCCTGAAATGCGGAAAGCCCCATGTCGTCGGCAGGCCGGCGACGTTGAACGGCTCTTTCAAGGTCACGGGGATGCCGAGCAACGGTTGCCGCTCGCCGCGGGCAAGCGCAGCGTCGGCGGCGCGCGCGGCGTCCCTTGCACGATCAAAATCGCGAACGACGATGGCGTTGATCCGCCCGTCCAGCGCCTCGATGCGCGCGATCGTATGCGCGAGCAATTCTGACGCAGAGATCTTGCGCGCGTACAGGGCGCCAAGGAGTGCGCCGATCGAGCCGTAGTTCAGGTCAGCTGCCTCTGCGGTCATCGCGAACTCCCTTGCATTGCGTGGTCTCGGCGAACCGAACCGGGAATCGAACATGCAATGTTGGCGGCGAGATGAGGAGGCGGCGCAACGGGAACCAGATCTGCCCGCCTGTCGGGGCGGGAGGCGTGCGTATTTGAAAAATCTACGGAAGACATTATGCCCGGGCTTGTCCCGGGCATCCACGTTCTAGGTGCTGGGCAGTCAAAGCGTGGATGGCCGGGACAAGCCCGGCCATGACGTTGTGGAGAGTGTCAGGAAGCTTCCTTGAGCACCGGCGAAGCGGTTTCCTCGGCCTTCAGCTCTTCGAGACTGCGATGCCGCGGCTCGATGCCGAGCGCCCAGACCGTGATGATCTGCACCACCAGCAGTCCGATCATCAGCGCCATGACGCCGGCCACGCCCCGCGTCTCGAACAGTGACACGACGAGGAACGGTGTGACGATCGTGGCGCCGCGGCCCAGCGTGTTGACGATACCGGACGCGCGCAGGCGGACCTCGGTCGGAAACAGTTCGGGAATGTAGATGCCGAACAGAAGGGCGACCAGGACGTAGATCGGCACGGTCAGCGCAAAGCCCACGGCGGGCAGCAGGATCGGATCCGAGATCGAGGGATAGAGGATGCCCAGCGCCACCGTGATCAGGGACGCGCCAATGATGGTCGGCTTCCGGCCCCAGCGGTCGGCGGTCAACGCGCCGATCGCCGAGCCGATGGGCGCGCCAAGCGCCATCAGCAGCGAGTAGCCGAACGAGGTCGCGATCGAGAGGCCCTGCTTGACGAAGAACACGGGCAGCCAGGTGACGAAGCCGTAGAGCAGGGTGTTGATCGTGATCAGGCAGATCGCGCCGACGATCATCCGCGATAGCAAAGGCGCGGTGAACAGCGTGCCCAGATCAGCCGCGACCGGGGCTGGTGTGGTGGGCGCGGGAGCAGGCAAGGGCTGACCTTGCGCCGCCTCCTTCTCGATGGCCTGCATCAGCGCTTCGGCCTCGGCGGTGCGCCCCACCGCTTCCAGCCAGCGCGGCGATTCCGGCAGCGACTTGCGCATGTACCACACGACGAGCGCGCCGACGCCGCCGAGCACGAACATCGAGCGCCAGCCGAATTGCGGCACCACCACGGATGCGACCAATAGCGCCACGGGCAAACCGGTGACGACGCACACGGTCGTGAAGCCGAGCCACTTGCCGCGCGTGCGCGCGGGCACGAATTCCGTCATCGTCGAATAGCCAACGACGTTCTCCGCACCGAGCCCGACGCCCATGACGAAGCGGCAGGCGATCAGGAAGGCCATGTTCGGCGAGAAAGCCGCGGCGAGGGAGGCGACGCCGAAAAGGAGCAAATTGAATTGATAGGTGAAGCGGCGTCCGTAGCGGTCGCCGAGGAAACCGGTGCCGAACGATCCCAGCATCATGCCGACGAAGGTTGCGGAGATGAAGACCGCGTTCTGGGCGAGCGTCGAAAAGCCGGTCTTCAGCGTCACGCTGAGCACCGTCCCGGCGATATAGATGTCGAAACCGTCGAAAAACATTCCGATGCCGATCAATAGCATGATGCGGCGGTGGAATGGGCCGATCGGCAGCCGATCCAGACGGCTGCCTGCGTTCACCGATGTCGACATATACGCTCTCCCTTGACTGTTATTCTGGTTGATGCGGCCCGCCTTCTATGGGCGGTCGGCCGCTTGCAGTTCTGTTAGTTCAGCCGCTTCTGATTAGCCGTGTCGCGGTACCAGTCGAATGGCTGCTCGTGGGTCGCGACCATCACGCTCTTGGTGTTGAAGTGGTCGTTGAAGCTTTCGGTGCCGCACTCGCGGCCGATGCCGGAATCGTCGACGCCGCCCCAGGGCGAGGCCGGGTCAAGCCGGTGATGATCGTTGATCCAGACGATGCCGGCCTTGACCGAGGCGGCGACGCGGTGCGCGCGGGCGACGTCGCGGGTGCGGATCGCGGCGGCGAGGCCGAACGGCGAGTCGTTGGCAAGCCGCAGCGCGTCGGCCTCGTCCCTGAACGGCGTCACCGAGGTGAACGGACCGAACACTTCCTCCTGGAAGATGCGCATGTCGGATGTGACGTCGGCGAACACGGTCGGCTCGACGAAATAGCCATTGTCGTGACCCGGCACTTTCGCGGCAACGCCGCCGGCGACGAGACGCGCGCCGTCCTCGTGACCGTAGCCCACATAGGCGAGAACGCGGTCGCGCTGCCGGGCGGAGATCACGGGACCCATTTGGGTGTTCGCATCGAAGGGGTCGCCGACGCGGATCGTGCGGGTCTTGGCCTGCAGCTTCTCGACGAACTCGTCATAGATCGAGGCCTGGACGAGATGGCGGGAGGCGCAGACGCAGGTCTGGCCGGCGCCGATGAAGGCGCCGAATGCGGCATAGTTGACGGCGCGGTCGACGTCGAAATCGTCGAACACCATCACCGGCGTCTTGCCGCCGAGCTCCATGGTCTGATGCGCGAACACCTTTGCGGCCGCGCTGCCGGCGATGCGGCCGGCTTCGGTGCCGCCGGTCAGGACCAGCTTGTTGATGTCGCCGTGCTCGGCCAGCATCTTGCCGGCGCTCTGGCCGAGGCCCAGCACGATATTGAAGACGCCGGGCGGAAGGCCGGCTTCCGTGAAGATCTGCGCAAGCTTCAATGTCGTCAGCGGCGTGTATTCGGACGGCTTGACCACGGTGACGCATCCGGTCGCCAGCACCACGGCGAGCGACTTGCACAGGATCATCAGCGGGTGGTTGAAGGGCGTGCAATTGGCGACGATGCCGATCGGCGTGCGGAGCGTGTAGTTCAGATACGCGCCTTCGACGGGAATCACGGAATCGCGCCGCGACAGCGCAACGCCCGCGAAATAGCGGAAAAAGTCGGGCAGGCGGGAGAGCTGGGCGCGGGTCTCGTTGATCGGGCGGCCGTTGTTGAGGGTCTCCAGCCGGTACAGGCTGTCGAGATTGGCCTCGAACGCGTCGGCGAGCTTGTTGACCAGTCTGGCACGCGCGCGCGTGTCCATCCCGCCCCACGCCTTGCCTTCGAACGCGGTACGCGCGCTCTTCATGGCGCGGCCGATATCTTCGGCGGTCGAATTGGGAATGCGGGCAATCACGTCGCCGGTCGCGGGATTGCGGACGTCCAGCATCGTGCCGCCTCCGGCTTCGACTTCACGTCCATCGATGAAATTGCCGTGGATTTCGACGTCGATCGACGCGGGTTTCGAGGGAATGTTCATGATGACCTCTCTTCGACGATGACGGCGTTGCGCTTGAGCGCCGGCAGAACGCGTTTTTCGGTGGCCCCGATATGGGCCTTGATGATGCGCGCCGCGGTTCGCGTCTCCCGCTGCTGCATGGCGTCGATCAGGGCGACGTGCTCGGCGACGAGCTTTGCCGGGTCGTGGCCCTTCAGATTGGAGATGCTGACGCGGACCAGCCGGTCGGCCTGGCCGATCAGGTCGCACAGCGCCGTCGCCATGCGGCGATTGCCGGAGGCGTGAGCGAGCGCGGTGTGGAAGGCGCGGTTGTAGGCGATGAAGTCTTCGTGGTTGCCGGAGAAGCGGCGAAATTCGTCGAGCGATTTCAAAACGCTGTCGGGTGCGCTCTCGATCGCTTCGGTGACGCAGGCCGGCTCCAGTGCAAGACGGAAGCGCAGGAGGTCGCGGGCGTCGGACAGCGAGATCGGAGTGACCCGATAACCCTGGCGCGGCTGCACAGTCACCAGATGCTCGCGCTGCAGCCTCAGAAGCGCATCCCGGACCGGTTGCCGGCTCACTTCATAACGCTCGGCCAGATCCTGTTCGCGCATTTCATCGCCCGGCGCAAAGCGGCATGCTAAAATATCAGATCGTAGGCGATCATAGATATTCTCGCGCAAAAGCATCATATTTCAGTTCTCCTTGGCGTTAATATCTCAGTCGTGATATTTCACGTCAAGAGCCAAATGCTTGAATTCCCTGACAGTTGATTTATCGGTCGGGGCCTTCGGGCACGCGTATGACCGACGAAATGAAGGAAAGACCGGACATGGACAGGCTTCTTGCCAACGGGACCGTCAACGCAGCGCAATCGGGCGAGGGGCCGCCGCTGTTTCTCTTCCACTCGCTGTTGTCGGACCGCGCGAGTTTCGATGCGATCGTGCCCGAGCTCGAAGGATCGTTTCGGACCATCGTGCCGGAGCTGCCGGGCTTCGGCCGTTCAGGTGCGGTCGCGGGCGGACTTGTCGCGGTCGCAGACCGGATGGCTGAGGCCGTCCGCGATGCCGCGGGCGGCGCGCCGGCGATCGTCCTCGGCAACGGCTATGGCGGGTTCGTCGCTTTGCAGATGGCGATCCGGCATCCGGAGGTCGCCGGCAAGCTCGTTCTCGCCGACAGCGGCGCAACCTTTTCTGAGCCCGGCCGCGAAGCGTTTCGCAACATGGCGAAGGCATCGCGCGAGAAAGGACTGGAGGCCATCACCGATGTCGCGATGCGGCGCCTGTTCGCACCCGAGTTTCAGGCGCAGCATCCCGGGCTGATGCAGGATCGTCGTGCAGCGTTCCTGCGGACGGATCCCGACGTCTTTCGCGCCGCGTGCGATGCATTGGCCGGTCTCGATCTTCGCGCCGAGCTTGCCGCGGTGAAAGTCCCGGTTCTCGTCCTGGTCGGCGAGCACGATGAAGCGACGCCGCCGCCGATGTCGCATGAGCTGGCCGCCGGATTGCCGTACGCCGAACTCAAGATCATCAAGGGTTGCGCCCACGTGCCGCAGCTTCAGTCGCCGCGACAGTTTCTCGGAGCTCTCGAGGGTTTCCTGCTTTGATCTGCGCCTGGCTGAGGCTGACCTTGCGTTCGAAACGGCGATGCCTTCCGAACGGTTAATGGACGCCGTCTTCACGGCGCTGCCCGTATTGAAGCGGAACCCCTAAGAGTTTTTACACACAGTTCTGGCACGGTCCGCGCGTCAATATCCGCAACCCGCATCGTCGCGTCTCATTGCGCGCACGAAAAGACGGGGCCCGCGGGCATCGAGGGGGCGTAAGCCATGACTGCACTTGCTTCGGACGCCGGTCGCGCGAAGGGTGGGATCGTGCCGATCCTGCTGTGCGTCGTGCCGTTCAGCCAGATTCCGCTCGATGCCTATACGCCCGGCCTGCCGCAGATGGTGGTGGACCTCGCAACCGATTCCGCATCGATGCAGAACACCGTCACCGCCTACATGCTCGGCATGAGTCTGGCGCTGGTGCCGGTCGGCATCGCCTCGGATACGCTTGGCCGCCGCAACGTCCTGCTCGCCGGCCTCTCGGTGCTCATCGCGATGAGCATCGCCTGTGCGTTGGCCACCAGTGCATCGCTGTTGCTTGCGCTGCGCTTCTTGCAAGGCGTCGGCGGCTGTACCTGTCTCGTCGTCGCCTATGCGGTTGCGGCCGACTGTTTTCGCGGCCGTGAACTTACCGCGATCTCCGGCCTGCTCGGGGCAGCCTGGGGACTCGCACCCGTGCTCGCACCGGCGGCTGGCGGCTTCATCGTCGAGCTGACGTCCTGGCGCGGCGTCTTCGTCATCATTGCCATCGCCGCGGCCATCGTTGCCGCAATCGTCGTGTTTCTCCTGCCCGAGACGTTGCCTGCGGAGCGGCGCGCGCCGTTCGATCCGCGCCGCACGGCCGGTATCTTGCGCGAGGCGCTTGTTCGCCCGGGCTTCCTGGCCTTCGTGCTGGTGTTCGCCGCCGCGGCCAGCGCGCAGCTCGCATTCGGCGTCGTCGCGCCGTTCTTCTACCAGACCGGCCTCGGCTATTCCGCGGCGATCTACGGCCTCGTTGCGCTCGGCCTTGGCGGCGTCAATCTCGCAGGCGAGCTCGGCTGCGCCCATTTCGCGCGCTTCATGCCGGCCCGCGTGATGGGGTTCGGCGCCTTCGCGCTGTTTCTTGCCGGTGCCGCGGTCCTGACCGCGACCGGGATGACCCTCGGTCTCGATTTTGCGTCGATCACGATCGGCGGCGCGTTGGTGCTCGGCGGCTGCGGCGTGCTGTGCCCGATGATGTACGGCATGGCGCTCGGCCTGTTCGAGCGCGATCACGGCCTGATCGGCGGCCTCATCAGCGCGCTTTGTTATCTCGCGGTCAGCGGCGCCATGGCGATCGCTGCGGTGCTGCCGGAAGCGACGCAGGCGCCGATCGGATGGCTCTATCTCGGCCTTTGCGCCGTCGCGGGCACGCTGCTTGCCATCTCGCTGCCCTCGGCGCGCCAGGCCACACAGACTTAAGGAAGGAACCAGTTCATGACCACCGTCGGTATTCGCGGCACGTTCTTCGACTTCGTCGACGATCCCTGGAAGCATGTCGGCAACGAGCAGGCGGCCGCGCGCTTCCACCAGGACGGCCTCATGGTCGTCACCGACGGCGTCATCAAGGCCTTCGGTCCTTACGAGAAAATCGCCGCCGCACATCCGGGCGTCGAGATCACCCACATCAAGGACCGCATTATCGTCCCGGGCTTCATCGATGGTCACATCCATCTGCCGCAGACCCGCGTGCTCGGCGCGTATGGCGAGCAGCTCCTGCCATGGCTCCAGAAGTGGGTCTATCCGGAAGAGCTCAAATACCGGGATCGCAACTACGCGCGCGAGGGCGTGAAGCGTTTCCTCGATGCGCTGCTCGCGTCCGGCACCACCACCTGCCAGGCGTTCACGAGCTCCTCGCCTGTTTCAACCGAGGAATTGTTCGAGGAAGCGGCCCGCCGCAACATGCGCGTGATCGCGGGTCTCACCGGCATCGATCGCAACGCGCCGGCCGACTTCGTCGATACCCCGGAGAATTTCTATCGCGACAGCAAGCGCCTGATCGCCGAGTACCACAACAAGGGCCGCAATCTCTACGCCATCACGCCGCGCTTCGCCTTCGGCGCCTCGCCGGAGCTTCTGAAGGCATGTCAGCGCCTCAAGCACGAGCATCCGGATTGCTGGGTCAATACCCACATCTCCGAGAATCCGGCCGAGTGCAGCGGCGTGCTTGTCGAGCACCCGGATTGCCAGGACTATCTTGGCGTCTACGAGAAGTTCGACCTGGTCGGTCCGAAGTTCTCCGGCGGCCACGGCGTCTATCTCTCGAACAACGAGTTCCGCCGCATGTCGAAGAAGGGCGCGGCGGTGGTGTTCTGCCCGTGCTCGAACCTGTTCCTCGGCAGCGGCCTGTTCCGCCTCGGCCGGGCCACCGATCCGGAGCATCGCGTGAAGATGTCGTTCGGCACCGATGTCGGCGGCGGCAATCGCTTCTCGATGATCTCGGTGCTCGACGACGCCTACAAGGTCGGCATGTGCAACAACACGCTGCTCGACGGCAGCATCGACCCCACGCGCAAGGACCTTGCGGAAGCCGAGCGCAACAAGCTCTCGCCCTATCGCGGTTTCTGGTCGATCACGCTCGGCGGTGCCGAAGGCCTCTACATCGACGACAAGCTCGGCAATTTCGAGCCTGGCAAGGAGGCTGATTTCGTCGCGCTCGATCCGAACGGCGGGCAAGCCGCGCAACCCTGGCACCAGTCGCTGATCGCCGACGGCGGCGGACCGCGCACCATGGACGAGACCGCGAGCATGCTGTTCGCCGTCATGATGGTCGGTGACGACCGCTGCGTCGACGAGACCTGGGTGATGGGCAAGCGTCTCTACAAGAAGAGCTGACGGCCGCTCATGAGCGCATCTCCCGACACCGCCGGCCAGCCGGTCGCGCTCGTCATCCAGCGCCGCATCGCGGACGACGGCTTTGCCGCGTTCGCGCGGTGGAACGGCGAGGTCGGTGAGGCGCTCAAGGCGTGGCCCGGCTTCCTCAGCCAGGAGGTGGTGCCGCCGCAGCCGCCGGCGCATGTGGACTGGGTGACGATCCTGCGTTTCGCGAATCCCGCCGCCGCACGCGCCTGGCTTCAGAGCGATGTGCGGGCGCGGCTGATCGGAGAGGTGCAGCGTTTCTTCGTCGGTTCGGAGGATGTCCATATCCTGCCCGACACCGGCGTTCAGCGCGACAGCGCGGTCTCCGCTGTCATCTCCTTCAAAGTGCCCGATGGTCTCGAAGACGAGTTCCTCAAATGGCAACAGCGCATCCAGGCTGCCGAGGCAGAGTTCAGGGGATTCCTGCGCCACAAGATCGAGCGGCCGATTCCGGGCCTGCACGATGAATGGATCGTCATCCTGTCGTTCGACGGCGATGCCAATCTCAACGCATGGCTCGACTCGCCCGTGCGGCAGACCCTGTTGAAGGAGGGCGAGCGCTTCAACGCCGGCATGAGCGTGAAGCGGGCGAGCTACGGCTTCAATTTCTGGTTCCCGTCCGGCAAGGTCCAGGCTCCGGAGCAAGGACCTGGCCTGATCTGGAAGAGCAACCTCATCGTCCTCCTGGTGCTCTATCCCGTCGTCTACCTCTGGGGCTATTTCATCAGCGCGCCGCTGATCGACAGCCACGGCGTGCCGGTGTGGCTGTCGCTGTTCGTCGGCAATCTCGTCAGCACCCAACTGCTCGGCTGGTTCCTCGTGCCGGCCGCATTCCGGGCGCTCGACTGGTGGGTGACGCCGAAGGCGGCGCTCGGTCGCCAGGTCGCGGGGTACGCGCTCCTTGCCACGCTCTATGCGGGATCGATGGGACTGTACGCGCTGCTGCTCGCGTGGCATTGGGGGCGGTGAGGCCAGCCACCGTGCGGACCCTTGAGGTGCTGTCGGGGAGCGGCCGGCCTCTGGACACTGACGCCCATGTTCGCCCTGACATTTCTCGGGACCTCGGCAAGCGTTCCCTCAGTGGAGCGCAACCATCCGGCCCTCCTCGTGGAGGCCGCCGGCAAGCGTATCCTGGTTGATTGCGGTGAGGGCACGCAGCGCCAGTTGCTGCGCAGCGGCGCCGGCTTTCGGCGGCTCGACCGCATCCTGCTGACACACGGTCATCTCGATCATGTGCTCGGTATCCCCGGCCTCTTCTCGACGCTGGGCTTGCGGCAGAGCGCCGACGCGATGACTATTCATGCCGGACCGAGGACGCTCGACATCGTCATTCGCATGCTCGCGGGCCTGTGGGGCGCGGGCAGGGCGCCGATCCCTGTGGAGTTCGCGCCGCTGGCCGAGGGGCAGGTCATCGACGCCGGTGACTTTACCATCGACTGCTTTCCCGTCCGGCACCGCGACACCGACAGCTTCGGTTTCGTCTTCCAGAGCCCCGCCCGCCGCCATCTCTTGTCTGATCGCCTCGAAGTGCTTGGCGTCCCCGATGGTCCCATGCGCGGAGAACTCGCCGCAGGGCGACCGGTCGTGATCGGCGATCGAACGATCGATCCGGAAGACGTGCTGGGGCCGCCGAGCGGCGGTAGAAGGCTCGTCGTGATCGGCGACACCGAAACCACGGATGGGCTATCCAAACATGTCGCTGATGCCGATTTGCTGGTGATCGAGGCGACCTTCCTCGATCGCGACGCATCGACTGCACGGGACTACGGCCATCTCACCGCAACCGAGGCCGCCTCGTTTGCCGCGGCAAATAATGTCAAACAGCTCGTGCTGGTCCATATGTCGGGACGCTATCCGGACGAAGAGATCCTGGCTGAGGCGACAAAGGTCTTTCCGATCACGCGGATCGCCGCCGACTTCGATCACATCGTGGTCTAGTCGGCGCGACGAGCACTCAGCTCGTCAATCCCGACTTGATCGCGAGATCCTGCACATGGCGCGTCACCTGCATCAGCCGCGGCAGCGCCTGGTCGCGGAAGGCCGACATGTCCATGCGCATCGCATCGACCGTGACGCTCAGGCCGCCGACCACAAGACCCTGGGCGTCGAAGATCGGCGTTGCCAGCGTGCGCAGCCCATAGGCATTCTCGCCGTCGGAGACGGCATGGCCTTTCTTCTTCACCTGATCGAGCCGGGCGAGCAGGGCGTCGAGATCGGTCAGCGTTCGCTCCGACAGCTTTACGCGAGGGCGCAATTCCAGTCGCTCGATCTGCTGGTCCCGGGCCAGATGCGCCAGCATGACATGGCCGAGCGCGGCGCTGTAGGCGGGAATGCGCGTGCCCGGCCGCCGGTCCATCTTGTGACGGTCGAGACCGGCACCGACGCGTGCGAGATAGACCACGTCGCCGCCGTCGAGAATGCCGAGCGAGGCTGCATCGCCCACGGCCGGGACGAGATCGCGCAACAGCGGCTCGACGATCGGCCGCAACGAACCGCGCGAGAGCACGGTGTAGCCGAGGTCGAGACAGGCAACTCCGAGACGGAACCGGCGGCTTTGCGGAACGGTCTGGAGATAGCCGAGCTCGACCAGGGTTTGGATCAGGCGGAACGCGGTCCCGCGATCGAGATCGGCCCGTGCGGCAATCTCACTCAGCGTGAGTTCAAAGGTTTCGCTCGTGAAACTCCTGAGCACGGCAAAGGCCTTGCCGACGGAAGCGACATAATTCTTGGGATTCTTCGCGCTAGCTTCCGGTTTGCGCTTTGCGGCCTTCTTTTCGACCTTGGCCATGCTCGAATGTCCCGCCAGCACAGCCGTCGCCCTTGACGCGGGGACGCGCTGATTTTACGACAGCATCAGTAAATAACAAATGTTCGCATTCCGAACAATATCAATCTGGCGATCGGAGGAAGTTTTGTCGACATCTTCGCTGCACCCTCATGGCGTCTTCTCCGCCGCGCTGACACCGCTCGATGCCGAACTTGCGCCCGATCACGCACGCTTCGTCGCGCATTGCCGCTATCTCCTGGATGAGGGCTGCGACGGCATCGCGATGCTCGGCACGACGGGGGAGGCGAACTCTTTCTCGGTCGCCGAGCGCACCGCGCTGCTGGAGGCCACGATCGCCGGCGGCATCAAGCCGAACCAGCTGCTGCCAGGCACCGGCGTCGCCGCGTTCACCGACACTATCGTGCTGACGCGTCACGCGCTGTCGGTCGGCGTCGACACCGTCGTGATGCTGCCGCCGTTCTATTACAAGAACGTCAGCGACGAGGGCGTTTATGCCGCCTACAGCGAGATCGTGCAGCGCGTCGGCGATGCGCGCCTGAAGGTTGTCCTCTATCACTACCCGCAGATGTCGGCGCAGCCGATCTCGCATGCGCTGATCGAGCGGCTGCGCAAGGCTTATCCGGCGACGTTCACCGGCATCAAGGATTCGTCCGGCGACTTCGCCAACATGACCGCGATGGTCGAGCGTTTCCCCGGCTTCGCGGTCCTGGGCGGTGCCGACCCGCTGATGCTGCCGCTGCTGCGCAAGGGCGGCGCGGGATGCATCACCGCGACCTCGAATGTCGTCGCGCGCAGTCTTGCTTACGTCTTCAAGCATTTTGGCGACAGTGACGATGATCCGGCCCTGAAGGCAGCGCAGGCGCGCATCGTGAGGGCGCGTGAGTTGGTCTCGCGGTTCCCGCAGATGGCCTCGTTGAAGGCATTGGCCGCGGACCGCACCAAGCATGCTGGATGGAAGCGCCTGCGGCCGCCGCTGGAATCCCTGCCGCCGGAGCAAGAGAAAGAGCTGCTTGTGAATGCCGCGGCATTCGCCGCCGCTGGCTAGCGCGGGCACCGGCGACGAGGCGATCGGATGTCAGACACCTTCCAGGTTGCGCTTTACGGGCTTGCCGCGATCGTCGGCGATAAGCACGTCATCGCGTCCGGGCCCGATCAGGAGCCGTATATCGTGGACTGGCGCGGGCGCTATCGCGGCCGCGCGGTCGCGGTGGTGAAGCCCGGCTCGACCGCCGAGGTCGCCGCTGTCGTCAAGTTCTGTGCCGATAAGCGGCTCGCGATCGTGCCGCAGGGCGGCAACACCGGCATGTGTGGCGCCGCAACCCCGGACGATCGCTCCGGCAATGTCGTCATCCGGCTCGACCGCATGCGAGCGGTGCGCGACGTCAGCCCGCTTGCCAATACAATCACGGTCGAGGCCGGCTGCATTCTCGCCGAGGTCCAGAATGCCGCGCGCGCCGTCGATCGCTACTTTCCCCTGAGCCTGGGCGCCGAGGGGTCATGCCAGATCGGCGGTAACATCTCGACCAATGCCGGCGGCACGGCCGTGCTGCGCTATGGACCGACACGCGATCTCGTGCTCGGGCTGGAGGTCGTGCTGCCCGACGGGCGTGTCTTCAACGGCCTGCGCGCACTGCGCAAGGACAACACGGGTTACGCGCTCAAGCAGCTCTTCATCGGCGCGGAGGGGACGCTCGGCATCGTTACCGCGGCGGTGCTGAAACTGTTCTCGCCGCCGCGCAGCTCGGCCCTGGCGCTGCTGAAGTTGCGAGGGGTCGAACAGGCGCTCGAGATCATGGCGCGTCTGCGCGGCGCCGTCGGTGACCGGCTCGGCAGCCTCGAGATCATGTCGCGCGCGCAGATCGAAGCGATCGCGGAGACCGTGCCGCATGTCACGATCCCGTTCGAGCTGACGACGCCGTGGTACCTGATCGTCGAATTGACCGACACGCTCGCGGGCGTCGATCTCGACGAGCCACTCGCCACGGTGCTCGCCGATGCGATGGAGGCCGGCCTCGCCGAAGACGTCATCCTGGCGTCCAGTCTTGCGCAGGCGAAGGCGATCTGGGCGGTCAGGCACAGCGTGTCCGAAGGCAACAAGCGCAGCGGTTATGTGGTGTCGCACGACAGCGTGGTGCCGCTGGAGCGTCAGGCCGCTTTCGTCACCAATGTCGAAGCCCGGATCAACGCCGCCGTGCCGCATGCGCGGGTCGTGATGCACGGCCATATCGGCGACGGCAACATCCACGTGATCGCCCTGATCGACCGCGCGCATTGCCAGGAGCCGGCGGCGACGGCTGCGCTGGTCGCGCAAATCAACGAGATCGTCGACGACGAAACCGCGGCGCAGGGCGGGGCGATCAGCGCCGAGCACGGCATCGGGATCACCAACCGCGGCCGCCTGGCCCGCGTCGCCGATCCGCTCGATATCGAGCTGATGCGCGGCATCAAGCGATTGCTCGATCCGAACGGCCTGATGAATCCCGACAAGATATTTGGCGCGGGAGCAGCATGACGATGACGAGCGTTCGCCTGCTTGCCGACGATCTCACCGGCGCGCTCGACACCGCGGCGGAGTTCGTCGGCCTGTGCGGACCGTTCGACGTCTCTTGGGCGGATGCGCCCGCGATCCCGGGCGCGCAAAGCCTCGCGATCGACAGCGGCACCCGCGAGCGGTCGAAAGCCGACAGCGTCGAGATCGTCGGACGACTGGCGCGGCAGCTTCAGGGTGGGACGATCGCCTACAAGAAGGTCGACAGCCTGCTGCGCGGCGCCTGGGCGGCCGAGCTTGGCGCCTGCCTGCGCAGCGGCCATTGGGCATCGTGCGTGGTCGCGCCGGCCTTCGACTATCAGGGACGCCGCACCGTAGGTGGCCAGCAATTTGCGCGTACAGTGCAAGGCGACTGGCATCGCGTCGGGGACAATCTCCTCGCGCAATTGCGGCTCGAGGGCATTGAAGCACGGCAGGGTCGGGCTGATACGCTGCCGCAAGGCGGTGTTCAGGTCTTCGATGCCGAGAGTGACATTGAGCTCGATCGCATCGTCGAGATGGCGCGGCGGATGCCGGGGCCGGTGCTGTGGTGCGGAAGCGGCGGGCTCGCCGGCGCGCTCGCCCGCAGCCATCGTGCCGATGCGCCGAGCCAGTTGAAGCGGCCGGTGCTCGGCCTGTTCGGTTCTGATCAGGCTGCGACCGCCTCCCAGCTCGCAGCATGTGGCGAAGCCACCGTTGCGCTGATCGAGGGTGAGGGGGGCGCGCGCGTTCAGCGCAAGCTGGCCGACGATGGCGTGGCGTTGGTGAAATTCGCACTCGCGGATGGCCTTTCGCGCGCCGAGGCGGCACAGCGGATCGCGCGCGAGCTGGCGGCGCTGGTTGCGGTGCTCGATCCGCCGGGAACCCTGATCGTCGCTGGCGGCGAGACCTTGAAGGCCGTATGCGTTTCGCTCGGGGCGCGCGCGCTCCGGGTGACGGGGCGTATCGTGCCGGGGCTGCCGCGCTCGGTGCTGCAAGGCGGCCGCTGGGCGGGCGTCGAAATCATCTCCAAATCTGGCGCATTCGGCGCGCGCGAGCTGTGGCGCGATCTGCTCCGGGACAATCATTTGCTCAACATGGGGAGTCCGACATGACCTCTCGTCATCTTGCCATCACCATGGGTGATCCCGCCGGGATCGGGCCCGAGATCATCGTCAAGGCCTGCGTCGGGCTGAAGGACCGGATCGCGACGGGCGATTTGCGCCTGCTGGTCATCGGCAGCGGCGCTGCGCTCGATGGCGCGAAGGCCGCGCTCGGCGCCGACATTGCCATCCCCGAAGTGAAGACCGGGGATCGCGACTGGCCGAACCTGTGCTTCCTTCAGGCCGACACCGAAGGTGATCCCATCAAGCCCGGCGTGCTCAGCGCCGATGGCGGCCGCTTTGCTTACAAGGCGATCGAGCAAGGCGTGCGCCTGACGCAGGCCGGGCGAACTTCCGCGATTGTCACCGCGCCGCTCAACAAGGAGGCGCTCAACAAGGCCGGCTATCACTTCCCCGGCCATACCGAGATGCTGGCGCATCTCACCGGCGTGCGCGGCTCGGTGATGCTGCTCGCCCACGGCAACATGCGCGTCAGCCATGTCTCGACCCATGTCGCGCTGGAAGACGTGCCGAAGCGTCTGACGCCGGAGCGCCTGCGCATGGTGATCGATCTCACCAACGATGCGCTGCTGCGGCTCGGCATCGCCAAGCCGAAGATCGCGATTGCCGCGCTCAACCCGCATGCGGGCGAGGGCGGCCTGTTCGGGCGGCAGGACATCGACGTCTCGGCGCCGACGATCGCGAAAGCGGTCGCGGACGGCCTCGATGTCGTCGGCCCCGTGCCCGGCGATACCATCTTCGTCAAGCTGCGCGCCGGTCAATACGATGCCGCGGTCGCGATGTATCACGACCAGGGGCACATCCCGGTCAAACTGCTGGGCTTCCAGGTCGATCCCGCGACCGGCCGCTGGCAGGAGCTGTCCGGCGTCAACATCACGCTGGGCCTGCCGATCATCCGCACCTCCGTCGATCACGGCACCGCCTTCGACATCGCCGGCAAGGGCATCGCCAACGAGCATAGCCTGATCGAGGCCATCGACTATGCCGAGCGGCTGGCTGGTGGCACTCCCGCATCCAAGTCATGAGATCGAGCGCACGATGACCAACGCCTTCACGCCCATCGAAATCCAGCGTCCCGCCGTTCTCGAATTCGGCTGCGGTACGATCACCGCTGCTGCGCGCTTTGCCGAGCGCATCGGCGCCAAACGGCCGCTGGTGATCTCCGACCCGTTCAACGCACGCCGCGTCGACGCGCTGGCGCTGCCGGGCGCCGTCAAGGTGTTCGGCGACGTGAAGCCGGAGCCGGACCTGCCCAACCTCGAAAAGGCAGTGGCGATGGCGCGCGAAGCCAAGCCCGATCTCGTCATCGGCTTCGGCGGCGGCAGCGCCATGGATCTGGCCAAGCTGGTCGCGGTGATGTGCACGAGCGACGTGGCCTTTGCCGACATCGTCGGGCCGGAGAAGGTGGCCGGCCGCAGCATCGCGCTGATGCAGATCCCGACCACGTCGGGCACCGGCAGTGAGGCGGGCACCCGCGCGCTCGTCACCGATCCCGTCAGCCAGAACAAGCAGGCGGTGCAGAGCCGTTTCATGCTGGCCGACATTGCTATCGTCGATCCGGATCTGACCATGACCGTGCCGAAGGAGGTCACCGCGGCGACCGGCGTCGATGCGCTGGCCCATTGCGTCGAGGCCTATACCAGCCGCAAGGCGCATCCGATGATCGATCTCTACGCGATCGAGGGCGCGCGGCTGGTCGGGCAGTATCTCAAGCGCGCCGTGGCCGACGGCGGCGACCGCGAGGCGCGCGCCGGTCTTGCCCTGGCCTCGCTCTATGGCGGCTATTGCCTCGGGCCGGTGAACACCACCGCCGGCCATGCGGTGGCCTATCCGCTCGGCACGCGCCACCACGTCGCGCATGGCCTGGCCTGCGCCGTAATCTTCCCGCACACGCTGGCCTTCAACATGCCGGCCGTGGAGACGAAGACGGTCGCGGTGCTCGCGGCGCTCGGCCTGCCGGAGCAACGCGATCCGAAGCTTGCGCTCGAGGCGACCTATGGGTTCTGCAAGAATCTCGGCATCGAGATGCGGCTGTCGGCGCTCGGCGTGCCCAAAAATGATCTCGGCGTGATGGCCGACGAGGCGCACGCCATCCGCCGCCTGCTCGACAACAATCCGCGCGACCTCGGCCGGGATGCGATCCTGGCGATGTACGAGGTCGCATTCTAGCCATCTCCGCCGCTCATTCGCGGCGGCCAATCAACAAACACCGAAAACAGAGGAAACTTCGATGAGATCGATGTGGCTTGTTCTTGCCTCAGCCGTGTTGCTGGCGGCGTCACCGGCAACGGCGCAGGACGGCTATCCGTCCAAGCAGGTGACGGTGATCGTTCCCTTCGCCGCCGGCGGCACCGCCGATATTTTTGCGCGCATGGTGTCCAACCATCTGCAGGTGAAGCTCGGCAAGCCGTTCGTGGTCGAGAATGTCGGCGGCGCCGGCTCGATCCTCGGTGTGACGCGGCTCGCGAAATCAGCGCCGGACGGCATTACACTCGGCCTTGCCAGCACCTCCGCGCTCGCGATCAATCCCACGCTCTACGGGCCGAAGCTCAGCTACCAGCCGGACAAGGATCTGGCGCCGGTCGCCCAGATCAGCGTCGTGCCGAACGTCCTCGTCGTGAATCCCAACAAGATCAAGGCGCGCTCCGTTCCTGAGCTGATCGCCTATCTGAAGGCGAATCCGGACAAGGTCTCGTTCGGCTCGGCCGGTGTCGGCACCTCGCAGCATCTGGCCGCCGAACTGTTTCAGCAGATGACCGGCACCAAGATGGTGCACGTGCCCTACAAGGGCTCCAGCCAGATGCTGACGGATCTATTGAGCGGCCAGATCGATCTCGCCTTCGACAACGTGCCGCTGCTGCTGCCGCAGGTGAAGACCGGCCAGCTCGCGATGCTTGCGACCGCAACGCCGAAGCGCGCCGCCTTCGATCCCGAGGTGCCCGCCGTCGCCGAATTCCTGCCGGGCTTCGAGGCCGTCGCCTGGCACGGCTTCTTCGTCCCCGCAGCGACGCCAAAGCCGATCGTCGAAAAGCTTTCGGCCGAGATCCGTGCCTTCATGCAGCAGCCGGAGACGGTGCAGAAGATGGCCGAGCTCGGCGCGGCCGCGGTTGCGGTGGATTCCGAACCTTTCAAGGCCTACATCGCCTCCGAGACCGAGCGGTGGAAGAAGGTGATCGAGGCCGCGAACATCAAGCTGGAGTAGGCGGCAAGATCGTCCAGGGGCGAAGAAACTTGCCGGCTGTGAATGCGCTTGGCGGTGAGGCTCCGGCGGTCGCTGACGCGATCCGCGCGAAAGTCGCGGCCGGGGACTTGAAAGCCCGGTCCGAGCGGCGGGCGGTGCTCGGGTGATTTGTCGGGGCCTGACAACTGTCCGTCACGTTACGTCGATTTGATAGGCGGGGTCGCAGTCCGCAACTTGGCAAGGGTGAGACATCATGACTGTCCTGCTGAGAGACACCTTCAAGGCCTGGATCGACCGCGCGCCGGGCGCGCCTCCCAAGCTGGTCATGATCGGCGACGTGAGGGTACCGGCCGATGGCTGGCAGGCCCGGCTGACCAGGCGCTCGCCGCAGGGCATCAATCCGAAGATCCTGATCCTCGACGTGAGCACGCAGCAGCCGGGCGGCGAGACGCAGGAAGGGATCACCACGATCCCGCTCCGCTATGAGGAGAGTCCGCCGCAGGACGAATACGGCCAGGTGATGATCGCGAGCGGCACGGGTGAGATCGTGGTTCGCATCTGCGGCGCTCACTAGCCGAGCAGCAGATAATGCTTGGAGACCAAGTCAAGGCTCGGTGAGTGCCGGCGAGGCCCCACATGCCGTTGCGGGAACTATTGGCAATGCGGCGGACTTAACTGCGGCTCGCCCGCCGCGATCGGGCGCAGTCCAAATGGACCGCTGGCCAAATGGGAGTGCGACGCCCAGGCCAGCGGCTCCAAGGGAGAGCACTTACGTTGGCCGCTCGGGGTTAATCGTCCACTGAACGAGAAGCTGATGGAGCAGCCGTTCGGCCTGATCCCTCGTCAGTCTGGCTGCCAACTCTGTTCCAATCACCGCTGGGCCTCTGCGCTCCCGGTCGTAGACCATCCAACCGATGCCACCCATCCGAATGAGAAATCTGCTCTGCGAGCCCGTTTCGTCAGTCAAGACTACATGTCCCATGATCTGCCAATCGAAGACGATAGAGAAGCCGTTCCTCCTTGGAGATACGTTCGTGTATGGGAATCGGTTCGGGAAAGATTGGTAATTTTGGTCTGGGAATGTGCTGAAGCGAACAGAAGCGCTGTGAGGGCAGGGTAAGCTTGGAACCGCTTGGCCTTTGCCAAGGGCCAAGCGTCCCCAAGCGGCCCCGGCCTTCACCCCTATCAAGCCCCCCCGGCCGGGGTCGTCTTTATCGGGCTGTCGATATTCGGGACACCATTCCAGTTGAAGTCCGCTCGGACTCGCCGCAGACGGGAATTCGTCTTTCGTTGCAACCGGCTAGCCGCTTCGAAACGTCGCGGCCTGCGGGAACATTGTCCTGCGAATGGACGATGACCGCGTCCGAATCTTCTTCCTAGCATTCACGCGAGCCTCGAGAACGTTCATCAAAAGGCTCCGGCCGTGGGCGGCTATGCCAAATCCGGCCACGACGTTTCGATGAATGAGGGACGACTGAAATGGACCAGTTGCACGCCGAGCGGCTTAGTTTTCACAGTTCGGAACAGCGGCCCTTCATTTCGGTGGCAATACCAACCTTCCGCCGACCGGAGATGGTGCGCCGTGCGATTGAAAGCGTGTTGCTGCAGAAGTTCTCCGACTGGGAAATGGTGATCAGCGACGACGAAGGCCCAGAAGGCGCGGCTTGGAGCATCCTGTCCGAATACGCGCGGAGCGATCGGCGTATCCGCGTCATCGAGAACCACCGCGGCCAGGGCCAGGTCGAAAATACCAACAACGCGATGCTCGCATGTCGCGGCCGCTGGATCAAAGTGTTGCATGACGATGACTGGCTCGCGCCAGCATCGCTCGCGACTTTCGCGGAGATGGCGCGGACGTACCCGACCGCTGCATTCATGACCTCCACATCCCATGTGGTCCATGACGGGGGTATAAAGTACCGGCGAGGGGGCCAAGTTTATCTGTATTCGAGCCAGCAGTGCCTGGAGGATCTCTATTTGGCGGGCAAGACCCGACTGCTCGGGATTGTTCCATCGACCCTGCTGATCAATGCCAACGTCATCCGGGCCGGATGTCTGATGCGAAACTACAAGTCGATAAGCTGGGGCGTCGACCAGCTGTTCTTTCTTGATCTCGCCTGCCAGGGCGACATGGTTGCTATAGACGATGGTCTTGTCTTCTATGACATGACCAGCCACGCGACCATCACGGCAACAGGATCGTTCCCCCAAATCGACCAGGAGACCGTCGATCTCAAGCACCTCACCTGGAGCCTTTTGGAGGATAAGGGACGGCTTCCCGATCCTGATACGGTGGTGCGTGCATTGCGGGTTGCGCGACTGCGCGGACGGATCTTCCACCAGCCCATGAGCGCAACGATCCGCGACGCGATTCAAATCTTACGGCCCTCGGTCTTGAGGGCCGCTAATCTTGCGATCCGAGCTTGGGCGCGTGCACCGGGTGCGATCGTAAGCCTGTCTTATTGCACCTCGGATTTCTTGTGAGGGCCGCCGCCGACCCGGCAGCGTTGGGCCGGCCGCGCCGCCCGTGAACGTAGAGAGAACAAGGCGTCGTTGTTCACAGAAGGGCTGGACCGCGAATGCCGACGCGGCTATATGAGCGGCCTGCGAGCCGGTGATTTGCAAAACTTTTGCCGGGGCTTGCAGCACTTCCGAAGAAAGTCTTGTGATATCAAGTGCTTCGGTGGGGAATGGTGTAACGGTAGCACAACAGACTCTGACTCTGTTTGTCTTGGTTCGAATCCAGGTTCCCCAGCCAGTTCCGGGCAATCCCCGAGATCCTCATCTGCTAGCGGCGCTTCTTCCGGCCGGCCTTGGCGGCGCGCTTCTTCGGCGCCCGTCGCTGGCCGCGACCTGCATCCGCCGCCCCCCATGGAATTTTCGCGCCGACACGCGTCTTGGCGCCGACGAGGTTGGGCGTCTGGTTGTATTTGAGACGACGTAGTTTGGCCGTGACGAGCTCGCTCAGCTCCTGGAACGACGGATTGGTGCCGCGCTCGCGCTGTTCGCGCAGCACCTTCGCCATGCAGAACGTGTAGGCACCATACGACGTGACGCCGTCACGATATTCGTAGGACAGCTCCTGCTCCTGACAGGCCTCGAGGAGGATCGGCAGATAAGGGCCGTGATGCCCGAGCGCGGCCCGCGTCTTGTTGTATTCCCTGTCGGGCTGGGTGCGGAGCGCCATGCTGCGCCCGAGCCGTTGCGTGGCGCCGTTGTCGCCGAGATAGTCGGCGCCGTCCTTGCTCTTGCTCAGGCTCTCGTTCAGGGGAGGGAACTCACGCGGCACCCACATGCCTTCGCTGGCTTCCCACCGCAGCGCCCGGTGGCGGATATCGTCCGGCGGCGTCAGGCCGCGGATGCGTGGACCGCCGTCGCGCGTCATGCCGCCGGAATGGCAGCAGTCGAGCATGGCGACGAAATAGCAGTCGTATGGAAGCTGCGAGTAGAGCTGGCAGAACTGGCGATCGAGAATCGCGTGCTCTGGCGTCCAGTCGAAATCATAGGGAACCAGGCACTCGTCGACGCTGTCCGGTGCGCCGCTCGGACTGTATCTGGGAATCTGGGCGCCATGGCCCGAGTAGAACAGCATGCGCTCGTCGCCGTCGCGGACGCCCTCGAGCAGCCAGTGAAGCCTTTCCATGATGCCCTGCGCCGTCGCCCGCTCATTGAGGACGACGCGAATTTCGTCCGGCTTGAAGCCGCTTTCCTGTAGCACCGAGCTCATGAGGAATACGTCGTTGACGCATCCTTCCAGCCTGTCCGCGGGTTTGGGATAGTCGTTGATGCCGATCAGCAGGGCGCGGCGGGTCGGCCGGGTGTCGATGCGGGCAATCCCCCGCGCCGCGCTGACGATGGAGCGTGACGCTGGCACCGGCACCACGTCGTGCCAGACGGTGGCGACGGTCTCGGGGCGCGACAGGTACCAGGTCGCATTGTGATTCAGGACATCGTTGGGGACATCGAACGGTGTCAGCACCTGCTGAAAATTATCCGCGGCGATCTCGAGCGGATAGGTGAGAACGCGATCTTCCCGATTGAAGAGATGGTACCATTTTCGGCAGGGAAGGTCCTGAATGCGGCCTGCAAAGATGTCGCGCACCGCGGGATTACCGATCTGCGAGCCGAGCGTGACAAAGACCTTGTCCTTGATCGCAGCGGGATTGCGCACGAACGTGTCGTAGCAGATCAGCGAGCCCAGGCTGTGAGCCAGGACAACGTCGTAATTGCCGCTCTTCAGCTTGTCGAGGACCGCGCTGCGCAGCGCGGTCTGCAACTGCTCATCCACCGACCACTGGGCGACCATGCCCGAGGTCCACCTGATCAGGGTTGGTACATCGTCGAGGCTGCGTGTGCCCGCGAGCAGATCGCCGATCCCATGGACGGTCGCGCTCGCCAGCAGTTTCGCCAATGCGATGCCATAGGTGACGAGGTTGGGCGGGCTCTTGTCGAACAGGTCGTCATACGAGAGGAAGTCGATGGCCGGGTTGAGGCTCTGATCGACTGACTGAACTGCGCGTATGATGGCCTCGGACCATGACTTCCGGAACTCGGCGTCGATCTCCGCATGGCCGACGCCGTGGACGCAAAGCAACGACAGGCGGGTGCTCATGAAAGCTGCCTTCTGCAATCTGAAGTAGCCGGTATGCAAGCGTAAACGCCGGGGATGATGTCACGGCGCCGCGAGCTTCAAATGTGAAGTAGCGCACGAATTCTCGCGACAGTTTGCCTCACCTAGAAGATGCCATCACGAGTCGGATCGCCCTGCGCGGCTGCGTCCTCGGGACAGGCAACCCAAGGAGATTCGTGATGCCCTATGTCGATGGTTTCGTGCTGGCCGTGCCGAAGGACAAGATCGAGGCCTACAAGGCGCTGGCGCGAAAGGCCTGCGCGGTTTGGATGGAGCACGGCGCGCTCGATTACGTCGAGTGCATCGGCGACGACGTGCCCTATGGCGAGTTAACCTCGTTTCCGCGCGCAGTGATCGCGAAGGAGGACGAGGTCGTGGTGTTCGCCTGGATTGTCTACCGCGACCGGGAGACCCGCGATGCCGTCAACAAGAAGGTGATGGCCGATGAGCGGTTCAAGGGCGCCGACATGCCGTTCGACGGCAAGCGCATGATCTATGGCGGCTTCACGACGCTGCTGCGGGCGAGCGATGCCGTCGGCTGAGTGAAGCGCCGCGGGCATATCCGTAGCCCGGATGAGCGAAGCGACATCCGGGAGCGGTGCCGCGGCTATTCCGGGTATCGCTTCGCCCATCCGGACTACTGCTGCCGCGGAAAACGCGGCGGCAATTGTGCGACGCCAGATTTAACGCCGTCCGCACCGGCGCGTTTGCTTCCTCCCATGCAGCATTATGCTAGCCCGTTTCACCTTGCCGGTATCCGGCTGGCATGCCATCCTCAGTCAGCCAGGCATAAACAAACGGAAGCGGGCGCTTAGCTCAAGGCTTCCAAAAAAACCTTGGCGGGGAAACCCTTTGGGAGGTCTGATTTGATGAATTTGAAACACATCACCGGGCTGCTTTGCGCGGCCGCGATATCCCTTACGCTCGGCTCTGGCGCGCAGGCCCAGGATAAGGTCGTCAAGATCGGCGTCATCATGCCGATGTCCGGCGGCACCGCCTCGATCGGTGCGCACGCCAAGGCGGCGCTCGAAGTCGCCATGGACATCATCAACAACGCCCATCCGGAGCTTGGCAACCTGCCGCTGGCGAAGAACGCCGGCCTTGCCGGCCTCGGCGGCGCCAAGATCGAGGCTGTGTTCGCCGACAACCAGGGCAACCCGGCGACGGGCCAGAACCAGGCACTGCGCCTGATCACCGAAGAGAAGGTTGCCGCCGTGTTCGGCTCCTATCAGTCCGGCGTCACGCTGACCTCGAGCGCGATCGCCGAGAAATACGGCGTTCCCTTCCTGAACTCCGAGTCGGTCGCCGCCAATCTCACCGAGCGCGGCTTCAAATGGTTCTTCCGCACCACGCCGATCGCCACCGATTTCGCCAAGATCTATGTCGACTTCCTTGCCGACATCAAGGCGCAGGGTGCCAAGACCGACAACGTCGCGCTGGTCCATGACAACACCGAATACGGCACCTCGGTCGCCAACACGATCGCCGGCGCGTTCAAGGAGAAGGGTAAGCCGATCGCGCTCGACGTCGCCTATCCCGTCAATGCGACCGACTTGCAGGGGCAGGTGCTCCAGCTCAAGGACAAGAAGCCCGACGTCGTCATCATGATCAGCTACACGTCGGATGCGATCCTGTTCGCCAAGACCATGCAGTCGCTCGACTACAAGCCGCCCGTGCTGCTGGCCGACGATGCCGGCTACTCCGATCCGTCCTTCACCAAGGCGGTCGGCAAGATCTCGCAAGGCGTCTTCAACCGCTCGTCCTGGGTCGTGGGGCCGTCGGGCTCGGCGTCCGCGATCATCGCCGACATGTACAAGAAGAAGAGCGGCGAGGAGATGGACGACACGGTCGCCCGGCAGATGCAGGGCTTCTTCGTGCTGGCCGAGGCCATCGACCGCGCCGGCTCGACCGACCCGGCCAAGATCCAGGCCGCGCTGAAGGCGACGGATCTGAAGCCCGAGCAGCTCATGATCGGCTACAAGGGCGTGAAGTTCGACGACAAGGGCCAGAACGTCCTCGCGTCCGGCGCCATCATCCAGCTTCAGGATGGCGAGAACTATGTCTCGGTGTGGCCGAAGGCCAATGCCGAGAAGGCGCCGGTGCTGCCCTACAAGGGCTGGTGAGCTCGACGGCGGGACCGCGCGTCCCGCCTTTCCCGGAATGATCTGATCAGAGCAACGCAGCTCATGTCCTTTGTTCTCGTGCAGGTGATCGCCGGCGGGCTTCTGCTCGGTGCCGTCTACGCCCTGTTTTCTTCTGGCCTCACGCTGGTGTGGGGCATGATGAACATCGTCAATTTCGCGCATGGCGACTTCGTCATGCTCGGCATGTATGTGGCCTATGTCGTCTACACCCTGATGGGGGGAGGGCCGATCCTTGGCGCGCCGCTGGCGACCTTGGTGCTCGCGACCGTCGGCGTCGTGGTCTATTTCGCCCTGATCCGCGACATCATGAAGGGGCCGATGCTGGCGCAGATCCTCGGCACGTTCGGGCTCGCGCTGCTGTTGCGCTATTCCGTGTTCTGGTGGTTCGGCGCCAACTTCCTGTCGATGCCTCCGAACATCGTCGGCGGCACCTATGCGTTTGCGGGCCTGCGCATCGAGGCCTCGCGGCTGCTTGCCGGCGTCGTCGCGCTGCTGGTGACGTTCGGCCTCCATCTGCTCCTGACGCGCACATCGCTGGGCTCGAAAATGCTGGCAGTGGCGGAGGATCAGACCGCGGCTCAGCTCATGGGCATCCGGCCCGACACCATGCAGGCGATCGCCTGGGCCATCGCGGCCGGCGCCACGGGCCTTGCCGGCGCGCTGATCGCGAACTTCTTCTACATCGTGCCGACGGTCGGCGAGACGCTCGGCATCGTCGCCTTCGTCACGGTGTCGCTCGGCGGTTTTGGCAGCGTGCCGGGCGCGCTCGTGGCGGGCCTGTTGATCGGCGTAATCGAGTCGCTGTCCGGTTATCTGATCGGAGCCGTCTACAAGGACATCGTGGTCTATGTGCTGTTCCTGTTCTTCCTCTGGTTCCGGCCACAGGGCCTGATGGGGAAGATGTGATGCGGCGCTGGATCTGGCTCTCGGTCGTCGCCGCATTGGCGATCGCCTATCCGCTGCTGCTGTCCTCGCCGTTCCAGCAGCGCCTGGGCGCGCTGGTGCTGCTCTATGCCATCGCCGCGTCGGCCTGGAACATCGTCGGCGGCTATGCCGGCCAGGTTTCGGTCGGCCATGTCGTGTTCTTCGGCTGCGGCGCCTATGCCGCGATGGGCTCCTACGCAAAATTCGGTCTGTCACCGTTGTTCGGCATTCCCGGCGGTATTGTGCTCGCGGTCGGGCTTGCCGCGATCGTCGGCGTGCCGACGCTGCGGCTGTCCGGCCATTATTTCAGCATGGCGACGATCGCGGTGGCCGAGACCATGCGGCTGATCGTGACCAACACCGAATGGCTTGGTGCGGCCGTCGGTCTTTCCGGTCCGACCGTGCCGCGCAACATCTTCGATCTCTCGTTCCTGTCGTCGCTGCCGTATTATTATCTCTTCCTCGCCGTGCTCGTGATCACGCTGCTGATCACCTGGTGGATGACCAACAGCCGGATGGGATTTTACCTGCGCGCGATCAAGGATTCCGAGCGCGCCGCAAGATCGCTCGGCGCGCCTGCCAGCCGCACCAAACTCTATGCCTACATGCTGAGCGCGGCGCTGACGAGCGTCGCCGGCGCGCTCTATGCGATGATGTTCGGCTTCGTCGATCCCGAGTCCGGCCTCGGCATCCTGATCTCGGTGAAGATCCTGATCATGGCGGCACTGGGCGGGGCAGGGCTGCTGTTCGGTCCGCTGGTCGGTGCCGCGATCCTCGTGCCACTGGAGGAGATCTCCAACAGCTGGCTCGGCGGCAAGGGCGCCGGCCTCACCTTCGTGGTCTACGGCGCGATCATCGTTCTGATCGCGCGCTTCCAGCCGGGCGGCCTGCTCAGCCTTTTCGCGGGACGCAGGAAGACCAATGCTGACAAGGGAGCCGGCCATGCTCCTTGAGGCACGCGGAATCACAAAGGCGTTCGGCAGCTTCAAGGCGGTGGACGATGCGTCCGTCACGCTGGAGCAGGGCGACATTCTCGGCCTGATCGGTCCGAACGGCGCCGGAAAATCGACCTTCTTCAACTGCCTCACCGGCGACCTCGAGACCACCGCAGGCCGCGTGCTGTTCGAGGGAACCGACATCACCGACTTCGCGCCGGAGCAGCGCGCCGGGCTTGGGCTGGCCTGCACCTTCCAGGTGCCGCAGACCTTCGAGGGCATGACGGTGCTCGAGAACGTTATGATCGGCGCCTTCCTGCGCACCTCGCACCGCCACGAGGCCGAAACCAAGGCGCGCGCGGTGCTGGAGCGCGTCGGCATGAGCAGGCTCGCGGATGCGCCGGCGCGCTCGCTCGGCACGCCCGGCCGCAAGCGGCTGGAGATCGCCCGCGCGCTGGCGACCGAACCGAAGGTGCTGTTGCTCGACGAGGCCATGGCCGGCCTCAACGCGCATGAGGTGAGACTGGCCATCGATCTCGTGCGCGAGATCCACCGTTCCGGCATCACGCTCGTCATCGTCGAGCACATCATGGAAGTGATCATGTCGCTGGCGAGCCGCGTGATGGTGTTTCACCAGGGCAAGGAGATCGCCCGCGGCTCGCCGCGCGAGGTCACCTCCAATCCGGCGGTGATCGCCGCCTATCTCGGCACCCGGGCCGCCAAGGCGGCCGCAGGGCACACGCCGGTCGAGCTGATGGGCGGGCCGGACCTATGAGCGGACCATTGCTCAGGATCGAGCACCTCGAGGTGCGCTACGGCGACCTCATCGGCGTGTCCGATGTCTCGCTCGAGGTGCCCGAAGGCAGCGTCGTCGCGCTGCTCGGCTCCAATGGCGGCGGCAAGACCACGACGCTGAACGCGATCGCGGGCCTCATTCCCGTGCATTCCGGCTCGATCAGCTTTCGCGGCGAGGACATCGCCGGCCAGAAGGCTTTTGCGATCGTGCGCAAGGGGCTTGCGCTGTCGCCGGAAGGATGGCGGCTGTTCGTGCAGCAGAGCGTCGAGAACAACCTCATGCTCGGCGCGACGCCGCTGCACGACAAGTCCCGTCAGGCCACGTTGCTCGAACGCGTCTACGAGATATTTCCGCGCCTGAAGGAGCGCCGCAACCAGCGCGCCGGCACCATGTCCGGCGGCGAACGGCAGATGCTCGCGGTCGGCCGCGCGCTGATGAGCGACCCAAAGCTGCTGATGCTGGATGAGCCATCGCTCGGCCTTGCGCCGGCGGTGGTCGAGTCCATGTACGAGACCTTCGGCCGTTTGCATCGCGAGGGCCTGACCATCCTGCTCGCCGAGCAGTCGATCGAGCTGGCGTTGGAGGTGTCGGACTTTGCGACGGTGCTTCAGGTCGGCAAGAGCGTGCTGTCTGGGACGGCCGCGGCACTCGCGGAGGACCCGCAGGTGCAGAAGGCCTATCTCGGCGTAGACTGACTAATTTCCGCCTGGAGCAGCAGCAGCAGGCAACCGGCAAGCCGCGTTTCCATCTCTTTCGACGAAAGCGACAGCGGTCCGGGATCGTTGAGGATCGCGTTCACCAGCGTGCCCAGCACGACCTGGAAGCCGAAGGCGATGGCGCGGGTCTTGGCGGCCTTGCGGCCCTTTCCCATGGCCGGCAGCAGGAGAGGGGTGGCGCGCATCGTGGTTGCTTTCGCGAGCGCCTTGAACGGCGTCCATTTGTCCGGGCGGGTGTCGTCGTGCTGGAGCGCGGCGCGCAGCACGCCCTCGTGATTGCGCATCCAGGCGATGATGCCGCTGACCATGACATGGCAGAGCTTGTCGAGGCTTGTATCCGCTGACGGCCGCCTGATCTCGCCCAGCCGCTGCTCGCCGTCGCGCGCGGCGAGCGCCATCAGCGCGTTGAAATAGGCCTCCTTGCTCTCGAAGCGGCTGTAGAAGGCGCCGACGGTGGCGCCGACTTCAGCGCAGAGCATCTCGATCGAGAGTTCGGCAAGGCTGCGCGTCCGCAGCATGCCGGCGCCGGCGCGGAGCAGCGCCAGCGTCGTCTCGCGGCTGCGTTTCTGGCGCGAGGGGGCAACGCCCGGCAGGTCGAAATCGCGAAGTTCGGATTCCTCTCGGAGTAGCCGCATCCGCTCTTGCATCCGTGCTAAAGCATAATCATAATTCGGATTATAATTTATGGGCGAGCCGCAGGTCAACCGCGGCGGCCAAATGCACAGGGAGGAGCAGATGAGCGCAGGCAGCACCGCGCCGTTCCGCGGCACCGTCGGCAGGACGGTTGCGGACTCAAAGCCCTGGTGGCCGGAGGCGCCACGGCCGCCCGCGGGCGCGCCGAACATCCTGGTCGTGCTGTTCGACGACGTCGGCTTCTCCGATTTCGGTTGCTATGGCTCCGCGATCAAGACGCCGACCATCGACAGGCTCGCCGCTGAAGGGCTGCGCTACTCGGGCTTCCATACCACTGCGATGTGCTCGACGACGCGCGCGGCGCTGCTGACCCGGCGCAACCATCATTCGGTCGGCGTCGGGTGTCTGGCCAATTTCGATTCCGGCTATCCCGGCTATCGCGGCAAGATCGCGCGCGAGGCGGGAACGCTGGCCGAGATGCTGCGCGTCCATGGCTATCGCAACTACATGGTCGGCAAATGGCACGTCACGCCGCTGACCGAGAGCGGCGCCACCGGCCCGTTCGACGGCTGGCCGCTCGGCCGCGGTTTTGATCGCTTCTACGGCTTCCTCGATGCCGAGACGGACCAGTACGCGCCCGAGCTTGTCTCCGACAACACGCATATCGATCCTCCGGGTACCTACGCCGACGGCTATCACCTGACCGAGGATCTGATCGACCAGTCGATCCGCTTCATTGGCGATCACGTCGCCGATCGTCCTGACGTTCCCTGGCTGACCTGGGTCGCGCTGGGCGCCTGCCATGCGCCGCACCAGGCGCCGGCCGATATCATCAGGAGCTACGATGCCGCCTTCGCGCATGGCTGGGACGTCGAGCGCGAGCAGCGTCTGGCGCGGCAGAAGGCGATGGGGCTGGTGCCGGAGGGAACGCGGATGCCCGCGCGCAATGACGGCGTGAAGGCGTGGGAGGAGCATTCGGCCGACGAGCGCCGCGTGTTCACGCGCCTGCAGGCGGCCTTCGCCGGCATGCTCGACCATTCCGATCGGCATCTGGCGCGCCTCGTCGCGTTCCTGGAGACCGCCGGTATCCGCGACAACACTGTGATCATCGTGATGTCCGACAATGGCGCGAGCCAGGAGGGCGGGCCGCTCGGCTTCGTCAATGCGATGGGTCCCTTCAACTTCAAGCCGGAGCCGATCGCGGAGAAGCTTGCCCGTATCGACGACATCGGCGGGCCCGACACCCACAGCAATTTCCCGCATGGCTGGGCGATGGCGTCGAACACGCCGCTGCGGCGCTACAAGCAGAACACCCATGGCGGCGGCATCCGCGATCCCTTCGTCATCAACTGGCCGAACAGGATCGCGAGCAAAGGCGAGCTGCGGCACCAGTTCGTCCACGCCTGCGACCTCACGCCGACGCTGCTCGAACTGATCGGCATCGAAGCGCCGAATGAAATCGCGGGCTGTCCGCAGATGCCGCTGGAAGGCGAGAGCTTTGCGCGCTCGATCAATGATGCGTCCGCGCCTTCAAAGAGCTCGCCGCAATATTTCGAGATGTTCGGCCATCGCGGGCTTTGGCAGGGCGGGTGGAAGGCGGTCGCCTTCCATCCCTCGGGCACGCCGTTCGAGAACGACAAATGGGAGCTATTCCATCTCGACGAGGACTTCTCGGAGACCAACGATCTCGCGGCCAGGGAGCCGGAGCGTCTCGCCGCGATGATTGCGACCTGGTGGGCGGAGGCCGAGAGGCACAAGGTGCTGCCGCTCGACGACCGCTTCGGGCCGCGCTTTGCCGAGAACGCCGCGCGCTTCCACGGTGCGCGTCACCATTTCGTCTTCCACGCCGGCATGGGCCACGTGCCGACCGACGTCGCGCCGGACGTGCGCAGCCGCAGCTACACGATCGAGGCGCATGTCGAGATCGACGTGCAAGGCGGCGATGGCGTCTTGATCTCGCACGGCGATGCGACGTCGGGCTACAGCCTGTACGTCAAGGACGGCCACCTCGTGCACGACCTCAACATCGGCGGCAGCCATCAGATCGTTCGGTCGGACCGGAAAGTGCCGCCAGGCGCGCGGCGGCTCGGGGCGCATGTCGAGCGTCTCGTGCGCAAGGAGCCGCCGGCCAAGGGCTCGCGTACCGGCGTCACCGAATACATGCTGCTGATCGACGGCGAGCCGGCGGGTTCGCTCCAGACCCAGCTCGGCTTCCACACGCTGATCTCGTGGTCCGGCCTCGACATCGGCCGCGATCGCGGCAGCCCCGTGTCGCACTACGAGGCGCCGTTCGAATTCGAGGGGCGGCTGTTGCGCGTCACCGTCACCATGCACGACGACCAGCGGCTCGACGGCGATGCCGTCGGCAACGCGCAGATGGCCCGGCAGTAACGGGGAAGTCCTTACTTGATCTTGTCGTAAGCGGCCGCGAAATCGCCCAGCGGCATCGGGATCGCGATCGTCTCCTTGGCCATGTTCTGGAAGGAGACCTTCAACTGCTTGCCGGACCTCAAGGCGCCCAGCAGGTCCGCCGCGATGGGCGTCGAGGCGTAACAGCCGCGGTTCTCGCAGGTCTGGATCTGGAGATCGACGGACTTGCCCTCGTCGACCTGGAGCTTGGCGCCGATGGGAAGGTTGAGACCGAGCGGCAATTGCAGCAGCGCCACCGGCGTGCGGGTGTCGGGCGCGATGCGGATGTTGATCAGCACGATGGTCTGGCCGGTCTTGGTCAGCACCGCGTTCTGCTCCATCGCGCATTCGAGCGGCGCCTCGCGGCTGACGCTGGTGCAGCGCACGACCCAGCCCGCCTGCTGCGCCGGAGCACCGTCAGCCTGTGGCTGCGTCGGGGCAGGCGCGGGCTGAGCGGCCGGGGCAGGGGAGTTCTTCTTGGCGCTCTGCTGGGCAGACGCACCGCCTGTCGACAACAGCAGAACGGCGGCGAGGGCTACAAGTTTGGATTGCATGGACATGGCGAAACCGCGTTGGCGTGAACCGAGGGCCTCGCTGTAGCGTCGCGGGAGCCGCGGCGCAAGCTTACTCGGCGGCTTGCTTAACGCTGCCGTGCTCTTGCGTCTCGTGACCTTCGCCGTCGCCCGAACGGCCCCAGCCCGAGAACCAGTTATTGAGCTCGTCGAGATAGAGATAGACCACCGGGGTGGTGAACAGCGTCAGCGCCTGGCTGACGATCAGGCCGCCGACCATGGCGTAGCCGAGCGGCTGGCGGATCTCGGCGCCGGTGCCATGGCCGAGCATCAGCGGCACGCCGCCGAGCAGGGCGGCCATCGTCGTCATCATGATCGGCCGGAAGCGCAACAGCGCGGCCTGGCGGATCGATTCCTCCGGCGTCTTGTGCTCGTCGCGCTCGGCGGCAATCGCGAAGTCGACCATCATGATGCCGTTCTTCTTCACGATGCCGATCAGGAGGATGATGCCGATCAATGCAATGAGGCTGAAGTCGAAGCCGGCCGCCATCAGGATCAGGAGCGCGCCGACGCCGGCCGAGGGCAGGGTCGACAGAATCGTGATCGGATGGATGTAGCTCTCGTAGAGGATGCCGAGGATCAAATAGACCACGACGAGGGCTGCGAGGATCAGCAGCGGCACGGTGCCGAGCGACTGCTGGAATGCCTGCGCGGTGCCCTGGAAGCTCGAATTCAGGGTCGGAGGTGCGCCGAGATCGGCCATCGCCTTCTGCACGGCCTCGGTGGCCTGGCCGAGCGCGACGCCTTGGGCGAGGTTGAAGCTGATCGTGATCGCCGGGAATTGGCCCTGATGGCTGATCGAGAGCGGGCGGACCGGATCGGTGCTCCAGGTCGCAAAGGTCGACAGCGGCACCTGGTCGCCGGTCAGCGGCGATTTCACATAGAGCTTGTTCAGGCTCTCGAGGCTGCCCTGCAACTCCGGCAGGATCTCGAGGATCACCTTGTAGGTGTTGAGCTGGGTGAAATATTGCGTCACCTGGCGCTGTCCGAACGCGTCATACAGCGTGTCGTCGATCAGCTGCGGCTGGATGCCGTAGCGCGATGCGGTGTCGCGGTTGATCTTGAGCTGGACCGTGGTGCCCTGCGTCTGCTGGTCGGTCGCGACGTCGCGCAGCTGCGGCAGCGTCTGCATCTTGGCGAGGATCCTCGGCGCCCAGTCGTTGAGCTCGGCGAGATCGGCATCCTGTAGCGTGAATTCGAACTGCGTACGCGTCGGCCGGCCGCCGAGCCGGACGTCCTGAGCCGCCTGCATGTAGAGGCGGGCGCCCGACACCTTCTCGAGTTTGGGACGCAGCCGGGCAATTATCTCCTGCGCCGATGCGTTGCGCTCGTTGCGCGGCTTCAGCGTGATGAACATATTGCCGTTGTTGCCGGCGCGGCCGCTGCCGCCGATGTTCATCGCGATCGTGGCGACGTCGGGATCGTCCATCACGATCTTGCCGAGCTCGACCTGGCGCCGCTGCATCTCGGCGAAAGAGATGTCCTGCGAGGCTTCGGAGGTCGCGGTGATCAGGCCGACGTCCTGCTGCGGGAAGAAGCCCTTCGGGATCAGGACGAACAGGTAGACCGACAAAGCGAGCGTGGCGAAGAAAATCGTGAGCGTGGTGCGCCGCCAGGCCAGCGCGTGGTCGAGCACGTATTCATAGCCGCGCAGCAAGCCGTCGAAGCCGCGTTCGCTCCACTGGTAGAACTTGCCGTGGGTCACCTCGCCATGGGCGCGCAGGAACCGCGAAGCCATCATCGGCGTCAGCGTCAGCGAGACGAACATCGACACGAAGATGGTCATCGCCAGCACGACGGCGAACTCGCGGAACAGGCGTCCGATGATGCCGCCCATCAGCAGCAGCGGGATCAGCACCGCGACCAGCGAGATGCTGATCGAGACGATGGTGAAGCCGATTTCCTTGGAGCCCTTGAAGGCGGCCGCCATCGGCGATTCGCCTTCCTCGATGTAGCGCGTGATGTTCTCGAGCATCACGATGGCGTCGTCGACGACGAAACCGACCGCGATGGTGAGCGCCATCAGCGACAGATTATCGAGCGAATAGCCGGCCACCCACATGAGCGCACACGCGCCCAATAGCGCCAGTGGAACCGTGATGGTGGGAATGACCGTCGCCCAGAAACTGCGCAGGAAGATGAATATGACCATGACCACGAGGGCGATGGTCAAGAGCAGTGTGAATTGGACGTCCTCGACCGCGGCGCGGATCGTCGTCGTGCGGTCGCTGATGAGCTCGATCTTGATCGCGGGCGGGATTGCTGCGACGAGCCGGGGCAAGGTCGCCTTGATCCGGTCGACGGTCTCGATGACGTTGGCGCCCGGCTGCTTGAACACCACCAGGAAGACGCCGCGCTTGCCGTTGGCCCAGGCCGCCTGTTTGGCGTCTTCAGCGCCGCTGACCGCCTGGCCGATGTCGCGGATTCGCAACGGGCCGCCGTTGCGATAGGCGATGATGACGTCGTTCCAGTCCTTGGACTGGGTGAGCTGGTCGTTGGCGTAGATCGTATAGGCGCGCTTCGGCCCGTCGATATTGCCTTTGGGGCTGTCGACCGTGGTGATTGCGATCTGGCTGCGCACGTCCTCCATCGACAGGCCCTTGGCGACGAGTTTCGCCGGGTCGATCTGAATGCGGATGGAGGGCTTCTGCTGGCCGCCGATGAACACCTGGGCTACGCCCGAGAGCTGGCTGATCTGCTGGGCGAGCTGGGCGTCGACGGCGTCGCTGACGCTGGTCAGCGGCAGCGTCTCCGATGTCGCCGACAGCAGCAGGATCGGCGCGTCGGCCGGGTTGACCTTGCGGTAGGTCGGCGGTGAGGGCAGGTTCTTCGGCAACTGGCCGCTGGCGGCGTTGATGGCGCCTTGCACGTCGTTGGCGGCGCCGTCGATGCTGCGGTTGAGGTCGAACTGGATGGTGATCGAGGCGGTGCCGAGATAACTCGTCGAGGTCATCTGGGCGATGCCGGGGATCTGGGCGAATTGCCGCTCCAGGGGCTGGGCCACCGACGAGGCCATCGTCTCCGGGCTGCCGCCGGGCAAATTGGCGGTGATCTGGATCGTCGGGAAGTCCACCTGCGGCAGCGGCGCGACCGGCAGCAGGGGATAGGCGACGAGACCGACGAACAGAATGCCCGCCATCAGCAGCGAGGTGCCGATGGGATAACGGATGAAAGGTGCCGAAATCCCGCCCTCGGTCATTCCTGTCGTACCTTGTTCTGGCTTGGATCCGAGCTTGCTACGGCCGTCGAGACGAGGCTTCCGGGCTGGACCTTGAACTGACCGCCGGTGATCACCTGCTGACCCGGGCTCAAGCCTTCATCGACCACCGAACGACCGTCGATGGCGTAGCTGACCTTGATCTTGTGCACTTCGGCCTTGTTGTCTTGATTGACGGTATAGGCGTAGAGGCCGTTGGTCGAATGCTGAACCGCGTCGTCCGGAACCACGGTCGCGTCCTTCAGGGTGCGGACCAGAAGGCGCGTCGAAACCGACTGGCCGGGCCACAGCGTGTGTTCCTTGTTGTCGAACACCGCCTTGAGCCGAATAGTCCCGCTGGTCGTGTCGACCTGGTTGTTGATGACCGCGAGCTTGCCCTCGGCCAGCGTCTTCTTGCCGTCAGTGGTGAACGCGATCACCTTGAGCGCACCAGCCTTCTGGCCTTCGCTGATATAAGGCAGCTGATCCTCCGGCGCGGTGAAGATCACCGAGATCGGCTCGACCTGCGAGATCGTGACGATTCCCGTCTGCGTGGAGGCGTTGACGATGTTGCCGATGTCGACGAGGCGCAGCCCGGCCACGCCGGTGATCGGCGCCTTGATCTGGGTGTAGTCGAGCTGGGTCTGGGCGTTGGAGATCGCGGCTTCGTCGGCGGCGATCTGGGCGTTGAGCTGGGCGACCGTCGAGCGCTGGGTATCGACCCGCTGCGCGGTCGCGAATTCCCCGAGCCTCATGGCGCGCTGGAGTTCGAGATTGGCGTTGGCGAGGTTGGCCTCGTCCTGTGCCTTCTTGGCCTTGGCCTGGTCGAGCGTGGCCTGGTAGGGCCGGGGGTCGATCGAGACCAGAAGCTCGTCCTGCTTGACGATCTGGCCTTCCGTGAAGGCGATCTTGTCGATCTGGCCGTCAACCCGGCTCCGGACCTGCACGGTGTTGAAGCCCTGGACCGTGCCGAGACCGGTCAGGTAGACCGGGAAGTCGGTCTTCTGGACCGGCGAAACGCTGACCGGGATAGCCGAAGCGCGGGGCGGGCCCTTTTGGGCGGTCTGGGTTTTTCCGCCCTCGGGCGATCCGTATTTCTGCCAACCGTAGTAACCCGCAGTGGCCAATGCGGCGACAATGACAATCCAGAGAAGCGGCCGCGATTTTTTCATATCGGCTCGTTGGCTCGTGTGCCCAAAACTACGAATTGTGGGGCAATCATAGGGTTCCAGCGCGCTTGTATAATACACGCCAAGTTCCAGTGTAAACAGCACTATCGGTCGGGAATCCTAAACAATTGGAAAGCTTTGCATCGCCTAGGCAACCCTCTGGCGCGGCGGTGTGCAGTGCTGCATTTTCCCGGCGCGAGCGATCCGCGCGCAAATCCTGGGTAATGCTCGGACGTGGTGTGCGCGGGCCGGGTCACGCCTCGCAGATGAGCCGGACGCGACGAGTTGCAAGAACGGTTCTAAATCGCGAGCGCGGCGTTTCGGTTGTCAGGAAAATCCGCATCGGTCATATCGGCCCCCGCCACAAGGGGAGCGCAGGATGGACGAGCTGAACGGCAAGCTGATCGCGTGTCAGATTCTGATCACGGGACTGATCGCACGCGTCGCCAACGAGCAGCGCGATCCCTTGCGATTCCTGACCGACTTCCGCGACGAGATCAAAGCCGTCGTCAACGGCGTCAATATCGGCGGCATGGACAACAGTGACCGCGTGCGCGCCGTTGCGCAGAAAACCGTCGACGAATTGTTCTCGCTGATGAAGCCGCCGAGCAGTGATTGATGCCGCGCGCGCGGCGCGGATCTGGCAGTATTTTTCGTGCTCGCTTTAGAATGAATCCAATCTGAATTTAGAACGATTTCAAAGTCCAATTTAGAATCGTTTTGATCTGGACTTATTCCGGGGTTCTCGCGGGTTGCCCGCATTGACCGGCTATTTTGCGGCCGATACCAACACCCATCGTTCGTCGAAGTGAATGAGCGAACAAGAATATGGGGCGTTTGGTAATGGGGCAGGTGGTCGCACCGAAGTCGTTGCGTTCGGTCGCAGCGTTCAATCCGACGGATGACAAGTTCGCGGGAATTTCCGGCAAGAAGGTTTCGGCAGTCGCAAGCCTGATCGCGGCTGCGTCGGTGTCGAGCGGCGCGCAGGCGCAGCAGTCGAATCTGCCGCCGGTGACGGTCGATGCTCCCGTCGAACGTCCGCGTCCGGCCGCCTCGAAGCCCACGCCGGAGCAGGTCCGCGCCCGCAACGCGGTTCGCCGCGCCGCACAGCGCCAGCAGGCCCAGCAGACGGCTCCCACGACGCCGTCCGGTCCCGCCGACGCCGATCCCTATGCCGACCCGGCCGCGCCCTACAAGGTCGACCGCGTCCAGGCTTCGAACAAGTTTCCCGAGCCGCTTCTGAACACGCCCAAGACCATCACCGTGCTCAGCAAGGAAATCCTCGACGACAAGAACGCCACGACGCTGAGGGAGATCGGGCGCTCGACCGCGGGCGTGACGCTGGGCTCGGGTGAAGGTGGCAACGCGTTCGGCGACCGCTTCTTCATCCGCGGCTTCGACGCGCGCAACGACGTCTTCATCGACGGCATCCGCGATCCCGCGGTCTCGATCCGCGAGAACTTCTTCACCGAGCAGCTCGAGATCCTGCGCGGCCCGGCCTCGTCCTATGCCGGCCGCGGCACTGCGGGCGGTGCGATCAACATCGTCACCAAGCAGGCGACCGATCGCAACTTCCAGAACGCCGAGACCACCTTCGGCACCGACATGACCAAGCGCGTCACGATCGATGTCAACCAGGTCGTCGACCCGACCTTCTCGGTGCGCGTTGGCGGCCTGTTCCAGGACGCCAACGTTGCCGGCCGCAACTTCGTGACCGACAATCGCTGGGGTACCTTCATCTCGACCAAGTACACCCCGACCACCGACATCAAGATCACCACGAACTACGTTCACACCGACCTCAGCGGCTATCCCGATTTCGGCGTGCCGTACTACAAGCAGGGCAACGTGCCGGCCA
Organism: Bradyrhizobium sp. CCGB01; assembly: GCF_024199795.1. Taxonomy (NCBI): domain Bacteria; kingdom Pseudomonadati; phylum Pseudomonadota; class Alphaproteobacteria; order Hyphomicrobiales; family Nitrobacteraceae; genus Bradyrhizobium; species Bradyrhizobium sp. CCGB01. The sequence goes on from NZ_JANADK010000001.1 coordinate 4,409,228, forward strand.
CGGAAGCGGGCATTCCGCGCGGGACCTGGTACGGCTTCCTCAATCGCGACTTCCAGACCGCGCGGCAGGATTTCGGCACGCTTACGGGCGAGTACAAGCCGACCAACAACATCACCCTGATCAGCCGGACCCGCATGGAGCAGTCGACGCTGGAATATATCGGCACGCTGCCGCAGTCGCCGATCACGACCAATCCTGATCCGACGAAGTGGACCATCACCGCGAGCGCGCAGAGCCGCAACCAGTGGGTTGACGTCATCGCCAACCAGGAAGAGGCCGCGTTCAAGTTCAACACGGGATCGGTCAAGCATACGGCGGTGACCGGGCTCGAGGTGTCCAATGAACGCATCGGCATTGGCCGCTACACCGGCCTTTCGTCGGAAGCGTTCGGTGCCGGCTCCAACAGCAATGGCGCCCTGACGCTCCAGAACATGTACTCACCCGGCTACACCTACACTCCCGGCCCGTTCAATCCGGTGCTCGGCGGCGATCCGACCCGCTACAACGTCGACAGCGGCGCCGTCTACGTAATGGACACAGCGAACTGGGAAGACACGATCATCGTGAACGGCGGCGTGCGCTGGGACAGCTATAAGCTGAAATCGTCGATTGCCGCGGCTTCGAGCAGCGTCGACTCGGACTTCGTCAACTACAACGCCGGCATCGTCTACAAGCCCGTTCCGATCGGCAGCCTCTATGCGGCCTATGCGACCTCGACCAATCCGTTCGGTTCCGAGCTCGACGCAACCGGCACGGATTACGGCTCGTCTCCGCCGACCGGCACCACGATCCTCGGGCCCGAACAGAACAAGGCGGCGGAAGTCGGCACCAAATGGGAGCTGTTCGACCGTCACCTGCTGGTCAGCGGCGCGCTGTTCCGGACCACCAAGGACAATGCGCGCGAGACCGTCGGCACCACGCTGACATCGGGTGCGGCCTACCAGATCCAGGGTATCGACATCGAGGCCAGCGGCAAGCTGACCGACCGCTGGAGCATCTTCGGCGGCATCGTGCTGATGGAGTCAAAGGTGACCAAGAGCAACATCGCCGGCAATGTCGGCCTGCCGCTCGCCAACGTCGCCCACCAGTCGTTTAGCCTCTTGAGCAAGTACAAGTTCGACGGCGATTGGGAGCTCGGCGGCCAGGCGGTGTTCCGCTCCAAGGTCTATGGCGGCACCTTCGGCGCCAACACCGGCACGCTGATCCCGAGCTACTGGCGCTTCGACGCGTTCATCGAGAAGAAGATCGACAAGAACTGGACCATGAAGTTCTACGCCCAGAACCTCACCAACAAGCTCTATTACGACACGCTCTATCGCAGCGCGACGCCGTTCGTGGCGGTCGCGCCGGGCCGGGCATTCTACATCGTAACAACAGCGAAGTTCTGATCATGTTGACGTGCCTGCCTGGCGTTCTCAGCAAAGATGATGTGGCGGATTTCCGCCGCATCATGAACGCCAGCGACTGGGAGGACGGCCGCTCCACCGCGGGTGCGCAGTCGGCCATCGTGAAGCGCAACGAGCAATTGCCGCCCGACAGCGAGGTCGCGCGCAAGCTCGGTCACCGCATCATTTCGGCGTTGACGTCGAACCCGCGGTTCCTGGCAGCGGCGATCCCGCTCCAGATCTTCCCGCCGCTGTTCAACCGCTATGCGGCGAGCAGCGGCCACCATTTCGGCCTGCACGTCGACAATGCGATCCGCGGCGACCGCCTGACAGGTCTTCGCATCCGCACAGACCTGTCGGTCACGCTGTTCCTCGCCGAGCCGGACGAGTATGATGGTGGCGAACTTGTGATCGAGGACACCTACGGTTCGCACGAAGTCAAGTTGCCAGCAGGCGACTGCGTGCTCTATCCCTCGACCAGCCTGCATCTCGTCACGCCGGTGACCCGCGGAACGCGGGTTGCGTCTTTCTTCTGGCTTCAGAGCATGATACGGGACGATCAAGCCCGGAGCATGATCTTTGACCTCGACACCGCGATACAGGCGCTGGTGGAAAGGCTCGGGCGTGACGATCCCGAGACGGTCAAATTGACGGGTATCTATCACAACCTCATTCGCTACTGGGCCGAAGTATGAAGATCATGTCCCCCCAAGCAAGCCTTGCCGCCGCTGTGATGCTGGCGGCCGCCTGGCTCGCATCCCCTGTTTCTGCCCAGACACAGCCCGCACCGGCGCCGCCGGCACAGGCCCAGCCGGCACAGGTCCAGTCGCCCCCGGCTAGCCCGGCTCCCGCGCCATTGGCCGCCGCGCCTGCGGCTTCGACCGCTCCCGCTGCAACAGCTCCCTCTGCTCAGACGGCATCGCCTGCAGCCACCAACCCGGCGGCCGCGAAGGCGGAGGCCGTGACCGTTGGCGTGCCCGGCATGAAGGAATTGTCACCCTGGGTGATGTTCATGTCGGCCGACGTCGTCGTGAAGGCGGTGATGATCGGGCTTGCGTTTGCCTCGCTGATGACCTGGACCGTCTTCATCGCCAAGTCGATCGAATTGTCGGCCGCTTCCTCCAGGCTGCGGTCGGCGCTGAAGAAGATATCGGAGGCACGGTCGCTCGCGGAAGCGCAGATGGCGCTCGGCGCCAAGCAGGGCGTCCTGCCGTCCTTCCTGGCGGCGGCGCTGCGCGAGGCGCGGATGTCGGCCGGCCTGTCCAGCGATGCCGGCATCAAGGAGCGCGCCGCCTCGAGCTTCTCCGAGATCGTGCGCGCGGAGGCGCGGCGCATCCGCATCGGCATGGGCGTGCTCGCGAGCATCGGCTCCACGTCGCCCTTCGTCGGCCTGTTCGGCACCGTGTGGGGCATCATGAACAGCTTCATCGGCATCTCGAAGTCGCAGACCACGAACCTTGCCGTCGTCGCGCCCGGCATCGCGGAGGCGCTGCTCGCGACCGCGATCGGTCTCGTCGCCGCCATTCCCGCGGTCATCATCTACAACCACTTCTCGCGCATGACGAAGAGCTACCTCGAGCTCGTCAGCCGTGCCTCGGGTGCGGCGGGGCGGTTGCTGTCGCGCGATCTCGACCGCAGCCACGGCAGCGTGCATTCGCGCGCAGCGGAGTGAACCATGGGTGTTTCGCTCGCAGACAACGATGACGACGACGATTTCTCCGAGACGCATGACATCAACGTCACGCCGTTCATCGACGTCATCCTGGTGTTGCTGATCATCTTCATGGTCGCAGCGCCGCTCTCCACGGTCGACCTGCCGATCGATCTGCCGACGTCGAGCGCCACGCCGCAGAAGAAGCCGGACAAGCCGACCTATCTCAGCATCAAGCCGGATCTGACGCTTGCCATCGGAGAGAACCCGGTCCACCGGACCGAGCTGATCGGGACGCTCGACGGAATGTCCGACATGGCCAAGGACAAGTACGTTTTCCTGCGTGCCGATCGTTCGGTGCCGTATGGCGAGTTGATGGGCGTCATGGAGCTCTTGCGTGCGGGCGGCTATACCCGGGTGAAGCTGGTTGCGCTGGAAGGCGCTCCGGGGATGCCCGCGGCAGGCGCCGCCCAGCCTTAGAGGCCCGCGATGTCCGACGAACCCAGACCATCCCGGAAGCTTTGGATTTTGGCGGCAGTGGCGGCGCTCGGACTCCATCTGGGCGGCGCTGCGCTTGCGCTGGCCCATTTGCGAACCGACGATGACGACGATGGCCTTGGCGCGATCGGTGCAGAGTTCGCCGTGGAGATGGCCTCGCCCAAGGCGCCCGAGACTGATCTGCCGCCCGGGCCCGACAGCGAGGCCATGCAGGAGCAACAGGCGCTTCCCGAGCAAAAGGCCGAGACCAAGGAGACCGAGCTTCCAAAAGACCAGTCACAGGAGGTCGAGGATCCCGACCGGGTCGTGACCGAGAACAACGCGAAGAAGCCGACGGAAGACGAACCGAAGATTCAGGCGATTGAAACTCCGGCTGCCGAGGCGTCGCCGAAATCGGTTGCGACGGCACGGCAGACCCTCGATGAGGATGCGCGCGAGGCCGAGAAGGCGCTGGCGCCTGTCATCGGTATCGGCAAGGACATCTTGAGGATTACGGCGGACTGGAACCGCAAGATCAGCGCGCATCTATCCGCGCACAAGGTCAATCCGGAGGGCAAGGTGCCCAGTAACCAGACCGCAAAAGTGAGTTTCGCGCTCAACCGAAGGGGGAACGTGATTTCGGTCGACGTCATCGAGTCGTCCGGGGATGCGGCTTACGACGCCGCCGCGATCTCCATGGTCCACAAGTCCGATCCTTTCCCGATACCGCCTGCCGGGCTGACCGACGATCGGTTCGAACGCACCGTCGAGATCATGTTCAAGCCGCCGGACGAGAAGAAAAAGAAGAAGTCGGCTCAGCGCCAGTAGAGCCGGATCCCGACATAGACCACGACCAGGCAGGCGAAGATCAGCGCCACCGGCAGCGGCCTTTTCTGGACTGCACCGAACGCCGCCGCTCCGGAGGAGGCAATCTTCTTCGGCTTCGGGGCCGGGCGGCGGAAAGCGGTAACATTGTCCGCCGCGGTTTCAGGCGCGCGGGGGCGGACGTCGGGCGGGGTTCCCGCGCCGCCCATCTCGGCATAGTAGGCCTTGTAGATCGCGCCGATGGTGGCCTCGGTGGCCTCGCCCTCGCTCATCTGCGCCAGCAGGTTCTTGTAGCTGGCGAGGAACTCCTGGGCCTCCGGAGGCAGGGCGGATGCCCCGTTGAGCTTGGCCATCATCTTCCAGGTGGCAAAATCGGCGCGGGCGCGGGTATCGGCGCGTCGCGCGATCAGCATATCGGCAGCTTTGACCAAGTCGGCCTCGAGCCCTTCGGCGTGTGTTCGGGTGTCGCTGTTCAACTACGCATTGCCGGTCAGGAAGAGAACAGCCTGAATCACATAACCGGTCAACGTTCGCAGTATTGCTGAAATAACATCAAGATTTAGACCGAACTGCGAGCCCGCGAGAGGCAGCAGGATCAACAGGCCGATCAGGATCAACATCCCGAACGGTTCGAGCCGGGCGAGCGGCATGGCGAGCGGCCGCGGCAACAGCCCGACCGCGACCCGTCCGCCGTCGAGCGGCGGGATCGGCATCATGTTGAACACCGCCAGGATCGCGTTGATCAGCAGTGCATTCTTGAGGTTATCGAAGATCCATTGGGCGGAGCCGGCCGGCGCCCAGGGCAGGGCGTGGAGGGCGAGGGCCGCCGCGAGCGCCAGCAGGATGTTGGTGGCCGGCCCGGCCAGTGCGACCCAGACCATGTCGAGCTTCGGGTGGTTCAGCTTGCGGAAATTGACCGGCACCGGCTTGGCATAGCCGAACAGGAACGGCGAATGCGCGAAAAGCAGCATCGCCGGCAGGATCAAGGTGCCGAACGGGTCGATGTGGCGGAGCGGGTTGAAGCTGACGCGGCCGAGCTGCCAAGCCGTGTTGTCACCGAGACGGTATGCGACGAAGGCGTGCGCGGCCTCGTGGAAGGTGATGGCGAGCACCAGCGGCAGCACCCACACCGAAATGTCATAGAAGGAAACGTTCACGGCTCGTCCGTCCCGGTTCTGCCTCGCGGCCTTGCAGCCAATCCGGCCAATCCGGTGGTGGGGCGACGCGTCAGGTCAGCATATGGGACGCCGGTTCCGAAATCCCAACCTGTAAATGATCCGCCAGCAGGCCGCCCGCATGCGACAGGTTGCGCGAGCGATGAAGGTGGATGTCCCCCGCCGGCAGCGGCGGCAGGCCGTCGCCTTCGGAGAGGATGCGCAGGCGAGGGGGCAGGGTGCCGGCTTTCACCACCGTGACCGCGAGGCCCTGGGCCGCGATCGCCTCCACCGCTGCAAGCGTCCGGCTGACAAACGCCAGCCGCCACGGCCGGCCGACGGCATCGAGGGCTTCCGCGGCCCATTGCCGGAACAGGCAGCCCGGCGGGTAGAGCGCGACGGACAGCGTGCCGTGCGCTGCGGCAGGATACGCATTGGCCGCGGCCCAGACCGCTTGCTCGCGCCGGAGCAACTCGCCGTCGCCGCGTCCTTCCGGGTGCATGGCGATGACGAGGTCATAGGCTTCGCCGAGCCGTGCCGGCATCGTCGCGGTCAGCCCGGTCTCGATCTCGACCCGGATATCAGGATGGCTTCGGGCAAAGCTTGCGAGCAAGGGCGGAATGACGATCGTGCCGTAATCATCCATCACGCCGAGACGGACCACGGCGTCGCGCTTGCGCGTCCGCAGCGCATCGACGGCCTCTGCATTGAGGTCGAGCAGCCGCCTTGCATAAACGAGGAGCTCATCGCCCGCCGCGGTCAGCGCGACGCCGGCTCTGGTGCGCTGAAACAGCTTTGTGCCGAGCCGCTGCTCCAGACGCCTGATCTGGACGCTGACCGCCGACTGCGTCCGGTTGAGCGTCGCGGCCGCACGCGTGAACGAGCGATACTCGGCAACGCTGAGAAAGGCCTTCAGCAGATCGGGATCGAGCGAGGACGCGGTCATGACGAAATCTTATCCCGGCATGACGGAAATTCCATTCCCTGTTTCGGCGCGCCTCGTATGCTGCGTTCAAGGCATTGGCGGGAGGACGTGTGGGCGAAATTTCTGGCGTTCTGGCCGCCGTGCTGTCGAGCGGCCTTGGCGGCACCTCGATCGGCGCCACGCGTTATCTCGTGAGCAGCCTCGATCCACTGGCAATCGGCTCGTTCCGCTTCGGCATCGGCCTTCTCCTGCTGCTGCCGCTGACGCTGCTGCGCGGCGATCGCTGGCCGGGGCGAGGGGACTGGGCCGCCGCCATCGGGCTCGGCGTTCTGTTCTTCGCCCTGTTTCCGATCCTGTTCAATGCATCGCTGATCTTCACGACCGCGGCGCGCGGCGCGCTCGCCTTGTCGACGCTTCCGCTGCTGTCGCTGGTGATCGGGGCCGCGCTCGGTGCCGAAGTGCTGACCTGGCGCAAATCAATCGGTGTCGTGATCGCAACTTGCGGGGTTGCCGTCGCGCTTCTCTCCGACCTGACCTCGGCACCGTCAGGCGCCTGGCGCGGTGATCTCCTGATGATGGCGGCAGCGCTGTGCATGGCGCTCTACGGCATCTGGTCGAAGCCGCTGATCCGGCGCTCCGGGCCGATCGCCTTCACCACGGTGAGCATGGCGGCGGGCGCGGCCTGCCTCATCTTGCTGTCTTGCGTCCGCGGCAGTTTTGCGCCCGTGGCCGGCTTCGGCACGCCGCAATGGCTGGCGGCCCTCTATCTCGGCGCCTTCGGCGCGGCGCTGACCTTCTATCTCTGGGCCTTCGCGCTGGAGCGGACGACGCCCACGCGCGTCGCGATCTCTGTGACGGTCAATCCGATCACGGCATCGCTGGTCGGGGCCTGGCTGCTGAACGAGCCGCTGCGCTGGAATCTGGCAGCCGGCATCGTCGCGGTCTTTGCCGGGATCTGGATCGCGACGACAACGGGACGGCGCGTTGAAACGGCCGGCGCCTCAGGCTGATCGCCACATCACGTCGGGATGGTCGTTTGATATTGCGTCAGGCCGTCGTCGAGTTTCAGCCACGCCAGCTTCTCCGAGACCCAGATGTGCTCGGTCGGCGCAAAGGCGTTGCGGTCGTCGAAGGTCGTGAGCGACACGCCCGCCAGCGTGCCGTTACGGCGCCAGGCGAACAGGCGCGTGCCGCAGCGCTTGCAGAACACGCGATCGATGTTCTCGGACGACGCATAGCGGTCGGTCTCGCCCTCGACCGTCAGAGCGCGCTGGTCGAACTGCGCGCGGGCGAAATAGGGCGAGCCCATCGCCTTCTGACAGAGGCGGCAATGGCAGACGCGCACGTTGAGCGGCTCGCCCTCCGCCTTGAACCGCACCGCGCCACACAGGCATCCGCCTTCCCGGATCATGGTGTCCTCAATAGGTCGCCCGTCCGCCGGAAATATCAAACACCGCGCCGGTCGAGAACGCGCAGTCCTCGGATGCGAGCCAGGCCGCCATCGCGGCGAGCTCCTCCACCAGCACGAAGCGCGCCTTCGGGATCTTCGAGAGCATGAAGTCGATATGCTGCTGCGTCATCTGGTCGAAGATCGCGGTCTTCGCCGCCGCCGGCGTCACCGCGTTGACGAGGATGTCGTGCGCGGCGAGCTCCTTGCCGAGCGATTTCGTCAGCGCGATCAGTCCGGCCTTGGACGCCGAATAGTGCGAGGCGTTGGGATTGCCCTCCTTGCCGGCGATCGAGGCGATGTTCACGATCCGCCCGTATTTCTGCTTGAGCATCGTCGGCACGATCGCCTTGCAGCAGATGAAGGGGCCGTCGAGGTTGATGCGCAGAACCTTCCGCCATTCCTCGAGATCGGTCTCCCAGACCGGCTTGTTGACGCCGGCGATGCCGGCATTGTTGACGAGGATGTCGATCTTGCCGAAGGCGGCGAGCGTCGCATCGCGCGCCTGCTCGACGCCTGCGGCGTCGGTGACGTCGACCTTGAAGACGCGAACGTTCTCGCTGATCTCACGGGCGGTCTTCTCGGCGAGGGCCGAGTCGAAATCCCAGATCGCGACCTTGGCGCCTGATGCAACGAAGCGCTGGGTGATGGCGCGGCCAAAGCCCTGCGCGCCACCGGTGACGACAGCGACGCGGTCGTTGAGATCGATCTTGTTCATTGAAAAATCCCCTTATCTATCCCTCATGGTGAGGAGCGCGCACTCGGCGCGCGTCTCGAACCATAGAGCCCGTGGCCCATCCCTCGAGACGGCGCTGTCGCGCCTCCTCGGGATGAGGAGTTGATCAGAGCATGTAGCCGCCGTCGACGACGAGGTCGACGCCGGTGGTGAAGGCGCTTTCGTCGCTGCCAAGATAGACCGCCATGGATGCGATTTCGTCGGCGGTGCCGAGCCGGCCCATCTTCTGGCGGGAGACGAACATTTCCTTGCCCTGCGGACCTTGCGCTGCGGCGCGGTCGAGCATCGACGGGGTCTCGACGGTGCCGGGGCAGATCGAGTTGCAGCGGATGCCCTTGGTGATGAAGTCGAGCGCGACCGCGCGCGTCAGCAGCGACACTGCCGCCTTCGAGGCGCTGTAGACATAACGGTTGGCCGGCGGCCGCAGCGCCGCGCAGGACGAGATGTTGACGATGCTGCCGCCGCCGCCCGCCAGCATCTCGGGCAGGAACGCCCTGATGGTCCGGTGCATCGACTTGACGTTGAGATCGAACGAGAAGTCGAAATCCTCTTCCGAGCACTCCAGGATGGTGCCGTGGTGCACGAAGCCCGCCGCGTTGAGCAGGATGTCGACCTTGCCAATACGCTTGGCGAAGGCGTTGACGTCGGCGGTGTTGCGGACGTCGAGCTTCGCGACCTCGGCGATGCCTTCCTTGGCCAGGCTCGCGATGCCGCTCTCGTTGATGTCGGTCGCGATTACGGTTGCGCCCTCACGCGCGAAGGCAATGGCGCATGCGCGCCCGATGCCTGCCGCAGCAGCCGTGACGACGGCGCGCTTTCCTTTGAGGCGGTCTGCCATGTTCTTCTTCTCCTCGATTTCCTCATTGCCGTAGCCCGGATGAGCGCGCGAGCGCGATATCCGGGAGCGGATGTCCCGGGTGTCGCTTCGCTCACCCGGGCCACGTATGCCTGCTTCAGTGATTATCCCGCGCCACACCAAAGGTGCCGGCGACGTTCTGGTAGCGCGTGGCGAGCTCCATGCAGGCGCCGGTCGACTGCTGGCCGACGGTGTTGCGATAGATCTCCTGCCACGGCGTCTGGTTCGCCGGATGCTTGAAGCCGCCATCGGCCATCAGCTCGGCGTGGCGCTTCTTCACCTCGTCGTCCGAAATGAGAATATTGGCGCTGCCCTTGTTCAGGTCGATGCGCACCTTGTCACCGGTCCTGAGGATCGCGAGACCGCCATTGGCGGCGGCTTCCGGCGAGGCGTTCAGGATCGAGGGCGAGCCCGAGGTGCCGGACTGGCGGCCGTCGCCGATGCAGGGCAGGGACAGGATGCCGCGTTTGATCAGCGCCGCTGGCGGCTGCATGTTCACGACCTCGGCGCCGCCGGGATAACCGATCGGGCCGGTGCCGCGGATGAACAGCACGCAGCGTTCGTCGATGTCCAGCGAGGCATCGTCGATCCGCTCGTGATAATCCTCGGGACCCTCGAACACGATGGCGCGGCCCTCGAAGGCGTTGAGATCCGCAGGGTTGCTCAGATAGCGGTCGCGGAATTCCTTGGAGATCACGCTGGTCTTCATGATCGCGGAATCGAATAGATTGCCCTTCAGCACCAGGAAGCCGGCATCCTTCACCAGCGGCTTGTCGTAGCTCCAGATCACGTCGTTGTCGGGGACCGGCGCATGCTTGCAGTTCTCGCCGATGCCGCGGCCGTTGACCGTGACCGCGTCCTCGTGGATGCGCTTGTGCTTCATCAATTCGCGCACCACCGCCGGCACGCCGCCGGCGCGGTGGAATTCCTCGCCGAGATAGAACCCGGCCGGCTGCATGTTGACCAGCAGCGGCACGTCATGGCCGACCTTCTGCCAGTCGTCGATCGACAGCTCGACGCCGATGTGGCGGGCCAGCGCATTGATGTGGATCGGCGCGTTGGTCGAGCCGCCGATCGCCGAGTTGATCACGATGCAGTTCTCGAACGCCTTGCGGGTCAGGATGTCCGAGGGCTTGAGGTCTTCCCAGACCATGTCGACGATGCGTTTTCCCGTCTCATAGGCGATCTGGCCGCGCTCGCGATAGGGCGCGGGGATCGCCGAGCAGCCCGGCAGCGAGAAGCCGAGCGCTTCGGCAAGCCCGTTCATGGTCGAGGCGGTGCCCATGGTGTTGCAATGGCCGACCGACGGTGCCGAGGAGGCCACGATCTCCATGAACTCTTCATAGTCGATCTCGCCGGCGGCGAGGCGCTCGCGCGACTTCCAGACGATGGTGCCGGAGCCGGTGCGCTCGCCGGCATGCCAGCCGTTCAGCATCGGGCCGCCCGACAGCACGATCGCGGGCAGGTTCACGGTCGCCGCCGCCATCATGCAGGCCGGCGTGGTCTTGTCGCAGCCGGTGGTCAGCACCACGCCGTCGAGCGGGTAGCCGTAGAGGATCTCGACCAGGCCGAGATAGGCGAGGTTGCGGTCGAGCGCCGCGGTCGGGCGCTTGCCGGTCTCCTGGATCGGGTGGGTCGGAAATTCCATCGCAATGCCGCCGGCTTCGCGGATGCCTTCGCGGACGCGGTGGGCCAGCTCGATATGGTGCCGGTTGCAGGGGGAGAGGTCGTTGCCGGTCTGGGCGATGCCGATGATCGGCTTGCCGGACTGGAGTTCGGCGCGGGTGAGGCCGTAATTCAGGTAGCGCTCCATATAGAGCGCGGTCATGCCCGGATTATGCGGATTGTTGAACCATTCCTGCGAACGGAGGTGGCGGCGAGCGCCGTTGCCGGCGGGCGCGTGCCCATTGGTTGGTTTTTTTGTCATTGGTTTCTCCTGCAATGCAAACGCACTGGCGTCCGTCTCATGGTGTCGGCTTGTGCGATGCCCAACGGCGCGAGCGATGATCTGCTGTCCCGCTGGCGGGTCGTTTCCTCACAAGTGCGATACTAGTCTTGGCCACTTGGTAACGCTATCATTTTGTTCGGCGCGCCCGCGCCCGATGCGGCCGGCCTGCTTTCCGAACGCCGCGACGACGAGCTTTGCCGCTCGATCACCTTGAAGCCGAGATCGAGCACCGGCTGCTCCGGGCGCCGTCCGTCGATCGCTTCGATCAGCATGGTGGCGGCCGTGTTGCCCATCTCGTAGCGGTTGGTGCGCACGCTGGTGAGGGTAGGGACGGCGGAGGCCATGAATTCGAGGTCGTTGAATCCGACGATCGCGATCTGCTCGGGGACAGCGATCTCCCGGCGCCGGCATTCGAACAGCACCCCGAGCGCGAGGTCGTCATTGGCGCAGAACACCGCATCGATGTCGGGCTCCCGCGCCAGCAGATCGGTGAACAGGGCGCCGCCGAGCGTCACCGAGGTCGGTGTCGCCGTCGTGACGACGAGGCGCTGCTCGAACAGTCCGGCGTCCTTCATGGCCGAGACATATCCGTCCAGCCGCCGCTGCACCCGCGGATCCATGCGCGCGCCGACGAAGCCGATCTTGCGATGGCCTTGCGCGAACAGGTGCGCAATCGCCGCGCGGGCTGCATCATAGTGTGAAAAGCCGATCATCATGTCGACCGGATTGGGCCCGATCTCCATGATCTGCACGATCGGGCAGTCGGCCGCCTCCAGCATCGCGCGCGATTCCGCGGTCTGGTCGATGCCGGTGACGATCAGTCCGGCCGGCTTCTGCGCGAGAAACAGGCGCAGCAGCTTCTCCTCCTGGAGAATACTGTAGCGTGTGTTGGACAACTGGATCGAGTACCGGCTGCCTTCGGAGGCGTCATAGATGCCGCGCAGCACGTCGGAAAACACGTTGTTGGTCAGTGACGGAATCAAGACACCGATCACTTCAGTGCGCTGCGAGGCCAGCGCCCGCGCCGCCAGGTTCGGCACATAGCCGAGCTCCTTGGCCGCGCTCTCGACCCGCGTCCGCTTGGCGACCGACAGCGCCTCCGGATTGCGAAAGAACCGGGACGCCGTAATCGGGCTGACGCCGGCAAGCTCGGCAACTTCCGCCAGCCGGATTTTACCTGACTTGGTGCGTTTTCGACCCATTTGCTGCTCTTAGCATAGCCACTGCCGCAAACAAAGGATCGTTGACAGCGCTACCAGCAACGACTAACCAAAGACAAATTGCCAAAACCGCACAAACTGCCGACAATGTCGCCCTGTAAGATCGGGCTTCGTTCGGTGAAGTCTGAAAAAACAAGACGGTCGCGGCGCAAGAGGCGTCGTGGACTTTCGAGGAGGGAGCTAGATGTCGTCTGTGCAAATCCGCGATGTGCGGAAATCGTTCGGCAATTTTGAAGTCCTGCACGGCGTTTCGATTCCGATCGAGGACGGCCAGTTCGTCGTTCTGGTTGGCCCCTCCGGCTGCGGCAAGTCGACGCTTCTGCGCATGCTTGCAGGCCTCGAGAACATCACCTCCGGCACGATCTCGATCGGTGACCGCGTCGTCAACAATATCCAGCCCAAGGAGCGGGATATTGCGATGGTGTTCCAGAACTACGCGCTCTATCCGCACATGACGGTCGGCGAGAACATGGGCTTCTCGCTGAAGCTGCGGAACGCGAGCTCCGACGAGATCAACAAGCGCGTCAAGCGCGCCGCCGAGATCCTCGCGCTGTCGCCGCTGCTCGAGCGCTATCCGCGCCAGCTCTCCGGTGGCCAGCGTCAGCGCGTCGCCATGGGCCGCGCCATCGTGCGCGATCCGCAGGTCTTCCTGTTCGACGAGCCCTTGTCGAACCTCGACGCCAAGCTGCGCGTCGCGATGCGCACCGAGATCAAGGAGTTGCACCAGCGGCTGAAGACCACGACCGTCTACGTCACCCACGACCAGATCGAGGCCATGACCATGGCCGACAAGATCGTCGTCATGCATGACGGCATCGTCGAGCAGATGGGCACTCCGCTCGAGCTCTATGACAAGCCGGAAAACCAGTTCGTCGCCGGCTTCATCGGCTCGCCCGCCATGAACTTCCTGAAGGGCCATGTGCGCGTCAACGGCGTCGCGACCTTCGAAGGTCCGAACGGTGTCAAGCTGCCGCTCAAGAGCGCGCCGGCCAATTCCGACGGCCGTCCCGCGGTCTACGGCGTGCGGCCCGAGCACTTCACCATCGCCGACGACGGCGCCGAGGCCGAGATCATCGTGGTCGAGCCGACCGGCTCGGAGACCCAGGTGTTCGCCAAGGTCGGCGGCGAGCAGGTCGTCGCGGTCTTCCGCGAGCGTCACCAGTTCAATCCGGGCGACAAGGTGCGGCTGAAGCCCGATCCGTCGCTGGTTCACTTGTTCGACGAGGCGACAGGCAAGCGCATGTAGCGACGCCGAAGAACGACCCAATACAAATATAAAATTTAAGGGAGAGAACGATGAGCGATTTCGACAGGCGTAGTGTGCTCAAAGCTGGCCTGGGCGGCGCAGCACTGCTGGCCGGCCCGGGCATCGTCCCGGTCCGCGCGGCGGAGTGGACCAACACCCCCGAGCCGAACGCCTCTATTCGCGTGCTGCGCTGGAAGCAGTTCATCCAGGCCGAATTCGACAAGTTCGCCGAGCAGACCAAGAAGTTTTCCGAGAAGACCGGCGTCAAGGTGAAGCTCGAGGCCGAAAGCTGGGAAGACATCCGCCCGAAGGCGGCGGTCGCCGCCAATGTCGGCGCCGGTCCGGACCTCATCATCGGCACGCTCGATGATCCCCACAAATTCCCGGAGAAGCTGATCGACGTGACCGACGTCGCCGACTACCTCGGCAAGCAGTATGGCGGCTGGTATCCGGTCGCCGAGAAGTACGGCAAGAAGGGCAATGGCTGGATCGCCATTCCGCAAGGTGCGACCGGCGGCTGCCTGAACTACCGCATCAGCCATGTGAAGGCCGCCGGCTTCGACGAATTCCCGAAGGACACCGCCGGCTTCCTCAAGCTGTGTCAGGCCCTGAAGAAGAACAACACGCCGGCCGGCTTCGCGCTCGGCCATGCCACGGGCGATGCCAATGGCTGGTGCCAGTGGGCGCTGTGGGCGTTCGGCGGCAAGGTCGTCAACGAGAAGAACGAGGTCGTGATCGACTCGCCCGAGACGATCGCCGCGCTCGAATACGTCAAGCAGCTCTACGAGACCTTCATCCCCGGCGTGCTGTCCTGGAACGACTCGAACAACAACAAGGCGTTCCTCAACGGCGAACTCAGCCTCACGCTGAACGGCATCTCGATCTGGACCGTCGGCAAGAACTCGACCGATCCGAAGCAGCAGGAGATCGCCAAGGACATGAACCACGCGCCGATGCCGATCGGCCCGGTTGGCGTGTCGACCGAGCAGCAGAACGTGCTGGTCTACTACGGTTACAAGCACTCGAAGTATCCGAAGGCGGTCAAGGAGTTCATCAAGTTCATGATGGACAAGGAGAACTACGACGCCTGGGAGGTCGCTTCCAACGGCTACGTGTCTCCGCCGCTGCCGGCCTACAACGACAACCCGGTGTGGACCTCGGACCCGAAGATCACCCCGTATCGCGACTGCCTGAAGCGCTGCCGCGACAACGGCTTTGCCGGCGATCTCGGCTATGCCTCCGCGGCGGTGATGGGCGACTTCGTCGTCGTCGACATGTTCGCCGAGGCGGCTTCGGGCTCGGCGACGCCGAAGCAGGCGGCCGCGCGCGCCGCCGAGCGCGCCAAGCGCTACTACCAGGTCTGATCAGCTCCAATCCCCGCGGCGTCCGGTTCGCCGGACGCCGCGACTCTTCTTTCGAGGGAAGTCCGACATGGCAGTCATGGCCGAGTCCGCCGCCGCGCAGGTCAAGCGCAGTAGCCTGTGGACCAGAGCATTCGAGAGCCGGAATTTTCTCGGCGCGATGTTCATGGTGCCGGCAATCGCCATCCTCATCCTGTTTCTGGCCTACCCGTTGGCGTTGGGCTTTTGGCTCGGCATGACCGACACGAAGATCGGCGGGGCTGGGCGCTATATCGGTTTTGCGAACTTCGTCTCGCTCTCGAAGGACTCGGTGTTCTGGCTGTCGGTGTTCAACACCATCTTCTACACGGTGTTCGCGAGCGTCGTGAAATTCGCGATCGGACTTTACCTGGCGCTGTTGCTCAACGAGCGGCTGCCGTTCAAGTCGATGATCCGCGCCATCGTGCTGCTGCCCTTCGTGGTGCCGACGGTGCTGTCCGCGATCGCGTTCTGGTGGATCTATGACAGCCAGTTCTCGATCATCTCCTGGGTGCTGATCAAGGCGGGCCTGATCACGCGCTACATCGATTTCCTCGGCGATCCCTGGAATGCGCGCTGGTCGGTCATAGCTGCCAATATCTGGCGCGGCGTACCCTTCGTGGCGATCACGCTGCTGGCGGGCCTCCAGACCATCTCGCCCTCGCTCTACGAGGCCGCCAATCTCGACGGCGCCACCAACATGCAGCGCTTCCGCCACATCACGCTGCCGATGCTGTCGCCGATCATCGCGGTGGTGATGACGTTCTCGGTGCTGATGACGTTCACCGACTTCCAGCTGATCTACACCATCACACGGGGCGGGCCGATCAATGCCACGCATCTGATGGCGACACTGTCGTTCCAGCGCGCCATCACCGGCGGCAATCTCGGTGAGGGCGCGGCGATCTCGAACGCGATGATTCCGTTCCTGGTCGCGGCGATCCTGCTCAGCTTCTTCGGGCTTCAGCGCTCTCGCTGGCAACAGGGCGGGAGGGACTGACCATGGCCACCGTGGACGACCAAAGCGTCGGAATGGACTACCTCGAGAGCTTCCCGCGGAAGTTTCTCCGCGTCTACCTTCCGCTCGGCCTGATCATCTTCTTCCTGCTGTTCCCGTTCTACTGGATGGCGGTCGCGACGTTCAAGCCGGACGCGGAGATGTACGACTACGAGAAGTACAATCCGTTCTGGATCGTGAATCCGACACTGGAGCACATCAAGAAGCTGATCGTCGAAACCGACTATCCGCTCTGGATGTGGAACACCGTGATCGTGTCGGTGTCCTCCACCTTCATCTCGCTGTTTGCCAGCGTCTGCGCCGCTTATGCGATCGAACGTCTGCGCTACAAGGGCTCGCGCTATGTCGGCCTTGCGATCTTTCTCGGCTATCTCGTGCCGCCCTCGATCCTGTTCATTCCGCTGGCGGCGATCGTGTTCCAGCTTGGCCTGTTCGACGGCAATCTGGCGCTGATCCTGACTTATCCGACCTTCCTGATCCCGTTCTGCACCTGGCTCCTGATGGGCTATTTCCGCACCATTCCCTACGAGCTCGAGGAATGCGCGCTGATCGACGGTGCGACGCGGCTCCAGATCCTGGTTAAGATCACGCTGCCGCTGTCGCTCCCGGGGGTGATCTCCGCCGGTATCTTCGCCTTCACGTTGTCCTGGAACGAGTTCATCTACGCGCTGACCTTCATCTCCTCGTCGGAGAACAAGACGATTCCCGTCGGCGCCATCACCGAGCTCGTCAGCGGCGACGTCTACCATTGGGGCGCGCTGATGGCGGCGGCCCTGACCGGCTCGGTCCCCGTAGTTATCCTTTATTCCTTCTTCGTAGAGTACTATGTGTCGGCGATGACCGGCGCCGTGAAGGAATGATCGCGGGGCCTGCCTCGAGAGCGCACCAGGAGAACGCCCCAAGGGCGGTGCGCTCCGGCCAATAAGAAGGAGTAGGCTCTTGCACATTCTGGTTCTGGGCGCCGCCGGCATGGTCGGCCGCAAATTGTGTGAACGGCTGTTGCGCGACGGCCGGCTCGGCAAGAGCGATGTCACCAAGCTGACCATGCATGATGTGGTCGAGCCGAAGAAGCCGGAGAAGGCCGGTTTCGCCGTCGAGACCGTCTCGGGCGATTTCGCCGTCCCTGGCGCTGCCGAGAAGCTGATCGCCGGCCGTCCCGACGTGATCTTCCATCTCGCCGCGATCGTCTCGGGTGAAGCCGAGCTCGATTTCGACAAGGGCTACCGCATCAACCTCGACGGCACGCGGATGCTGCTCGACGCGATCCGCCTTGTCGGCGGCGGCTACAAGCCGCGCGTGGTGTTCACGTCCTCGATCGCGGTGTTCGGCGCGCCGTTCCCGGATGCGATCGGCGACGAGTTCTTCCACACCCCGCTGCTCAGCTACGGCACCCAGAAGGCGATCGGCGAATTGCTGCTCGCCGATTATTCGCGCCGCGGCTTCCTCGACGGCATCGGCATTCGCCTGCCGACCATCTGCATCCGGCCCGGCCTGCCCAACAAGGCGGCATCGGGCTTCTTCTCCAACATCCTGCGCGAGCCGCTGGCCGGC
The DNA here is from genome assembly GCF_024199795.1 of Bradyrhizobium sp. CCGB01. Lineage (NCBI taxonomy): Bacteria > Pseudomonadati > Pseudomonadota > Alphaproteobacteria > Hyphomicrobiales > Nitrobacteraceae > Bradyrhizobium > Bradyrhizobium sp. CCGB01. The sequence goes on from NZ_JANADK010000001.1 coordinate 4,427,046, forward strand.
AAGGAAGCGGTGCTCCCGGTTTCCGAGGACGTCCGCCACTGGCACGCTACGCCGCGCTCCGCCGTCGGCTTCCTGCTGCATGCCGGCACCATGGACCTCGCGACCGTCGGCCCGCGCCGCAATCTGACCATGCCGGGCCTGTCGGCAACGGTCGGCGAGCAGATCGCGGCGCTCAAGCGTGTCGCGGGCGAAAAGGTCGCCGCCCGCATCAAGCGCGAGCCCGATCCCTTCATCGTCGGCATCGTCGGCGGCTGGCCGCGCAACTTCAATGCCAAGCGGTCGCTGGAGCTCGGCTTCACCACCGCCGAGAAGACCTTCGACGACATCATCCGCATTCACATCGAAGACGAGCTCGGCGGCAATTTCGTCGCCTGATCTCTGACTGAGCGGGTAAAGTGATGGCGAGCGTTGCTTGCATCGGCGAATGCATGGTCGAGCTCCGGCAGGCCCAAGGAGGACAGTCCGCCGGACCGTCCAGCGGGCAAGGGCAGGGCGGCGGCCTGTATTCGCGCGGCTTCGGCGGCGACACCCTCAACACGGCGGTGTATCTGGCGCGGCTCGAGGTCAAGGTCGATTATCTCACCGCGCTCGGCGACGACGCCTTGAGCGATGAGATGATCGGGGCCTGGAATGCGGAGGGCGTCGGGACCCGCCGCGTCGCGCGGCTGCCGGGCAAGCTGCCCGGCCTCTACATGATCCAGACGGATGCGAAGGGCGAGCGCCAGTTCTTCCACTGGCGCGACAGCGCGGCGGCGCGTCAGCTCATGAGCCTGCCGGAGACGGACGAGCTGCTCAACTCGCTGATGAGCTACGACATCGTCTATCTCTCCGCGATCACGCTCTCGATCTACGATGCGCCCGGGCGCGAGCGTCTGTTCGCGGCGATCAAGCGCGCGCGCCTGCTCGGCACGCGCTTCGTGTTCGACACCAATTTTCGCGCACGCGGATGGCCGGACCGCGACGTCGCGCGCGAGGTGTTTGCCGCGGCCTTCGCCGCTGCCGACATCGTGCTGACCTCGACCGAGGATCTGCTCGCGCTCCATCCCGGCGAGAGCCACGACCAACTGATGGCGCGCATCCCCACGCCCGAGCTGGTGTTCCGGCTGGCAGAGCCCGTCAGCCTGCTGCGCTTCCCCGGCGGGACCAGCGAGGTCCGGGCCGAGCCCATGACCAAGCCGGTCGTCGACACCACGGCGGCCGGCGACAGCTTTGCCGCGGCCTATATCGCGGCCCGGCTCGGCGGCTCAGATCCGATCGAGGCGGCCCAGGCCGGGCATCGCCTCGCCAGCCTCGTGATCTGCTATCCCGGCGCCATCATTCCGGGCTATGCCATGCCACCGAAGAAGCGGCACCGGCCGGCGAGTTCTCGCCAGGCGACCAAGTGAAACGAAAGCCAAGATGACCACGACCGCCCAACAGAACCACCTCGCCGCGCTGTTCAAGGCCGCGACCGTCATTCCCGTGCTCACCATCGAGCGTATCCAGGATGCCGTGCCGCTGGCGCGTGCGCTGGTCGCCGGCGGCGTCCGCACGCTGGAGGTGACCATGCGCACCCCCGTTGCGATCGAGGCGGCGCGGGCGATGATGGCCGAAGTCCCCGAGGCGGTGGTCGGCATCGGCACGATTCTCAATCCGGCCGACTTCACCCGCGTCGAGAAGCTCGGCGTCGCGTTCGGCATCAGCCCGGGCCTGACCCCCGATCTCCTGAAGGCTGCGGCCCACAGCTCCTTGCCGTTCGCGCCGGGCATTGCCACGGCGTCCGAGCTGATGATGGCGCTGTCCTACGGCCTCGACGTCGCAAAATTCTTCCCGGCCGAGCAGGCGGGCGGCATCAAGGGCCTGCGCGCCCTTGGCGGGCCGTTCCCGAACGTGCGGTTCTGCCCGACCGGCGGCATTGGCGAGGCCAATGCGGGGACCTGGCTCGCCGAGCCCAATGTCGTCGCGGTCGGCGGTTCCTGGCTATGCCCGACGGCGGAGATCAAGGCCGGGAACTGGGCCGGCATAACTGCCATCTGCCAGCGCACCCTTCAGGCCCTTAAACCTGCGTGAAGTCTTGCCATCCCTGGGCTAAGACTTAGCTCAGTACGAGATACCCAGGGAGAAGAGACCATGACCGCCAGCATCGTCGGATGGGCGCATACGCCGTTCGGCAAGTTCGACACCGAAACCGTCGAAAGCCTCGTCACCCGCGTTGCCAACGAGGCGCTGGCGGATGCCGGCATCTCGGCTGGCGACGTCGACGAGATCGTGCTCGGCCATTTCAACGCCGGCTTCTCGCCGCAGGATTTTACCGCCTCGCTGGTGCTCCAGGCCGACCCGAAGCTGCGCTTCAAGCCGGCCACCCGGGTCGAGAACGCCTGCGCGACCGGGTCGGCGGCCGTACACCAGGGCCTGCGCGCGATCGCCGCAGGCGCGGCCAAGATCGTGCTGGTCGTAGGTGTCGAGCAGATGACGCGCACGCCGGGGCCGGAGATCGGCAAGAACCTGCTCAAGGCGTCCTATCTGCCGGAGGACGGTGACACCGTCGGCGGCTTCGCCGGCGTGTTCGGCAAGATCGCCAGCTCCTACTTCCAGAAATATGGCGACCAGTCCGATGCGCTGGCGCTGATTGCCGCCAAGAACCACAAGAACGGCGTGGCCAACCCCTTCGCCCAGATGCGCAAGGACTTTGGCTTCGACTTCTGCCGCGCCGAGAGCGAGAAGAACCCTTACGTCGCCGGTCCCCTGAAGCGCACCGACTGCTCGCTCGTCTCCGACGGCGCGGCGGCGCTGGTGCTGGCCGATGCCGAGACCGCCAAGGGCATGAGCAAGTCGATCGGCTTCCGCGCCACCGCGCATGCCCAGGACTTCCTGCCGATGTCCAAGCGCGACATCCTCCAGTTCGAGGGCTGCACTATCGCCTGGCAGCGCGCGCTGGAGCAGGCGGGCGTGGCGCTCAGCGATCTCTCCTTCGTCGAGACCCATGACTGCTTCACGGTCGCCGAGCTGATCGAATACGAAGCGATGGGCCTGACGCCGAGGGGGCAGGGCGCCCGCGCCATCAAGGAAGGCTGGACGCTCAAGGACGGCAAGCTGCCGGTCAATCCGTCCGGCGGCCTGAAGGCCAAGGGCCACCCGATCGGCGCCACCGGCGTCTCCATGCACGTGATGACCGCGATGCAGCTCGCCGGGCAGGCGCCCGAGGGCATGCAGCTCAAGAACGCGAAGCTCGGCGGCATCTTCAACATGGGCGGCGCCGCCGTTGCCAACTACGTTTCCGTGCTGGAGCCGCTGAAGTAATCTCTCGTAGGGTGGGCAAAGGCGCGTTTGCGCCGTGCCCACCTTTTTCCTTGCGCTAGATCAAGGTGTGCACGCTTCGCTTTGCTCACCTTGACGCTCCTGATTGATTTGCGGAAAAGCATCATGAGCAACGACTACGAAGACTCGCTGTCGATGGAAGCCCTCAACGATCGCATCGCGATCCTCGAGGACAATATCCGCCAGCTCATCGAGCAGGCCGCGGCCGCTTCCGGCGAGCAGAACGAGTCGCGGATCGCCGACCGCATCAACCAGCAGAACGACGAGCTCGACCGTCTCATCAAGATCCGCGAATCCCGCCAGAAGAAATAGCGGCCGTATCGCCGCGCATGCGGCCATACGCCGGCCGCCCTTGCGCGCGCGGCATGACTGCCCTTAGCTGGACCGAAATCGCGGGGCCCGCTTGAGCCCGCGCAATCGGGAGCGAATGAATGGGGCCGCTGAAGGGCATCAAGGTCGTCGACATGACCACCGTGCTGATGGGGCCCTATGCGACCCAGATGCTCGGCGACTACGGTGCCGACGTCATCAAGGTGGAATCGCTCGACGGCGACGTCACCCGCCTGATCGGTCCGATGCGCCATGCCGGCATGGGCCCGGTGTTCCTCAACACCAACCGCAGCAAGCGCTCGATCTGTCTCGACCTCAAGAAGCCCGCGGGCCGCGAGGCCGTGCTGCGGCTTTTGAAGGACGCCGACGTGCTCGTCTACAACGTCCGCCCGCAGGCGATGGCGCGGCTTCAGCTCGGCTATGACGTCGTCTCCGCAATCAACCCGCGCCTGGTCTATGCCGGCGTGTTCGGCTTCGGCCAGGACGGGCCTTATGCCGCCAAGCCCGCCTATGACGATCTGATCCAGGGCGCCACCGCGCTCCCCGCCTTGATGGCGCAGACCGGAGACGGCGTGCCGCGCTACGTGCCGAACGCGCTGGTCGACCGTATCGTCGGTCTCACCGCCGTCGGCGCGATCTGCGCCAGCCTCGTGCATCGGGATCGCACCGGCCGCGGCCAGCGCGTCGACATCCCGATGTTCGAGACCATGGCCGGCTTCGTCATGGGCGATCACATGGGCGGGCTCACCTATGAGCCGCCGCTCGACAAGGGCGGCTACGCCCGCCACCTCTCGCGCGACCGCAGGCCCTACAAGACCTCGGACGGCTATCTCAGCGTCATCGTCTACAACGACAAGCAGTGGGAGAATTTCTTCAAGGCAACGAGCCGCGACGATCTGCGCGCCGATCCCAAATTCGCGACCTTCGCCGGCCGCGCCGCCAACATCGACGTCGTCTATGCCGAGCTCGCGCGCATCTTCGAGACGCGTACCACGGCCGAGTGGATCGATCTGCTGACCAAGGCCGACGTGCCTGTCATGCCGATGCACGACCTCGCATCGATCCTGCACGACGAGCATCTGGAGGCGACGAATTTCTTCCCGGTCGTGAACCATCCGACGGAAGGGCCGATCCGCAGCATGAAGGTGACGGCGAGCTGGTCCGAGACCGAGGCCGAGACTGTCAGGCTGGCGCCGCGGCTCAACGAGCATGGCGCGGAGATTCTTCACGGGATCGGCTATTCCCAGGACGAGATCGCCGCCATGGTCCGCGACGGCGTCACGCGTTCGCCGCCGGAGTAGGGAGGGCATATGAGCTTCATCACCGGCGTCGGCCTCACGCCTTTCGGCAAGCACGAAGGCTCGTCCTCGCTCGACCTGATGAGCAAGGCCGCCCAAGCCGCGCTCGACGATGCCGGGCTGAAGCGCGCCGAGATCGACGGCATCCTCTGCGGCTATTCGACCGTCTCGCCGCACATCATGCTGGCCACCGTCTTCGCCGAGCATTTTGGCATCCGCCCGTCTTACGCCCATGCTGTGCAGGTCGGCGGCGCCACCGGGCTCGCGATGACGATGCTGGCGCATCATCTCGTCGAGGCAAATGTTGCGCGCAACGTGCTCGTCGTCGCCGGCGAAAATCGCCTCACCGGGCAAAGCCGCGACGCCTCGATCCAGGCCTTGGCGCAGGTCGGCCATCCCGACTACGAGGTGCCGCTGGGGCCGACCATTCCCGCCTATTACGGCCTGGTCGCCACCCGCTACATGCACGAATACGGCGTGACCGAAGAGGATCTCGCCGAATTCGCCGTGCTGATGCGCGCCCACGCCTGCACCCACCCCGGCGCGCAATTCCACGACCCCATCACGGTCGCCGATGTCATGGCCTCGAAGCCGGTGGCGATGCCGCTCAAATTGCTCGACTGCTGCCCGGTCTCCGACGGCGGCGCCGCCTTCGTTGTCAGCCGCGAGCGGACCGGCGAGGCCGGCGTGCGCATCCGCGGCTGCGCGCAGGCGCATACCCATCAGCATGTCACCGCCGCGCCCGCGCTCAGCGAGCTCGGGGCCGAAATCTCCATCGCTCGCGCCAGGGAGGCCACGGGCCTTGCGATCTCGGACGTGCGCTACGCCGCGATCTACGACAGCTTTACGATCACGCTCGCGATGCTGCTGGAAGACCTCGGCCTTGCCGGCCGCGGCGAGGCCGCCGCCCGCGTGCGATCAGGCCATTTCGGTTGCGACGGCGCGATGCCGCTCAACACCCATGGCGGGCTGCTCAGCTACGGTCATTGCGGGGTCGGCGGCGCCATGGCGCATCTGGTCGAGGCGCATTTGCAGATGACGGAGCGGGCTGCGAATCGGCAGGTGCGCGATGCCTCGATTGCACTGCTGCACGGCGACGGCGGCGTGCTGTCGTCGCACGTCAGCATGTTTCTGGAGCGGGTGCGATGAGCGAGCGTCTGGCGGATTGGACCAAAGGCGAGCAGGCCATCACCTACCAGACCTGCGCCGCATGCAGCCATGTGCAATATTTTCATCGCGCCTTTTGCGCGGCGTGCGGTGCGCCCGATCCGCGCGATGCGCGTGCCAGCGGCAAGGGCAGGGTGTATGCGACGTCGCTGGTGTGCCGCGCCGCCACGCCCGAGACCCGCGCGCACGTACCCTACAACATCCTGCTGGTCGATTGCGCCGAGGGCTTTCGCATGATGGCGCACGGCGAGACGAATCTAGCTATCGGCGATGAGGTCACCGCGAGCTTCCCGACGTTCGCCGGCAAGCTCGTGCCGTTTTTCAGCAAAAGGAAAAAGTAGGATCCGTCATTCGGGGGCGGTCCAAGGGACCGAACCTGGAACGGGATTTCTGGGCTTGGCGTTGTGCGAGGCGCCACCCCGGAATGACGAAAACACTCTACGCAACTCTTGCTAACGCCCGTAGAACAATATGCTGGCGATGACGAGCATCGCCATCACCGCCAGCATATGCGCGAGCGCTTCCGAGGCCGCCCCCTTGGTGGCTTCCTTCATGCCTTTTTCTCCCTAGACTTGGGCGTGACTCATCGTTGCGCGCGCTGCGCACCCGGCGGTCAATTATTTTACTCGGAACACCCCACTTCGAGTACTCACTGCGATTTGTCCCCACGCGGCGAATATCGACTGTGCCAAGGTCGATCAGCAATGCGGCGGCAATTTGACTCGATGATGTTGCTCCTGCGGTCGCGTAAGAATAGAGTTTCGTGGAACTTTCGCCCCTAACGACAAAAAGCATCAAAGGCTCAGGGAAATTCTTCAGGTAAATCATGGCCCGCATCACCTACAGCGACCCGTCCAGGGCATCCGACCGCACCCGCGAAATTCTCGACAAGAACCGCAACGCGAACATCTTCCGCATGATGGCGCACTCGCCCAGCTACTTTGAGCAGTACTGCCGGCTCGGCGGAGCCATCCGGCATAAGGGCGAGCTCGATCCCGTCGTGCGCGAGCTCGCGATCACCCGTACCGGCATTTTGTGCGAGGCGCCGTACGAGATCGTCGCGCACAAGCGCATCGGAAAGAATGTCGGGGTCACCGACGAGCAGAACGAAGCGCTCGAGAATTGGCAGGCAGCGACCTGCTTCAATGAGGTGCAGCGCGCCGCGCTCGCGTTCACCGACGAGATCGTGAAGCTGAAGAAGCCGACGGATGCGACGTTCAAGGCGATCGCATCGAAGCTGACGCCGGCCGCGCTGGTCGAGCTGCAACTTTCGGTCGGCTTCTACATCATGACGTCAAAGTTTCTGGAGACCTTCGAGATCGACCTCCAGCCCGTAACCGAAGTGGTGGGCTGATCCGAAAACCACGGCGAGGGATGTCCATGACGATCGATGAATATGCGGTCTGGGCCGCGAGCATTGCGAAAGTCGATGAGCATCCGTCCAACGAGCGGCTGTCCTATCTCGGGCTCGGCCTCGCCGGCGAATCCGGCGAGGTCGCCGACCACATCAAGAAGCTGCTGCGCGATGACTGGCTCGACAAGGCGGGGCTGGTCGATGAGCTCGGCGACGTCATCTACTACTGGGCCTGCCTGTGTGCAGCGACCGGCCAGCAGCCGTCCGAACTGCTCAAGGCGAGCGCTGCCAAGATCAAGCGGCGGCTCAGCGAGGCCGCGAGTCGCTAGGCCACCTACGTCGACGTCAGGATATCCACCTTCGCGTTGGCGACGATCAGGCGGTCGGCCAGCAGCTGCGCCAGATTGCGCATGACACGCTCGCTCGCGCGCGGGTGCTGCCTGCGGAAGCGCTCGAAATCCTTCAGCGGCACTTCATACGCCGTCGCCGCCATGTCCGAGTACACGTCGGCCGAGCGGGTCGGCTCCAGCAGCGCCATCTCGCCGAAGGCCATGCCGGCGGTCAGCGTCGCCAGCCGCACCCCGTCAGGCAGGGTGACATGCACGGCGCCGCTGCGCAGGAAGAACAAGGAATCGGCGGGATCGCCTGCGGTCAGAATTTTCGCGCCGGATTGAAAGGTCCGGATCGTGCAGATCGAGGCGAGGTCGGTCAGCTCTTCCTCGCTCATGCCTGACAGCAGCGGCTGTTCGGCAAGCTCGGTGGTCTCGTGGAAATCGATCGAGCCGCCATAGCGATAGACGATCTGGTCTTCCGCCCATTCGATCGCGGTGTCGAGCAGATAGAAGTCGCGGACGTTCTTCAGCTCCGCCGTCCATTCTCGCAGGCTGTCCCATTCCTTCGAGGCACGCCTGACGCCTGACAGCACGACGGTCACGTTCAGCGCCGCGAGCTCTTCGAACGCTTCGGCCACAAGCCGCGCTCCGGCGCGGGTGGTGGAGGTGACGCGGTGGAGGTCGAAGATCACGATCTGCGGCCGCGGCTGTCCGGCGAGCCGACGCGAGACGTAGTCGACCGCCGACAGCGACAGCGTGCCGACCAGCTCGATGACCCGCACCTCCTGCTCATGCCCGGCCAGGATCTCGCGCTCCTGCGGGCGGCGGACGCGGCGGGACGGGCTCTTGCCGATGTCGTAGTCGGCGATGACGGCGTTGCGCGCATCGTCGCTGCGATTGAGCATGTGCAGGTCGTAATGCGAGGACAGCGCCTCGCAGACCTTGATGCCGCGCACGCTGTTGCCGTGCTTGTCGAGCTTCGGCGAATAGCTGCCGAGCCCGAGGCGGGCAGGCAGGGCGGCGAGGATGCCGCCGCCGACGCCGCTCTTGGCGGGGATTCCGATCCGGTAGATCCATTCGCCGGCATAATCGTACATGCCTGACGACGTCATCACCGACAGCGTGCGCGAGATTGCGTAGGGCGTCACCACCTGCTCGCCCGTCACCGGATTGACGCCTCGGTTGGCCAGCGTTGCCGCCATCACGGCGATGTCGCGCGCGGTGACCAGCACCGCGCATTGCCGGAAATAGACGTCGAGCACGCCGGCGACATTGTCCGAGATCACGGCGTTCGTCTTGAGGAGATAGCCGATGGCACGGTTGCGGTCGCCGGTCTGGCTTTCCGAGGCGTAGACGGCTTCGTCCACGGCGAGGTCACGTCCGGCAAAACGGCTGAGCGCGAGCCGGATCTGCTCGAAGGCCTCCGGGCCCTTGCTGTCGTAGATCAGCCCGGTGCAGGCGATCGCGCCGGCATTGACCATCGGGTTGAACGGATGGTTGTCGGAGTTGAGCCGGATCGAGTTGAAGGGATCGCCGGAGGGCTCGACGCCGATCGCGCTCTCGACCCGGCCGGCGCCCAGCAGGTCCAGCGCCAGCGCGAAGACGAACGGCTTTGACATCGACTGGATGGTGAAGGGCACCCTGGAGTCGCCGACCTCATAGACGTGGCCGTCCAGCGTCGCGAGGCTGATGCCAAAATGGGCAGGGTCGGCCTTGCTCAGCTCGGGGATGTAGTCGGCGACGGCGCCAGAGCTCTCCGCCGAGAATTCGTTGAGGCAAATGTCCAGAAACCGCAGCAAGGGCGGTTTCGAGCGGGTCCAGGCGGAGGCGAGAGGCGAAAGCGGTGTCATCGCCTCTCTTTGTGCAACGCAATCAGGGTGCGCGCAACCCGTCCGGCACGATCGTCCGCCGACGGACCAGAACCAGGGCGATCAAAGCCGTCGGCACCAGGATGGCGAGCCCTAGCAGCGTCACCTGCATCTGCGACAGCGGCATGATCCCGCCGCCGGGCGTGGCCACCACGAAGCCGCCGATCACCAGCAGCACGCGGATCGGCCATTCCAGCGCACCGGTGCCGCGCAGATCCCCGACGAAGGGCTGGTAGCCCTGGATGCCGCCGCAGATGAAAAGCGTGCCGAACGCCGCGAGCCCCATCAGGCCGAGACCAGCGAGATAGGGGCTCGGTCCCTGCAGCACCAGTGCCGGATTGAGCACGAAGAAAAACGGGATGAAGTAGATGATGCTGCCGACCCACATCGATTCCCAACCCGTCTTCATCGCCGGGGAGCCCGCGATGCCGGCCGCCGCGAAGGACGCGATCGCGACCGGCGGGGTGATCGACGACAGCATGCCCCAGTAGAAGATGAACATGTGCACGGCCATCCTGTTGAGCCCGAGCTTCTCGAGCGCGGGCGCGACCAGGATGGCGAGGAAGATGTAGCAGGCCGTCGTCGTCAGCCCGAGGCCGAGGATGAGACTGGTGAGGGCGCACATGCCGAGCAGCAGGAAGGGATTGTCGCCGGCAATATGCAGCAAATCGTTGGCGAGGCTCGAAACCACGCCTGTCATCGAGAATGCGCCGATCAGCAGGCCGCAGCCGGCGAGGATGCCGACGAGCTCGACGAAGGTGCGTCCGTTGACCTCCAGGAATTTGCCGATCGTGCCCAGCGTCCATCGCGTGTCCTTGGAAAAGAGCTGGTTGAGCACCAGCAGCAGCGCGGTGGCGTAGAACGGCGCGTGGCTCTCGCGCTTGAAATAGAGCAGCATCACGATCAGGAGCGCGATGACGAAGACGTAGTACCAGCCGTCCTTGATCGTATCCATGATCCGCGGCAGCTCGGCGCGCGGAATGCCTTTCAGCCCGTGGCGCGCAGCATAGGAGTCGACCTGCATGAACAGGCCGATGTAATAGAGCGCGGCGGGAATGATCGCGGCGATCGCGACGTCGGCGTAGCTGACATTGAGGAACTGCGCGATCACGAAGGCGGTTGCGCCCATCACCGGCGGCGCCAGCACGGCGCCGGTCGAGGCGCAGGCCTCGATCGCGCCGGCATAGGATGCGCGGAAGCCGCTCTTCTTCATGACAGGAATGGTCATGGTGCCGGCGGTCAGCACGTTGGAGATGATCGAGCCCGACATCATGCCGAGCAGCCCGCTGGCAAAGATGCAGACCTTGGCCGCGCCTCCGCGAAACGTGCCGCACAGCGCGAAGGCGAGGTTGATGAAGAATTTTCCGGCGCCGGTCATCATCAGCGCAGTGCCGAACACCAGGAAGCCGATGACGGTGTCGGCAAACGCCTGGATGGGGATGCCGAGCAAGCTCTCGCCCGACAGCACGTGATAGGCGGTGGCCTGTTCCAGCGTCGACTGCGTGCCGCGGAATGGTCCGAGCCAGCTGGATTCCGCAAACAGCGGATAGACGGTGAAGGGGAGCACGCTTAGCAGCAGGCTCCAGCCGCCGGTGCGGCGCAGCGCCTCCATCAGCATCACCCACATCACGAGGCCCGCCGCGATCACGGTGTTCGGCGCACCGCCGAATTCCCAGCCGGCCTCCGCCGCCTTGCGCACGTTCGACATCAACAGCAGTGCGGCGGCAAAGGTGACGACGAAGCAGACGAGGTCGTACCAGGGGATGCGGTCGAGCGGCGCGCGCTCCGTCCCCGGGAAGATCAGGAAGGTGAACGGCAGCATCAGCGCGATCAGGAGGTAAAAATACTCCGTGTTGAGCTGGGTGTAGCCGATGAAGAAGCGCAGCGAGAATTGCTGGTTGATGCAGAGCAGGATGGTCGCCGCGGTCGCGACGACGAGCGTCCAGCGCCAGGCGCCGCGCAGCGTGCGGACGCGCGTGACTTCCGCTTCCTGCATGTTGCCGGCGGCGCCGTGCGGATCGTCGAACACGACCCGCTTGGCCTCGTCCTGCGAGGCGGTGGAGACTGAAGCAGACGACATGATCGACCCCGCGCGTGGGCTAATAATTGCTGACTAGAGCAAAGTGGTTGTTGAGTGAACCGATCGGGCCGCGGGCGCGCTTAACCTCTCCCGCTTGCGGGAGAGGTCGGTGCGCAGGGCCGGGTGAGGGTCGCAAGCGGAAAAGGGGGTGCACCGCAGTCCGGGCAACCATCAACTCCATCGCAAGACTATTCCTCAAACCCGTTCGGCATGTCGGCCTTTGCGAGCGCTGCCGCGCGGGCCTTCATCCAGCCGTCGAGGAATGCCTTGTCATCCGCCGGCGGGTTGGACTTGCCGTAATCGGCCCAGGCTGCGCCAAGCACCTCCTGCCGCTTGATCAGCTTGTTGTTGTGCGCGTCCTGCGCATCGGACCATTGGCCGGCCTCCTTCAGCGCCTTCACGGCGCCGGGATGCACGGGCACCACCCAGTTCTTGGTCTGGCGGTCGGCGGCGAGCCCGCCGGCGCCGGGCGCGGAGTCCTTGTAGGCGTCGTAATTGACGATCATCGCCTTGGTCATCGCATAGACCTGATCGGGCGCTTGCGAGGCGTAGGCGACGAAGATCGGGTAGGGGTAATTGCCGAGCTCGATCGGCTTCTCCGGCGTGATGCCGGCGCCGCAGGTGGCAGTCTGCGGGAAGAAGAACGAGCCGACCTTCTGCATCCGCGCCCAGCCTTCCTTATCCTTGGCAGGCAGCGGCGGCCAGACCAGGCCGCGCGGCGAGGTCTCGGCTTCCTTGGCAGGGCCGGTGATGGTGGTGCCGAAGGCGGCATCGACGTCGTTGTTGATCAGGCCTTTCCACATTGCGCCGTAGCTTGCGAACTCGACGGCCTTGACGTCCTTCTGCGTCAGCCCTGCGAAGGCGAGCACGGCGAGCGAGTTCTGGTTCAGCGCGGGCGAGCCGACGACGAAGCCGACGCGCTTGCCTTTCAGGTCTTTCAGATCTTTCACACCGCTATCGGCTGCAACGCCAAGCGAACCGCAATTGCAGTCGACGGACGAGAGCATGATCTGAAGCGGCTGCGGACCCCATTCCTTGGAGCCGAATTCGAACACGCCCTCCTGCGCGAAATAGGTCCCCGATCCCATTGCCGCGGACGCTGCACGCTTGGCACGCAGTGGTGCAAGTCGCGCGACGTCGTTGCCGGCCGGCAGCACGCGCACGTCGGTGCCGTATTTGTCCTTCATCATCTTGCCGACGCCGACCGCGATATTGAAGCCGGCGGTTCCGGTGTCATAGGCGGTGAACGTCAATGTCGCCGGCAGCTTGATGTCTTCGGCGATTGCATAGCGTGTAGACGCAAAAGAAATGCCCGCAACCAAGGCAGGCGCGAGCATGATCAGCCCACGAAGCATGTTTCCCTCCAATGATCCCCGCGTTTGCCGCGAAGATTTTCTTTCTTTGTTTGAAACACAGTTTTGTTTGAAACAGATCATGTCATCGCGATCGAGCGATGGCAACGCCGTACCGCGCATGCAGGAAAGAGGCAGACAGATTGTCGCGGAAATGGCGGATAACGCAGTCAGTTCGCGACGATCGCGATCGCCTGTCCTTCGGCAACGACGTCGTCGAGCTTGACGAGAAGCGATGTGATCGTGCCGCTCGCGGGCGAGGGCACGGGGATCTCCATCTTCATCGCTTCGACGACCACAACGTCGTCGCCATCCGCAACGGTTCCTCCAACTTGCACGGGAGTGGCGCAGATGCGTCCCGCGACCTCGGTGACGATTTTTATATCTGGCATGCCATCGCCTTTTTGTTGTCGTCGCAAAATGCCTGAGGTAGCGTCGTCTGCAAGTGGAATTTAATTCCGCAGAGCGGAACAACTGGTAGGGAACATGGGACGACGTTCAGAGCGGTTGAGTAGGCAAGGCGCGCTCGCTGGCGATGCTGGCGAAGGTGATGTCATCCAGGTGGTCTCGCGCGCGTTCGACGTGTTGCGATGCTTCGAGGGCCACGATAGCAGGCTCGGCAATCTCGAGATTTCAAATCGCTGCGGCCTGCCGCGCTCGACGGTGTCGCGGCTCACGCACACGCTGACGCGCATGGGGCAGCTGGTCTATCTGCCGCGCGACCAGAAATATCGCATCGGCCCGAGCGCTGTGGCGATGAGCGCCTCGATGATGAAGGGCGCGCAGCTGCGCAGTATGATCCGGCAGCGGCTCCAGGAAGTCGCCGACCAGCTTCCGGGCACGGTCGGCTTCGTCGTCCCCGATCGCTTCCATCTGGTTTATCTCCAGTTCGCGCGCTCGGCTTCGGCGCTCGGCCTGCATGAGGGGACCGGCAGCCGCATCTCGATGGCCTCGACCGCCGCGGGCGCGGCCTACACCGCGGCACTCGCGCCCGAAATGGGCGATGCCTTCATCAACGACATGGAACGGGAAGCCCCCGAGGCTGCAAAGATCCTGAGGCCCCGCATCGAGGCCAACCGGCAGTCTCTGCGCGAGCGCGGCTATGTCACGGCGTGCGGCATCTGGAGCCCGCACATCAACGGGCTCGCGGTGCCGATCTGGTCGCCGCAGTACCAGACCTTCGTCGTCATCACGATCGGCCTGCTGTCGTCGATGTATGACGAGCAGCGTCTGCATGCCGAGGTCGCGCCGCTGATGCTCGCGCTCGGCCGCTCGCTCGGCAGCCTGATGGAGGGCGCGGAAGGCGACGTCTTCAACAACCGCATCCCGCGCAAACCGGTCGCAATGGCCGTGCATAATAATAACAAGCCGATCAACTCGGGGGGCGTGAATGAACTGGAAGCCGGAACTCGACGAGCTAGCCCGGCGCGAAGCCTTCGCGCAGGAGATGGGCGGCGTTGACAAGGTCAAGCGTCAGCATGACCAGGGCCGACTGACTGTTCGGGAGCGTATCGACAGACTGACCGACAAGGGCAGCTTTCACGAGATCGGTGCCGTCTCCGGCATCGGCGAGTACGATTCCAGCGGCGAGCTGCAGAAATTGACGCCGGCGAACTGCGTGTTCGGCCGTGCGCGCGTCGACGGCCGCACGGTTGTCGTGGTCGGCGACGATTTTACGGTACGCGGTGGTTCGGCTGATGCTTCCATTTCAGCAAAACCGCTGATGGCGGAGGAGATGGCGCACGATTTCCGTCTGCCCATCGTCCGCATCATCGAGGGCTCCGGCGGCGGCGGCTCGGTCAAGACCATCGAGACCAAGGGCGCGGCCAATCTGCCCGGCGGCATCGGTGGCACGCGCTGGTATCGCTTCACGACGGAGAACCTGTCGCGCGTCCCCGTGGTCGCGCTCGGCCTCGGTTCGGTCGCAGGGCTCGGTGCGGCGCGGCTTGCCGCCAGCCACTATTCCATCATGACCCGGAAGTCCGCGATGTTCGTCGCGGGGCCGCCGGTCGTGAAGGCGCTCGGGCAGGACCTCACCAAGGAGGAGCTTGGCGGCGCCGATATCCAGACCCGTGCCGGCGCGGTCGATCATGCCGTCGACACCGAGGAGGAGGCCTTTGCCTGCGCGCGGCGCTTCCTCTCGTACCTGCCGTCATCGGTCTACGAGCTGCCGCCGACCTTGCCCTGCACGGACAATCCGGAGCGCAGCGAGGAAGCGCTGATGAACGCGGTGCCGCGCAACCGCAAGCAGGTCTACAAGATGCGCCCCATTGTCGAGTCGGTCGTCGACAAGGGCTCGTTCTTCGAGGTCGCCAAGAACTTCGGCAAGCCGATCATCGTCGGTCTCGCCCGGCTCGAGGGCAGGGCGGTGCTGGTGCTTGCCAGCGACAGCTTCCACTACGGCGGCTCCTGGACCGCGGATGCCTGCCAGAAAGTGGTGCGCTGGGTGGATTTCGCCGAGACCTTCCACCTGCCGGTCGTCTATCTCATGGACTGCCCGGGCTTCATGATCGGCCTCGACGCCGAGAAGGCGGCGACCATCCGCCACGGTGTTCGCGCCATGGCTGCGGTAAATCAAACGACTGTGCCCTGGTGCACCGTGATCCTGCGCAACGCCTTCGGCGTCGCCGGCGTGGTGCATCAGCCCGCCGACCGGTTCTCGATCCGCTACGCCTGGCCCTCGGCCTATTGGGGCTCGCTCCCGCTCGAGGGCGGCATCGAAGCCGCCTACCGCGCCGACATCGACGCGGCCGAGGACAAGGCGGGCAAGCTGAGGGAGATCGAGGAGCGTCTCAACAAGCTGCGCTCGCCGTTCCGCTCGGCCGAAAAATTCTGGGTCGAGGAGATCATCGATCCCCGCAAGACGCGGTCGCTGCTGTGCGAGTTCGCAAGGCTCGCCGAGCCGCTGCGAAAACCGGGGCCTCCGGAGAACATGACGATCAGGCCGTAAGGCGCGGCGGCGTCATCACAGCCGCAGCACCTTGCCCGGATTCATGATGTTCTGCGGATCGAGCGCGCGCTTGATCGTTCGCATGATGTCGAGCTCGGTCTTCGACCGGTAGTGACTGAGCTCGTCGAGCTTGTCCACACCGATGCCGTGCTCCGCCGAGATCGAGCCGCCCATGGAGGTGATGAGATCGTTCACGGCCCGCGTGATGGCCCCCGAATATTGGTTCAGCGTCTGCTGATCCATGCCTTTGGGCCCCATGAACGAAAAATGCAGATTGCCGTCGCCGATATGCCCCAAGGGATAGGGGCGAATGGTCGGGAGAATGTCGAGCACCGCCTTGAGCCCCTTGTCGATGAACTCCGGAATCCTGGAGATCGCCACCGACACGTCGTAGCTCAGTCCCGGCCCCTCGGCGCGGGAGGCCCCGGCGACGCTTTCGCGGATGTGCCACATGTTGCGCGATTGATGTCCGGTTTGCGCGATCACCGCATCGAGCACGCGGCCGGCCTCGAGCTGATCGGCGAGAAACTGCTCCATCTTCTCGGACATGCCCTCGGTCCCGTCCTGGCGTGCCCGCGAGGACGACCATTCAAGCAAGAGGTACCATGGCGTGTCCGCCCTGAGCGGATCCTGGGTGCCGGGAACGTGACGCAACACCATGTCGATGGCGCTGCGGCTCATCAGCTCGCAGGAGCCGACATTGTCCCCTGACGCGGCATGCGCCTCGGACAGGATCTCCAGGGCTGCGCGTGGATCCCGGACAGCCAGCCACGCCGTGCACAAATCCTTCGGCGCCGGCCATAGCTTGAGGACGGCCTTGGTGATGATGCCGAGCGTGCCCTCGGCGCCCATGAAGAGGTGCTTGAGGTCGTAGCCCGTGTTGTCCTTCTTGAGCGCGCGCAATCCGTCCCAGACATCGCCATTGGCCAGGACGACCTCGAGCCCCAAGACGAGATTGCGGGCATTGCCATAGCGGAGCACCTGCACGCCGCCGGCATTCGTCGACAGATTGCCGCCGATCATGCAGGAGCCCTGGGCGCCAAGGCTGAGCGGCAAGAACCTGTCGTGCTTGGCCGCGGTCTCCTGAAGCGTCTGCAGCACGCAGCCGGCCTCGACCGTCATCGCGTATCCGACGGCATCGACGTCCAGCACGCGGTTCATGCGCCCGAGCGACAGCACGATGCCGGTGTGCGCGGGCCAGGGCGTCGCCCCGCCCATCAGCCCGGTGTTGCCACCCTGCGGCACGATCGCGACGCCGTGCTCATGGCAAAGCCGGACCACTTTCGAGACTTCCTCGGTACTCCCGGGACGAACGACGGCACCCGCACCGCCAACCAGCAATCCGCGCCAGTCCGTCACGAACGGCTGCTTGCCGTGGTCGTCCTCGATGAGACCTTTCTCGCCCACGATCGCGTGCAACGCATCGCGCATCTGCGCGGTCAAGGGAGCGGTCGGGATGGTAGGCAAGGAGGACGGGAAGGCAGCCGGCATTTTGTTTCCCCTGGGTACATCTTGGTGTGTACTGCGCACGCGACGTGCTCAGGGGTATTGTCCACGTTTGCGCCGTGGAGTCTAACGGCAATATGTCTCGAACCTGGGGACCAGGGACGGGCCCGTCCCGCCGGCGCCCGTTGCCGACGCGGCCCTAGTGGATGATCTGGTTCAGAAAACCCTTCGCCCGGTCGGTGCGAGGAGCCCGGAAGAACGTTTCCGGATCCGCTTCCTCCACGATGCTTCCGCGATCCATGAAGACGACCCGATCGGCGACCTCGCGGGCGAATCCCATCTCGTGCGTCACGCAGACCATCGTCATGCCATCTCGCGCCAGCTCGACCATGGTGTCCAACACCTCCTTGACCATCTCGGGGTCGAGCGCGGATGTCGGTTCGTCGAACAGCATGATCTTGGGCTGCATGCACAGCGCCCGCGCGATGGCGACGCGTTGCTGCTGACCGCCCGACAATTGTGCGGGATATTTGTCCGCCTGATCCTGAATGCGGACCTTCCGCAGCAAGCCGAGCGCGCGATCGCGCGCCTCGCCCTGCGAAATGCCGCGAACCTTCATCGGAGCCAGCATGCAGTTCTCGGCGACCGTGAGGTGCGGAAACAGGTTGAAACTCTGAAACACCATTCCGACCTCACAGCGCACGCTGTTGATGTCGGCGATGCGGTTGCTCAACTCGACGCCGTCGACGACGATCCGGCCTCCGTCGTGTTTCTCGATATGGTTGATGCACCGGATCAGCGTCGACTTGCCGGAGCCCGAAGGTCCGCACAAGACGATTTTCTCGCCCTTGGCGACCTCGAGATTGACGTCGTTCAGCGCAGTGAACGCGCCGAACCGCTTCACCACGTTCTCAACGATGACGATTGCGCCAGGCTGCGTGGCGTGGCCGACAGTCTCTTGAGGCATGTTCGTCTCCAAATACGAGGCTGCAAATACGAGGCTGCATGTGTCGCAATGCTCATCGTGCCGTGGCTAGGGCGTATCGCTTGCGAAGGGTGGTGACGCACTGGGAGGCCGCAGAGCTGATGACCAGATAGACCACGGCGATGGCGGGGTACATTTCGACGAGGCGGCCGTTGAGCTGCGCAAGCTTGGAAGCCGCGCCCAGCAGGTCCGTCAGCGAAAGGACGTAGACGAGAGAGGTGTCCTGAAACAGGATGATCGTCTGGCTCAGGATGATCGGGCTGGCCACGCGCAAGACCTGCGGCAGGACGATATGGCGGTAGGTATGGTAGGTGGACAGCGCGAGCGCCTGGCAGGCCTCGAACTGGCCCTTGTTCACGGCCCGCAGCCCGACACGGATGATTTCGGAGTAGTAGGCGGCCTCGAACAGGCCGAAGGTGATGAAGGCCGTGTAGGTGGCGCCGATCGGGATCGGGCGACCGTTGCCGCTGAGGTGCCCGAGCACGATCGGCACCAGGAAGAAGAACCAGAACAGAACGAGGATCAACGGGATCGACCGGATGATCGCGACGTAGCCGCGGATGATCTGGGCGAGCACCGGAATCTCGAAGTGCTGTACCAGCGCAAGGCAGGTTCCGAGGACCATGCCGATGGCGAATGCGGCCGCGGTGAGCGAGAGCGAGAACAGCAGGCCCGACCAGAGATAAGGCCATGATTGCGCGAGAATCGAGAAATCGAGGGTGTTCATTTCACGGCCTCCATGGCGCCGGGCAGGGCGCCGCCTTGCTGCACCTCAGTGGCCAGATCCTGGTCTGTGAGCTTGACGGGAGCGCTCCCGGGAATGCGGACTGCCCTGTCGATGATCGTCATGGCCTGGTACGCAACCAGCGCCAGGCACAGGTAGATGATCGTCGCCGCGCCAAACGCCGAGAATGTCTGAAACGTGGCCTCGCTGATCTGGCGCGCCTGGGCGGTGAGCTCCATCAAGCCGATCGTGAGTGCGACGGAGGTGTTCTTGTAGATGCCCATCACCTCGCTGGTGAGGCTCGGCACGATGAGGCGCAAAGCCTGCGGCACGATGACGTAGCGATAGGTGAGGTAGCCGCTGAGGCCGAGAGCGCTGGCGGCCTCGATCTGCCCCCTTGGAAGCGCTTCGATCCCCGCCCGAACCTGCTCGGCTATGCGGGAGGCCGTGTAGAGCCCCAGGCAAAGGAGTGCCGGGAAGAACGAGGCCCAGGGCGGCGGGATCTGCTTGATGGCATCCCCGAGTGCGCTCGGCACCACCTCCGGGAAGACAAAATACCAGAGGAACATCTGCACCAGGACGGGGATGTTCCGGAATATCTCGACATAGAGCCGGGCCGGGATCGAATAGAAACGATTCTGGACTGTGCGCCCCACGCCGACGATGACGCCGATGCCGAAGGCTATCCACCAGCCGAAGAAGGCCAGAGCCAGGGTCCAACCGAGACCCGACAGAAGCCAGTCGATATAGCGCTGGCCGTCTGCCGCCTGTTCAAAAAGCACTCCGAACATCGCGAGCCTCCGGGTTGCAGGTGCGGACGAGGATGACCTTGCGAGACGATCGGCTCCGTCGCTCAGTCGACGGCATCGCTGGGATTTGCGATCCGCGCCATCAACTCGTCGGTGAGCGGGAATGCGAGGTTCTCACCCTTGGGCGGGATCGGCTTGGTGAACCATTTCGCGTAGGTCTTCTCGAATTGCCCGGACGCCATTTGCTTGGAGAGAACGTCGTCAACGAGCGCCTTGAAGCCGGCATCGCCCTTCGTGAACATCAGCCCATAATAGATCTTCGCGTAACCTTCGGGAAGGAACAGGAGCGCGTCCGGATTCGGGGCCGCGGCCTTGAGCCCGGCAAGCAGGATATCGTCCTCCATGAAGGCGACGGCACGGCCGGTGTTCAACATCAGGAAGGATTCCGCATGGTCCTTGGCCTGGACGATGTTGAGGCCGAGCTGCTCCTTGGCGTTGACGCTCTGGGCGAAACCGACCGCGTTGGAGCCTTGCGTGACGACAACCGTCTTGCCTTTCAGCTCGCCTGCGGTCTTCACGCCACTGGTGGCCTTGACCAGCCAGCGCGGCTGGCTGACGAACGTCGCGACCGAAAACGAGACCTGTTCCTGCCGCTTCTTGTCGTTCGCGGTGCCGCCGCATTCGATGTCGACGGTCCCGCTCTGGATCAGCGGAATCCGGTTCGAGGAGTTCACCGGGGTGTAGTTGACCTTGAGATTTGGCAACTTCAGCTCTTCCTTGATGCGATCGACGATCGCCGCGCAGAGATCGAGCGAGAAGCCGACGGGCTTCTGATCGGGCCCGAGATACGAGAACGGTATCGAGGCCTCGCGATGGCCGATCGTGATCGCGCCACTGGATTTGATCTTGTCCAGCGTGGGGCTGTCGGCTGCCACGGATGGGCTTGCACCGACCGCCACGACTACGGGGAGAATCGCCAGGATCTGCGCTAACTGCTTCATGGTTCTTACCTTCCCATCGTTTGCCGGATTCAAGCTGCGACCGAGGGGCGTCCGAGCCCTCGCTTGCGAACGACGTCGATCAGGCGATCGATGTCGGTGGCGGTGTTGAACATGCCGAGTGAGACGCGAATGCCATCCCGTTCGGGCGACACGCGCACGCCGTTTTCCTCGAAATGGCCAAGCCAGTCTGTCGCGGGCAGGGCGATGACGTAGATGTGCGGCGCGCGGTGCTTGCGCTCGCGCGGCCCAACGAGGCGGACGCCCAGCTCGTCCAGGCGCGCGATCAGGTGATCGCCGAGATCGAAGCAGTGGTTCTGGATGTTCTGCACCCCGATCTGCTCGATCATGTCGAGCGAAGCACCGAGCGCATGGACCGCGGGCAGATTGAAGTTGCCCAGCTCAAATCGCCTGGCGGCCGGCGAGGGCGCCATCCTGTCGGCCCGCGCGATGAGGTCATCCGGGATCTCGGCGAGGCTCGCCGCGGCCAGATACGTCGGCTCGAGCTCCGTGAGGGATTTGTCCCAGGTGAGCAGGCCGAGCCCTTGCGGAACCAGCAATCCCTTGTGGCTGCCGGAGCCGATGAAGCTTGCGCCAATCGCCTTGGCGTCAACGGGTACGACGCCGATCGCCTGCATCACGTCCACCACGAAGTAGAGCTTCCTGCTGGCGCACATCGCGCCGACGCTCTCGATGTCGAAGCGGTGACCGGCGTGGAAGGTCACGTGCGACATCGAGATCGCGCGCGTCTTGTCGTCGATGAAGGGAGCGAAGCTGTCGGCATCGACGACTTCGGTCATCGGGATGAAGCGGACCTCGACGCCTTTGCGTTGCAGATTGAGGAACGCGTAGGCGTTGTTCGGATGATCGCCGTGGATCATCAGGACGTTGTCGCCGGCCCGGAGCGGCAGTGCGTTTGCCGCAATGTTCATGCTTTCCGACGTGTTCTTGGTGAAGGCAATTTCATCCGCGCCCACACCGAGAAAGCGAGCGATCTTGGCGCGGGTCTGCTCGACGCGATCGAGCCAGATGCTTTTCGGACCGGCCGTCTCGAAACCCTCGCGAAGGAAGAGCTCGATCGCGGCCTTCACGGGACGCGCGAGCGGCGTTTGAAACCCGGAGTCCAGGTAGACCATCCGTTCGACGACGGGGAATTCCTTCCTCACAGCGTCCACGTCGTAGTGACGAGACATGCACATCTCCTGTTGGGCGCGCCGCCGGAGACTTGGCTCTCGGCCAAGCGGCAGAGCGGGATTTTTGAAACGGCGAGACTGCGCTGCACAATTTCTGGTCAGTCACCGGCAACGCCGAGAATATGAGCTTTCCGAATTTCGACAAATGAAATTGTCGAATTTCAATAGATTTAATTCCGAAAAATGATAATACTTGGCGTTGATCTTGATTTTGCTTCCAGTTTTGGCCGGTTGAGACATGACGAAGCCAGTTGAGAAGGATGGGCCGCTGGACCGGGCCTTCGCGATCGTTCGGCATGTTGCCGACCAGCGCAAAGCCGTCTCGGCGGCGGAGATCGCAAAGGCCCTCTCGCTGCCTCTTCCAACAGCCCACAGGCTGATCGGAAATCTCGAAGACCGCGGACTCCTTCAGAAGGCATTGGGGACCAAGCGGTACGTCGTGGGAAACCAGCTCGTCACACTGTCCGCCTCGGTCATCGGAGCGGCATTTCGCACGGCGCGGCGGCACGCGGTGCTGCGGGCGGTCGCGGCAGAGATCGGCGAACAGTGCGAGATCGGCGTCGTGCGCGATAATTTCGTGGCCTATGTCGACAGCGTGCGCGTTTCGGAGCCGCAAGGTCTTCAGTTCAATCCGGGGGAAGCGGCGCCGCTGCACTGCACGTCGACCGGCAAGATCTATATGAGCAGGCTGCCCGAGCGGATCCGGGCGAAGCTGTGCCGCGCGCTACCCCTGACCAAATTCACGGAAACGACGATCGCCGATGTCCACGCGCTGATGAAGGTGCTCGAGGATACGCGGCAACGCGGCTGGGCCAAGACAAACGAAGAGTACGTGAAGGGAGTGGTCGGGTGCGCCGTCCCCATTCTGTCACCGGATCGAGAACTGATTGCCTGCCTGGGTGTCTCCGTGCCGGTGGCGCGCGTGAGCTTCGCCGAGCTGGACCGGTTCATCGCGCCGCTTCAAAAGGCTGCCGCCCTGCTGTCGGAGACCATTCTGCAAGTCGAAGGCGACGATGACGCGGATGCCAAATGATGGCCACCACGGGCGAGCATGTCACTGCCGCCGGTTTCTGCGGCGGCAGTGACGTTGATGCTCAACGCTTGATGCTCAACGCTTGGGGAGCGACGCCATCACCTCTCCCGCGTCTCCGTCCTCGAGGCAAGGCGTGACGGTCAACGGGAGCAGGTCAGACCATTGCGCGAGCCAGCGATACATGGCTTTTGGATCGCTCGATTCAGAGATCGCAAATCCCTGTCCGTTCATGCCATGCCAGCGACCCAACATCTTGACGCCCTCGGGCGGAGCGCCGCCGGTCTCGAGAAAGCGGGCGACGGCTGCATTGAAAGTGCCTTGAGGTACGCTCCAGGTGGTTATGAATTTCATGCGATCCTCCTATGACTAGAATTATCGGATGAATGTCGCGGCTACGCCGCACGCACACGATAGCGCCTGCGTATCGAATAACAACGGCGAATGAACACGCGCGTCGGTTTGATCCCTGCTGCTTCCGGCGCAAGCGCTGCTATGGACGTAAGACGATTACTTGCCGTCGTTCCAGATGTCGGTGGCGAGCTTCCAGTCGTCTCCGACCTTCTCCCAGACGACCACATACTTTCCGGTCACGTCCTGCGGTGCCGGTCCCTTGGTCTTCAGGACGAACGTGCCGATCTCGCGTGCCGCGGAAGAGCCGAGCGGCTTGAC
The DNA here is from genome assembly GCF_024199795.1 of Bradyrhizobium sp. CCGB01. Taxonomy (NCBI): domain Bacteria; kingdom Pseudomonadati; phylum Pseudomonadota; class Alphaproteobacteria; order Hyphomicrobiales; family Nitrobacteraceae; genus Bradyrhizobium; species Bradyrhizobium sp. CCGB01. The sequence goes on from NZ_JANADK010000001.1 coordinate 4,450,871, forward strand.
ATCTACCGTCGTGAGCTTCGGATCGGTCACCTGTTCAGCCATGCTTTTCCACATCACCTCGATGGCTGGTCGGCCCTTCACCATCGCGGAGCCGGGCGGGAGCGCGATCGCATCGGCGCTGTAGAGGGACGCAATCCCGGAAAAATCTCCCTTGTTGAACATCTCGATCCATTTCGCATTGGTTGCTTCAATCTCGGCCTTCTGAGCCAAGGCCGGCGCGCTCAACGCGATCACGATTGCAATCGCCGATGCCATGTTGCGCATGATCATCTCCAGACCCGAAGTACGATGTGGATGCAGGGGCAGTCGTCTTCTCTCGAAGTGGATGCGTTGAATGGCCCATTCCAGGCCGGGGTAGGCGCAACAGCAATTCCGGGGAATTACCGTCAGCACCGTTGACGAAGGTCGCGAGTGGACATCGACGCGGCCTGGGGCCGCTCACGGCCACCTCCGGACGCGACGGAGGCGGCGCCGACCAGCGCCGGGGTAAGGGCCGTATCGCCCCCCTCCGAAGGCCGCTTACCCCCCAATCTCTGCGATCGCGTTTAAGCGACATTAATGATGTCTTCTCGATATGGAACATCTCACTCTGTTGCAGTCCGTGTTTGGTGATTGCCCGTAAGTGTTGATTAAGAAGGCCATATCCATATTCCAGCCTGCGATTGGCGGGCGACCGGCAGCGGTCATCCCACCGGTTGCCCCGATCAAAAGACTTTAGGAATTGCTCTCTGCCGCCACGACGGCATTCAGGATGAAGGTCATGCTCCGCCGGGTAGTGCTCCGTTTCGCAAGAGACCGGAAGGCCAACATCGCCGTCATCTTCGCCCTGATGACGGTCCCGATCGTCTTTCTCCTGGGCATGACGCTCGACTACACGCAGGCCGTCCGCAAGCGGGAGCAACTGAATGCGGCTGCCGACGCGGCCGCGATCGCAGCCGTGAGGCCGGCGATGCTGACCCAGACCGACAAGACGGTCGTCCAGGCGACCGCCGCAGCCGTCTTTGCAGCGAAGGCGAATCTTCCCGGTCTGGCGACGGTGCCGACGCCGACGATCACAGTCACGGATTCCGGCCTCGCGCGAAGCATCACGGTTTCCTACACCGCGCAGTCCGTCAATAATTTCCCCAGCGTTCTCGGCAAGCAGAACTGGGATGTCGCGGGTTCTGCAACGGCGAAAGCTTCGAGCGCGCCCAACATGAACTTTTATCTGCTGCTGGACGATTCGCCGTCGATGGCGATCGCGGCGACCCAGACCAACATCGACAACATGATCGCCGCCACGAAGAATCAGCCCAGCTACGCGAAGGGTTGCGCGTTTGCCTGTCATGAAACGCGTCCGAACAACGCAGCTGCAAGCTCGACGAACAAGGACAATCTCACCATCGCGCGCGCGAACAACATCGTGCTGCGCATCGATCTCGTGACGAACGCCGTTACGCAATTGCTGAAGGGACCCTGGACGTCGTGCCCGCAGTCGGGTGTGACGGGCGGCGTCATGCAGTGCATGTCGGCGCTCAACAACACCACCTACAAGGCCGCCATCTACACCTTCGACTATGCCCTCAACACGATCCAGACGCTGACCACCCCGGACACCGCCGCCACGAAGATCGCCAACATTCAGCTCCTGACGGTCGACCACCAGAACTGCCCCATTGTCGACAGCAAGGGCAACTGTACCTACACCACCGACTACGGAACGGATATCTCGAAGGGGCTGACGGGCGTCAACGCCGTGATGCCTCTGCCGGGCACTGGCACCAATCAGGCGGGCGATACGCCGCAGGAAGTGGTCTTCCTCGTCACCGACGGCGTCGAGGACAAGCTCATCCCGAAGTCGGGCGGCACCTGCGACGCCAATGCCACCTATGCGCTTCCGACGGCCAACTCGACGACCTTGCGATGCCAGCAGCCGCTCGACACGGCGATCTGCACGACGATCAAGAACCGCGGCATTCGCATCGCGGTCCTCTACACCGAGTATCTGCCGCTGCCGACCGAAAGCTGGTACAACACCCGCATCGCGCAATTCAACAGCCCGTCCTCGTCGACCGGCACGATCGCGACGCGGCTGCAATCCTGCGCATCGCCCGGCCTTTATGCGAGCGTGCAGACAGGTGGCGACATTTCCGCGGCGCTGACCAACCTCTTCATCAAGGTTGCGTCCAGCACGGCCAGCCTCGTGCAGTAAGGAAGGGGCCATGCTCGGATCCGCCGCAACAACGAAAAGACGCCGCAACCGCTGCGCCGCGTTCGCCGGCAATGACAGCGGAGCCACCGCCGTCGAATTCGCGCTCGTCGCTGCGCCGTTCCTCGCCCTCATCATCGCGCTCATTCAGACGTTTCTGGTTTTCTTTGCCCAGCAGATGCTCGAATCCGTGGTGCGCCAGTCGGCGCGCCTCGTCTTGACGGGGCAGGTTCAGTCGGCGCAGATGAATCAGGCTACCTTCAAGCAGAAGGTCTGCGATCAGATCGTGATCCTGTTCAATTGCAACGGCCTGATGATCGACATGCAGGTCGCGACGTCCTGGTCTTCCACGAACACGGCAACGCCGACGCTGACCTTCGACAGCAAGGGCAATGTGACCAATACCTGGCAGTACAATCCGGGCGACGCCGGCGATATCGTCGTTCTCCGCGTCATGTACGTCTGGCCGGTCGTGCTCGGGCCGCTCGGCTTCAATCTCTCGAACCTTACCAATGGCAACCGGCTGCTGATGTCATCCGCCGCGTTCCAGAACGAGCCAGGAGCTACCTGATGATCTCCGCCCTGTCGTCTCGCGCTCGGCAGATGTTGACCGATGTACGCGCTGTTGCAGCGACGGAGTTCGCCATCGTGACGCCATTCATGCTGGTGCTCTATGTCGGCGGCGTCGAACTCGGGAACGGGCTGGCGATGAACGTCAAGGTCAGCGCGACCGCGCACAGCGTTGCCGACATGATCTCGCAGAACACGGCCGTCACGTCGACCCAGATGGACGGTATTCTCGCTGCGGCGACCGCCATCATGGCTCCGTATCCCATCATGAACGGCACCACCTCCTTGATGACGATCACAGTCTCGGAGGTCTCGACCGACAGCAGTGGCAACGCGACGGTGCAATGGAGCAAGTCGACGAAGACGTCGGGGGAGAGAACCGTCGGTGAGCAGATGACCCTGTCGTCCTTTACCGCGCCGGGCGGTACCAGCAATGCCAATATCTCGCTCATCCTGAGCGAGGTGTCCTACGACTACGCGCCCAACCTCGGCTTTACGATCGCCGGCAAGGTGAAGCTGTCCGACAGCTATTACCTGTTTCCACGCTGCTCGACGAACGGCCCGACCACGTTGTCTCCTCCCTATTACGACGTGAAATATCCGGCGGCGAAGACCTGCACCTGTGTGCAGCACTTGCAGCAGAAGACCTGTTAGCTCCGCGGAACGCGGTTGATCAAACCGGATGCTGCTAGGTTGCTGCGTCCGGCATTTTGAGAGAAATTCGCTTCAGCGAAAATTCCTTTATGCGGCTCGCCATGGCGTCAACCGCGGAATCCAGCGCGGCACATTGGTCCGAAAGCTCTCGTATTCCGTGCCGAATGTTTGCTCGAGCGTCGGTTCTTCGTACATCACCACAAAGAGATGAAAAAAGAGCCAGAGTAGCGCGCCGTACCAGAGGAGACGCCAGTCACCAAACAAAATGGCCTGACCAAAAATGACCGCGACGACCGCGATGTAGATCGGATTTCGCACGTAGCGATAAAGGCCAGTCACTACGAGCTTTTGTGTCGGAGCGATCGGGGCGGGCGTCCCCAGCCCCTGCAGCGCAAAACGGGCAAATGAATCCACAAGTCCGGGCACTCCGACGATGATCAATATGCCGCCGAGGATGCGGGTTAGATCGACGCCGAAAAAAGCTGGCCGAAATTCCCACTCCGTGACCCACCAGGGGATGAAGCCTGCCAGCACCAACGGTGCAATGACGAAGAACAGAGCGGAGCCCAGGACAGCAATTGCTTTCGACATCGTGTGCTCCCACGACCCGACAAGAATAGCTTAGCAAATCACTTTCCGCTACGAGCATTGAACGCGGCTCCACGATTGCTGCGTTAAGAGTCCGCGTCCTAAGTCATTGATCGGCCAAGCCCCGTCTACTGTGCATGGGGTTGTTTTCGCGGCTTTTGTCCTGAGCACCCTCCCGCGGCGTGCCTTACGCGCTCTCCGTCTCCCGGTGCACGTCGTGCACCACGAGCCCCATGCCTTCGTCGGGCATCTTGATCCAGTCGCGGCGCTTCAGGGTGCGCTTGGTGTCCTCGTAGCCGCTTGTCCAGTGCTCGCGCATCGAAGTGCCCGAGAATTCGTGGTCCTTGGCATCGCCCTCATAGGCCTTCTGCTGGTAGATAAGATGCAGGATCGCGATCTCCGGCATGCGGCGCAGGCTCGCCTTCAGCTTGCGGTCCTCCTCGGAGAGCTGCTCGTCCGGCAGCTTCGCCAGGGCCTTGTAGAGCAGGACCTTGAGATTGTGCGTGCGGCGGTAGACGTCGGTGTTGTGGCGCGTGCGCGAGGAATACATGATGTCCTTGTGGCGGGCCATCACGTCCTGGATCGAGCGCGGCAGCACGCCGCGCGCGCTGAACAGGTCGACCTGGAACACCAGCGAATTGAGCGCGTCCTCCTGGTCGAGCAGATGCTGCAGCGGCGTGTTGGAGACGATGCCACCGTCCCAGAAATGATCGGTGCCGATCCGCACCATCGGCAGCGCCGGGGGCAGGGCGCCGGAGGCCATGATGTGCTCCGGCTCGATCTCGTCGTGGGCGTTGTCGAAATAGATGAAGTTGCCGGAGAGCACGTTCACGGCGCCGACCGCGAAGCGGACCTTCTTCTCGTTGATGAGGTCGAAGTCGACGAGCTCCAGCAGGCTCTCCTTCAAAGGCATCGTGTCGTAATAGCTGGTCGCGGTCCGCGCGCCGACCGGGCTGAACCAGGGATTGACCTGGTGCGGCGTGAAGAAGCCCGGCTGGCCCATCGCCGACGTCATCCAGGAGCTATAGAGATTGCGCCACTGGCGGAAGACGTCGCCGTCCGGCGTGTAGTGCCAGATCTTGCGGTTGGTGATGCGCTCCCAGAAGATGCGCAGCGCATCCAGCCGCTTCTCCGGCTTGTTGCCGGCGATGATGGCGGAGTTGATCGCGCCGATCGAGACGCCGCAGACCCAGTCGGGCTCGATGCCGGCCTCGTGCAGCGCCTGGTAGACGCCGGCCTGGTAGGCGCCGAGCGCGCCGCCGCCTTGCAGCACCAGCGCAACACGGTCGCAGCGCTCGGGCCGCCAGCCCCGCGCGGGAGGCTGATGGGTCTGGTAAGTCGGTTGCGACGTGCGGGCGTCCATGGCGATGCCTCCTGCCTATCCCCAAACGATTGCGTCGCGTGGTGACGGCGTGATGACAAGGTTGGCGCCGATGCATCGTCTGCATGCAGGTCAACCGCCGCAAGAATGGTGGCGGGTTCGCGGGCCTGACGGAAATCCTTCACATCGCAGTCAATGACCGCGGCTAGCAATTTGCATCGGGCCTGAAGCGAGCGTCACAGACATCACACAGGAGACCAGCGATGCGCAGGGAAGATTTGCTGAGACTTCCGTCCATGCCGGCGGCAGGGCCGAGCTATCCGGCCGGGCCTTATCGCTTCGTCAACCGCGAATTCCTCGTCATCACTTACGAGACCGATCCGGAGCTGATCCGCGCCGGCCTGCCTGAGCCGCTGGAGCCGATCGACCAGCCGATCGTGCATTACGAGTGGATCAAGATGCCGGATTCCTCCGGCTTCGGCAGCTACACCGAGTCCGGTCTCGTCATCCCCGCGCGCCTCAACGGCGAGGAGGTCAATTTCGTCTCGCAGATGTATCTGGACGATGATCCGCCGATCGCGGCGGGCCGCGAGATCTGGGGCTTCCCCAAGAAATACGCTCATCCCAAGCTCGAGATCGTCAAGGACACGCTGACGGGCACGCTGGAATATGCCGGCCAGCTCGTCGCCATGGGCACGATGGGCTACAAGCACGAGAGCATGGCCGGCAACGGCGATCTCACCCGCGCCACGCTGTCGAAGACGCAGATCAATCTGAAGATGATCCCCGGCGTCGATGGCCGGCTCGAGATCTGCCAGCTCGTCGCGATCAACCTCGTCGACATCGTGCCGAAGGGCTCCTGGATGGGTCCCGGCCGGCTGCATCTGGTGCCGCATGTGAATGCGCCGGTCGCGGATTTCCCGGTTCGCCGTTGCCTCGGCGCGCATCACTACATCGCCGATCTGACGCTGCCGTTCGGCCGTGTCGTGCACGACTATGTCAAGGAGGCCGAGGCGGCGGCTTTGACCGGGCTGGCGGCGGAGTAGGCGCCATCATCAAACTGTAACAAAGCCGTAATTGAGTACCTGAGAGGTCCGGAAGGTGCCGTCAGCCAGCTTCCGGAGCGGGGCATCTGTTGACGGTTGGGGTTGGCCATGGCTGAGCCGGCGAAGCTCGTCAGCGCGATATCGGATTCCGTGCCTGCCGTTCCCGGCCTCGTCTGGGCGTTCCGCCTGCACAGTGACGGCAGCGCCGAGCCGCTGCCGATCGACCGGCCGGTCGAGTTCAGCCATGACGGCCGGCTCTGGCTGCATTTCAACCTGACCGATGCGCGCGTGCGGCCGTGGATCGCGGAATCGAGCCTGCCACCGCTTGCGCGCGACCTCTTGCTGTCCAACGACACGTTCCAGCAGCTTCACGTCATCGACCACTGCGTCTACGGCGTCTTCTCCGATCTCGTGCGCGATATCGACAGCGCAACGGAGGAGACCGCGTTCCTGCGTTTCGCCATGACCGAGCATCTTCTCGTCAGTGGCCGCCATCAGGCGCTGTGCTCGGCGGATGCGACGCGCCGGGTGCTCGAAGGCGGCTACCGCGTCGACAATGTCGCCCACCTCCTGGAAAAGATCGTCGACGAGGTCGCCGACACGCTGGACCGGATGGCGGACAAGCTCGGCCAGGAGATCGACGACATCGAGGAACGGATTTTGGCCGACGACGCCAAGCCGGAGATGCGCCGCAATCTCGGCCGGCTGCGCCGGACCTGCGTCAGGCTGCATCGTCAGCTCACCGGCCTGCGCGTGCTGTTCCACCGCCTCGATCAGAAGAACACCGATCATCTCTCGCCGGCCTTGCGCATCCACGCCGGCAAGCTGGCGCAGCGGCTGGACGGGCTCGACCACGACATCGTCGAGCTCCGCGAACGCAGCCGCCTGCTCGAGGAGGAGCTGCGCTTCAAGAACGAGGAGGAGAGCAACCGCCACCTCCACACGCTCTCGATCGTGACCTCGCTGTTGCTGCCGCCGACCCTGATCACCGGCATCTTCGGCATGAACACCAAGGGCTTGCCGCTGACCGATGTCGAGAGCGGATTTCTCTGGGCGGCGCTCTTGATGGCCTCGTCGGTCGCCGCGGCCTATCTGTTCATGCGGCGCACGGGCATCTTCAAATAGCGTGCGTTGATCGTGAGTTGGAGTATCCATAAATCTCTGGCGATCGCGATTGCGCTCGCCTCGGCAACAGCGAGCACGCGTGCGCTCGCCGGCGCTAAGGACGAGAGCGCGGCCGAATGGCTGTTTCCGAAATGGTTCAACGAGTGGCATGACGGCCTCGCCAACAAGGGCCTGAATTTCGGCGCGACCTATATCGCGGACAACATCGCCAACGTTTCAGGCGGCGTGAAGCGCGGCGCCATCCATTTCGGCCGGCTCGATCTGTCGGTCGATGCCGATCTCGACAAGCTGGTCGGCTGGACCGGCGGCCGCTTCTACGCCAATGCGTTCGTGATCTACGGCCAGGGGCTGTCCCGCAACTACGTCATGAATCTCGCGACCATCAGCGAGATCGAGGCGCTGCCGGACCAGCGGCTCTACAACGCCTATTTCGAGCAGAGCTTCTTCAATGATCGCCTGAACATCCGGGCCGGCCAGCAGGCCGCCGATGTCGAGTTCTTCGACAGCCAGACCGACGACCTCTTCATCAACGGCACGTTCGGCTGGCCCGCTATCAAGGCGAGTAATCTTCCGGCCGGCGGTCCGGCACCGCCGATCGCAGTGCCCGGCATCCGCATCAAGGCCGCGCTGACGGACAACATCACGGCGTTCGGCGCGGTGTTCAACGGCGATCCGTCAGGCCCGGGCGATCAGGATCCGCAGCTGCGCGACCATCATGGCCTGGCCTTCCGCGTCAACGATCCGCCGTGGCTGATCGGGCAGGTCCGCTTCAACTACGACATCGATTTCGGACGTCCGCTCGCCGGCAATTTCACGCCGGGCGCCTGGAAGCATTATGGCGCGTTCGACAGCCAGCGTTTTACGGCCGAGGGGCTCTCGATCGCCGATCCCGGCGGGAGCGGTATTCCCGCAAAACTTCGCGGCAATTACGGCATCTTCGCCGTGATCGAGCAGGTGCTGTATCGCCCGCCGGAGGTCAAGGACAACTCGACCTCGGCCTCGCTCCCTGGCGTCACCGCCTTCGGCCGCATCGCCTACAGTCCGCCGGATCGCAACCTGATCGACCTTTATCTCGACGGCGGCATCGGCTTCGTCGGCTTCACGCCGGGGCGGCCGCTCGACCGCTTCGGCGTGGCGATGGCCTATATGCGGATCTCGAACACCGCGCGCAATCTCGACGTCGACACGCAGGTCTTCACCGGCATCCAGAGCCCGGTGCGCAGTAACGAGACGCTGATCGAGATGATCTACGAGGCGCACATCAAGCCGGGCTGGCTGATCGCGCCTTACTTCCAATACGTGTTCAGGCCTTCCGGCGGCATCCCGAATCCGAGCGATCCGACCGGCGTGTCGCGGATCGGTGACGCCGCAGTGTTCGGCGTCACCACCACGATCAGGTACTAGGCCATCGCAGGTTTCGATTGCGGCTTCGGCTGCCGCGACAGCGCCAGCACGATCAGCGAGGCGAACACGCAGAGCGCGCCGGCGATGAAGAACGCGGGCAGATAGCTCTGATAGACCGTCCGCGAGAAACCGGCGCCGAACGCGGCGGTGCCCGCGCCGAGTTGATGGCCGGCAAAGATCCAGCCGAACACCAGATTGGCGCGCTCGGGTCCGAACTTCTGCGCGGTCAGGCGCACCGTCGGCGGCACCGTGGCGATCCAGTCGAGCCCGTAGAACATCGCGAAGATCGACAGGCCGTAGAACGAGAAATCACTGAAGGGCAGGAAGATCAGCGAGAGCCCGCGCAGGCCGTAGTACCAGAACAGGAGGTAGCGGTTGTCGTAGCGATCCGAGAGCCAGCCCGACATGATGGTGCCGAAGAAGTCGAAGATGCCCATCGCGGCGAGCAGGCTCGCGGCCTGCACCTGCGGGATGCCGAAATCGAGGCACATCGGGATCAGGTGCACCTGGACAAGGCCGTTGGTGGAGGCACCGCAGACGAAGAAGGTCGCGAACAGGATCCAGAACGCGCGCGACTTCGAGGCGTCGCGCAGCGTACCGAGCGCAACGCCGGTGATCGAGCCGTGGCTGACCGGAGGGGCGGGCAGGGGGGCGGTGCCTTCGTCGCCGAACGGGCGCAGGCCGACGTCGCTCGGCCGGTCACGCATCGCGAGCAGCACGGCGAGTGCGGAAACACAGAGCGCGATGCAGACGAAGCCGAGCGCGAGCCGCCAGCCGTAACGTTCGGTGAGGCTTGCGAGCAGCGGCAGGAACACGAGCTGGCCGGTGGCGACGCTCGCCGTCATGATGCCGACGACGAGGCCGCGCCGCGCCGCGAACCAGCGCGTCGCAATGGTCGCGCCCAGCACCAGCGCCGTCATGCCGGTGCCGATGCCGATCACCACGCCCCACAGCGCGACGAGCTGCCAGACCTGCGTCATGCCGAGCGAGGCCACCAGTGCCGAGACGACGATGAGCTGCGCGGTGAGCGTCACGTTGCGCAGGCCGTAGCGGTTCAGAAGCGCAGCCGCGAACGGCGCCATCAGTCCGAACAGGATGAAGCGGATCGACAGCGCGGAGGAGATCTCCGCCGTGCTCCAGCCGAACTCCTGCTGGAGCGGAACGATGAACACGCCGGGGGCGCCGACCGTGCCGGCGCTGATCAGCGCGGTGAGGAAGGTCACGCCGACCATCACCCAGCCGTAGTGGATATTGCGGCGGGAGAGCGCTGCCGCGAGCCAGTTCGAGATCATTGGGCCTCAATCTTGATGGGCAGATCGCAAGAGACCTGCGCGAGTTTGCACAATGGCACGGGACGTGTCTGTCGGAAATGACAGAGTTCCCTCATTTCCGGACTTTCGTGTCAGCGCGCGATCCGCTCCACCGCGATCGCGGTGGCTTCACCGCCGCCGATGCAGAGTGCCGCGACGCCGCGCTTGAGGTTGTTGGCCTCGAGCGCATGCAGCAGCGTCACGATCAGCCGCGCGCCGGTGGCGCCGATGGGGTGGCCGAGCGCACAGGCGCCGCCGTTGATGTTGAGTTTGTCGCGGGGAATGCCGAGGTCACGCTGCGCCGCCATGGCGACGACCGCAAACGCTTCGTTGATCTCGAACAGGTCGACGTCGCCGGCGCTCCAGCCGACCTTGTCGAGCAGCTTGCGGATGGCCGGGATCGGCGCCGTCGTGAACCATTGCGGCTCCTGGCTGTGGGTGGCGTGACCCTTGATCTCGGCGATCGCGGGTAGCCCATTGCGATCGGCGAGCGAGCGCTTCGTCAGTACCAGCGCGGCGGCGCCGTCGGCGTTCGCGGAGGATGCGGCCGGCGTGATGGTGCCGTTGGCGCGGAATGCCGGCTTCAGCCCGGGAATTTTTGCGGGATCGACCTTCAGCGGATGCTCGTCATTGGCGACGATGCGCGAGCCCGCTTTCTCGGTCAGCGTGATCGGCGCGATTTCGGCCTTGAACGCGCCGCCCTCGACGGCCTTGCGCGCACGGCTGAGCGTCTCCATCGCATAGGCGTCCTGATCCTTGCGCGTGAACTGATAGGCTTCCGCGGTGGCCTCGCCGAAATCGCCCATGGAGCGGCCGGTCTCGTAGGCGTCCTCGAGGCCGTCCATCATCATGTGATCGATGATGCGGTCATGGCCAGCGCGATAGCCGCCGCGTGCCTTCGCGAGCAGATAGGGCGCGTTGCTCATGCTCTCCATGCCGCCGGAGACGACGATCTCGGCCGAGCCGGCGCGAATGATGTCGTGCGCCAGCATGGTCGCCTTCATGCCGGAGCCGCAGACCTTGTTGACGGTGGTCGCGCCGGTGGCATCGGGCAGACCCGCAGCGCGCGCGGCCTGGCGCGCCGGCGCCTGGCCCTGTCCGGCCGGCAGCACGCAGCCCATGAACACCTCGTCCACCCTTTCGGGCGCGAGCCTGGCGCGCTCCAGCGCCGCGCCGATCACGTGGGATCCGAGCTTGTGCGCGGGGAGCGGCGACAACTCGCCCATGAAGCGGCCGAGCGGGGTGCGGGCGGCGGAGACGATGACGACGGGATCGGCGGCTTCGGCCATGACAAGAACTCCCTGCGATGATCTGTAAGATTATGATCATCATATGATGCGGCGCAAAAAATGCAACCGCGCCCGGCATGAGAAAATGTCGTGGTTCGGATGAGATTTGGTCGTTCGATCGGAGGAGGGGGCCGCCACACAGAACCCTGTCATCGCCCGCCTTGTGCGCACTTGCGCACTGGGGCGGGCGATCCAGTATTCCAGAGACCCGCGTTGGCGAACTCGCTCGTGCTACTAGCGCCGCGGCGTACTGGATGCCCCGCCCCCCGTGCGCAATTGCGCACTAGGCGGGGCATGACACCGTCTTTGAGGGAGCTGCTCTCTAAACTACCGCTTCCTGTTCACAAACGCGCCCATCAGCCGCGTCGGCTCGTCGGTCAAAAACGACTCGCCGAACACCTTGACGCTGAGGTTGACCGACTCCGTCAACGGCAGTTCCTCCCACTGCCGCAGCAGCGCCTTCTGCGACCGCAGCGCCTCGGGACCGCATTCGAGCAGGGCGTTCACGAGATGCTCGACCGCCGCATCCAGTCCGCCGTCCGGCGCGACCTTGTCGACCAGTCCCCAGGCCAGCGCCGTCGGCGCGTCGATGTTCTCGGCCGTCATCACCAGCCAGCGCGCGCGGGCCCAGCCGATCAGGCGCGGCAGCAGCGCGGCATGGATCACCGAGGGGATGCCGACGCGCACCTCCGGCATGCCGAAATGCGCATCATGCGCCGCAACCCGGAAATCGCAGGCGGCCGCCACTTCGAGCCCGCCGCCGAGGCACCAGCCGGGCATGCGCGCGATCACGGGGGCGGGGAACTGGCGCACGGCCTCGCAGAGATCGCGCAGGCGGCTGATGAAGGCCTCCGCTGATTTCTGGTCGAGCTTCGCCATCTCCTTGATGTCGGCACCGCCGATCATGCTCTTTTCGCTCTGGCCGCGCAGCACCACGACGCGGATGCTGCGGTCGGAGGCGAGCTGCTGCAGTCCCTCGCGCACCGCGTCGGTCACGGGCGAGCCCAGAATGTTCAGCGAGCCCGCATTGCAGATCGCGACATGAACGACGCCGCGCGCATCGCGCTCCACGCCGCAGTGATTGTTGAGCATTTCCATCGTGGCATCTCGAAGGTTTCGTGGACAGGCGCGAGGCGCGCCGGTCGGCATCACTTCCGGGCCGAAACGCATTGCTTGTCAAGCGGGCGAGGGAGGCAGAGTTGCCAGCACGAAGTCCGCAGCATAGTATGACGAATATCATTCAAAGAGGCGGCCATGACCGACAACGATCAACTCGACCTGTTTTCGCCGGCGCAACGCCGCGAGCGCGTGGTGGACTGGCAAGTACCTGCGCCGGTTGCGAAAGTGGCGATGGGCCTTTCAGGCATGGATGCGATGCTGGGCATCCGCGATGGCCGGTTGCCGCCGCCACCATTTGCAAAGTTGATCGGTTTCACCATGGCGGTGGTCGAGCCGGGCCGGATCGTCATGGAACTGGAGCCGCGCGAGGATCTCGAAAATACCATCGGGCTCCTGCACGGGGCGACCGCCGCGGCGTTGATCGATACCGCCATGGGCTGCGCGATTTCGACGCGGCTGGAGGCGGGGCAATCGTCCGTGACGCTCGACCTGAAAATGACGTTCCTGCGGCCGCTGTCGATTCGTTCCGGCCTGATTTCAGCGGAGGGCAAGATCATCAAGCTGGGACGGCAGACCAGCTACACCGAGGGGTTCGTGCGCGACGGCAAGGGCGCGCTCGCAGTCCATGCAACTGCAACCTTTTCAATGATCGGCAATAACTTAACGTGAATTAATACACCGTCCGGTCCATTTCTGTGTTATGAGATGATCTCCGACATTCAATGGGACCCGTATGCGCTATTCCCGGGAACACAAGCAGGAAACCCACGACCGCATCGTGAAGAAAGCCTCGGTGCGGCTGCGCGAAAAGGGTGCCCACGGCATCGGCGTCGCCGACCTCATGAAGGAGGCGGGCCTGACCCATGGCGGCTTCTATGCGCATTTCGACTCGCGCGAGGCGCTGGTGATCGAGGCCTTCGCCTACGCCATGGACCGCTCGATGGAGCATTGGCGCAAGCAATCGGATCAGGTCGCGCCCGAGAAGCAGCTTGGCCAGATCGTCGAGACCTATCTCTCGGCGCTGCACCGGGACAATCCCGGCCATGGCTGCTCGATCCCCGCGCTGGGCGCCGAGATCGCCCGCGAGAGCCCGAAGACGCGCAAGGCGTTCGCCGGCAAGCTCGACGAGATGGTCGAGATGATGGCGGACTTTATCCCCGACGTGCCGCGCAAGGCCGCGCGCAAGCAGGCGATTGCGACGTTGGCCACGATGGCCGGTACCATGCTGCTGGCCCGCATTGCCGGCTCGAGCGAACTGTCGGACGAGGTGCTGAAGGCGGGCAAGGACAGCGCACTCGACGGCACCAAACGTGAGCCGAAGGTGGCAGCGGCGAAGAAGGCGAAGCAGAGCTAGATGCCGTTGAATGCGTAGGGTGGATTAGCGAAGCGTAATCCACCTCGCTGGTTTCCGTGCAAGCAGAAGCGGTGGGTTACGCCTTCGGCTAACCCACCCTACGAAGTCCGCCCCGCAAACAACGCCCGCTCGCGCTCGACAATCTCCGAGATGTAATCCGCGACAGCCCTGATCCGCGCGAGGTCTTTGCTGTCTGCGTGCATCAGCATCCAGAATGTCCGCGTGATCGAGATTTCCTCGGGCAGCACCGCCACGAGCTGCGGATAATCGCTCGCCATGAAATGCGGCAGCACGGCGATGCCGAAGCCCGCGAGCGTGGCGTTGAGCTGCGCGATCAGATTGGCGCTGCGCAGGCGCGCAGAGATCCGCGGCGACACCTGCGGCAGATAGTCGAGCTCCGGCGTGAACAGCAGTTCCTCGATATAGCCGACGAAGCGATGCTGCGGCAGCACCTCGCGCGACGTGATCTCGGGGAAACGTTCGAGATAGGCCGGCGCCGCATAAAGCCCGAGCCGATAGTCGAGCAGCTTGCGCCCGACGATGCGGCCTTCCTTCGGCATGGTCAGGCTGATGGCGATATCGGCCTCGCGCTTGGAGAGGCTGAACAGCCGCGCGGTGGCCACAAGTTGCAGGTCGAGATCCGGGTAGCGGTCGGCGAACGGCGCCAGCCGCGGCGCCAGGAAGGCGGTGCCGAACCCGTCGGGCGCACCGATCCGGACCGTGCCGGTCAGCCGTGCCACGGAGCCGCCGACCTGCTCCTGGTTGGCGACGATGGTCGATTCCATCGTTTCGGCGCTGTCGGCGACGCGCTGGCCGGCCTCCGTGAGGAGATAGCCGGTCTTGCGCCGGTCAAACAGCTTGGCCGAAAGGTGCTTCTCCAGCCGGTCCACGCGGCGGATCACCGTGGCATGGTCGACCCCGAGCTGTTTTGCCGCAGCCGACACCGAGCCGCCCCGAACGATGGCCAGCACGAAGCGGAAGTCGTCCCAATCGATGTGACCTTGATCCAGCATTTTCGCACATCTATGGTGCATTATCTCAGACTTGAATCCCAATAAATGCAGGTCGATAGGATTTGTCAAAGCGTTCAAGCTCGGCCTCAAGGAGATCATTCCATGCGTTCAGTCGGACATTTCATCGGTGGCAAGGAAGTGAAGGGCACGTCGGGCCGGACGGCGGACGTCTTCGAGCCGATGACCGGTGACGTCCAGGCCAAGGTCGCACTGGCGTCCAAGGCCGAGGTCCGGGCCGCCATCGAGAACGCCCGTGCCGCCCAGCCGGAATGGGCCGCGACCAACCCGCAGCGCCGCGCCCGCGTGATGATGAAGTTCGTCGAGCTGGTGCAGCGTGACTACGACAAGCTCGCCGAGCTGCTCGCCCGCGAGCACGGCAAGACCGTGCCGGACGCCAAGGGCGACATTCAGCGCGGCCTCGAAGTCGCGGAGTTCGCCTGCGGCATCCCGCATCTGATGAAGGGCGAGTACACCGAAGGCGCCGGCCCCGGCATCGACATCTATTCCATGCGCCAGGCGCTCGGCGTCGTCGCCGGCATCACGCCGTTCAACTTCCCGGCGATGATCCCGATGTGGAAGTTCGCCCCCGCCATCGCCTGCGGCAATGCCTTCATTCTGAAGCCGTCCGAGCGCGACCCCGGCGTGCCGATGCTGCTCGCCGAGCTGATGATCGAGGCGGGCCTGCCGGCCGGTATCCTCAACGTCGTCAACGGCGACAAGGAAGCGGTCGACGCCATCCTCGACGATCCCGATATCAAGGCCGTGGGCTTCGTCGGCTCCACGCCGATCGCGCAATACATCTATGAGCGCGCGGCACAGACCGGCAAACGCTGCCAGTGTTTCGGCGGCGCCAAGAACCACGCCATCATCATGCCCGACGCGGACATGGACCAGGCCGTCGACGCGCTGATCGGTGCCGGCTACGGCTCGGCCGGCGAGCGCTGCATGGCCGTCTCCGTCGCCGTCCCCGTCGGCAAGTCCACCGCCGACCGGCTGATGGAAAAGCTGATCCCGCGCGTCGAGTCGCTCAAGATCGGCACCTCGATCGATCCGTCGGCCGATTACGGTCCGCTGGTGACCCGCGAGGCGGTCGAGAAGGTCAAGAGCTACATCGACATTGGCATCAAGGAAGGCGCGACGCTCGCCGTCGACGGCCGCGGCTTCAAGATGCAGGGCTACGAGAACGGCTTCTATCTCGGCGGTTCGCTGTTCGACAACGTCACCAAGGACATGCGGATCTACAAGGAAGAGATCTTTGGCCCGGTGCTCTCGGTCGTGCGTGCGCACGACTACAAGGAGGCGCTGGCGCTGCCGTCCGACCATGACTATGGCAACGGTGTTGCGATCTTCACCCGCGACGGCGACGCCGCGCGCGACTTCGCGGCCAAGGTCAATGTCGGCATGGTCGGCGTCAACGTGCCGATCCCGGTGCCGATCGCCTATTACACCTTCGGCGGCTGGAAGAAGTCGGGCTTCGGCGATCTCAACCAGCACGGCCCGGACTCGGTCCGCTTCTACACCAAGACCAAGACGGTGACCTCGCGCTGGCCGTCCGGCGTCAAGGAAGGTGCGGAGTTCTCGATCCCGCTGATGAAGTAGTCCTCTCAGGAGCGAGGCCGGGATGCAATTCGCTCTGAACGAGGATCAGGTCGCGGTTCGCGACATGGCGTTGGCGTTTGCGGCGGAAAAGATCGCGCCGCACGCGTTGCGCTGGGACGAGGAAAAGCATTTCCCCGTCGACGTGATGCGCGAAGCCGCGACGCTCGGCATGGGCGGCATCTACATCCGCGAGGATGTCGGCGGCTCCGCCATGACGCGGTTCGACGCGGCGCTGATCTTCGAAGCGCTGGCGACGGGCTGCCCGACGACTTCGGCCTTCATCTCCATCCACAACATGGCGAGCTGGATGATCGATGCCTATGGCAGCGACACCCAGCGCCACACATGGCTGCCAAAGCTCTGCATCATGGAGCTGATCGCGAGCTACTGCCTGACCGAGCCGGGTGCCGGCTCCGACGCGGCAGCCCTGCGCACCCGCGCCGTGCGCGACGGCGATCATTACGTGCTCAACGGCCAGAAGCAGTTCATCTCGGGCGCCGGCGGCACCGACCTTCTGGTCGCGATGGTGCGCACCGGCGGCGATGGCCCGGGCGGCATTTCGACCCTCGTCATCGATGGCAAGACGCCGGGCGTGTCGTTCGGCGCCAATGAACGCAAGATGGGCTGGAACGCGCAGCCAACCCGCGCCGTGATCTTCGAGAACGCCCGCGTGCCGGTCGCCAACCGCCTCGGCGAGGAGGGCGTCGGCTTCAAGATCGCGATGGCCGGCCTCGACGGCGGCCGTCTCAACATCACGGCGTGCTCGCTCGGCGGCGCACAGACGGCGCTCGACAAGGCGCGTTCCTACATGAAGGAACGCAAGGCGTTTGGAAAACGTCTCGACGAATTCCAGGCGCTGCAATTCCGCCTGGCCGACATGGCGATCGAGCTGGAGGCCGCGCGCACCTTCCTGTGGCGTGCCGCCGCCGCGCTGGACCGCAAGGATCCTGACGCCACCATGCTGTGCGCGATGGCAAAACGCTTCGGCACCGATGTCGGTTTCGAGGTCGCCAACCACGCGCTGCAGCTTCATGGCGGCTACGGTTACCTCAGTGAATACGGCATCGAGAAGATCGTGCGCGACCTGCGCGTGCACCAGATCCTCGAAGGCACCAATGAAATCATGCGGCTCATCGTGGCGCGCAAACTGATCGAGGGCGCGCGATGAGTTCAGTGGAAGAGGGCGATCTCATCGTCCGCCGCGAGGGCGCGGCGGGCGTAATCCGCCTCAACCGTCCCAAGGCGATCAATGCCATGACGCTGGAGATGTCCATCGGCATAGACGCGGCGCTCGATAAGTTCGAGAGCGATCCGGAAGTGGCCGTCATCATCCTGGAAGGCTCCGGCGAACGCGGGCTTTGCGCTGGCGGCGATATCCGCGGCCTCTGGGAGAGCTCGCGCGAAGGCGGTGATCTCGGCGCGCGGTTCTGGCGCCAGGAATACATCATGAATGCGCGGATCGCGAAGTACCCGAAGCCGTACGTCGCATTCATGGATGGTCTCGTGATGGGGGGCGGCGTAGGGCTATCAGGCCACGCAAGCCATCGTGTCGTGACGGATCGAACCAAGCTCGCGATGCCCGAGGTCGGGCTGGGCTTTTTCCCTGACGTTGGCGGCACCTGGCTGCTATCGCGCTCGCCCGGCGAGATCGGCACTTACTTTGGCCTGACCGGCCAGACCATGAACGGCCCCGATGCGATCCACGCGAAATTCGCGGACGCCGTGGTGCCGGCGGCCAAATGGCCCGAGCTGCGCGAGGCGCTGACCAAGGTTCGTCCCGACGTGACTGCGGCCGAGGTCACCAAGCTCGTCAACGGCTATGCGACGGGCGAGACCGCGGGGCCCGTCGCCGCAAATGAGCCTGCTATCGACGCATTGTTCGGCTTCGACCGCATGGAGGATATCGTCGC
The DNA here is from genome assembly GCF_024199795.1 of Bradyrhizobium sp. CCGB01. Taxonomy (NCBI): domain Bacteria; kingdom Pseudomonadati; phylum Pseudomonadota; class Alphaproteobacteria; order Hyphomicrobiales; family Nitrobacteraceae; genus Bradyrhizobium; species Bradyrhizobium sp. CCGB01. The sequence continues at coordinate 4,469,361 of NZ_JANADK010000001.1, forward strand.
CGCGCTCAAGCGCGACGGCTCCGAATTCGCGCTGGCCACGCTGAAGACACTCAACGAAAAATCTCCGCGCGGCATGGTGGTGACGCTGAAGCTGTTGCGGCTGGCGCGCACGGCGTCGAGCCTGGAAGAGTGTCTGGTGTGCGAATATCGCGCCGCGCGGGAAGTCTTCCGCAGCGACGATTTCCGCGAGGGCGTCCGCGCGGCCGTGATCGACAAGGACCGCAATCCGACCTGGTCGCCGCCACGCATCGAGGATGTCACGCCGGAGATGCTTGCGCCGTATCTCGCCGGGATCGGTACTGATGAGCTGAAGTTCAACTAACAACGCCAAGCGGAGGAAACGAAGATGGCCACGATCGCATTCATCGGTCTCGGCAACATGGGCGGCCCGATGGCCGCCAACCTGGTCAAGGCCGGCCACAAGGTCGTCGCCTTCGACCTCGTCGAAGCCTCGCGCGCGCAAGCCAAGGCGGACGGCGCCGGCATTGCCGACAGTGCGCCCGCCGCGGTGAAGGGCGCCGATGTCGTCGTCACCATGCTCCCCGCAGGCAAGCATGTGCTGGGCGTCTGGAGCGAGGTCGTTCCCGCCATGAGCAAGGGCGCGCTGATCATCGACTCCTCCACCATCGACGTCGAGAGCGCGCGGCAGGCCCACGCGCTCGCAGCCAAGAACGGCATTCTCTCGGTTGACGCGCCGGTCTCCGGTGGCACCGGCGGCGCCAAGGGCGCGACGCTCACCTTCATGTGCGGCGGCGAGGAGAACGCGTTCGCGGCGGCCAAGCCCGTGCTGGAGAAGATGGGCAAGAAGATCGTCCATTGCGGCGGCGCCGGCGCGGGGCAGGCGGCAAAGATCTGCAACAACATGATCCTCGGCATCTCCATGATCGCGGTGAGCGAGGCGTTTGCGCTCGGCGAGAAGCTCGGCCTCTCGCACCAGGCGCTGTTCGACGTCGCCTCGACCTCATCGGGCCAGTGCTGGTCGCTGACGACCTATTGCCCGGTTCCGGGCCCGGTGCCGACCTCGCCGGCCAACAACGACTACAAGCCGGGTTTTGCCTCGGCGCTGATGGTGAAAGATCTGACCCTGGCGCAGGACGCTGCCAAGGCCGCTGGCGCGGCGACGCCGCTCGGCAAGCATGCGCAGGAGATCTATCAGTCTTTCGACGCAGCCGGGCAGGGCGGGGTGGATTTTTCCGGAATTATCAAGCACGTTCGCGGCCTCGCTGGAAAATAGCGAGGCTTCGTAGCCCGGATGGAGCGAAGCGAAATCCGGGACAGCTTCGTCGAAGGGCGTAGCCGGCTCGGATTGCGCTTCGCTCCATCCGGGCTACGCTCGAAGGTCAATTCGACGGGCTCTGACCATGACGACATTTCAGGAAGCGCGCGCGTTTCTGCTTCATCACCGCACGGACTACGAGACCGCGGTCAAAGGTTTCCGCTGGCCCGATCCGGTTCCCTTCAACTGGGCGCTTGACTGGTTCGACGCCGAGTTGGCGACGAATGCGGAAACTAAGGACCAGCCCGCGCTCTGGATCGTCGATGCCGCCCAGGACAAGCAGACAAAACTGTCCTTCGCGGCGCTGTCGCAGCGCTCCAATCAGGTCGCCAACTTCCTCCGCGCACAGGGCCTGAAGCGCGGCGACCATCTCCTGCTGCTGCTCGGCAACGTGGTTCCGCTGTGGGAGACGATGCTGGCTGCGATGAAGCTCGGCGTCGTCGTGATCCCCGCGACCACGCTGCTCACTGCCGAGGAACTTCGCGATCGGCTCGATCGCGGCAAGGCGAAGGTGGTGGTGGCTGCCGAAGACCAGGTCGCGAAATTCGCAAGCCTCGGTGCCGGGAACATCGTCCGCATCGTCGTCGGCGCGGCCTCCGATGGCTGGCTTGCCTATGACGAGGCGGCGAAGGCGCCTGAGAGTTTTGCGGCCGACGGCCCGACCAACGCCGACGACCCGATGCTGCTCTATTTCACCTCGGGCACGACGGCCAAACCAAAACTGGTGCGGCACAGCCAGCGCAGCTATCCCGTCGGCCACCTCTCGACCATGTACTGGATCGGGCTGAAGCCCGGCGACGTCCATCTCAACATCTCTTCGCCCGGCTGGGCCAAGCACGCCTGGAGCTGCTTCTTCGCGCCGTGGAATGCCGGCGCGACCGTGTTCGTCGTCAACCAGCCGCGCTTCGATGCCAAGGGCCTGCTTGCCACCATCGGCCGCTGCGGCGTCACCACGCTGTGCGCGCCGCCGACGGTGTGGCGGCTGTTCATCCAGGAGAACCTTGCATCGTTCAAGGTGGCCTTGCGCGAGGTCTGCGGCGCCGGCGAGCCGCTCAATCCTGAAGTGATCGACCAGGTGCAGGCCGCCTGGGGCCTCACCATCCGCGACGGCTACGGCCAGACCGAAACCACCGCGCTCGCGGGCAACTCGCCGGGTCAGAAGATCAAGGTCGGCTCGATGGGCCGCCCGCTGCCGGGCTATCGCGTGCAGGTCAGCGATGCCGACGGCCATCCGGCGAAGGAGGGCGAGGTCGCGCTGGTGCTGGGCGCTGACCGCCCCGCCGGCCTGATGCAGGGCTATCAGGGCGACGACGGCAAGTTGTCGGGCGCGGAAGGCGAGCTTTATCGCAGCGGCGACGTCGTGTTCGAGGACGAGGACGGCTATCTCACCTTCGTCGGCCGTTCCGACGACGTCTTCAAGTCCTCCGACTATCGCATCAGCCCGTTCGAGCTGGAGAGCGTGCTGCTGGAGCACGAGCTCGTCGCCGAGGCCGCCGTGGTGCCGAGCCCCGATCCGATCCGGCTCGCGATCCCCAAGGCCTTCGTGCTGCTGACTTCGGGCGCGGAGCGCTCGCCGGCGACGGCGCTGTCGATTTTCCAGCATCTGCACACGCGCCTTGCGCCGTTCAAGCGGATCCGACGCCTTGAAATCGTCACCGAACTGCCGAAGACGATCTCTGGAAAAATCCGCCGGGTGCAGCTACGCAGGCTCGAACGCGACGATGATCGCAACGATCCGCTGCGCGGCCGGGAATTCCGTGAGGAGGATTTTCCGGAGCTGCCGAAAACACGGAGTGAGGCCTAAGTGAACGAAGTCTGGAAGAAGCCGCCGATTTCCCTGGAAGCCTATCAGGCCATGGTCGGCAAGGAGATCGGCGTGTCGTCGTGGCACCTGGTCGATCAGCCCCGCATCGACACCTATGCCGACGTGATCGAGGATCACCAGTTCATCCATGTCGATCCCGAGCGCGCCAAGAAAGAGACCGCGTTCGGCACCACCATCGCGCACGGCTTTCTCACGATGTCGCTGCTGTCGATCATGTCCTACGAGGTGATGCCGGTGATCGCAGGCACCACGATGGGCGTCAATTACGGTTTCGACAAGCTGCGCTTCATCTCGCCGGTGCGCTCGGGAAAACGCGTTCGCGGCCGTTTCGTGCTGGCGGAAGCCAAGCTGCGCAAGCCCAACGAATTGCAGTCCCGCACCAACGTCACCGTGGAGATCGAAGGCGAGGACAAGCCCGCGCTGGTCGCGGAGTGGCTGGGCCTGATCTATTTCGCCTGAACAGGGCCGTCATGGCCGGGCTTGACCCGGCCGTTCAGCACTGCTCAAAAGCTGTCCAAATCTCGCGCGGAGCCTTCTCACCCTCTCCCCCTGTGGGAGAGGGTGGCTTCGCGGAGCGAAGCCGGGTGAGGGGTCTCTCTCCGCGGACTCGCTCGCAGAGACAACCCCTCATCCGGCGCTTCGCGCCACCTTCTCCCACAATGGGAGCAGGAAGAAGAAGCAGGAATTTCACTCATGGCAATCAGGTTCGACGGACGCGTCGCCATCGTCACCGGCGCGGGTAATGGCCTCGGACGCGCGCATGCGCTGGGGCTGGCCAGCCGCGGCGCAAAAGTCGTCGTCAACGATTTCGGAGGCGCGCGTGACGGCAGCGGCGGCTCGCTGTCGCCGGCCGAAGCCGTGGTCGAGGAGATCCGCAAGGCCGGTGGCACCGCGATGGCCGACGGCGCCGACGTCTCCAATTTCGAACAGGTCACCGCCATGGTCGCGCGCGCCACCAAGGAATGGGGCAGCGTCGATCTGATGTGCGCCAATGCCGGCATTTTGCGCGACAAGTCGTTCGGCAAGATGGAAGCGGCCGATTTCCAGAAGGTGCTCGACGTGCACCTCGTCGGCACCTTCTATTGCTGCAAGGCGGCCTGGGCCGGCATGCGCGATCGCAATTACGGTCGCATCGTGCTGACCACGTCGTCCTCCGGCCTCTACGGCAATTTCGGCCAGGCCAATTACGGCGCGGCGAAATCCGGCATGGTCGGTCTGATGAACGTGCTGGCCGAGGAGGGCCGCAAGAACAACATCCGCGTCAACATCATCTCGCCGACGGCGGCGACCCGCATGACCGAAGAGCTGCTGCCGCCGCAGGCGCTGCAGCTGATGAAGCCGAACGCGATCACGCCCGCGGTCGAGTACATGCTGAGCGAGGACGCGCCGACCCGCACCATCATGGGCGCCGGTGCAGGATCGTTTGCCGTGATCAAGATCCTGGAGAGCGAAGGCATCAACCTGCCGGAAGCTGAGTGGACGCCGGACGCGGTTGCTGCACATTTCGAAGAGATCAGCGACATGTCGAAGGCCAAGGCGCTGCAAGGCGCGTTCGAGCAGACGCAGAAATACGTGGCCCAGGCCGCGGCACGGGCGGGGATCAAGCTCTGACAGCCGTCGCCGTCATCGGCGCCGGTCCCGCCGGGCTGATGGCGGCGGAGGTGCTGGCGCAGGGCGGTGCCCGCGTCACCGTGTATGACGCCATGCCGTCCGCGGGCCGAAAGTTCCTGATGGCCGGCCGCGGCGGTCTCAACCTCACCCACAGCGAGCCGCTGCCGCAATTCATGGCGCGCTATCGCGAGGCGGCACCGAAGCTGCAGGCGGCGATCGAGGCCTTTTCGCCGGACGGCTTGCGGGCCTGGAGCGAGGCCCTTGGCGAGCCGACCTTCGTCGGCACCAGCGGGCGGGTGTTTCCAAAGGCATTCAAGGCCTCGCCCTTGTTGCGCGCCTGGCTGCGCCGGCTCGATGCCGCCGGGGTGCGCTTTGCCTTCCGTCATCGCTGGACCGGCTGGGACGGCGAGGGGCGGCTTCAGTTTCAAACGCCAGATGGCGCGCGGGCCATCGCGGCCGGCGCGACGGTGCTCGCACTTGGCGGCGCAAGCTGGCCGCGGCTCGGCTCGGATGGCGCGTGGGTCGATTATCTCGCCGCAAGGGGCGTTGCCATCTCAAAGCTCCGGCCGGCCAATTCCGGCTTCACGGTCGCATGGTCCGATGTGTTACGCGATCGGTTCGAGGGCCAGCCGCTCAAGGGCGTGGCGCTGACGGTCGGCGCGCACACGGTGCGCGGCGAGGCGATGATTACCCGAAGCGGCATCGAAGGCGGCGCGATCTATGCGCTGTCGGCGGAGCTGCGCGAGGCGGTGCTGGGGATCGGGCAGGCGCGACTTTCGATCGCGTTGCGGCCCGACCTCGATGCCGCCGCGCTGACCACGCGCCTGTCGGGCACGCGCGGCAAGCAATCGCTGGCGAATTTTCTGCGCAAGGCGGCGCAATTGTCGCCGGTCGGCATCGGCCTGATGCAGGAAGCGGCCATTGCATCCGGCCGCACGCTGGCGGCGCTTTCGCCGGCAGAGCTCGCCCAGCTGGTGAACGCCATTCCGGTTCAGCTCACCGGCGTCGCCCCGATCGATCGCGCCATCTCGACCGCGGGCGGGATTGCCTTCGATGAGCTCGACGCCGACTTCATGATCCGCAAGCTGCCCGGCGTGTTCGCCGCGGGCGAGATGCTGGACTGGGAAGCGCCGACCGGCGGCTATCTGCTGCAGGCGTCGTTTGCGACGGGGACTGCCGCGGGTCGGGGTGTGGTGAAGTGGCTCAACCGCTAAACACCGTCATTGCGAGCGCAGCGAAGCAATCCAAGATCCCTCCGCGGAGATAGTCTGGATTGCTTCGTCGCTTTGCTCCTCGCAATGACGGCTGTGGGAGCACCGCGCCCCTACCTCAACTTCCCGCGTGCCGCGACCGGCAGCGTGCCGATGATCTCCTCGCCGCGCACCATCACCACCTCGTCCATCATGTTGACGACGACGCAGACGTGGTTGGGCACGATCCGCACCACGTCGCCGACGTTGGGCCGCGTGTTGCTGCGGGAGAGGTCGAGAAAACCGTGTTCCTCGGCGAATTTGGCGATCTTGGCTTCGGGATGTTCCAGGATCAGGCCGTGGCCGTCGAGCCCGCCGGTGTCGGTCGTCAGCGTCTTCGAGCCTGCATCGAGGATGCCGCGCTCGGGCGCGGCGCGGCTCACCACCGTCGAATAGATGTGGAGCGCGCAGTCGTCCCAGGTGGCGGAGCCGGCCGCGACCTGCATGCGGTCGTTGTAGATATAGGTGCCGAAGCGATGCTCGGTGCCGCCCTTGAGCTTGCCGAGATTCTTCAGGTTCGGCGTGCCGCCGGTCGAGACGATCTTTGCATCGAGCCCGTGCGCGCGTACGCCGGCCAGCGCTTCATCGTAGAATTTCTGTGCATCCGCCCAGCCGGTTTCGGTCGGGTACATCATGAAGCCCGCGAATTCGAGCCCCTTGGATCCGGCGATCTCACGCGCCAGCGCAATCGCTTCGGCCGGCGTCTCGACGCCCGCGCGCTTGCGCCCGGTGTCGCATTCGACGACGACCGAGAGCGGACGGCCCGACGCCGCGGCGGCCTTGGGCAGACCGGCGACGACGGTGGAATTGTCGGCGGCCACCGTCATGTTGGCCTTCGCCTGAAGCGCGCCGAGACGCGCCATCTTCTCTTCGCCCAGGAGATTGTAGCTGATGAGGATGTCGTCGATGCCGGCATTGGCCATGATCTCGGCTTCGCCGAGCTTCTGGCAGGTGATGCCCTTGGCGCCCGCCGCGACCTGCATCTTAGCGATGGTCGGGTTCTTGTGCGTCTTGATGTGCGGACGGTTGGCGACGCCGGCATCGTCGCAGGCCTTCTGTATGCGCGCGATGTTGCGTTCGACCTTGTCCATGTCGATGACGGCGCAGGGCGTGCCGTACTCACGGGCGATCTTTGCGGCGAGGGTGGTTGTCATGGGTTATGCCTGTTCAATTTCTTCGCGGAGCATTTCAAGTTCGAGCCAGCGCTCTTCGGACGCGGACAGTTCCTCGTGCGCCTTGGCGATGGCAGCGGACGTGTCGTCGAATGTCTTGCGGTCCTTGGCGTAGAGGTTGGGATCGTCGAGCACGCGTTGCAGCTTGGCGATATCGGCATGCAACGTTTCCATCTTCTTCGGCAGCGTTTCCAGCGCGTGCTTCTCGTTGAAGCTCAGCTTTCGCTTGGAAGCGGACGCGGGCGCCGCGGCGCGCTCCTCTTTCTTCTCCGCCGGGGCGGCTTGCGTCTTCGCCGTCTCACGCTTCAGGTCGGCACCGCGCTGGGTCAGCATGTCGCTGTAGCCGCCGGCATATTCGGTCCATTTGCCGTTGCCCTCGGGCGCGATCACCGAGGTGACGATACGATCGAGGAAGTCGCGGTCATGGCTGATCAGGATGACCGTACCCTCGTAATCGCCGAGCATGTCCTCGAGCACGTCGAGCGTTTCGAGGTCGAGATCGTTGGTCGGTTCGTCCAGCACGAGGAGGTTCGAGGGCTTTGCCAGCGCGCGCGCCAGCATCAGCCGGCCGCGCTCGCCGCCCGAGAGCACTTCCACCGGCGTACCGCGCTGCTCCTGCGCGAACAGGAAGTCCTTCATGTAGCCGACGACATGCTTCGGCTTGCCGCCGACCATGATCTGGTCGCCGCGACCGCCGGTCAGCGCTTCGGCCAGCGTCGATTTGGGATCGAGGCTTTCGCGGTGCTGATCGAGGGTCGCTATCTCCAGATTGGCCCCCAGCCGCACAATGCCGGAATCGGGCTGCGCGCCGCCGGTGAGCAGATTGACCAGCGTGGTCTTGCCGGCACCGTTCGGTCCGACGATGCCGAGCCGGTCGCCGCGCTGGATGCGGGTCGAGAAATTCTCGACGATCTTGCGCTCGCCATAGGCCTTGGTGACGCCCTTGGCCTCGATCACCAGCTTGCCGGATTGCTCCGCTTCGGCGGCGGCGAGACTGGCGGTCCCGGCCGTGCCGCGATAATTGCGCCGCTGGTCGCGCAGCGCATGCAGATTGCCGAGCCGCTTGACGTTGCGCTTGCGACGGCCGGAGACGCCGTGGCGCAGCCAGTGCTCCTCGTCGACGATCTTGCGGTCGAGCTTGTGCTGGTCGCGCTCTTCTTCCGCGAGCACTTCATCGCGCCAGGTCTCGAACGAGGCAAAGCCGCGGTCGATCTGCTTGATCTTGCCGCGGTCGAGCCATGCGGTCGAGCGCGAGAGATTGGTCAGGAAGCGGCGGTCGTGGCTGATGATCACGAGCGCACTGCGCCTGGAGTCGAGCTCCTTTTCCAGCCATTCAATGGTGGAGAGATCGAGATGGTTGGTCGGCTCGTCCAGCAGCAAAATGTCGGGCGAGGGCGCCAGCACCCGTGCCAGCGCGGCACGGCGGGCCTCGCCGCCGGAGACATTGGCCGGGTTCTCGTTGCCGGTGAGCCCGAGCTGCTCCACCAGATAGCGCGCCTGGTACGGATCGTCGCCCGGCGCCAGTCCAGCTTCGACGTAGGCGAGCGTGGTCTTGTGCTCGCCGAAATCCGGCTCCTGCGGCAGATAGCGGACGGTCGCGCCGGGCTGCACGAACCGCGTGCCGCCGTCGGGCTCGACGAGGCCGGCCGCGATCTTCAGCAGCGTCGACTTGCCGGAGCCGTTGCGGCCGATCAGGCAGACGCGCTCGGATGGCGCAACGTTGAGCTCGACGCCTGACAGCAGCGGCGTGCCGCCAAAGGTCAGCTTGATGTCTTTCAGTTGGATCAGCGGCGGCGCCATGGTCAGCCTTGGTTCGTTGCGGGCTGATCTGCGCGGCGGCGCTGGATCCGGCGCAGCGTCTGGTCGAGCGCCGAGAGGAAGGCCGAGCGGTCGCGCGGGGCGAACGATCGCGGGCCGCCGGTGACCTCGCCGGCCGAGCGCAGATCCGTCATCAGGTTGCGCACCGCCAGCGTCATCCCGATCGACTCCTCGGTGAACGGTTTGCCGTTCGGTGCGATCACGTCGGCGCCGGCTTTGACGCAGCGGCTTGCCAGCGGAATGTCGGAGGTTACGACCACGTCGCCGGGCCGGGCGCGCTCGGCGATCCAGTCGTCAGCGGCGTCCATGCCGCTGCCTGCGGCGATGCGCTCGATCATCGGATCCTGCGGCACGCGGATGAAATTGCCGGCGACCACGCTCACGGGCACGCCGTGCCGGAGCGCGACGCGGTAGATCTCGTCCTTCACCGGGCAGGCGTCGGCGTCGACATAGATGCGGGTGGGGGTGTCAGTCATTCGCCGCGTGGTACCCCATTCGGGCCGCAAAGGCGAGGGGATTGACCCTGGTTCCTCAGGGCCTACGATCGGCCCGAAACAACAAGAATTTGGGGAAAGCCAAGCCATGCCGAACCGGCTCGAAACCTGGCGCGTCGAGGCCTACAACACCGCAAAACAATCCGAAAACAAGATGCATGACGACACGGTGGCGCGCCGCTTCGGCTTCTCCGGCGGGCTGGTCCCGGGCGTCGACGTCTTCGCCTACATGATGCACGTGCCGTTGGCGCGCTGGGGCCGCGATTTCCTGTCCCGCGGGCTGGTCGAGGCCCGCTTCATCAAGCCGGTTTATGACGGCGAGACCGCCGATATCGACGCGACCGAGCACAACGGCCTGCTGACGATCGAGGTGTTCAGCCGCACCGAGCTCTGCGCCACGGGGACGGCTGTGCTGCCGACGACCACGCCCGCGGTGTCATTGAGCGACTATGTCGAGGTGCCTGCGGTCGCCGAGCGCAAGCCGGTCAGCCCGGCGACGTTCGAAATGGGCAAATGGCTGGGCACGACGCCCCGCCGCTGGGCCGGGCAGGACGCGACCGACTATCTCACTGATGTCAGGGAGACCGATCCGATCTTCGCGCGCGAGGGGCTCGGCCATCCCGGCCTGATCCAACGCGTGATGAACCGTGTCCTCGTCGACAACACGATTCTTGGTCCATGGATCCATGTCGGCAGCCGCATGCAGCTGCTGTCGGCCGCGCGCGCCGGCGACGAGATCACCGCGCGGGCAAAGGTCACCGCGAATTACGAGAAGAAGGGCCACCGCTTCGTCGAGTTCGACGCGCTCGTCGTCGCCAACGGCACGACGCCATTGGCGCATTGCCAGCACACCGCGATCTACCAGCCGCGTGAGCAGGCGGCGGCCTGAATGCCAGTTCAGGCTTCCTTGCGCGCCCTCGTTTGTTTCGGAATAGCAGTCCTTTTGTCGCTCCATGCGCCTTGCGTCGTGCATGCCGCTTCGCCAATACCCGACCGCGTGTCGCTTAGCGAGCAGACGACGACATGGAGCACCGTCAAGTTCATCACCGATGCCGAGAATGGCCTTGTCAGCGGATCGCTCGACAAGAACACGATCGTCGAGCGCCGTTTCAGGTCCTACGTACTCGAGAACCGATACCTGAAAGTGACGCTCGTGCCCGAATTCGGGGGACGCATCCTCTCCATGATCTACAAGCCGACCGGCCACGAGCAGCTTTATCGAACGGAGGTCGGGGTGCCCTACGGGATGAAGGCCGGAAATTTCTACTACGACTGGCTGATGGTGTACGGCGGAATCTTCCCAACGTTCCCCGATGCCGAGCACGGCAAGACGTGGCTGAAGCCGTGGGCTTTCCGGGTGGTGAAGCAGGTCGCCGACGAAGTCACGGTCGTGATGTCGTTCCGGGATGACTTCGACTATTCCGCGCGACCCGGCAAGTTCAGGGCCGCGACCGGCATCGAGGCGAGCTACTACGTCACGCTGAAGGCTGATCGTGCGGCACTCGATACCCGCGTGGTGCTGAAGAATCCGAACAACAAGGCTGTTCCATACGAGTACTGGACCTGCACGACGCTCGCTCCGGGATCGGAGCCGAACCATCCGAGGGCAACCGGCGGCGCCGAGATCATCGCGCCGATCCGGACCTACACCACGCCTGCCTGGTCGGCCAATCTGGCAGACGGTGACGAGAGCGCGGGGATCGGCAGGCGGCGCTTCGAAAGCCTGCGCTACTTCAAGAACTGGCCAAAGATGGGCATCGCCTATGCCGCTCCGGATATGCAGGGCGGGAATTTCTGGGGCGTCATCAACCATGACAACGCAGAAGGAATCATTCGCATCGCGGACAATAGCCTCACTCGGGGCTTGAAAATGTGGACGTGGGGGTTTGCCTCGTTCACCGCCGAAACCGACGCCCGGAAGGATCCGAACGAGTGGCGGCCGTATGTCGAATTGTGGGCGGGCGTGTCAGACCAGTTTTTCCACGATGCAGACTTTCCCGCACGCGGTGAGGTGTCGATTCCGGAAACTTACAGCCCGACCGTCGGCATGAGCAACGTGACGCACGCGAACGAGAAAATCCTGGTCAATCTCTCGGCCGAGGCGTCTCGCGCTAGTCTCGAGTTCTTCAGCGCTGAGCCGGCCATCCCGTTGCTTGTCACGTTGAAACAGGGCGATACGGCCCTGTTCAGCGAGTTCGTGCGCGCTGATCCGAACCACGGAAATCGCATTTCGACGGCGCTTGCCGGCGGCCGCGGCGGAGACAAGATACGGCTGACGATCACGACCACGGAGGGACAAGAGCTGATCGCCGCGGAGACGGCGATCAGGTAATCTCGTTCGAAACGGTACCCCTACGCGGCCTTGCCCTTTGCGTCCTGGATCGCGCGCCAGACCTTTTCCGGGGTCAGAGGCATGTCGATGTGCTTGATGCCGTAGTCGGAGAGGGCGTCGACCACCGCGTTCACCACCGTCGACAGGCTGCCGGCGCAGCCGGCTTCGCCGCAGCCCTTGCTGCCGAGCGGATTGGTCGTGGCGGGCACCGGGTGATCGCCGACCGTCATGTTCGGCACGTCCTCGGCGCGCGGCAGCGCGTAGTCCATCAGCGAGCCCGTGATCGGCTGGCCGCTCTCGTCATAGCGGATGTGCTCCATCAGCGCCTGGCCGATGCCCTGGACGACGCCGCCATGAAGCTGACCCGCGACCAGCAGCGGGTTGATCACCGTGCCGAAATCGTTGACGGCGCTGTAGCGCACGATCTGCACCACGCCGGTGTCGGGGTCGATCTCGACCTCGGCGACGTGGCAGCCGTTCGGGAACGCCGAGGGCACCGGCTCGCTGGTATGGTCGACGTCGAGGCTGTCAGGCACGCCCTCCGGCACCTTGCCGTCATGCAGCTTCTTGGCGAGCTCCATGATGTCGATGCTGCGGTCGGTGCCGGCGATCGTAAAGCTGCCGTCGGCGAACTCGATGTCGGCCTCGGAGGCTTCGAGCATATGCGCGGCGGCGCGCTTGCCTTTCTCGATGACCAGCTTGGCGGCGCCCACGATCGCCATGCCGCTCGCGGTGATCGAGCGCGAACCGCCGGTGCCGTTGCCGGTGTGGACGATGTCGCTGTCGCCCTGCACCAGCTTGACGCTCTCGAAGGGAACGCCGAGCTGCTCGCACAGCACCTGCGCGAACGGCGTGGCATGGCCCTGGCCGTAATCGAGCGTGCCGGTGATGAGCTGCACGGAGCCGTCAGCGTCGAACACGATCTTGCCGAGCTCGGGGCTCGGCGGCGCGGTGACCTCGAGATAGGAGCCGACGGCGATGCCGCGCAGCTTGCCGGCCTTCTTGCTCTCCTTCTTGCGCTTGGCGAAGTTCTCGTGGTCGGAGATGTCGAGCGCCTTGTTGAAGACGGCCTGGAAGTCGCCGCTGTCATAGGTGACGCCGGATGAGGCGGCGAACGGCATCTGGTTCTGCTTGATGAAGTTGCGCTTGCGCATCGTCAGCCGATTGATGCCCATCTCGTCGGCGGCGCGGTCGATCAGGCGCTCCATGTAGTAATTCGCCTCGGGCCGGCCGGCGCCGCGATAGGCGCCCATCAGCGTGGTGTTGGTGAGCACCGTCTTGATGTCGACCGCCATCAGCGGCGTGCGGTAGACGCTTGAAAAATTCTTGCCGGTGTTGAGCGATAGCGGCCCCGGCGCAACACCGGTGATGTAGGCGCCGAGATTGCCATAGCCGGACAGCTTCGCCGCGAGGAAGTGCCCTTCGGCATCGAGCGCCAGCTCGGCATGGATTTTCTGCGCACGGCCGTGGCTGTCGGAGAGGAAGGCGGTCGAGCGCTCGTCGAGCCACTTCACCGGGCGCCCCAGTTCCCTGGCCGCGTACAGGATGCACATGTATTCGGGATAGTTGACGTTCTTCATGCCGAAGGAGCCGCCGACATTGGCGGTGAGGATACGCACCTTCTCGTTCGGCACTTTCAGGTTTTTGGCGAGGTTGGCGCGGTTGCCCGCAACGCCCTGCGTCGGCATCTGGATCGTGTAGCGCTCGGTCTTCTTGTCGTAGGAGGCGAGCCCGACGCGCGGCTCCATCGAGACCACGGCGACGCGGGTATTCTCGATGTCGACCTTGGTCACATGGGCGGCGCTGGCGAAGGCCGCGTTCACCTTGTCCACGTCGCCATAATGGTAGTCGAGCGCGACGTTGTTCGGGATGTGGTCGTAAAGCTGCGGCGCGCCGGGCTTGGTGGCGTCCTCGGGATCGGTCACCGCCGGCAGCGGTTCGATGTCGAGCTCGACCGCTTCGGCCGCATCGCGCGCCTGCGCCAGCGTGTCCGCGACCACGAAGGCCACGGGATCGCCGACGAAGCGGACCTTGTCGGTCGCGAGCGGCTGGCGGTTGGTCTGGAGCAGGGGCGAGCCGTCGCGGTTCTTCAGCGGCAGGCCGCAGGTGAAGGGGCCGTAGCCGGCGGCATCGAGGTCCTTGCCGGTCCACACCCCCAGCACGCCCGGCATCGCCCTGGCGGCATCGGTGCCGACGCCGCGGATGATGCCATGGGCATGGGTGGAACGGACGACCACGGCGTGGGCCTGGCCGGGCAGGTTGAAATCATCGGTGTAGCGGCCCTTGCCGCGCACCAGCGTGTCGTCTTCCTTGCGGCGGACCGGTTGCCCGACGCCATATTTTTGCAGTGCAATAGCGTTTTCGAGCGTGGAGGATTTGGTGTGTTCTTGCATGGAAATGACCTGAAAAGCCGGCATTTGCGCATTTTCGCGGCAGCGGGGGACCGGACCCCATTGAGATAACCCACCACCCCGTTCACGACAACGCACGAATGGGCATGGTCCCATGTGATGCGTTGTTGCGCATACCCGCCGCGCTGCTAATGTTTCAGGCGAAAAATCAATTCCAGACCGGCCCGACCGGCCGCGGAAAGACAGTTTGTATGAATGACCACACGCGGCTCCGCGACGGCCATATGCCGCACGGTGAGCTGGAGGGGTCGATGGCGGCGGTGGCGTTGGCCCCCGAACCGGCCGTCCCCGCGCAAGCGGGAACCGGCGTCTATGCGGCGCTGGACCTCGGCACCAACAATTGCAGGCTGCTGATCGCCTGTCCGACCCACGACGGCTTTCGCGTGGTCGATTCCTTCTCGCGCATCATCCGGCTCGGCGAGGGCGTCTCGGCGACGGGCTGCATCAGCGAGGCCGCGATCGAGCGCGCCATCGCGGCGCTGGGCATCTGCCGCGACAAGATCAATTTGCGCAAAGCCAAGCGCCTGCGGCTGATCGCGACCGAAGCCTGCCGCGCGGCCTCGAATGCGGAAGGTTTCCGCAGCCGCGTCGCGGCCGAGACCGGCATCGAGCTCGAGGTGATCAACCGCGAGACCGAGGCCGCGCTCGCCGTGCTCGGCTGCTCGCCGCTGGTGGACCCCAGGGGCAGGGGCGCGATCCTGTTCGACATTGGCGGCGGCTCGACCGAGCTGGTGCGGATCGAGCGCGATCCCGCGAATCCGGAGCCGCGCATCAAAGCCTGGATGTCGATCCCGCTCGGCGTCGTGACGCTGGCCGAGCAGTTCGGCGGCCGCGACGTCACGCCGGAGATCTATGCCGCCATGGAGCAGGAGGTCGCCAACCACGTCGCGCCGTTCGCCGAGGAACATGGCCGCGATCTCGCCGACATGCATCTGCTCGGCACGTCGGGCACGGTGACGACGCTCGCCGGCATCCATCTCAACCTCGCGCGCTACGACCGCCGCCGCATCGACAGCATCTGGATGAACGATTCCGACATCACCGCGACCATCAGCAAGCTGCTCGGCATGAGCTACGAGGAGCGCGCCGGCAACAGCTGCATCAGCGTCGAGCGCGCCGATCTGGTGCTCGCCGGCTGCGCCATCCTCGATGCTATCCGCCGCGCCTTTCCGCTGCCGCGCCTGCGCGTCGCCGACCGCGGCCTGCGGGAGGGCATGCTGGTCGAGATGATGCGCGAAGACGGCGCGCTCAGGAGCTGGTGAGATGGCGAAAGACACCACCGGCCGCTTGCACGTCCAGGTCAAGACCGGCGGCAAGCGCAAGCTCTCGTCCAAGCTGTGGCTGGAGCGGCAGCTCAACGATCCCTACGTCGCCAAGGCCAAGGCGGCGGGCTATCGCTCGCGCGCGGCATTCAAGCTGCTCGAGATCGACGACAAGCACCGGTTTCTGAAGCCCGGTATGGCCGTGATCGACCTCGGCGCCGCGCCCGGCGGCTGGAGTCAGATCGCCGCCAGGCGCGTCGGCTCCACGGAAGGCAAGGGCAAGGTCGTCGCCATCGATCTGCTGGAGATGCCGGAGATTCCCGGCGTCGATTTTGCGCAGCTCGATTTCATGGACAATGACGCGCCGGACAAGCTGACGGCGATGCTCGGGGGCGGCGCCGATGTCGTGATGTCGGACATGGCCGCGAATACCACGGGCCACCGCAAGACCGACCAGCTCCGCATCGTCGGCCTGGTCGAAACGGCGGCCGCGTTCGCCTGCGACGTGCTCAAGCCCGGCGGTACGTTTCTCGCAAAGACGTTCCAGAGTGGCGCCGACGCAGATCTGCTCGCCCAGCTCAAGCGCGATTTTGCAACGGTGCGTCACGTCAAGCCCGCGGCGAGCCGGCAGGACTCGTCGGAGCGCTACGTGCTGGCGACGGGGTTTCGGGGCGAGGCGCAGCAGTAGCCTCGTCATTCCGGAACTCCTCGAAGAGGCGAGCCCGGAATCCATTGCTCTGTGCACTCCTGCGCCATTTCGCCGTTCAAAATAGGGGGTTCTTAAAAAGTGCGCCTCGCGCGCCGCGCACCTATCTCTTTGCACACTGCCTTCTTCGTTCAATCTGTATGCACTCTTGTTTCTGCCTGTGCGCCCGGCGCGCAGTCCCCGGACGCGGTCCAAGCCGAGAACACAAATTCATCCTAAACTAGTGCAGCTCCATCGATGGCCCCTTTGCTTTGGAAGCGACTGAAATATTGCGTTGGCGCAAGTCAAAGCAGCAGACCAGCTTGGCGATAAAGCCCTGTGTCGGAGATTCGGCTCCCGGCGCCGTTTCAATTGGGTACTGCAAGCTGACCTTTTCGACCGGGAGGCTGGAGTGCCACATTGCCGAGCAGGCAATGCAGAAATTTTCCCTGTGAGCGCGAAGAGATGGTATCATTCACGCTTTGGTGGCCGTTCTTGTTTTTATTTGTTGAGGAGTCGCCAAGATGGGTCTGCCAACTGATTTTGACGCTACCCTTTCCAGGATCACTAAGGCGGGGATACTGAAGGAAGATACGGATCGCATCGAACATCGGCTCGATCTCGCTGCGCAGGGCGTTGGTGCCGCGGTCGCGGGACAGGACTTGGGGCCAGCGGATTGGGCTAAGGACTCGCTCCATAAGCTAAAGTTGGCCGTTCACAAGGAGCTTTGCGACCACAAAAAAAAGGAACTCAAAGCCGATTATAAAGGCCTGTTGGACCATGCCCTTACAACGGACGGAATTTCGGCCCTGTCATCCGTGATTGGCAACATCGTAGCCGCAATCAACCCTGCGTTCTTCGTGTCGACCATCGTCATTTATTTGTCGGTCTGGCTGCTCAAGCGTGGACTGAATCAGTGGTGCACGGTGAGTTACACTTAGCGGCGGTGACATCAAATGTCGGGGGTCTTTCATCTGTATGTCAGAGACCTTGGAGAGGCGAATTTCTCCGTAGGGGTCGACCGAGCGGATGATGTCGGGGAGCCCGTAGCGTGTCCGGACGATGCCGACTTCAGAGAGAAGCTTGCTAGCCTCTACGAGCGCGGTCTAGGCCGGCTGCAGATCGACTTGCCGAGCCATGACAGGCTGTGTTCGGAGCTCGGCGAGCAGCTGTTCCGATCTTTTATCGGGGCGGCTCCCAATGTCTATCGGGAATTCAAAAAGATTGCAGTCGCAGGCGGGCCGCGCGTTGCGCTTCATCTACCGCAGCGTCTCTTCAAGCTTCCATGGGAGGTTCTGCGCGATCCGGAGAGCCCTGAGAACAATTTCATTGCGACGACGCAAGGTGGGTCCGTATTTCGTTGTGATGGGGATGGCCCCAATCCACGGGTGATCGACTATCCTGCACTACAGCCGCCGCTGCATTTCATATTCGTGCTTTCTAATCCTAGCGGCAGATTTTTCGGGACGGTCGCACCGCCGAATTCAACCCGTGATGTCAAATTCGTGATCGTCGATCCGGCTTCGTTTGACAAATATCGAACCACGATACGCAAAGCCAAGGGGGACAATCTCGGATTCATTTTCATCGGACACGGTCAGGTCTCCGCTGACAGGATCGGGCATATAGTGTTCATCGATCCCATACGGGAGAACATCTTTTTTCACAATTACGCAGAGAACCCGCGTCCTGGATGGAGTGTCGTTGGAGGCGTCGAGCGAGCACTGCGCCTGGGCTTCTTTTGCGCATGTGAAAGCGCTTGGGTAAATGAAGGTACGGACTTCTCGAACAGTGTCGTCGGCTCGACGCTGCGACGAAGCAAATCTGTCGGCTACATTATCGGTGCACAGACCCCGATTGATGCGCACGCGGCTCAAATCATGTTGGGGACCACCCTCAGCACCATAGCAGATTCAACATTGGATCTCGCCCTTACCGAGGCGAGAAATTACGTTCGGGCAATACCGGTCTCTCGGACGCAACCGTATAGCGCGTTCGACTGGTGGGTTCCTGTATTATACACGAAAACAACGAACCTGCAGATTCTTGACAGGGCCGAAACATCTTTCGTTGCTGAGGCCGTCGCGCGTGTTCCACCCGCCACAGCCCCAGGCATAAGCGTGCCACTGGAGGCGAGACCTCTCGTGCAAGCGATTGCACGGGACGTGACAGACCTGCTGGGGAACGGAAATGATGCAAACATCATCTGACGGCCCGCCGCCCGGCACAGAATCCTCGCATCGCGGTACCGTCATTGCTTTCGTGAGCCCCAAGGGAGGGACGGGCAAAACTGTTATGTCGGCTACGGCCGCTTATCTTCTCGCGAGAGCCGGCCAAAAGATCATCGCGATCGACGCCGATTTTTCGACGCGCGGTCTGTCTCTATATCTGCTCGGTTCTGTGCATGATATCGACGTTCAGGATGAGAACTGTCTAGCCGAGATCGTTCTTAAGAACATTCCCACGTCAAAGATCGATCCTCGGCGCGTTATGCGCGGGTCCGAAATCAACCTAATCTTGTCCAACCAGGATCTCTGGCGCGGCGGCCGTCCCGACGGCGATTTTACGTCGGCGGACGTGTCGATCGATAAGTATCTTCAGCGCTTTCGTGAGTTGTGCGACGTGTTCCGCCTCCGGTATGACTACGTGATCATCGACTCGCGTGGGGGATACGACTTCAGCAGTGCGATCCCAGCTGTCATCGCCGACCGCTACGTCATAGTGCTCGAGGCGGACAAGGTATCGGTCGATCAGGTTCACGGCTTTCAAAAGGCGATTTTGGAATTCGCCTCGTCAAAAAACCTAAGCGCCAAATTCAGTGGGTTCATCGTCAACAAGGTGACGTTCCCTCCAGAGAACACAACCTTTTCCGACGGACTGAGAGGACTTTTCGGCGGCCGCACGATCGGCGTAATCCCCGCCGATTACGATTGCATCAGGGCCTATCAGCTGAAGGAAATACCAAATGAAAAGTACCTTTCCAGCGACTTCGCCTACTATGCCTTCCGGACCATAGAGCAGCTTGTTGCTCCTGAGGCCAATTGGAAGAAGGAGGCCGTTGACGCTTGGCACAAATTGTACCGGCAAGTGCACTCCGAATGGTCGGGCCGCGTTTGGCTTCGGCGCCTGCAGAACCTCAGCATCGTCGGCCAGGCGCTCGTGCTGCTGACCTTAATAATCGGCGGATTCTTTCTCTACGACGGAAGTCCCTGGCTCGGTTACGCAACCTATTTTGGATTTGCCCTGTTGGCCAGCTGGGTCATCGCGGCGGCGGGCCTGCATGTGCAGAACTGGCTGCTACAAAGTGGGAAGTCCGCCGAATATCGCACGATATCGTTCGCGAGCGGCGGCGTCTGCATGATTCTCTTGGTGGCTTTTCTGGCCTGGGGAGCAAACAAGTTCTCGAACGCGCCGCTGCTGGCGAGAATATCTGAACAGCAGGAATTGATCGCCAGTTTGACGCAAAGATCGTTGGCCCTCAATGACAATCTTTCCAGGCTGATCTTCGTTTCACAGGACCTGAGGAGAGCGCAAGAACTCACCCAGGGCGTGAGCGCGCGTTTGGCCTCCGCTCCGCAGGACGACAAGGGCGCGGACTTCCTGCGCGGGTTGGCAGGTCCGCTCAAGGATGCGGCGAGCACCGTTGGAGACGCGTCTAAAAATCTGGAGCAACTCACGCAAGACTTGCAACAGAACAAGAGAAGGTGACCGGCCCTTGCGCTGTAGTCGGCGCCTCAGCAGCTGATTGGCCGAATGCTGACATGTCGACGCCAGCCGCGACATGCCCGCTCCTTAATAGCACGATGGATTCCGGGCTCGATGCTGCGCATCGCCCCGGAATGACGGAGCGGGTATTCACCCGAGCCGCTGGTCCCGCACGTCCTGGGTATCTTCCGTCGCCGTCTTGACGGCGGCGCTGGCCGCGCTCTTCGCGGCACCCTTGCGGCTGGAAATGTCCACCGCCTTGCGGCCCGAGATCTCGCTGCCGGCGTCAGCGGGCATCTGCCAGAAGAACCAGCTCGAGGCCGCCGAGGTCAGCGCCACCACGACGAAGGCGGGCGCGAACACGGTGGCGTTGAGCTCGCTGACATGGCTCAGCCACATCGTCGTCTCCACCGTGGCCGCGCCGACCGCGACGCCGGCGGAGACCGCGAGCTGCTGGTTGACGCTGACCAGCGTCGTGGCCCGGCTCATTTGCGCGGTCTCGACGTCGGCATAGGCCACCGTGTTGATCGCGGTGAACTCCAGCGAGCGGAAGAAGCCGCCGACGACCAGAATGACCATGATGATGAGCAGCGGCGTCGTCACCGTGAACAGCGCGCAGATTCCGAGGAAGAACGCGCTGACGATCGCATTCACCGTCATCAGATTGCGGAAGCCGAAGGTGCGGATGATGCGCGCGGCCAGCGTCTTCATCCCCATCGCGCCGAGCGAGGAGGCGAAGGTGACGAGGCCGGAATGGAACGGCGACAGGCCGAAGCCGATCTGCATCAACAGCGGCAGCAGGAACGGCAGCGCGCCGATGCCGAGGCGGAACAGAAAGCCGCCGAGCA
The DNA here is from genome assembly GCF_024199795.1 of Bradyrhizobium sp. CCGB01. Lineage (NCBI taxonomy): Bacteria > Pseudomonadati > Pseudomonadota > Alphaproteobacteria > Hyphomicrobiales > Nitrobacteraceae > Bradyrhizobium > Bradyrhizobium sp. CCGB01. The sequence goes on from NZ_JANADK010000001.1 coordinate 4,490,050, forward strand.
CGGCCGCGCGCAGCGTCGGCAGCTTCAGCAGCGAGAAGTCCAGCACCGGCGATCCCGTCCGCCGCGCGTGCATGACATAGAGCGTCATCGAGATCGCGCCGCCGCCGACCAGGGCCGCAACCGTGCTCCAGGGCAGCAGGTTGAGCCCGGCCACGGAGAGACCGAACGCAATGCCCGCGAGGCCGATGCCCGCGAGCACCATGCCGTAGAGATCGAACGGCTCCTGCGTCTCGCTCTTGATGGGATCGATGAAGCGCAAGGCCATGAAGATGCCGAGCAGCCCGATCGGGATGTTGATCAGGAAGATCCAGTGCCATGAGGCGTAGGTCGTGATGAAGCCACCGAGCGGCGGCCCGATCACCGGGCCTATGAGGGCAGGGACCGTCACCCATGCCATCGCGTTGACCAGCGCGCTCTTGTCGACCGAGCGCAGCAGCACCAGGCGCCCGACCGGCGTCATCATCGCGCCGCCCATGCCTTGCAGGATGCGCGCGAACACGAAATCGGTGACCGAGGTCGAGAGCGCGCAGCCGACCGAGCCGACCATGAACACGCCGACCGCGATTGCAAACACCATCCGCGCGCCGAAGCGGTCCGCGGTCCAGCCGCTCGCCGGGATGAACACCGCGAGCGACAGCAGGTAGGAGGTGATGGCAAGCTTGAGCGTCAGCGGGCTCGTGCCGATGTCGGCCGCGATGGCCGGCAGCGAGGTGGCGATCACCGTCGAGTCCATGTTCTCCATGAAGAGAGCGGTGGCCACGATCAGCGGGATGACGCGTTGCTTGTCGACCATGACGGATTGGTAATGAAAATCAGAAGGAAGGGCGAGAACGCGGCTTATCACCGCCACCCGGCCGGGGCCATTGTGGATCGGTGCATAGCACCTAAATCCTGCGTAACAACGGTGTGACCCCCGGCTGCGCTCGCTGAGGGGACACGGCCTCTCGCTCCCTCGTCAGTCCGGGCTCGCGACTTCGTCGCGTCCGGGAACGACGGCGCGCCGGGCATTCCCCGCCGAATTTGCCTAAAATGCCTGTGCATGGCTGGCCAGCGGTGCGATTTGCTTTGATTCGTCACGCAGCCGTGCTATCGACCCGCGTCAACCCCACCGATGGGCTCCGATTCTCCGGCGTTGCCGCAAGGTACGCCGAGGGCGGCGCTCATCCATAGCTATTTGCGGCAGGGCCGCAGGAAGGAGTTGGCAGATGGCCACGGTGCAACTTCAAGGCATTCGCGAAGCCTTTACGTTCGACGACGTGCTGTTGAAGCCGGGCCTGTCGGACGTCATGCCGGGCGAGGTCGACATCCGCTCCCGCGTCACCCGCGCCATCCCGCTCAACATCCCGATCATGGCCTCCGCCATGGACACCGTCACCGAAGCCCGCATGGCGATCGCCATGGCGCAGGCCGGCGGCCTCGGCGTCATCCACCGCAATTTCGATCCGGAAGGGCAGGCTGCCCAGGTGCGGCAGGTCAAGCGCTACGAGTCGGGCATGGTGGTGAACCCGCTCACCATCAGCCCCGAGGCCACGCTCGACGATGCGCTCAAGCTGATGAGCGATCACGGCATCTCCGGCATTCCCGTCGTCACCGGCGCCGGCAAGAATACGCCCGGCAAGCTGGTCGGCATCCTCACCAACCGCGACGTGCGGTTTGCGACCGATCGCCGGCAAAAAGTCTCCGAGCTGATGACGCACGAAGGTCTCGTCACCGTGCGCGAGAATGTCAGCCAGGACGAGGCGCGGCGGATGCTGCACCAGCATCGCATCGAGAAGCTGCTCGTGGTCGACGAGGAGTATCGCTGCGTCGGCCTGATCACCGTCAAGGATATGGAGAAGGCAGTCGCCCATCCGCTCGCCTGCAAGGACGCCCAGGGGCGCCTCCGCGTCGCCGCCGCCACCACCGTGGGTGATACCGGTTTCGAGCGCACAGAGCGGCTGATCGATGCCGGCGTCGATCTCGTCGTCGTCGACACCGCGCATGGCCATTCCCGCCACGTGCTGCATGCTGTGAACCGCATCAAGCGCCTGTCCAACTCCGTGCAGGTCGTTGCCGGCAACGTCGCCACCACCGAGGGCGCCCAGGCGCTGATCGACGCGGGCGCGGACTGCATCAAGGTCGGCATCGGCCCGGGCTCGATCTGCACCACGCGCATCGTCGCCGGCGTCGGCGTGCCCCAGCTCACCGCGATCATGGATGCGGTCGAGGCCGCAAAGAAGTCCGACATTCCCGTCATTGCCGACGGCGGCATCAAGTTCTCCGGCGACCTTGCGAAAGCGCTCGCCGCCGGCGCCGACATCGCGATGGTCGGCTCGCTGCTCGCCGGCACCGACGAGACGCCCGGCGAAGTGTTCCTGTGGCAGGGCCGCTCCTACAAGGCCTATCGCGGCATGGGCTCGGTCGGCGCGATGGCGCGGGGATCTGCCGACCGCTACTTCCAGCAGGACATCAAGGACACGCTCAAGCTCGTGCCTGAAGGCATCGAGGGCCAGGTGCCTTACAAGGGCCCGGTCGGCAACGTCATGCACCAGCTCGCCGGCGGCCTCCGCGCCGCGATGGGCTATGTCGGCGCCAAGGACATGAAGGATCTGCACGCCAAGGCCCAGTTCGTCCGCATCACGGGCGCAGGCCTTCGCGAAAGCCACGTCCACGACGTCACCATCACGCGCGAAGCCCCGAACTATCCGGGCGGGGGTTAGTTCGCTCCACACACCGCCGTCATGCCCCGCGAAGGCGGGGCATCCAGTACGCCGCGGCTTCTCGGCTCAATAACGACTGTCTCTGGAATACTGGATCGCCCGATCAAGTCGGGCGATGACAGCGAGTGTGAGGCCTCCACCGCTTTTGTATTGACGCGCATCGCTCCCTCCGCTTCCGTTCGCGTCGAAAGACAATTGGAGGAAGCCATCATGTCCCAAGCAAAACGCATCGTTCTGGCCGCGCGTCCCGTTGGCGAGCCAAAGCCGTCTGATTTCCGCATCGAGGAATTCGCGATTCCGACGCCCGGCGCAGGTGAAGTTCTGCTGCGCACGGTCTGGCTGTCGCTCGATCCCTATATGCGCGGGCGCATGAGCGAGGGACCGTCCTACGCCGCGCCGGTGCCGATCGGCGGCGTGATGGAAGGCGAGGCCGTCAGCGAGGTTGCGGCCTCCAACAATCCTGATTTCGCCAAGGGCGACATCGTGCGGATTCGTTCGGGCTGGCAGTCGCACGCGATCTCGAACGGCAAGGGCTTGATCAAGGTCGATCCGAAGCTCGGGCCGATCTCGACCTCCATCGGCGTGCTCGGCATGCCCGGCATGACTGCCTATACCGGCCTGCTCGACATCGGCAAGCCGCAGGAAGGCGAGACGGTCGTCGTTGCCGGCGCCTCCGGTGCGGTCGGCTCGGCCGTCGGCCAGATCGCGAAGATCAAGGGCGCACGCGCGGTCGGCATCGCCGGCGGCAAGGACAAGTGCGACTACGTCGTGAAGGAGCTCGGCTTCGACGAATGTCTCGATCATCGTGAAACCGATTTCGCGGCCAAGCTGAAGTTCGCTTGCCCGAAGGGCATCGATGTCTATTTCGAGAATGTCGGCGGCGCCGTGTTCGAGGCGGTGTTCCCGCTGCTCAATCCCTTCGCGCGCGTGCCGGTCTGCGGCCTGATCGCCCATTACAACGACACCGAGGCCAAGCCGCCGAAATGGGCGGCGAGCATGATGCGCGCGACCCTGACCAAGCGGCTGACCTTCCGCGGCTTCATCGTCTCCGACTTCGCCTCGCGTCACGGCGACTTCCTGCGCGACATGTCCGGCTGGGTGCGGGACGGCAAGGTCAAGTACAAGGAGTTCGTCACCGAGGGCCTCGAGAGCGCGCCGGGCGCCTTCATGGGGCTCCTGAAGGGCGCCAATTTCGGCAAGCAGCTGGTGCGGGTGGGGCCGGACAAGGCGTAAAGCGTTTTCAAGCGAAGTGGGTACCGGTTCGCGTGAAGAAAACGCGCCAAACGAGAATCTAGAGCCCCGGAACGGGGCTCTAGTTGCAGGCCTGATTGAGGCCTTGTTGCACGGGCGTCACACCCCGGACACCGATGGTTAACAAAGAGTCACCGATCGGCCACACTTGCCCGCAAAACCCGCAGGTGTGACCGTCGGTTCATTGACGCCTGGGCGAAGGCATTGAATCATCGCGCATATTTTAGGTGCTGCGATGTTAGAGATCGGTATTTTCTGCGTAATCCTTTTGGCTGCCGGCTATTGGGCGGCGATGTTCGTCATGGGTCGCCATGACGACGTGATCCACGGCAAATTCGTGCATAGCGAAGACGAGGGCGCTTTCACCCAGCCCTTGATGCCGACGCCTCCGCCGCCGTTTCCGAAGCGTCCGGTCAGGGCTGCGCAGCCCGGTGGTTCGCATGCCAGTGTTCCGCCTGCGAAGACCGAGGCCAAACCGGTCAACAGCGCGGCGCTGGAATCGTTGCTGGCTGCGATCCAGCAGGATTTGAAGGGCGTTGCCTGAGCCGCACGGTCAGACGCTGCCGCGCTCGACCATGAACAGCTCGACCGCGAGCCGCTGTTCGGCGAGCGGGGTGCCGGACAGGCGCGCCAGCAGCAATTCACCCGCGATCCGCCCCACAGCCGCCGCATCGAATGAGATGGTGGTGAGGCCCGGCGTGATCTGATCGGCCACATCATTGTCGCCGAAGCCGAGCAGGGCAAGATCGCGCGGCACCGACAGGCCGCGAGCGCGGGCCTCGATCAATGCGCCGGTTGCGAGCAGATCGTTGGCGCAGAATACGGCGTCAACCTTGTCGCCGCGGTCGAGCAGGGCAGTGAAGGCGGCGCGGCCGTCGACGAGACCCGTGATCTCACTGAGGCCGATCTCGTGGACGATCTCGAGACCCAGTTGCGCCGCTGCGGCACGAAAGCCATCGCGGCGGAGCGCGCCACGACCGCTGCGTCGTCCGATGAAGGCGACGCGGCGATGACCGGCCTCGGCCAGCCGACGCGCCGCCATCGCACCGGCATCCGCATTCGGAAGGCCGACCAGCATGTCGATGGGATCGCGCGGAAACGCCCAGGTCTCGATCACGGGAATGCCGAGCTCGGCAAGCGCGGCGCGATTCTCCTCGAGCTCGATCACGCCCGTAAACATCACGGCCGCCGGCCGGATGCCGCGCAGCGACTGGATCATCGCCACTTCCTTGGCATAGGAGTAGGAGGTCTGGCCGACCAGCACCTCGAAGCCCTCAGGCTCCAGCGTGGCGGCGAAGCTGCGCACCGCCAGCCCAAACTGCTGGCTGAGGATGTTGGAGACGAAGGCCATCACCACGTTGGAGCGGCCCGAGCGCAGCGCGCGCGCATGTGGGTTGGAGGCGTAGCCGGTCGCCTCAATCACCTCGAGGATGCGCTCGCGCGTCTCGCGATTGACCTTCTCGGGATGGCGCAGCACCCGCGACACCGTGATCGGCGCGACGCCGGCGCGCTCCGCCACTTCCTCGATGCGCGGCGGACGCCCGGTCGCGCTGCTGCGGCCGGGCGGCGCCGGAATGCGCACCACGTCGTCATAGGTCGGCTTTGCCGGATCGGTCATCGAATCCCGAGAGTAATCGAAGTCGGTCAGCCCTCCAAAGTTCAGCGCGCCGGCACCTCGTCGCGCGACAGCGCGCGGCCGACCTGGACCAGGCAGTCGCCGCTCTGGCTGTCGGTGTGCAGCCGCTGCGAGATCACGATGCCGTCGGCGGGGAAGCGCAGCACCTCTTCGGCCAGCTCCGGGCGCTCGAAATCATGATACCAGCCGGCGATGTCGCCGGCCGCAACGCGCGCGCCGACCATGACCGCAGGCTCGAACCAGCCGCGACGGGTCGCGAACACCGCCTGGGCATGGCTTTGCAACGCCAGCAGCTCGGTGGCGCGCTCGACCGGCGCATGCGGCCCCAGCACGGGCGCCTGGACGAGACCGAGCGCCAGCAACAGGCGGTCGACGGCGCGTGCGGTGAGCGCCATCGTCTGCGGCGTGACGGTACCGCCGCCGCCAAACTCGCCGGAGAGTCCGATCGCGCCGGCACGTGCGGCCGCCGCCATCGAGGTCGGCGCAGTGGCGCCGTTCTCGGCGACGAAGGCGAAGGGCATTCCTAACCCTTCCATCAGGCGCAGCGCGTGGCCGAACATCTCGGGCGGCCCCTGCCGCTCGATCAACGCGCAAGGCACATGCGCCATCGAGGTGCCGCCGGAATGGATGTCGAAGACGACATCGTGCCGCGGGAACAGCTCGTGCTCCAGGAAGTGCGCCAGGCGGAACGTCGGCGTTCCCGAGGCATCGCCCGGAAAGGCGCGGTTGAGATTGCCCTCGTCGAGCGGCGAGCGGCGCCGCGCCGCCATCACCGCCGGCAGATTGGCGAAGGGCAGGATGGTGATCTCGCCCGTCACGGCGGCGGCATCGAGTCTGCGATACAGCCGCGTCAGCGTGATCTCGCCCTCATATTCGTCGCCGTGATTGCCGGCCATCAGGAGAAGTTTTGGGCCCGCGCCGTTCTTGATCCGGAAGATCGGGATCTTGAGCTGGAAGTAGGGCGAGCGATCGATCGAGAAGGGAATGCCGAGATGGCCGGACCATTTCTGGTCCTTCCCGAAATCGATCTCGTGGAAAAGTCCGGTATGCATGGCTTGCCTCGGGGCCGCGCCGTCGCCGGCGCCGGCCGAAGGTTGGAAGAAGAGCGGAGTCTTTAGAGCAAGGCGACCGCGGTCATCTCGACACGCAGGTCGGGATCGGCGAGGCGGGCCTCGACGCAGGCGCGCGCCGGCGGATTGGCCGGATCGATCCACGCGTCGTAGACCGAGTTCATGGTGTCGAAATCGGTGATGTGCGGCAGGAAGACGTTGACCGCGATCAGCTTGGAGCGGTCGGAGCCGGCCTCCTTCAGGAGGGCGTCGATCTTGCCGAGCACCTGTTGGGTCTGGGACACGATGCCGGCCTTGCGGTCGTCCGCGACCTGGCCTGCGATGTGCACCATGCCGCCGGCGGCGACGGCCTGGCTCATGCGTGAACCCACGACGTAACGTTTGATCATCTCAATTCTCCTCGTGAAGGTCGGCTCCCGTATGATGCGGGAGCCGTGTGCGAGCTTACAGGGTCGGCAGCGTCTGCTCTTCCTTGAACCATTTCAGCTGAAGTGCGCCGAGCTTGCCGTTGAGCTTGTTGAAGAAGATGTCGGTGTTGATCCAGTTGAGCAGGTTCTGCTCGCCCTGACGCACGCCGACATGGGCCGGCGACTGGCGGATGAGGAATTTCAGCTCGACCTCCTTGGTCGGGTTCTGGTCCTGCACCTTCAGCGCGATGGCGCTGTTCTCCGCGAACGTATCTGCCTGTCCCGCGAGGTAGGCGGCGAGCGCGGCCGGCGTGTCCTCGAAGCGCACCAGCTTCACCTTCGGCGCGTTGTCGGTGAGCCAGACGTCGAGGGTCGAACCCTTGGCGACCGCAACGCTGCGGCCGTCGAGATTGTCGGGCTTCTTGCCGGTGGCGGCCGGAATCGATTTGGCGCCGTAGACGCCGAGATTCACCACCGCATATGGCTGCGAGAACATCACCTGCTGGGCGCGCTCGGGCGTGGCGCCGAGACCCGCGATAAGAATGTCGATCTTGTCCGAGAGCAGGCTCGGGATACGCGCGGCGCCGGTGACTGGGACCAGTTCGAGCTTCACGCCCATGTCGGCGGCGATCAGCTTGGCGAGGTCGGCGTCGAGACCTGCGATCTCGCCCTTGTCGTCCTTGAAGCCCCAGGGCGCGGCGTCGGTCAGGATGCCGATGCGCAGCTTGCCGGAGCCGAGCACGTCCTGGAGCTTGTCGGCGTGAGCAAGGTTAGGCGCAGCAATGACGGCGAGTGCGGTGGCTGCGATCGCAAAGAGGGACTTCAGTTGTCTCATGACTCTCTCCTGGTGACGGATGGCTGGTTGATCATTTCGCGGAGGCGATGAAGCTGGCGAGCTCGGGGGTTTCAGGGTTGGCGAACAGCTTTGCCGGCGGGCCCTGTTCCCAGACGCGGCCCTGATGCATGAAGACGATGCGATTGGCGACGTTGCGGGCAAAGCCCATCTCGTGAGTGACGAGGATCATGGTCATGCCTTGCTTGGCCATCGCCTCCATCACCTTCAGCACTTCGCCGACGAGCTCGGGGTCGAGCGCGGAGGTCACCTCGTCGAACAGCATCAGGTGAGGGGCCATGGCGAGGCATCGCGCGATCGCGACGCGCTGCTGCTGGCCGCCGGAGAGCTGCTCCGGCCAGGCATCGATCTTGTCGGCAAGGCCGACACGGGTGAGCACATCCTCGGCCAGCGCACGTGCTTTCGCTTTGTCGATGCGGCCGGTAAGGAGCGGGGCCAGCGTGATGTTGCGCTCGACTTTCAGATGCGGAAACAGGTTGAAGGCCTGGAACACAATGCCGACGCGCTGACGGAATTTCTTCAGGTCAGGCATCCTGGCGTGGACCTTCTGGCCCTCGACGCGGATCTCGCCGGTGTCGACGCTCTCCAGCGCGTTGATGCAGCGAAGCAGCGTCGACTTGCCCGAGCCGGAGCGGCCGATGATGGTGACGATCTCGCCTTCCTCGACATCGAGCGAGACGCCCTTGAGCACCTCGGTCTTGCCGAATGTCTTGTGCACGTCGCGGATTTCAACGAGAGCCATCGAGGCGGGCCTCCAGAGTACGGGACCAGAGCGTGAGCGGCAGGCACAGCGCGAAATAGATCGCAGCGACCAGCGCGTAGGTGAGCAGCGGCTGGAACGTCGCCGCGCTCACCACCTGCCCGGCGCGGGCTAGCTCGACGAAGCCGAGGATTGAGGCGAGCGAGGTGCCCTTGATGAGCTGCACCAGGAAGCCGACGGTCGGCGGCAGCGACAGCCGTAGCGCCTGCGGCGCGATGATGTGGCGGAACTGCTGCCAGGCGGAGAGGCCGAGGCAGGCACCGGCCTCCCATTGCGCCTGCTTCACGGCTTCCAGGCCGCCGCGCCAGATCTCGCCGAGGAAGGCGGCGGTGTAGAGCGTGTAGGCGACGGTGACGGCGATGATCGCGGGCACCTGGATGCCGAGGAAAACCGGCATGCCGAAATAGAAGAAGAACAATAGCCCGAGCAGCGGCACGCTCTGGATGGTCTGGATCAGCGCTGCCATGGTCCAGCGCAGGCCGGCAAAGCGGCTGATGCGGCCCATGGCGAGGCCAAGGGCCAGCGGCGCGCCGAAGGCGAGCGCGAGCACGACCAGCGCGACGGTCCAGCGCATGGCTTCGACGAGCGAGACGAAATCGATGAGGGAGAAGGATCGCATCGTCTGCCCTCAGCGCCGCCGCGGCCAGCGGAAGGCGGCCAGACCGATGACGGCGAACAGCGCCTTGAACGACATCGCCATGGCGAAATAGACGACGCAGATCACCGCATAGACCTCGAAGCTGCGATAGGTGCGGCTCTCGATGAAGCCGGCGACGTGGAACAGCTCGTCGGCTGCGACTTGCGAAGCGAGCGAGGTGCCGAGCAGCAGCAGCACGAACTGGCTGGTCACGGCCGGATAAGCATTGCGCAGCGCCGGCGGCAGGATGATGTGGCGAAACACCTGCCAGCCCGACAGCCCGAGGCACTGGCCGGCTTCGACCTGGTTGCGCGGGATGGAGTCGAGGCCGGCGCGGATGATCTCGATCGAATAGGCACCGAAATAGAGCGACAGGGCCACGCAGGCCGCTTCGAAGGCCGGAATCTTCAATCCGAAGGTCGGCAGCACGAAGAACACGATGAAGATCTGGATCAGCGACGGCGTGTTGCGGAACAGCTCGATGTAGCCGCGCACCAGCCAGCGCAGCGGTGTCATGCGCCCCTTGAGCGCGACTGCGCCGGCAATGCCGATCAGAAGCCCCGCCACCGCCGAGATCACCGTCAGCTCCAGCGTGACGATGGCGCCGTCGATGAGCTGGTTCTGATAGCGCCAGAGCGGGAGGAAATTCATCGCGTGCCCGCTCTCAGCCGAACTGGGTGGGGAGGGCGCGCGCCACCACGCCCGCCTCGTCGAGGCCGAAGATCACGCGCCAGCGGTCGAGGCAGGTGCAGGGATGCGAGATGCCGAAGGCGATGACGTCGCCGACCGCGAGCGCGCTCTCGGCTGCCACGGACACGAACGCATGCTGGTCGTTGAGACGCGTGACTGACAGGCTCTCGGCCAGCCCCTGCTGTTCGACGCCGTCGCGGAAGACGCGCAGCGGTACCGGCAGTCCCTGATCGAAGGAGGCATCGCGCATGCCGAAGCCCGCGATGGCAAGATCTGCTTGCGGCCGCGACAGCACTTCGGCCCAGAGTGTCAGCGCCGGGCGGAAACTTTTGGCTGCCGCGTGCAGCGTGCCGTCGATGAGCAGACCGCCGCGTCGGTCGAGTTCGGCAAAGGCGCGCGCATAGACGCCGTGATCGGCGAAGAACAGCGCGCCGGAGCGGAGGAGGACGGTGGCGTTGCCGTCGGCCTGCGCGACCGGTGCAAGCGCGTGCGCCACGATGTCGAAATAGGCGGAGCCCCCGGCGCTGATGATCAGCGGCAGGCCCGGGGCAGCGGTGCGCACCAGGGCAAAGGCCTCGATGGTGCGCTCCATTAGTGCCGCGATCGCGCGCGCGGTCTCGCCGGCGTCGGGTGTTGCGGCTGCGCCCTCGTAAGTGGCGACGCCGCCGAGCACGAGCCGGTCGGCCGCGAGCACCGCGGCCATCGTGGCCTCGACGGCCGCGCGGTCGCGTGCGCCGGCCCGGCCCGAGCCGAGTTCGATCAGCACGGACAATTTGCTCCGGCCAGCAACGCGCGCCGCCTCGGCGAGTGCTACCACCGCCGCCGGTGAATCCGCGAAGGCGTGAAGTTCGACGTCGGGATAGGCGCTCAGCAGCGCACCGAGCCGCCGGCCGGCCGCGAGCCCGCCGATTTCGTTGGCGAGCAGCAGCCGCCGTTCGCCATGGGCAAGCAGCACGGCGGCCTGCTGGATAGTCGCAACCGTCGTGCCCCAGGCGCCGGCCTCGCGCAGCGAGCGCGCGAGCTCGGGCGACATTGGCGTCTTGGCGTGGGGTGCGACAGTGACGCCGGCGCCCTTGCACCAGCGCAGGAAGAGGTCGCGGTTGACGGCGAAGGCGGCTTCATCGAGCGTGAGCGCGGGGAGGGCGAGGTCGCCCCGGCAAGGCCGCCAATCCTGGCCGGCGATCTCCTCGATCGGCAGGCCATCGACCAGGGGAATGCCCCGAATGGTCGCTGACAGACGTTGGCCATCCCTTGGGGATAAGAACTGCATCGTTGCTCCCGCAGCGGCCCCTGACCGCGGAAGGAACGATATGTCGGAATGACAACGTTGTCATTAGGCTCATTTAGCCATTTGCGAGCCTTTTTTTGAAGCAGCGAGGTAACAAGGTAAGGAGAGGTGCCTGCGGATTGGGCTAGTGCTCGCCGCCCATCTGGACGAGCAGCTCTTCGATATCGACATCGACCTGGCCCGCTGCGCGGACGTGGCGGACCTCAAAGCTGTCCGGCCGGAAGCGGTATTCCACGAGCCCGACTTCCTTGATCGCGATGCGATCCTGGCGCGAATCGTTGATCTTGAAGCCGGCGGACGGCGCCCAGACGTGGCGGGTGTGGCGCCAGGTGAAGTCGCGCCGCTGGTGCACGTGCCCGCTGGCGATCAGGCGCAGATCGACCCGCGCAAACATCTCGATCAGCCGCGCGCGTGCCGGCTGCGGCACGTAGCGGATCGAGGTCTCCGGTGTTTCGGGGTCGTCCGGCAGGTTAAGGAACAGCGGTTTGTGCACGAACAGCGCGACCGGCCTGCCATTGGTGCGCGCGATCTCCTGTGACAGCCAGTCGAACTGCTCAGCCTCGAAGGCGAGCCCTGAGTTCATCACCAGCGAGTTGAGGCCGATGAAGCGCCAGCCTGCGGCCTCGAACGACCAATGGTCCTCGCCGAAGATCTCGCAGAACTGTTTGCGGTGTGCTTCCGCGACCGGCGGTTTCGGCGCAGGCCCGATCGCGGTCGGATTGTCGCCGATGTCGTGATTGCCGGGAATGTAGCGGCAGGCAACGGGCAGGGCGGCGTGCAGGCCCTTGGCGAATTCGACATCATCGCGGCTGGTCGGGCCGTCGAACGACACGTCGCCGGTGTTGACGACGAGGTCGGGCCTGTCGGCGTCGATATGCGCGCTGACCGCCTGGAAATTGGCGATCAGGCCGGGGAAGCGCCGGCCGAGATGCGTGTCGGAAATCTGCGTGAGGCGAAATTCGGACATGGGCTGATCATAGGCCCGGCCACGCGTCGGAACGATGACGGCGTGCCCGATCAGCGAGCGAACAAAGTTTAAAGCACGCGATAGCGGATCGTGTAGGCGTCCTGCGGCGCGGCGGTGCCCGTGACGGGCGAGGCGATACGGTCGGCGAGATGCCAGGGGCCGAACTGCTCGGAGCGATGCGGTTCGGCGGGCAGGCGGAGGCGGAATTCGAACGTGCCCTTGCCGGGCAGGTTCACGACCAGCATGCGGTCCGCGGTGCGGTGGTTCAGCGCCACGGCGCCGCGCAGCACCGAGCGTCCGTCGCCGAGCTCGCGCACCCCGCCGACCAGCGCCAAGGTCTGGTTGCGGTCGGTGTGCAGCTCGATCTGGGTGTCCGATACGGCCGCCAGCATCTCCCTGGGCATGCGGATCTCGAATTCCACGGCAGGCCTGGACGGGTTGAGGCCGAGATAGGCCGACGCGGCATGTCGCATGTCGTAGACGGCAAAGGCGAACAGGGCGATGGCGGCGAACGTGGCAAGGCCGTGCCTGACGACGTCGCGCCAGCTCCGGTAGCTCAGCCGGAAGTACACCGTCATCGCCAGCGCGACCGCGAGCGCCGCCGCGATACCCGATAGCGCCGACATCAGGATGCCGAGCTGGTTGTCCGCGGATTCGGTCCAGAGGCTGGACAGGGTGGTCATGGCGCTATCTCGCCTTGCGCCCCGCAGAGGGGGCAAAATCGCTTTAACTGTCGGCAGTTGGTCGCCGGATCGGGAACACCGGTTCAACTGGTTGATTGTCAGGACGAGGAGCGGCGGCTAATGGACGGGTCCGGCGGCCGCCGCCGGATGGGAAAACGCAGATGTCCGTTCAAATGGTCTTGCTGCCTGTGTTCGTGCAGGTCGGTCTCACCTTCGCGCTGCTGATCGGCATGGCGCTGGCGCGCCGGCGCTCGCTCGTCTCCGGCGAGACCAAGAGCCGCGACATTGCGCTCGGCGAGCCGAACTGGCCGAAGGGCGTCACACAATTCGCCAATTGCTACCGCAACCAGTTCGAATTGCCGGTGCTGTTCTACGCCCTGATCGCGCTTGCGCTCCCCTTGCGCCATGCCGATCTCTTCATCGTGCTGATGTCTTGGGTGTTCGTGGTGACGCGCTTCGTCCATGCCGGCGTGTTCGTCTCTTCCAACGATTTCGGCCGGCGCTCCACGATCTGGCTCGCCGGCGTGCTCGTGCTGCTTGCGATGTGGATCTACTTCGCGTTGAAAATGCTCCTGCTGATCTAGGCGGTTACTCGCCGATCCTGATCTGCAAGATTCACTGAAAGATTCAAATGACTCCCGCTGCCCGGCTGTCCGCAGCCATCGAACTGATCGACACCATCGAGAAGGACCGCGTGCCCGCGGCCAAGGCGCTGAAGGAGTGGGGCACCGCGCACCGCTTCGCCGGCTCCGGCGACCGCGCCGCGATCGCCGGCCTCGTCTGGGACGTGTTGCGCCGCTATGCCTCGAGCGCGCATCTGATGGATTCCGACACCGCGCGGGCGCGGCTGATCGGCATGCTCCGGCTGGAGCGCAACATGGACGTGGCCACCATGGGCGCGTTGTTCGACGGCAGCCGGTTTGCACCGGCGCCGCTGACCGAGGCCGAGCAGGCCGCGCTGGCCTCGCGTTCGCTGAAGGACGCGCCGGCTGCGATCGTCGGCGATTATCCGGAATGGCTCGACCCGTATTTCGCAAAAGTGTTTGGTGAGGATCGCGCCGCGGAGGCGGCCGCGATGGCGAGCCGGGCGCCGCTCGATTTGCGCGTCAATACGCTAAAATCCAATCGCGACAAGGTGCTGAAGGCGCTTGCTCATCTTCACGCGAAACCGACGCCATGGTCCGCAAACGGCCTGCGCATCGAGCTTTCGGCCGATGCGCGCAACCCCGGCATCCAGGCGGAGGAGGATTTCATCAAGGGCGGCGTTGAAGTGCAGGATGAGGGATCGCAGCTTGCGGCCAGCTTCACGGCGGCAAAACCCGGCGAGCAGGTGATCGATCTCTGCGCCGGCGCCGGCGGCAAGACGCTGGCGCTGGCCGCGCTGATGCAGGGCAAGGGCCGGCTGATCGCGACCGACAGCGACAAGCGGCAACTCGCCCCCATCCACGAACGCCTCTCGCGCGCCGGCGTCCACAATGCCGATGTTCGCACGCCCAAGGGCGAGGCCGATCCGCTGGCCGACATCAGCGGCACCGCCGATCTCGTCGTCATCGACGCGCCGTGCACGGGAACCGGAACCTGGCGTCGCAACCCCGACGCCAAATGGCGCATGCGGCCGGGCGCGCTGGAGATCCGCCTGCGCGACCAGGCCGAGGTGCTGGAGCGCGCGGTTCCCCTGGTGAAGGCCGGCGGCCGCATCGCCTACATCACCTGCTCGGTGCTGGCGGAAGAGAACGGCGAGCAGGTGAGGGCGTTCGTTGGCCGCCATGGCGAATTCGCGGTCGTGCCGCCCGAGCAGACCGCGAGCGTGCTCTGGGACAAGGCGGAGGATTTTGCAAAGGCCGCGCTGCAGTCGGCGGAAGGCTGGCTGATGACGCCGCGGCGGACGGGCACGGACGGGTTCTTCGTCTCGGTGTTGAAAAAGGTCTCGTAGGGTGGGCAAAGGCGCGAAGCGCCGTGCCCACCATCTCTGGCCGTGATGGAAGACGTGGGCACGCTTCGCTTTGCCCACCCTACGGCACCACTGATCGACGTTGTCATTCCGGCCCAAATACAAAAGCCCCGCGGACCGAATCCCGGTCGCGGGGCCTGTATTAGCGAGCGCTTCTGCCGGTACGTCCGTGGTCAGAAGCGCCGGTGCGCGGGCGATTAGCCGACGCGGAGATTGTCAGCCGACGACTTGCCGCTGCGACGGTCGGCGACGATGTCGAACGAGACCTTCTGACCCTCGTTGAGGGAGGAGAGGCCAGCGCGCTCGACAGCGCTGATGTGCACGAACACGTCCTTCTGGCCGTCGTCCGGCTGGATGAAACCATAACCCTTTTGGGTGTTGAACCACTTCACGGTGCCCATAGCCATGGGAATTTCCTTTAGTTAATTAGAGAGGATACGCACGCAGACCGGTACGCACAATTGCGCCCATAGCCCTGATGAGTCGATGTTTTGGAGAGATCATCTGAAGCGTGCGCGCCTGTCTTAGACGAGGCGAAGCGGCCCAGTCGTTCGGCCAAGTATCGATGATCACAATATAGCGAGCATTTGAGGCCACTTCAAGGCACCACCCGTGAGCCGGGACGTCGCGCGACTTTGCTATTTTGCAGTGCAAATGAACTGCTCGCGCAGCTCAATCTACGATGAAGAGCGTGGCGCCGGTGACCGTCGAGGACCGGTGCGCGGCGTCGCCGAAATCCGAGACCTGGTAGCTCATTCCCGCCGTCAGCTTGAACTTGCGCCCGTCGCGCAGCTCGCTGTCGAGCTCGCCTGCGAGCACGTAGAGCACGTGGCCGCGGTCGCACCAATGGTCGGCGAGATAGCCCGGCGAATACTCGACCATCCGCACCCTGAGATCGCCGATGTTGAGCGTCCGCCACTTGGCCTGCCCGGTCTCGCCGGGATGCGTGGTGGTCTCGACCTTGCTCCAGTCGGTGACGGTGAAGGCGGAGGCGGGGAGTTTCATCGGATCATCCGCATTGCGCAAATTGGGTCAATAATATTGACGTATGAGGCCGCTGTCCATGCCCAAAGAAGGATGTGGGGCGCGCGCCCGCGCGGTTGCGGGCCGTCGCGCCGTCGCGTATCTGCTGGCCATGACAGCAGCACAGAACGACCGCTCCGCGTCGACGCCCTCGGTGGCCTCGGCGCACGACAAGATTCTCATCGTCGACTTCGGCAGCCAAGTGACGCAGCTGATCGCGCGTCGCGTGCGCGAGGACGGCGTCTATTGCGAGATCGTCCCGTTCAACAAGTCCGAGGCGGCCTTCGACGCGATGAAGCCGAAGGCGGTGATCCTCTCCGGCGGCCCCGAGTCGGTGCATGAGGCCGGCTCGCCCCGCGCCCCGCAAGCGATCTTCGATTCCGGCGTGCCGGTGATGGGCATCTGCTACGGCCAGATGACGATGGCGGCCCAGCTCGGCGGCACCGTCGAGGGCGGCCATCACCGCGAATTCGGCCGCGCCGATGTCGAGGTGAAGGCGCCGAGCAGGCTGTTCGAGGACGTCTGGTCACCCGGCGGCAAGAACCAGGTCTGGATGAGCCATGGCGACCGCATCACAAAGATGCCGCCGGGCTTCTCCGTCGCCGGCACCTCGCCGAACGCGCCGTTCGCAATCATCCAGGACGAGGCGCGCAAGTACTACGGCCTGATGTTCCACCCCGAAGTGGTGCACACGCCCGACGGCGCGAAACTCATCCGCAATTTCGTGCGCAAGATCGCCGGCCTCACCGGCGACTGGACCATGCGCGCCTTCCGCGAGGAGGAGATTGCAAAAATCCGCGCGCAGGTCGGCAAGGGCAAGGTGCTCTGCGGGCTCTCCGGCGGCGTCGATTCAGCGGTTGCGGCCGTGCTGATCCACGAGGCCATCGGCGACCAGCTCACCTGCGTGTTCGTCGATCACGGCATGCTGCGCCTCGATGAAGCGAAGACCGTGGTGGATCTGTTCCGCCACCACTACAACATCCCGCTCGTGCACGTGGACGCGTCCAAGCAGTTCCTCGGCGAGCTCGAAGGCGTCACCGACCCTGAAACCAAGCGCAAGACCATCGGCCGCCTCTTCATCGAGGTGTTCGAAGCCGAGGCCAAGAAGATCGGCGGCGCCGACTTCCTGGCGCAGGGCACGCTGTATCCCGACGTGATCGAGAGCGTCTCCTTCACCGGCGGCCCCTCGGTGACGATCAAGTCGCACCACAATGTCGGCGGTCTGCCCGAGCGCATGAACATGAAGCTCGTCGAGCCCCTGCGCGAGCTGTTCAAGGACGAGGTGCGCAAGCTCGGCTACGAGCTCGGCCTGCCCGAAATCTTCGTTGGCCGCCACCCGTTCCCGGGCCCGGGCCTCGCCATCCGCTGCCCCGGCGACATCACCCGCGACAAGCTCGACATCCTGCGCAAGGCCGATGCCGTCTACATCGACCAGATCCGCAAGCACGGCCTCTACGACGACATCTGGCAGGCCTTCGCCGTGCTGCTCCCCGTCAAGACGGTGGGCGTCATGGGCGACGGCCGCACATATGACTACGTCGTGGGCCTCCGCGCCGTCACCTCAACCGACGGCATGACCGCGGACTTCTACCAGTTCGACATGAAGTTTTTGGGCGAGACCGCCACGCGCATCATCAACGAGGTGAAGGGCGTGAACCGGGTGGTGTACGACGTGACCAGCAAGCCGCCGGGGACGATTGAGTGGGAGTAGGCTTGGACAACAAAGCCTGACTTTATTAACGGCCTCTAGTCGACGTTTGTTGAGAGAGCGACCTTGGCTACAAAGCACAACCTTCGGAAGTACATTGAGTTGCTTGTTCAGCAGGAGTCGGCGATCTCCGAGATCTATCTATTCGGATCGCGTGCGTACGGGACAGGAAGCCTTCGGTCGGATTGCGACCTGATTGTTCGCTCAGATCCAAACAAACCAACAAAGTTGAGTGCGCTGAGGGCATTTGCGATTAAGCGTTGCACGGCCCTGGATTTTTTTCTGTGCACGGAAGCTCGGGCAACAAGCGCAGCTAATGACAGTTCCGTTCACGCCGCAGACTTCACAGCGTTGGTGGGTAAGCTCGACGCGACGTTACTTTGGACGCGCCCAAGCGGCTTTGTCGATTTTGCCTTTCGCGATACGGGCGATTGGACCTTTGATGTTGCTAAGGGCATCGACTTCAAAATGACGGTCATGCCAGATGCGTCTTGGACCGACATGGTCTGGTCGACGAAGCGAAAAACGGTGGAGGACCGAGGCCTCCCGATCCAGCCGTACATCGGTGACACACTTGACAAAGCGGTTGGCCAAATCGTCGATGTGATCCGGCGCATGGCTTTTAAACCCTCCGATCTTGGGCAGAAGGGCGTCGCCAAGTCGGGTTGGAGCGTTAACCTTTCGTCCGAGTATGACTGCCAGAATCTCTTCTTCACGGTGGTTAAGCCCTGGCTGCCCGGTCTTGGCAGAGAAGAGGTCGCCGTGCGCTACGATGGGCAGAGTAAGTCATCTGATTTCAGCCTCTTCGATGGTAAGCTGATCATCGAAATGAAGTTTATCGATAGTGTTGGAAAGAAGAGCGATGTTGTAAAGACCTTGGGAGGTCTGTCGAGCTTCTATGCACATAACGCTAATGTTGGAGCGCTTCTCTTTGTCATTTTTGTCGCCCACGATGTCGCAGTGGATGATCCGAAGTGGGAAAGCGATTTCAGTTTTGAGACTCATAGTCCGTTCGTGAGGACCGTCGTGGTACGTCTCCCGCAAAAGGGGCCGTAGCCGGCGTCAAGCGAAGGTGGATCAAAATTCCATTCGCCGGATGCCTTTGTCTCAATCACGTCGCGTCATGCGCTTTGCGGATTGGACGACGTACCGTTTGGGGGTTCCGTCCATCGCTAAAATGCGGGTGTACTTCATGACGATCCGGCCACCAGTCTTATTTGCATACTGATCAAGCCCCCACGTAAAAACATTGCTGACTTTACGAAGAACTTCTCGAGACATGCTGATTGGTACAGTTCGACCCAATCTATTATCAAAGACCGAGCCGTATCCAGAGTTCACGTTAAATGCTGAGACGCTGAAATCGCTCTCAATTTCCTGATCATCTTCGATGTTTAGTTTGACGTAGTCTCGTGTTCGTTCATCGTAGGTGTTGATTATGTTGTGCCCACCAAGGATTTGCATCTTTCTGGCGCCATTCCCGATGACGGCATGAGTCTGACGTACTGCGGGTTCAACCTTTGCGACCAGTGCTTCCACGTCGCCCGCGCGCCTCGCTAGAAGCTGCTTGAACTCGGGCGTCTCGGACAGATTGTGATCTCCGAGGTTCCGTGCGATTACGCGACGCACGAGATCGTATAGGAATACTGAGGCGACCGCGCTGCCGATGCCAAGCACCTGCGCAGGATTTTGTTCAAGCCAAACGGCAAAGTCAGCGATTATGCTCCCCGCGGCCGGCGCGCTTGCCCGGACAGCATTTCGGCCGAGAAATTCACCGCGCTGCCGGATCTTCCCTGTTTCCGCATAATTAGTAACAAGCGCTAAAGTCCAAGCGAACCCTGCGAGGGCCATATAACCGTCGTAGCCTTGGAACTGATGTCGGTCCGCAGTGTCGCCAGTTAGCCTTAGTCGAAACGGAATTACTTCTGCCATGCTTTGCTTGAGTCCACGAAATTATTGAGTTTGCCAGGTGCGCG
Source organism: Bradyrhizobium sp. CCGB01 (assembly GCF_024199795.1). Taxonomy (NCBI): domain Bacteria; kingdom Pseudomonadati; phylum Pseudomonadota; class Alphaproteobacteria; order Hyphomicrobiales; family Nitrobacteraceae; genus Bradyrhizobium; species Bradyrhizobium sp. CCGB01. The sequence goes on from NZ_JANADK010000001.1 coordinate 4,509,649, forward strand.
CAGTTCGCTGCGTTCCGATTTGGGAAATGCTAATCGCGATGATGAGCTCTGCATGAACTTATTCACGGCCAGAGCGCTCGATATGCTACGAAAAGACCGGCTGCTGCAGAGATTAGAACCACTATCACCGCGAGCCACTTTGCCGCTCTGAATGTCCACTCCCCGGATTTCACGCGACGCCATTCGGCTTTAAGTAAAATCTGCGATGACGTCAGAAACTCGTTCTCAACGGCACGAATATTTTCTGCAGTGAGTTTTGCTTCGTCGGCAGTAAGTTCGTTAAATGCTTCCATTGCACTCAGGAGCTTCTTGGATTTGGGCTCCGCTGGGTTTACGCGCAGCAAAATGTTGAAAGTCGAGTTATTCAGCGGAATGTACAATGGTCGGAGTGCTTCCACCTTTTTTGCGTGGTCTGCATATCTGACCTTTGTCGCGTCATTGATGGCGTTAACTTGCGTGAGATAGGCCGTTAGGTCGGCACGCAGTGCGTCAATCCAAGCCTGTCGAAATTCAGACGTCTTCTGCTCTTTGCTAATAATCAGCCCGAGGAAGGATATGATCCCTGCAATGAGGGCCGCCGTTATGGCGCCTACGGCTGCATCGGGTACGTGCACAAATCGCCTCCAACCAGACCCAAAGGAAAAGCATTAGCGGGTAAGGTCCAGAACACTCTACTAAATCGCGAGTCGTCAACTCCTCCGCGTCCTTTCGGGAGCTTTCTCCTGAGATATCTGACATTTTGCAGTGCAATGCAGTTTGAATCGACTGATTGCAGGGTCTTAAGCCCCGGAGATCGGGGCGGGTGTGCACTAGCCGCGATCGCTGGCCCGGCGCGGCTTCTCGTTGACCATCATCACTTCAGCACGAACGTGGGCTGCGGGCTATGCTTCCCCGTGATACGAACTCGCGCCGCAGCCTCAGGAGCCCGTCTCGATGTCCGTCGTGCCCACCTCTAGCCAGTCGCCCGCTGCCCAAACTAACCCCGAAACCCTCGGCTGGATGCAGGGCTTCCCTCCGTCCCCCGATCGCACCATCACCTTCCAGGACGGCTCCTTCCGCAGCTTCCCCGAGCTGCGCTGGGCCTGGAGCAACATCCGCCAGCTGGTGCCGACGGTGAACGTCTGGCGCGGGGCGGGGCCTGCGTCACCTCTTCCGCGCGCGGACCATGACATCGGCGCGGTCGCCTCGACCACGATGGACGGTCGGCCCATGACCTTCGCAAAAATGCTGGAGGAGACCTACACCGACGGCATCGCGGTGCTGCATCGGGGCAAGCTGATCTATGAGCGCTATTTTGGTGCGTTGAAGCCGCACAAGCCGCATATCGCGATGTCGGTGACGAAATCGTTCACCGGCACGCTCGCCGGCATTTTGATGGCCGAAGGCAAGATCGATCCGCAGGCGCCGATCACCGACTATGTGCCGGAGCTGAAGGCCAGCGCGTTCGGTGATGCGCGCGTGCACGAGGCCATGGATATGACCACGGGGCTCGAATACACCGAGATCTATACCGACAAGAATTCCGCCGTATGGGGCTTGCGGCGCGCCAACGGCATGGCGCCGATCCCGCCGGACTATGAGGGCGCGACCAATATCTTCGATTTTCTCGTGGCGCAGAAGAAGCAAGGCGAGCACGGCAAGGCGTTTGCCTACAAGACCGTCAATTCCGACGTGCTGGCCTGGATCATCAGGCGCGCCAGCGGCATGACGTTGTCCGACCTGCTCTCCGAGCGTATCTGGGCGCCCATGGGCGCGGAGGAGGACGCGCATTATCACGTCGATCGCATCGGCACCGAGAGCGGCGGTGGCGGCCTCTCCACCACGTTGCGCGATCTCGCCCGCTTCGGCGAGATGATCCGCAATCACGGCCGCTTCAACGGCCGCCAGATCGTGCCATCATCGGTGGTCGAGGACATCGCGCGCGGTGGCGACCCCGAAAAGTTCAAGCCGGCCGGCTACACCACGCTGCCGGGCGCGTCCTACCGCAATCAATGGTGGGTCACGCACAATGCGCACGGCGCCTACATGGCGCGCGGCGTTCACGGCCAGGGCATCTACATCGATCCCAGGGCCGAGATGGTGATCGCGCGCTACGCCTCGCATCCGGTCGCGGGCAACGCCGCCAATGATCCCGTGACGCTGCCGGCGTACATGGCGGTGGCGAAGGAGCTGATGGCGGGCGGGTAGGTCGCGATGATCGCGTAGGCGTAATCCGCCATCTCTCGCCAAGTTGCGCTCAAGGTGGCGGATTGGGCTTCGCCAATCCGCTGAATATAAGGATTGACTTATATTAGTCTTGGCCGATATTCATCTTGCGCTCAACGATAAAAAGGAGAAACGCAATGGAGATCGACGTGGCCAGGGTTTTGGGGCTTGTGACACGGTCGGTGAAGAACCTTGAGAAAGACGGGAAGGCGGCCAGCGCGGTGACGCTGACACGGCTTTACGAGACGAGCGTCGACGATCTCTGGGACGCCGTGACGAGCAAGGAGCGCATTCCGCGCTGGTTTTTGCCGGTCGAGGGAGACCTCCAGATCGGCGGACGATACCAGCTCAAGGGGAACGCGGGCGGCACCATCACGGCGTGCACGCCTCCGACCCATTTTGCAGCAACGTGGGAATTCGGCGGCGCGGTGACGTGGATCGACGTCCGGCTGGCCGCTGAACGGGGCCAGGCGCGTTTGACGCTGGAGCACACCGCGATCATCGAGGATCATTGGGATCAGTTCGGCCCGGGTGCGGTGGGTATTGGCTGGGACCTCGCCATTGCGGGACTGGAGCGATATCTTGCCACCGGGGCATCGGTCGACCATGAGACGGCCGAGGCGTGGATGGGCTCTCCCGCAGGCAAGGACTTCATGACGACTAGCGGCGAATATTGGCGCGCAGCGCATGTCGCAAGCGGGGTCGATCCCGACACGGCGAAGCAGCGCTCGGATCGCACCATCGCGTTCTATCGCGGCGAGATGCCGCCCGACGTCGCTCATCCAGGCACAGGAAGCTGATGCACGTCTTCGAAGTCCTCGCCGATCCCGTGCGCCGTCGTATCCTCGAGCTGCTGGCGCCTGGCGAAATGACGTCCGGCGAGGTCGTCGAGGTGATCGGGGCCGAGTTCGGGATCACGCAGGCCGCCGTGTCGCAGCACCTCAAGGTGCTGCGCGAGAGCGGCTTTGCGACGGTTCGGGCGGAGGCGCAGAGACGGCTCTATTCGGTCGATGCTGCCGGGCTTCGGGCGGTGGATGCGTGGATCGGCCGGTTCCGGAATTTCTGGGAGCCGAAGCTCGAAGCGCTGGCGACGGAAATCGCGCGCGGCAAACGTGAGCGCCGCAACGCCCCAATCACCAAACGGGGCGGGAAGAGGGCCTGAGCGCTGATGGACGGCGGATTACGCTTCCGCCTTGGCTCTTCGAGCTTCGGCGGACAAGTCGCCAACCCGCCCTACGGACTCCGTTCGCGCATCCCGGTGAAGAACTCCACCAGGCTGAATGGCGCATGCTCGCCAAGGCAGAGCTCCAAAATCTGGTGAGCACCCACCGCGGCCGACTGGCTGCGAGCGAACATCGCATCCTCGTAAGCCGCAAGCGCGGCTTCGCTATCGTCGGGGCGTGCGGCGATGGCCTTGCCGAGCTCGGCGCCATCGAGCATCGCGAGGTTCGCGCCGTCGCCGGCCGGCGGCATCAGGTGTGCGGCATCGCCCAGCAGCGTCACGCCGGCCACGCGGTCCCATCGATGGTCATTCGGCAGCGCGTGGAGCATGCGCAGCACCGGCGGTGTATCGGCGTCGGTGATCAGCGCGGTGAGATCAGGCGCCCAGCCGTCGAACTCGGCCGCGATGCGCGCCGTCGCTGCGGGGATGTCGGCAAAATCGATGGCGGCGATCCATTCGGCGGAGCGGTTCAGCGCGAGATAGGCGTGAAGCACGCCGTCCGGCTCGCGGTGCGCAAAAATGCCCTTGCCGGGTGCATTCGCGAACAACGCGCCGCCGCCGACCGCTGCGGCCGCAGCGGCGTGCCGCTGGTCAGCGTCGCGCAGATAAGTTTCGATGAACGACGTGCCGACATATTCTGGCGTCGCATCCGACACCAGCGGTCGCACCTTCGACCATGCGCCATCCGCGCCCACGAGCAGCTGCGTGCTCACGCTGGACTCGTCGGCGAATGTCAACTCATGCCGCCCGCCGCGCGTGACGACACGCGCGAGCTTCTTGCCCCATTGGATCATCTCCGGCGGAAGGGATTCCAGGAGGATATTCCGCAGAGCGCCCCGAGGCACCTCAGGTCGTCCGCCCGTGCCGTCATCGGGTTCATCGAGCAGCACCCTGCCGTTCCGGTCGAGCACACGTGAGGCCTGGCCGCCCTCGTGGATGAGCCCGCGGAATTCGTCGAACAGGCCTGCTACCTTGAGGGCCAGCTGTCCGCTGTCGTCGTGGATGTCCAGCATCCCGCCCTGCGTCCGCGCCATTGCCGAAGCCTCGGCTTCGTAGACGGTGGCAGGAATGCCATGAACGTGGAGAACGCGGGCGAGGGTGAGGCCGCCGAGGCCTGCACCGATAATCGTGACCGATGGCGTCATCGGAGATCCTTCACCAATGCAATGGAACGGTGTTCCAGACTATTGGAGCAGCGTTCCATTCGTGTCAAGCTGGCGTCCATGGCCAAGAAGACCCACCGAATTGAACGGCGCACCGACGCACTCTCCCGGCAGCGGATCATCGCGGCCGCGATCGAGCTCCTCGATGCCGGCGGCGAGGGCGCGCTGACCGTCCGCGCGCTCGCAGCGCATCTGGCGACAGGGAGCGGGGCGATCTACTGGCACGTCGCCGACAAGAGCGAGCTGCTGGCTGCGGCGACGGACGAGGTCATCGCGCGTGTCATGAGCGAGGTGGCCGGTGCCGTAAAGCCGCGCGAGGCGATCCGCACGGTGGCGCTCGGCGTGTTCGACGCGATCGACGCCCATCCCTGGGTCGGCGCCCAGCTCTTCCGCGAGCCGTGGCGGCCCGCGATGCTGGAGATCATCGAGAGCGTCGGTGGGCGGCTCCAGGCGCTCGGCGTGCCCGAGGCCGCGCAGTTCGATTCCGCCTCAGCGCTCGTGCATTACATTCTCGGCGTCGCAGGACAGAACGCCGCGAACGCACGCCTTGTTGCCCCCGGAACAGACCGATCGGCCTTTCTCGCAGGTGTCGCGGGCAAGTGGGCGGCACTCGACCCCGCGAAATATCCCTTCGTGCGTCAGATGGCGACGCAGCTCCGCGACCACGACGACCGCGAGCAGTTTCTTACTGGCATCGATTTGATCCTGGCGGGGATTGCGATCGTCCGAGTGTAGGGCGGATTAGCCAGCGGCTGCGCGAAGCCCAGTCCGCAGGCGTAATCCGCCATCTCTCACCACGCCGCGCTCAAGATGGCGGATTACGCTTCCGCCTTCGCTCTTCGAGCTTCGGCGGACAAGTCGCTAATCCGCTCTACGGGCGCGATATCTTCTCGTACTTCTTCACAAGCCGCTCGCGCTTCAGCCGCGACAACCGCTGGATCCAGAACATGCCGTTAAGCTGGTCGATCTCGTGCTGGTGGCAGACGGCGCGCAGGCCGTCGGACTCCTCGCTTTGCATGTTGCCGTCGAGATCCTGATAGCTGATCCGCACGCGGGCGTGGCGCTGGACCTCGTCGTTGACGCCGGGCATCGAGACGCTGCCTTCCTTGTGCAGGATCATCTCGGGCGAGGCCCATTCGATCTCCGGGTTGACGTAGGTCTGCGGACCGACTTTGGCATCCAGTTCGAGCACGACGAGCCGCAGGGGCACGCCGATATGCGGCGCCGTGATCCCGATGCCGGGCGCGGCGCGCATGGTCTCGAGCAGGTCGGCTGCGAGCTCGCGCAAGCCATCGTCGAATGCCGTGACAGGACGGGCAGGGGCTGCGAGGCGGCGGTCGGGATAACGAACGATCGGGCGAATGGCCATGCACGGCTCCTACCACTCACGGATCGTTGAAGCATCTCATTCTTGACGCCCTACCAACTGGAAGGTAGCTAATCGGCCATGACCAACGTCTCCACGACCGCCGACGACATCCTGGCCTGCGCGCGCACCCTGATCATCGCGGGCGGCTATAACGGCTTCAGCTACGCCGACGTCGCCGACGTCGTCGGCATCCGCAAGCCGAGCATCCACCATCATTTCGCGAGCAAGGTCGATCTGGTTCGCACGCTCGTGTCGCGCTATCGCGCGGAAGCCGAGGCGGGACTGGCGGCACTGGAGCGCAACGTCCCTGATCCGCGCGACCAGCTCAAAAGCTACGTCGCTTACTGGGAGGCGTGCATCGCGGATGCGACGGCTCCATTCTGCGTCGGTGCAATGCTGGCCAGCGAGCTTCCGATCCTGCCGGAGGAGGTGGCGCTCGAAGTCCGCGCGCACTTCCGTTCGCTGGCGTCCTGGCTGACATCGGTGATGGAGCGCGGCAAGCGGAAGGGACGGCTTCAACTCTCGAGCTCAGCCAAGGTCGAAGCTGAAGGATTCATGGCCACCATTCACGGCGCGATGCTGTCGGCGCGCGCCTATGGCGATCCGAAGATGTTCGGCGTGATTACCGCTCCGCTGCTGGAGCGGCTGTCGACCAGGCACTGAAACATTTCGGCGAGACGACGACACGCCCGCGGGCAGGCTGCGGGTGAGGGTGATCTGTTGCGTGTATAAACTACCAACTAGTAGGTAAAGGAGAGCGAAGTGGCGCATTATCAACTGGATCTCGTTCGGGCCGATCGCGAGCGATGGCTGAAGCAGTACTATTTCCTGCGAGCTGCGTTCTCGATCGCCTGGGTCGTTGCTGCGTTCGCCGTCGGACCGTCGTCCCCGGCGATCGCCGGCGTCTTGCTCGCGCTCTATCCGGCATGGGACGCCGCGGCCAACTTCGTGGATGGCTTGCGCAGCGGCGGGCTCAATCAAAACCGTACGCAGGTGCTGAACGTCGTGGTCAGCCTTGCGACGACGATCGCCGTCCTCATCGCGTTGCAGATGAGCATGAATTGGGTGCTCGGTGTCTTCGGGATGTGGGCGATTCTATCGGGGTTGCTTCAGCTGGGAACGGCGATCCGGCGCTGGAAAAGTTACGGAGCGCAATGGGCCATGGTGCTCAGCGGTGGCCAGTCGGCACTCGCCGGCGGCTTCTTCATCTTTCAGGCGACGACGCCGATGTCTCCAACGATCGCGACTGTCACGGGCTATGCCGCGGTCGGCGCGGTCTACTTCCTGGTTTCTGCAGTGTGGCTCACCGTCGGCGAATGGCGTCAGCGCGCCAAGCGAGCTCAGTTGGGATGATACGATAGCGGTGGCGGGATCATGACATGATGCCGGTGTTTTGCCCGACGAGTCAAATCGCGGTCTTGCAGTTGATGCGCATCGTAAGTCATTGATCCCGCAGGGGCCGTCTACTGTGCATGGGGTTGTTTTCGAGATTTTTGTTTGACGGGCGCGTCGGACTGGCGAATGAGTCCGGATAGGGCGTGCCGTCCTTGTGCACGAAGCGGCCATCGGAATTGATGGCGCGAAAATTAAAGTACCGTTGTCTTGTCGGCCTGCGCGGTTCCCATTCGTCTTCCACCCAGACGGACCTGACGGGAGACCAATATGAACGCTTCCTCCTATCGCTGGGTGATCGTGGCCGCGGGCGGCTTGCTCGGCTGCGTCGCGATCGGCGGCATGTTTTCGCTCCCGGTGTTCTTGCAGCCGATCGCAAAAGACACCGGATGGTCGGTGACAGGCATCTCCAGCGCGATGACGATCGGCTTTCTGGCAATGGCTTTCACCAGCATGGCCTGGGGCACGCTGACGGACAAATTCGGGCCGCTGCCGGTGGTGCTGACGGGATCAGCGGTGCTGTCGCTCAGCCTGTTCGCCGCGAGCCACGCGACCTCGCTGCTGGCGTTCCAGTTCGTGTTCGGCCTGCTGGTCGGCGCCTCCTGCGCGGCGATCTTCGCGCCGATGATGGCGACCGTCACCGGCTGGTTCGACACCCATCGCAGCCTTGCGGTGTCGCTGGTGTCGGCCGGCATGGGCATGGCGCCGATGACGATGGCGCCGCTCGCGGCCTGGCTCGTCTCCGGCCACGACTGGCGCACCTCGATGCAGATCGTGGCGCTGGTGGTCGGCGCCATCATGATCCCGGTCTCGTTCCTGGTGCGCCGTCCGCCCGCGCTCGCGCATGCCGTGGCCGCACCAATGGGCGAGGGCGGGCCGCAAGGGGAGATGTCGATGGGGGAGGCGCTACGCTCGCCGCAATTCATGATCCTGCTCGCCACCAATTTCTTCTGCTGCGCCACCCATTCCGGCCCGATCATCCACACCGTCAGCTATGCCGTGAGCTGCGGCATCCCGCTGATCGCGGCGGTGACGATCTACAGCATCGAGGGTTTTGCCGGCATGGGCGGCCGCATCGCCTTCGGGCTGCTCGGCGATCGCTTCGGCGCCAAGCGTGTGTTGGTGACGGGCCTGTTGTTGCAGGCGTTCGGCGCGCTCGCTTATGTGTTCGCGCAGCAGCTCGCGACGTTCTACGCGGTCGGCGCCGTGTTCGGATTCATCTATGCCGGCACCATGCCGCTCTATGCCGTGCTGGTGCGCGAAAACTTTCCGCTGCGCATGATGGGCACGGTGATCGGCGGTACGGCGATGGCCGGCAGCCTCGGCATGGCGACCGGCCCGCTCGCCGGCGGCCTGATCTACGACGCGTTCTCCAGCTACGCCTGGCTCTACATCGCCTCCTGGGCGATGGGCCTGGGTGCCTTCCTGATGGCGATGAATTTCAGGCCGTTTGCCAAGCCGCAAGGGGAGACGGCGGCGGCGACGGCGTGATCTTGTAGCCCGGATGAGCGAAGCGACACCCGGGACAGTGCTCGTGGCATCCCGGATGTCGCTGCGCTCATCCGGGCTACGGCACTTTCAGCTGCGCCTCGATCGCGGCCTTGTCGACCACCGACCACACCTGCCAAATCCTATCCTCGCGAAACTCGTAGAACACGTTCTCGCAGAAGGACACGCGCTTCCCGTTGACGGCAAGTCCCAGAAATGTCCCGACCGGCGAACAGTCGAACTTCAGCCGGGCAGCAATGTTGGGCGGATCGGAGATCAGCAGCTCGATGTCGAAATGCAGGTCCGGAAGCTCGCGAAAATCCCGCTCCAGCATCGCGCGATAGCCTGACAGCCCGAGTGGCCGCGCATTGTGGGCGACGTCGTCATGCACGAACTGCCCGAGCGCCGGCCAATCCTGCCGGTTCAGGCAGGCGATGTAATCGCGGTAGATGCCGGCGAGGTGGTCTTTGGTCATATCGAAGCTCCCAAGGCTTCGATGATAACGCGGAGGAGAGGAGGTGTGGCTCAGCTCACAGCCGTTTTTCGAAGAATAGATCCGGGTAGGGATCGTCGTTGAAGCGCGGGATCTCGGTCCAGCCCGTGGTGCGGTAGAGCTGGCCCGCTTCGGGGAGCGCACTGTTGGTGTCGAGCCGCAGCAGCGCGATGCCAAGCTCGCGTGCGGCGTCCTCGGCCGCGTCCATCAGGCGCCGGCCGAGCCGCAATCCGCGCGCGGCGGGGGCGACCCAGAGACGCTTGATCTCGGCATAGCCGCGATCCGTTCCCTTCAGTCCGACGCAGCCGATCGGGAGCGTGTCGGACATCGCGACGATGAAGGTGCCGCGCGGCCGGCGCATGTCTTTGGCATCGGGATCGCGCGACAGCGACACGTCAAAACCCTGCTTGAAGCGGGCCGAGCTCGGCATAGTACGCGCCGAGACAATGGCGGGCCTGTTCGCTTTGCGGATCCATCTCGTCCAGCGTGACCCGCTCGCGCGTCAGCGCTGAGGCGATCAGGTCCATCGCCGCCAGCAGCGCCTCGCGCTGCGAATGTTGCGACAGGAGGCCTTCGGCCTGCGTATTCGAGAGCGCCTCGTAGGCTGCGAACTCGCGCCGGCCCGCCCGCGTCAACGTCGCCACACGGCGGCGCGCATCGTTCTCATGCGTCGTGGTTTCGACCAGGCCTTCGTCCTCGAGGCTGCGGAGCAACCGGCTCATCAGTCCGGAGTCGAGGCCGAGATAGTCGCGGATCTCGGCGACATCCGAGCGCCCATGCCCGATCGCATTGAGCACGCGCGCTGCACCGAGCGGCCGCCCGCGTCCCAGGAACGAATTGTCGAGCGCGCCGACGGCGGAGGTCACGGCACGGTTGAAGCGGCGGACGCGGGAGACGGGGTCGAGCATATATCTGACTTTAGTCAGACATCGTGCGGGTGTCAATCGAAACGGCCGGTCTCACTTCACCGGCGTCAGCAGCGGCCTGTTCTTCTCGACGATATAGGTCGCAAGCTCGCTCGCGGTGTCCTGGCCGACGTTCTTCGCCGCATGCACCCTTCCGGCGGGGATGAACAACACGTCGCCCGCCTTCAGCGTCACCGGCGGCTTGCCGTCGACGTCGTATGCGATGGCGCCCGCCAGCACGTAGATGATCTCTTCGCCGGGATGGGTGTGGCGGCCGAACGCCGCGCCGGGGGCAAGGTCTACGCGCACCTGCACGGCCTCGCGCCCGGGCGCGCTGAGATCGTGGCGCTGAAGGTCGGTGCGCGTGACACCGGCCGGCTGCGCCGCTGCCGGCAGCGTGAGAAGGTTGGTGGCGAGCACGGCTGCGCTGGCGAGAAGGCGCACGGCGTGCAACGAACGGTGGCTCATGGTCGACTCCTTGTGAGCTCTCGATTGTCGGCACCGCGCGGGCCCGGCCGATGTCCGGCCGGTCCGCGTCGGGTGGGAAGGGTCAGGCGAGGGTCGTGGTCACCTCGATGTTGCCGTGCACCGCCTTGGAATAGGGGCAGATGCCGTGGGCGGCCTCGATCAGTTCCTGCGCCACGGCGCGGTCGACACCGGGCACGCTGACGTCGAGCCGGGCGCGGAGGAAGAAGGCGCCATTGGCGTTGTTCAGGTCGATCGCGGTGTCGACCGAGGGCTCGCTCGGCAGCTTGACCTTGCGCTGGGCCGCGGCGAGTCCGAGCGCGCCGAGATAGCAGGCCGACCATGCGGCGGCGAACAGGTTTTCGGCGGCCGGATGCGGCTGGGCCAGCTTGATGTCGAGAGAGCCGTCGCTGGAGCGTGCGGCGCCGTCGGCGCCGGAGGTGACGTGGGTCTTGCCCGTGAAGAGAAGCTTCGCAGCGGATGACATGACGATATCCTTTCGAAATTGATTTGCATCGTATCCGATCTAATCGGATGCGATGTGAAATAAACTCGTCTCAGTCGGCGGTCAAGCTCTTCCGATTTAATCGGATACGATTTATATCGGTCGGCGGATCACGAATTGCGGAGGTTCCGATGGCCCGTAATGCCAAAGCTGCCGGCAAAGGCCGAAAACTGTCGAATTTCCTGTGCTTTGCCGTCTATTCGGCCAATCTGGCCTTCGGCCGCGCCTACAAGCCGCTCCTCGACAAGGTCGGGCTGACCTACACCCAGTACATCGCCCTGGTGGCGCTGTCGGACGAGGACGAGCTGACGGTCAGCGCGCTGGGCGAGAAGCTGTTCCTGGAATCCAACACGCTGACGCCGATCCTGAAGAAGCTCGAGCAGATGGGGTACCTCAAACGCCACCGCGATCCCGCGGACGAGCGGCAGGTGCGGGTGAGCCTGACGCCGGCGGGACGAAAACTGATCGAGCAGGACCTCGGCCAATCCGTGATCGAGGCGACCGGCCTCGGCGACGATTTTCCGGTGGTGCAGACGACGGTGAGCCGACTGCGCGACAATCTTCTGCGCAACACCAGGGCCGGAGAGAAATCTTGAGGCGCGGCGCACCGGCGCTTGCGCTCACTCCAGTCCCAACACCTTGCGCGACTTGCGCGTGAGCTTCGTAACGATCAGCGCGTGCGCCTGAACGAGATAGGCCGTGAGCTCGGCATCGGACAGCGCGCTGTTGCTGACGAGCTGCACCCATTTGGCGCGCGCAAGATACGGCGCTGGTCGCGCGATTCCTTGCTCGATCAGCATTCCATAAGCCATGTCCGAGGCCTTGAACATGTAGCCGCCGGAGCCCGCGGCAAAGCCGCCGCCGAGTGCGAACATCTTGCCGCCGACCTTGAACACGGAGGTGCCTTCCCACTGCACGACCTTGGTGGCGGCGGGAAGGCGCAGGCAGCGTGCTTCGAATGTCTTGGGTGTCATGCGATCGCGACCGAGACGCGGGACGAGCCTTTATGGCAGCATGCGGGTTCCAACCAGGGATGAAGGCCATGTCGCGCGTTTCGATCAAGACCAGGGACGATTTGCCGGAGGCGCTGAGACCGCTGTGGGACAAGATGACAACCTACGGTGCGTTCGAGAACCAGGCCGGCGTCATGGCGCATCGGCTGCCGATCTTCAAGCACATGTGGTCGCTGCTGGTCGACCTCGCCAGCGAAGGCATGGTGTCGAAGCGCCATCTCGAGCTCGCGCTGGTCACGGTCTCGCTGCTCAACAAATGCGATTATTGCGTCTCGCACCACGCGCCGAAGCTCGCGGTGCAGGGCGTGTCGGAGCAGGGCGCCGCGCGCCTCGTCGACTACAAGGATCATCCCGAGCTCGATGAGCTGGACAAGCTCGTCGTTGAATACTCCATCGCCGTCACCAACAACTGGAACAAGACCCGCGACGAGATCTTCGCCCGCCTGCGTGCACACTTTTCGGAGGCGCAGATCGTCGAGCTGACCTGGCGCATCGCGCTGTGCGGGGCCTTCAACCGCTTCAACGACATTCTTCAGCTCGAAGTCGAGCAGGGCGTCCCCCACAGCGAAGCCGCCGAGTAGCGCCGCGCCGGCGGTGCCGGTCTTTCGCCCTGCGCCGGCGCCAGAGTGCCCGATCACAGGTTTGTGGGTTGCAGTCGGTCTATCGCAAGCTATATCGTAAGATATATTTTACAGAAGGACGTACGATATGCACCACGGACGCGACCACAGGGACTTCCATTTTGGGCATTTCGCCCATTTCGCCATGGGCCGGCACGGAGGACGGCACCGCTTCGGCCGCGGCGGACATGGCTTCTTCGGCGGCGGCCCGGGCGGGGACTTTCCCGGCGCCAGGCGGCTGTCCTCGCAGGACCTCCAGTTGGTGATCCTGGCGTTGCTGACCGAAAAGCCGGCCCATGGCTACGAGCTGATCAAGATCATCGAGGAGCGGTCCGACGGCTTCTACACGCCGAGCCCGGGCGTGATCTATCCGGCGCTGACCTATCTCGAAGAGGTCGGCCACAGCAGCGTCGCGCAGGATGGCGGCCGCAAGCTCTACAGCATCACGCCGCAGGGCGAGGCACATCTCGCCGAGAACCGCGCAACCGCTGACGCGATCCTGCAAGCGCTGTCGCGGATCGGTCGCCGCATGGACGAGGTGCGCGAGGCCTTTGCCGGTGTCGGCGATCTCGATGCGGGTGCATCCGACGAGTTGCACCGCGCCCGCCACAATCTCAAGCGCGCGCTGCGCTCCCGGCACGGCAGCGACTCCGCCGAGGCCCGCCGCATCGCTGCGATCCTGGATCGTGCCGCCGCGGAAATCCTCGGCAAGTAACGGGCCGGCAAGTAACGGGCCGGCAAGTCACCGACCGGCAAGTAACTGACCTGGAAGTGAGACAACGCATGAATGATCGGCCCCACAGCCCGATTCAGGATCCCCGCATCAACGCCGTCCTCGCGCGCCTGCAAGGCGCGCGGCAGCGGCCGACCGGCGGCGGCCCGCGCAGCGCCTTCAACAGCCGTGATCCCCACGCCTATGCAGAGCAGGGCTTTTCGATTCATCCCGAGCAGGGCGAATTGATCTACCTGCTGTGCCGTGGCCTGCGCGCCACGCGTGTGGCCGAGTTCGCCACCTCGATCGGAATGTCCACGCTGTATTTTGCGGCCGCCATCCGCGACAATGGCGGCGGCACCGTGATCGGCTCGGAGATCGTGCCGGCCAAGGTCGAAACCGCCAGGCGCAATCTCGCGGAAGCGGGCCTTGCCGACTATGCCGAGATCCGCGAGGGCGATGCGCGGCAGACGCTGCGCGATCTCGGCGGCCCCGTCGATTTTGTTCTGATCGACGGCTGGCCGGGCGAGGCGGGCCCGTCGCTGGCACGCGAGGTGATCGAGATCGTCGCGCCGCAGCTGCTGGTCGGCGGCTACGTCATGAACGACAACGCCGAGCCCGACTATCTCGCCTTCATCCGCGATCCCCAAAACGGCTTCGTGTCGATGACGCTGCCGCTCAAGGGTGGCACGGAGCTCAGTCTGAAGGTGAAGTGACCGACGCGCCGGAATCGCTGGCACGATACGCGTCGGGAACGACGAACACCTCGTCGGCGCGGCCATAGCCGCCGTCGCCGACTTCCTCGATCAGCACCATCGTGTGCGGCCGCGCCGCCTCGCCGAAATAGTCGACGAACAGCGCGGTGAGGCGGTGCACGATCTCGGCCTTTTGGGGCCGCGACAGCGCAGCCTGCGGGATCTTGATGTTGGCGAAAGGCATGATGGTTCTCCCCGTGTGAGGCGTCAGATCACGCCGCCATTGGCGCGGATCACCTGGCCATTGACCCAGCCGCTGTCGTGTCCCGCAAGGAAGGCGACGACGCCGGCGATGTCGTCGGGCTGGCCGAGGCGGCCGAACGGGTTCATGGCGGCGGTCGCGCGCACCTGCTGTTCGCTCTTGCCCTCGAGGAACAGCCGGGTTTCGACCGGCCCGGGCGCGACCGCGTTGACGGTGATGCGGCGGCCGCCAAGCTCCTTGGCGAGGATGTGCGTCATGGCCTCGACCGCGGCCTTGGTCGCGGCGTAGACGCCGTAGCCGGGCTGATAGAGGCCGATGACGCTGGACGAGAAGCTGACGATACGGCCACCGTCGCGCAGCCGCAGCGCCGCCTCGCGCATGGACCGGAACACGCTGTCGAGGTTGATCGACGTCTGTCGCGCGAACGCTTCGTCGGTCACCTCAGCGAGCGGCCCGAGCTCCATCACGCCGGCATTGTTGACGAGGATGTCGACGCCGCCGAAGCTGCGCTCGGCCGCATCGAACAGCCGCGCCGGCGTTGCCGGATCGGCCAGATCAGCCTGGACAGCGAGGGCGCGTCCACCGGCGGCTCCGATCTCGGCAACGAGGGTCTCGGCAGCCGCTTGGCCGCTCGCATAGTTGATCGCAACCGCGATTCCGTCTTGCGCCAGCCGGCGGGCGATCGCTGCGCCGATGCCGCGGGAGCCGCCGGTGACGATGGCGGCGCGCTGATGTTGGTTGGTCATGGCTGATATCCTCGATGTCTGTGCCGGGAGAATAGCCGGTCGCTATGGCCGGATAATCGCGTAGGACTTGCCATCACTTGTCGGCTGTGGTGAACAATCGATCATGGATCGCTTTGACGCCATGCGCCTGTTCGTCCGTCTCGTCGAGCGGCAGAGCTTTACGGCTGCGGCGGCTGATCTCGGCATTCCGCGCTCGACCGCGAGCGAGGTGTTACGTGGCCTCGAGGCGCGTCTGGGCGCGCGGCTGCTTGAGCGGACGACGCGGCACGTCACGCCGACGCTCGACGGTGAGGACTACTACCGCCGCTGCGTTGCCATTTTGGCGGAGGTCGAGGAAGCGGAAGCTGCCATGCGCGATGCGCAACCGCGCGGCCTGCTGCGCATCGATGCGCATCCCTTGCTGACCCGCACCTTCATCCTGCCGCACCTGCCGGATTTCCTGGCGCGTCATCCGCAACTCGAATTGCAGATCGGGCAGGGGGACCGGCTGGTTGATCTCGTGCGTGAGGGCATCGATTGCGTGATCCGGTCGGGCGAGCCCGAAGACAGCGGCATGATCCTGCGCCGCCTCGGCACGATCGCGGAGATCACGGTGGCGAGCCCGGCCTATCTCGCCAGCCATGGCATACCCGCGACGCCTGATACGCTCGACGGGCATCAGATGGTCGCATTCGTCTCCTCGCGTACCGGCGATGTGCTGCCGCTGGAATTTTCCGTCGCCGGCGCGCTTCGCCACATCGTGTTGCCGAGCCGGGTTCGCGTCAACAATTCCGACACCATGGCCGATCTCGCACGGGTCGGCTTCGGCCTCGTGCAGGCGCCACGCTATCGCTTCGCGGACGATCTCGCCAGCGGCGCGCTGGTCGAGGTGCTCGCGGATTATCCGCCATCGCCGACGCCGCTCTCCGCGCTCTATCCGCAGAACCGCCAGCTCGCGCTGCGCCTGCGCGTCTTCCTCGACTGGATATCCGGTATTTTTTCTTCGGCGAAGCTGTGAGGGACGCGCGCTATTGCCACTCACTCCGTCATTGCGAGCGCAGCGAAGCAATCCAGACTGCTGCCGCGGAAAGACTCTGGATTGCTTCGCTACGCTCGCAATGACGATGTTGAAACGGACGTGCGCTTCTTTGTGAGTTGTGCCCGGGCGGCAGACCGTTACGATGCGCCCGCTTTCGTGGAACACGACGGTACCCATAGCCATCGGGAGGCGACATGAGCGGGCAGGAACGCAAAGTCAAAGGATCGGACCTGTTTGTCGCGGCGCTGGAGAATGAAGGCGTCGATCGCATCTTCGGTGTTCCCGGCGAGGAAAATCTCGACCTTGTCGAATCCTTGCGTACCTCCAAAATCGAACTGGTCCTGACCCGTCACGAGCAGGCTGCCGCCTTCATGGCCGCCACGCACGGGCGGCTGACCGGAAAACCGGGCGTGTGTCTGTCGACGCTCGGTCCCGGCGCGCTCAACCTGTCCACCGGTGCGGCCTATGCCCATCTCGGCGCGATGCCGATGATTTTGATCACCGGTCAGAAGCCGATCATGAGCAGCCGGCAGGCGCGCTTCCAGATCGTGGACGTGGTTGCGACCATGAAGCCGCTGACGAAGCTCTCGCGGCAGATCGTCAGCGCCTCGAGCATTCCGACCGTGGTCCGCGATGCCTTTCGCGTGGCGATGGAGGAACGGCCGGGGCCGGTGCATCTCGAGCTGCCCGAGGACATCGCGGGCGATGAAGTGCCCGCCGCCCCCGTGATCCCGGTCCATCCGATTGAAATTCCGGTGGCCCATCGCGCTGCGCTCGACCGCGCCGCCGAGATGATCCTGGCCGCAAGGCGTCCATTGGTGATGATGGGAGCTGCGACCAGCCGGCCGAGCTCGACTCACGGCATCGCCAGCTTCGTGCGGCGAACCGGCATTCCGTTTTTCACGACGCAGATGGGGAAGGGCACGGTGCCCGGCGGCACCAATCTCTACATGGGCACGGCGGCGCTATCCGAGCGCGATTACGTCCACGACGCGATCGACGCAGCCGATTTGATCGTCGCGATCGGCCATGACCCGGTCGAGAAGCCGCCCTTCATCATGGGACCGTCGGGGCCGAAGGTCATTCACGTCAGCTACACGCCGGCGAGCGTCGAGCTGGTCTATTTCCCGGATGCCGAGGTCGTCGGCGACGTCGGCCCGAGCCTGGAGCTCCTTGCCGACCGGCTCGAAGGCAAGCTGCCGCAGGCGGCCGCGCTGCTGCCGTTGCGCGAGGAGATCCTCAGGCACATCGCCGACCGCGCCACTGAGGCGCGCTGGCCGCCGACGCCGCAGCGAATCGTGCACGACATCCGCCAGGTGATTCCGGAGAACGGCATCGTCGCGCTCGACAACGGCATGTACAAGATCTGGTTCGCGCGCAACTACCGCACCCGCGTCGCCAACACACTCTTGCTCGATAACGCGCTGGCGACCATGGGCGCAGGCCTGCCGTCGGCGATGATGGCCGCCATGCTCTATCCCGAGCGCCGCGTGCTCGCGGTCGCCGGCGACGGCGGTTTCATGATGAACAGCCAGGAGATGGAGACCGCCGTCCGCCTCAAGCTCAACCTGGTCGTGCTGGTGCTCGAGGACAACGCCTACGGCATGATCCGCTGGAAGCAGGCTGTCGATCACTTTGCCGATTACGGCATGACCTTTGGCAATCCCGATTTTGTCCTGTACGCGAAGGCTTATGGTGCCAAGGGGCATCGCATCGAGAAGATCGACAGCTTCGGCCCGACTTTGGATGCCGCGTTCAAAGAGGGTGGCGTGCATCTGGTCGTGATCCCGATCGACTATTCGGAGAATGTGCGCGTGCTGGTCGACGAGCTGCGGGCGCACGAGAAGTCGAAGGCGTGAGTTTGTTCGAGCCTCTCGCCACACGCGTCATCGCGAGGAGCGTAGCGACGAAGCAATCCAGACCGTCTCCGCGGAAAGATTCTGGATTGCTTCGCTGCGCTCGCAATGACGGAGTATGCCGATCGGTCCAAATGCGATAACAATTTGCGTCAACATCATCGAACCAATTACGGGAATAAGACATGGCTCGCGTTCGCTGTATCACCGAGATGGGCATGGGCGTCGACGTCCACGGCAGGGACGCCACCAAGGCGGCGAAGCGGGCGGTGTCCGATGCCATCAGACATTCGAGTCTCGGTTTCTTCCGGATGATCGACAAGACCGCGAACGACATGTTCGTCGATGTCACGATCGCCGTGCCGAACCCTGAGGCGGTGGACAAGGAAGCCGTTGCCAAGGAGCTGCCTTACGGCACCGTGACCGTCACCGCGGTCAAGGGCGGGCTGGAGATCCCCTCGGCCACGGAAGTCGCCAACGACCCCATCCTCATCGCCAACGCTGCCGTCATCGTCAGCTTCGAGAAGGATTAGGTCCGGTGTCCGACAGCGATGTGGCGCTGCTGGATCGCCCGATCTGGAGCGCGCTGACGACCAGCCACCGGCACCTGGCGGAGGGCGGCCCGCAAGCACTGCGCTATCCCGTGGACATGACGCCGTTCGCAGACATGGTCGACATGTCCCCGGCAAGCTTTGCGGCGCTCGGCGAACTCATGTCGGGCTCGCAGGTCGCCGCATTGTTCACGCCGGAGCCGGTCGATGTCCCCGCCGGATTCAAGGTCGTGCTGGCCGAGACCGGGGAGCAGATGGTCGGCTCGCCCGCCGACAGTCCGCTGCGCGACGCCGAGATCGTCACGCTGGGAGCCGCCGACGTACCAGCCATGATGGCGCTGACGGAGCTGACCAAGCCCGGGCCTTTCGCCGCGCGGACGCATCAGCTCGGCACATTCCTCGGCATCCGCGCCGGTGGCGAACTGGTCGCGATGACGGGCGAGCGGATGAAGCCGGGAAAATTCGTCGAGATGACTGCCGTTTGCGTGCATCCCGACTATCGCGGGCGTGGCTACGCGCAGGCGCTGCTCGCAGCGGTCGCGCGCCGGATCGAGGCGCGCGGCGAAATCCCGTTCCTGCATGTGTTCTCGCACAACGCCTCGGCGATCGCGCTGTACGAACGGCAGGGCATGACGAACCGCCGCCGCCTGTACGTCACGGCGCTGATGAAGGCATGAGGGCCGCGCGGGCGACCTTCATTTTCTGCGAAAGCGCGCTATATCCGTCCCAACCATAATTGGGGGAAACACATGGACGCCAGGACGATTGATTTTTCCGCCGCACGGACGGCGATGCAGCGTTACGTCGATCAGGAGATCATTCCGGGCGTATCCTGGGCGGTGCTGCGCGGCCGCGACGTCGTCGATCAGCAATGCGTCGGCTTTGCCGACCGCGAGGCGAAGACGTTGCTGCGGCCCGACCATATCTTCCGCGCCTATTCCAACACCAAGATCTTCGTCACGTGCTCGATCATGCTGCTGGTCGAGGAAGGCCGCATCGGGCTCGATGACGCCGTCGAGAAATTCCTGCCGCAGCTCGGCAATCGCAAGGTGCTGAAGCAGGGCGCTTCGAGCCTTGCCGATGTCGAGCCGGCGAAGAGCCCGATCACGATCCGCCAGCTGCTGACCCACACCTCGGGCCTCAGCTACGGCATCTTCGATCCCGGCACGGTGCTGTTCAAGGGCTATAACGAGGCGGGCGTGCTCAATCCGCTGACGCCGCTGACCGACATGATCGACAAGCTGGCCGGTCTGCCGCTGTCCTATCATCCCGGCACGGGGTGGGAATATTCTGTTGCCACCGACGTGCTCGGCCGCGTCGTGGAGGTCGTCTCGGGCAAGTCGCTCGATGCCTTCTTCAAGGCTCGCATTTTCGATCCGCTCGGCCTGACCGATACCGGCTTCTACGTGCCGGAAGCACAGCAGGGCAGGCTGGTTGCGCTCTACACCGGCGCTGATGTGCTCGATCCGATGAAGCCGGGCCTGACCCGGGCCGACAATCTGCCTTACCCGCAGGCCTATCGGCGACAATTCCCGCGGCTGTCGGGTGGCGGCGGCCTGGTGTCGACCTTGCCCGACATGCTGGCGCTGGTACGCGCGCTGCTACCCGGTTCTGATGCGCTGCTGAAGCCCGACACGCTGCGGCAAATGATGACGAACCAGCTGCCCGCAGGCCAGACCATCCGCTTTGCCAATCTCGGGCCGATCCCCGGCAAAGGCTTTGGCCTCGGCGGCGCCGTCACTTTCGCGCCGACGCCGTTCGATCCCCCGAATTCGACCGGCGAATTCCAGTGGGGCGGCCTTGCCGGCACGCATTGGTGGATTTGCCCGCAAGCCAATACCGCGGGCGTGCTGATGGCGCAGCGTCATATGGGCTTCTGGAATCCATTCTTCTTCGAGTTCAAGCGCCTGGCCTATCAGGCCGTGGGAGGCTGACTGCGAAAAAATTGTCGGCGGCCGCGAATCCTTTCGGGTCGTCGCGCCCTCTTGATGGTCGAGGCAGTTTGCCTCGGCTCATCTCGGAGGATGTGATGGCATTTTACAGGAAGAACATCGGCGGCCTGCATCAGGCGGTGCGGGTCGCTGCGGGGATTGCGGTGGCGGTCGCGGCGTTCGTTTATCTCGCCGGCGCCGCGGCGTGGCTGGTGGCCCTTGGCGGCGCGGGCTTCGCGCTGACCGGCCTCGTCGGCTATTGCCCGATGTGCGCGATGGCCGGGATCGGTCGGGGAGGCGTGTCGTGAGCGCGGCTGCGATCTCGCCAAACCTGTTCGAGGCGGCACGGCTCGGCGACCCGCAGGCGATCGCCTCGCTGCTCGAGACGGCGCAGCCGGACATCCGCCGCTATGCGCGCGCGACCTGCCGAAGCTCGGCGGATGCCGAGGACGCGACGCAGGAGGCGCTGTGGATCCTGTTCCGTCATGTCGGCACGATCCGCTCGCTGCTGGCGTTTTCGGCCTGGCTGTTCAGCGTGGTCCGCCGCGAGTGTCTGCGGCTCGCCCGCAAGGCCGGCCTTGTCCCATCGATCGACGACGGCGAGGCCGAGGCCTTGCTGCTGTCGCGTCCCGAAGCCGATTTGCGGCTCGACGTGGCGGCTGCGTTCGAGGCGCTGCCGCCGCATTATCGCGATGTCGCGCTGATGCGCGACGTCAGGGAAATGACCATCGACGAAATCGCTGATGCACTCGGTGCGTCCAGGCAGACCGTGAAGGCGCGCCTGCACCGTGCCCGCGCCCTGATGCGCGAATATCTGACGAGATGAGACATGACCGATTATCAAAGCCGTGACGATCTGAAGTTGGTTCCCGGTTTCGTGGCGCTCGCGCCGGTCGAGGCCAACGCGTTCCTGGCCTTCAACCACGCGGTCGAGCGCAAGGACGGACTGATCCCGCCGAAATATCGCGAGCTGATCTCGCTCGCTGTCGCGCTCACCACGCAATGCGCCTATTGCCTCGACGTGCATACGGCGCGGGCAGCGAAAGCCGGTGCGACGCGCGAGGAAGTCGCCGAAGCCGCGCTTATTGCGGCGGCGGTACGGGCCGGTGGCACGCTTGGCCATGCGTTGCTGGCGCAGCGGCTGTTCGAGCGGCATCGGGGTGAAGGCACGGGATGAGTGAGTAGCGGTAGCGTGCCAAACTATCTCGGCCTTGATGGATTTCGGTTCGGTTGGGTCGCCGCGTGGATTGATGATCGCGGCGATCACGGTTTCGATTATTCGCCGGGCCTGACGCGCTTGCTTGCCCTGCCGCACGCGCGCGCGATGATCGACATGCCGATCGGATTGAAACCGAGCGGTTATCGGGTCTGCGACCTGCGCGCACGCGAGCTGATCGGCCCCGCCGTGTTCCTCGGCGCGCGCCGCGACCTCTGGACATTTCCCGACATCGCGGCAGCCAATCGCCACTACTGGCAGCATGAAGGCCAGGGCAGAGGCGTTTCTGCGCAGCTCTGGAATATCAGGGACAAGATCCGGGACGTCGACGAGATCATGACGCCGGCGCGGCAGGCCACGATCGGTGAAGCGCATCCGGAATTGATCTTCTGGAATCTGGCGGGGCGAGTCCGGCTTGCGCGGAAGACGTCTGCGGAAGGTCGCGCGCAGCGCATTGCGCTGCTGGCGCAACGCGGCTTCACGCGCTTGCCGAAATGGCTGACGCAGCGACATGGCACCGGCATTGGCCGGGACGATCTCATCGATGCCTGTGCCTGCGCCGTCGCGGCACGCGACAGCAATCAATGTGTCGGCGGAGAGGAGGATCCGCGCGGGCTGCGGATGGAGATCAATTACTGAGGCAGGGAGCCGGTGGCCCATTAGACGGGAAGAAGTGGCAATTTATTTGAAGCATGCAGGAACTGTCGATGCTCAGCCCGCGTTCCCCATGCGGACCGATGACGGAGAATCTCGTGCGATGAAGGATGCCAGTCAGCTCGCGACCGCGATGCTCGCGCTCGTTTTCACCGGGGCGCTGCTCGTCACCGGCCAGCTCTTCATCGAGCAACGCGCCCAGCGCGATATCGTGTACGCCACCAGCCATTTGCTGCGTCCCTTGTAGTCCGGCTTCGATGCGTGATCACTGCTCGGCCTTGCGCCGTTCGATGGCTCGCCTAGATTAGGCGGAGTTTCACGAACGAAGCCGGGGTCCCGATGTCTGATCTGTCCGCCTTTCCCATCACCAAGCGCTGGCCGGCCAGGCATCCGGAATTGCTTCAGCTCTATTCGCTGCCGACGCCGAATGGCGTGAAGGTTTCGATCATGCTGGAAGAGATCGGTCTGCCTTACGAGGTCCATCTCGTCGATTTCGGCAAGGACGACCAGAAGACGGCGGAATTCCTCTCGCTCAATCCCAACGGCAAGATCCCTGCGATCCTCGATCCCAACGGTCCCGGCGGCAGGCCGCTGCCACTGTTCGAGTCCGGCGCGATCCTGCAATATCTCGCGGAGAAGACCGGCAAGCTTTTGCCCGAGGACGCCGCGCGGCGCTACCAGACCATCCAGTGGGTGCACTTCCAGATGGGCGGCATCGGGCCGATGTTCGGTCAGGTCGGCTTCTTCCACAAATTCGCCGGCAAGGAGTTTGAGGACAAGCGGCCGCTGGAGCGCTATGTGGACGAATCCAAGCGGCTGCTCGGCGTGATGGAGACGCATCTTTCGGGCCGGCAGTGGTTCATGGATGATGACTACACCATCGCCGACATCTCCATGCTCGGCTGGGTGCGCAACCTCAACGGCTTCTACGGCGCCGGCGATCTCGTCGAATTCAGCAAGTTCAAATCGGTCGGTGCCTGGCTCGAACGCGGCCTTGCGCGTCCGGCGGTGCAGCGCGGGCTCAACATTCCGAAGCGGCCGTGAACTAGGTCAGCGCCTTGTGGGTCATGTAGAGCGCCATCAACGAGATGAGGGCGATCATGACCCGGCGCAGCACCGCTTTGCTGACGCCGTTCGCCGCGCGTGCCCCGAGATCGGTGCCGATCCAGAGCCCTGCCAGAATGCCGATGATGGCCGGCCAGCCGACCATCAAGCCCTTGCTCCAGTAGATCCAGGCCGCCGGAATGTTGGTCGGGATCACCGAAAAGACGAGGCTGACGAGTTGCGCCTGATGCTGCGGCACGCGCAGGCCGGCGGCGAGGCCGACGGTGATTGCGAGCCCACCGCCGATGCCCATGAAGCCGGAGGAAAATCCGGCTAGCACGCCGATGAGGAGCAGGGGTAGCCAGGGCAGTTGCTGCTGGTCACCCGACTCGCTGCTCCCGTCCTTGCGATCGCGGCGCAGGATTAGAAGCGCGATCAGCGCGGCGAGATAGATGACGTAAGTCCACTGCAGGACAGAATCGGGGACAGCCGCCGCGGCGTAGCCGCCGCAACCGCCGCCGATGAGAAATCCGATTCCGATCCAGACGATCCATTGCAACGGGCTGCGGTTGCCGCTCTGCCAGTAGCGGCGCACGCCGGCGAGGCCCGTCGGCGGGACCTGCGTGATCAGCGACGTGCCTTGCGCGACGTGCTGCTCTGCGCCGAGCAGCAGCACGCTGAAGATGACGAGCCCGCCGCCCGGGCTCGTCCCCATGAAACCCGATGTCAGTCCGCCGACGAGACCGACGCCGGCACCAGCGAGGAGATCGTGGATCCAGGACATCGCTTACGTCCTGCTTCGTCGCTTGACATCCGGCTTGGCCGTGCGAAACCCTTCGATCACGCCCGCCACGGTCGTCATGCAGGCCTCGACGTCAAAATCCTCGCCCCAGCATTTTTGCAGCACAAAGCCCTGGAAGATCGCGATCAGGACGCGCGCGATCGCGTCCGCTCCGACGTCGCGCTTGATGAGGCCGTCATGCTGGCCGCGCTCGACCAGAGCGACGATCAGGGCGCGCGGCATGTCGATGCCTTCCACGACGCTGGTGCGGACGCGGCGGTTGCGCAGGGCCTCGGCCCAGCCATGAATACCGACGCGGCGGCGCGCTTCGCCGGCGGGATCGCCGAGCCATTGCGCGTAGACGCGGACCAGCGCGTGAAGTCCTTCGATCGGATCGCCCGATCCCTGCGCGACCGAGTTGAGCACGGCCTCGCGCCGGTGCCGGTCGTCGGCGAGCGCCTCGATCAAATCGTCCTTGCTCTGGAAGTAGAGATAGACCGCGCCGTGGCTCAGCCCGGATCGCTTCACGATATCGGCCATGCCGGTCTGGTGGAAGCCGTTGTCGGAGAAGCAGGCAAGGGCGGCTTCGAGGATCTGCTGCCGCCGGCTCTCGCGCTGCTTGTCGCTGATCTTGGGCATCGGGGGCGTCCATAAATAACTGACAGATCGATCGTTTTGGCTGTTGGCCGAAGCTGGCCTGCCGGAGGCCGGCTAAAATAAAAAACGATCAGTCAGTCACTTTTATTACCAAAGCGGATTTTGGTCAAGGTCCTGCCATCTGAGCCGGGAAAAAAGGAGGTCTATGCCGTTGTAACGCGTCGACAAGGCGACGCTGCGACCCCCGATCGCGCGCGGCTAGAACAGCCGCCCACCGTTCGGCACCGGCTTGCCCGGCTGCACCAGCACGACCTTGCCATCCGCATCGGGGAAGCCGAGCGTCAGCACCTCCGAGACGACCGGGCCGATCTGGCGCGGCGGGAAGTTCACGACGGCCGCGACCT
This sequence comes from Bradyrhizobium sp. CCGB01, assembly GCF_024199795.1. NCBI lineage: Bacteria > Pseudomonadati > Pseudomonadota > Alphaproteobacteria > Hyphomicrobiales > Nitrobacteraceae > Bradyrhizobium > Bradyrhizobium sp. CCGB01. The sequence continues at coordinate 4,534,956 of NZ_JANADK010000001.1, forward strand.
GCTGCCCGACCAGCGTCTCGAGCGGATGGTTTTCGGTGATCTGCGCCGAGCTCTTGCGCACACCGATCGCCGGGCCGAAGTCGATCCACAGCCGCCAGGCCGGCTTGCGCGCCTCGGGGAACGGTTTTGCATCGACGATGGTGCCGACGCGGATGTCGACCGCGAGGAAGCTGTTGAAGTCGATGGTCGGCGAGGCCGTGGCGGCGGGATCGTGGGTGACGTGCATGCTGTGTCCGTTCGGAGAGCGAGGTTCGTTGGCAATATTGTCGCGCGAAGCGGAGTTTCGTACAACATGCGCACTTGACGATACGACGCATGCACGAGGGACGTCTTGCCCAACATCATCTATGGCATCAAGAACTGCGACACCATGAAGAAGGCGCGCGCCTGGCTCGACAGCCATGGCGTCGCGTATGAGTTCCACGACTACAAGGCGGCGGGCGTCGAGAAGGACAAGCTCAAGCAGTGGAGCGACAAGGCTGGTTGGGAAACGCTGCTCAATCGCGCCGGCACGACCTTCAAGAAGCTGCCCGATGCCGACAAGGAAGGCCTCACCGAGAAGAAGGCGTTGGCCTTGATGCTAGCGCAACCATCGATGATCAAGCGGCCGGTGCTCGAGGTCGGCGGCAAGCTGCTGGTCGGCTTCAAGCCGGAGATCTATGCCAAGGATATAAAGACCAAGTAGGTCGGCGCCCAATCGCGGTGAAACGTCGCGCTGATTCCTAGTTCAGCTCGACGATCTCGGTGGTGACGCCGGGCTGTTCGGCGAACTCGACCACGTCGGCCGCCGCGATGCGGCCGGGAGCGCGATGGAAGAGATCGCGGTCGATCACCGCGCGCAATTTCGGGCGCGGCAGCGCGTCATTTCCGCGCATCAGATTCTTGATCTCGAAGCCGCCGTCCTCGCAGAACGTCTTGAGCGAGGCGATGACGTGGCAGACCTTGCCATCGGTCTGGAACGGCAGCAGCAGGCGCTCATAGGCGACGACGCGTCCATAGATGTCGTCGACGTCGGCAACGCTGTAAACCGGAAGCCCGCGTGCCACGCATTCATGATAGATCGGCATCACGAAGGGCGCGAGCCGCGGTCCGATATAGTCGTCGAGCAGAACGCCCTTGCCGGTATGTCCATAGGCGCGAGAGATGCGCGTGCCTTCGCTCTGGATGGTGAGTCGCGGCGCCGGTGCAGAGATCTCCACCGTATAATAGATGAGATCGGACAGCTCTTCCTCGAGCCGCGCGGGCTGATACTCCCAGATCGCCGGTGCCATCTGCTCGCGCGCATAAAGTCGCAGCCACGTGTTGAGGAGATCACGCTGCCTGATCGACTTGACGACGGAAGGAGCGGCGCTTGCAAAATCCAAGACAATATTCCCGGCGCATAAAGCCCGCGCATGATGCCGCTTGCGGGAAAATTTTCTATGAAGGCTGGCGCGCGGGATGAAAGACCGTTAACGACGGCTTGATGACCGGTGCCTTGCGAACCGGGAGGCCGGGCAGGCACGACATCAAAACGCGTCCGACTAAGGGAGCATAAGCCTCCCGGCCGGAGACCTGATCTGCTCAGCTTTCCGCCTTGCCTAACCCCCGTCACCTCCGGCATATTCCGCGCCCGGAGGCGGCGTTCCGGGACAGGCTCCAAGGCCTCCGGAAAGCCGAAGCAACTAAGGACAGCCACGCGCATTTCGCGGGCAGGGGGAAATCTGTTTGGCCGATGAGTTCATTCTCGAAACGGAAGGCTTGACCAAGGAGTTCGCGGGCTTCTTCGCCGTCCGCGACGTTGCGCTCAAGGTTCGCCGTGGGAGCATTCACGCGTTGATCGGGCCGAACGGCGCCGGCAAGACGACGTGCTTCAATCTTTTGACCAAGTTCCTCAAGCCGTCGGCCGGGAAAATCCTGTACAAGGGACAGGACATCACCGCGATGGCGCCGGCTGACGTCGCCCGCATGGGGCTGGTCCGTTCATTCCAGATCTCGGCGGTATTTCCGCATCTCACCGCGCTGGAGAATGTTCGTGTCGCGCTTCAACGCCAGCACGGCAGCTCGTTCGATTTCTGGCGCTCCAAGTCCGTGCTCAACCGCTTCAACAACCGCGCGCTGGAACTGTTGAACGATGTCGGCCTCAGCGAGTTTGCCAATACGCCGGCGGTCGAGATGCCCTATGGACGCAAGCGCGCACTGGAGATCGCAACGACGCTCGCGCTCGACCCGGAGATGATGCTGCTGGACGAGCCGATGGCCGGCATGGGCCACGAGGACATCGACAAGATCGCGGCGCTGATCAAGCGCATCTCGGCCAAATATACCATCCTGATGGTCGAGCATAATCTGAGCGTCGTCGCCAATCTCTCCGACATCATCACCGTGCTGACGCGCGGGCAGGTGCTGGCGCAGGGCAATTACGCCGAGCTCACCAAGGACGAGCGCGTCAAGGAAGCGTATCTGGGAGCCGGTCATGCCTGAGACTGCAATCGCGGACGCTCCCGCAAAGGCCGCAACCGGCGGCAATATCCTCCAGGTCCGCAACCTGGAAGCCTGGTATGGCGAGTCGCACATCCTGCACGGGATCAATTTCGACGTGAACGCGGGCGAGGTCGTCACCCTGCTCGGGCGCAACGGCGCCGGCAAGACGACCACGCTGAAATCGATCATGGGCATCATCGGCAAGCGCACCGGCTCGGTGAAGTTCAACAACCAGGACATCATCCGCGCGACCTCCGACAAGATCGCGCGGATGGGTATCGCGTTCTGTCCGGAAGAACGCGGAATTTTCTCCAGTCTCGATGTGCGGGAGAATTTGCTGCTGCCGCCGGTGGTCCGCCCGGGCGGATTGCCGCTCGAGCAGATCTTCGATCTGTTTCCGAACCTGAAGGAACGTCTCAACAGCCAGGGCACCAAGCTCTCCGGCGGCGAGCAGCAGATGCTCGCGATCGCGCGCATCCTGCGCACCGGCGCGAGCTTCCTGATGCTGGACGAGCCGACCGAAGGTCTTGCGCCTGTCATCATACAGCAGATCGGCCACACCATTGCGCGGCTCAAGAAGGAGGGCTTCACCATCCTCCTTGTCGAGCAAAACTTCCGCTTCGCATCCACCGTCGCCGACCGTTATTACGTGGTCGAGCACGGCAAGATCATTGACGGATTTTCCAATTCGGAGCTTGCCGCCAACATGGACAAGCTCCACACCTATCTCGGCGTCTAGAACGGCCAGGACTCGAACGGCCAACAGAAAACGGCGAAGAGAAAATTCACAAGGGAAGTAGCATGAAGACAAAGTCGATTGCATCGTTTCTGCTCGGCACGGCGTTGGCCGTGACCGCCGCCGGCGCAGCCTTCGCGCAGGACAAGACCGTCAAGATCGGCGCGCTGTCCGATCAGTCCGGCCTCTACGCCGACCTCGGCGGACCGGGCTCGACCGTGGCCGCGCAGATGGCCGTTGAAGATTCCGGCCTCGCTGCGAAGGGCTGGAAGATCGACATCATCTCGGGCGATCACCAGAACAAGCCCGACATCGGCACCGCGATCGCGCGGCAGTGGTTCGACGTCGACAAGGTCGACGTCATCGTCGACGTGCCGAACTCCGGCGTGGCGCTCGCCGTCAACAACGTCATCAAGGAAAAGAACGGCGTCTACATCAACTCCGGTGCGGCGACCTCGGATCTGACCAACGCACAGTGCTCGCCCAACACCGTGCACTGGACCTACGACACCTACATGCTGGCCCACACCACGGGCCAGGCGCTGGTGAAGGCCGGTGGTGACTCCTGGTTCTTCCTGACCGCGGACTACGCCTTCGGTGCGGCGCTGGAGCGCGACACCACGGCCGTGGTCACCGCCAATGGCGGCAAGGTTGTCGGCGGCGTCAAGCATCCGCTGAACACGCCGGACTTCTCGTCCTTCCTGCTCCAGGCGCAGGCCTCCAAGGCCAAGATCATCGGCCTTGCCAACGCCGGTGGCGACACCACCAACACGATCAAGCAGGCGGCCGAGTTCGGTATCGTCAAGGGCGGCCAGAAGCTCGCGGCGCTGCTGCTGTTCCTCACCGACGTCAAGGCGATTGGTCTGGAGACCGCGCAGGGCCTCAACTTCACCGAGACCTTCTACTGGGACATGAACGACCAGACCCGCGCCTTCTCCAAGCGCTTCGCCGCGAAGATGAAGAACAATGCTCCGCCCACCATGGTGCAGGCCGGCGTCTATGCGGGCGTGCGTCACTATCTCAAGACGCTGGAAGCGCTCGGCGGCAATCCTCATGACGGCGTCAAGGTCGTCGAGAAGATGAAGTCGATGCCGACGGAGGACGATCTGTTCGGCAAGGGCGAGATCCAGCCCAACGGCCGTACCATCCACAACGCCTATCTGTTCGAGGTGAAGAAGCCCTCCGAGTCCAAGGGACCGTGGGACTTCTACAAGCTGGTCGGCACGGTGCCGGGCGATCAGGCCTTCACGCCGCTCTCCGAGAGCAAGTGCGCGCTGCTTAAGAAGTAAGACAATAGCCCGCAGGCCTTGAACCGGCCTGCGGGTGACTTTCAGGGGAACGCCGAAGGGACCGGGTGCGGGATCGATGCAGGCTCTTTACGCTCAGCTACTGGTAGGACTGATCAACGGCTCGTTCTACGCGCTGCTCAGTCTCGGGCTCGCCGTGATCTTCGGCATGCTCAACATCATCAATTTCGCCCATGGCGCGCTCTACATGATGGGTGCGTTCGTCGCCTATTTCCTGCTGAACCTCGGCGGCATCAACTACTGGTGGGCGCTGCTGCTGGCGCCCATCATCGTCGGCATCTTCGGCATGATCCTGGAACGGACCATGCTGCAATGGCTGACCGGGCTCGACCACCTCTACGGCCTGCTGCTGACCTTCGGCATCGCGCTGATCGTGCAGGGCGTGTTCCAGAACTATTTCGGCTCCTCCGGCCTGCCTTACGCCATTCCGGACCAGCTCAAGGGCGGCATGAATCTCGGCTTCATGTTCCTGCCGATCTACCGCGGCTGGGTCGTCATCTTCTCGCTGGTGGTGTGCATCGCCACCTGGTTCCTGATCGAGAAGACGCGGCTCGGTGCTTACCTGCGCGCCGCCACCGAAAACCCGACGCTGGTCCGCGCGTTCGGCATCAACGTGCCCCGCATGATCACGCTGACCTACGGTCTCGGTGTCGGACTTGCCGCGCTCGCCGGCGTGCTCTCGGCGCCGATCAACCAGGTGCGGCCGCTGATGGGCGCCGACCTCATCATCGTGGTGTTTGCGGTGGTCGTGATCGGCGGCATGGGATCGATCATGGGCTCCATCATCACCGGCTTTGCGCTCGGCGTGATCGAGGGCCTGACCAAATATTTTTACCCCGAGGCCTCTAACACCGTCGTCTTCGTGCTGATGGTGCTGGTGCTCTTGGTGAAGCCAACGGGATTGACGGGAAGGGCGGCCTGATATGACAGCCTTGACGGACGACACGCTGCCGGTAGCCCCGCGCGCCATTCGTGACGAGATGATCGTGTTCGTGGTGATGGCACTGCTGCTGGCCGCGGTGCCATTCAGCGGCATCTACCCGTTCTTCGTGATGCAGGCGCTGTGCTTCGCGCTGCTCGCCTGTGCCTTCAATCTTCTGATCGGCTATGGCGGCCTGCTGTCGTTCGGTCACGCGATGTTCCTCGGCACGGCCGGCTATTGCAGTGCGCATGCGCTGAAGGTGTGGGCGTTGCCGCCGGAGCTCGGCATCCTCGTCGGCATTGCTGCGGCTTTCGTGCTCTCGATCGTCACCGGGTACATCTCGATCCGCCGCCAGGGTATCTATTTCTCGATGATCACCCTGGCGCTGTCGCAGCTCCTGTACTTCATCTACCTCCAGGCGCCGTTCACCCATGGCGAGGACGGCATCCAGGGCATTCCGCAAGGGCGCATGTTCGGCTTGTTTGATCTGTCCAAGCCGACGGTGCTTTATTACGTCGTGCTGGTCGGCTTCCTCGCCGGCTTCCTGCTGATCTACCGCATCATCAACTCGCCGTTCGGCGAAGTCCTGAAGGCGATCCGCGAGAACGAGCCGCGTGCGATCTCGCTCGGTTACCGGACCGATCAATACAAGTTCCTGGCGTTCGTCCTGTCGGGCACGCTGGCGGGCTTTGCCGGCGCGCTGAAGGTGTTCGTGGCGCAGAATGCCTCGCTCACCGACGTACACTGGTCGATGTCCGGCGAAGTCGTGCTGATGACGCTGGTCGGTGGCCTCGGCACCATCTTCGGGCCCGTGATCGGCGCCTTCGCGATCATCGCGATGCAGCAATATCTGGCGGGTTTCGGCCAGTGGGTGACGGTGATTCAGGGCTCGATCTTCGTGATCTGCGTGCTCACCTTCCGCCGAGGCGTCATCGGCGAAATCGCGCATTACTTCCGGCGATCGCTCTAAGTAGTTGATTTTAAGTCAATTTACCTAGTGCGTGAAAGCGGTGGATGATCCGGTTCCGCGGGCGTGAGATGACACGCGCGCGGATCGAAAATGGTCTATGACAGTTTTGTGACGGCCCGTTCGGGCCGGGCCATTTCCAACCGGTAGTCTCTCCCCATGATGCGATGGTTTCGCGCTTTCCTGCCCAAGGAAGAACGGTTCTTCGACCTGTTCGACCGCCACGCCCAGACCGTGATCCAGGGCTCGATCGCGCTTCAGGGCATGCTCAACGGTGGCGAGGAGACGCCGGTCTACTGCCAGCGTGTCAATCAGTTCGAGAACGACGCCGACAACATCACCCGTGAGGTGCTGACGGCGGTGCGCCGCACTTTCATCACCCCTTTCGATCGCGGTGACATCAAGAATCTCATCACCTCGATGGACGATGCCATCGACCAGATGCAGCAGACCGCCAAGGCCGTGATGCTGTTCGAGGTCCGTACCTTCGAGCCGCCGATGCGGGAGATCGGCGCTCTTCTGATCGAATGCGCCAATCTGGTCGGCCGCGCGCTGCCGCTGATGCAGTCGATCGGCCCGAACGTCGCGATGCTGACCGCGATCACGGAGGAGCTGGGCAAGCTGGAGGGCCGGGTCGACGATCTCCATGACATCGGGCTGAAGGAATTGTTCCTCAAGCACCGTGACGGCAGCGCGATGGATTTCATCGTCGGCGTCGAGATCTACGACCATCTCGAGAAGGTGGCCGATCGCTTCGACGACGTCGCGAACGAGATCAACAGCATCGTCATCGAGCAGGTCTAGCGCATGATCCGGAAAAGTGTGCAGCGGCTTTCCTTCGCGACAAACGCGGAACGCGTTTGCGCGGAGATCATGCGCCGACTTTAAGGCGGGGGCCGCGCTGTGGATGCTGCGTTGGGTCTTCCCGTCCTGGTCGGACTGATCGCCGTCGCGCTGCTGTTCGACTTCCTGAACGGCCTGCACGACGCCGCCAATTCGATCGCGACCATCGTTTCGACCCGCGTGCTGCGGCCGCAATTCGCGGTATTCTGGGCCGCGTTCTTCAATTTCATCGCCTTCATGGTGTTCGGGCTGCACGTCGCCCAGACCATCGGCACCGGTATCATCGACCCCGCGGTCGTCGATGCCCAGGTGATCTTCGCGGCGCTCGTCGGCGCGATCGTCTGGAACCTCGTGACCTGGGGGCTCGGCATCCCGTCCTCCTCGTCGCACGCGCTGATCGGTGGGCTTGTCGGCGGCGGCATGGCCAAGGCGGGCATCTCGGCGGCGGTATGGAGCGGCCTGTCCAAGGCGGTGCTGGCGATCGTGCTGTCGCCGCTGGTCGGCTTCCTGTTGGCCATGATGCTGGTGGCGATCGTGTCCTGGCTCTCGGTGCGCTCGACGCCGTTCGCGGTCGACCGCGCCTTCCGCATCCTGCAATTCGCCTCCGCCTCGCTCTATTCGCTGGGACATGGCGGCAACGACGCGCAGAAGACGATGGGCATCATCGCCGTGCTGCTCTATTCGCAGGGCCATCTCGGCGGGGAATTCTCGGTGCCGTTCTGGGTGGTGCTGTCGTGCCAGGCCGCGATGGCGCTGGGCACGCTGATGGGCGGCTGGCGCATCGTCCGCACCATGGGCCTGCGCATCACGAAACTGACGCCGATGCAGGGGTTCTGTGCCGAGACCGGCGGCGCCGCGACGCTGTTCATGGCGACCTTCCTCGGCGTTCCCGTCTCGACCACGCATACGATCACCGGCGCGATCGTCGGCGTCGGCGCGGCCCGCCGCGTCTCCGCGGTGCGCTGGAACGTCGCAAGCTCGATCGTCTACGCCTGGGTGATCACCATCCCGGCCTCGGCCATCGTCGCGGCACTGACCTGGTGGGCGGTCCAGATCTTCAAGTAACCAGCTTCAGCCCGATGATGCCGGCGACGATCAACCCGATGCTGGCGAGGCGGAGTGCGGTGGCGGGCTCGCCGAACAGGACAATGCCCAGCGCCGCGGTGCCGACCGCGCCGATACCGGTCCAGACCGCATAGGCGGTTCCAATGGGCAGCGATTTGAGGGCGAGGCCGAGCAGGAGCACGCTACCGGCCATTGCCGCGAGCGTAAGGACGGACGGAACGAGCCTGGAAAAGCCTTCGGTGTATTTGAGCCCGATCGCCCAGCCGACTTCCAGGAGGCCAGCGACGAACAGGATGCTCCAGGCCATGACGACCCTCCATTCAAGGCAGGGTCGTCCCCGCGGCTGATGTGCTGATGAGCAGGAAGGCCGTCCTCCCCGGGAACGATATGGGGCTGGCCGAAGGGCTCCGCAATCACCAAATGAGGCTTGATCAGGCCCATTTTCCCTGCCAAACGCTCCCGCCATGTCCGACATCGCCATATCAGCCGACTCGCCGGCCCGTTCCCCGCTTGCCACCGAAGTGGCGCGGCGGCGCACCTTCGCGATCATCTCCCACCCGGACGCGGGCAAGACCACGCTGACCGAGAAGCTGCTGCTGTTCGGCGGTGCCATCAATCTCGCCGGCCAGGTCAAGGCCAAGGGCGAGCGGCGCAACACCCGTTCGGACTGGATGAAGATCGAGCGCGAGCGCGGCATCTCGGTCGTGACCTCGGTCATGACCTTCGAGTTCGAGGGCCTCGTGTTCAACCTCCTGGACACGCCGGGCCACGAGGACTTTTCGGAGGACACCTACCGGACGCTCACGGCCGTCGATTCCGCCGTCATGGTAATCGACGCCGCCAAGGGCATCGAGGCGCGCACCCGGAAGCTGTTCGAGGTCTGCCGCCTGCGCGACATCCCGATCATCACCTTCATCAACAAGATGGACCGCGAGAGCCGCGACGTCTTCGAACTGCTCGACGAGATCGAGAAGACGCTGGCGCTCGACACCACGCCGATGACCTGGCCGGTCGGCCGCGGCCGCGACTTCCTCGGCACCTATGACATCGCCAATGGCGGCGTGCGCCTGCTCGAAGGCGGCGGCGCCAAGACCGGCGCGGCACAGCAGATCGAGATCGCGGAGCTGGCCAAGCTCAACGCCAATCTCGACGTCTCCGCAGTGAAGGACGAGCTCGAGCTCGTCACCGAAGCGTCAAAACCGTTCGAGCTCGGCGCATTCCGCGAGGGCCATCTGACGCCGGTCTATTTCGGAAGCGCGCTGCGTAATTTCGGCGTCGGCGACCTTCTGGAAGGTCTCGGCAAGTTCGCGCCCGAGCCGCGCGCGCAGGAGAGCGACCAGCGCAAGGTCGAGGCGACCGACCCGCGCATGAGCGCCTTCGTGTTCAAGATCCAGGCGAACATGGATCCGAACCACCGCGACCGCATCGCCTTCGCGCGGCTATGCTCGGGAAAACTCAGCCGCGGCATGAAGGCCAAGCTGGTGCGTACCGGCAAGAGCATGCCGCTGTCGAGCCCGCAATTCTTCTTCGCGCAGGACCGCTCGGTGGCGGACGAAGCCTTCGCCGGCGACGTCGTCGGCATTCCCAATCACGGCACGCTGCGCATCGGCGACACGCTGACGGAGGGCGAGGATTTCACCTTCGTCGGCGTGCCGAGCTTTGCGCCGGAAATCGTCCGCCGGGTGCGTCTCACCGACGCGATGAAGGCGAAGAAGCTGAAGGAAGCGCTTCAGCAGATGTCGGAAGAGGGCGTGGTGCAGGTGTTCCGCCCGCGCGATGGTGCGCCGGCGCTGGTCGGCGTGGTCGGCGCGCTTCAGCTCGACGTGCTGAAGGCACGGCTCGAGGCTGAATATTCGCTGCCGGTCGAGTTCGAGGTCAGCGAGTTCCAGCTGGCGCGCTGGGTGTCGTCCGAGGATCGCAAGAAGCTCGACACCTTCATCGCCGCCAACACCTCGAGCATCGCCGACGATGTCGACGGTGATCCCGTGTACCTGGCGCGGAACGAGTTCTATCTCGGCTACGCCAGGGAGCGCGCCGAGGGAATCGAGTTCACCAACGTCAAGGACGTCAAGAAGAAGGGGTAGGGCGGGATCGCTGGTAGCCACGTTCTTGGCAGCCACACCTTCCGCTGTCATACCCCGGCTTGACCGGGGCATCCAGTACACCGCGGCCTCTCGATTCAACAACGACTGTCTCTGGAATACTGGGTCGCCCGGTCGAGCCGGGCGACGACACCGTGGTTGAACGCGAGCATGTGAACGCCGCCGGGCTTGACGCGTTCATGGACAATGCCACGTTTGTCCATGTGGCATTGCGAGTTCGCATCATGTGGCGCGGCATCCTCGTCTTTCTCTTGCTGGCAATATCGACGATCGCCGCCGACGCGCAGCGCCGCCAGATCAATCCGATCCCGTTTTCGCACGAGCCCTGCAGCGTGCTCGACGGCCGGCCCTGCACGCCGTACTATTGCAGCCCGCTCGAGCCCGGTCCCTGCATTCCCGAGATCGACTATCCCTACGGGGAGAACCTCCAGCTCACGATTCAGACCGTGCCGGCCGAGGCCGATCGCGCCAAGTATCAGAAGCCCGATCACGATCTGGATACGATCGGCGATCTCTTCGCCGAGCTGCGCACCTGCTGGTCGCCGCCGTCGGATCATGCGCGCGCGGGCATGCAGATGGCGGTGCGTTTCAGCTTCAACAAGGCGGGCGGCCTGATCGGTCCGCCGCGCCTGACTTATGCGACCGCGGGCGTTCCCGCCGATACGAGAACCACCTACCTCAACGCGATCAATTCATCGTTGAATGCCTGCCTGCCGCTGAAATTCACCAGCGGCCTAGGTGGTGCTCTGGCCGGACGGCCGATCGCGATCCGCTATGTCGACAATCGCGAGCTCGGCAAGTAGCGCATCAGTTGCGACCGGCTACCAATCGATGATACCTCAGAGGCGGGGGCTGCTTGTGGGGAGGATGTCGTGGGTCTGCTGGTCATGATCCTGGGGCTGGTGCTGTTTTTCGCGGCCCATGTTTTTACGACGAAACGCGAGGCGCGCGCGCAGGCGATCGCGAAGCTGGGCGAGGGGACCTACAAGATCCTCTATTCGGTGGTCTCGCTTGCGGGACTTGCACTGATCATCTGGGGCTTTTCCCATTATCGCAGCTCCGGCTGGATCGACGTCTGGTATCCGCCGAAGGCGATGAAGCACATCACGCTGGCGCTGATGCTGCCCGCGGTCATCCTGGTGGTCGCCTCATATCTGCGCGGCCGGATCTACGCGACGCTGAAGCATCCGATGCTGGCCGGCATCAAGCTGTGGGCGGCTGCGCATCTGCTCGCCAATGGCGACCTCGGCTCCATCATCCTATTCGGCTCGTTCCTGGGCTGGGCGGTGTATGACCGCATTACGCTGAAGCATCGCACCGATGGCGGCGGCCCGCCGATTCCGGTGGGCGGCGTCACCAACGATCTGATTGCGGTGGCTGTCGGCGTTGTCGCTTATCTGGCGCTCGCCTTTGCATTCCATCCGGTCGTGATCGGCGTTCCCGTCATGGGCACCTAGCCGGTCAGCACAAGACGGAACCTGGATGCCCATGGGCGGAAGGTAGCAAGAGCAACAAGCCGAGGCATTCCGATGGACTGGTCGCAATCACAGATCCCGCCGATGCGGCTCGAGGCGCGCTTTGGCGATCGGGTGGTGCCGGCGTTTTGCGACCGGCCGGAGAACCTGTGGGCGATGATCGCGGACGCTTGCGCCCGCAATGCCGAGGGCGAAGCGCTGATCTCGGGCAATGTGCGGCTGAGCTGGCGGCAGGCCGTCGAGCAGGCTGCACGGATCGCAGCCGGTTTTCGCAAGCTCGGCCTACAGCGCGGCGACCGCGTGGCGATCCTGCTCGGCAACCGCATCGAATTTCCGCTGCTGCTGTTTGCCGCCGCGCATGAGGGGCTGGTGACGGTGCTGCTCGGCACGCGCCAGCAGAAGCCGGAGATCGCCTATGTCCTCACCGATTGCGGCGCCAGGATCCTGATCCACGAAGCGGCGCTCGCCGAGCGGCTGCCCGATGCGCCGGACGTGCCCGATGTGATCCACCGTATCGCGATCGACAGCGATCCGGCGCTGTCGCGTTTCGCCGTGCTTGCCGACAATCCACCGGCACCCGCGCCGGTCGAGGTCGGCGAGGAGGACACGGCGATGATCCTCTACACCTCGGGCACGACGGGCAAGCCGAAGGGCGCCATGCTGGCCCATTGCAACATCGTCCATTCCTCGATGGTGTTCGTCTCCTGCCTGCAATTGACGGACGTGGACCGCTCGATCGCCGCGGTGCCGCTCGGTCACGTCACCGGCGTCGTCGCCAACATCACGACCATGATCCGCTGCGGCGGCGCGCTGATCATCATGCCGGAGTTCAAGGCCGCGGATTATCTCAAGCTCGCTGCGCGCGAGCGCGTGACCTACACGGTGATGGTGCCGGCGATGTACAATCTCTGCCTGCTCCAGCCCGATTTCGACAGCTACGACCTGTCGAGCTGGCGCATCGGTGGCTTCGGCGGCGCGCCGATGCCGGTCGCCACGATCGAAAAGCTCAAGGCGACGATTCCCGGCCTGAACCTCGCGAATTGCTACGGCTCGACCGAGACGACATCGCCCTCGACGATCATGCCGGGCGAATTGACGGCGAGCCATATCGACAGCGTCGGCTTGCCGTGTCCCGGTGCGCGCATCGTCGCGATGGGAGCGGATGGGCGCGAATTGCCCCATGGCGAGATCGGCGAGCTCTGGATCCAGAGCGGCTCCGTCATCAAGGGCTACTGGAACAACCCGAAGGCCACCGCCGAAAGTTTCACTGGCGGCTTCTGGCATTCCGGCGATCTCGGCTCGGTCGATGCGGAGGGGTTCGTCCGCGTGTTCGACCGGCAGAAGGACATGATCAATCGCGGCGGCCTGAAGATCTATTCGGCCGAGGTCGAGTCCGTGCTGGCCGGCCACCCCGCGGTGGTCGAGAGCGCGATCATCGCCAAGGCATGCCCGGTGCTGGGCGAGCGCGTCCACGCCGTGGTGGTGACGCGCGGGCCGGTCACCGACGCGGCCCTGCGGGCCTGGTGCGCTGAGCGGCTGTCCGACTACAAGGTCCCCGAGACCATGGCGATCACCGCCGAGCCGCTGCCGCGCAATGCCAATGGCAAGGTGTTGAAGCGGCAGCTGCGGGAGCTGCTGGGAGCCTGAGCCGGTAGGCGGTCACCGGGCTGTCCCGGGTGGTTAACGCCTTGATCGGGCTCGCTTTGCCTTGCCACCGCCATATCGTTAGGGTACCTCGCCGCCACGCGGGGACGGGATTCCTGACGCGAACGCTCTGGCGCGCGCACCCGGACGGGCATGGGATTAGCATAAGTGTCTGAATTATTTGACGAAGTCGACGAGGAAGTACGTCGCGAACAGCTCAAGAAGCTGTGGGAGAAGTATTCGATTGTCTTCATCGCCCTGATGGTGCTGATCGTGGCCGCCGTGGGCGGCTGGCGCGGCTACCAGTATCTGGAGGGCAAGAAGGCCGCCGAGGCCGGCGCTGCCTTCGAGAAGGCCGCTGAGCTGTCCGACCAGGACAAGCACGCCGAGGCCGAGGCCGCCTTCACCGAGCTCGCCGCCAAGGCTCCCTCGGGTTATCGCACCCTGGCGCGGCTGCGCGCTGCGGCCGAGGCCGGGCCCCGCGATCCCAAGGCTGCCGCCAAGATGTTTGACGATATCGCCGCTGATCGCAGCGTCGGCGGCGAGTGGCAGGACCTGGCGAAGATTCGTGCCGCCGGCTTGCTGGTCGACAGCGCGTCCTATGCCGACATGCAGCAGCGGCTGGAGTCCTCCGCCGCCCCCAAATCCACGTTCCGCCACAGCGCCCGCGAGTTGCTGGCGCTGTCGGCTTGGCGCAACAACGACATGACCGCGGCCCGCAAATGGCTCGATGCGATCGCCGAGGACGGCGAAACGCCGCCGGGCCTGCGCTCGCGCGCCGAGGCGCTCCAGGCTCTGTTGCCGCCCGTCGCCAAAAGCTGACGGCTCTCTGACTCGAACGAGACACCAAGATGCGCCGCACGCCACGCTTGATCGCAGCCGCCGTCCTGATCGCCTTCACGGGCGTCCTGGGCGGCTGCTCCAGCTTCGATCCAAGCGATATGCTCGACTTCCTCGACACCAAGAAGAAGCTGCCGGGTGACCGCAAGCCGGTCTTCCCGGGAGGCGTACCGGGCCTCGAGCAGGGCGTGCCGCGCGAGATGTACAAGGGCACGGCACAGCAGCAGCCGGATCCGAACGCGCCTGCCGTCGCGGCTCTGCCCACGGAGCCGCCGCCCGAGGCCAAGCCGGCCAAGGGCGCCAAGAAGAACACCAGGCAGCCGTCCGCGGCCGCGCCGGCCGAGGCGCCTGCCGGTGAGGTCGATGGTGAGGCCCAGCCGGAGGCCGCGCCGCCCACAGCCGCTCCGGCGCCCAAGCAGAAGATCGTCCGCAGGCGCACCACCGCGCCGCCGCCGGATCAACCCGTCCAGCAGACGCAACCGACCCAGACCACGCAGCAGCAGTCGCAGGGCGCTTTCCCGGCGCCGATGCCGAGCGGCAGCTTCTCGCGCTAATTGTTTCATTGCATTGACAGGCGCAGCTCTCGCAGCGCACGAATGACCGATGTCCTTCACGATTGCCATCATCGGCCGACCCAATGTCGGCAAGTCGACGCTGTTCAACCGCCTGGTTGGGCAGAAGCTGGCGCTCGTCGATGACCTGCCGGGCGTCACCCGCGACCGCCGCGAGGGTGATGCCAGGCTCGGCGATCTCGAATTCACCATCATCGACACAGCCGGTCTCGACGAGGGCGCCAAGGGCTCCCTGACCGCGCGCATGCAGGAGCAGACCGAGGCCGCGATCGCTCAAGCGGACGCGCTGTTCTTCGTCATCGATGCCCGCATCGGACTGACGCCCACCGATCGCGCCTTCGCCGATTTCGCCCGCAAGGCCAACAAGCCGGTGCTGCTGGTCGCCAACAAGAGCGAAGGCAAGCATGGCGATGCCGGCGCGATGGAGTCGTTTGCGCTCGGCCTCGGCGATCCCATCCAGATCTCGGCCGAGCACGGCGAGGGCATGGGCGAGCTCTATGATGCCCTTAGAGAGTTGATGCCGGAGCCCGTCGACGAAGACGAGAACGAGGACGAGGACGACGCGCCGCTCTCCGAGGAGGAGGCTGCGACGCGTCCGATCCGGGTCGCCATCGTCGGCCGGCCCAATGCCGGCAAGTCGACGCTGATCAACCATCTGCTCGGCGAGGAGCGCCTGCTGACGAGCCCGGAGGCCGGCACGACGCGTGATTCCATCGCGGTCGAGATCAACTGGAAGGGCCGTGATTTTCGCGTGTTCGACACCGCAGGATTGCGGCGGCGCTCGCGTATCGAGGAGAAGCTCGAAAAGCTCTCGGTCGCCGATGCGTTGCGCGCGGTTCGCTTTGCCGAGGTCGTCGTGCTGATGATGGACACGCAGAACCGCTTTGAGGAGCAGGATCTGCGCATCGCCGATCTGATCGAGCGCGAGGGCCGCGCGGTCGTGCTCGCCGTCAACAAATGGGACCTGATGGAGACCAAGGGCGGCGGCGCGATCTCGACTCTGCGCCGCGACGCCGATCATTGGCTGCCGCAGGTCAAGGGCGTGCCGATCGTCGCCGTTTCCGGCCTGATGGGCGAGGGCATCGACCGCCTGATGCAGGCGATCCAGGACGCCTACGCGGTCTGGAACAGGCGCGTGCCGACGTCCGCGCTAAATCGCTGGTTCGAGCAGGCGGTCCAGGCCAATCCGCCGCCCGCGGTGTCCGGCCGCCGCCTGAAGCTGAACTACATCACGCAGAACAAGGCCCGTCCGCCGAGTTTTGTGCTGTTCTGCTCGCGCGCGGACGCGGTGCCGCAGTCCTATCTGCGCTACCTGACCAATTCCATGCGCGAGACGTTCGAGCTGCCGGGTACGCCGGTGCGCATCACCTTGCGCGAGAAAGCCAACCCCTTCGCCCACAAGCGCAAGCGGCCGTCGTGAGCAACGATGCCGGCGAGGCGATGGCGCAGGGCGCAGCGCCGGTCCGGCGCGGTGCGGTCGCCTTCATCTTCGTCACCATCCTGCTCGACATGCTCGCGCTCGGCGTGATCATGCCGATCCTGCCGAAGCTGATCGAGAGCTTCGTCGACAACGACACCGCGCATGCGGCCCGCATCTTCGGCCTGTTCGGCACCGCATGGGCGCTGATGCAGTTCGTGTTCTCGCCGGTGCTCGGCGCGCTGTCGGATCGCTTCGGACGGCGGCCGGTAGTGCTGCTGTCGAATTTCGGGCTTGCGGCCGATTATGTGCTGATGGCGCTGGCGCCCTCGCTGGTCTGGCTGTTCGTCGGCCGCGTGATCTCCGGCATCACCTCGGCGAGCATTTCGACAGCCTTTGCCTATATCGCCGACATCACGCCGCCGGAGCGGCGCGCGGCGGTCTTCGGCAGGATCGGGGCGGCCTTCGGTGCCGGCTTCATCCTCGGCCCCGCGCTTGGCGGTTTGCTCGGCGATATCGATCCGCGGCTGCCGTTCTGGGCCTCGGCCGCCCTCAGCTTCGCCAATGCGCTCTATGGGCTCTTCGTCCTTCCGGAATCGCTGGCATCCGACAAACGCGCGCCGTTCCGCTGGGCGAGCGCCAATCCGGTCGGGGCGCTGCACCTGCTGCGGTCCAACGCGGCGCTGGCCGCGATGTCCGTCGTCAATTTCATTGCGCAGGTCGCGCATGTCGTGCTGCCGTCGACCTTCGTGCTCTATGCGACCTATCGTTACGGCTGGGATTCCAAGACCGTCGGACTGACCCTCGCGATGGTCGGCATCTGCGCCATGGTGGTGCAGGGGCTCGCCATCGGTCCGATCGTGCGCGTGCTCGGCGAGCGGAACGCGCTGGTGCTCGGCCTGTGCTGTGGCGCGATCGGGTTCGTGATCTTCGGCGCTGCGCCGACCGGCCCGCTGTTCTGGATCGGCATTCCCGTGATGTCGCTGTGGGGTATCTCGGGTGCCGCCATGCAATCCTTGATGACGCGGCTGGTCGCGCCCGATCAGCAGGGCCAGTTGCAGGGCGCGACCGCGAGCGTGCAGAGCGTGTCGCAGCTCGTCGGGCCGTTCCTGTTCACGCTGACGTTTTCCTATTTCATCGGCGCCAGCGCGCCTTGGCATCTGCCCGGCGCGCCGTTCCTGCTTGCGGCGGTCCTGATGGTGGTGTGCGTGGCGATCGCGATGCGGACGCTGGCGACCACGAAGACGGTCTCGTAGCAAGAGCCGTAGGGCGGATTAGCGAAGCGTAATCCGCCATCTTGCCCAACGCCGGAGAAGAGGTGGGTTACGCCAGCGAACTGCGCTTCGCGCAGTCGCAGGGCTAACCCACCCTACGAACTGAAACGCAAATGCCCGGGTCTTGCCCGGGCATCACGTCGTGGAGGTGTGCGTGACCGCTACGCGGTCACTTCTTCAACAGCGGACATTCGCTGTCCTTGAGCGGCTTGGCCGCGTCTTCGGCCGCGATCGTGGCGATCTGCTTGTAGTAGTCCCACGGGCCCTTCGACTCCTCGGGCTTCTTCACCTCGAACAGATAGGCCGGGATGAGGCGGCGTCCGTCCGCGCGCAGCGGGCCGTTGCCGAACAGCGGATCGTCGGTCGGCAGCTCCTTCATCTTGGCGACTACCTTGGCGCCGTCATGCGGGTTGCCGCCGAGCGCTTCCATCGCCTTGAGATAGTGCAGCACCATCGCGTAGTTGCCAGCCTGGGTCATCGACGGCATCGCGTTCTTGCTGGCCAGTGCGGCGAAGCGCTTCGACCAGGCGCGGGTCTGCTCGTTCATGTCCCAGTAGAAGGACTCGGTGAAGGTCAGGCCCTGCGCGGTCTTCAGCCCCAGCGAATGCACGTCATTGATGAACAGCAGCAGCGCCGCGAGCTTCTGCCCGCCCGACACGATGCCGAATTCCGCCGCCTGCTTGATCGAGTTCGTGGTGTCGCCGCCGGCATTGGCGAGGCCGACCACCTTGGCCTTCGACGATTGCGCCTGCAGCAGGAACGACGAGAAGTCCGAGCTGTTGATCGGATGCTTGACGCTGCCCAGCACCTTGCCGCCATTCGCCGTCACGACGGCCGTGGTGTCGCGTTCCAGCGCGTGGCCGAAGGCATAATCAGCGGTAAGAAAGAACCAGGTGTCGCCGCCGGCCTTGGTCAGCGCCTTACCGGTGCCGTTGGCCAGCATGTAGGTGTCGTAAGTATAGGAGATCGTGTTCGGCGTGCAGGCCTTGCCGGTCAAGTCGGCAGAGGCCGCGCCTGAATTCAGCAGCACCGCGTTCTTTTCCTTGACGAGGTTGCTGACCGCGAGCGCGACGCCGGAGTTCGGCGTATCGGCGATCGCATCGACCTTCTCGTTGTCGATCCACTGCCGGGCGATATTGACGCCGACGTCCGGCTTGTTCTGGTGATCGCCGCTCAGCACGTCGATCTTCCAGCCCTTCTTGAGCAGGCCGGAATCCTCGACGGCCATCTTGATTGCGACCACGGAGTTGGGGCCGCCGATGTCGGCATAAAGGCTCGACATGTCGTTCAACACGCCGATCTTGACGGTCTTGTCCTGCGCGTAGGCGGATGTTGCAAAACCGAAGGTGGCACAGGCCAGAAGGGCCGCATAGCGGCGCGCGAGCGTCGTCGTCATAAAAGGTTTCCTCCATTGTCAAATATGCGGACGGCTCTCTTGCGGAGCCTTGTTCCGGCTGATCGCTCTACCGTGTCCCACGGCCGGCGGCAATGCGCCTAAAGCCGGATGACGCTGCGTCGAAGCGTCATCCGTCGGTTAACTTTTGAGCAAAGTGTGTTGAGACGCTATTTGAGCGCGTCCGACGTCAGCTTGAATTTCTGGATGCGCTTTCCGGTGTCGACCTCGGCGGTATAGACGTTACCCTTGGCGTCGATCGCCATCGCGTGCACCCAGTGGAATTGCCCGGCATTGCGGCCGTTGTGCCCGAAGCTGCCGACCACGCTGCCGTCGTCGCGCTTGATCACCCTGATCTCGTTGTTCTCGCCGTCGGCGCTGAGTAGCCAGGTCTGCTTCGGATCGGGCCAGATCGCGATATCCCATACCGCGCCGTTGCCGAGCGTGTTCTTCTCGAAGAAGAACTCCTTCACGAAGGAGCCGTCCTTCCTGAACACCTGGATGCGGTTGTTGATGCGGTCGCAGACATAGACGAGGCCGTCATTGGCGAGCTTCACGCAGTGGACGGGATTTCCGAATTGCTGGGCGACCGGCGCCTTGGGATCGTAGGCCGCCTGCTTGGTGTCATCTGGCTTGTTGCCATAGGCGCCCCAGTGCCGCTTGTAGGCGAGCGTCGTCGCGTCGAACACGATCACGCGGCGGTTGCCATAGCCGTCGGCGACGTAGATTTCGTTCGTATCCTTGTCGATCGCGGTTTCCGCGGGTTTGCCGAGCTGCGTCGTGTCGTTGCTGCCGAGGCTCGGCGCGATCTTGCCGATCTGCGCGACGAACTTGCCGTCGAGCGTGAACTTCAGGATGGCGTTGTCATTGTCGGCATTGCCGCCGACCCAGACGAAGCCGCGTTCGTCGACCTCGATGCCGTGCTCGCGTCCGACCCATTCATAACCTTCGCCCGGACCGCCCCAGGACCGGAGCAGATTGCCGTCGGTGTCGAATTCGAGAACGGGCGGCGCCGAAACGCAGCACTTCGAGCGCGGCGGGTTGAGGCTCGCACCTTTCTCGTCGTCGGTGAGCGAGCGCGGGCGATGGATGACCCAGATGTGGCCCTGCCAATCGACGGTGATGCCGCCGACCTGGCCGAGAATCCAGTTGTTCGGCAATTGCTTTGGCCAGGACGGATCGACCGCAAAGGTCGGGACGTCGCCGGCGCTTGCCGGGCCCGGAAGCAGAAACGCAATGGCTGCGATGAGGATGGAGAAGGCGTGAGAGACGTTTGCGAGCGCACGCGTAAAGCTTGCGCGATCATGCCATGGTGCCATGGCGACCTCCCTTTCTTGGCTTGCGGCTTGCTGCCGCTTGAGCAGCGGCAGTCAATCGCGGGGAGGCACTTGAGTCAATCAGGCAGGGCAATTACGCAGGCGCGCGGAAACTCATCAGGCTGCGGGTCTTGTAGTCGTAGAACTTGCCGGTCTCAGTCCAGCCGGGTGCGCACATCGGCACGATGAATTCGGCGACCTGCTCGGCCGTGTCGAGCGTGGCGGGGTCCTCGCCCGGCATCAGCGTGGCGCGCATGCGGGTGCGGACCGGGCCGGGGTTGAACAGGTTGACACGGATCGGTGTGTTCGCGGTCTCCTGCGCCCAGGCACGCGCCAGCGTTTCCAGCGCGGCCTTGGAGGCGGCATAGGGGCTGACATAGGCGGTTGCCTTGTTGGCGGCGCCCGAGGTCACGAACACAGCGCGGCCGGCGTCGGATTGCTTGAGCAGCGGCTCCATGCAGCGGATCAGCTGGAAGTTTGCGGAGACGTTGACCGCCATCACGTCGGTAAAGGCCTTCAGCTCGATATGGCCGACCGGCGAGGAGGGGCCGAGCACGCCGGCATTGCCGACCAGGATATCGAGCTTGCCGTAGCGCTCGTGCAGGCCGGCCCCGAGCCGCGCGATGCCGTCGGAATCGGTGAGATTGAGCGGCACCAGCGTGGCGCTGCCGCCGTCCTTCCGGATCTCGTCGTCGAGCTCTTCCAGCCCGCCCTGCGTGCGCGCGACCGCAACGATATGCGCGCCGGCCTTGGCCAGCGCGCGTGCCGTGGCGAAGCCGATGCCGCGCGAGGCG
The DNA here is from genome assembly GCF_024199795.1 of Bradyrhizobium sp. CCGB01. Taxonomy (NCBI): domain Bacteria; kingdom Pseudomonadati; phylum Pseudomonadota; class Alphaproteobacteria; order Hyphomicrobiales; family Nitrobacteraceae; genus Bradyrhizobium; species Bradyrhizobium sp. CCGB01. Next base: position 4,556,086 of record NZ_JANADK010000001.1, read on the forward strand.
CCGGTGACGAGTGCGATGCGGTTGGCGAGGGGATTTGTCATGGCGGGGTTTTACAGGCGTGGATGGCCGGGACAAGCCCCCACTACGTCGTCATTCCGGGGCGGTCCGCAGGACCGAACCCGGAATCCAGACGTTTGAGGCAACACGTCGAGATCCCGGGCTCGATGCTTCGCATCGCCCCGGGATGACGGCTGTGCCGTCAGCTCGCCTCCGCCAGCAGCGACAATTGCCGCGGCTGCTGCTCGGTCTGGGTCTGGTCGGTGAGGTGGGTCGGATACGCCCCAGTGAAGCAATGATCCGAGAACTTCGGATTGGCGGGATCGCGGCCGGGCTCGCCCATGGCGCGGTACATGCCGTCGATCGACAGGAAGGCGAGCGAGTCGGCGCCGATGATCTCGCGCATCTCCTCCAGCGAATGCGTCGCGGCCAGCAGGCCGCCGCGATCCGGCAGGTCGATGCCGTAATAGTCGGGATAGAGGATCGGCGGCGAGGCGAGGCGGAAATGCACTTCCTTCGCGCCCGCATCGCGCATCATGCGCACGATCTTCTTCGAGGTGGTGCCGCGCACGAGCGAATCGTCGATCAGGATGATGCGCTTGCCTTCGATCGCGGCGCGGTTCGCCGAATGCTTCATGCGCACGCCGGACTCGCGGATCGCCTGCGTCGGCTGGATGAAGGTGCGGCCGACATAGTGGTTGCGGATGATGCCGAGCTCGAACGGCACGCCGGAATGCTGGCTGTAGCCGACCGCGGCCGGCACGCCGGAATCCGGCACCGGCACGACGACGTCGATCGGCACATGGCTCTCGCGCGCGAGTTGCGCACCAAAGGCCTTGCGCACCTCGTAGACCGAGCGGCCGTGAACGATGGAGTCCGGACGGGAGAAATAGATGTATTCGAAGATGCAGGGGCGCGGCGCCATCGGCGGGAACGGCTTGTGAATGTCCTGGCCGTTCTCGTCGAACACGATGACTTCGCCCGGTTCGATGTCGCGGATGAAGCGCGCGCCGATGATGTCGAGCGCGCAGGTCTCCGAGGTCAGGATCGGGCAACCATCGAGCTCGCCGAGCACCAGCGGACGGATGCCGCGCGGATCGCGCGCGCCGACCAGCTTCTTGTTGGTCAGCGAAACCAGCGCATAGGCGCCCTCGATCTCGCGCAGCGCGTCGATATAGCGCTCGATGAAGCGGCTGCGCTTGGAACGTGCGACCAGGTGCAGGATCACCTCGGTGTCGGTAGTCGACTGCATCATCGCACCGTGCCGCACCAGCTCACGACGCAGCGTCAGGCCGTTGGTGAGGTTGCCGTTGTGGGCGACCGCTAGGCCGCCGGCGTTGAGCTCGGCGAACAGCGGCTGCACGTTGCGCAGGATGGTGGCGCCGGTGGTGGAGTAGCGGACATGGCCGACGGCCATATTGCCGGGCAGGCGGTCGATCACCTCGCGGCGGGAGAAGGTGTCGCCGACGAGACCGAGGCGGCGTTCGGAGTGGAAACGGCTGCCGTCGTAGGAGACGATGCCGGCGGCCTCCTGGCCGCGGTGCTGAAGGGCGTGGAGGCCGAGCGCCGTGATGGCGGCGGCGTCGGGGTGGCCGTAGATGCCGAAGACGCCGCATTCCTCGCGCAGCGTATCCCCCTCCAGGTCATCCTGTAGCTCGAGCGCGGCCGGGCCGAGATCGTGGTCAAGCTGGGCGTCCTGGTCAGGGTGTCGCATCTCGTCCGCGCCTCTCTTTAGGGCTAAATCAACGCGCCGCAGGTTTCTCGATCAGCTTTTTAAGGCTGTCACGAGCCGGTTTGCTGTATCCGTCGCCACTGCCCGAAGGCTGCTGCTCGGAATCAGCTTGATCATCATCTGGTTTGTTTTTCTTGAATCTCTTCAAGATGGTGTTCTCGGGGTCGTCAGGCAAGAGGGCCATCAGCCAATCGCCGGTCCCCTGGAGCACCACGCGGGACTTGGCCCCCGTGACCCAGTCCGGGCGCTGCTTGTCCGGCACCAGCCAGGTGAAGAACAGGAACGCGACCACGACGATCAAAAGCCCGCGAGCCAGCCCAAACAGGAAGCCCAGGGTGCGATCCAGCGCACCGATGCGCGAATCCAGGATCATGTCGGAGATCCGGACCGTGATCACCGAGACCACGACCAGGGTTCCGACGAACACGCCCGCAACGACGACCACGCTCGCGACGGTGTCGTTGTTGAAATAGGTCTTGGCGGTCGGCAGCAGCTTCGAGAACGAGTACAGCGTCACGATGGCCGCCGCGCCCCAGGCCGCGATCGAGAGAATTTCGCGCATGAAGCCGCGGACCATGGCGAGCAGGCCCGAGATCAGCATCACACCGAGCAGGATCAGGTCGAGGATGGTTACTGGCATCGGCTGGTCTGGTCCGCTCGTACTTCAAAGGTGCTCAGCGAATCGGTGTTTGGCCGTGGCCCTAAGTGAGGGCCAGACGGCGTTCCCGGCAAGGCCGCAACCACGCAATCCCATGCTGCTTTTGTGACGGCTGTATAGCGGCGGGGGCGGAGGACGTCACCTCCGCCTAACCCTCTCCACGGCGGAATCTTGCCGGTGTGGCATTTTTCTCCGCCGGCGCGCTCTGTTCGCCGCGGCGGGAGCCCTTGGCGGCGATCTCGGCCACGAGGGTCGTGAGGCTGTTGACGGCGTTCAGGGACAGTCCGGCATCGCCGCCGGAGTCGCCCCGGGCCGATTCGGGCAGCACGGCGCGTTTGAAACCGAGTTTGACGGCTTCCTTGAGCCGGGCCGGGGTCTGCGCCACCGGGCGGATCACGCCGGAGAGCGAAATCTCGCCGAAATAGACCGCATCGGTGGGTAACTGCGCATTAACCAGGGACGACACCAGCGCGGCAGCGGCGGCCATATCGGCCGCCGGCTCGTGGATGCGCAGGCCGCCTGCGACGTTCAGATAGACGTCGTGACCGGACAGCTTGACCCCGCAATGGGCCTCCAGCACCGCCAGCACCATGGAGAGCCTGCTCTGATCCCAGCCGACGACGGCCCGGCGCGGAGTGCCGAGCGAGGTCGGCGCCACCAGCGCCTGCAATTCGACCAGGACGGGCCTAGTGCCCTCAATCCCTGCGAAGACCGCGGTGCCGGGCGTGCCGAGATCGCGCTCGGACAGGAACAGCTCGGAGGGATTGGTGACTTCGCGCAGGCCAAGTCCCGTCATCTCGAACACGCCGATCTCGTCGGTCGGGCCGAAGCGGTTCTTCACGGCGCGCAGGATGCGGAACTGCTGCGAGCCTTCGCCCTCGAACGACAGCACCGCGTCGACCATGTGCTCGACCACGCGGGGGCCGGCAATCTGGCCGTCCTTGGTGACATGGCCGACCAGGATGATGGCCGCACCGGTCTTCTTCGCGAAGCGTATCAGCGCCTGCGCCGAGGCGCGCACCTGGGTGACCGTGCCGGGCGCGGATTCCACCGTGTCGGTCCACATGGTCTGGATCGAGTCGATCACGATCAGCCGCGGGACCGCGCCTTCCGACAGCGTCGAGACGATGTCCTCGACCGAAGTCTCGGCGGCCAGCTGCACCGGCGCATCCGACAGGCCGAGCCGCTCGGCGCGCAGCCGTACCTGCGCGACCGCCTCTTCACCGGAGATGTAGACGATGCGATGCCCGGCGCGCGCCATCATGCTGGTGGCCTGCGTCAGCAGCGTCGATTTGCCGATGCCGGGATCGCCGCCGACCAGCAGCACCGAGCCGCGGACGAAGCCGCCGCCGGTGACACGGTCGAGCTCGGTCATGCCTGAAGACAGGCGCGGTGCGTCCGGGCTCTTTCCGGCGAGACTCTCCAGCGCAAAGGTCCGGCCCTTGCGCTTGGAGCGGATCGAGACCGGCACGCTGCCGGTCGTGTCCTCCTCGGCGAGAGTATTCCACTCGCCGCAGGACTCGCACTTGCCCTGCCAGCGGTTATAGGCCGCGCCGCAGTTCTGGCAGACGAAGGAAAGCGTGTTCTTGGCCATGGGGACAGCGAGTCGAGGGTTTCTGGTTTGCTGATAGCACGGAATGACCGGTGGAAACGGCGATCGCCAGCCCCCCAATTAGCGCAATTCACATCAGCCGATACACCCTTTGTTAGCTCTGCGCCGCGGCGCCGTTCCGGACTTTGCCAAATATTAGCGGACACCGGTCCAGTTTCGGAACCAATACGGGGTGGCGAACAGAATGACGGTAGTCTTGCGGATCGTGCTCGCTGTGGGCATCGCCTGCGGCGTATTTGTGCCGCCCGGCGGCGCCGTTGCGGCCGACGCCAGGCATCTCGACATCGTTTTCGTCAACCCCGGCAAGACCGGCGAGGTCTATTGGGACATGGTTTCGCAGACCATGCAGGCTGCCGGCCGCAAGCTCGACGCTCACGTCGAGGTGCTGACCAGCGAGCGCAATTATCGCACCATGCAGGAGCTCGGGCTCGGCGTGGTGGCGCGCGCCGACAAGCCGGACTTCCTCATCCTGTCGAACGAGGAATCGGCCGCCGTGCCGATCCTGGAGGCGGCCGAGGCTGCCGGCGTCAGGACCCTGCTGTTGTCGAACACGCTGATCGGTGACGACGCGGCGCGTCTCGGACCGCCCCGGCAAAAGCTCAAGACCTGGCTCGGCGACATCACGACGGATCTTCAGACCGCGGGCGCGCGGATGGCCAATGCCCTGATCGGCGCGGCGCGCGCCGAGAAGTGGCAGAGCCCGGACGGCAAGATCCACATTCTCGGCATCGGCGGCGACGAGATCACGCCGGCCTCGATCGCCCGCAACGCCGGCCTCAAACTCGCGGTGGACGCCGCGCCCGATGTGGTGGTGGACCGGATGCTGTTCGCCAACTGGACCCAGTCGGAGGCCGAGCAGGTCACCACGAATTACCTGAGCTGGGCCGCGCGCAAGGAGATCCGGCCTGCCGGCATCTGGGCCGGAAACGATCCGATGGCGCTCGGCGCGCTTCGCGCGGTGGTCGCTGCCGGCCTCACGCCGGGCCGGAACATCCAGCTGGTCGGCCTCAACTGGTCGGAGGACGCACTGCGCGAGATCAAGGCGGGTCGTCTCCTGCTGACCGACGGCGGGCATTTCCTGCTCGGCGGCTGGTCGATCGTTCTCCTGCGCGACTACGCCGACGGCTGCGATTTCGCGGCAGTATCGCCCCGCGTCGAGGCCAAGACGGCTGCGATCACGCGCGGCAATCTCGCTGCGGTCGGAGACCTCATCAAGACGCGCGCCTTCGACCGGATCGACTTCGCACGTTTCAGGGCGAGGGCGGGGCGCTGCGGCCAGTATGATTTCTCCATCGATGCGCTCATCTCTTCGCTGACGCCGCCGGAAGGCGCTGCCGACTGATGCGAAACGGTAACGACACGAGCGATCCGGATCGCAGGCCACACGCGGCGCCGTCGCGCTCGCGCTCGGTCGTCCGCGCGATGATCTGGGCCACCGTGCCGGTGCTGCTGGTGGTGCAGCTGCTTGCCTCCGCCGGCGTCGAGGCCTCGAGCTTCTGGTCGCAGATCAGGCAGCTCGACGCCCGCATTGTCCGCACGGCCGACAGCCGCGCCGAGCTGATCGCCGAGCCGCTCTGGAAGATGCGTTACGACCAGGTCACGAGCGTGCTCAACGAGATCATGCACGACGAGACCATCGCCGCGGCAGCGGTCTATGACGACACCGGCGTTGCGATCGCACGCGTGGTGGCGCGTCCGGCGGACCAGGCGGTCGCGGAAGTCTCACGTCCCATCAACTACAGGAACGGCAATATCGCCGTGCAGGCCGGCCGTATCGCGATCGCCTATTCCTATGCGACGGTCTACGCGGACACGGGCAGCCGGCTGATGTTGCTTCTGGTCGTCGGCCTGCTCGCAACGTTTGCGACCATGGTTGCGATGCGGATCTCGGCCGACATCTTCATCGGCAAGCCGCTCGCCGCGATCATGTCGGCTATTCAGCGCAGCAAGCAGGACGGCCGCGCCTATCCGGCGGACATCAAATCGTCCAACGAATTCGGCCAGCTCGCGCACGCCTTCAACGCCATGCAGCACACGACATCGGGTGCGCTCGACCGCCTCGGGCACATGGCTGCGCACGATCCGCTGACGGGCCTGCCCAATCGCCGCTCGCTGTCTGAACACCTGGTGACCCTGAGCAGCGATGCCGGCTCGCCGGACTCGCTGATCGCCTTCTGCTTCATCGATCTCGACGACTTCAAGGGCATCAACGACACCTTCGGCCATGATGCCGGCGACAAGTTCCTGGTGCACATCTCCGAGCGCCTTCGTGATGCGGTCGAACCGCAGGATTGGGTGGCCCGGCTCGGCGGCGACGAATTCGTCGTCATCCGCCCCGAGGTCAGCAATGAAGCGACCGCCCAGGCCTTCGCGCGCCAGCTGCTCGATGCGATTTCCGAGCCGATCCGGCTGCACGACAAACAGGTCGTGCCGCGCGCCAGCATCGGCCTTGCCGTGCGCCGCGCCGGCGATCCTGAATTGTCGCATCTGCCGGCGCTCGCCGACATCGCGCTCTACCATGCCAAGAGCAAGGCGCCCGGCACGGTCGCCGTGCTGGACGAAGCGCTCCAGCGCGACTATCGCCGCCGCCGGGATCTCGAGCTCGCCATTCCCACGGGCTTCGCCGAGGGGCAGTTCGAGGTCTGGTATCAGAGCCAGGTCGACCTCGAGAGCCAGGCCGTCGTCGGCCTCGAGGCGCTGATCCGCTGGCGCCATCCCGAACATGGCCTGATCGGTCCCGGCGAATTCCTCCCGCTGATCGAGCGCAGCGGCAACAATGCGCAGCTAACGCGCTATGTGCTGACCGACGCCTGCCGCGCGCTGCAGCGACTGGCGTCGGCCGGCAAGCCGCATATCCGGATCGCGATCAACCTGCCGCCGTCCGAGCTTGCCGACCATTCGTTGGCCGCAGAGCTGCGCGCGACCTGCGCGCGCTTCGATGTCGCGGCATCATTGCTGGAGCTCGAGATCACCGAGGGCTCGCTGATCAACAACATCGCCAGCGCCTCCGAGACGCTGCATCGCCTGCGGCGCCTCGGTGCAACCATCGCGCTCGACGATTTCGGCACGGGCTACAGCTCGCTCGCCCATCTCAGGCGTTTCCCGCTCGACAAGGTCAAGATCGACAAGGCCTTCATCAGCGAGATCCCTGCCAGCGCGGAAGACAAGGCGATCGTCGGCGTCATCGCCTCGCTCGCCGGCACGCTGGGGCTGACCCTGGTCGCGGAAGGCATCGAGCGGGCCGAGCAGGCGCACGCCATGCGCGAGATGGGCGTGACGCTCGGGCAGGGCTATTTCTATCAGCGGCCGCAGCCGCTCGAGGCCGTGCTGCAATGGCTCGAGGGACAGGCGCCGGCGGAAAGCCGTGTTCTTGCGGAGAGCCCGTCGATCGCGCCGGAGTTCGCCGCCTGAGCGGGCCTACGGCTGGGTCGCATTCCACAACATCGAGAGCCCGGCCGCGATCATGATCGCGTCCATCACCATGCGGAACATCTCCGGCTTCAAGTGAAGCACGAAACGCTTGGCAATGAAGGCGCCTGACATCAGCGAGGAGCCCGCGATCAGGCCCTTGACGAACACGTCGCCGGTCAGCGCGCCGAAGCGCTCGAACGTCACGGACTTCGCGAAGTAGAGCCCGAGCGAGGAGGCGGCCTCGGTGGCGAGGAACGCGCCCTTGGACAGGCCGTAGAACAGGAACAGCGGCACGCTGAGCGGTCCGGTCGAGACCACGATGCCGGTGAGATAGCCGATGATCGCCCCGCCGATCGCCAGGTGCCAGAGATTGGCCTTCAGGTCATGCCGCGCCAGCCAGTGCCGCACCGGCACCATCGCGATCAGGAAGGTGCCGATGGCGAGATCGACCGCGTGCGAGGGGAGCGCGAGCAGCGTGCGGGCGCCGAGCGCCGCGGCCGGAATGCCGGTGACGGAGTAGGCTGCACAAGCGCGCCAGTCGACCTCGCGCCACCAGGCCAGGATCCGGGAGAAATTCGCCATCACGGAGGCCACTGCCATGATGGGCACGGCTTCCTTCGGCCCGTAAGCATAGACCAGCACCGGCATGAGCATGATCGACGAGCCGGTGCCGACGATGCCCGAGACGGTGCCGGCGATCAGGCCGACGATGAGGACGAAGAGGAAGGCCAAGTTGCTCTCCACGAATCGGGAGAGTTTAGCCGTGGCCGGTCGTGCGGGCGATCCGTTCCAGGTAAGGGAACCGATCGCCCCGCGCATGCCCGGTCTGAGCGGGGCGTCAGCCTTGCTCGTCCATGACGCGCAGCTTCTCGACGCGGCGGCGGAAGTCCTCGTCGGTCGAGAATTCGGCCGAGAGATAGGACGAGACGAGATCGACCGCGAGCCAGGCGCCGACGATCTGCGCGCCGATGCACATGACGTTGACGTCGTCATGCTCAACGCTCTGATGGGCGGAATGGACGTCGTGGCAGACCGCGGCGCGGATGCCCTTCATCTTGTTGGCGGCGATCGAGGCGCCGACGCCGGTGCCGCACACCATGATGCCGCGCGCGGCTTCGCCCGACGTCACCTTCTGCGCCACGGCGCGGGCGATGTCGGGGAAGTCCACCGGCTTGTCGTCATAGGAGCCGACATCGATGACGTCGTGGCCGAGCTTGCGGATATGGTCGATAACGGTCTGCTTGAGCGGCCAGCCGGCGTGGTCGGATCCGATGACGAGACGCATGTGATGTCCTTCTTGATCTTGCATGGGGTCGTGACAGCCGCATGCGGCTGTTCACGATTGTTTCTGGTCTTAGCTGCGCATGTCCGGCGGCAGCTCGACGCCGTGGAATTTCTTGTAGATCGCGTTGAGCTTGCCGTTCTTGACGTTTTCGGTGATCCAGGCGTTGAGCTTGTCCATCAGGCGCTGCTCGCCCTTTTTCAGGCCGATGGCGAGGTCGAAGGTCGCCAGCGGAATCCGGGACTCGAACACGCGCGACGGGTTCTTCACGCCGATCTGGTTGATGATCGTCGCGGACGAGGCGACGCAGTCGACCTGGCCGGAGACGGCCGCCGTCACCATCGTGGCGTCGTCGTCGTAGCGAGCGATCTTGAGGTCCTTGTCCTTCATGTTGGACAGGGTGGTGTCCTGCGTGGTGCCGCGCGAGACGCCGATCTGCTTGTCCTTCAGGTCGGGCCAGTCCTTGACTGTCGAGGATTTCAGGCAGCCGACGTCGGATTGCAGCGTCGCATAGCGCTTGGTGAAGTCGATCACCTTGGCGCGGTCGGGCGTCACTGACAGGGTCGAGATGATGATGTCGGCCTTGCCGGTCAGCACGTTCGGGATGCGGGTCGCGCCGGTGGTCTGGATGAATTCGAGCTCGAGCCCCCAGTCCTTGGCGAGCAGCTGCGCCACCTCGACGTCGGAGCCGGTCGGCTTCATGCTCGCGTCCATCATGCCCGAGGGCGGAATGGCGACGTCCGTCGAAATGCGGATCTTCTTGGCCTGCGTGATGTCGTCGAGCAGGTCGGCTGATGCCGGCGTGGCCGATATCATGGCGAGGCCGAGCAGCGCAGCGGCGGTCCCCAGAAGCTTCTTGTTTGTCATCCTTGGTTCTTCCTTCCTGTTATGATTTTAAGTTTCCTGTGCCCACGAATTGCGTGAGTTCGGGCGTGGTCGGCGACGTCAGGATCGAGGCGGATCCGGTCTCGTGGACCTTGCCGCGATGCATGAAGACGATCCGGTCGGCGATCCCCTTGGCAAAGCCCATCTCGTGGGTGACCATCACCATGGTCATGCCGTCCGCCGCGAGCTGCTCGATCACCTTGAGCACCTCGGCGGTGAGCTCGGGATCGAGCGCGGAGGTAACCTCGTCGAACAGCATGACCTTCGGCTGCATTGCCAGCGAGCGGGCGATCGCGGCGCGCTGCTGCTGGCCGCCGGAGAGCTGTTCGGGATAGGCGTGCAGCTTCTCCTCGAGCCCGACCTGCGCCAGCACTTTTCGCGCGAGGTCCTTCGCTTGCGACGTGGCCATGCCTTTCACCGCGCACGGCGCCAGCGTGATGTTCTGCTCGATCGTGAGATGCGGAAACAGGTTGTAGCTCTGGAACACGATGCCGACGTCCTGGCGCAGCGCGCGCAGATCGACGTCGGGGCGGTCGACGCGGTGCCCGCAGACGACGATCTCGCCGCCGTCGACCTTCTCGAAGCGGTCGATGCAGCGCAGCGCGGTGCTTTTGCCGGAGCCTGAGCGGCCGATCAGCGCCAGCACTTCGCCGCGCTCGACGGCAAAGGAGACGCCATCGAGAACCCGGAGCGGGCCGAAGCTCTTCTGCACGTCGCGGAGCGACACAATCGGTTCGGGAGAGGAGGGGGTTTGCTGCATGTTAGGCTGGCGCGAGGTTGGACGTGCCGCGCCCCATCCGTCGTTCCAGCTTCTGGCTGAACAGCGACAGGGGATAGCACATGGCGAAATAGACGACGGCGATGATCGCGTAGATGGCGAACGGCTCGAACAGCGAGTTGTTGACGATCTGGCCCGAGCGCATCAGCTCGACGAAGCCGACGACGGAGGCGAGCGAGGTGTTCTTGATGATCTGCACCATGAAGCCGACGGTCGGGGGCGTCGCGATGCGGATCGCCTGCGGCAGGATCACCTTCATCATGCGCTGGGTCCGGCTCAGCGCGAGGCCCTCGGCGGCTTCCCATTGCGGCTTCGGCACCGACTGGATGCAGCCGCGCCAGATCTCGCCGAGATAGGCGGCGACATAGAGCGTCAGCGAGGCGCCGGCGGCAGCGAGCGGCGAGACCTTGAGGCCGATCGCGGCGAGGCCGAAATAGCCGAGGAACAGGATGACAAGCAGCGGCGTGCCCTGGATCAGTTGGACGTAGAAGCCGCTGGCGATCCGCAGCGATCTAAGCGGCGAGATCCGCGCCAGCGCGATCACGAAGCCGACGATACCGCCGCCGATCAGCGCGATCACCGAGAGACCGATGGTCCAAAGCGCGCCCTGGCCGAGGAACATCAGATGGTTGATGTTGAGATGTCCGCCCATGGTCATCTCACAACGGCGTGCCGAGCCGGCGACGGCGCGGGAACAGCACGAGGCCGAGGCCCCAGAAGCCGGCGCGCATCACCAGCGACAGAATGACGTAGAGCACGGCGACGATGATGTAGGTCTCGAACGCCCGATAGGTGTCCGACTGGATGTAGTTGGCGACGGCGGTGAGCTCTTCGGCCGAGATCTGCGAGCAGACCGAGGAGGCCAGCATCAGCAGCACGAACTGGCTGGTCAGCGCCGGATAGACCTTCTCGACCGCCGGCAGCAGGATGATGTGCCAGTAGATCTGCAAGCGCGACAGCGCCAGCCCCTCGGCGGCCTCGATCTGTCCGCGCGGGATCGCCTCGAAACCGGCGCGCATGATCTCGGCGGTGTAGGCGCCGACATTGATCGTCAGCGCGGTCACCGCGACGGTGAACGCGGAGAATTTCAAGCCGAGGCTGGCGAGGCCGAAATAGACCAGGAAGATCTGCACCAGCAGCGGCGTGTTGCGGATGGTCTCGACATAGACCTTGCAGGCGCCCGCGATCAGCGAATTGTGCGTGCCGCGCCCGACCGCCGCGAGCGTGCCGAGCAGGGCACCCAGCACCGTCGCGAAGGCCGCAAGCTCCAGCGTGAGGGCGGCGCCGGCCACAAAACTCGGCCAACGCTCCAGCACTGCGGGAAAGTCGAGTTGGAGGCTCATCGTATCAGGTTCAGCCAGTGGTCTGGTTGGTCATGCGGTCGTAGACGCGGAACAGCGCCTGATTGCCGTTGCTGCCTTCGCCGTGGGCGCGCGCATCGACATACTGGCTGGTGACGAGCGCGGTGCCGGGGAGGGGCACGCTCAGCGCCTGGGCCTGCTCCTGCACCAGGCGGAGGTCCTTGAGCTGCAGGTCGATCCGAAAGCCGGCGGAGACGTCGCCCGCGATCATTGCGGGGCCGAGCTTGTCCAGCATCCAGGAGGCGGCGGAGCCACCGAGCAAAACCTTGCGCAGCAGATCGAGATCGAGGCCGGAAGCGCGCCCGAGCGCCAGCGCCTCGCAGATCGCCTGGATGTTGATGCCGCAGATCAGCTGATTGCAGAGTTTGACTGTCTGGCCGGCACCGGATGCGCCGACATGCGTGATGGTCGTGCCCATCGCGCGAAAGAACGGCTCGGCCTGCGCGAAGGCGGCCACATCGCCGCCGGCCATGATCGAGAGCGCGGCGTTCTTGGCGCCGACGGGCCCGCCCGAGACCGGCGCGTCGATGAAGCTGACGCCGACCTTTTGCAGGTCGGCATGGATCCGACGGACCGCGACCGGCGAGATCGTGCTCATGTCGACGATCAGCTTGCCTGATGGAGGCGACTTCAGCAGGCCTTGCTCACCGTAAACGGTCGCCTCGACATGGGGCGTGTCGGGCAGCATCGTGATGACGATGTCGGCGCCATGTGCGGCATCGGCGGGGCTGTTGGCGCGGGTCGCGCCTTCCTTCGCGCTGTCGGCCAATGCGGCCTCGTTGAGATCGAAGACGCGAACCGCGTGCCCGGCCACCAGGAGGTTGCGCACCATCTCGCGGCCCATCGTGCCGATGCCGATGAAGCCGACCTTGCCCTTGTCGTTCCGTCCCATGTTGCTTGTCCGTTTCTTGGTTCGTTGGTCTGCGGTCAGCCCGAGGCGCTGGTCTTGTCGATGTCGCCGACGACGGCGCGCCTGCGGTATTCGTCGCCGATGGCAAAATGCTTGCGCAGCGTCGCGTCCGCGCGCTCGGGATCGCGCGCGATCACGGCTTCGAAGATGCGGCGGTGGTCGTCGATCAGGTAGGTCTTCATCGACGGGAAGGCCTGCACCAGCTCGCGGCGGCTGCGATGCGAATGCGTCAGCAGGCCGGCCATCGAGCTGTGCAGGACCGTCAACGTCTCCGAATGCGAGGCCACGACGATGGCGCGATGGAATTCGAAGTCGGCCATGCCGCCGGCATCGGCTTCGTCGATGGTGTCTCCGATCTTGGCGAGCGCGCGCTGGAGGCGTTCGAAGTCGGCGATGTTGGCGCGTTCGCAGGCGAGGCGGATCGCCTGGCATTCGATCGCGACGCGCGCCTGCATGACGTCGTCGAGCATGTCCGCCTGCTGGGCGAGCGCGAAGGTGAAGAAGTCGTTCAGCACGGAGACGTCCGGCCGCGTCACCACGGTGCCGATGCGGTCGCGGATCTCGACGATGCCGAGCACGGTGAGGGCCCGCAGCGCCTCACGGACGATCGGCCGGCTGACGCCGAGCTGGGTTGCCAGCTCGCGTTCGGAAATCAGGCGGTCACCGGGCTTGAGCGATCCCGCAAGCAGGCGCTCACGCAAGAAGGCGAACACCTTCTCGAACCCTTTTTCGCCCTCGGCGGCCCGCTTCAGCTCCATCCCGGTCTCTTTTGGTCTGATCTTGGTCAGACCAGTAGGCTAACCAGAGCGACCGCGTCAAGGGCCTTGGTTAATGGCGGGTGTCGCAGGCAAGCCCAATCCGACCGGTTCCCCGGCCTGATCCTTCAAATTTGACGCGTATTGATCGGAGCGTTCGCTCAAAGAATTTGAGGTCCCGCGATGCCCGATCACCATTCCTTCTCCGCGCTCGACCGCCATGCGGTGCTCGGCGGATCCGACAACGGCTTTCCCTGGGTTGCCGGCGCGATGCTCGCGGTCGAAGCGAGCGAAGTGGTGCGGCTGCGCTGCGAGAAGCTCAGCCATGGCGACGAGGCGGCCGGGCAGGAGGCCGTGCTGATGGTCAGCGAGAAGATCGCCGCGGCCTTCGAGGCGGCAGCGAACCTCTTGGCCGGAGCTACTCCGGCGGCGATCGTCCAGCGCTATCGCGAGCATGTGGCCGCAAATGCCAGGCGGCTCTCCTCGAACGAAGCTCCGTGACGAATTGCGCTGCTGACAGCATGTTGGCAGCAGGGGCAGGCTACGACCACCTCCTGACAAAACGGAGAGCGGGTCATGCCGATCGAGGCAAGCTGTCATTGCGGTGAGACGGTGTTCGAGGTGACGGAGGCGCCCGCGAGCGTGACCCGCTGCACCTGTTCGCTCTGCGCCAAGCGCGGCGCGCTGTGGGCGTACTACACGCCGGCGCAGTTTCGCCTGCTGTCACCCCCGGACAATGTCGCGACCTATCTGTGGGGCAGCCGCACGGTCAAACATCATTTCTGCGCAAGCTGCGGCTGCGGCACTTATTCGGAGTCCCCGGACTGGTCGACCGGCAAGCCGGATTTCGACAATCCCAAGGTCGCAGTGAACGCACGCCTGTTCGACGATTTCGATCTCGAGGCCGTGCCGGTGAACATGATCGACGGCAGGAATTTGTGGTGAGTGCCGGGCTCACGCATGTCTGCTCCACGCCCGTGCTCTTGAGGCTCTATTGAAAAGCTGATTTGGTTCCGGCCCCGGACAACAAGGGGAGAAATCATGATGCGTCTTTTTGCGCGAGTGATGCTTGCGATGTGTCTGGCTGTTGCAGCCGGCTTCAATGCACAGGCGCAAACCAAGCCGAAGGTCACGACAGCAGGGCCAGACTTCCCGAAGGCGACCCTGTTCGTCGGCAACAGCTTCTTCTACTACAACAACGGCATGCCCGGGCATCTCTCGTTCATGGAGCGAGCCGCGGACGCCGCCAACAAGGCGGCGTATCGCAACACCATGGCCACGATCGGCGGCTCCGGCCTCGATTGGCACGACATGGACAATCTGCTGCGGCCGGGCGGCCTCGGCGCCTATTCCTTCGACGAGCAGAACAACGTCGTCTTCAACAAGCCGGGCAGGCAGTACGACGCGGTCGTGATGATGGATTGCAGCCAGTGCCCGATCCATCCGCAGCTGAAGGACGCGTTCGCGACCTTCGCGAAGAAGGACAGCGACATCGTGCGCACGCATGGCATGCGCCCGATGCTGTTCATGTCCTGGGCCTATGCCGACAAGCCCGAGATGACGGAAGCATTGGCGGAGGCCTACACGGTCGCGGGCAATGCCAACGATGCGCTGGTCATTCCCGCAGGTCTCGCGTTTGCGCGCGTCCGCAAGCTGCAGCCGGAGCTCAATCTCTATGCACCGGACAAGCGGCATCCGAGCCCGGCCGGCACGTATCTGGCGACGTGCGTCACGCTCGCCGCGCTGACGGGCCGCTCGCCGGTCGGCAATTCCTACACGATGGGGCTCGATGCGCCGACGGTGGAGCTGTTGCAGAAGGCGGCCTGGGATACGGTGACGGACTACTACGGACGCTGATCTGAACTCGGTAGTAGGGCGGATTAGCGTAGCGTAATCCGCCACTGTTCATATCCGCAGCGTCAGAAACGGTGGATTACGCCAGCGACCGCGCTTCGCGCAGCCGCGGGCTAATCCACCCTACGGCACAGTCATCGCGGCTTCAGCACCACCCACGCCGGCGCATGATCGCTCGCACCATCCTCGCCGCGGACCTCCTTGTCGACGCCGGCCTTGGCCAGGCGCGAGACGAGGGCAGGGCTGAGCAGGAGATGATCGAGCCGCAGGCCTGCATCGCGCGGCCACCGGTTCCGCTTGTAGTCCCAGAACGTGTAGATGCGTTTCTCCGGGTGCAGTTCTCGGATCGCATCGCACCAGCCTTGTTCGACGAGCGAGGCGAATGCCGCACGGCTCTTCGGCTAGATCAGCGCATCCTTGTCCCATGACCGCGTCGGATAGATGTCGATCTCACCAGGCGCGACGTTGTAATCGCCGGCGAGCACCACGGGCAGATCCTGCTTGATGAAGGTTTTGGCGTGGCGCTTGAGCCGCGCGAACCAGTCGAGCTTGTAGTCGAATTTCGGGCCCGGCTGTGGATTGCCGTTTGGCAGGTAAATGCTGGTGACGATGATTCCGCGCACGGCGGCCTCGATGTAGCGCGCCTCGAGATCTGTGGGCGTTCCCGGCAGGCGGTCGCGCGTCAGCACGGGCTCGGCGTTGCGGGCGAGGATGGCGACGCCGTTCCACGTCCTTTGTCCACACCAGACCGCGCCGTAGCCGGCCTTTTCGATCGCCACCGCCGGAAATTCGCCATCACTTGCCTTCAATTCCTGAAGCGCGACGACATCGGGCTTCGCCGCCTTCATCCATGCCAACAGATTGGGCAGGCGGCGATTGATGTTGTTGATGTTGAATGTCGCGATCTTCATGTAGAGCTACCGGCTCCTGCCTTCCGTCTCCGGAGATACAATGTCCAAGTTGAGCTTTGCCGCCATTGCATTCGTCGTTGCGTTCTCCGGAGTCGCTTCGGCACAATCGTCCGATCCGCGCGGCGCGTGCAAGGCGGACTATGACAAATTCTGCGCCGGCATCGCGCCGGGCGGCGGCAAGATCATCGCCTGCCTCAACGCCAAGCGCGATCAGCTCAGCGCGTCCTGCAAGACGGCACTCGACAGCCGGAAGAAGTAAGCGGCGAGACGTTCAGCTCGGCAGTGGCGGCGGGCTCGCCGGCTGCTCGACGGGCGGCGGGGAGGGCGGCTGCTCGGCCGCCTGCGCAGGCTCCGGCTTTGCCAGCGGCTCCACCACATTGCCGCCCTTGTAGACGCGGGCGTAGCGGTGGCCGAGGCTGGTCAGCACCTCGTAGCCGATGGTGCCGAAATGATGCGCGAGCTCGTCGACGGTGATGCCCTCGCCGAGCAACGTCACCATGTGGCCGCGCCGCGCTGCGTTCGGCGGCAGATCGGTGATGTCGATCGCGATCAGGTCCATGGAGACGCGGCCTGCGACCGGGCAGCGCTTGCCGGCGACGATGACCTCGGCGCCGCGGGTGCCGTCATTGGAGCTGGCGGCGCGGAAATAGCCGTCGGCATAGCCGACCGCGATGATCGCGAGCCTGGTCGGACGCCGCGCGGTCCAGGTGCCGCCATAGCCGACGCCCTCGCCGCGCTCGACGCTGCGGATCTGCACGATGCGGGCCTTGAGGTCGACCACCGGCTGCATCGGATTGTCGGCCTCCGGCGTCGGGTTGACGCCGTAGAGCGCCGCGCCCGGCCGCACCAGGTCGAACTGGAACGGCGCGCCGAGGAAAACGCCTGAGGAATTGGCGAGCGCCGCCGGCACGCCGGAGAATTCGCTGGCGATGCCGCGGAAGGCCGCGAGCTGTTTGGCGTTCACGGAACTGTTGAGCTGCTCGGCCGAGACCAGATGGCTCATCACCAGCGTAATGCCGTGGTCGCCGGCGTGGATGCGGGGGATGATCGCCTGCGCGTCCGCAAGCGTCAGCCCGAGCCGGTTCATGCCGGTGTCGACGTGGATTGCGGCGCCGCCGGTCCAGCCGGTGCGGCGGCAGAACACGTCCCATTCGGCAAGCTCGTTGAGATCGCCGATCACCGGCCGGCAATTGATCTTGGCGTAGTGCTCGCCGGTGTTCTGGAAATAGCCGCCGAGCACGTAGATCGTGGGCTCCGGTACGGCCGCGCGCACCTTGCGCGCTTCCTCGATGGTGGCGACGAAGAAGGTCTTGCAGCCGGCCTTGCTCAGGGCACGCGAGACCTGCTCGGCGCCGCAGCCATAGGCGTCGGCCTTGATCACGGCCGAACACTCGGCCGGCACTGCCGTCTTCTCGAGCTTGCGCCAATTGGCGATGATGGCGTCGAGATCGACGGTGAGCACGCCGCCGAAGGCAGCGAGCGCGGCAGCCTGATTGGCCTCCGCGGAGAGAAGGCCGGTTTGCGAGGTCATTTTCGGATCGGACGCCATTGTCATGGCGCCGTTTTACGCAAGAGGCGTCTCTGGTTCAAGAAACTCAGTAGTCGCCACCGCTGCGAGCCGGCAGCTGACTGTCAGGCGCGAGGTCGCCGAACCGCGTGACCGAGGCTTCGAACGCCAGATCGACGGTGCCTGTCGGACCGTGGCGCTGCTTGCCGATGATGACTTCGGCCTTGCCGTGAGCAAGACTCATGTCGAGCTGCCATTTCTCGTGCTCGGGCGTGCCCGGGCGCGGCTCCTTCATCGCGAGGTAATATTCCTCGCGATACACGAACAGCACGACGTCGGCGTCCTGCTCGATCGAGCCGGATTCACGCAAGTCGGAGAGCTGAGGCCGCTTGTCGTCGCGGGATTCGACCTGGCGTGAGAGCTGGGACAGAGCGATGACCGGAACGTTGAGCTCCTTCGCCAGCGCCTTCAGGCTGGTCGTGATCTCCGTGATTTCCTGCACGCGGCTGTCGCTGGCGCGCTTGCCCGAGCCCGACAGCAGCTGGATGTAGTCGATCACGAGCAGATCGAGGCCCTTCTGGCGCTTGAGCCGGCGTGCACGCGCCATCAGCTGCGCGATCGACAGGCCGCCGGTCGCGTCGACATAGAACGGCAGCGATTGCAGCTCGATCGAGACCTGGCGGATATTCTCGAAATCGGCTTCGGAGATGCCGCCACGGCGGATGTGGGAGGAGGGAATGCCGGTGCGCTCGGCCACGATACGCGTGGCGAGCTGGTCGGCCGACATTTCGCAGGAGAAGAAACCGATGACGCCGCCATTGGCGGCCCTCATGGTGCCGTCGGCCTGGAGCTCCGGAACGTAGGCCTGCGCGACGTTGTAGGCGATGTTGGTCGCCAGCGACGTCTTGCCCATGCCGGGACGCCCCGCGACGATGATGAGGTCGGAGTGCTGCAGACCGCCCATCTTGGTGTCGAGGTCGCGCAAACCCGTCGAGATGCCCGACAGCTTTCCGTCGCGCTGGAACGCCTTCGCCGCGAGGTCGACCGCGACCGTCAACGCCTGCGAGAATTTCTGGAAGCCGCCGTCATAGCGGCCGGATTCGGCGAGCTCGTACAGGCGGCGCTCGGCGTCCTCGATCTGCGCCCGCGGCGCGAAGTCGACCGGCGCGTCATAGGCGACATTGACCATGTCCTCGCCGATGCCGATCAGGTCGCGGCGCAGCGCCAGATCGTAGACGGTGCGGCCGTAGTCCTGGGCGTTGATGATGGTGGTCGCTTCCGCCGCTAGCCGCGCCAGATACTGCCCGATGGTCATGCCGCCGACGTCAGTGTCGGCGGGCAGGAACGTCTTCAGCGTGACGGGCGTGGCGATCTTGCCCATCCGGATCAGGCTGCCGGCGGTCTCGTAGATGGTCTGGTGCAGCGGCTCGAAATAGTGCTTCGGCTCCAGGAAGTCGGAGACCCGGTAGAAGGCGTCGTTGTTGACCAGGATCGCGCCCAGAAGGCTCTGTTCCGCCTCGATATTATGCGGCGCACTCCGATAGGCGGGAGTTCCGGGCTCGGGCGCGAGTTTGAGGACGTTCGAATCAGTCAGGGCCATGGTCGAGCGTTAGCAATTTTCTGGGCGGATGCGGGGCCGGGATAAAGCGCCGCCCCGGGCCAAAGCGGAAGCAAAAGCTCGCCGCTATCAACCGATCTTAAAAGCGGTGGATGATTGGCAACCGCAGCATGCCCCGCGCTTGACGGATTTTCGCGGAACTCGCCCGTCCGGTCGCGACCGTGACCGCGCCACGGAAAAATCAGGATGAGGTGAACCTAATGGATCGGCGGGCAGACGTATCGAGAAGTGCGCGAAATGACGCACGCAGGGAGCTCTGGGCTCGGATTCAGACCAGCAGAAGGTAGACCAGTGCAGCCAGGGCCGCTCCGATGCCGGTGGCGATCAGGGCGTAATCGGTGCGGAGGTCTTCCTGCGCGTCGAAAGAGGTTTGGGTCTGCTTGCTCATAGCGACGGTCTAAGCCGAGCCCGACAAGACTTATGTGAAACAGATCACATCTCCCCGGATTCTTTCGGGGTACCACCGGAACCGGCGGGCCGGCGGGGGGTTGTCTCCAGCCATCAGGGAACGAGGCAAGCGATGCGGCCAGAACGGCAGCACCAGAATTGGCGAAGCGAGGCAGGCAGCCGGCTTTGGCTGACGGGGCTGATCGCGGCCATGCAGCACGCCGAGCGGCCCGAAGTGCGGCGGGAGCCTGTCTCGCCGGAGACCCTCGCGGACCTGCGGGAGCAATTGGCGTTAACGGCCTCTTTCCCGTCCGCTCCGATTTCGACCTTGCATCACTAGGATTGATTCAGCTTCAGGCCCGGGTTCGGCGCGCATGCAGAGGGGCGTCTGCGGCGATGTGGCTTTGCGACGATCTGCCGCTTTCCGGCAGGCGGCGCGTGGTCTCACAGGCCTCCGGCGTTCGAACGAGATGCTGCGCTATTGCACAGTGATCACAGCCGAATTCGAAAATCGCTTAATCACATCCTTGCGTGCGCGGGCTGCTTCCATTCGCGGCTCAATCCGCTAAAAGGTGACCCGCCGCTGCGCCGGATGCTGGCTGCAATCGCATGAATTCAATGGAGATGACGGGATGTCGAGCCGAGCGCTCAGCCTCGCGACGGTACTGCTTCTGATCGGCTTCGGCGCGACCGACGCCGTTCTGGCGCAGGCGACGAACCTCGAGGCGGGCAAGGCCCCATCCCAGCTTTTCGCGCAGACCTGCAATGTCTGCCACAAGAGCCCGCGCGGTCTGTTGAAGACGGTCGCGCCGGGCTCGCTGCCGGGCTTCCTGCGCCAGCACTACACGACCAGCTCCGACATGGCCGGCGTGCTCGCTTCCTATCTCGTCTCCAACGGTGCCACCGACACCCGCTATCAGGCCAAAGACGGCAAGGACAAGAAGGACGGCGCCAAGGACAAGGAAGCCAATACGGCTCCGGGCCAGGCGCCGGAACATCAGGGGCGCCGCCAGCGCTCGCAGGACGCCGCCAGGCCGGAAGGCGAGGCTGCTCCCGCGGCGGAGGGCGCGCGTCAGAAGCGCGCGGCGCGGCCGCCCGAAGAGGGATCCAAGGAAGGTGCGAAGCTCGAGGGCCAGGCAGCGCCCGAGGGACGCAAAGGTAAGCGTCGCGGCAAGCCTGGGACCGAGGAAGCACCGAAGGTCGACGCCGCCACACCGGCCGCCGACGACAAGAAGGGCGAGTCCAAGCCCGAGTTGAAGCCCGAACCCAAGCCCGAGCCGAAGCCCGACACGGCCAAGGTTGAGCCCGGCCGCGACGAGGCGAAGCCCGAAAGCGCCAGGGTCGAGCCGCGCGGCAGCGA
Organism: Bradyrhizobium sp. CCGB01; assembly: GCF_024199795.1. Taxonomy (NCBI): domain Bacteria; kingdom Pseudomonadati; phylum Pseudomonadota; class Alphaproteobacteria; order Hyphomicrobiales; family Nitrobacteraceae; genus Bradyrhizobium; species Bradyrhizobium sp. CCGB01. The sequence continues at coordinate 4,577,104 of NZ_JANADK010000001.1, forward strand.
TGCTCCGGCGCTGCGGCCCGATCCGGTCCCGCAGGTGACGCCGGCTGCACCGGCCGCCGCGAAGCCCGCCGAGCCGCCCGCGCCCAAGCCGGTTGAAGAAGCGGCTCCCAAGCCTGCCGCGAGTTCCGAACCGGCAGCCAGGCCGCAGGAGACGGCACCGCCCGCGACCGCTGCGGCGCCAGCCGAATCGTCCGGTTCGCCGACACCGCCGATTTCGCGATAAGGATCCCCATTTTCCCGTCGACTTGCGAAGGCCGCATCCATCGCGGCCTTCGCATCGTCTTGACCGCGGTTAGAGTGCTACTCTAGAGTAATGCTCTAGGAGGCGGCGATGACGACGAGCGTGCGTGACGATCTGTTGGCGGCCGGGCTTGTCGTGTTCGACCGCGTCGGCTTCGAAGCTGCGACGGTGGCGGCGATCCGCGCACGGGCGCGCGCTTCCAATGGCAGCTTCTTCCACGCCTTCGGCTCGAAGAAGGAACTCGCCGGCGCGCTGTTCCTGGAGGTGCTCAGGCACTATCACGCCGCAGTGCTGGCCGTGCTCGATCCTGCCCCCGATGCCGGGCAGGGCATCGATCGCCTGATCCGGGCGCATCTCGACTGGGTGGTGTCGAGCCGGCGCGAGGCGCGCTATCTCTTCGAGATCTCGCGCAGCGAATGGGGCGAGGACGTCCGCGACGCCCAGCGCGCGCAGAATGCGCGTCTTGCCGAAGGCATCGAGCGCTGGCGCGCGCCGCTCGTTGCCAGCGGCGAGCTTTTGCCGATGACGCCGGTGATGTTCGTCAGCCAGCTGATCGGCCCTGCTCAGATCTTCTGCCGCGCCTTTCTCTCAGGACGCGACCGCGCGGATCCGCGCAGCGAAGCCGACACCCTGGTCGCCTGTGCCGTCCGCGCATTGCGGCCGCCCGATCGCATCAATAAACAATGAGGAGAGGCCTCATGCGAGCCGAAGCAGATCCCGAATTCGCAGCCGTAGCCGAGCGCATCCATGCCAATGTCGGCCGGCAGGGTTTCATGAACCTGGTCGGCGCCGAGCTGTCGGAATTGTCGCGTGGCACCTGCACGATCGCGGTCGAACGCCGGCCGGAGCTGCTCCAGCAGCACGGCTTCTTCCACGGCGGCGTCACCGCCTTCCTGGTCGACAACGCCACGACCATCGCAGCGGCCACCTCGCGCGGCCAGCCGGCGCTGACGGCGGAATACAAGCTCAATCTGTTATCACCGGCGGTCGGTGAGAAGCTGATCTGCCGGGCCAGGGTGATCAAGCCGGGGCGCCAGGTCTCCGTGGTCGCGGCCGACGTGTTCTGTGTCAGCGACGGCGTCGAGAAGCATACGGCAACGGCGCTCGCCTCGATCGCGATGCTGAGCGAGGACGTCGCTACGAAAACGAAAAGCCCGGCCGCCTGAGGCGGCCGGGCTTCGCAACCTGCGCGAACGCGAGGTTTACTTCTCGGTTTCTTCCGCGGCCGGCGCCGGCTCGTCGTCGTGCTGGGCTTCCGGATCGAAGAACTCGCCGGCGGCGGCGATCGCCTCGGCGGCCGCATCGCGGTCCTCGTTGCGGGTCGAGATGTCCTCGCCGCGGTTGATGCGCTCGGCTTCGTCCTGGCTGCGTGCAACCGTGACGGTGATCTCGACTTCAACCTCGGGGTGGACGGCAACGGTGATCGAGTGCTTGCCGATGGTCTTGATCGGTGCGTCGAGCTGGATCTGCGGGCGAGCCAGTGAAATGCCGTCGGCTTCGAACGCGATGACGATGTCACGCACGTTGACCGAGCCGAACAGCTGGCCGGCTTCCGAAGCCTGACGGATCACGATGATGTTCTTGCCCTCGATCTTCTCGGCGACCTTGGACGCCTCGGCCTTGGACGCGAGGTTGCGGGCCTCGAGATCGGCCTTCATGCCGTCGTACTTGGCGCGGTTGTCGGCGGTGGCGCGCAGCGCCTTACCGCGCTTGAGCAGGAAATTGCGGGCATAACCGTCGCGAACCTTCACGACTTCGCCCATCTGGCCGAGCTTGCTCACGCGTTCCAGCAAAATGACTTCCATATTCGTTCTCCTTTGAAGTGTTGAGTGAGTTGGATTTTCGAACTTGAACTTAAGGGGTCGGCAGTGGCGGCGGCTGGCGCGTGCGCAGGAAGCGCTCGCGGAAGCCGAACACCGCATCCGCAAGGCCGAGGATCACCATCGCGATGACGGGCCAGCCGAACACGACGACGACGGCGTAGGTCGAGCCGAGCCAGAAGGTGCGGCTCTTCAGCGCGAGCGTCAGCGTATGCAGCACGGCGAAGCCGGTGAACGCGTAGCCCATCATCAGCGCCGCCGTGACGATCTGCGCGAAGATCGCGAGCAACCCGCCGGTGAAGCAGAAGGCGAGTGCGACGCAGAGCCCGACCAGCGTCATCGGCGGCAGCTCGGCCGTCATCATGTCCGGCCACGGACGGCGCAGCCGGCCTGAGGTCGCCGTCACCTTGGCGCTGAGCCAGAGATTGAGTGTGAGCGTCATCATCGCGACGATGGTGGCGGCGGCCGGTGCGATACGCACCAGCGCGTCGACGAACTGGCCGGCTTCGCCCGATGTCTGCGGGTCGGTGGCGCGGAGCAGGCGCATTAGGCCGCGGCGCAGCGTGCCGATGATGGTGTCGGCATCGGTGCCGAGCGTGAGCAGGGCGGCGATCGTGGTCAGCGCGGCGAAGCCCGCGATCCACAGCAGGATGCGGCCGACCGGATACCATTCGAGCTCGGGTTCGGCCGGCGGCTCGGTGGCGGCCTCCGGTGTGACGGGGCCTGTCCGCCGGCTGAGCAGGACGAGATGGCCGAGCCAGCACGCCGGCAGCGCGACGGTGACGGCAAAGGCGATGCAGTAGGGCAGGCCGAACAGGGCACCGAGGCCGACCGCGGCGGCGATGCCGCCGAGGCTCGCGCAAAGCGGACCCCAGCCGATCGAGGCGACCATCAGCGGCAGCGGTGCGAGATAGAACAGCACGAGCGAGATCAGCGCGCCCGACACGATCGAGGCGAACATCAGGGCCGACGCAGCGCCGGCGATCAGGGCTATCAGTCCAAAAGCCATCATCAGCTGTCCCGCTCCCTTCGAGCGGTTAGAGGCTCATCTCGCCCCAACCATCGGCGACCGGACGACCCGGAAGCCTTATGAAACCCAAAAAGTGCGGCCGGCGGCAATTTCGCCGCCGGCCGAATTCGTCTTAGCGAATGACGTAGGGCAGCAGGCCCAGGAAGCGCGCGCGCTTGATGGCGCGGGCGAGCTCACGCTGCTTCTTGGCCGACACCGCGGTGATGCGGCTCGGCACGATCTTGCCGCGCTCGGAGACGTAGCGCATCAAGAGCTTGGAGTCCTTGTAGTCGATCTTCGGAGCGTTAGCGCCCGTGAACGGGCAGCTCTTGCGACGACGGAAAAACGGACGGCGTGCACCAGCTTCAGCCATTGATCTTACTCCGCATCCGTCGTTGTGGTTTCAGCTTCGTCACGCGGACGGCGCGGACCGCGGTCACCGCGGAAGCCACCACCGTCACGATCGCCGCCACGGAAACCGCCCTCGCGGTCGCCACGGAAGCCACCGCCTTCGCGGTCGCCACGGAAGCCGCCGCCACGGTCGTCACGCTCGCGGTCGCGGTCGGCCTTGCGCATCATCGCGGACGGGCCTTCCTCCAGCTCCTCGACGCGGACGCTGAGATAGCGGATCACGTCTTCGCTGATGCGCTCCTGGCGCTCGATCTCGGCGATCGCCGCGGACGGCGCGTCGATGTTGAGCAGCACGAAGTGCGCCTTGCGATTCTTGTTCATGCGATAGGTGAGGGAGCGAACGCCCCAATTCTCGGTCTTGGTGACCTTGCCGCCGAGACCCTCGACGATGCCGGTCATCTGCGCAGTCAGCTCTTCGACCTGCTGCGTGCTCGCGTCCTGACGCGCGAGAAATACATGCTCATAGAGAGCCATGATGGTCCTTTCCTCGTGTTGGCGCATCGCCCGGCGTCAAGCCCTTAAGAGGCCTTCGGAAAGGACTCTGGGATTAAGCTCAGAAGGCGGAAACACGGGACGACGGGCCGACTGGCCCTGCCACACCAAAATCACGAATGATTTGCTGAGACCGTCCGTTCAGCTCCCGGCCGGGGTCTGCGGATGCGCGCCTTATACGGATTTTGGCCGGCTTTGCAAGGTTGGAGGCCGTGCCTTGGCCCCGGATCGTCCTGACCCGGGGCGGCCGGACCCGTCCTCCCATACCACAACAGCTTGCCCAAATAGCTTGATTTATTTGTTTGTATAGCATACAAATAAATCGACGGAGACGACCCGATGGCGGAAAAGTCGGTCCATGAGCCGCTTGAGGCGGCTGGCGACCCCAAGCATGCCGCACGCGCCACGCGTTCGGCCGGCCGCAAGATGCGGTCGCTGCTGCTGGATGCCGCGAGCCCGCTGTTCCGGGAGCGGGGGCTGTCGGGCACGGCGATCACCGACATCGCGGCGGCCGCGGACGCGTTCCCGAGCCAGATCACCTATTACTTCCGCACCAAGGAGGCGCTGTTCGTCGAATGCGCCTGCCGCGATCTGCTGTATCTCGCACGCGCGACCGAGCAGGCGGCGCTGAAGGCGCGCACGCCGCGTGAATACACCCATGCGCTGGCCGAGACCGTGACGGCGAGCGATTCGATCGCCTTCTTCGCCGAGGCACTGACGCTGACGCGCCGGCGCCAGGATCTGGCGCCGCTGGTCGAGCGCACCATCGAGCGCCTGCACGGCGAAGGCGCGCGCGCCTATGCGAGCCAGGTCGAGCGGCACGGCTGGCGCTCCCTGCGCGCGCCCGACGAAAGCTCGCGGCGATTCTGGGCCGTCGCCATCGGCGTCATTCTCGAAGGCTACGCCATGGGGCGGTCGCCGGATGAATTATGCGCCGAGATGCTGCGCGTGCTCGGCGAGCAGGCGAAATCCAATGATGACATCGCGCGCCTGCGTCTCGTCGGTGAGCGCGATGCGTCTAGCAATTCGAATGAGGAGGGTTAGGCCATGACCGCGCTTCGCATGCGTGCCCGCGATTTCCTGACCGACGATCAACTCGCCGACGTGCGCCAGCGCGTGACCTGGAAGGGCGTCGCGCTGATCGCCCATGCCTGGGCGTTGATCATCGGCGCGATCGCTTTGGTCGCGTGGTGGCCCAACCCGGTCACCTATGTCCTCGCCGTCGCCATCATCGGCTCGCGCCAGCTTGGGCTCGCAATCCTGATGCATGACGGCGCGCATGGCTGCCTGTCGGCCGACGAGAAGACCAATCTGGCCCTGAGCCAGTGGTTCTGCGCCTATCCTCTCTTCGCGGAGACGCGGAGCTACCGGCGCTATCACCTTCAGCATCATGCGCGCACCCAGCAGGAGGACGACCCCGATCTCGTGCTGTCGGCGCCGTTTCCGATCACGCAGCTGAGCTATCGCCGCAAGTTCATCCGCGACATCACCGGGCAGACCGGCTACCAGCAACGCAAGGCGCAACTGCTTAACGCGCTCGGGCCGAAGGATTGGCCGTGGCGTCAGCGCGCCACGCATTTCTGGGAGAAGCTCGGCCCGCAGTGCCTCGCCAATGCCGTGATGTTCGCAGTGCTGGCGGCGGCCGGTGTGTGGTGGGCCTATCCGCTGCTATGGCTGGTGCCGCTCCTGACCTGGATGATGGTCATCACCCGCATCCGCAACATCGCCGAGCATGCCGTCGTGCCCGACAGCAGCGATCCCTTGCGCAATACCCGCACCACACATGCGAATTTTCTCGAGCGCCTGTTCATCGCGCCGTACTACGTGAACTACCACCTCGAGCATCACCTCTTGTTCTACGTGCCCTGCTACAATCTGCCGAAGGTGCATCGCCTGCTGAGTGCGAGCCGGCACGCCGGCCGCATGGAGGTGCAGCCGGGCTACGCCGCGGTGCTGCGGCTTGCGACCGCGAAGCCAAACCGCGATGACCGGCCGGGGCAGCTCGTGAACAGTGCGCGCCGTGCACAGGCTGGGTCGGAGGTCGACGCCAATCAGACGGCCGGCGGATTTTAGCAGGCCAGCGCGGGAGTTTTAGCGAGGGGGACGAGAGGCACGATCTCGGCGACGAGCTCGACGCCGCGATGGATCACGAAATCGCCTTTGCCCCGGCGCTTGGCCTCGTACATCGCGCGGTCGGCTGCGCTCAGCAACTCGTCGGCGGTGGTGCCGTCGCGCGGCGCTGACGCGATGCCGATGCTGGCTCCGACGCAGGCCGCCGGCGCGAACTCGAACGGTTCGCAGACGCGCGAGATGATACGCTCGGCCACGACGACGGCTTCGCGCTCGGTAATGTCAGGCAGCAGCACGACGAACTCGTCGCCACCGAGCCGGCACACGAAATCGACGTCGCGCACGCTGGCGCGCAGGCGCTTCGCCACCGCAACGAGGACGGCGTCGCCTGCTGCATGTCCAAACCTGTCGTTGACGCCCTTGAAGCCGTCAAGATCGACGCAGAACACGGTCAGCTTCGAGCTGGCCGACGCGGCTTCCGGCCACGGGCCGTCGAGCATCTCGGCGAAGAGCTTCTGGTTCAGCGCGCGGTTGGGAAGGCCGGTGAGCAGGTCGTGATGCGCCATCAGGCGGTTGTTGCGCTCGGAATGGTGGAGATCGAGCAGGATCTTGTGGTTCTCCAGCAGCAGGAAGATCATCCCCGCCGTGTAAACAGGCGTTTGCAGGCCAATGATGAACAGGAACGGCACCGGCGACAGGATCGTGGCCACCGCGAACGGCAGCGTCAGGATGCAGATCAGGAGAATGCCGTAGCGCGGCGTGCCGGCATTCCGCGAGGCGATGCCGCCGACGAGATTCGCCAGTCCAATGCCGGCCATCAGCACCAGCGGCATGACGCCCGATGCGACGCATTGATAGCAGCCGGCGGAAATCAGGACGACCGAGGCGAGCCCCGCCCAGATCGGCGAGACGTTCACCGGCGCCCGCCGGTCGCGCTTCGCCCGTGCGAGGGCCCTCATCATCAGGCAGATGCGCGTGCTGCCGAGCGCCAGCTCCGCCAGCACCCAGGCATAAGCCCATGCGGCACCGGTCAGCGCGGCGGCAAGCGATGCGATCAGCAGCGATGCCAGTATGGCCACGACCATCGTCCTGGTCTTGTTGGTCCGCTGCTGCAGCAATTCGTTGTGGATGTCGTCAGGCTGCGGACGTGGGCCGGCGAGCAGCCATTCGACGCTGGCATGGAAAGGAAACCGCGGCCGCCGCGGATGCCCGGCCGAAGCGGAAACGGTGGATTCCAGTGGGACCATTGTTGCCATGCCGGCAACCTAGGTGAGCTGAATTTAAGGCCCCTTAAGTGGTGGAACCAAGTTCCGGACAGCGTAAATGCTTTGCTCGCGCGCAATGCCCGGCAGGCTCGCTTGGTGCACAGCAACAGGCGGCTTTTTGAGCGCCGCGCCCATGGCCAGGTGTCCACCAACGGCCTATCGCGGCTTGACAGCGCGGCCCTGGTCGTTGTCTACGGCCCCCTTTGGAGCAAGATCGGGAACCAAGGCTCGGGCCGGACGTAGTTCGCTGCCGGTTCTCGAAGAAGACTGCTCAAGCGATCCAGGGGAGCGCCGATGACGGCAGCATTCACATTTCCGGGGCAGGGGTCCCAGGCGGTTGGCATGGGCAAGGCCCTGGCCGACGCCTTCCCGATGGCGCGCGCCGTGTTCGACGAGGTCGATGCCGCGCTGGGGGAGAAGCTGACAGCGACCATCTGGGATGGTCCGGCAGAAACCCTCCAGCTCACCCAGAACGCCCAGCCGGCGCTGATGGCGGTGTCTGTCGCCACCCTGCGCGTGCTGGAGGCTGAAGCCGGGTTTTCCGTGGGGCGGGATGCAGCCTTCGTGGCCGGCCACTCGCTCGGTGAATATTCGGCGCTGGCCGCGGCCGGCAGCCTGACGATTTCCGACACCGCGCGGCTGCTTCGCACGCGCGGTCTCGCAATGCAGAAAGCCGTGCCGGTCGGCGCCGGCGCGATGGCCGCGTTGCTCGGCCTGGATTATGAGGCCGCCATGGAGGTCGCCACCGAGGCGGCGCAGGGCCAGGTCTGCCAGGCCGCCAACGACAATGGCGGCGGGCAGGTGGTGGTCTCCGGCGACAAGGCCGCGGTCGATCGCGCCGTCGAGATCGCCAAGACCAAGGGCGCCAAGCGCGCAATGTTGCTGCCTGTGTCCGCGCCGTTCCATTGCAAGCTGATGCAGCCGGCCGCGGACGCCATGGCGGAAGCGCTGGCCAAGGTCACGATCAAGGCGCCGGCCGCGCCGCTGGTGTCGAACGTGCTGGCGAGCGCGATCACCGATCCCGACGAGATCCGCCGCCGTCTGATCGAGCAGGTCACGGGGACGGTGCGTTGGCGCGAGTCGGTTGCCTATATGGCAGGGCAGGGCGTCACCCGTTTCTTTGAGATCGGCGCCGGCAAGGTGCTGTCAGGACTCGTCAAGCGCATCGCGGACGGCGCCGTCGGCGTTTCGGTCGGTGGTCCCAACGACATTGCCGCCGCCAAGGATGCATTGGCCGCTGCGAAGCAGGGCTAGAGGAGTACTCAATGTTCGATCTGACTGGCAAGAAGGCGCTCGTCACCGGCGCGACCGGCGGCATCGGCGGCGCGATCGCGCAGGCGCTGCACGCGCAGGGCGCTACCGTCGCGATCTCGGGAACGCGCAAGGAAGTGCTGGATGAGCTTGCCGGCAAGCTCGGCGAGCGCACCCATGTGCTGCCCTGCAATCTCTCCAAGGCCGACGAGGTCGAGGCGCTGGTGCCTGCCGCGGAAGCTGCGATGGGTCAGGTCGACATCCTCGTCGCCAATGCCGGCATCACCCGCGACAATCTCTTCGTCCAGCTCCGTGACGAGGACTGGGAGGAGGTCATCAATATCAATCTGACCTCGACCTTTCGCCTGGCGCGGGCCGCCACCAAATTGATGATGCGCAAGCGCTTCGGCCGCATCATTGCCATCACCTCGGTGGTCGGCGTCACCGGTAATCCCGGGCAGGGCAACTACACCGCGTCGAAGGCGGGCCTGATCGGCATGATCAAGACGCTGGGTGCCGAATACGCCAAGCGGGGCGTCACCGCGAACTGCATCGCGCCCGGCTTCATCAAGACGCCGATGACGGATGCGCTCAACGACAAGCAGCGCGAGACGATTCTGACCAAGGTTCCGGCCGCTCGGCTGGGGACGCCCGAGGACATCGCGGCGGCCGCGGTTTACCTGAGTTCGAACGAAGCAGCTTACGTCACAGGGCAAACCATCCACGTCAACGGCGGCATGGCCATGATCTGACCTCTCGTTCCGCACTGCCCACAAGGGCGGTGCGGGATGCGGCAAACGGCCGTTTCGGGAGCGAAATGAGGCTTGTAGTCAAGGCAGTTGAAGTATGATAACCGGACCTTCAACGGATGGGCAAAGAACGCCATTGCAGGTTTTTGAAACCCTGTATATTGGCGATGCGGAGCCTTGGCCGTCGTTCGCCCGGGCCCGCATCGTTAGGATGGGGCCAAATCAAGTTCGTAAGCGAAGGCAGTCAACGACCACGACGGCTCGTATCGTCCCGGGGGGTCGGGTCTACAGGGAACAACACGAGGTTATGCAATGAGTGACATTGGCGAGCGGGTTAAGAAGATCGTGGTCGAACACCTTGGTGTTGAACCCGAGAAGGTTGTCGACGCTGCGAGCTTCATCGATGACCTCGGCGCCGACAGTCTGGACACCGTCGAGTTGGTGATGGCGTTCGAAGAAGAATTCGGTTGCGAGATTCCGGATGACGCCGCGGAGACGATTCTCACCGTCGGCGACGCCACGAAGTTTCTCGAGAAGAACGCGAAGAGCTAAGGCTCTTCATTTTCGCGGGGACAACATTGAAACCGGACGGGCCGCTTCCCAGCGGTCAGCCGGTTTCTTGTTATTGGCCGTGAATCTTTCGATGCGGAGTTTTCAGATATGAGGCGAGTTGTCGTCACGGGTCTCGGCATGGTGTCGCCACTCGGCTGCGGCGTCGAGCCGACCTGGAAACGCATCCTCAACGGCGAAAGCGGTGCGCGCCCGATCGAGAGCTTCGATGTCTCCGATCTGCAGACCAAATACGCCTGCAACGTCGTGCGCGGCGACGGCACCAACGACACCTTCAATCCCGACAAATGGATGGAGCCGAAGGACCAGCGCAAGGTCGACGACTTCATCATCTTCGGCATGGCCGCAGCCGGCCAGGCGCTCGACGATGCCAACTGGCATCCCGAGACCGAAGAGGACAAATGCGCGACCGGCACCATGATCGGTTCCGGCATCGGCGGCCTCACCGGCATTGCCGACACCGCAATCCTTCTGAAGGAGCGCGGACCGCGCCGGGTCTCGCCATTCTTCATCCCGGGCCGTCTGATCAATCTGGCCTCCGGCTACGTCTCGATCGCGCACGGATTGAAGGGGCCGAACCATTCGGTGGTCACGGCCTGCTCGACCGGCGCGCATGCGGTCGGCGATGCCGCCCGCCTGATCGCCCTGGGCGATGCCGACGTCATGGTCGCCGGTGGCGCCGAGTCGCCGATCAGCCGTATCGGCATTGCCGGCTTCAACGCCGCGCGAGCGCTTTCGACCGGTTTCAACGATACGCCCACGAAGGCATCGCGCCCTTACGACAAGGACCGCGACGGCTTCGTGATGGGCGAGGGCGCCGGCGTCCTCGTTCTGGAAGAGCTCGAGCACGCCAGGCGCCGCGGCGCCAGGATCTATGCCGAGGTGATCGGCTACGGACTTTCGGGTGATGCCTATCACATTACGTCGCCGTCGCCCGATGGCGATGGCGGCTTCCGCAGCATGTCGGCAGCGCTCAAGCGCGCTGGCCTCACGGCATCCGATCTCGACTACATCAACGCGCACGGCACCTCGACACCGCTCGGTGACGAGATCGAGCTCGGTGCGGTCGAGCGCCTGCTCGGCAACGCCGCTTCCAAGGTCGCGATGTCCTCGACCAAATCGTCGACCGGCCATCTCCTTGGCGCCGCCGGCGCGATCGAGGCGATCTTCGCCATTCTCGCGATTCGCGATAATGTCGTGCCGCCGACCATCAATTTGGACAATCCGTCGGTCGAGACTGCAATCGATCTCGTGCCGCACACTGCAAAGAAGCGCGAGGTCAACGTCGCGTTGTCGAATTCTTTCGGTTTTGGCGGTACCAATGCGTCGGTGATCGTCCGGCGTCTGGTCCATTAGTTTGTTGTTGCGACGAATCCACCGTTTTGCCGTATTCGGCGATAGTCATGGAAGTGGGCGCGTGCATGTGGCTCGGCAAGCGATTGCCTGGCCGCGATTGAACCGGCAGGATTCAGGTTGCTTCGATGAGTGAAAGGCCGCCCATTTCGCCCCGGAGTCCGCGGGCAGCGCTGGAGCCCGAACAGGTTCCGCCGCCGCCGAGGCGATCGGACCGGGCGCGAAATCCCTTCGTGATCGTCGGTAATGCCATCATCACCCTGCTGCTGATCTCGATGATCGGCGCGGGCGGCGTGTACTATTACGGCAGGCAGGTGCTCGAGGCGCCGGGGCCGCTGAAGGAAGACAAGATCGTCAACATCCCGCAGCGGGCCGGCAAGCGCGACATCGCCGAGACGCTGAACCGGGAAGGCGTGACCGATATCAATCCGTGGGTGTTCATCGCCAGCGTCGCCGCGCTGAAGGCGAGCTCGGACCTGAAGCCGGGTGAATATTCGTTCCAGAAGACCGCCTCCTTGCGCGACGTCATCGCGACCATCGTCGAGGGCAAGGTGGTGCAGCACGCCGTGACCATACCGGAAGGCCTGACTTCCGAGCAGATCGTGGCGCGGCTGTCCGACAACGACATCTTCACCGGCAGCGTCCGCGAGCTGCCGCGCGAAGGCACGCTGCTGCCCGAGACCTACAAGTTCCCGCGCGGGACCCCGCGTGATCAGGTGATCCAGCGCATGCAGCAGGCGCACAAGCGCGTGCTGGCCGAGATCTGGGAGCGCCGCAGCCAGGACACCCCGGTCAAGACGCCGGAGCAACTGGTGACGCTGGCCTCGATCGTCGAGAAGGAGACCGGCAAGCCGGACGAGCGCAGCCGTGTCGCGGCCGTCTTCGCCAACCGCCTGAAGCAGAAGATCAAGCTGCAGTCCGATCCCACGATCATCTATGGCATCGTCGGCGGCAAGGGCACGCTCGGCCGTCCGATCAAGCGCAGCGAGATCACGCAGCCTTCGCCCTACAACACCTATGTCATCGAGGGACTGCCGCCCGGCCCGATCTCCAACCCCGGCCGCGCCTCGCTCGAAGCCACCGCCAATCCGGCCCGTACCCGCGACCTCTATTTCGTCGCCGACGGCACCGGCGGGCATGCCTTCACCGAGACCTACGACGCGCACCAGAAGAACGTCGCCAAGCTCCGCGCGATGGAGAAGCAGATCCAGAACGACACCGTCGAGCCGGCCGAGGACGCGCAGCCGCCGGCGGCCGCCGCGCCCGGCGCTGCCGCGGATCCGCCGACGGCGACCACGCCGGCGCGGCCCAACCAGCAGAAGAAGCCGCCGGCGCGCCCCGCCGGTCCGGCGCCGGCCCGGCAGGGTGCGGTGCAGCCGTCGCCGCCGGTAGTCCAGCGCTAGCGCTGCCGCAGGGCTGCCTACCGGACTTTGCGGATTCCACTTTCCTGCAAAATAGTCTTAAGATTCGCGTGCCTTGATGGCCCCGCGAATCTTATCTTTCTGGAGAATCTGACCTGATGGCGCTGTCGTCCATGACCGGCTTTGCCCGAAGCCACGGCGCTAGCGGGCCGTATACGTTCGAATGGGAATTGAAGTCGGTCAACGCCAAGGGCTTTGACCTCAGGGTGCGGCTGCCGCAGGGGTTCGACGAGCTGGAGGCCCACGCCAAGAAGCGCGCCGGCGAGCTTTTGTCGCGCGGCACGGTCTACGCCAATCTCAACGTCAAGCGCGCCAACACCGCCGCCACGGTCCGCGTCAACGAGGACGTGCTCAACGCCGTCCTGAAGGCCGCCGCCGTCATCGCCGGCAAGGTCGACGCGGTCGCGCCGAGCGTCGACGGCCTGCTCGCCATCAAGGGCGTCGTCGAGGTCGCCGAACCCGAGGGCGACGAGGACGAGGACAAGGCCGCGCGCGCTGCGGTAGCGGAGGCCTTCGACAAGGCGCTCGCCGATCTCGTCGAGATGCGCAAGCGCGAGGGGATGTCGCTCGGGCAGATCCTGACCCAGCGGGTTGACGAGGTCGAGGCGCTGGCGAGGAGGGCGGAGGCCGCGCCGGGCCGCAAGCCCGAGGCGATCAAGGCTAGGCTCGCCGAGCAGATCGCAACGCTGCTCGACACCTCCGACCGTTTCGATTCCGATCGCCTGATGCAGGAGGCGATCCTGATCGCCACCAGGGCCGACATCCGCGAGGAGCTCGACCGCATCGCCTCCCACGTCGCGCAGGCGCGCGAGCTGATCGGCAAGGGCGGCCCGATCGGCCGCAAGCTCGACTTCCTGGCGCAGGAGTTTCACCGCGAGGTCAACACCTGCTGCTCGAAGTCGAACGACATCGAGCTGACCAATACGGGGCTCGCCATGAAGAACGTGGTGGAGCAGTTCCGCGAACAGGTCCAGAATCTGGAGTGATCGATGACGACGGGCGGTCACGGAACTGACGGTGTCGAGCGACGCGGATTGATGTTCGTGCTGTCCTCGCCCTCGGGCGCAGGCAAGACGACGCTGTCGCGTCTCCTGATCGAGCGCATGCCCGGCCTCAGGATGTCGGTCTCCGCGACCACACGGGCGATGCGGCCCGGTGAGATTGACGGCCGCGACTATCTGTTCGTCGACAAGGCCAAGTTCGACGCGATGGTGAAGGGCGACGAGCTGCTGGAATGGGCGACGGTATTCGACAACAGCTACGGCACGCCGCGCAGCCCGGTCGAGGCTGCGCTGTCAGCCGGGCAGGACGTGCTGTTCGACATCGACTGGCAGGGCACGCAGCAGCTGCGCGAGAAGGCGCGCGCTGATGTCGTAAGCGTCTTCATCCTGCCGCCCTCGGCCGCAGATCTCGAGAAGCGGCTGCATTCGCGCGCACAGGATTCCGACGAGGTCATCCGCAAGCGCATGAGCCGCGCCAGCCACGAGATGAGTCACTGGGCCGAGTACGACTACATCGTCATCAACCACGACGTCGATGAGGCCTTCGCCGAGGTGCAGTCGATCCTGAAGGCCGAACGCCTCAAGCGCGAGCGGCGGACTGGCCTCGTTGGTTTCGTGCGAGGTTTGCAAGGCCAGCTTCAAGGTTAGGCTTCGAGAGGCGCGGTCCTTCGTGCGCCAGCCGTTCCAGCATCGCCGTGATCACGTCGACGTCGACGGTGTCCTCGATCTGCACACTGTCATCGCGATCGGCCGATTTTTGGTCCTTGATGTCGTCGGTCGCGAGCCGCGGTGCTGATGCCTCGATCTCGAACTCTCGATTGAACATGTAGGCCTCGTCGAGGTCGGCAACCTCGTTGCGGGCTTGCGGTTCGCGCTCATCGACGACATCGATCGCGTGATCGATCGCCTTGAGCTGTGCAGCTTTGAGCTGCGCGGCTTCGACGTTGGTAGCTTCGAGCTGGGAGGCCCGGGGACGCGCGGCGGCTCGGGTGCGGGCGGCATCGAAATCCACCGGGCGCGGCTGCAGCGCGCGCGGCGCTGCAGCTGGCGTCGCGTGGCGCCAGGGCGCACGGCCGTCGTCGTGCGGCTCCCGATTGTCCCAGTTGACGCGGCGCTGGTCGGCGGCCTGAACGCGGACGCGCCGGCCCGCGAAGCGATAGATGATGCTGGCGAGCAGGCCGGCGAGCGCCAGCGCGCCGCCGATCACGAGCAGCAGCATCTGGAATGAGCCGGTCGCCTTCTCGGTGGTGGCATCTGCTGCGGCAAGCGTGACCGGGGCAGGGGATTTTGCCGGCTTTGCGCTCGGCGGCGCGGGCGACGCAACGGGAGCGGGCGCCGGCTGCGGTGCGGCTGCCGGTTGCGGTGCGGGCGCCGGCTGCGATGCAGGCGCCGGTTGCGGTGCGGGCGACGTGGCCGCGGTGGAGGCATCGGGCCAGCGCGTGGCGACGGCGGGCTGCTGTGCGTTGCTGTCGGCGGTCGGGCTCGCAGGCTGCTGCGTCGGCACCGGCTTCGCTGGCGCGGTCGGCGTCGTCGGCTTTGCATTGCTCTGCGCCGTCAGATATTCGGCGCGTGCGTCCTGCACCGAGTTCTGCTGCGGCGGGGTTGCTGAATCTGCTGTCGGTGCGTCGGGCGTAGCCTGCGCGGTTTGCGCGGGCTTCGCGCTATCCTTGGCGCTGTCTTTCGCGTTGTCCTTGCCGCCTTCGGCACGCAGATACCAGCATTGCCGCTTGGTTCCGCGCTCGACGCGATAGTACCAATGCTGACCTTGCGGCGCGACGCCCTTTGGCGAGCCGAGGCAGTCGCTGGCGGCATTTGCCGTGCTCGTTGCCGCCGGCGCATTCTGCGACACGGCGGCCAGTGGCGCGCCGGCGATGATGCTGCCGGCAAGCGCGGATATGAACTTTGCGGTGCGGTTGCCCATCCTGGTCTCCCGTTTACGCATGACGCAACTTGTTACCGACCCTTTGTCATCAAAGACTTGGGTGGCAATGAGCCGCAAATCCGGACAGGATGTGGCTTGAATCGGGCCCGCGCCGCGTTCGTTCCGCTGCGAAATCAGGCTTTTTCGCTGCTATTGCTTGGTCGAGGTCCAGGTTCCGCCGCAGCCGTCGGAGCGGCGAAAGGTTCCGGAACCGCTGCGGCTCGACAGACGTCCGGAGCCCCTGAAGGTTACGCCTTCGCCCTGACCGAACGTGCTGACTGCGCCGCCGGAGCTGACGGTTCCGCTGACGCCTTGGCCGATGACCTTGCCCGAGGAGACCACGACAGCGCCGGACGTGGTGCCGCCACAGCCGACGCTGACGACCATCCAGGCCCCGTCGAAGCTGCCGCCGCCACCTCCGCCATCCCCACCGCCGCGGCGCGACGATGAGCGCGGCTCCTCGGCCGCAGGCTTGCTTCGGCGCGCCGAGGGTGCGGGCTCGGCCGAGCGGCCTGAAGACGAATCCTGACGTGAGCCGGACAGCGATTTCTCGTCATTGCCGATCGAGCCGGAGTTTATGTCATAAATCCGAAATTCGGGAAAGCGTAATGTTTTTGCGCGGACGGATTGAAGAAGTGTTTTGCCCGACGGCTCGCGTGACGTCGTGTCGCTGCCGACATGACTACATGCGCACGCCACGGCGTTACTCATCCACGATCGATGCCGGATGTCGTGTGTTTGCCGGACCACTCGGCGCAACCGTAAGCGGACGGCAATGCTCCTGGCGCACAGCCGTCCGCATTCAAGCGATTTCGGTCAGTACCGATACCCGTACTGACCCGGGCAAACCCAATTGCCGTAGGTGTCGTAGGTGCAGTTGCTGTTGTTGTAATAGCCGTAAGCTCCTGCTGCGGCGGCTCCTACCGCGGCCGCTCCCAAACCATAGGCTGCGCCTCGATAGGCTCCGCGATAGGCCGCATTGCGGTAAACGCCCCTGGCGACCGGTCGGCCAGGTATTGGGCGGTATCCATATCCGCGACCTGCTACGCGATATCCGCCGCCGACACGTCCGGCACGAACAGCACCGCCCCCGGCGTAACCACCGCGCATGCCGCCGCCTCCATGAAATCCGCCACCCCCGCGGCGGGCATAGGCCTCATCTGGAATCAGGCTCACTGTGATCAGGACGAGAGCTGCCAGCGCAGCGAGAACGTATCGAAGCATGGCGTTCCTCCGTGAGTTGGGGTGCCGTGCAAACACCAGCGCGCGATGCCGCCTCGTGAGGGATCGGCACCCTCCGAGAACCTCGGCTTCTGCCCGGAGTCTGATTTGACCTAAATCAAGCATCGAGGCGCGTGGGTTCGAGTTCCACCTCGGAAGACGTCTCACTTCGGCGGTCGCTTTGATTGCGGTCTATCTGCACCTGAAGCGTCAGCCGCCGCCGCGAATTTGAGAACACAAGGTGCCAGCCCTCGGCAGATGCCGCGCCCCCCGCACGCGCCAATGAGGGCCTTGCGGACGATATGGATCATTGATGCAGGGTTACAACGACACGGCCGAGCGTGTTGCTCCGCTGCTGTGCGCGGGCCTGTGCGTCAGTTGCGCGCGCAGCAATCGACGAGCGCGCGCCAGATGCGCTGGACCTCGATTGTTCTCTGGCGTTCTAGCACGTGGTTCTCGCTCTCATGGGAAGATGTCGCCTTCAGGCGTATTTCGCGCGGTGCGATCCAGCGTTCCGATATCGGATCGTACCATTTGCCGAGATTGACCAAGCTCGTCTCTCCTGTTTCGTCTCCCCCGTGGTTGTCTGCCTATCCCATGCGCCTGTTGCTGGTGTTCTGAGTGAGATTGCCGTGCGCGGCCTGCTCGCGAATGTTCTGCTTCTCGTCGTCGCGATGGCCCTTGGTGGTATCGACCGGCGTTGCGGGCGTGCTGCCCGCGCCCTTGTGGCTCCTGTTCTGTTCGGGAACAGGCTGCACCGTTTTCGTCAGCGGCTTTGTCATCGGCTCTGACTCCGTCGTTGCCTACGGGATGCCAACGCGCGGAACATTCGCGGCGTTCCAACGCGTGATCCGAAGTGATGAGGGCAAAAGGCGTCGTCGCGAAGGTTTTACCGTCGGGGCGGCGCTCTGGATTTTCGTCCTGGCCCGTTTTCTCTTGGCCCGTTTTCCCGACGCGAGCCGGTGTCGACTTCGCTCGACAATGCTCTAGCTCGCCGAGGCCGCGCGTCCGAGCACTTCGCGGAAGTGCTTCTTCACCGTGCCGTTGCAGGTGCAGGCGCTGGCCTCAAGCGCCGGGGCATCGAGAATCAGGATGGCGCCGCGGCGCGTCGCGAGGATGCGCCTGGCCTTGAACGTCTGGATGACGCGGCTGGCATAGCTGCGGGAGACGCCGAGCATACCGGCGAGCTGCTCATGGGTGAGAGGGATTTCGTCGCTGCCGATATGCTCGCGGGCAGCACAGATCCATTTGGCCGCGCGTTGCTCGATCGAATGCGTCGCGTTGCAGGCCGCGGTCTGGAGCAGCTGTGCGAACTGCCAGGCTGCGTAGCGCGAAAGAATCTCGTGCAGGCTGGCCGATCGCTGCTGCGCCTGCTCGAGCGCACGCAGCGGCAGGCGGACCAGCGTGCCGCCGACCTTCACGACGACGCGGGAAAAGGCCAGCGACGGGCTCCGGCCCGCGGAAAGACCGACCCCGCCTTCGCGGCCGACCAGGAGACTTTCGACCTCGCGGTCATCCTCGACAGGCACGGCGAACGACACGAACGCAGGGCCGCAGGGGAAGTGGACGGCAGAGATGCCGTCGCCGGCATGATGCAGAACGTGGTTCGCGGCGAGCTCGACCGCTTGCAGATGAGGGGCGAGCAGCTCGAAGTCCTGGGCGCTGAGCGTTCGCAGCAGATCGTTCCTGGGCCGGCCGGTCACGCTTCTTGTCTCGTGGTTCTTGGTCTTGGCTCGTGCTGGCCGGGAATCGGCACGTCGGAAAACCCTACGTTTCCGCGCAGGAACCGACAGTTCCAAAGTGAACACAAGTGTTTGGGGAAATCGAAAAGTTCACAGGCCGGAGGCGTCGCGCCGTCCGGCGTTGCGCGCGGGACACGCTGCGAACTTTGTTCTCGTCCGGAGAACTACGGAATTTCGATAGCCCGGGGTCCTCTGTTCAGGAGTGAACATAAGTCGCGCCGGGATTGCACCAGCATCGGCCGGCGGGGTCCGAGGGGACTGTGCCACAGGCTCTTAGCCGAGACGGATCTGGCGTCCGGCCAGGAGACGGCCTTGGGCCATCTGCCTGCGGTAGGCATCGATCGCCTTGTTGGCGAGCATCAGCTGCCGGCGCTCACCGGTCCTGAGCTGCGCTTCGATGGCATCCAGAATGATGTTCGCCGTCTCGTCCGGAGGACCGAGCTCGCCGCTCTGCTCCAGGAAGCTCCAGGCGATGAAGAATGCGCTTTCGACGGTGCAGCGAATGGACATGCGCTGCCAACGCGGTGTGGTCGCAGCCGTTCCGCGTTGCCGAACGAAGGCGTGGAGGCGGCGTTATTTCAGCGAGGCGAGGCGAGGCGGCGAGACTGCATCCCGCCGCCTCGGGCCTCAGTTCTTCAGCACGATGCGGCCGACGACCTTGCCGGCGCGCAGCTCCTCGATCCATTTCTGGACGTCGCCCATCGGCTCCTCGCGCATCGGCGTCGGCTTGATCTTGCCGGCGCGGGCGAGCGCCATCAGCTCCTGGGCCTCCGTGAGCGTGCCGACCATGAAGCCTTCGACGGTCAGGCGCTTGTAGACCCACTGCACCATCGGCAGCGTGAACTGGCCGCCCATCAGGCCGGAGACCACGACCTTGCCGCCGCGCGCGGCAACCGCCACCGCGAACGCCATCGACTTCTCGTTGCCGGCGAAATCGACGACCTCGTCGAAGCCGCCTTCGGTCTCCTTGAGGATGCGCTTGATCACGTCGGGCTCGGCCGGATCGTAGGCGGTGGCTGCGCCGTTCTTCAGCGCGGTGTCGCGCGCGGCGCCGCTGAGGTCGGCGACCGTGATCGGCTGCTTGAACATCGCCTGCGCGAACGACAGGCCCATCATGCCGACGCCGCCGAGGCCGATCAGCAGCAAATTGCGCTGGCGCGGACGGTCGACCAGGCGCTTGAGCGCGCCATAGGCGGTGACGCCGGAGCACATCAGGGTCGCGGCCTGGTTGACCGGCAGGGGATCGTAGTCGAGCAGGTATTTGGCGTCGGGCACCAGCACGTGGGTGGCGAAGCCGCCGTCGATGGAGACGCCGAGGAAGCGTTGTTTCGCGCAGAGGTTCTCGTCGCCATTGGCGCAGTCGCGGCACTGGCCGCAGCCGATCCACGGAAACACCGCCTTCTTCGCGCCGACGAGGCCGGCGGGAACGTCAGGGCCGACTTCGTCGACCACGCCGGCGATCTCGTGGCCGAGCGTGAAAGGCAGCGTCATGCCGCGCGTGGTGTCGAGCTTCTTGCCGCCGCCGAGATCGGCATAGCCGTCCTGGATGTGCAGATCGGAATGGCAGAGGCCGCAGCGCTCGATGCGCACC
Organism: Bradyrhizobium sp. CCGB01; assembly: GCF_024199795.1. Classification (NCBI taxonomy): domain Bacteria; kingdom Pseudomonadati; phylum Pseudomonadota; class Alphaproteobacteria; order Hyphomicrobiales; family Nitrobacteraceae; genus Bradyrhizobium; species Bradyrhizobium sp. CCGB01. The sequence continues at coordinate 4,597,232 of NZ_JANADK010000001.1, forward strand.
AGCACTTCGCGTCCTTGCGGCTTGGGCGTGTCCACGATGGTCTCGCACAAGGGCGCATCGAACTTGACCAGGGACTGCCGACGCATCAACGCCATTTTCTTTCCTCCGGAATTTCCGTTGTTACGCTTCGCTGCGTATATCCGCCAATTCACGGGCCATGGCAACAAAGCCGGAAATCGGAATGGTCTCCGCGCGCCGCGTCGGATCGACGCCCGCGGCGGCCGCGAGCCGCGCAGGATCGACGCCCAGCGATTTCAGGCTCTGGCGCAGCATTTTTCGGCGCTGGCCGAACGCGGCGGCCGCGACCTGCTCGAGCAGTTTTCGCTCGCAGGGCAGAGGCTTTTCGCGCGGTATCAGTCGTACGACGGAGGATGTGACCTTCGGCGGCGGTACGAAGGCCGACGGCGAAATGTCGAACAGGATCTTGGTCTCGCAGCGCCAGTTGGCGAGCACGCCGAGGCGGCCATAGGCCTCCTCGTCCTCACGCGCGACGATGCGCTCGCCGACCTCGCGCTGAAACATCAGGACCATCATGTCGTACCAGGGCGGCCAGGGTTCGGTCGTGAGCCAGTTGATCAAGAGCTGGGTCGCGATGTTGTAGGGCAGGTTCGCGACGATCTTGGCCTTGTTGCCGTCGAGTAGCGGGCGCGGGTCGAATGTCATGGCATCGCCGTGCACGATCTCGAGCCGGCCGGGGTAGCGCGCGGAAATGTCCTCCAGCGCGGGGATCGCGCGCTCGTCATGCTCGATCGCGATGACGCGCCTGGCGCCGAGCGCGAGCAGCGCGCGCGTCAGTCCGCCCGGACCGGGCCCGATCTCGACGATGGTGGAGTCTTCCAGCGGCGCCGCCGCACGCGCGATGCGCGCGGTGAGATTGAGGTCGAGCAGAAAATTCTGGCCGAGCGATTTGCGCGCCGACAGCGCGTGCTGGCGAATGACCTCGCGAAGCGGCGGGAGGTCGTCGATCGCGCTCATCAGCTTTTCGCAGCCGCCATGCGGCTCGCAAGCCTCAAGGCCGCGATCAGGCTTGCCGGATTGGCCTTGCCGCTGCCGGCGATGTCGAAGGCGGTGCCGTGGTCGGGCGAGGTGCGGATGAAGGGTAGGCCGAGCGTGACGTTGACGGCGTCGTCGAAGGCGACCGTCTTGATCGGGATCAGGGCCTGGTCGTGGTACATGCAGACCGCGCAGTCATAGGTGCTTCGCGCGGCTTCGTGGAACATGGTGTCGGCGGGCAGCGGGCCCCTGGCGTCGATGCCGTCGCTGCGCAATGCCTTGAGCGCCGGCGCGATCACGGTCTGCTCCTCGTGGCCGAGCGAGCCGTCCTCGCCGGCATGCGGATTGAGGCCGGAGATCGCGATGCGCGGCCTTTCGATGCCGAAGCGGGATTTCAGCTCGGTCGCGACGATGCGCGTGGTCGAGACAATCAACTCGCTCGTGAGCTGGGCCAGCGCATCGCGCAGGGAGACGTGGATCGTCACCGGCACCACGGCGAGCCGCGGCGACCACAGCATCATCACCGGCTGCGGCACGCGGCCGTCCTCTGCGGCCAGCTCGGCGAGAAATTCGGTATGGCCGGGATGGCGGAAGCCCGAGCGGTAAAGCACGCTCTTGGCGATCGGGTTGGTGACGACGGCGCTGGCGCGGCCTTCACGGACATCGCTGACCGCCTGCCGGATCGAGGCGAGGGCGGCCGGTGCGCTCGAGGTGTCGGGCTTGCCGGGCTCGGCGGTCGCGCGTTCGCCGGTTGCGACGACGGGCAGGGCCTCGGGGAAGGCGGCTCCGGCCTCACCGGCGCTCACGGCGGCGATCTTGATATCCGCACCGAGCGCCTTGGCGCGGCGCGCAATCGCCGCCTCGTCGCCGAGCAGATAGAAGGCGGGCAGGTTCAGCTCGCGGCGCTTGAGCCAGGCTGCGATCGTGATGTCGGGGCCGATGCCGGCAGGCTCTCCCAGGGTCAGGGCGAGGGGCTTTGCGGTGGGCTTGGCCATCAGCGGTTGCGATATTCGATCATCGCCGCCTTGCGGAGATCGTCGAGATAGGCCTTCTGGGTCTTCTCGTATTTCTCCGAATACATCTTCTCGCGGACCTCGCGCTTCTTCGGCGTGTCGATCATGGTCGGCTTGCGCGAGCACAGCACCACCATCTCGATGCCCGACTTGGTCACCTCGGGGGCGGTCAAATGGCCGATCGGGGTGTCGTCGAGCACTTTGCGCAGCGCCTCGGGCAGCTCCGCGGTGGTCTTGGTGACGCTGTCGCGGATGGTGGCGTTCGGCGTCGAGCGAAACAGCGAGTTGGCTTCCTCGCAGCTTCCGACGCGCGAGCGATATTGCTCGGCCTCCTTGTGCCGCGTCTCGATGAAGGCCGGCGAGGAGCCGCGCGGCACGATCAGGACGATCGGCTGCATCTTGTATTCGGTGCCCTCGATCTGAAGCTTGTCGCCGGTCTGGGCCTGCACGGCCTGCGCGACGTCGCGCTCGCCGACCATCAGCTTCTCCTTGAAGCGGCCGCGCACGAGGCTGGTCCAGACCATCTCGGCCTTCATGCGGCCCTTCAGGGTCTCGGGGCGGACGCCTTTGACCTCTAGCGATTTGGTGAGCTGTTCGGGCGAGAGGCGCATGCGCTGCGCCATGCCCTCGTAGGACTGGTTGATGTCGGAGATGCCGGGATCGACGCCGTACTTCTTGCCTTCCTTGAGCTTCACCTTGTCGTCGATCAGCTCGTTGATGACCTCCTGCCGGCTCGGGGTCTTCTGCGTCGTCAACTGGTCGAGCTTGGAACGCTGCTCGATATCGAAATCGGTGATCGGATCGCCGTTGACCATGACGACGATGTTCTGCGCGCGCGACGGCGCCGGCAGGCCGGTCAGGATCAGCCCGGCGCCGAGGGCGAGGAGGAGGCGGAAGACAGGCAGTGGGGTCGTCATGATTCTCGCTCGCATGTCAGCCGAGATGAACCCTGCGATTGGGAACGCGGTCGTCACTTCGGATGGTTTATTGCATGCCGGTCAGGCCGGACGCGCTGGACCCGGTCGAGGTCGCCAGCGTGCGCAGGCCGATCTGGAACATGAACGCGTGGCTCAGCACGGGCGGTGTCGTGCCCGCGGAGTAGCTATACGAAGTTACATAGTTCGCCGCCAGCACGAAGCAATCGTCGACATAGCCGGCGCCGAGCACATACTGGTTGATCTTGTTGGCCTCGAGGTCCCAGCGCGCCGAGCCCGTCACCACCCAGTTGGCCGCGACCTTCAGTGAGCCCGTGGTCAGGATGCCCTCGCGGCGAGTCAGATAGCCGAGTTCCGGCTGCGCCGCGTAATTGCCGTACATCACGCCGACCGACCAGCGATTGAAGTTGGCGCGGCCTTCCGCCTCGAAGCGCTGCACGTTCCAGGTTTGCTCGTCCATGCGGGAGCGGACGCTGAACGTGTAGGTGCTGTTGGGCGAGTAGGCGGCGCTCGCCACGTAATCCGAGCGCGGCTTGTCGAGGCCGGAGTCGAGGCCGGTATTGATGGAGTCCTGGACCGCGTAGGAGTTCAGGCCGAACAGCTGGTAGGACTGCCCGAACAGCACCTTGACGGCGCCGCCCCGGTCGAACTGCGTGGTCGACTGCACGCCGACATTGGCGCGGCCGCCACCCTCGACGCGGTCGTAGCCGGAGAACTTGTCGACGCTGAACAGGTTCGAGGTGTCGAACACCATGCTCTGGGCGTCCTCGTTCGGGAACTTGCCGGCATAGGTCTCGTTCGGCCGGATGATGATCTGCGCGATCGGCTCGATGGTTGTCGAGCCCCAGGGCTGAACGTTGATGAACGGGTAGCGGTATTCGAGGCCGACGGTCGGCATCAGACGGAACGCCTGGGTGTCGCCGACGGGAAGGAAGTTCGACACGCCCGGCTGGTTGGAGATCGAGGCGTTGATCGCATCGGCGCGAACGCTGGCGAACGGGGTCCAGATCTGGCCGAACGGATCAGTGAAAGACTTACGCCACTGCGCTTCGGCCGTCAGGCGGGTGTAGTTGCCCGGGAAGCCGCGCAGCAGGCACTGCGACGGCGTCCGCGCGAGCGGATCGGCCGACGCAGTCGTGCACAGGCTGTTGGTGTTGGCGAGCGTCGTGATCGGATCGAACACGGCGGTATCACGCGACATGTTCACGAAATTGGTCCTGTAGCTGAACTCGCCGCCGAACACCGGATAGTTGAGCACGTTCGAATAGTCGATCACGGGATAGACGATCGGCACCTGGCTCTGGTTGCCCGAATAGCTCAGCCAGTACATCGTGCGCGCGTCGAAGAAGCTGCGATTGCCGACGCCGGTCAGATAAAGCTGCGACAATGCGTCGGTCGGCAGATACAGGAACGAGCCGAGCGGATCGCGGTATTGCGACAAGCGGTAGTCCGAGAAGAAGTAGTAGTCGGACATGACCACGCCGTCCCAGCCCCAGACCCACTTGTCGTTCAGCGCGAACTGACCCTTGGTGTCGACGGCGCCGCGGAACTGGCGGTCGCCGGGCTGCCCGGCGAGCGCGCCGGGGTCGAGCTGGTCGATGCCGTAGACCCGGATCTGGTAGGCGCCGTCCATCAGGCGCTGGCGGTACTCGGCCTGGAACAGCACGCCCTGCCTGGAGGTGATGCGCGGGCTGAAGGTCATGTCCATATCGGGCGCGATCGCCCAGTAGAACGGAACTTCGACGCCGTAGCCGAACGGCGTGTTCGACGTGAAGCCCGGCATCAGGAAGCCGGTCTTGCGCTTCACGGTCGGATCGGGCGTCGAGAAATAGGGCATGTAGGCGAGCGGCACGCCGAAGAATTCGAGCTGTGCCGTCTCGAAATACAGCATCTTCTCCTGCTGGTCGTGGATGATGCGCGCACCCTTGACCTGCCATAGCGGCGGCTTCTTCGGATCGTCCTTACACGGCGCGCAGGCCGTGTAGACGCCGTTCTCGAACACCGTGTAGTTGCCGCTGGAGCGGTCGGCGCGGCTCGCGGCCATGCGGGTCTGGTCGGCGGTGTCCACGCGCAGCGAATCGACGAAACCATCGCGGTAGTCGTCGGAGAGATCCAGGATCTCGGCATAGGTGATCTTGCCGTCGGCATCCGTCATGCGGATGTTGCCTTCGGCATGCAGCCGCTTGGTCTTCTGGTCGTAGATGACCTTGTCGGCCTCGACGCTGGTGCCGTTGTAGAACAGCTGGACGTTACCGACCGCGGAGACGCGGGAGTTGTTGTAGTCGTAGTCGACCTCGGTCGCCTGAACCAGCATCTGGTTGTCGTTGGCGACCTTCGGCGGCTTCGGACGCGGCGGCAGCGGATTGTAGGTGAAGCCCTGGGCCGATGCAGGGGCCACGGCGGCAACGTCGATCAGCGCGCCGAGCGATGTCACGGCGGCGACAGCCAGGAGAAGCCTGCGAATGGACAAGCCGACCCCGTTCGCGCGCACCAATGTGCGCCGCGTCAAACGAGACACGGGTCCGCGATGGACGGCAGTCACTAACCGTCCTCCTGGTACAACAAGGCCAAAAAGCCGGTGAGGCCGCCCACCACCACGGGCAACCACGCCGCAGCGATCGGATGCATCAACTCAGCCTTGCTCAAGTCTTCAGTCACTTTCGACAAAACGTAGAGCAGAAAGCCTGCGCCCACGCCACTCAAAACCATCTTCTGCACGCCGCCCATCCGGAAGAAGCGCAACGACACGGAAGCCGCCAGCATCACCATGGCGGCCAGCAAAAACGGCTGTGCCAAGAGCTTGTGATACTGGAGTCGATAGCCCGCTGTCGCGAAGCCCGAGCTCTCCGAGGAGCGGATGTAGCTCGGTAGTTGCCAAAAGGACACAGTCTCGGGTGTGGAAAAACTGTTGCGGACCTGCGCCTCGGTCAGCGTCGTCGGAATCTCCAACCTGGCCTGGTCGATCGGCGGCGAATCCAGCGAGAAGCGGCGGACGGTCTTGAACAGCCAGTGGCCGGCCTCCAGCGTCGCCTCGCGCGCCTCGATGCGCTCCTTGAAATGCCAATCCGTATCAAATCGGAACAGGGTCAGGCCGGTCAGCCGGACGCCCTGCTGCTCGCTGCGCGCTGCGTTGATGATGACCTGGCCGTCATTGGTGACCTGGTTGAGCCAGAAGCCGGAGGCGTCCTGGATGCCGCCGCCGGGCGCCGAGCCGAACAGCTCGGCTTCCATGCGCTTGGACAGCTCGCGCAGGTTGGCCGACATCGGATTGTAGGCGACGGTTGCGATTACCCCGATCAGGAGCGCGCTGCCGAGGGCCGGCGAGATGAACTGCCATGCGGAGATGCCGGCGGCGCGCGCGACCACGAGCTCGAGCCGGCGGGAGAGCGCGAGATAGCAGGTCATGGCGCCGATCAGCATGCAGAACGGCGTCAGCTTCTCCAGCAGCTGCGGCACCCGGAACAACGAGGTCTCGGCCACCATGATCGCGGAGGCGGAGGCAAGGCCGGAGGTCTTGCGCACCATCTCGATGTAATCGACCAGCACCAGCAGCAGGAAGATGCTGGCGAACACGCCGAGCGCCGCGACGACGAAGCGCCCAGCGAAGTAGCGCCCGAGTGTGTTGGTGAGCATGCTCATGCGGTGGCCGGCCGTCCGAACAGCCGCGCGATGCGCGCGTTCGACCTGTTGATGGCCTCCATGAGGCGGGGCGGCGGCTCGACCACGATCCCGCCGATGATCATCCACAGCCCGACGCCGATGGCGCCCAGGACCATCGCGTATTGGAACAGCACCGGGCCAGGCGACTTCACCGCCATCACCGAGCAGGCAAATCCCGCCATGCGCAGGCCGAACACGGCGAGCACCGAGCCGCCGATCGAGAAGTTGCGGCTCTGGCGGGTGGTGCGCGGCGCGCCCAGAAAGGCGAAGGTCAGCACGGCAAAGGCGAACGGATAGATCGGCGCCAGCAGGCTGTCGTGCAAGGCCGAGCGGAACTGCCCGGGAATCTGCTTGTAGACCGGATCGTCCTCGGACGGCGCGAACAACTCCCAGAGATAGCGCTCGCGGATGCCGAGAGTGACGTCGTGGCCCTGGCCCGAGAACTTCGACATGTCGAAGCCGTAGCGGCCGAACGCCACCAGCGCGGGATCGCGCTTGCCGGCCTCGAAGCGCTGGAGATTGCCGTCCTTCAGCACCAGGAACGAGCCGTTGTCGTTCTTCACGACCTCGCCATGCTCGGCGACGATCGAGACGCGCTCGTTTGGATCGCGGCGATCGTCGATGAAGATGCCGGCGAGGATGCCGCCGGGCTGGCGTTCGCGGATCCGGATCGTGAGGTTCTTGTCGAGCTGGGCGAAGCGGCCGGGCTGCAGGATGTTGGTGAGCACGTCCGCGGTGATCTCGGCGTCCCACTGCTTGATCCGCCGCATGCCGTCGGGGGCGAGATAGGCAGCGATGAAGGCGACCAGCAGCGCCACGACACAGGTGGCGTAGAAGAACGGATAGAACAGCCGGAACGGCGAGAAGCCGGCGGCATTCATCACGATGATCTCGGAATCGGTCGCGAGCTTGTTCAGCGTGTGCGAGATCGCGATCATCAGCGCGATAGGCGAGATGATCAGGACCAGCGCCGGCACGACGAGGCTGGTGATGCCGAGGAAGGTCAGGATGGTCTGACCCTGACTCGTCATCAGGTCGATGCCGCGCAACGCCTGCGTAATCCAGATCACGCCCGTGAGGCTGACCAGGACGAGCGCAAACGACGCCAGCGTCGTGCGGAAAATATACCTATCGATCGACCCCATGCGCTACCGCACGAATCCCCACCAAGCCCCAAATGTCGGCTGAAATTCTGTCTGTCCAACCAATCCCCGACAAGGGATCCCCAAGGTTGGCCAACAGCTCGTCCGCCGACTTACTGTCTCACTAGCATCCCTTTGATCCGTCAACAAAATGGCTGCCCCGTGGCACCCTCACAATATGGTTAATATTTCCCTTGTTGTGACATGGCGGCCACGGGGGTGCTTGGCATCCGCCGGGCGGGTGGCCCATAGTGGCGAAAGTCCAGTGAATCGCCGTTCAGCGCCGGCTCGTGACCGGAACCGCCGAGCGGCGAAAAGCCCGATGTTTTGAAGGAGTTACCCATGTCCGATGCCATCAAGGTCGGCTTCGTCCCGCTGTCTGCCGCCGCCCGTGGCATCCTGGTCGTGTTCTGCGACGACACTTTGAAGCTCGGGCCGGCGACGGCCAAGGCGCTGGGCGGCGCTACCGAGCTGGTGAAGCGGGCGGCCGTTGCGGCCGGCTTCAAGGGTAAAAGTGGCGCGGCGCTGGACATCCTGGCGCCGGAGGGGGTGAAGGCCACCCGTCTGGTCGTGATCGGCGCCGGCAAGGCGGCAAGCCTGAAGGCCAACGACTTCCTCAAATTCGGCGGCGTGGTGGCGAGCAAGCTCTCGGCCGGGGCCGCCGCCATGACCATCGTGGCGGAACTCCCCAATGGGGCGATGACGAGCGAGCAGGCGGTCGCGATCGCCTCGGGCCTTCGCTTACGCGCCTACAAGTTCGACCGCTACAAGACGAAAAAGAAGGAGGGCGAGGAGGGCGGCCTGCGCGCCGATGTCGCGGTTGCCGTGGGCGACGCCGCCGCGGCGAAGAAGGCGTTCGTCTCGGCCGGCCATGTCGTCGACGGCGTGATCATCGCGCGCGACCTCGTCAACGAGCCGCCGAACGTCCTCTTTCCCGAGGAATTCGCGCGTCGCGCCAGTCAGCTCCGCAAGCTCGGCGTCAAGGTCGAAGTGCTCGACGTCAAGGCGATGGACAAGCTCGGCATGGGCGCGCTGCTCGGCGTCGGCCAGGGCTCGTCGCGGCCGAGCCGCACCGTGATCATGCGCTGGGAGGGCGGCAAAAAGGGCGAGGCACCGGTCGCCTTCGTCGGCAAGGGCGTCTGCTTCGACACCGGCGGCATTTCGATCAAGCCGGCCGGCAGCATGGAGGACATGAAGGGCGACATGGGGGGAGCTGCCTGCGTCGTCGGCCTGATGCATGCGCTGGCGGCGCGCAAGGCCAAGGCCAACGTGGTCGGTGCCATCGGCCTCGTCGAGAACATGCCCGACGGCAATGCGCAGCGGCCGGGCGACATCGTCACCTCGATGTCGGGCCAGACCATCGAGATCATCAACACCGACGCCGAGGGCCGCCTCGTGCTGGCCGACGTGCTCTGGTACGTCGCCAAGAAGGCCAAGCCGAAATTCATGGTGGATCTGGCGACGCTGACCGGCGCGATCATGGTCGCGCTCGGCACCGAGCATGCCGGCATGTTCTCCAACAATGACGAGCTTGCCGAGCGGCTGCTGGCAGCCGGCATCGAGAGCGGGGAGAAGGTCTGGCGCATGCCGCTCGGCCCCGAATACGACAAGCTGATCGATTCCCAGTTCGCCGACATGAAGAACACCGGCGGTCGCCATGGCGGCTCGATCACTGCGGCGCAGTTCCTCCAGCGCTTCGTCGACGGCACGCCCTGGGCGCATCTCGACATCGCCGGCACCGCGATGGGCGCGCCGAAGACCGACATCAACCAGAGCTGGGGAAGCGGCTACGGCGTCCGCTTGCTCGACCGTCTGGTGGCCGACCATTACGAGCGCAAATAACCGATGACCGAAGTGCTGTTCTACCATCTGCAAAACATGACGGTGGAGAACGTGTTGCCGCCGCTTCTCGAGAAATCGCTCGAGCGCGGCTGGCGCGTCGTGGTGCAGTCGACCTCGGAGGAGCGCGCCGATGCGCTCGACGCTCATTTATGGACCTATCGCGACGATTCCTTCCTGCCGCACGCGACATGGCGCGTGAACGATGCCGCCGAGCAGCCGATCGTGCTGGCGATCGAGGAGGGCAATCCGAACGGAGCCAATGTCCGCTTCCTGGTCGACAACGCCGCGCTGCCGCAGGACGCGCAGGGCTATGAACGCATGGTGCTGCTGTTCAACGGCGACGACCCGGACGCGCTGGCGTTTGCCCGCAGCGCCTGGACGGATTGCAAGGCGCGGGGATTTGATGTCACCTATTGGCAGGCCGACGAACGGGGCCGTTGGCAGCGCCGGAATTAGCGGTCGTTTGCAATTAATGATAATTTGCACTTTTCGGGCGATGCTGGCTTTTGTCACCTTCGTGCCGCAAAGTGATGTTGGGACAATCGCTTAGGGCCGGTCCTTCACGCGGGGAATTTAGTTTATCGTGCGACATCAAAAGCTTCCCAGCTCGCTCATAGTTGCGTTGGCTGCCGTAGCACCGCTGGTCGCGGGCTGCTCGGGCGGGACCGATCTGCTGGCGTCCGCCAAGGACGCCCAATGGTTCAACACGCCGAGCCGCCTGTTCATCAAGAGCATCTCGATCGAATCGCCGCCGCTGACTCCCAACAAGCCCGTGACGGCCGAGGATCTGGTCAGCGCCGACGGCGCCTGTCCCGGCATGGTGCCGCCACCTGGACCTGCGGATGCCAATGCCTCGACGACGGCCCCGGCCCCGATGGGCGGAACCGTCGCGCTCGGCCATACCGAATGCGACGTGGTCCGTGGCGTCGGTGCGCCCTCGACCGTCAATCTCTCCAGCGATGCCGCCGGCCGGCGCGTCGCCGTGGTGACCTGGACCAGCGGTCCGCGTGCCGGCATCTACACCTTCACCTCCGGCCGCCTGTCCTCGATCGAGGGCACGCCGGAAGCGCCTGTCATGCCGAAGGCGACCAAGCCGAAGCCGAAGAAGAAATCGGCGTAAGCCGGTGCTCTTGTCCCGGACGCGGCGCGGCATGTCCCGGCGTTGCGAAGCATCGTCCGGAATGACGCGACGCTGAACCGGGACCGAGCCTCTCTCGCTCATAGGCCCCGGTTCAACAGCGCATCATGATCGTGCTGCGCTGGATCCGGGGCACGCGAGCAACGATCCAATCTGCCACGTCATCAAACTGCGCGCGCGCTTCGCGGCACTGCTTCTCCTTCTCCGCGCGCGTCAGTGCGTCGGCTGCATTCGCCTGCACCATAAAAGTCACGCGGCCGTGACACGCGATCAGGCGACTCGCGATGTCACAGTCATTGCGTCTGCGATCGAAAATCCACCCAAGGAAAACTGGAGGAAATCTCCAGAATAATCACGCGCGTCTCAAGCAGCGCTTCAAGAATGTCATGTTGGCGGCTGCTACGCATCGAGGCGAGGGGCGAGATCGACCGCAAGGATCATTAGGATGTCTATTACTTCTGTTTTTTCCCCGGTTACGGGCCAGCTCTCCATTTTCGGCGATAGCGCCAATAACGGCGTCGTGATCAGCCGCAATAACTCAGGCCGCATCCTGATCAATAACGGCTCCGTGAAGCCGATCGGTGGCGATCCCACAATTGCCAACACCAATGAGATCGACGTTTTTGGTCAAGGCGGCGATGACACGATCACTGTCAACGAATGCCACGGGCCGATGCCTGCCGTGCACATCTTCGGCGGCGACGGCAATGACAGGATCACGGGCGGCTCGGGTGCCGATCTGCTGTTCGGTCAGGCGGGCGACGATACGATCAAAGGCGGCGGCGGCAACGATCTGCTGTTCGGCGGCGCGGGTAACGATACGCTGGACGGCGGCAGCGGCGACAACCAGTTGTTCGGCGAGGCCGGCAACGACCTCATGATCTGGAATCCCGGCGGCGGCACCAATCTCTTCGAGGGCGGCGACGGCAACGATACGGCTGAGGCTAACGGCAGCAATGACGCCGAGACGTTCACGATCACGGCGAACGGCACGCGCGTCCGGCTCGACGGCACGGGCGCTGCGCCAGTTTCACTCGACATCGGCACGACGGAGAACCTCGTGCTGCACGCCGGCGGCGGCGACGATGTCATCACCGCAAGCAACGGGCTCGGCAGCCTGATCTCGTTGACGCTCGATGGCGGCGCCGGCAACGACCGGATCACCGGCGGCGACGGGAACGACCTCATCATCGGCGGCAGCGGCGACGACATCGTCAATGGCGGACGCGGCAACGACACCGCCCAGCTCGGATCTGGCGATGACACCTTCATCTGGAATCCCGGCGACGGCAGCGACATCGTCGAAGGCGGATCGGGCACCGACAAGCTGCTGTTCAACGGGGCCAACGTCAACGAGACCATCGATATCTCGGCCAATGGCGGCCGGGTGCGCTTCACCCGCGATGTCGCCAACATCACGATGGACCTCAACAGCGTCGAGCAGATCGAATTCGATGCGCGCGGCGGCGCCGACAACATCACCATCGGCGATCTCACCGGCACCGGCGTCAAGCAGGTGCTGGTCGATCTCGGAGCCGTTCCCGGCGGAACGCAAGGCGACGGTGCGGCCGATACGATCACCGCCAACGGCACCAACGGCAATCAGCACATCCTGGTCACGGCCGAGGGCACCACGGTCACGGTGACCGGCTTGCCGGAGGTGGTGACCATCGCAAACGCAGAGGCTGCCAACGACCGGCTGGTGATCCAGGCGCTCGGCGGCAACGATGTCATCGACGCATCCGCGCTTGCCGCGGTGATCGGGCTGACGATCGACGGCGGCGCGGGCAACGACACCATCACCGGTAGTCAGGGCGCCGACACCCTGATCGGCGGTGACGGCAACGACAAGGTCAACGGCGGCCGCGGCAATGATGTCGCTCTTCTCGGTGCGGGTGACGATCTCTTCACATGGAATCCCGGTGACGGCAGCGACACCGTCGAAGGCGGTACGGGAACGGATACGCTGGTGTTCAACGGCTCCAACGTGGCCGAGAACATGTCGATCTCGGCGAACGGAGGCCGTGCGCTTCTGACCCGCGACGTCGGCGCCATCACCATGGATCTCAACGGCGTCGAGCGCGTGCAGATCGCTGCCGCCGGCGGCGCCGACAACATCACCGTCAACGACCTCTCCGGGACCGGCGTCACCCAGGTCGCCATCGACCTCAGCGCCGGCCCCGGCAGCCAGAGCGGCGACGGCGCGGCGGACCGCGTGACGGTGAACGGGACTGCCGGTGACGACAACATCTCGGTTGTGACCTCCGGCGGATCGATCGTGGTCAACGGCCTTGCGGCCCAGGTGACGATCGCGCATGCGGACGCGGGCGACGTGCTCGGTGTCAACGGTGGCGGCGGCAACGACGTCATCAATGCCTCCGCGATCAAGGCAGGGCAGCCGTTCAGCCTCAACATCAACGGCGGCGACGGCAACGACACCATCACCGGCAGCGCCGGCAATGACACCGTCATCGGCGGACGCGGCAACGACGTCGCCAATCTCGGTGGCGGTGACGACACCTTCATCTGGAACCCCGGCGACGGCAGCGACACCGTCGAAGGCGGCAACGGCACCGACACGCTGGCGTTCAACGGCGCCAACATCAGCGAGAACATCAACATCTCGGCCAATGGCGGCAGGGTGCTGTTCACCCGCGACGTCGCCGCCATCGCGATGGACCTGAACGGGGTCGAGCACATCGACTTCAATGCTCTCGGCGGTGCCGACAACATCACCGTCAACGACCTCTCCGGGACCGGCGTGAACCAGGTCAATCTCGACCTCGGCGCCAATGACGGGGCCGCCGACACCGTGACCATCAATGCGACCGGCGGCAACGACGTCATCACGGTGACCGAACACGACGGCATCATCACGGTGTCGGGGCTTGGCCAGGACATCAACATCACCGATGCCGGTGCGGGCGACAGGATCGTCATCAACGGTCTCGATGGCGATGATGTCATCACGGCTTCCGGCCTGCATGGCGGAATCCAGCTTGTCGCCAACGGCGGCAACGGCGACGACATCCTGATCGGCAGCCCCGGCAACGACACGCTGGCGGGCGGCGCCGGTGACGATGTGCTGATCGGCGGCGGCGGCCTCGACATCCTCGATGGCGGCACCGGCAACAACGTCGTCATCCAGGGCGGGGCGTTTGCGGCGGCGATGCTGCTCAACCAGGCCATGGCGGCGAACCTCGTCCCGGCAGGCGACGGCCACGGCGAGATGCCGCTGCCCGATCCGCACGCCGCGCAGAGCCAGACGCTCGCACCGCCGCAGCACGCCTGAGGCCCGCTGCTTCCGGCCTGGAGAACGCGCATGACGACGAACGTGGTCGGGACCGACACGGGGCTCGACGCGCTGCTGACGCTTCTGCATTTGCAGGGCGTTGCGGCCGATCGTGACCAGCTCAGGCACCGGGCCGGAGCGGCAATCTTCGGCGCAGCGGACATCGTCCGCTGCGCCAGGTCTCTCGGACTGAAGGCGCGAACCTATCGGACGACATGGAGCCGGCTTGCGGCCAGCCCGTTGCCTGCGATCGCGATGCTGCGTGACGGCGGCTTCATGGTGATCGCCAAGGCGACCACCGACAAGGTGCTGGTGCAATCGCCGGAGGCGCGGCGCCCGGTGCTGATGGATCGCGACGAGCTGTGCGCGATCTGGGACGGCGGATTGATCATGATGGCCCGGCGCGCCGGGCTATCGGACCTGGGGCGGCACTTCGATATCACCTGGTTCATCGGTGCGATCGGCAAATACCGGCGGCTGCTCGGTGAGGTGCTGGCGGCCTCGTTCTTCCTTCAGCTCTTCGCGCTGGTCTCGCCGCTGTTCTTCCAGGTCGTGATCGACAAGGTGCTGGTCCACCGCTCGCTGTCGACGCTCGACGTCCTCATCATCGGTCTCGTCGTCGTCTCGCTGTTCGACACCGTGCTCGGGATCCTGCGCAGCTACCTGTTTGCGCACACGACCAACCGCATCGACGTGGAGCTGGGGGCGCGCCTGTTCAATCATCTGCTGGCGCTGCCGATGGCCTGGTTTCAGGCGAGGCGCGTCGGCGAATCCGTGGCGCGGGTCCGCGAGCTCGAGAACATCCGAAATTTCATCACCTCTTCGTCGCTGACGCTTCTCATCGACCTGTTCTTCACTTCGGTGTTCCTGGCGGTGATGTTCGCCTATTCGCCGCTGATGAGCTGCATCGTGCTTGGCTCGTTCCCGTTCTACATCGCGATCTCGGCGGTGGCGACGCCGCTGTTTCGTCGCAGGCTGGACGAGAAATTCCGCCGCGGTGCCGAGAACCAGGCCTTCCTGGTCGAGAGCGTCAGCGGCATCGAGACGCTGAAGGCGATGGCGGTCGAGCCGCAGATGCAGCGCCGCTGGGAGGAGCAGCTCGCCGGCTATGTCTCCGCAAGCTTCGGCGTGACCAGCCTCGGCAACACCGCAAGCCAGCTCGTGCAATTCGTCAGCAAGATCGTGACCGCCGCCATCCTCTATGTCGGCGCGCGGCTGGTGATCGGGGACGCTTTGACCGTCGGCGAGCTCGTGGCCTTCAACATCTTTGCGGGCCGCGTTTCGGCGCCGGTGCTGCGGCTGGCCCAGGTCTGGCAGGATTTTCATCAGGCGCGGCTGTCGATCGCGCGGCTCGGCGATATTCTCAACAGCGCCGCGGAGCCGGCTTACTCCGCGGCACGAGCGGGGCTGCCGCCGCTCCGGGGCAATATCCGGTTCGAGCACGTCGCGTTCCGCTACAGGCTCGACGGGCCGGAAATCCTGCACGACGTCTCGTTCGATATTCCGGCGGGGCAGACCGTCGGCATCGTGGGATCGTCGGGCTCGGGCAAGAGCACGTTCGCAAAACTGGTGCAGCGGCTCTACGTGCCCCAGGGCGGCCGCGTGCTGATCGACGGCATGGACCTGGTGATGACCGACCCGGCATGGCTGCGCCGGCAGATCGGCGTGGTGCTCCAGGACAACATGCTGTTCAACCGCTCGGTTCGCGACAACATCGCGCTCGCCGATCCGGCCCTGCCGATGGACCGCATCGTGGACGCCGCAAAACTTGCGGGCGCGCATGATTTCATCCTGGAACTCCCCGAGGGCTACGACACGGTGGTCGGCGAGCGCGGCTCGACGCTGTCGGGCGGACAGCGCCAGCGCATCGCGATCGCCCGCGCACTGGTGACCAATCCCCGCATCCTGATCTTCGACGAGGCGACCAGCGCGCTCGATTATGAGAGCGAGCGGATCATCCACGACAACATGAAGGAGATCGCCAGGGGCCGCACCGTCCTGATCATCGCGCATCGTCTGTCCACCGTCCGCGGCGCCGATCGCATCTTCACGCTGGAGCGGGGCCGTCTGGTCGAGGACGGCACGCATGATGCGCTGATCAAGACCGGCGGCCGCTACGCGGCCCTGCATCGTCTCCAGGGAGGGATCTATGAGGTCGGCTAGCGCCGCGCCGGCTCCTCGGCCGGAGCAGACCGTCGTTCCCTTTCGCACAGTGAAGGGACGACGCACTGAAGAGATCGCCTTTCTGCCCGCGGCGCTGGAGATCACCGAGACACCACCGTCGCCGACCGGCCGCGCCACCGGCGCGGCGCTGATGCTGCTGGCTTGCGCGGCGCTCGCATGGTCCGCCCTGGGCACGATCGACATCGTGGCGTCCGCAACCGGGAAGGTCGTGTCGAGCGGGCGAAGCAAGGTGGTCCAGCCGTTCGAGACCGGCGTGGTGCGCGCCATCCACGTGCAGGACGGGCAGTCGGTCAGATCGGGCGATTTGCTGATCGAGCTCGACCCGACCGTGAACGCCGCGGAGCGCGATCGCCTGCACGACGATCTCATGGCCGAACGGCTCAATATCGCGCGTCTGCGTGCTGCGCTGGCGAGCGGCGAAGATGCCAGTGCCGATCTCGTGCCGCCAGGGGACGCCGATCCCTTGCTGGTCGTGACGCAGCGGCAGCTTCTCGCCAATCAGGTCAGCGAGCATCGCGCCAAGGTCGCGGCGCTTGCGCGCCAGGAGGCGCAGAAGGATGCCGAGCATCAGACCATCGCGGCGACGATCCACAAGCTCGACGCGTTGCTGCCGGTCACCCAGCAGCGCGTCGATATCCGGAAGACGCTGATGGAGAAGGAAATCGGCTCGAAGCTGACCTATTACGAAACCCTTCAGCTCCAGATCGAGCAGCAGGAGGAGCTCCGCGTTCAGCGCAGCCGCCTGAAGGAGGCCGAGGCGGCCGTCGCCGCGATCCGGGAGACCCGCACCCAGGCCGGGGCGGAGTATCGCAAGAGCCTGTCCGACGAGCTGGCCAAGAGCGAGCAGAAGGCCAACGGGATTGCGCGGGATCTGATCAAGGCGCAGCAGCGGACGAAGCTCCAGCAACTGACGTCACCGGTCGACGGCGTCGTGCAGCAGCTTGCGGTCCATACCGTCGGCGGCGTGGTCACGCCGGCGCAATCGCTGCTCGTGATCGTGCCGAGCGATACGCGGCTCGAGATCGAGGCGATGATCTCCAACCGCGACATCGGCTTCGTCGAGGCCGGGCAGGGTGTCGCCATCAAGATCGACACGTTCAATTTCACCCGCTACGGCCTTCTGGAAGGCCGGGTGCTGAGCGTCTCGCAGGACGCCATCATCCGCGATCGTCCGCCGGAGCGCGGCGACCGTGCGCTCGCGACCCAACGCGACAGCAGCGAGCCCAACGGGCAGGAGCTGAGCTACGGCGCACGCATCTCGCTGGACAGCACCCAGATGCAGGTGGACGACCGGCTCGTCAGCCTGTCGCCGGGCATGGCGGTAACGGTGGAGATCAGGACGGGCTCGCGCACCATCTTGAGCTATCTGCTCTCGCCGCTGCAGAGCTACCGGCATGAGATCATGCGGGAGCGGTAGATCCCACTTCAGGCGACCGGTCAATCTTTAGCTTAGCGAGCGCGCCTCTCGCTTGAGGTACGAGGCCAGTAATTCTTTCGAGATAACTCTCGTCCATCGGCCAACCAATGACGGTCGCAACTCGTTACCACGGTCTACTTGTTCGATGCGATCTTCATTCTGGCGCTAGCATATCCTTTGCTAATACTCTTTGCCCGGAAGAGCGATCGGCGAGGCAGCTAGGGCCGCTTCGGGTCACAAGCCGAAATCGCGATCGGCAACGCTCTTGGTCCACTTTGGCGCTGAAAGCGGACCTTCGGACCAACTCGACGACCGTCGGCTAGGGGCCAACAACTGACATTGAAGCTGACAAAAGTTCCAACGATGCTATCATTGGACAGCGATCAGGAGTTGCCCATGCCGACGTGGCTGATCTTCCAGCTTTTCGCGATGGCCTGTATGCCTGCTGCTTATGACATGGCGCGCGACCGCGGCCGATCTACAAAGGCCTGGCTTTCAACCGCCTTGATCTTTGGGCCGTTTGCGCTTCTGGCGCTGCTTATTCTAGGCCGTGTTCGAACGCCAGTACCCCACTGAGGTGGCCTTTCGAAAGGTACCCGCTGGCGGACTTTGCTTGCCCCGGTCGGCATGTCTCACTCAGACTTAGCGGACGGCAAGCGCGAGCGCGGCAACCTAGCTCTCTCAGGGGCGATCTACCTGCAGCGAATAGGCATCGATTTCTTCGAGACTACAAAGCCGAGTTAGCTTTTTTGCTTCCTCGGCCCTGCCACAGAGTTCGCGAATGGCTGGTAGCCAGTGCTGATCGACCTCCCACATCGTCCTGAATAGCGCCATCGTGGGTGGCTTCTCATCCATTCCGGCGGGACGCATATCTTCATGGTACCAGCGGGCTTGACGTTCGGCTGCCAGTGCGAAGTGAACCCAAAGAGGCAAGTCGATCAGCACAATCTCTGTCGCCCTAGATACCCGTGTCGGTATCGATCCTTGGCTACCCAGTCCCTCGATGACCCACTTATCACCGGCGATAGCCGCTGCATGCCTAGTCTCATAAACATCTGAGGGAGCGAGCTTCCATCCTTCCTCCCAAAGGAGCTTGTCAACCTCGATGCGAGGCAGTCCTCGCGCGGTCGAGATTTTGTTGGCCAAGGTGGACTTGCCGCCGGCCGCATTTCCAATGATGACTATGCGGATCAATGTTAGCCCCTAAAGACTGATGCGCCCTCGTCGCAGGTCGATCCTATGACTTCTCGGAAAGCCCGCAATGGGTCAAAAGCTGACCGTCGGCGGGCAGCGCGGCAGGGTCAGCTATGGGCCAAAAGCGATCGTCAAGGCGTCCGGTGAATGATATCTGATTTTCCCGCAAGAGTAGCGTCGTGCCTAAGTGCACTGCATCGACTACGAATGCGGGAGGATTGGCGAGCCATGGAACGACCAACAGATAGATTACCAACTGGGGGCTTTGCCCGGCTCGTCCCTGAGCTAGACGTTTTTGACTTGGGACAGAGCAAGAATTTTTGGTGCGAGATACTCGGCTTCCAGATCGCGTATCAGCGACCAGAGAATCGCTTCGTGTACATCGAGCTACAAGGATCCCAGGTCATGCTGAAGCAACAAAATGGCAACTGGGAAACTGGGGCTCTGCAACGACCACTGGGACGCGGGATCAACTTTCAGATATTCGTCGACTCCGTGGCACCTCTTCTCGATGCACTAAAGCATGCGAAATGGCCTCTCTTCAGAGAGTGTCATGACGCGTGGTATCGGATCGCAGGAGAGGAGCGCGGCAACAGGCAATTCTTGGTCCAAGACCCTGACGGCTACCTCCTGCGTTTCGCAGAGGATTTGGGCAAGAGATAACCTCCCCGAACGGTGCTTTCGCAATGCGGTCGCGTCGAGCGGCCCCCGTCCGCTTTGAGTCCTGTCCGCTATTGGTCACTTGCCGACGTTGGTCCGAGCGCCGCTGAACGTCAGTTATGGGCCAGAACCGGAAGCCGCATGGGCCTGTGGCGCCATCACGAGCGTGGTTGCGACACTTTTGCTGACGTCGCTTTCCCGATGGCTGTGCGGCCGGAGATGCGCTTTTATGGCGCGATAAGAATCCGGAGGGAACATGCGTCTCATCACGATCGTATCGGCTCTGCTTCTGCCGCTTGGCGCGGCGGTCGCCCAGGACTATCCGTCGCGACCCATCACCGTGCTGGTGCCGTACGCCGCCGGCGGACCGACGGATACCATCGCCCGCCTGACCGCAGCGGGCATGGCGAAATCCCTGGGACAGCAGATCATCGTCGAGAACGCGACCGGCGCCGGCGGCACGATCGGCACGACCCGCGCTGCGCGCGCCCAGCCGGACGGGTACACGCTGCTGGTCCATCACGTCGGCATTTCGACTGCGGCTACGCTGTATCGCAATTTGAGCTATGACACGAAGACCGCCTTTGCGCCGATCGGGCTCGTGACCAATGCGCCGATGACCATCATCGCGCGTCCGGATTTTCCGGCCGACACGCTGAAGGAACTGGTCGCCTACGCCCAACAGCAGGGCGACAAGCTGACTTACGCCAATGCCGGGCTCGGCGCGGCATCGCATCTCTGCGGCATGCTGTTCATGACGGCGATCCAGAAGCAGCTCACCACGGTCCCCTACAAGGGCAACGGTCCGATCATGAACGATCTGCTTGGCAAGCAGATCGATCTCACCTGCGATCAGGCGACGAACACCACGGGTCCGATCACGGCCAAGCAGGTCAAGGCCTATGCGATCACCACCAAGGAGCGGCTGAAGAGCCTGCCTGATCTGCCGACCGCCGACGAGGCGGGCCTCAAGGGTTTCGAACTTGGCGTCTGGCACGGCATCTACGCGCCCAAGGGCACGCCGCCTGCCGTCGTTCAGAAGCTGACGGCGGCGCTCCAGGCCGCGCTCAGGGATCCCGCTTTGATCGCCCGGTTCAACGATATCAACACCGAGCCTGTCCCGCAGGACAAGGCGACGCCGGAGGCGCTCGGTGCGATGCTGACGAGCGAGGTCGATCGCTGGGCGCCGATCATCAAGGCGGCGGGGCAGTATGCGGACTGAGCCGGTCGGTCGGTAAAGAGCAAGCAGTTCAGCGACTTACTATCGGGTAATTTATTACCCGTACTGTGCATGGGGTTGTTTTCAAGGTTTTGAATCTAGCCCGCCGCCTCGTCGAACTGCGTGCTCGCCTCGAGCCACTGCTCCTCCGCGCGCGCCAGCGCATCTGCTGCATTGGCGCGCGCCTTTGACAGTTGCGCGGCCTGCTTGGGATCGCGGGTGAAGATGTCGGGCAGGGCGAGGGCCGTGTCGATCTTGGCGATGATGTCGCTGACGCGGGCGATCTCGGTTTCGGCTTCCGCGATCCGCTTCTTCAGCGAGCCGCGATTGTCTGACTTCGGGCGCGGCGGTTTTTCACTGGCGCCGTTGCGCTCGCGCGGGGCGGGTTCGGCGTTGCGCGTCGACAGCACCAGGCGGCGGTACTCGTCGAGGTCGCCGTCGTAATTGGTGACGGTGCGGTCGGCGACGATCCAGAGCCGGTCGGCGCACGCTTCGATCAGATAGCGATCGTGCGAGACCATGATGACGGCGCCGGGGAATTCGTTGATGGCTTCGGCCAGCGCGGCGCGGCTGTCGATGTCGAGATGGTTGGTCGGCTCGTCCAGGATGATCATGTTGGGGCCGAAGAAGGTCGCAAGGCCCAAGAGGAGGCGTGCCTTCTCGCCGCCCGACAGTTTGCCGGCCTTGGTGTCGGCCGCCTTGCCGGAGAAGCCGATCGCGCCGGCGCGGGCCCGCACTTTGGCTTCGGGTGCATCGCCCATCAGCTTGCGGACGTGGTCGTAGGCGGAGGCGTCCTCGTTGAGCTCGTCGAGCTGATGCTGCGCGAAATAGGCGATCGACAGCTTGTCAGCGCGCGTCACCCTGCCGGAGAACGGCGCGAGCCGGCCGGCGAGCAGCTTGACCAGCGTCGACTTGCCGTTGCCGTTGGCACCGAGCAGCGCGATGCGGTCGTCATTGTCGATGCGCAAGGTGACGCGGCCGAGCACGGGCGCCGCCGGATCGTAGCCGACCGCGGCGTTGTCGACGGCGATGATCGGCGGCGACAGGATCTTCTCCGGCGCGGGAAAGCTGATCTCGCGCACGTCCTCGGTAACCAGCGCCGTGATCGGCTTGAGCCGCTCCAGCATCTTGACGCGAGACTGAGCCTGCCGGGCCTTGGAGGCCTTGGCCTTGAAGCGGTCGACGAAGGCTTGCAGCCGCGCGCGTTCGGCTTCCTGGCGCTTGACCTGCTTGGCGTCGAGCAGCTCGCGCGCGGCACGCTGCTCCTCGAAGGAGGAGTAGGTGCCCTTGTAGAGCGTGAGCTTGCCGCGCTCCAGATGCAGGATCTGGTCGACCGAGCTTTCCAGGAGATCGCGGTCATGGCTGATCACGATCACCGTGCGCGGATAATGGGCAAGGTGATCCTCGAGCCACAGCGTGCCTTCGAGGTCGAGATAGTTGGTGGGCTCGTCGAGCAGCAGCAGGTCAGGGGCAGCGAATAGCGTCGCGGCGAGCGCGACGCGCATGCGCCAGCCGCCGGAAAATTCGGCGCAAGGGCGAAGCTGGTCGGCGGCGGAGAAGCCAAGGCCGGAGAGGATTGCGGCGGCACGGCTCGGCGCCGAATGCGCGTCGATGTCGACGAGCCGGGTCTGGATCTCGGCGATGCGGTGCGGATCGGTCGCGCTCTCGGCCTCGGCGAGCAGCGCGTCACGTTCGAGATCGGCCTTGAGCACGACCGAGATCAGGCTTTCGGGCCCGTTCGGGGCTTCCTGTGCGAGGCTGCCGACGCGCCAGCGTGGCGGCAGGGTGACCGTGCCATGCTCGGCCGCCAGCTCGCCGCGGATCACCTTGAACAGGGTCGACTTGCCGGTGCCGTTGCGCCCGACCATGCCGACGCGCGATCCGGGCGTGATCTGCACGGAACTCTGGTCAATCAGAAGGCGTCCGGCGAGGCGGATGGAGAGGTCGGTGATGGACAGCATGCGGCCTTGTCACCGCAAGGCGCGTCGAACGCAACCCGTTTTTCCGTGAGCCTCAAGTCAGTGCGAATCGCGATCGCGCTTCTTCAACTCGTCGAGGAGCTGTTCGAGGTGCGTCGGCAGCCGGGGTTCGGGGCGCAGGCTCTGCTGAAGCCGTTCGCCCACGGCATCGCAAATCGAACGACTGGTGCGCCGGTCGATCTGGTCGCTGTCAGTGGCAAAAAAGCCGGCCATCGCGGGGTTCCGTGTTCTCAAAGTAACGACACGGTACCAAGTCCTTGGCCTCCCAAATGGTTTCGCCACTCGCGGAGATTGCCCGGCCTTCTAGTAAAAATTGTATGAAGCCGTCGTATCGGCTGAAATACAAAGCCCCGGCGCAGGGGAGCGCCGGGGCTTCGCTTGGAAGGTACCTGGGGGGCCTAGGTACCCATGGAAAGGTGCTGTCGGGCTCAGTAGCAGCGGTTGATCATCCGCCAGCGGGGTCCCCAGGGGGTCGGGACCAGCCGGCGCACATAGCAGCCGCCATAACCGTAGGAGACGACGGGACCGCGGGCGTAAAAACGCGGGCCACCCCAGCCGTGATGGCCCCAGCCGCCACCGCCGCCATGCCAGCCGCCGCCATGCCAGTGGGCGGAGGCCGAGGTCGGTGCCAGCGCGGCACCCAGCGCAACCGCGGCGACAGCGGCAAGCGAAAGTTTCCTCAACATGGTGATCTCCTAAAGACTGCCGGCGCGGGGCTATCGCGTCGATGGAAAGGCCGCCGAAACGGTCCGCCTGATGGTCGGGCTTTCGGTTTCGATAGGCCCGACCTTATGCCGGCGAAGCTGAACCGAACCCTCACGGGGGTTTCAGATTGGGTTCATCTGGATGAAATTGTTGTCATCCATGCTGGAATCCCGGGGGCGGCCCCTGCGGCGAAGCGCCTGTGAGGCCGCTTTTGCGGTCGCTTGCCGTCCGGCGATGGCGCCGATATAAGCCCCGCAACTCCGAACCACTGCTTTTCTTCCCAAGGACAAGATTATGGCCCTCGAACGCACTTTCTCGATCATCAAGCCCGATGCGACCGCCCGTAACCTGACCGGTGCGGTTAACGCCGTGATCGAGAAGGCGGGCCTGCGTATCGTCGCGCAGAAGCGCATCCGGATGACCAGGGAACAGGCCGAGACCTTCTATGCCGTCCACAAGGCGCGCCCGTTCTTCGGCGAGCTGGTCGAGTTCATGACCTCGGGCCCCGTGGTGGTCCAGGTGCTGGAAGCCGAGGGCGCCATCGCCAAGTACCGCGACGCGATGGGCGCGACCGATCCGTCCAAGGCCGCCGACGGCACCATCCGCAAGCTCTACGCAAAGTCGATCGGCGAGAATTCCGCTCACGGCTCGGACGCGCCGGAGACCGCCGCGATCGAAATCGCGCAGTTCTTCTCGGGCAACGAGATCGTCGGCTGATCCATCAGCCGCTAAGTTAAATCGACGGGGCGAAAGGACGTATTGTGAGCTGGCTCTGGCAGATCTTCGATCCCGCTACGATCGGGGCATTCTTCACCCAGTTCCGCAACGAGATGGCCGAACCGACCTTCTGGATTGCGGTCGGCAAGATCATCTGGATCAACATCCTGCTCTCCGGCGACAACGCGCTGGTGATCGCGCTCGCCTGCCGCGGCCTCAAGCCGCGGCACCGGCTGTGGGGCATGATCTTCGGCGCCGGCGCCGCCGTGATGCTGCGGATCATCTTCACCGGCATCGTCGCGAGCCTGATGGAGCTGCCGTATCTCAAGCTCGTCGGCGGTCTCGCGCTGATCGTGATCGCGGCCAAGCTCCTGGTGCCGGAGAATGAGGACGAGGAGGGCGTCGAGTCCGCCTCGCATCTCTGGCAGGCGATTCAGATCGTCGTCGTCGCCGATATCGTCATGAGCCTCGACAACGTCATTGCGGTTGCCGCCGCCGCCAATGGCAGCGTTCCGCTGCTGATCCTCGGTCTCGCCATCAGTGTTCCCTTGATCGTCGCCGGTGCGGCGCTGATCATGGCGCTGCTCGCAAAGCTGCCGGTCCTGGTATGGGCCGGTGCGGCGTTGCTCGGCTGGATCTCGGGCGAGGTGATCGCGACCGATCCCGGCATCGCGCCGAGGCTGCACACGCTGTTCGACGGTCCGCTCGGCGCCTCGCTGGACAACATGCTCGGCGCATTCCGCATTCCGCCGCAATTCACCCATGGCGGCGGAGGCGGTGAATATCTCTGCGCAGTGCTCGGCGTCATCGTCGTGCTGGTCGTCGGTTCCATCTGGCGCCGGCGCAGCCTGAGTGCGGCCGCGCTGGAGTCCTCCGAGCGTCACGCCAAGGCCTCGGCGGAATAAACGGCTTCGATCGAATAAGTTTCTAGCGCCGGACGATCGAGCCGGCCCGTCCAATCAGGCGGGCGAGGGCGCGGAAGCGGCTGCCGACGCGGTCGGCGACGAGGTCCCCGAGCCGGTGCTCGAACACCAGCATCAGATTGCGGCCCTGGCTGCGGAAATGCGTCGCCGGCAGCACGCCCGGGCGTGCCGCCGAGATCAGATGGGCCACGCGGAACGCCGCGCCCAGTAGGCGGGCACGCTCGAGCTGGGCCGGTGTCAGCAGCTCCTGCATGGTCACCGGCGGCTGGTTCTCCTCGCTCAGGCCGGCATAGCGGTAGAACACGGACAGGCCGACGAAGGCGCGCTCGGTGTGGGTGATCGCGCCGAAATTGCCGTTGACGACGAGGCTCAGCGTCTGCTCGCCGCGATGGTCGGGATGCACGCGCCAGCCGATGTCGGAGAGCAGGCACGCGGTGTGGCGCAAGCGGCGGTCTTCCTCGGTCTCGCGCAGCTTCACCACGCGAACGAGGCGGTCGGTCCATGCGATCAGCTCGCGGGCGTGCTTTGCCGAACGCGACAGCAGCTGATTGAGCTCTTCCGCGGCACAGATCAGCCCGTCCTTGTTGCGCTCGGACTCCGGCAGCTTCTCATGCAGCAGGCCCTCGCGCACGCCGAAGGTCGAGAACACGATGGATTTGGGTTTCGCCACCCGAATGATGTGCTCGAGCACGAGCGCCGCATAGGTCAGGAGCGGGCGCCTTGCATCCGCGACGATCTCGATGTCGGCCAGCATGCCTGCGGCTGCGAGCCGCCGTAACCTGCGGGAAAAGTCGAGCGCTTCGGCCGCGGAGATGGAGTAGCCGTGCATCACCTGCAGCGAGTAGCCGCTCTGGATGATGTGGATGCGCGCGAGCGCGCGCCAGGTGCCGCCGACGGCGTAGAAGGTGCGGCCGCGACCGGCGGCGAGCTGCGGCACCTCGTCGAGCTCCTCGCGTACGATGCGGTCGGCGCGCTTGAGCGATTTGTGCGCGAGATCCTGGAGCGCGAGGCCGCCGAGCGGCAGCGTCACGCCGCTGCGCACGCTGTTCTTGCGCACGTCGATCAGTTCGAGCGAGCCGCCGCCGAGATCGCCGACGATACCATCGGGATGATGGATGCCGGAGATCACGCCAAGCGCCGACAGCCGCGCCTCGCGCGGGCCCGACAGGATCTCGATCTTAACGGCGCAGATGCGCTCGGCTTTCGCGATGAAGTCGGGGCCGTTGGAGGCGTCGCGGCAGGCTGCGGTGGCGATCGCGAAGACGCGTCCGACCTGCATCACGCGGCACAGCGCCCGGAAACGCTTGAGCGAGGTCAGGGCCTTGTCGACGGCGTCGGGCGCAAGCAGGCCCGTGCTCTGCACCTCGCGCCCGAGGCCGCACAGCGTCTTCTCGTTGAAGATCGGAATGAGGCTCCGCGTCAGTCCCTCGTAGACGACGAGACGGACCGAGTTGGAACCGATGTCGATGACCGCGACGCTCGAGCCGCGCTTGCGCGGCCGCTTCACGTCGGGAATCCCGGATCAGGATTGATGACGTTCATTACGGCGCGTGAGACGGCGCGGAGAGGATTCCTTGAGCGACTTTCCACGGCCAGACAGACTCGGATTTGTCATGAAGTAGTTGTGGACGTTGAAAGGCTCCTCGCCCTTCGCGGTCTTCATACGCGTTGAGGACCCGTCCGGCAACAATTGCCAGCTCTGCTCATTGTCCTTCAGGTTCGCGACCATGATCTGCTCGAGAACCTGCTGATGCACCGTGGGATTTTGCAGCGGACACAGCACCTCGACGCGGCGGTCGAGGTTGCGCGGCATCATATCGGCCGACGAGATATACACAGCCGCTTTCGCGCTCGGCAGGCCTTGGCCCATGCCGAAGCAATAGATTCGGCCGTGTTCCAGGAAGCGCCCGATGATCGACTTGACGCGGATGTTCTCCGACAGCCCCGGAATGCCGGGCCTGAGGCAACAGATGCCGCGCACCACGAGCTCGACCTGAACGCCGGCTTGTGAGGCCTCGTAGAGCGCGTCGATGATGTCGGGGTCGACCAGCGCATTCATCTTCATCCAGACCGCGCCGGGCCGGCCATGCCGCGCATGCGCCGTTTCGCCCTGGATGTGCTCGATGATGCGCTTGCGCAAGGTCAGCGGCGACACCGCCATCTTTTCCAGGTCGCTCGGCGCGGCATAGCCGGTGATGAAGTTGAACACGCGCGCGGCATCGCGGCCGATGGTCGGGTCCGAGGTGAAATAGGAGAGGTCGGTGTAGATGCGCGCGGTGACGGGGTGATAGTTGCCGGTGCCGGTGTGGACGTAAGTGGTGAGGCCGCCGCCCTCGCGGCGCACCACCATCGACAGCTTCGCGTGCGTCTTCAGTTCGAGGAAGCCGTAGACGACCTGCACGCCGGCGCGCTCAAGGTCGCGCGCCCAGCGGATGTTGGCCTCCTCGTCGAAGCGTGCCTTGAGTTCGATCAGCGCAGTGACGGACTTGCCGGCTTCGGCAGCCTCGGCAAGCGTACGCACGATCGGCGAGTTGTTGGAGGTGCGGTAGAGCGTCTGCTTGATCGCGACCACGTCCGGGTCGCGCGCGGCCTGCTGGAGGAACTGCACGACCACGTCGAAGGATTCGTAGGGGTGGTGGACGACGAGGTCCTTCTGCCGGATCGCGGCGAAGATGTCGCCGCCGTGCTCACGCACGCGCTCGGGATGGCGCGGCACGTAAGGGGTGAATTCGAGATCGGGCCGGTCGAGGCGGGTCAGCTGCGAGAGCTCGTTCATGGCGAGCACGCCGTCGACCAGGAACACCTCGTCATCGGCGGCCGAGAGCGCATGCTGCACGAAGCTGCGCAATTCCTCCGGCATCTTGGCGTCGATCTCGAGCCGGATCACCGACCCGCGGCGGCGGCGCTTCAGTGCGGTCTCGAACAGGCGGACGAGGTCTTCGGCCTCTTCCTCGATTTCGAGCTCGGAGTCGCGGATGATGCGGAAGGCGCCCTGGCCGTGGAGATTGTAGCCGGGGAACAGGCGGTTGATGAACAGCCCGGTCGCCTGCTCCAGCGAGATCAGCCGGACGACCTTGCCCTCGGCCGGCAACCGGATGAAGCGGTCGATCTTGCCGGGCATGCGGATCAGCGCGTTCATCTGCTTGCCGTCGGCGGCGCGCGTCAGCTGGAGCGCGATGGTGAAGCCGAGGCTCGGAATGAACGGGAAGGGGTGAGCCGGGTCGATCGCGAGCGGGGTCAACAGCGGGAACACGTTGTTGAGGAAGTAGTCCTCGATCCAGGTCCGCTCCGCCTTGGTGACGTCCTTGCCGTCGACCAGCACGATGCCGACGTCAGCCAGTGTGCCGCGCAGGTCGCGCCAGATCGCCTGCTGGTCGGAGGCAAGCTGCGAGACGGTGCGGTTGATCAGCGCGAGCTGCTCCGACGGCGTCAGGCCGTCGGGGCTACGCTCGGCAATGCCCTCGCGCACCTGGGCTTTGATGCCGGCGACGCGGACCATGAAGAATTCGTCGAGGTTATTCGCTGAAATCGACAGGAATCGCACCCGCTCCAGCATGGGGTGGCTGGGATTGACCGCTTCCTCCAGGACGCGGCGGTTGAAATGCAGCCAGGATAGCTCGCGATTGATGAAGCGCTCGGGGCTCGAGGCAATCGCCGGAAGGCCCTCGGTCTCCGGAGCTTTTTCTTTAATTTCAACAGCTTGCGCAGAGTCCATCAGAAGTCGGTCCATCCAGTTCGCCCCAATTTGCGACTTATGCGCAAAACCGCCGGGAGCATGTGTTAGTCCGATGACGTTTCGATGACATTGATGTTCCGCCGCCGCGCGCCGTCAAGCGGCCTTGGAGCCGGGGGGCCGGGTCAGGCGTCCCGAAGCAGCTCGGCGGCCAGCGCCCGCGTGACGGGGCGACCGAGGCGCAGGGCCTCGCTGTCGAGCCGTTCCACGGCCTCCCGCGCGGCGGCCGAAGACCGCTCCAGGCGGGTGGCGAGGTAGCCGACCACGCTCTCGTCCACGGCGAGTTGGCGGTCGGTGCAGAATTTGACGATCAGGCCGCGGAAGAGCTGGTCGTCGGGCGGCAGCAGCGAGATGACGGGCACGGCGCGCAGCCGCGAGCGCAGGTCGCGCAGATCGATCTCGATCGATGCCGGTACCTCGCGGCCGGTGAAGAGCACATAGGCGCCATCCTCGCGGGCGAGGTTCATCAGGTGGAACAGGGCGCGCTCGTCGAACGCCCTGGCCCTGAGATCCTCGACCACCAGCGCACCCGTGGCGAGCGCGCCCGGGACGGTCTCGGCGGTCAGCCCATTGGCCGCGGTCGAGCGGGCGCCTGAAACCTCGGCCCAGATCGCGGCGAGATGGCTCTTGCCGCTGCCTTCCGGGCCGGCCAGCCACATGATCCGGTTCGGCCATTCCGGCCAAGCATCGATCAGGGCAAGACCGGCTGCGTTGGCGGGGCCTTCGAGGAAATTGTCCCGGCTGAGGCTCTCCGCATGCGGAAGCGAGAACGCCAATTGTCGGGGATGAACGCGGCCTGCCACGCTTGCTTTGCTCCGTGCCGGCATGCCGGCTTGTTTGAAGAGATTCGACTTCATCGAGCGGGAGTTGGCCTTTTGCGGGGCCGCATCCCGGCTCATTTGGCCTCGATGGTGCTCATGTGCCGCAGCCACTCGACAAGATAGAGCGACACGGAGGCGAGCGTGAAGACCGTGACGAGGCCCATCAGGACCTTATCATAGGGGGCCGGGTTGAAGCCGAAGGCGAGGGAGGCCAGCACCAGCGCCGCATAGGCGACCTGGGCTGCTGTGTTGAGCTTCGACACCTTCGACGGCTTCATCTCGACCGGCTTGTCGAACAGCCAGGACACGATTACGGCGGCGACGATCATGATGTCGCGCGACACCACCAGGATCACGATCCAGCGCGGAATGTCGCCCCAGATGCCGAGCGCCAGGTAGATCGAGACCAGCAGGGCCTTGTCGGCGAGCGGATCGAGCAGGGCCCCGAGCTCGCTCGTCATGTTGAAGCGTTTGGCGAGGAAGCCGTCGACCGCGTCGCTGATGCCGGCAATGAGGAAGACGGCGAATGCCACCTCCATTTGGCTCGACACGATCGCCCAGACGATGATCGGGACCAGCATGATGCGGCCCAGGGTAATGATATTCGGAATACTCACGCGGCGCGTCCTGGCACCCGGTCTGACCTCGAATCCGGCCCCCTTCGAGGCTGAACCGGTTGATATCTCTACATAGTATACGGAGGTGCGCCATGCGAGCCATTGCGCGTCCCCGGAATTCGACGTAACCAGCCGCAAACCCACTGGAAATCGGGCATGACCGACCGCAAAAACGGCCTCACCTACGCCGATTCAGGCGTCGATATCGACGCGGGCAACCGCCTGGTCGACCTGATCAAGCCGATGGTGCGCGCCACCGCACGGCCTGGCGCCGACGCCGAGATCGGCGGATTCGGCGGCCTGTTCGACCTCAAGGCGGCCGGTTTCAAGGATCCCGTCCTGGTCGCCGCGACCGACGGCGTCGGCACCAAGGTCAAGATCGCGATCGAGACCGGGCTGCACGGCGGAATCGGCATCGACCTCGTCGCCATGAGCGTCAACGACCTCGTGGTGCAGGGCGCCGAGCCGCTGTTCTTCCTGGACTATTTCGCCTGCGGCAAGCTCGACCCGGAGGCGACCGCCTCGATCGTCGCCGGCGTCGCCGAAGGCTGCCGCGAATCCGGCTGCGCCCTGATCGGGGGCGAGACTGCCGAGATGCCCGGCCTCTACAAGGACGGCGATTACGATCTCGGCGGCTTTGCCGTCGGGGCCGCGGAGCGCGGTACGCTGTTGCCGCGCAAGGACATCGCCGCGGGCGATGCCGTGATCGGGCTGGCCTCGTCGGGCGTGCACTCCAACGGCTTCTCGCTGGTGCGCAAGATCGTCGAGCAGTCCGGCCTGGGCTTCGAGGCGCCGGCGCCGTTCGCGCCCGTCATGACGCTCGGCGGCGCGCTGCTGACGCCGACGCGGCTCTACGTCAAATCCTGCCTGCGTGCGATCCGCGAGACCGGCGCGGTGAAGGGGCTTGCCCACATCACCGGCGGCGGTTTCACCGACAACATCCCGCGCGTGCTGCCGAACCATCTTGGCGTCGGCATCGATCTCGCGCGCCTGCCGGTGCTTCCGGTTTTCAAATGGCTGGCCGCGCAGGCCGGTATCGCCGAGCTCGAAATGCTGCGCACCTTCAACTGCGGCATCGGCATGATCGCGATCGTCGAGCCCGACAAGGTCGACGAGGTCGTGCAGGTCTTCAGCGACGCCGGCGAAACGGTGGCGCAGCTCGGCACCGTGATCCCGGCCGAGGGCGAGCACCGCGTCGTCTATAACGGCCACCTCGATCTGGCGCTGTGATGAAGCGCCGCGTCGCCATCCTGATCTCCGGCCGCGGTTCCAACATGTCCGCGTTGATCAGGGCTGCGGCTGCGCCGGATTTCCCGGCGGAGATCTCGCTCGTGATCTCGAACAAGGCCGGCGCGCTCGGGCTCGAACGGGCCAGGGCGAGCGGCGTGAACACGCTGGTGATCGAGAGCAAGCCGTTCGGCAAGGACCGCGCCGGCTTCGAAAAGGTGCTGCAGGCGGCGCTCGATCAGCACGGCATCGAGCTGATCTGTCTCGGCGGCTTCATGCGCCTGTTCACGGCGGAATTCACCAGGGCCTGGTACGGGCGGATGCTGAACATCCATCCCTCGCTATTGCCCTCGTTCCCCGGCCTCGACCCGCACGGTCAGGCCTTGCGCGCCGGGGTCAAACTGTCTGGCGCGACGGTGCACTTCGTCATCCCCGAGACCGATGCCGGCCCGATCGTGATGCAGGGCGCGGTTCCCGTCAGCGACCACGACACCGCGGACACGCTCTCGGAGCGCATCCTCGAAGTCGAGCATCGCATCTATCCCGAGGCGCTGCGGCTGCTCGCGACCGGCAAGGTCCGGATCGAGGGCGATGTGTGCAGGACGGACGGCAGCGGACCGTCGGAGAATTTTCTGCTTTCGCCGGTGGTGCGCTGAAGCGCCCTCGCAGAATACTCGTCTTCGCAAACAAAATCCCCCGGCAGAGCCGGGGGCAACGTCATGATCTCGCGCGCCTGGGCTCGAGAGAAATCAGGAGACCTTGAGGTTTTCCGCGGATGCTTTGCCGCGGTTTTCCACGAGGTCGTATTCAACCACCTGGTTTTCATTGAGGGTGGAAAGTCCCGCACGCTCGACGGCGGAGATGTGGACGAACACGTCCTTATCGCTGCCGTTCGGCTTGATGAACCCATAGCCCTTTGTCGGGTTGAACCATTTGACGGTGCCCTTTTGCGGCATCCTCAGTCTCCTCCACTAGATACAAAAACGACGCGGCCGCTTTTTCGCGTGCCACGCCACAAACGGGCTTCCGGAAGTCTGTTCGAGTCTCATTGTCGCGAAACGCACAGCCGAGCGGCCAATTCCGATTGTGTCCAATATTGCAACATGAAAATCGCGCGTTAGCAAGCCGCGCACGGATTTCAAGGTCGGCCGGGATGTCACCGTCTGCTATTTGCGACCTGTGGCAGGGGAACCACAATCCGGGCAATAGCCTCGGCCATGGTGCGCCAACTGGTTGACCCTCCGTGGCAGTTCGGCACAAATCGCCGCACGTGCCGCAGCTCGTGTTGCATTTTTGCGGGCCGCCATTTTGCTTCGGGATTAGTCATCATGTGCTGCACCTCGCAGCTGTCCGGGACACGGCAGACGATCGGGCTGGACCGTGTCCGCCGGGTCGCGACTGTGGCCGCCAGGACCATTGCAGCCAAGTCCTTTGCAGCCAAGTCCTTTGCAGTCTTGGCGCTTGCGCTCGTCGCGATGATGTCGGCGACGCCAGGCTTCGCGCAAAGTCCGACGCCCACACCGACCCCGACGCCTACGGCATCGCCGACCCCGGTCCCGATGCCAACCTCGACCAATTACGACCTATCGGCGGGCAACAGCGCGCTCAATCTCGGCTCGAATTTTCTGGAGCGGCTGGGCAACCAGGCCTCGGGCGGCGTCAACCGCGCGTTCCGCACCAATCCCGGCGGTGGCGGCGCCTCGGCGAGCACGGAAGATCCGCGCTATCGCACCTGGTTCGAGGGCTACGCCATCTCGGTGCGGACCGACGCGCAGGGCGATTTCGTCGGCGACAAGCGCAAGACCTTTGGCGGCGTTGCCGGCTTCGGCGCACGGGTCGCGCCGGGCGTCAATCTCGGCTTCTCCATCGATCAGAGCCACACCGACGTCGACGTGCCGCTGGCGCTGCAGTCGGCGACGCTCGACCTGACGCAAATCGGCTTCAACGGCTCGGTCGACAAGGGACCGTGGACCTGGGCGTTCGCGGTGGTGCACGGTTTCGGCAAGGTCCATTCCAGCCGGGACACCGGCGCCGGTCTTGCGACCGCGGGCTATCGCGCCGCCGTCGACGGCGCGCTGACCGAGATCAGCTATTACTGGACCAAGGACCAGATGCGCGTCGTGCCCAAGGGCGCGCTCGAATATGTGCGCGCCACCAGCGTCGCGTTCCAGGAGTCCGGAGGGCTCGACCCACTGAACGTTGGCTCCACTGCACTCTCACGCGCGCGCGTGATGATCGGCGCGGAGATCGGGCGCTACTTCATCTACGACCAGAAGATTCTGGACCTGTCGGCCTACGGCAAGTTCGTCGACAATTTCTATCAGAACCTGGGATCGGTGCAGGTCAGCCTCGGAACTCAAAGCATCGTCGTGCCCGGCATCGGCGAGGGCCGCTACGGCATGGACGCCGGCGCCTCGGCCTCGCTCAGCCTGACCAACACCGCGCGGCTCTACATCAACTACGACGGCAAGTTCCGTAACGAGCTGACGTCACATCAGGGCACGGTCGGCTTCGAATACCGGTGGTGAAGCGAGCATGATCCGGAAAAGTGTGCAGCGGTTTTCCCTCGCGACAAACGCGGACCG
The DNA here is from genome assembly GCF_024199795.1 of Bradyrhizobium sp. CCGB01. Classification (NCBI taxonomy): domain Bacteria; kingdom Pseudomonadati; phylum Pseudomonadota; class Alphaproteobacteria; order Hyphomicrobiales; family Nitrobacteraceae; genus Bradyrhizobium; species Bradyrhizobium sp. CCGB01. The sequence goes on from NZ_JANADK010000001.1 coordinate 4,631,228, forward strand.
CGTTTGCGCGGAGATCATGCTCAAAATAACGACCTGCGCTCACGTCGGCGTCACCGCGACAGAACCCGTGAGCCCGAACGCCTCGCGCGCAGCCGTCATGATCGGCACCAGCGCATTCGGATGGATGAACTCGTCGCGGAAGCAGGGATAGGTCTTGGCATCGAAGATCTTCTTCAGCCAGTCGACCACGATTTTGTGGCGCTCGGAGTTGCGGAATTCCTTGTGATAGGTGAGCCAGAGATCGGCGTGGTGGCTGACGCCGAGATCGACGGCAATGAGCGGTGCGCCGAGTGCGATCGACACGGTCGGCAGGAAGCCGATGCCGGCGCCGCGCTCCACCGCATAGAGCACGCCGACCGAGGAGTTGGTCTTGATCCCGACGATGCCCTCGAGCGATTTCAGTCCGAGCACGCGTGCATAGGCGCCATCGTCGACCTGCGGCGCGCTCTGCTTGATGATGCGGTGATCCTTCAGCTCGGCCAGGGATGTCGGCACGCCGTAGAGGCGCTCGTATTCCCTGGAGACGAAGGGATAGATGTGCAGGCGGCCGAGCTTGGCGACGATCAGGTCGGGATTGGTCGGCGGCTCGAGCTGGATCGCGATGTCGGATTCAAGCCTTGCGACGTCGGCCTGCTCCATCGCGCAGCGCAGATCGACGGTGATCTTGCGATAGGTCTTCTGGAAATCGATCAGCCGCGGCAGGATCCAGAAATTGCCGGGGCCTTCCGTCACCGCGACACGCACGGTGCCCGCGGTGTCGTTCGACGATCGCGACGCACGCCGGAAGACGTTGAAGGCATGACGCTCCATATGCGCGACGTCGGCGATCATCGCGGCGCCTTCATCGCTGAGCGTCAGTCCGCTCTGGTCGCGCAGGAACAGCTTGCAGTCGATGCTCTCTTCGAGCCGGTCGATCCTGCGCATCAGCGTGGTGGAGGTCAGTCCGAGTTCTTCCGCGGCGTTGCGGAAACTTTTATATTTTGCGCACGCTAAAAACAATTTCAAATCGTCCCAGGACGCGTCCAGGGCTTCTTCACGGTGCTGCATCATAGCAGCACCCCGGTGCAATAACTGCTGCATACTCCTGGTCCCCAACCGCTAAGCTCATCGTCATAGCGGGGCACTAAAGCCTCGGACGATAGAGGCGGGACATGAGTATGGAAAGGGGCTCGTTTGCCGCAAGGCATGATTTCGATGCCTTGCCGCTGAGCCCGGACGTCGACGTTCGCTGTGCGCAACCTTCCGAAATCGCCGCGCTTTCCGAAATGGCACACCGGCTGGTGCCGGGCGTCCGGATCGGAGCGGCGGAGCTTGCGCGATATTCCACCTATGATCCCGAGAGCATCCTGACGTTCAGCCGCAAGGGCAATCTGCTCGGCGGCATGGCCTTCCTGTTCCTCAATGACCGTGGGCATGATGCGCTGCTGCTCGACGAGATCTGCCTGACCGCGCCCGAGACGCACTATCTCGCGTCCGCGAAGGAGGACGTTGCCGCCATCTACATCTGGGCGATCGCGACGGCGGGGCGCGGCATCGCCGGTCTCGGCAAGGCCGCGGCTCATCTGCGTCAGATAAGATTTCGCGGCGCGGATTGCTATGCGCAGCCGTCAACCGTGGCCGGACGCGACATCATGAAGGCGACGGGCTTCGAACCCGTCCCGAGCTTCCAGCCCGATCTCTGGTGTTACGAGCGACCCTGGCATCGGCAGCCGATGCGGATGCCGGGAGCGATCATTCAAGCAAGGAGTTTTGCAGATGCACGGTACTAGGATTCCTCTCGCGAAGCCCGACTCCCGCGCCATCACCATCCGCCTCGCGCGCGATCCCGGCGATCTCATGCTGGTCACCGCCATTCGCTCCGCGGTCTATCTGGCCGAGCAGGATTGTCCGTTCGAAGAGGAGTTCGACGGCAACGACATGGTCGCAGCGCATTTCATCGGCTACGTCGGCAACGAGCCTGCGGGCTGTCTGCGGGCGCTTCTTCGGCGATTTCGCCAAGGTGGAGCGGCTCGCCGTGCGCCACCAATATCGGCGCTCGCGCGTCTCGTTCAAGCTGGTGCAGGCGAGCGTCGACTACGTGAAGCGCAAGGGCTTCCGCAAGATCTACGGCCAGGCGCAGGACCGGCTGGTCGATTTCTGGGCTCATTTCGGCGCCAAGCCGCTCGGTCACAACCGCAAGATCACCTTCTCGGATTTCTCCTACACGGAAATGCTGCTGGAGATCGAGCCGGGGCCGGATGCCATCACGCTGGACAGCGATCCCTATGTGATCATCCGTCCCGAGGGCGATTGGGACCGGCCTGGCGTGCTCGATGCATCGGCGGGACGGGCAGTGACCTCGCCGCTGCGAGACCTCGCACTCGCCGACCACTGAAACCGGTGCAACTCCGCGCAAGAAAATGCTGGCCTCCATCACCGATGATCCGCCGATCCTGGTCTGCGCGGATCTCCAGGTCGAATATCTGACCCCCGGGCGTCGCCATGTCATCCTCGACGGCGAAGCCGCCACCGTGCGCTGCCTGGAACTCCTGACGCTGTGGCGCACCAATCTCTGGCCGGTGATGCATCTGAAGCGCATCGCCCAGGCCGCCTGGTTCAATCCGGCATCCAGGCTGACCGATTGGATCGCGGAGGCGAAGCCGCGGCCTGGTGAAATGACGTTTGAGCACCCGCTGCCGTCGGCCTACAGTTCCTCACGGTTCGTGGACTACATGTCCAATATCCGCAATGTGCGCTGCATTCTGGTCGGGTTTTCCCTGGATGAAACCATCCTGGCCACCGCCGTCGACGGGTTTCACCGCAGCCACCGCTATCAGGTGATCGGAGACGCCGTGGCCTGCCGGCAGCCGGGCACGGGCGATGCCGTCGCCTACAAGCATGCGGTAGTGAATGTCCTCGGGAATTTTGCTACGATCCACGCCAGCGCCGAACTGATCAGAACCAGCGGCGCCATCGCGGTGTAGGTGGCCGCGATCGGCGGATGGATGGGGTGGGACATTGTCACGCGGAGAGCAGCTCAAGGAGCTGGCGAGCGATTTGTCGCGTGCCGCCGAGACGGCGCGACGCCTTGGCTTGCCCACGACGGTTTATCTGCTGTCGATGGCGCTGGTCGAGGTGAGGGAAGCCGCGGCCGCTGACCATGGGGACGACGACGGGGCGGCCTGAGCGCCTTCCCGTGTGCGGCTTTGTGCAACGCTGCTGAGCACTTGCTGCCGACGAATTGGCGTTGCAAGTTTTGTCACGTCGCAATAGCCAAGTGATGCAATCATCGCGTGATGACGCTGGCCGGGCCGGCGACGTGACCACTTAAGGGATCCCCGCAAATGTCCATGCTGCCCAATTCGCAAGAAGCCCGGGATGTGGCCTACCAGCTCCACGCCTACACCAACGCGCGCGCGCATCAGCAGGCCGGTCCGCTGGTGATCGAGCGCGGCGAGGGCCCTTACGTATTCGACGCGTCGGGCAAGCGCTATTTCGAGGCCATGGCGGGCCTGTGGAGCGTCGGGCTCGGCTTCAACGAGAAGCGTCTGGTCGAGGCCGCGCACAAGCAGATGCAGGCGCTGCCGTTCTACCATACGTTCTCCGCTAAATCGCACGGCCCCTCGATCGACCTCGCCGAGAAGCTGGTGGCGCTCGCGCCTGTCGCGATGAGCAAGGTGTTCTTCACCAATTCCGGGTCGGAGGCGAACGACACCGTCCTGAAGCTGATCGCCTATCGTTCCAACGCACTCGGCCAGCCGCAGCGCAAGAAGGTGATCAGCCGCATGCGCGCCTATCACGGCGTCACCATTGCCTCGGCAAGCCTCACCGGCCTGCCGAACAATCACCGCTCGTTCGACCTGCCGCTGCCCAACATCCTGCACACAGGTTCGCCGCATTTCTACAAGGACGGCGCGCCCGGCGAGAGCGAGGAGGCGTTCGCGACGCGCCGGGCCGAGGAACTCGACGCGCTGATCCAGAAGGAAGGCCCTGACACGATCGCGGCCTTCTTCGGCGAGCCGGTGATGGGGGCGGGCGGCGTCGTCGTGCCGCCGGCGACCTATTGGGAGAAAATCCAGGCGGTCCTGAAGAAGTACGACATCCTGCTGGTCGCCGACGAGGTGATCTGCGGCTTCGGCCGTACCGGCAAGATGTTCGGCTGCGAAACCTACGGCATCAAGCCGGATGCGATGGTGGTCTCCAAGCAGATCACTTCGAGCTATTTCCCGCTGTCGGCGATCATCCTGAACGACCGCATGTTCGAGCCGATCGCGGACGAGAGCAACAAGATCGGCGTGCTCGGCCACGGTTTTACAGCGGGGGGCCATCCGGTCGGCTCGGCCATTGCGCTGGAGAACCTCAAGATCATCGAGGAGCGCGGCCTGGTCGCGCACGCCGCCGAGCTCGGCGGCTACATGCAGGGCAAGCTGCGCGAGCTCACCAGCCATCCGCTGGTCGGCGAGGTCCGCGGCGTCGGCATGATCGCGGCGATCGAGCTCGTGCTCGACAAGGGCCGCAAGACGGCAGCGGCGACGCCCGGCGCGGTCGGTGGCATCGCCAGCCGCATGCTCCAGGAGCGCGGCGTGATCTCGCGCAACATGCTTGATGCCATCGCCATCTGCCCGCCGCTGATTGTCACCAAGGCCCAGATCGACGAGCTGGTCACGGCAATTTCAGGCGTGCTCGAGGATATGAAGCCGGAAGTGGCGAAGCTGACGCCGGCGTAAGGTCTCACCTCGTCATTGCGAGGAGCACTTGCGACGAAGCAATCCAGACTGTCTCCGCTGAAAGACTCTGGATTGCTTCGCGGAGCCTGTCATCGGGCCGCGCTTTGCGCGGACCCGGTGGCTCGCAATGACGGTGCGGTCGGCCGAGGGCCAGCCATAGGTTACGCGATCGCAGCGGCCTACGCCCGCTGAACCCCGATCACGCGGCCCTTCTCGATCGCCAGGGCCAGCTCGCCGCGCTTCAGCTTCAGCGCGGCATCGCCGAACAGCTCGCGGCGCCAGCCGCGCAAGGCGGGGACGTCGGCCTCGTCGTCGGCTGCGATCTCTTCGAGATCGTCGACGGTGGCGATCACCTTGCTGGCGACCGCATGGCGTTCTGCCGTCATGCGCAGCAGCACCTTCAAGAGCTCGACAATCGCCGCGCCATTGCTGTTGTTGCGCGGCTTCTCCAGCTTCGGCAGCGTCGAGAAATCCCGCGCCAGCCCGCGCTCGACCGCGGCGACGATGTCCGCGCCCCATTTGGATTTCTCAAATCCCTTCGGCACCGAGCGCAGATGGGCGAGCTTCTCCAGCGTGTTCGGCGCGTGGGTCGCGATGTCGCTGATGGCCTCATCCCGCAGCACGCGGCCGCGCGGCACGTCGCGGCTCTGCGCTTCCTGCTCGCGCCAGGCGGCAACCTCCATCAGGACCGCGAGGTCCTTGGGCTTGCGGACCCGCGTCTTCAGCCGCTCCCAGGCGCGCTCGGGATGGAAGTCGTAGGTCCTGGGCGAGGTCAGAACCTCCATCTCGATGGAGACCCATTCGCTGCGCCGGCGCTTCTTCAGATCGGCATCGAGCGCCGCGAACACGTCGCGCAGGTGCGTGACGTCGGAGACTGCGTAGTGCATCTGCTCCTTGGTCAGCGGCCGGCGCGACCAGTCGGTGAAGCGGTGGGTCTTGTCCGGGCGATGGCCCGTGACCTTCTCGACCAGCGCGTCATAGGCGATGCTGTCGCCATAGCCGAGCACCATGGCCGCGACCTGGGTGTCGAACACCGGGTGCGGGATGATGTTGGCCTGATGCCAGATGATCTCGATGTCCTGGCGGGCGGCGTGGAATACCTTCAGTACGCCCTCGTTGCCCATCAGCTCGAAGAACGGCTTGAGGTCGATGCCCTCGGCCAGGGTGTCGATGACGATCGCTTCCTCGGGGCTCGCCATCTGCACCACGCACAGCAGCGGGTAATAGGTGGTTTCGCGCAGGAACTCGGTATCGACGGTAATGACGGGGTGCTTGGCCAACCGGCTGCAGGCAGCCGCGAGGTCAGCAGTGGTGGTAATCAAATCCATGAACGGCCCATGACGAGATCATCAGCCGTTCTGCCGAAAGCGCTGTGATGTCAAGGGGGTTGGAGCGAATTCGAGCCTTGCATTTGGGCCGGAATCGCCAGATCGGTCGAAATTCCTATTCGTAACGGATCCGGTGCGAGGATTTGCGGGCGCAGGGCAGCGCCACCACGACCACGCACATGGCGACCAGCGCCAGTCCCAGGAACTCGAAAACCAACAGATCCACGGCGAAATCTCCAGAAACATTGATAGATTTGTCGGGGGTGCGTTGAGGGTCTGTTAATTCTCGTGGTTACCGGCCGAGGGCCCGCCCGGATGGTGGACGGGGGGTTAACGGGGGCCGGGGGCCTGCGTCATGTCATGAGCTTCGGCAAGCCGGCAGCAAGGGTGTCCACGGCGGCGCGGACTTTTGGCGGCAGCCGGGGCGAGCGGGGCCACAGCGCGTGGCAGTCGTAGAGGAATTCCACCTGGCCCCCGAAGAGATCGACCAGCGCGCCGGCGTTGAGGCGTTCGCGGACCAGCCAGTAGGGCAGCCAGGCGAGCCCCATGCCTTGCGCGGCGGCATCGGCGATTGCCTCCAGATCGTCGAGCCTCAGCCTGCCTGATGGCATGATCTCGCGCGCGGGCTGGTCTTGTTGTGGAAATAGCCACGGCCGGACGCGCCCGGAGCGGCGATAGATGATCGCCTGGTGAGCGGCGAGATCGTTCAGTGATTTCGGCCTGCCGTTGGCGCGCAGGTAGGACCGCGCGCCGCACACCACCATGCGCTGGCTTGCGATGCGTCGCGCGATCAGGCCGGACTGGTCGTCGAGATCGCCGGTCCGGATCGCAAGATCGTAGCCGGCCTCGACGATGTCAGCGATCGGATCGGCGAAGGAGAGGTCGAGCTCGAGATGCGGATATTTCCGCGCGAGCTTCATCAACAACGGGGCGATGCAGTGCCGTCCCAGCAGGGCCGGCATGGTCACGCGCAGCCTGCCGCGCGGCTCCGAGAACTCGTCGGCAACGACGGCATCGGCGGCTTCGGCTTCGGCGAGCACCGCGCGGCAGCGCTCGTAATAGGCTTGGCCAGCTTCGGTCAGGCTCTGGCGCCGCGTGGTGCGGTTGAGGAGGCGGACGCCGAGGCGCTCCTCGAGAAAGCGCACATGCTTGCCGACCATCGGTCCCGAGATCTCGAGCGCGTCGGCCGCTGCTGCGAACGAGCCGAGATCGGCGGCCCTGACGAACACGGCCATGCTGCTCAGGCGGTCCATTGAAAACTCCTGGTTTCGACTGTTCGCCCCTTTGTGCGATTTATCCGCTTCCCCGGGATCGGCATAGCTCTATTCGGTTCAACTGTTTTGGAGTGCATTCATGACGCGCGCCGTTCGCTTTCATCAACATGGTGGTCCCGAAGTCCTGCGTATCGAGACGGTCGATGTCGCGCCGCCGGCGCGGGGCGAGGTCCAGATCCGCGTCAGGGCCCTCGGCCTCAACCGTGCCGAAGCCCTGTTGCGGAGGGGGACCTATATCGAGACCGCGACATTTCCATCGGGGCTTGGGCTGGAGGCGGCAGGCATCGTCGAGGCTGTTGGGATGGACGTGGCTGGTCTTGTGCCGGGCGATACCGTCAGCATCGTGCCGCCGCTGTCGATGGTGCTTTGGCCGGCCTATGCCGAACTCGCGACGTTTCCTGCCGAACTCGTCGTGAAGCATCCGCCGGAGCTTGGCTTCGAGATGGCGGCTGCAGTGTGGATGCAATATCTGACGGCCTACGGCGCGCTGGTCGATATCGCTGGACTCTTGCGAGGAGACGTCGTCGTTATCACGGCGGCTTCGAGCAGCGTCGGGCTTGCAGCCATCCAGATCGCGAACCGGATCGGCGCTATCCCGATCGCCATGACCCGGACCTCTGCCAAGCGGCGCGCCTTGCGCGATGCCGGTGCCGCCCACGTCGTCGCCTCGGACGAAGAGGACATTCGAGCACGACTGGACGAGATCGCCGGTTCAAGCGGCGTCCGCGTCGTGTTGGACGCGGTGGGTGGTCCCACGTTCGAGCCGTTGACTGCGGCGATGTCACCGGGCGGCACCTTGATCGAATATGGCGGGTTGAGCCCCGATCCGACGCCGTTCCCGCTCTTCAACGTGCTGAGCAAGAGCCTGACACTGCGCGGCTACCTCGTGCACGAGATCATCCGCGATCCCGCACGCCTTGCGAAGGCAAAGGCGTTCATCATCGAAGGACTGTCGGACGGTACATTGAAGCCGATCATCGCGCGAACGTTCAAGTTCGAGGACATCGTCGAAGCACATCGCTTCCTGGAGTCGAACAATCAGTTCGGCAAGATCGTGGTGACGATCTGAACACGCGTCGTTCGGGGAGGGGCCGTAGGGTGGATTAGCCGAAGGCGTAATCCACCACTGTTGACATCCTGGGCGGCAGAATTGGTGGATTACGCCAGCGACTGCGCTCGCGCAGCCGCCGGCCAATCCACCCTCCGAAGCTTCTTACGGCAGCTTCAGCGACGTTTCCGCATTGTACGGCTTGAGCGTCTCGTCGGCGGCCTTCTGGGCGGCGACGAGGGCTTCCTTCGGCTGCTTCTTGCCGTTGAGGACCAGCATCACCTCGTCCTCGAGGTTCTTGCGGACAGGGACCGTCTTGTAGGTCGCGAACCAGGGCTTTGCGACATCGAGCTGCTCGACGGCGGTCTTGGCGTCCGGGTTCTTGTTCAGGAACTCGACCATGTCAGGCGTCTTGTACGCCGCCATGTTGGGCGCGAAATAGCCGGTGGCGCGGCTCCACCAGGCGCTCTTCTCGGGCGAGGTCATCCACTTGATCAGGGTCCAGGCGGCCTTCTGCTTGTCGGCTTCGAGACCGGCCGGAACGATCAGCGAGGCGCCGCCGATCGGCACGGCGTTGCGGACATTGCGCGGGATGAAGGCGACCTTGTAGTTGAACTTGGCGTTGTCGCGCACATAGGTCAGCGAGCCCGTGGACAGCATCATCATCGCGGCGTTGCCGGAGATGAAGGAGGTGCTGACGGCAGGACCAGGCGTGGCGCCGGGGGCGTGAACCTTGTGCTTGTAGACGAGGTCGTTCCACCAGGTCAGCGCGCCGAGCATCGAGGGCGTGTCGTAATAGACTTCGCCGCCGAACTCCTCATTGTAGTAGCGCCCGCCATTGGTCATGGTGAGCGTTTCCATCATCCAGCCGCAATAGTCGTAGGCGCAGGGGATCGCGATGCCCCATTGGGTCACCTTGTCGCCCTCGCGCTTGGTGAGCTTCTTGGCCCAGTCGGTGAGCTCGGCCCAGGTCTGCGGCGGCTTGCTCGGATCGAGGCCGGCTTCCTTGGCCTTGTCGGCATTGATGTAGAGCAGCGGGGTCGAATTGTGGAAGGGCACGCCGTAGACCGAGCGGTTGATCACCGCGTTGCCCTGCAGCGCCGGGAAGAACTGGCCGAGGAACTGGTCCTTGGTGGTGCCGTCGGCGGCGATCAGGCTGTCGAGATTGGTGAGCTCGTTCTCGATCTGCATGTCGAGCAGGAAGTTGGCCGACATGATCACAGCGGACGGCGGCTTGCCGGCCTTGATGGCGGCGCGTGTCTTGATCAGCGTGTCGTCATAGGAGCCGGTGTAGACGGCGGTCGCCTTGATATTCGGGTGCCCCTCGTTGAACTCCTTGATCAGGGTGCCCATGTCGCGGGCGAGCTTGCCGTCGACGGGGACGGGGAAGAAGAGGTCGATCTCGGTCGGGCCTTCGGCCATCGCCGGGAAGGCGAGGGCGCCTGCCAAACTACCTGCCATGGCGAGGCCAAGCATGAGCCTGCGGGAAAACAGCATCGAGAAATCTCCTATTTGATGCCTGAGGTGACGAAAGAGCTGATGAAGCGCTTCTGGAAGATCAGGAACGTGATGAGCAGCGGCGCGATCACCATCAGCGTGCCGGCGGCGATGGTGCCCCAGGCCTGAGTGCCTTCGGCGGTCGCTGTGAACACCGACAGGCCGACTGTGAGCGGCCGCTTGTCCGGCGAATTGATCACCATCAGCGGCCACAGGAAGTCGTTCCAGTGGCTGGTCACGGAGATGATGGCGAAGGCCGAGAAGCTCGGCATCGACAGCGGCACATAGATGTGGCGGATGCGCTGGAGAAGGCTGGCGCCGTCGATCAGGGCCGCATCTTCCAGCTCGGTCGGAATCGCCTCGAACGCCTGCCGCATCAGGAATGTGCCGAAGGCGGAGGCGAAGAACGGCATCATCACGCCGGTGAGCGTGTCGTAGAGGCCGAGCTGCGCCACCAGGCTCAAATTCGGCACGATCAGCAGCACCGGCACCAGCATCAGCTGCATCAGGAACAGATAGAAGATCAGCGACTTGCCGGCGAAGTCGAGGCGCGCAAAGGCAAAGCCCGCCAGTGTGATCGTGACGAACTGCACGAGCAGGATGCCGGTGCAGATGATCGTGGTGTTGAGCGCGTAGCGCGGGAAATCGCCGATTTCCCAGGCATCCCTGACATTGTCGAGCGTCGGCTTCAGGCTCGGCAGCAGTTCGGCCATGGCGTTGATGCCGTCAGAGGCCGGGCGCAGCGTCGCCACGCCCATCCACAGGAACGGGACCAGCCAGACGATTGCGAGCAGCACCGTCAGCGCGAAGCCGAGCTTGGGCGTGATCTCGCGGCGGGTGGCGAGCGGGGTGTCCTTGTAGAGCTTGTCAATCAGCTTCATGGCCCACCCTCGCGGTTCGCCATCGTGCGGAAGGAGAGCGCGGTGAGGCCCATCAGCGCGGCGAGTGTCAGCAGCGTCGCGGCCGAAGCCTTGCCGATGTCGTAGTGCTCGACGGCCTGCTGATAGATGTAGAACAGCACGAGATTGGTCGAGTTGGACGGCCCGCCCTTGGTCATGACGAAGACGTGGTCGACCTGCGTCACCGCATTGAGCGTGGCGATCACGATGACGAACAGGAAGGTGGGCTTGAGCTCGGGGAGGATGATGTGGCGAAACCGCATGAAGGGACCCGCGCCATCGAGATGCGCGGCCTCCATGACGTCCTCCGGCACGGCCTGGAGGCCGGCGAGGAAGAACAGCATGTAATAGCCGGCGTTCTTCCAGATCGTGATCACCATGATCGCTGATAGCGCGATGTCGGGATCGCCGAGCCAATTCGGCAGCACCGGAAGCAGACGGCCGATGTAATAGTCGAGCAGGCCGACATTGGGCAGGAAGATGAACAGGAACAGCGCGGAGGCCGCGACCATCGGGATCAGCACCGGCAGGAACAGCGCGGCGCGGAGCGCGCTGCTGACGGCGTTGGTGCGCGACAGCGCGAGCGCGAACAGCAGCGCAAGGCCGATGCTCGGGATCGCGGTGCCGACGGCATAGAGGAGGTTGTTGATGACAGCGCCGGTGAAATAGGGATCGGCAAGCACCGCGCTGAGATTGTCGAGGCCGACGAAGCGGAGCGGCGCCTTCGGCGTGGCGCGCTGATAGAGCGCATCGACGAGCACGCGGCCCATCGCGCCGTAGGTGAACAGCGCGAGGAAGATCAGCGACGGCAGCAGCAGGAGGTAGGCAGGCAGCGAGGCTTTGAAGCGGCTCGAAAAGCGCTTCAGGACATGCAGACGCGGTGCCGCCGATGCCGCGACCGGGAGAGCCGCGGGTTCAGCGAGGCTCATCTCACCGCGCCGCGAACTTGAGCGCATAGTCGCGGCCGTCCATGCCCGCGGGCGGCTCGAACGGGAAGCGCAGACTGGTGTCGAGGAAGTCGTGGCTGTGCACGACCAGGTTCTCCTGGTCGATCAGCACCACGCCATAGGCCGGCGGCTCGTGGCTGGCGAGATGGTCGGTGGCGGTCGCATCGAGCTCGAACCAGACCTGGTGGTTGGTGCCGCGCAGTGTCGAGAACGGGATCTTGCCATAGCTGCCGAAGATCGGGCGGTGCACATGGCCGAAGAAGAGGTGGCGGATGCGCGAGCGGTAGGGCGCAATGACTTCCGCGAATTCAGCGCTCTGCGCCAGCGCGATCTCGTCCATCGCGTGCACGCCGACCGGGAAGGGCGGGTGATGCATGAACACGACGAACTGCTGGTCGGCGGGCGCGGCTGCAAGCGTCTTCGCGAGCCAGTCGAGGCGTTTTGCGCACATCTCGCCGGCATGGCTGGTCTCGTCCAGCGTGTCGAGGAAGACGAACAGCCCGTGCTCGGTGGTGCGCGTGCCCTGCACGAAACCGTTGGGATCGCGCGGTGCGGCTTTCAGACCGTCGAGGCAGGCGACGCGCTTGTCGTGATTGCCGACCATGGCGATGTAGGGAATTTTCAGCGCGGCCATCGCCTCGGCGAAATTGGCGTAGGATTCCGGCTCGCCCCAATGGGTGAGGTCGCCGGTCACGACGGCGAAGGCGGCATCGGACTGGTGCTTGTTGATGTCGGCGATCGCAGCATCCAGCCGCGCGCGCGGGTCGAGGCCATAGAGCTTCAGTCCCGGGTTCGCGAGATGCGTGTCGGTGATGTGGATGAATTTGAAGGGCATGGCGCGCTTTGTCGGGACGGTTGGGGGATGGGCGCCTCCGGCAAGACGACCTGCCAGCCCGTTAGAGCGCGTGTGTTTCAGTTTGATGACAGCGGTTCCCGCGGGCGGGACGTGTCCACAACACGACCACGCGTAGGGTGGATTAGCCGAAGGCGTAATCCACCACTGTGGACCAACTTCAAGTTGTGATATTCACGGACTATGTCCGACTACCGCCGCGCATTCGTTCCCGGAGGATGCTGGTTCTTCACGGTCAACCTGCTCGATCGGCGGAACGCTCTCCTGACCGACCAGATTGAAATCCTACGGAACGTCTGCAGCACGCGCGGGTCCGGCAGCGGCGAACCGGCGTAGGGATCGTAGGGTGGATTAGCGAAGCGTAATCCACCTCTTTGCTGTCCGCTTGTTGAAAGCAGTGGTGGATTGCGCCTTCGGCTAATCCACCCTACGCACCGAGTTTGTGGTCACGTCCCGCAGAACGTCTGCAGCACGCGCTGATCCGGCAGCGGCGGGTCGGCGTAGGCGGCGTAGTCCGGCTGGTCGTCAAATGGCTTGGCCAGCACCTTCACCAATTCCTCGAACGGCGCGTAGTCGTCGTTGTTGACGGCGGCCTGGATCACGGCTTCGACGCGGTGGTTGCGCGGGATGAAGATCGGGTTGACGGCGTGCATCGCCGCTTGCCGTTCGGCTGCGGTCTGCGGCTCCAGCGCGATGCGCGCGCGCCAGCGTCCTGCCCATTCGTCGAAGGCTGCGGGCTCCATGAACTGGGCTCGCACATCGGCGCCGACATCGCCTGCGGCGTCGCCGAGCTTGCGGAAGGTGAGGGTGAAGTCGGCCTGGTTCTTGGCCATGGCGTCGAGCAGGTCCTGGATCAGCGCCTCGTCACCGTCGTGCTCCCTGAACAGGCCGACCTTTTTGCGCAGGCCGGCCTGATAGGCGTTGCTGAACGTCTCCGAGAAGGCGCCGAGAATGTCCTGCGCTTCCGCGACCGCCTTCTCCTGGTCGTCGGAGAACAGCGGCAGCAGGCACTCGGCCAGGCGCGTCAGATTCCACAAGCCGATGCGCGGCTGGTTGGCATAGGCGTAGCGGCCCATCTCGTCGATCGACGAGAATACCTGCGCGGGGTTGTAGGCATCCATGAAGGCGCAGGGGCCGTAATCGATGGTCTCGCCCGAGATCGAGCTGTTGTCGGTGTTCATCACGCCATGGATGAAGCCGACCAGCAGCCATCGTGCGACGAGCTCGGCCTGACGTGCGACCACGGCGGCGAGCAGGGCGTGATAGGGCCGTTCCGCTTGCAGCAGGTCCGGATAGTGGCGGGTAATGACGTGGTCGGCGAGCCGGCGGATGGCGTCGGTGTCGCGGCGGACGGCAAAGAACTGGAAGGTGCCGACGCGGATGTGGCTCGCGGCGACGCGCGTCAGCACGGCGCCCGGCAGCGCGGTCTCGCGGATGACGTGCTCGCCGGTGACGACGGCGGCGAGCGAGCGCGTGGTCGGAATGCCCAGCGCATACATGGCTTCGCTGACGATGTATTCGCGCAGCACGGGGCCAAGCGCGGCCCGGCCGTCGCCACGGCGGGAGAACGGGGTGGGGCCGCTTCCCTTGAGCTGGATGTCGCGGCGGACGCCGTCCCTGTCGATGACCTCGCCGAGCAGGATCGCCCGGCCGTCGCCGAGCTGGGGTACGAATTGGCCGAACTGGTGCCCGGCATAGGCCATGGCGATCGGATCGGCCCCGGGGGGAACCGTCTTGCCGGCCAGGATTTCGGCGCCTTCCGGCGTCTCCAGGAGGTCCGGATCGAGCCCGAGCTGGACCGCCAGGGGCCGGTTCAGCTTGATCAGCCGGGGGGCGGCGACAGGGGTCGGCGCGACGCGGGCGAAAAAGCTGTCCGGCAGCGCCGAATAGGAGTTCTGGAAGGGGAAATGAACCGTCATGGCCTCAAGATAGGGCTGGAACGGCTGATGGCAAAGGCTTGGACCCCGATCGGCCAAAAATGGACGTCCCGGGGCCCAAAACGGGGCGTTCCCTTGGTTGCCGCCCCCGGCCTCGTCGGGTAAACCCTGCCGCAACTTCGGACTGGCCGTGACAGGCCGTTCGATTCGCTTCCTCCGACATTGATTTTGGGACGACCATGCATCGCTACCGGTCACATACATGCGGCGCGCTCCGCGAGAGCAACATCGGCGAGACGGTCCGCCTGTCAGGCTGGGTCCATCGCGTTCGCGACCATGGCGGCGTGCTGTTCATCGACCTGCGCGACCATTACGGCCTGACCCAGTGCGTGGTGGACCCGGACTCGCCGGCATTCTCGCAGGCCGAGAAGCTGCGTTCGGAATTCGTGGTGCGGATGGACGGCAAGGCCCGCCGCCGCCCCGAAGGCACCGACAATGACGACCTGCCGACCGGCAAGATCGAGATTTATGTCAGCGAGATCGAGGTGCTGGGCCCGGCCGGCGACCTGCCGTTGCCGGTGTTCGGCGACCAGGAATATCCGGAAGACATCCGCCTGAAGTACCGCTTCCTCGACCTGCGCCGCGAGAAGCTGCACCAGAACATCATGACGCGCGTCGAGATCATCAAGTCGATGCGCCGGCGGATGGAGGGGCAGGGCTTCTTCGAGTTCAACACCCCGATCCTGACCGCCTCCTCGCCGGAGGGCGCGCGCGACTTCCTCGTCCCCTCGCGCATCCATCCCGGCAAGTTCTACGCGCTGCCGCAGGCGCCGCAGCAGTACAAGCAGCTGCTGATGATGTCGGGCTTCGACCGCTATTTCCAGATCGCGCCCTGCTTCCGCGACGAGGACCCGCGCGCGGACCGTCTGCCGGGCGAGTTCTACCAGCTCGACGTCGAGATGAGCTTCGTCACGCAGGAAGACGTGTTCGCGGCGATGGAGCCCGTGATTACCGGCGTGTTCGAGGAATTCGCCAAGGGCAAGCCGGTGAGCAAGAACTGGCGCCGCATTCCGTTCGCCGAGGCGCTGCGCAAATACGGCAGCGACAAGCCGGACCTGCGCAACCCCATCGAGATGCAGGACGTCTCCGAGCATTTCCGCGGCTCCGGCTTCAAGGTGTTCGCGCGCATGCTCGAAGATCCCAAGAACCAGGTCTGGGCGATCCCGGCACCGGGCGGTGGCTCGCGTGCCTTCTGCGACCGCATGAACTCGTGGGCGCAGGGCGAGGGCCAGCCGGGCCTCGGCTACATCATGTGGCGCGAGGGCGGCGAGGGCGCAGGTCCGCTGGCGAACAACATCGGGCCTGAGCGCACTGCCGCGATCCGCGCGCAGATCGGCACCAAGGAAGGCGATGCCGCCTTCTTCGTCGCCGGCGATCCCGACAAGTTCTGGAAGTTTTCGGGCCTTGCCCGCAACAAGGTCGGTGAGGAATTGAACCTCACCGACAAGGAGCGGTTCGAGCTCGCCTGGATCGTCGACTTCCCGATGTACGAGTACAACGAGGACGACAAGAAGGTCGACTTCTCGCACAACCCGTTCTCGATGCCGCAGGGCGGTCTCGACGCGTTGAAGGGCCAGGACCCGCTGACCATCAAGGCGTTCCAGTACGACATCACCTGCAACGGCTACGAGATCGCCTCGGGCGGCATCCGCAACCACGTGCCGGAAGCGATGGTGAAGGCGTTCGAGATCGCAGGTTACGGCGAGCAGGAAGTGGTCGATCGCTTCGGCGGCATGTACCGCGCCTTCCAGTTCGGCGCCCCGCCGCATGGCGGCATGGCGGCCGGTGTCGACCGCATCGTGATGCTGCTCTGCGGCACCAATAATCTGCGCGAGATCTCGCTGTTCCCGATGAATCAGCAGGCGATGGATTTGCTGATGGGCGCGCCGTCGGACGCCACGACCAAGCAGCTCCGCGAGCTGCATGTGAAGGTGAACCTGCCGCAGAAGTGACGGTCTCGTGCCCCGGACGCAGCGCAGCACGTAGTGATGCGCTGCTGAGCCGGGGCCCACGTCTCGGCGCACATTGGCCTCTTTGGGTCCCGGCTCTGCGTCGCACCGCTTACGCGCTGCGCCGCGTCCGGGACACACTGCGCCTTTCTCTACAGCCCCGTCGACGCCTCGATCCTGAACTGCGTCAGCGCGGCGATCGGCTCGCTGTTCAGGGCATCCACGAGCTGAAGCACCGGCACCTTGCCGCGCGGGGTCAGCTTGATCGTGAGCGTCTGCCCTGACGTCTCGACGAATCCGGCGAGCGCGTCCACGGCCACCCGGGCATCGACGTTGGAAGCCGCGAGCTTTTCGCCCTGAGCCCTTATCATCTCGACGATGGCGCTGCGCGCGGCATCGCGGCTGACATTCTGCATGCGCGAGAACTGTGCCACGACGAGATCGACGACGCCGCTGTCGCGCAAGGAGAGCTCGATCGCGCCGGTTTCGATCTGCGCCGCCTGGCCCATGGCCTGCACCGGGTCGGTCGTGAACAGGCCGCGCGGCACATTGGCGAGCGCGAAGCGGGCCTGCGCCCTGGCGAGATTACCGAGATCGATGGTGGCAGGCGCAAGCGCGAACGCGCCCGATGACTCCGTCCAGGCCGCACCGAGATCGAGGTCGATCGCGAGCTTGTCCACGCCCGCCATGATCAGTGGCCGCTGCGCCGGATTGGCGGGATCGGTGGGCGTGACCATCTTCACGACCAGGTTGGCCTTGCTCGGGATCGATCCGACCAGCTGGCTCCAGTTCAGGCTGATCGTGTCGATGGTGACGAGCTGCCGCGTGTTCTTGAAAGGAGAGACCACGCCCTTGATCTCGGCGCCTTCGAGCACCCGGAACAGTCCCAGCATCTGGTCCGGCGAGGGGGCCCGTCCGGGATTGCTGAGGCTGGCCGCCCAGCGCATCAGATTAGCCGCGCTGAAGGACTTCAGCGCGAAGCGCTCCATCTTGAACTGCCCCTGCGGGGCGGGCGTATCGACGCCCTCGACCGCGAACTCGCCGTCGCGATACCTGACGGAATTGACCCTGGCGATTCCTTGCGGTGTGCCGACCGACGTCTTGCCGATTTCGGCCCGGCCGATGCGAAAACCCTCGTAGAATCCAGCAAGCTTCTCCAGCAGTTCGCGCGCTTGTGCCGGCGTTGGAGCGGCTGAGTTTTCCTGCGGCAGCGCCGCAAGCATGTCGGCGAGCCGGAATTTCGACGGCTGCACGGCGATGTCCTCGATGGTGAAACCGTCGATATCCACGCGCATTCCCTGTGCCGACTTGAGCACATAGGGGCCGGTCGAGACGCGCCGGTAGACGCGGCGATAGCTGTCGTCACCGGTCGTCTGCGGATCGAGTGCGGCGCGGATCACGCTCGCGTCAAAATCGTTGACGATGATGTTCGACAGTTCGCCCGTCAGCTTGTCCGGCTTGCCTGGCTGCTTCACGTCGATCGAGATGACGGCGCGGTCCGCCTTCATCGCATCGATCTTGCCATCTTTCAGGTTCTGAATCGCCAGCCCGGAATAGGTGATCTCGCCGCTGCCGGCGGCGCCGCTGCCGGAATCGAAGCTCATCGTCAGTGCCGGGGCCGTGAGCGAGGATGTCGTGACGCCTGCGTATTGATCGAGCACGTAGCGGTACATGTCGATCAGGGAGCCGCCGGCCGGCGCATTCCCGGCGTGAATGGGACCGGCGTAATCGCGCAACGTGAGCTGCGGCACCTTGTAGGAGACCTTCAGCTTTGCCGGACCGGCCTGGTCCAGCGCGACTTCGAAACCGGTGATGTCGATGCTGTCAGCCGAAAATCTGAGATCGTCGATCAGGCGAACGCCGCCGGCCTTGATGCCGGCGATCTTGATCTGCGCCTGCTGCTCATTGCCGGGCGCAAGCGCGACGTCCTCGATCGTCAGGGTGCGGCTCGTCGTGTCGAACGTCACCTTGCCGTGGCTCGCCTTGCCACCCTGCTTGCGGATCTGCTCGAACGCCGCTTCGACCTCGGCAGTGGCCCGATACGTGGCGTAGAGGTTGAAGCCGAACCATCCGCCCGCGGCGAGCAGGACTGCCACGATCAGGCCGATGAGGATCCGCTTCATTCCCAGCTCCAGTTGCTCGTTTTGCACTGCGCAACCTGCCATATTCGGGAAATGCCACGCGGTCCAGGGAAAGCTAGCGCTATCAGATATTTGACCGTGTGCCCTGTTGATGGGGCCGCAATCGGATGTTGCCACCGGGGCGCCCGCCGTGCTTCATCCCGTTTCCACGACCCGGAAATAGCGTCCGCTTGGGCGGTCGCTCCGGATGATGCATTTGTGGCCGGTAACGCGAGGCGAGACACCGCATGTCGTCCTTTTCTGATGATCTCCACCAGGCGGCGCTGGCCTATCACCGTCTGCCGCGCCCCGGAAAGCTCGAGATCCAGGCGAGCAAGCCGCTCGCCAACCAGCGCGACCTCGCGCTCGCCTATTCTCCGGGCGTTGCCGCCGCCTGCACCGAGATCGCCAAGAACCCGGCCGAAGCCGCCACGCTCACCACCCGCGCCAACCTGGTCGCGGTGGTCTCGAACGGCACCGCGGTGCTCGGCCTCGGCAATATCGGCCCGCTGGCTTCCAAGCCGGTGATGGAGGGCAAGGCGGTCCTGTTCAAGAAGTTCGCCGGCATCGACGTGTTCGACATCGAGATCGCCGCCGACACCATCGATCGCGTGGTCGAGACGGTGGCGGCGCTCGAGCCGACCTTCGGCGGCATCAATCTGGAAGACATCCGCGGACCGGAGTGCTTCGAGATCGAGGCGCAGCTGAAGGAACGCATGAAGATCCCGGTCTTCCATGACGACCAGCACGGGACCGCGATCATCGTCGCCGCCGCCATCACCAATGGCCTTCGGCTGAACGGCAAGAAGCTGTCCGACGTCAAGATCGTGGCGTCGGGGGCAGGGGCCGCAGCGATTGCGACGCTCAATCTGCTCGTGTCGATGGGCGCGCAGCGCAAGAACATCTGGGTCTGCGACATCGACGGCCTCGTGCATGAGGGCCGCAACACCACGATGGATCGCTGGAAGGCGGTCTATGCGCAGAAGACCGACAAGCGCACGCTTGGCGATGTCATCGGCGGCGCCGACATCTTCATCGGCCTGTCGGCACCGGGCGTGCTGAAGCCGGAGATGGCCAAGGCGATGGGCGAAAAGCCCCTGATCATGGCGCTCGCCAACCCGACTCCCGAGATCATGCCTGAGGAAGCGCGCAAGGTGCGCTCCGACGCCATGATCTGCACCGGCCGCTCCGACTATCCGAACCAGGTCAACAACGTCCTCTGCTTCCCCTTCATCTTCCGCGGCGCGCTCGACGTCGGCGCCAGCGCCATCAACGAGGAGATGAAGCACGCCGCCGTCGAGGCCATCGCGCAGCTCGCGCGCGAGGCGCCGTCCGATGCGGTGGCGCAGGGCTTTGACACCGGCGAAACGCAGGGCTTTGGTCCCGGCTCGCTGATCCCGAGCCCCTTTGATCCCAGGTTGATCCTGCGCATCGCGCCCGCCGTCGCCAAGGCTGCGATGGAGTCCGGCGTCGCGACGCGGCCCATCACCAATTTCGATGAGTACACCGCGCTGCTCGAGCGCTTCGCCTTCCGCTCCGGCCTCGTCATGAAGCCGATGTTCGCCAAGGCCAAGACCCAGCCGGTGCGCGTGATCTACGCCGAAGGCGAAGACGAGCGTGTGCTGCGTGCGACGCAAGTCGTGCTGGAGGAGAAGCTGGCGACGCCGATCCTGGTCGGCCGTCCGTCGGTGGTCGAAGCACGCATCAAGCGCTTCGGCCTGTCGATCAAGGCAGGCAAGGACTTCGACCTCATCAATCCCGAGGACGATCCGCGCTATCGCTCTTATGTGCAGTCCTATGTCGAGGTCGCCGGCCGCCGCGGCGTGACGCCGGACGCGGCGCGCACGGTGGTGCGCACCAACAACACGGTGATCGCCGCGCTCGCGGTCACGCGCGGGGAGGCGGATGCGATGCTCTGCGGCGTCGAGGGCCGCTACATGAGCCATCTACGCCATGTCCGCGAGATCGTCGGATTCTCGCCTGGAATCAGCGACTATGCGGCGCTGGCGCTGCTGATCACCAGCAAGGGTGCGTTCTTCATCGCCGACACGCAGGTTCGCCCCAACCCGAGCGCGGAAGAGCTTGCCGAGATCGCTTCGCTTGCGGCGGTCCACGTCCAGCGCTTCAACATCAAGCCGAAGATCGCCTTCGTCTCGCATTCGGATTTCGGCAGCTATGACACCGAGTCCTCGCGCAAGATGCGCCGGGCGACCCAGCTGTTGAAGGAGAAGCATCCGGAGATCGAAGCCGACGGCGAGATGCAGGGCGACACCGCGCTCTCCGCTGCTGCGCGAAAGATGGTGTTGCCGCACTCCAAGCTGGAGGGCGAGGCCAACATCATGATCATGCCGGGCCTCGACACCGCCAACGTCGCCTATCAGATGATCAAGTCGCTGGCTGATGCGCTGCCCGTCGGTCCGATCCTGGTCGGCCCGGCGCGCCCGGCGCATATCCTCACCCCATCGGTGACCGCGCGCGGCATCCTGAACATGACCGCCGTCGCGGTCGTCGAAGCGCAGGAACGCGCGGCCCGGCAGCAGCCGACGTTGTTTACGTAACGTCATCGGTGGTGCAAACCCTTCTCCCCTTGTGGGAGAAGGTGGCGCGAAGCGCCGGATGAGGGGTTCTCTCCGCGAGTCGCGATCGCAAGAGTTTTCCGTGCCGATAGAAACCCCTCACCCGTCTCGCCGCGTCGCGGCGAGCCACCCTCTCCCACAAGGGGAGAGGGCAAGCAGCCCCGCCTCGCCAGTTTTGAATTACTTTCAGTTCCTCATTTCCCCGTTTGAAAACCGCAAGCGGACTCTCCATAATCCCTCGGTGCTTTCGTCCAAATTCCGGTTTCAAAAAGCCTGAGCCAAGAGGCCGATCATGCCAGCGTTCGTGACTTTCGGGCGGATCCTGTTCGCCGTGCTGTTCATCTACACGGGCGCGACCAAGCTCTTTGCCATCCAGACGACGGCCGATTTCATAGCCACCAAGGTCGTGGTGCCGGAAGTGATCGCGCCTTACGCCAAGCAGATCGAGACGGCGACTGCCATGACCACGCCGCAACTGTTGGCGATCGCGGTGGGCGCGCTCGAGGTCATCGCGGGGCTGATGATCGCGCTGAACTTCGGCGCGCGTTTCTTCGCATTGCTGATGATCATCTACGTCGCGGTCGCGACCGTGCTGTTCTACGACTTCTGGAACCAGGCGGCGCCCGACAACGCCAAGATGCTGGTCGACGCGCTCAAGAACCTGTCGATCATCGGCGCGCTGTTCATGATCATGGGCTTTGGCCGCGCCACGCGCTCGGCCGAGACGGCTTACGGGGACGTCTAGCCGAGCACGCGCCTTCACGCGCCGATCGCGTGAACCTTCATTCACACATTATGGCTTTGAGATCACAGCGGTTCCGCAAAATCGCGGACGCTGTGGTGCGCGCACGTTTCTCGCCTTGTCGGACTCTGCTGGAACCGAATACTAGCTGTCGGTCGGTTGTATGGGCGCAACCGGCACGGGGCGATAGGGGCGGCACTTGGTTTATTCGAAGCGACGGTTGGCGCGTGCGGTTGTTGTCCTGGGAGCCGCGCATGTCGCAGCCTTTGCCGTAACGGCAGCTCGCGCAGCTGACTTGCCCGTAAAGGCGCCGCCGCGATTGGCCCCTGTGGCGAACTGGACCCAGTTCTATGTCGGCGGCGGGCTGGGCTTCGACTTCGCGACGGGCCGCTCGAACCTTGCGCCGGTCGGTGGCGGCGCGGATCTGTTCACGCTCGACGGTCTGCAGGGCGCCGATCTCGGACTATCCGTCTTCGCTGGCTTCGACGTCCAGGTCGCGCCGCGCGTCGTGATCGGCGGCTTTGTCGATTACGACTGGTCGCGCCAGCGCACGACAGCGAGTGCCGGCGGCGCCGCTTTCGGCCAGAGCCTGAGCGCGGCGCTGCCGTCGCTCGATCAGGGCTGGACCATCGGCGGCCGTGCGGGATTTCTGGTGACGCCCGATATCCTGCTCTATGGCCTTGCCGGCTACAGCGAGATGCGGATCAACAATTGGAGCCTCAATTATGTGATCCTCGGGGGTGGTCCCTCGTTCACGGCGCAGGAACCGGCGCTGACGTCGCACGGTTACACGGTCGGCGCGGGCGCGGAATATCGCCTTGCAAGCAATGTCTCGCTGCGCGGCGAATACCGCTATGTCGCGCTGGGCCGCAACACGACGGTCGACCCGCTTGGTGCGGTCTGGACCACGGACCTGTCCGAGCATGTGGTCCGGATCGGCGCAGCCTATCGCTTCGGCCAGTTCGGCGGACCCGCGACTGCCTCCGCGGCACCCGCGCTGAAGCCGATCTGGACGGGCGTTTATGTCGGTGCGGGCATCGGCGGCGATGTCATCACGCCCCATATCGCGGGCTCGTTCGCCGGTGTGCTGGATCTCAACGCGTCCGGCCTCGGCGGCGCCGATGTCGGCGGCACGTTCACGATCGGCTACGATCGCCAGGTCGCGCCGCGCTGGGTCCTCGGTGCATTCGGGCTGATCGATGCCGGGACCAATGGTGGCGCCAAGGTCAAGGCCTCCGGCGGAGGTGCCGAGATCTCGTCGGATCTCGCCGCGGTGAAATGGGGGTGGACCGTCGGTGGACGCGTCGGCTATCTCGTGGCGCCGGAGACGCTGGTCTATCTGCTCGGCGGCTACAGCGGAACGACGGCGCAGTCGATCTCGTACAATTTCCTCGGACTTCCCGGCACCGCACCGACACGGGAATATCACGGCGCGACCTTTGGCGGCGGCTTCGAGCGCTTCTTCACCGACAGCATCTCCGCCCGCGCCGAATATCGCGTCACGCATCTCGGGACGCGAGACGATCTGGCGTCTGATTTCATGACCAGCTTGAGCGCCGGCGGCACGGTGCACACGCTGCGCGGCGTGCTAGCCTATCACCTTCCGGCGCCGTAGCGCGGATCGCCTACGCTAGGCTCGGCGCCACGGCGTGACGGTGACGTCATGCGCCGCGTCGAGCACGAACGGCGCGCCCGGCTTCATGCCGTGCGACGCCAGCACCTCGTGTGGCGTCCGCTCCGGCACACCGACAAAACAGCCTTCGCCGCCAGGCAGCAGAAGATGCGGGGCTTCCGACAGCCAGAACGTGTCGTAGCGATCCATGAACATGTCGAACACGACGGGGCCGCCGATGATCGCGACGGTGCCGGAGGCGACGTCGGCGAAGGCGCAGGCCTCCTCGAAGCTGGCATGGTCCGGATTCCACAGCGTCGCGTTGGGCATCTCGGGATCGACGGTCAGGGCCTTGATCTTGTGGGTCAGGACCAGCCGCTTGCGCTTGGGAGAGTTCGGCTGCTGCTCGTGCGAGTGGCGGCCGTGCACGATCAGCGCGGCACGATCGAGCGCCTGCTCGAAGAACAGCTTGTCGCCTTCGAACTTCAGGCTGTCGGGCATGACATGGCTGGCGTCGGCAAGCATGCCGTCCGCCGAGATGATGACGTAGCCTTCGAAACGGAAAGACAATTGCCGGCTATTCGGAAACGGTCGTCACCACGGAATTGACCGGGCGCTGGCTCACCGTCGGCAGCTTGACGTCCTTGAGCAGCTCCTGGTCGTATTCCGGCAGCGTCGAGGCCGGGAATTTGGCGCGCATCGCCACCACCTTGTAGCCGCCGGCCTTCAAGCGCTTGAGCAGCTCGGGCAGGGCTTCCGCAGTGTGCTTCTGGAAGTCGTGCATCAGGATGATGCCCTTGCCCTTGGTGTCGAGCTTCTTCATCACGGTCTCGACCACCTTCTCGGGCTTGGAGGCCTTGAAGTCGAAGGAGTCGATATCGCAGGAGAAGATCGCGACGTTGCGGTTGCCGAGATAGGTGACCATCTCCGGCGGATGCTGGAGCGCCGGGAAGCGGAAGAACGGCGAGGGCGAGATGCCGCCGAGCGCCCACTTCACTGCCGAGAATCCCTTCTCGATCTCTTCCTTGCGCTGCGCTTCCGTGAGCTTCTTGTTGTTGAGATTGGCGTGCGACCAAGTGTGCGCGCCCACGGTATGCCCGGCCGCGTAGACCTGCTTCAGGATCTCCGGCTCATAGGTCGCGTGCTTGCCGATCGAGAAGAAGATGCCGGTGGTGCATTCATCGGCGAGGGCCTTCAGCACCGCGGGTGTGTTCTTGGGCCAGGGGCCGTCGTCGAAGGTCAGCACGACCTCGTGGTCGCGCAGGAAGTCGAGCTCCTTGAAGTGCTCGAAGCCGAAGCCGGGACCGCCTGTCGTGTCGATCTCGACGGTGCGTGCGACACCGAGCGCGCCCGGTGTGTTGCAAGCCGCGCGAGCGGGCTGGGGAGCCTGTTTCGGAGGGGGCGGGAACGCCGGCTGGGCTGGAGCGGCGGCGGCAGCCGCCGGAGCGGGCGCAGGTGCGGCGGCTGGCGCTGCTGCCGGCGGCGCCTGGGTGGCTGCCGCGGGCTTTGCGGCCGGGGTCTGCGACCACGCTACGCCTGCCATCGCAACTGACATCGCGCTTGCCAAAATCAGTCCTGCCGCCACACGCATGGTGATGTCCTCGAGATTGATCCCGTTGTTCCGCCGTGGCTTTTCGCCTGCGGCAAAACCTTCCTGCCCCTGGTCGTCGTAGCCTAGATGGTGGGCCCTCGTCATTGCAACGGCTGTTTGGTGCCCCGCCACAATTGTGCCCAACCGGATTGAGGGCGCGACGTGTCAGCTATCGGCCAACGCCTTGGCAATGGCGGTCTTGACCCGCGTGTCGGCCGGATCGACCGCCGATGGAAAGACTTCGGCAATGTAGCCGTCGCGGCCGATCAGATATTTATGGAAGTTCCAGCGCGGAACCTCGCGGGGACGCGCTTCGGCCGCCCATTTGTAGAACGGATGCGCCTTCGCGCCGACCACCACAGCCTTGGCCGCGATCGGGAAGGTAACGCCGTATTGGTGGTGAGCGGTCTCCGTGATCTCGCTGGTGCCGCCGGGCTCCTGTCCGCCGAAATCGTTGGAGGGCACACCGATCACGGTAAGGCCGCGCGCGCGAAACTCGTTCCAGATCTCCTGGAGGCCGGCATATTGCGGGGTGTAGCCGCAGAGCGAAGCGGTGTTGACCACCAGCAGCGGCTTGCCGGTGAAGGCAGCAAGGCGAATGTCGTCGCCTGACAACGCTGGAAAGGAGAAGGCGTAGGCCGAGATCCGGCTCATGCCGCCATCGGCGAACGCGCGCGTCACAGGCGCAAACGCGCCTGCAAGCGTCGCAGCGAGCATGTTTCTGCGGTTCATCATGACGGTGTCCCCCGCGAAATGACCGCGGACATGTTACTCCGCCGGCGCGATCCGGCCGCTCAACACCGCGTTATCGGGCTCGGCGCCTCGATCAGTACAGGCGGACGATGAAGTCGGTGCCTTCCCCGGTCTCGCCCTGGTTGATGCCCTGGTCGGAGACGATGATCGAGCCGCCTGATGTCAGCATCTCGTTGATCTTCGCCATGGTGTCGGCGGGGATCGAGATCCGGTCGAGTGCCTCGGCCGGGCTGTCCGGCGTGACCACGGGCTTGGTAACAGGCTTGGCGGCGACGGGAATCACGTCGGCGCCACGCTGGCGGCGTGTGACGCGGCTGTCATCCTCGCGCGCGGCGGCGCGAGCGGTGACCGGCAGCGACACCACCGACCAATGCAGCGCATTGGTGTCGGTCTTGTCGACCTCCGCGGTGAAGACGTGCGTGCCGAGCGGCCGGTCGCTCGCAGCGATCGTGACGGGCACCTCGAACAGCGGCGCAAAGTTCTGCCGCACGTAGAGCTTGGAATCCTTGCGGCTGATGAAGACGGCAATCTGGCCCGCCCGCTTGGGCGCTTCCGGCTTTGCCGCTGGCGCGGGATCGGCGGCGCGGGTCTCGTCTTTCTTCGCCTCGGGCGTGCCGGCCAGCGCGGGCGCGGCAGCCGATGCGTCAGGCTTCTTCGCGGCGTCAGCAGCTTCAGTCTTGACCGGTTCAGCTTTCGCGGGCTCGGACTTTGCGGCTTCGGACTTCGCTGGCTCGGTCTTGGCAGCCTCGGTCTTGGCGGCCTCGACCTTGTCAGCGGGCTTGGCTTCGGTCGTCGCGGGTTCGGCCGGCTTGGCCGCGCCAGCCGCCTCGGCAGTCCTTGTCTCGGATTTGGCAGGCGCTTCGACCTTGTCGGCCGATGCTGCGGCATCTTCGCGGGCCGTCGCATTGCCGGTGGTCACATCCGACATCACGGTGTGGCCGACAGATGCGCGCAGCTCGAGCACGCTGTCGGCGGCGCTGGCGGTCTTCGTCTCGACGGCTTCGCTGGCCTTGGTTCGCGCGGCGCCCTTGTCGGCCTTGTCGCCGGCATTGGTCTGCGGCTGCAGGCTGGCGGCGGGCTGCGGCGGCACGCGCACCGAGGCGAGCAGCGGATGCGAGAAGTTTTGCGGCGACATCTGGCCGGGCGAGACGATCACGCGCGCGCCCATCCTGGTCCAGTTCCACATCTTCACCGCGAACGCCATCGGCATGCGGATGCAGCCGTGCGAGGCCGGATAGCCCGGCAGCACGCCGGCATGCATGGCGACGCCGGACCAGGTGATCCGCTGCATGTACGGCATCGGCGCGCCGCTATAGATGTTGGAGTGGTGGAATTTGTGCTTCTGGATCACGCTGAATACGCCCATCGGCGTCGAATGGCCCTTCATGCCTGTCGACACCGGCGATTCCGCGAACACGCCATTGGTATCGTAGACCGTCACCTTCTGCCGGTCGATCGACACGACGATCACGAGCGGACCTTGCGGCTTGGTGCCGGCTTCCTTCTCGGCGACGACCGCTTTCTTGCCGGCCGCACTGCGCTTCTGCGGCTTCTGCCGGGGAATGTCGGGATACCGTTCCTGCCGGGCGGTGTAGGACCCGTCGGAGTAATCGCTCCAGTAGTAGAACGCCGCGTCTGCCTGGCTGGCCGTGCCAATCGCACCTGCCGCCGTCAAAATGGCGACCTGCCAGAGCCGGGCCGGCACGACAGAAAAACGGGACTCGTTCACGCTATTCATTTCCTCGAATCCACAGTCCAATCAGAGATTAGTCTCGCAGAGGGGATACTCGTTCACCAGCAAGGCAGTTCTGCGATCATCGTCTTTTGTCCAGGACGTAGCAAAAAAGCCTCACGGAGCGGTAAACAGCGGCCGTGTCGGCTCGCCGGTCAGTCTTCCTGACCGGCCGCCTCATACCTACATTGCTGGGACTTGTTACCGGAGAACTTCATGTCATCTCGTTTCCCCGGTCTTTCCGGCATCCGCTTGAAAGGCCTCGCATTATTCCTCTTGGCTCTGACTGTGCCAGCGACTTCCGCAATTGCCGCCGACGAGCCCGATCTGATCTTCCGCCGCTCGACCGTGTTCAAATGGATGAGCCCGAATGACAAGCTCGCGACCTATGGCCTCGACGACCCTGAAGTCGATGGCGTGGCCTGTCATTTCACGGTGCCGGAGAAGGGCGGCTTCAAGGGCTGGCTCGGCCTTGCCGAGGAGGTCTCGGACATCTCGCTGGCCTGCCGCCAGATCGGCCCGATCAAGTTCAAGAGCAAGATGGAGCAGGGCGACGACATGTTCCGACAGCGCCGCTCGCTGTTCTTCAAGAAGATGCAGATCGTGCGCGGCTGCGACGCCAAGCGCAATGTGCTGGTCTACATGGTCTATTCGGACAGGCTGATCGAGGGCTCGCCGAAGAACTCGACCTCGACGGTGCCGATCATGCCGTGGGGACCGGCTGACGCCAACGTCCAGAAGTGCGGCGAGTTCTTCACTCAGTGACGATGGCGCGGCTGGCCTGCGGCTTTACGTGGTGCGAGCCGGTCAGCCGCACGAATGCTTGGGGCGCGGCTTCGTAGCCGCGGCCCGACTGCAGGGACATTGCGCCGCCTGAGGCGGCGCGGCCGCGAATGGGTTGTTGGTCGGCGCGGTCCGTCGGCAGATTCGCCTCGCGCGTCGCTGCGCGATCTTGCGCCATCATGATGGCCATCCCTCAACTTGAATGCCCGGTGATTCCGGGTTTCTCGGTTTTCGATGGCTTGGGTCGCGCCAAAAGCGCCCCCGGTTCGACAGGACCCAGCCCTCGTTTGGGCTTATCTTCAGCAGAAAAACGTAAAATGCATGTGAAGTGCGGAAGGCGCGCGTGTGACGGCGCGCCGTGTGGGGACCTGCTCCAAGCGCGAACAGTGCTTGCCAGGCCACTTTGATCCGCGGTGCGACCCGCCTGAAAAGATTGGGATTTTTCGCCGAATGTTTCGTCGTCCAGGTCGCGACGAAACAATTCACGCAAAGACGAAACCATTTTGCGCTTTTGGCGCATCACGCACGAAACCGCCCATGGTTATCAGCTTCGCAACGACGACGGCGGCACCGCCGGCCACGGAATTCGGAGACAAGACCATGCGCGCGCTCAGCTTCATCCTTGCCTTCGGTTTCGTGCTCACCGGCTCCTCGTTCGCGGGTTCGCCGGACGGCAGTCTCCCGGGTGTCGGCACTTTCCAGTACAGCGGCTCGCCGGTCTCGGCGCCGCAGCCGATCGTGGTCGCCGCGCGCTTCTGATCGCCCGTCAAGAAAATCACAAGAAAAACCAGCCGATAAAGGCCATCATGATTGTTCGATTCTGCGCCGCAGCATTCGTTTCGCTTCTGACGATGAGTGCTGCCTATGCGCAGGTGCGGGCTCCCTCCAGGCTACCGGATCCCCGCGGCGAGTTCGTGCGTCAGTGTGCGCCGCGGATGCTCGGGCGCTGGGAGCATCCCGAGGCGGTCTGCAGCTGTCTGCATGATCACGCCGCTGCGGCCGTCGAGGACCGCGATCTGCGCGAGGCGTTGTTGCGGGGCATCAGCGAGACCGGGGTGCCGACGATCGAGACCGATTGGGTGCCGGCGTCCAAGCAAAGCGAGATCGGCCCGACCTTCACCAAGATCGCCAAGCCGACCCTTCAGTGCATGTTCGATCCGGCGAAGTCTTAAGTCCTCACTTCGATTTCGGACCGTAGCGCGGCACGCAGGCGCTGGTCCGCGCCACGCCCTTGTCGGTCATCTTGGCGCCACGCACTTCCTTGACCTGCCCGGCGGGGCAGGTTCCGTCATCCACCTGCACGCGCTGACCGAGCTTGAGATCAGTGATGTCCTGCTCGCGGCCGACCGTGACGGCATGCGCCGTCGTGGCAAGCGCGATTGAGATCAGGAGCGAGAGGCAGGTTGCACGGCGGAGAAGCATGATGAGAGGTCCCGGCATCGATGCCGCAATCTAGGGACGCCCTCGCGATTCTGACAGTAAACCTTTGTCACGCCCGCCGGGCCGATTTGCCCTTCGCGCGCAAGGCCGCGCGTGATTCCCGCGCGAGGCGTTCCGCCGATGCCACGAGCTTCGGAACCGCGTGGCCGGAAAATCCCAGCACGAACCCGGGCAGGGGACGCGCGCGCGAATAGGTGTCGGCGAGCAGCCAGCCTTCCGCGCTGGCGGCCCGCTTGGCCTGCGCCGCGACCGCAAGATCGACCGACGGATCGAACCGGGCGACGAGGTGCAGCCCTTGCGACGGCACCGGCACCGACAGCATACCGTCGGACGCTGCCTCCAGCGTCTCGGCCAGCGCATCGCGTGCCTCGCGATAAAGCTTGCGCACGCGCTTCAGGTTTGCGGCGAACGCGCCGGAATTGAGCATGTCGGCCACCGCGCCTTCCATCAGCGTGCTGGGAAACCGGTCGAGCGCGGCGCGCGCGGCCGTGACGTCGGCGATCAGGCGCTCGGGCAGCGCGCAGTAGCCGATGCGCAGGCCCGGAAACAGCGTCTTGGCGAACGTGCCCATGTAGATCACGCGCTGCAGGTGATCGATGCCGGCAAGCGACATCAGCGGCGCGCCGTCATAGCGGAACTCGCTGTCGTAATCGTCTTCCAGCACGAAGGCGCCGGCTTGCTTCGCCCAGTCCAGCAGCTCGAGCCGCCGCGGCATCGACATCTGCACCCCCAGCGGAAACTGGTGCGATGGCGTCACATAGGCCGCACGCGCGGACGGCGCGGCAATGCGGCCCTTGGCGACACGCATCCCGTGCTCGTCGACGGGAACCGGCACGGCGCGATAGCCGCAATGCCCGATGGTGTTACGCGCGGCGGGATAGCCGGGATCCTCGCACCAGACCTGGTCGTTGGGCTTCAGGATCGCGCTCAGCACGATGCGCAGAGCATGCAGCGTGCCCGACGTCAGCATGATCTGGTCAGGGTCGCAGCGCAGGCCGCGCGCCGACAGCAGATGATCGGCGATGGCGGCACGCAGCTCGCGGCTGCCGCGGGGATCGCCATAGTGCAGATGCTCTGGCCCGAACGCACGCATGCGCCGGCCGACGAATGCGCGAAGGCGCTGCACCGCGCGCTCGTCGATGTGGGTGCAGCCGAGCGAGAACGCGCCCCGCTTTGGCGCTTCGACCACGACCTTCGGTTTTTTCGGCTCGGCCGCGCGCGCTGGAATCCGCGCGGCGACGAAGGTGCCGGAGCCGACGGTTGCGTCGGCAAAGCCGTCGGCGATCAGGCGTTCATAGGCGGTGACGACGGCATTGCGGCGGAAGCCCGTTTGCTTCGCCAGCGTTCGGGACGGCGGCAGCGGCTCGCCCGGCTTCACGAGGCCGGAGACGATCATCTCGCACAGCGCCTGATAAAGCCGGTGCGCCGCCGATGCGCCCGCCGTGATGTGCGCGCCTGTGAGGTCGAGCGGCAGTTCGGCCTTGGCGGGCGCAGGAGAATTGGTCGGAAATTTTTGCATGGAATTGGCACTATCGCAGACCAAATCGGCCGCTACAACTCTCCTGGAATTGTTCCAATCCCGACAGGAGCGGCCGTGAGCCAGAGCGAGAGCCAAACTTCCTATCCGACATCAGCGCGCAACCAGGTGAAGCGCCGTCACGACCGCGGCTTCTACGATCACGAGACCGTTCACCGCATCCTGGATTCCTCGATGATGTGCCATGTCTCCTATGTCATCGACGGCCAGCCTTATTGCACGCCGACCTTCTTCTGGCGCGAGGGGACGAAGCTCTATTGGCACGGCTCGAGCGCCAGCCGCATGCTGCGCAACCAGACCAGGGGCGAGCGCGTGTGCCTGACTGTCGCCCATCTCGACAGCCTCGTGCTGGCGCGCTGCGGCTTCAACCATTCCGCCGACTATCGCGCGGTGATGGCGTTCGGCACCGCCTATCTCGTCACCGATCCCGACGAGAAGGAGCGGGCGGTGATCGCCATGGTCGATCGCTTCTTCCCGGATCGCACCGCGAGCCTGCGGGCGAGCAGCACGCAGGAGATCAAGGCAACCTCGTTCATCGCGATGGAGATCGAGGAGGCCTCGGCCAAGGTCCGCGCCAAGGGTGTGGCCGACGACGACGAGGACTACGAATTGCCGATCTATGCCGAGCGCATTCCGGTCCGCACCGTGCTCGGCGCCCCGGAGCCGTGTCCGCGACTGCTCGACGGCGTGCGCCGGCCTGCGACGCTGAATGGCTACTCCGAAGGCCGTCTGCTCGAAGATGCATTGCGGGATGCCTATTTTGCAGAGTACCCGAACGGCTGAAATCGGCTAGCTTGCGCTCCTTCGATGATCTGAATGCCCGATTGGAGTTGCCTGATGAATGCCGAAACGCAGCGGAGGATTGTTGCCGCCGTCGATGCCGGCTTCGAAGCCCAGCTTGCGACCACAAGCGACTTCGTCGCGATTCCTTCGACCCGGGGGGCGGAGGGGCCGTGCCAGGACATGATCGGCGACCTCCTGCGCGCGCGCGGCTACGAGGTCGACGACTGGCACATCAATGTCGACGATCTCAAGGATCTGCGCGGCTTTGGTCCGATCGAGCATGATTTCTCCAGGGCACGCTCGGTGGTCGGCACCTATCGCCCGAAGACCGAGGCCGGCAAATCGCTGATCCTCCAGGGGCACTGCGACGTCGTGCCGGCCGGACCGCTGGAATTGTGGGACACGCCGCCATTCTCGCCCGTCGTCAAGGACGGCAAGATGTTCGGTCGCGGGGCCTGCGACATGAAGTCCGGCACGATCGCGGCGCTCTATGCGCTGGATGCGATCAAGGCCGCAGGCTTCAAGCCCACGGCGCGGATCCACTTCCAGTCGGTGATCGAGGAGGAGAGCACCGGCGTCGGCGCGCTCTCGACATTGCAGCGCGGCTATCGTGCGGATGCCTGCTTCATCCCGGAGCCGACCGGCGGCAAGATGGTACGTTCGCAGGTCGGCGTGATCTGGTTTCGCCTACGCGTGAAGGGCCATCCGACCCACGTTGCCTTCGCCGGCTCCGGCGCAAACGCAATCATGGCGGCCTATCATCTGATCCAGGCGCTGCAAAAGCTCGAGATCGAGTGGAACGAGCGCGCCAAGGCCGATCGTCATTTCAAGACGTTGAACCATCCGATCAACTTCAATCCCGGCATCATCAAGGGCGGCGACTGGGCCTCCAGCGTTCCGGCCTGGTGCGACGTCGATTGCCGGATTGCAGTGTTGCCGGGCTGGTCGATCGCCGATCACCAGAAGGAGATCACGGCCTGCG
Source organism: Bradyrhizobium sp. CCGB01 (assembly GCF_024199795.1). Taxonomy (NCBI): domain Bacteria; kingdom Pseudomonadati; phylum Pseudomonadota; class Alphaproteobacteria; order Hyphomicrobiales; family Nitrobacteraceae; genus Bradyrhizobium; species Bradyrhizobium sp. CCGB01. The sequence continues at coordinate 4,664,317 of NZ_JANADK010000001.1, forward strand.
TTGCGGCTGCCGCGCGCAACCACCGCTTCCTCGCCAACAATCCGCCGGAGATCGAATGGTCGGGCTTTTTGTCGGAAGGGTATGAACTGACCGACGCCGCCGCGCCCGAGGCCGCGTTCGGCAAGGCCTTCAACGCCGTCTATGGCGGCGAAGTCGAAGACCTCGTCTTCACCGCGCTCACCGACACCCGCTTCTACGGCCTCAACCACGGCATCCCCAGCCTGTGCTTCGGCGCCAGCGGCGGCGAGATGCATGGCTTCAACGAATATGTCGACCTGGACTCGCTGAAAAAGTCGACCAAGGCGATGGCACTGTTCATCGCGGAATGGTGCGGAGTGGAGAAGGCGTAGCGGCGGTCGCAGATCTCGTAGGGTGGGCAAAGGCGCGCTTGCGCCGTGCCCACCCTCTTTCTTCAATCTTGATCGAAAGGGTGGGCACGCTTGCGCTTTGCCCACCCGACGGCGTCTCGGTTGGGTCGCGGGCTGCCTGAAACACGGGCTCGCCCAAATCCTTTAAGCTTAAAAGAAAGACTAGGATGCCGGCCTGACCGGTGGCAGACTGGCGCCCGGTTCGCTTGGCCTTGAGTCCTCGGGAGTCACGATGCGCGATTGGGATGATGCTTACGCCAATTCGGCCCATATCCCGGGCTCGGACAAGATGCCGGCGCAATGGGCCGAGCGGGCGGCGGCTTACCGCGCTGGGCTGAAAGATTTTCGTGCCGACATTGCCTACGGCCCGGGTGAACGCCAGCGTCTCGACCTGATCCTGCCCGACGGCGACAGCAAGGGCCTCGTCGTGTTCGTGCACGGCGGCTACTGGATGCGCTTCGACAAGTCGACCTGGACGGATTTGGCCGAGGGTGCGCGGCATCACGGCTGGACCGTGGCGTTGCCGAGCTACACGCTGACGCCGGCCGCACGCATCTCCGACATCACCGCCGAAATCACCGCCGCGATCGCCAAGGCGGCCTCGCTCGTCGCTGGGCCAATCCGGCTCGCCGGCCATTCCGCCGGCGGCCATCTCGTCACCCGCATGCTGTGCGACGACAGCCGGCTCGAGCCCGCCGTCTACAACAGCATCGCCGGCACGCTCTCCATCAGCGGCCTGCACGATCTGCGTCCGCTGCTGAAGACCAAGATGAACGAGACGCTGCGCATGACCATGGAGGAGGCGACGCTCGAAAGCGCGGCGCTGCATCTGCCGCGCGGGCATTCGTCCGTGACCGCCTGGGTTGGTGGCGGCGAGCGGCCGGAATTCATCCGCCAGTCCGATCTGATGGCCAATGTCTGGACCGGCTTCGACGTGCCGACGCGCCTCGTCGTCGATCCCGGGTTCAACCATTTCACCGTGATCGACGGACTGAAGGATCCGTCGTCGCCGATCACCGCGCGCCTGATCGGCCTCGACTGACGAGGCGAGGGATGATCGATCGAAAGGGCCTGCCATGACGTCCAGCGATTACGACCCCACAAAGGAAGGCGCCGAGACCGATTTCGCCCGACGCATGTCCTACGGCGACTATCTGGCGCTGGATGCGATCCTCGGCGCGCAGCATCCGCTCTCGGAAGCCCATGACGAGATGCTGTTCATCATCCAGCATCAGACCACGGAGCTGTGGATGCGGCTTGCCATCCACGAGCTCAGCGCCGCACGCCGCGCCATCGCCAAAGACGAAGTGCAGTCCGCGATGAAGATGCTGGCGCGGATGTCGCGTATCTTCGAGCAGCTCAACAACGCCTGGGACGTGCTGCGCACCATGACGCCCAGCGAATATACCCGTTTCCGCTCGCAGCTCGGCCAGTCCTCGGGCTTCCAGTCGCGCCAGTACCGGCTGATCGAATTCCTGCTCGGCAACCGCAACCACGCCATGCTCAAGCCGCACGCGCATGATGTGGAAACGACCAGGCTGCTCGAAGCGGAGCTCGCGACACCGAGCCTTTATGACGAGGTGCTGCGGCTCGCTGACCGCCACGGGCTCAAGATGCCGGCCGCGGTGCTCGCCCGCGACGTCCGCGAGACCCACAGCTTCAACGAGGGCGTGCTGCAGGCCTGGCGTATCGTCTACGAGGCGCCGGAGACGCACTGGATGCTCTACGAGCTCGCCGAGAAGCTGGTCGATTTCGAGGACTACTTTAGGCGCTGGCGCTTCAACCACGTCACGACGGTCGAGCGCGTCATCGGCTTCAAGCGTGGCACCGGCGGCACCGGTGGCGTCAGCTATCTCAAGCGCATGCTGGAGGTCGAGCTGTTCCCCGAACTTTGGCGCGTGCGCACGATTCTGTAGAGATGCCCAGGATGTCTACTCTCAAGGCCAAGCTTCGCGTCTATGACGACACCCGGGCCCTGTTCCAGCTGCCCGACGGGGTGGTCTATCTCGACGGCAATTCGCTCGGCGCGCTGCCGCTTGGCGTTGCCGAGCGCGTCAGCCACGTCATCACGGCCGAGTGGGGCAACGAGCTGATCCGCGCCTGGAACACCGCGGGCTGGTACGCCCAGCCGCGCCACGTCGGCGATCGCATCGCGCGGCTGATCGGCGCCGAAGCGGGCTCCGTGATGGTGGGCGATACGCTGTCGCTCAAAGTCTATCAGGCGCTCGCCGCCGCGCTCGACATGAACGCATCGCGCAAGGTCGTGCTGTCGGACACTGGAAACTTTCCGACCGATCTCTACATGGCCGAGGGCCTGATCGCGACGCTCGGCCGTGGCCATCAATTGCGCCTGGTGGCACCGGAGGAGATTGAGGCCGCGCTGTCGGAGGAGGTCGCGGTCCTCTACATCACCGAGGTCGACTACCGCACCGGACGGCGCCATGACATGGCGAAGCTGACTGCGAAGGCGCATGCGCTCGGCATCGTCACGGTCTGGGATCTCGCGCATTCGGCCGGCGCGCTCCCGGTCGATCTCGCCGGCTGCGGCGCCGATTTCGCCGCCGGCTGCACCTACAAATACATCAACGCCGGCCCCGGCGCGCCGGCCTTCCTCTACGTCGCGCCGCGCCATGCCGACAACGTGCGCGCCGCGCTGTCGGGGTGGATGGGCCACGCAAAACCGTTTGCGTTCGAGCTTGCCTACGCCGCCGCAGGCGGCGTCGAGCGGATGCGCGTCGGCACCCCGCCGGTGCTCGCCATGGCGGCGCTGGAGGCCTCGCTCGACATCTGGGACCGGGTCGAGATCGCGGAGGTCCGCGCCCGCTCGCTGGCGCTCGGCGACTTGCTGATTGCTGAAGTCGAACGCCGCTGCCCGCAGCTCAAGCTCGTTACCCCGCGCGCGCACGAGCGCCGTGGCTCACAAGTCTCCTTCGCCTTCGACGGCGGCTACGCCGCGATGCAGGCCCTGATCGCCCGCGGCCTCATCGGCGATTTCCGCGCGCCTGAGATCATGCGGTTCGGCATCACGCCGCTCTACATCGGCGAGAGCGAGATCGTGCGGGCGGCGGAGATCATCGAGGAGGTGATCGCAGGCGAGGTATGGCGGCGGCCGGAATATCAGGTCGTCAATGCGGTGACGTGAAGACGGTCGGCGACCCAGCCGTCGTTGCGAGGAGCTCTTGCGACGAAGCAATCCAGAAGCCCTCCGCAGGAGCAGTCTGTATTGCTTCGCTTCGATCGCAATGACGGCGGAGAGATCAAGCGCCCCACAGCGCCTGCACCATCGCATCCAACCCATCCGTCAGCGCGGCTGGCCCCGGCTGCAATATGATCGGCGATTTGATCTCGACGATACGATTGTCGCGCACGGCCGGAATCTCGCTCCAGCCATCGCGCTGCTTGATGCGGGCAGGGACGACCTTCTTGCCGCACCATGATGCGAGGATCACGTCGGGCGCGGCCTTGCGCACCGCCTCAGCCGAGACGATGCGATCCTTCGCGGCCTGCCGGAGCCGCAGGTCCGGAAACATATCCTCACCGCCGGCGATCTCGATCAACTCGGACACCCAGCCGATGCCGGAGATCAACGGATCGTCCCACTCCTCGAAATAGACTTTTGGTCGCGAGGAGGGACGTGGCGCCGCCGCTATCTCTGCGAGGCGCCGTTCGAGCCCGTGAGCCAGCACCTCGGCAGGCTCAGCCGCGCCGACCAGCGCACCGAGCGTGCGGATCATTGCCAGAATTCCGGCGACGTCGCGCTGGTTGAAGACGTGGACATCGACACCGGCGCGGACGAGGTCGGCGGCGATAGCGGCCTGAAGATCGGAGAACGCCAGCACCAGGTCCGGTTCCAGCGCCAGGATCTTCGGGATGTCTGCCGACACGAAGGCTGACACCCGCGGCTTCTCCCGCCGCACCTGCGGCGGGCGGACGGCATAGCCGGAGACGCCGACGATGCGGTCCTGCTCGCCGAGCAGGTACAGCGTTTCAACCGTCTCTTCGGTCAGGCAGACGATGCGGCGGGGCGGGAAGTGGCGCATGGGAAGAGCATATGCGCAAATGCGGTCGCCGATGTCAGCAGGGCCATTACCTCGGACGTCATTGCTTTGCCGCGCGAAGCAATTCACGCTGAGACAACAAGGAATTGGGAGGAGATCCGATGACGCCGCTCGAGAAACTTAAAGCGATGAAGATGCCGTTTGCCGAGCTCAAGGGCGTCGAGTTCGTCGAAGCCGGGAAGGATCGCGTGGTGGCGCGCATGACGGTCCGGCCCGACCTCTGCACGCTCCACCACACCATCCACGGCGGCGCGGTGATGGCGCTCGCCGATTCCGTCGGTGCGGCCGCGACCGTGATCAATCTGCCGGAGGATGCCAAGGGCACCACGACGCTGGAGAGCAAGACCAATTTTATCGGTGGGGCGAAGGAGGGAACCACCGTCATCGCCACAGCGACACCGGTCCATCGGGGGCGGCGGACCCAGGTCTGGAGCACCCGGCTGGAGACCGAAGACGGCAAGCTCGTCGCCGTGGTCACTCAGACGCAGCTCGTCCTCGTATGATTACGGGGGCTTGATTTTGTTAACGAATTAGTCGCTTCCGATGCCCGAAACTTGGGCAGGTTCCCGTCTTGAAAAACATGCTGCGTCGCACAATATAGGAGGCCTAGGGATTCGAACGCCTCCTCGAGGGACACCAAGAGGAGTTTTGACGTGGTACTTGAAGATACGACCCGCACGATGTCCGTTCCGGGCTATGTGCGGACCTTGAGCCAGCAGGAAGAATTGCCGCTTCTGCGCGATCACCTGCTGAGGCTCGACGCCGGAAGCCGGCACGACCGTTTCAACGGGTTTCTCGACGACAGCTTCATCGAGCGTTACGCCGCCCGCTGCGCCGAGGACGGCACCGTGATTGTCGCTTACATCGTCGATGGCGTGGTCCGCGGTGCAGCCGAGCTGCATCCGCCGGAGGACGATTCGCTGCCTGAGGTCGCCTTCAGCGTGGAAGCCTCCGCACGGCGCCAGAACGTCGGCACCGTGTTGTTCAGCCGGCTGATCGCGGAAGCGCGCTGGAAGGGCTACAAGCGCCTGCGCATCACCACCGGCGCCGAGAATCACGCCATGCGGGCGCTCGCCAGGAAGTTCGGGGCGAATCTGCAATTCCGTCATGGCGAATCGACCGGCACCATCGATCTTGCCAAGTCGCCCGAGGACGAGCTCGCCGATCTCGCGGCCTCTCCGTTCACGGCCAGCCGCGCCTTGCTCAGCTTCAACAGCACCTGCTGGAAGCTGATCTCCGCGATGTACGGCAATCGCGCCGCCTGAACCAAATGCGGACTGGAATCAAAAAGCGGACCGGCAAGACCGGTCCGCTTTCCGTATTGGGGATAAGGAATTAAGCGCTCAGGTGCCGGTGCGCTTGTCGTTGCCGAAGCGGCGGACGACACGGCGTTCGACCACCACGGAGCGCTGCGCACCCTGTTCGCCTGCGATCACGCGCGTGGCGGTGATGCGGCTGTTGGTGCGGGCCTGCTTCTTCACCTCGGCCTGCACGACTTCGAGCGGCATGCCCATCAGCGCTGCCGCGATCTCGGCCTGCTGCTCGTGGTCATCGGTGATGCCGACGGCAGCGAAGATCGCCTCGTCCAGGGTCGGGGGATCGTGGCGCACGCGCCGCGTGCCATATTTGGTATTCCAGTCTGCGCTCATAACGGCCTCGTTTTGATGCCGGGATACCTAGTGCCGTCAATGTTGCATTGCAATATGAATTTGGTGTGGCATCTCAGCTATGCACTCACAGCTTCTCGAGCCTGCTGGCGTCATAAAGCTCGAGTGTGGCGGGCCCTGTGGCCAATGAGCGCAAGGTGCGCACGAATTCGCCGGATGCAGGTACCGCAAAGTGGGCGGCGAGCGCGGCGCGGTCGGCCCATTGCTCGAAGAACACCAGCCTGAGCGGGTTCTCGCAGTCGATGTGCACGGCATGGGAGATGCAGCCGGGCTCCCCTCGCGACCGATGAACATGTTCGAGGCTCAGGCGGCGTGCTTCCTCGAACGTCTCGGTGCGGACCGTTACGCTGCCGGTCACAACGATCATTTGAAGTCTCCCGATAGATTGCCGCTAGGGCAGGGATGCCTCGCGGGCGGTGTCGTTCACCGGCGCCTGCGGCCAGCGTTTCAGCGCCGCGCGCCCGGCCTCGGTCAGCCCGTAAATTCCCCGCTCGGCGCGTTCAAACCAGCCATACACATTATTAAGCATGATCTTGCCGGCATCGGGACAGCGTTGGCGCAATTCGCTTACGCGCCGCGGGCCTCCCGCGAGCGCCGAGGCGCAGGCCAGCGCCTGCTGGCGATAGGCCGTCATGATCGGCGCGCGGGTGCTGCCACCGAGCACGGGATCGCCTTGGCGGCGCTGATGTTCGGCGACCAGGCGCGATCGGACCTTGGGCTCGCGGCGTGGCGCTGCCGTCGGCGGCTTCACCAGCACCTCGACCTGGCCGCGGTCAGTCACCCCAAGCATACCGAAGCCGAGGCGGCGGCAGAGATTGCGATAACGCGCATCGCTCTCGCGCCCCTTGCCGCGCACGGACATTTTTGCAGCGATCCAGACCTCGTCGCCGGCGGGTGCGCGGTCGACCGCCTGCAGGATCAGCTCGAGATTGAAGGCGAGCTTGAGCTCGCCGATCACGACGACAGGCGGATCGCCGGCGCTAAGGCCCACGAGATCGCAGCCGCCGATCTCGCCCTTGACCGTGAAGCCGAGCTCTTCGAGGAAGCGTTTGACGGGCAAATAGAGCGTGGTTTCCACAGGTGTTCCGATCGGAGAATCAGTTGGGGGCAGTCTAGAGCGTTCGCTGCTCCGATTGAATCAGAGCCTCCGCTCGGACGATCCGACCGGAGTGCGACTACACCCGTCCGCCCACCGGGATCAGCGCGCCGGTAACGCCGCTCGCGGCATCGCTGGCGAGGAACAGGATCACCTCGGCGAGCTCCTGCGGCGTCACCCATTTGGAGAAATCCGCTTTCGGCATGTCGGCGCGGTTGGCCTTGGTGTCGATGATCGAGGGCAGCACGGCGTTCACGGTCACCTTGCCTTTCCACTCGTTCGCGAGCGCCTCGGTCAGGCGATGCACGCCTGCCTTCGACGCGGCATAGGGGCCCATGCCCGAGCCGGCCTGAAGAGCGCCCATGGCGCCGATATTGACGATGCGGCCGGCCCCGGACGCGGCGAGATGCGGCAGCGCCGCGCGCGAGGTGTTGAGGGCCGTCAGCACGTTGAGCGCATACATGCGCTGCCACGTCTTGATGTCGCCGTCGGTCACGGTCTCGAAGGCGAAGCCGCCGGCGATGTTGATCAGCGCATCGACGCTGCCGAAGTGCCTTGCAGCCGCCTCGACCGCTGTCTTCGCCTGTGCCGCGTCGGATAGATCGACGCCGCCGATCTCGATCCTTTCAGGCGTTGCCGACATCTGCGAGGGGGCGTGATCGATGCCGGCCACGCGTGCGCCGCGCGCCAACGCTGTCTCGGCGACAACCTTGCCAAGCGCACCGAGCGCGCCGGTCACGATCAGAACCTTGCCTTGCATCGTCGTTCTCCCGGCGCGGCCGCTTACGATTGCAGATAACGCGCCTTCAGCGCGGTTTGCTCTGCTGTGCCGAGCTTGAGACCATCGCGCAAGTAGGTTTCGAGATCGCCGTACTCCTTGCCGACGGCTTCGAAAGCCGCGGCAAGATACGAGGCCTCGACGTTGCCGATGGCGTTGCGAACGTCCTCGGGCAGGTCGATTGCCGCCGTGGCATCGCGTTTGTAGTGCTGGTTGGTCAGCAGATAGTCCTCGGCAATCACGTCATCGGGCACACCCAGCGCATGCAGGATCAGCGCGCTGGCAAAGCCGGTGCGGTCCTTGCCGGCGGTGCAGTGAATGACGAGCGGTGCGCGGTCTTCCAGAAGATGTCCGAACAGCGCGCGGAAGCTGTGGGTGTTGTGGCGCACATAGTTGCGATAGGACTCGCGCATGAGCTCGAGCGCGACCGGCGCAGTCAGCGCGCCCCTGGCGAGTTCGGCGCGCAGCGCGGCCACCACTGTCGGCTCGATCGGCAGCGAATGCACGGTGATCTCGTTCACCACGCAGACGCCGGCCGCGCGCTCCTCGACGCCGCGAAAATCGAACGCGCTTTTGACCCCCAGTGAACGCACGATCTCGATGTCGGCAGCGGTGAGCTGGCCGAGATGGTTGGAGCGGAAGATGTGGCGCCAGCGCGTAGTGCGGCCGTCAGTCGTGGCGTAGCCGCCGAGGTCGCGAAAATTGCTGGCGCCTTGCAAGGCGAGGTGACGGGCAGGGGAGTCTTTTAGGGAAGAGTCTTGCATGAGCTCAGCTTGGGTTATGGTTCCGTCGGACGCACGGCTGGCGTCCTTGAGGTCTATTACAGGGGGCGATCATGGGCCGGCACAAGGCCATTCTTTGGGGGATCACCATGCTGGCGGCTGGAATGACCAGTGCGCGGCAGGCTGATGCGCAGACCTTCCGGACCTACCGCTGTGCTGATGGTACGCAGTTCATCGTGGGGTTTTATGACGGCGACAAGCGCGCCTTCCTCCAGATCGACGGCGAGCCCGTCACGCTCGCCAAGCGACTGACCGTCTCGGGCGCGCGCTATTCGGGGGCGGGTATCACACTGAGGATTCCCAAGACCGGGGCCACCACGGTCAAGCATCTGAAGCGGCCGGTCACGGCCTGCGCGGTGGTCGAAAAGCCTGGGCTCTAGCCCGGAGGCCAACGAGAATCAAAAAGGGCCGAAACTTCGTTGTTCCGACCCTTTTTCAAACTGCACCGATCGCTCAAGAGAGCGCGGCGGTATCAAACCAGCCACAGGCATCAGCGATCCCATTTCGGCTTGGCTTCGTCGACCGCTTCCTGGTGGTACCAGCTGTCGCTGCAGATCGAGACGTTCGCGGGAAGCGAAGCTTGATCGGCGGGAAGGCGGGTCTCGCCATAGCGGCGTCCGGCGAGAGCCGCGCGGCCCCCGGCGGGGAATTGGTAGATCGTCGCAGATCCGTGACTCAGACCATTGTTCATCATTGCGATTTGCTCCTGGGTCGAAGCGCCTTGGCCTCCATGGTGCGCCCGACTCGTTCGATTGTGGTTACTGGAATCCCCATATCGGCCGCGCATCCAGAATAGGAAAGTGCTGAAAAGGAAATCAGTTGCCGCCCAATTTGTAGGCAGTCGACCCTCTGCATCGCCTAAGGCACCCTTCTGATGACTAACGCCTGGGCCATTCCAAAGGTTGCTAGGCAGGGGCCTCCGGCTTTGCGAAAATTGCTGGACGTTGATGCGCGTTTCACCGGCAACCTCCGGCGTCGGGTCACTTGCTCCAGAAACAGGCGATTTCAGCGGGATTTTTGCAGTGCAGCTTCACGCGAAGGTGCGCTTCTATGACGCACGCCGTTGTGGACGGCTTGCGGCCGCCTGGCCCGTGCCGGCCGCAGTGGACAACCTCCCGCACTGCGGCCTTTTGGCACGCAAAATGCTTGTAGGGGGGCGGCCGATGATGGCCGGGTACAAACGTGCGGGGCTCTCAACCCCACCTTTCGCATCATCTACAGAGAGGCTCAATGACCAAGTATAAGCTCGAGTACATCTGGCTCGACGGATATACGCCGACTCCGAACTTGCGCGGCAAAACTCAGATCAAGGAATTCGCGTCGTTCCCGACGCTCGAGCAGCTTCCGCTCTGGGGCTTCGATGGCTCCTCCACCCAGCAGGCCGAAGGCCACAGCTCCGATTGCGTGCTGAAGCCGGTCGCGGTGTTCCCGGATGCCGCCCGCACCAACGGCGTGCTGGTGATGTGCGAAGTCATGATGCCCGATGGCAAGACCCCGCATCCGTCCAACAAGCGCGCCACCATCCTCGACGATTCCGGTGCCTGGTTCGGCTTCGAGCAGGAATACTTCTTCTACAAGGACGGCCGTCCGCTCGGCTTCCCGACCTCGGGTTATCCGGCGCCGCAGGGTCCGTACTACACCGGCGTCGGCTTCTCGAACGTCGGCGACGTCGCCCGCAAGATCGTCGAGGAGCATCTCGACCTCTGCCTCGCGGCCGGCATCAACCACGAGGGCATCAACGCGGAAGTCGCGAAGGGCCAGTGGGAATTCCAGATCTTCGGCAAGGGCTCCAAGAAGGCCGCTGACGAAATGTGGATGGCCCGCTACCTGATGCTGCGCCTGACCGAGAAGTACGGCATCGACATCGAATTCCACTGCAAGCCGCTCGGTGACACCGACTGGAACGGCTCCGGCATGCACGCCAACTTCTCGACCGAGTACATGCGTACGGTCGGCGGCAAGGAGTATTTCGAGGCGCTGATGGCAGCCTTCGACAAGAACCTGATGGACCACATCGCCGTCTACGGCCCGGACAACGACAAGCGTCTGACCGGCAAGCACGAGACCGCGCCGTGGAACAAGTTCAGCTACGGCGTTGCCGATCGCGGCGCTTCGATCCGCGTTCCGCACTCCTTCGTCAACAACGGCTACAAGGGCTATCTGGAAGACCGCCGTCCGAACTCGCAGGGCGACCCATACCAGATCGCTTCGCAGATCCTGAAGACGATCGCGTCCGTGCCGGCCGACAAGAAGGCCGCCGCCTAAGCTCCTCCCGGCTCGGGCTGGGGGGCTGGCCTGGGTTGGACTTCAATCCGCCGGAGCGACAAGGCTCCGGCGGATTTTTGCATTCTGGTGACAGCCGTTGTTGTGGGTCTGCCGGCCATGCCGGCCTGACGTCTGTCCATCGCCAGCGAAACCGGGATAGAATGCGCCTGGATGCGCGCGGGGCCGGGGACACGGCTGGTGTTTGAAGGCTTCTACAAGGTCAGATTTCAGCTCGGCGACGCCGTCGGCCGGAGCGTGATGCATGCCGCCAACGGCAAGATGCTCGGCGGCAATTCGGCGTTCGCCCATATCGGCAGCTATGAGAAGACCGACAGCGGCGTCGACGTCGTCATCAAGACCGTCCGCCACAATCCCGACCCGAACTATCGCGCCATGGCCGGCACCGACGATGCGACCTTGCTGGCGAAGGGCTGGCCCGACGGCGAGCTCTATCGCTTCAAGGGCGAGCTCAAGGAGCTGCCCGGCGTGCCGTTCCAGTCGTTGATGACGCCGATCACCGAAGACGAGGTGCCGATCGCGGGTGGCGTCGGCGAGGCCGGTATCGCCGACGGGCTCTATTCGGTGCATCTGCGCATGCTCGATGGCGTCGATGGCGGGCTGACCGGCGTGATGCTGCTCAACCGGGGCCGCATCCTCGGCGGCGATGCCTCGTTCTACTATCTCGGCAGCTACACCGCCGCCAACGGGCGCTGGAAGGGCCAGATCCTCAACCAGGAGCACACGCCGGCCAAGGACGATCCGATCTTCGGCGGCCACGAGGTCGGCATCGGTTTCTCCGGCACCTATGACGCGGAGCAGGCGGTGCTGGAGGCGACGGCGCTCGCCGGCAAGCGCTCCTTGCGCCTGACCGCCGCGCTCAAGCTGATGCACCGCGCCTGATCCCGACTGGAATTGCTCATGGAAAAAATTCGCATGCTCTCGACGCTTGGCCTGATGGGCGCGATGCGCGGCCTGTCCTCCGCCTTCGAGACCGCATCGGGCCTCCACGTCGATGCCGACTTCGCGCCGACGCTGGCACTCCTGAAGCGCTTGCGCGACGGCGAGGCCGCCGATCTCGTGATCCTCACCCGCGAGGGGCTCGACGAGATGATCGGCGAGGGCCGCGTGCTCGCAGGTAGCGCGGCCGATCTGGCGCGCTCTTTCGTTGGCATTGCGGTGCGGGCAGGGCAGGTGCATCCCGACATCTCCAGCGAAGCCGCCTTGCGCAAGTCGCTGCTCTCGGCACGGTCCGTCGCCTATTCGCGGCTGGGCGCGAGCGGTGTTTATTTTGCCCAGCTGATCCAGCGATGGGGCATCGCGGCCGACATCAATGCGAAGGCCACCATCGTCGAGCAGGGCTTTACCGCTGAGCGGCTCGTGACCGGCGAGGCTGATCTCGCCGTGCAGCAGATCAGCGAGCTGAAGCAAGTCGACGGCATCGAGGTGGTCGGCCCGATCCCGCACGATTTGCAGACGCCGGCGGTGTTCTCCGCCGGCCGCATCGCCAACGCGAAACAGGCCGAAGCGGCCGATCGGCTGCTGCGCTATCTGGCATCGCCGGAGGTCGTCCCGGTGCTGCGCCAATCGGGACTCGAGCCTTGAATTTGCCTGAGCAGAGACGCAACGTGATGCCCATGCGGACTTGTCTCCTTGCCATCCTCCTCACGCTCGCAACGCCGTTGTCGGCGCAGGCCCAATCGGCCGATCTCGTCCTGTGCGACCGGGTGGCGGCCGATCCCAGCGATCCCGACAAGCCGGCCGATGTGAAGGGCGTGACGGAGCTTGCTTCCTTCGACGTCGCGACCGCGATCAAGTTCTGCAAGCAGGCCGCACCATCGTCGCGGCGCGCGATGTTCGCGCTCGGCCGCGCCTATGCGGCCAACCGGCAGACGGCGGAGGCGATCGCTGCCTGGCGCAAGGCCGCCGACAAAGGATCGACGGCGGCGATGGTCGAGCTCGGCGTGGCCTACGGCACCGGCTCCGGCGTCGCCAGGGACGAGGCACAGGCACGCAAATTGTTCGAGAGGGCGGCGCAATCAGGCAATCCTCGCGGTGTCAGCAATCTTGCCGCGCTCGGTGGCGCTGGCGGTGGTGCGCCAGCCGATCCCGCGCAGGCGCGTACGCTGCTCGGCAAGGCCGCCGAGACCAACGCGGAAGCGCAGTATCAGCTCGGCCTGATGCTCTCCAACGGCAACGGCGGCGAGAAGGACGACGTCGCGGCGCGCGCGCTGTTCGAGAAGGCGGCGGCGCAAAACCATCCCGGCGCGCTGGAGCGGATGGGCGCCTTCGCGCAGGACGGCCGCGGCGGTCCCAAGGACAAGGACGCCGCGAAGGCCTATTACGAGCGCGCTGCGGCGCTCGGCGACGAGGATGCCAAGAAGGCGCTGGAGCGGATACGCTGTCCCTATGCGATCAAGGACAAGCAGGGCAAGCTCGTCACCACGCTGTGCTTCTAGATTCTTGTTTGACGCGTTTTCTTGACGCGAACCGACATCCACTTCGTTCGAAAACGCTTTGGCTTACTTCCTGTAGTAGGCGACGTTGTTGCGGGCGTCGCGATAGGTCGTCTCGAGGAAATCAGGATATTGCGCGGCGGCCCGTGCGACCGCGCGCACGACGCAGTCCCAGAAATCGCCGTCCCAGTTGAAATGCGTGAAGGTCGCGTCCTCGAATTTGACGGCGGTGATGATGGCCTGCCGGATTGCGTCGTCATTGGCGCGTGGATGGGCGCGCTTGAGATAGCCGAACATCGGCCCTTCATGGGCATGGTCGCGGCCGTAGCGGTATTTCTCGTCCATCTGCTGCGGGGTGAGGGTGCGATAGATGCGCACCTCCTCGTCGGTCGGACGACCCTCGATGGAGTCCAGCCGGTAGCGGCGGCACCATATCTCGAAGGCTGCGTCGAGCAGCGGCTGCTTCGCCGCGCTGGCGACGATCGCTGCGATCTGCTCCTCGGCTGATGGTTCTGTCCTTTTCATGCCCCCTTCGTCGCGCGCTTGCGCTGGCAGGTTCGAAAGGAACCAGCCCGGACACGGTCCGTTGAATCCTCGACAAGCAGGAGGCGCAATCATGATCCGCAAGCTCGCATCCGGCGAATACCGGCTCTATTCACGCAAGGTGAACCCCAGGACCGGCAAACGCCGCAACCTCGGCACGTTCAGGAGCCGCGCGGCGGCCGAGAAACACGAGCGCGAGGTGCAGTACTTCAAGCGGCATTGACGCAACAGGGATCGTCTGCAGCCGCGCAAGGCAAAAAAGTCGAAAACAACCCCATGCACAGTAGCCAAGTCGTTGAAATCACTTTGATCGTTGAAGGCGCTGCGGGCTCGCAATCGCATATTGCGGATTTGGCGAAATCATCTTGCTCCGTCGGGCAAAACAGGGGCATAATGGAATGATGCAGCGAGTGGCCCCGGCGAGCGGCCCTGCGCGGAAAAGCCGGATGGCCTCGGTGCGGCGACAGTGCTAGGTAGCCCGCGATTCTTTTTCCGATTTTGCGGGTTTACGATTTTGCTGGACGGACTCTACAAGGTTGAATACGGCATTGGCGGCGCCTTCGGCCGCAGCATCATGTGCCTGCACAATGGCAAGATGCTGGGCGGCAATTCCGCCTTCGCGCATCTCGGGACCTACGACGTCAGGGACGGCGCGATCGAAGCCAGTGTCATCACCGAGCGCCACAACGACGATCCCAACTACAAGCCGCTGATGGGAACCGACGTCGCCGCGATCAAGGTGCGCGGCAGGACGGAGGGGTCGACGATCCTGCTCGAGGGCAAGGCGGATCCGATGCCCGACAGCGTGTTCTGGGCCAACCTCGCGCCGCTCGATGACGAGGCGCTGCCGCCGCGCGGCACGGTCGGACCCGACAGCATCGTGAACGGGCTCTATTCCATCCACATCCGCGCCCTCGACGGCGTCGAGGCCGAGCTCTCCGGCGTGATGCTGCTGATGGACGGCCGCATCCTCGGCGGCGATGCGTCGTTCTACTATCTCGGCTCCTATTCGTCGGCGGACGGCCGCTGGAAGGGCGAAATCCTTCACCAGGAGCATACGCCGTCCAGGAGCGAAAACCCCGTCTTCGGCGGCTGCGAGGTCGGGATCGGCTTCTCCGGGACCTGCACGACCGGGAGCGCCGAGCTCGAAGGCGTCGCGTTCGACGGCAAGCGCAGTTTGCGGCTGGCGGCGTCACTGAAACTGATGCGAAGGGCCTGAGAGGCGTACTGATAAACACCGCGTCTGCTTCCGCCAAAGAGCGACATCGATGCGGGGTGGACGAACGTCGACTTTGGGGCCAGCAAGCGACATGCGCAGCGATTTTCACCTAGGGCGTGTGTTGCCGACCGTTCCCGGTGCCGACTTTTAAGCGGCCGATCTACCATCAATGTGGAGCTGAGTTTCTGTATGCTGCGATGGCGCGCTTGAGATCGTCATATTCCTGGCAAGGAAGGAGGAGGCAGAGATTTTCCAATGCGGCCAGGTGTTGCTCAGCTTTGATGGGCTCGCCGAGCACCAGATAAGCCTCGCCAAGATGTTCGTGCGCGCTGCGGTGGCGCGGATTTAGCATCAGCGCCTGCTGATAGTGTCCAATAGCCGGCCCGAGTTGGCGCAAACGTCGATAGGAATAACCAACGTAGTTCTGGATATCGGCATTGAGCGGATCACGCAGGGCAGCGCGCATGAACGATACAATGGCACCATTCCAGTCCGAAGCGGCAAGCGCCCTCTTGCCCGCTTTGAAATCGGGGTCGAGCTCCACCCACTCAGCATCCGCCGCCATCGATGCCATGGTGGTGCAGATCGGCCAGGCTTCGGTCGCGACTGCGGTCGTCCCTTTGCCGTTGGACCCGCTGAACGGCAGCCTGATCTCCCAATCCGTCCGGTCATTCGTGGAGACGGCGAAGCAAGCGACAAGCCCACCGAGCACCGTCGCTGCAGCGATTGCCGGGATCAGCGTTGTCGTTCTTACATTGACGGCGCTCTTGAGCATGGGTCGAACAGCCGAAGCATCATTGTCGTGAAGTACCCACGGTGTCATTCCGCAATTGAGCTTTGGCTTCGCGGATTTCCTGCCGCTCCGTATCGGCGTTCCTCGCGAGCTCCATTAGCTTGCTATAATACTCGGTTGACCTCTGGCGGTCGCCGGCGCGGTCGGCAGCGCGTGCGGCGCCCAAGAAGGCGCGGAAGCGATTGGGAGTTTGCTTGAGTGCGGTCTCATACTCGTTCAGTGCGGCTATGGGCTGTCCCACCTCCAGGAGCAATTCAGCCAGCTGTTCGCGCAACGGAAAGAGGCGATTCTCCATAGCCACGTGTTTGAGACTGCCGTCTTCGCTGTCGGCAGCTGCCCGCATCAACTTGAGGGCCCGATCGTGGTCACCTTCCTTCAGTGCGACCCATGAGGAAACGGCAAGCATTTGCTCTTCGGTGCGCTCGGCCCAGTAGGATTGATCAGCCCCCTGCAGCGTCGTGCGCAACACTTTCATCTCCTCGATCTCTTTATTGGCGCCGGCGATATCGCCGACACGTGCCATGCCGAGACCGCGCGTGAAGCGGATCAACGAATCCGCCATAGGATATTTGGTCGGTGTCATCGGCAGAGCGGCAGCACCCGCCCAGTCGGCACGCTCCAAGACATAGCGCGCCGGCATGGCGGCCTTGGCAGTGAAATTGACGAAGTTGATCGGTCGGTCGCCGCGATCGGCTGTGGCCAGCGACTTCTTGATCATCGCGTCGGCTTTGGCGTCTTGAGCGAGCTGCAGATGCGCATACACCGTGAAGTCCGATGCGTGATAGTAGTCGGGCTGGATCTCAAGGGCCAAGGCGTTTGAGGCGATGGATTCCTCCCAGAGCCCGACCATGGAATAGATGTGAGACGGCATGTGCCGCGCGTGCGGCACCGCTGGAGCGATGCCGGCGTAGCGACGGGCTGACGCAATACCCTTTTCGGCAAGTGGAGCAAAATCGTAGGCGTGAATGAGGTAATGCGTCACACCCGGATGTTGCGGGTTCTGTTCGAACAGGCTTTCCAGGAGTGCCGCGGATTTCAGCTGGTTGGCGTATGTCAGGTCGTTCTTCTGCGCGGAAGCCTGTAGGGTGAGCGCGTAGTACGCCTTGGCCTCGTAGTCGTCAGGATAGGTTTGCACCATCCGCTCCATCGCAGCATTGTAGGCCGCCAGACGGGCATCAACGGGCGCCCGGTTGTAGTCGCGGAAATAGGCGCTCAGCGCCTCGATCCAGTCCCGCTCACGCAGAGTCTTCGGTCCGACCGCCCGCGCTTTTTCCAGAGCGTCCCAGGCGGCCTGAGCATCCGCATTTGTCGGCGTCGTTGCGAGTGTATTGCCAAGGAGGTCCATCGCCACGCCCCAATATGCCATGGCACAGGCGGGGTCTTGTTGCAGTATTGCTTCGAATTTCCTGCGAGCGATCAGGAACCAATATGAATGCAGCATGGCGACGCCGCGGTCGAACTCGGCTTGTACAGCGGGATCGCAGGAGGTGGGGAATGTCACCTTGCCGAGCTGCTGGTCTTGCTGACCAATTGCACCGCTTGTGAGGGCTGCACTTAGCAGGCCGGTCGCAAACAATACTCTTATCGAGTGAGTGCTCATCTGAGTCTCCTCTCCAGGATGCACGCGGTGCCGGAGGCGTGTTGCTGAATTGGTGAGCTCCGCCGGAGCTTACTCCATGCGCCACCTCCTTAATAGGACAGCGAAATTTCCGTTATTGGTCCGTGGCGACCTCAGCTCAGAGCCCCGCGACGACACATACTAGCGCCATGCGGTTCGCCACGATGGACTGATCGTGATCCATACCGCATTCGCATCATCGCCACCGTTACTCCAGCCGACGATCTTCAGGACGACGTCGTTTGCTTCCAAAATGCGCAGGTCTTGATGCTCCCGGCGCTGTGGCACCGCGTTGGCCAGGGCCGTCGGTGCAATCAGGGCACCGGAACCCAGGAGGAAGATTCTGCGAGTGATCATCATGAGGCGGCCTCCGCGGCAAGCTCGATCGCTTGCAACTGTGCGAGCGCACGACATGTCGGACGATTCGCGACATTCACGTGGGCAAGCTCAAGCGCGCGCGACATATCGCTGCCGCTCCCCGCATAGAACTCCGCGCCGTGGTCCGCAAAGGCAAGGAGATGGCGTAAGAGCAGCGCTTCGAACCCGGAGCGGGCGGCCCGCATGTGCGCCTCGGATTCTTCAGTCCTGCCCTGAGCGGCCAGCACATCGGCAAGGCGCCAATTTACCTCCGGATCGCCGACCGCAACCACTCGCCGGAGCAGCTCTTCTGCGTCGTTCAGGCTGTCTTCCGACAAACAAATCTCGGCCAGATGTATCAGCGCTTTTGTGTACATCGGCAGGATTGCGATGGCCCGTCGATACCATGCGCCGGCAAGAGCTGCGTCAGGCTTCGGGACTAGTTCGCCCCAAAGCACGCCGAGTTGAAAGCAAATCCTGGCGATAGGGAACGGCGAGACGTCGCGATATGATTGCAGGGCCTGTTTGTAAGCATGATCGGCCGCATCGAAGTTGCGCAGATCAGCCAGCAACGATCCAAGCGCGACCAAATCCTCTATGCCGCCAGTTTCGGTCGCAATCCGGCGGCGTGCATCGAGCACGCTGTCGAGACCATTTCCGCACGCCTGATCGATAGACAATCGAAGGCGATTCACCTCCGCTGCCGGCGCTCGGCCAATTTCGGCTTCAGCAAGGTAACGCCTCGCATCGGAAAAGCGATGTGCCATTGACGATACCTGCGCCTGGATCAACCTCGTTTGTGCCGATGCAGGTTTGGCTTGGTCGAGTTGGATGGCTAATTGCGCCGCTCGGTCCAGTGCTGATAAGTTGCCGACAAACTGCAACGTCAATTGCTCGTGTTCGAGGACTGTCCCCGCAATCCCGTCGCGCGCGGGATCAGCAAAGAACTTGTTCCAGGATCGGCTTCGCGCGCTTTCCAGATTTATTGTCGCGATCTCGCCGTCGGTGGTCGGCGGTATGACGCAATCAAGTCTCGTAAGGTGCCTCACTTCGCGGCTCCAAAGCGCTGCTTCAGGCTCTCCAATCCTGTTTTGAAAAGCGTGGAGATGATCGTTTTGACGACGAGATCGCCCTGACCATTGCCGAGATACTGCGCCCGCCACTCGACGGTGCTTCCTGCGCCGTTGGGCTTGACCTGAAATGTGCCAGTGTAATTCGACGCCGGTATGCCAGCGATGTTTGTGTAGCGATACGATCTCGCGGAGTTGTCGAGGTCATCAAGGCGCTCGATGATCGCCTGACGGTCTACGGTTTCGATAATTCGCAGTTCTCCAACACCCGTGCCGATCAGCTTGATTTGAGCGACCAAGGGATGCCAGGCGCCGCCGAATTGTCCGACCAATTCCCAAACCCTGTCTGGCGACGCATCGAGATTGATGCTGTCGGACACTTGTTGCAGGTCCAGATTCGGTGTGGCGAAATACGGGAAGGTTTTCGTCCCGGGCTTGGTGGCCTTTGTCGCGCCGCCGCGAAGTGGCTCCCGATCGTGGTTCACTATCCATGTAAGCAAGATGTCGATGACATTGGCATCGACCGTTCGTCCACCACCAGTTTGATAGGTCTTGCCGTCAAGGGTACTTTTTTCGATCTCCATGTGACTAGTATCGTTGATCGGCTTGGCAACATCGAACAGTAGAAAGTCATCGAGAAACATGTTGGCGTTTGCCGCTAGTGCTGCAGGTGTCCAATCCTGCTTACCGTCGTGCATATCGTAGGCCGCCAAGCTGTCCTTCAAGCGCTGGAGGAATAACGAACGAAACCGATCTGCAATCGCAAAAGGTGTTTGCTGGTTCCATAGGTCGCGGAGATCATCGGCATTTTTGAGAAACGCACAATTGAGACGGACGTTGGTCTGTTCGGGGCGCCCAACCCAGTCGAGGCGTGAAGGCTCGTGCCCAACCAAGGCGTTTTGTCTGGCCAGCGGTACCGTTTCGGCAATGACACCAAACAAGGAGCCTCTGTCTGGCTCCAGAACCCGCCGAGTGTCGAACTCGATCACGATGCAGAGCACATTGTCGTTTTGCAGGAGGTTTTGAAACGGCTTCATGGCCGCTACGATCCATGCGAGGATGAACGGATCGGAACGCAGGCCGGCAAAGACGCGGAAGGTACCATCGGGAGTGGAGGCGCCCTTTTCGTCATTGACAACGACACGAAGCGTCTGGCCGTCGGGAAACGTACAGGTGCCGCGCTGGATGGGTTTCTGGCCCGCCGCGCCACGTTCCAGAGAATCGAAACGGACACCGAAACGGATTTCTGGATCGGAGGTCACGAATTTCGTAGTGTCGCCCAAGCCATTTAGTTTTGCACGCCGAACTACGATCGAGTGGGTGATTGCGTTCGAGAACATTGCGTCGCGACCACAGGTTGGAAAGACATTCGCAGCCAGTACCGTGCGCGATGGGTTCTCCGGGCTAGTAAAGGCAAACAGATCGGTCAAGTCCGCCGACGGGTCGCCGATTTGTCTCGGCCCATCGATGTGATCGGACATCGCCAGACTCCATTCATATCGGGCTTAACTGCGCCAACCTGAACGTGACCGGTTCGCCAATCACGCCCGTGGCGGGGTTTGTCACGGCTTCTGCGGCTGGCTCGTTTCCGGCGGACCGCCGTATGGCGTGATGCGGCCCGGCTCTTCCGGAATTGACTTGAGATATTCGACAAGCGCCCACCGCTGATCGTCGCTCAGTAAGGGACCGACAACACCGTTGCCGCGCGGCCCATCCTGAAACGAGTGACCCGCGTTCGTGTTTCCGAGCAAGCTTGTATCCAAGACGAACGTGTTGGGCCCACAGGTCGTGTCGAACCCCACTTTGATCGGATCGAACTCGCGGGTGATGCAGAACTTTTTCGAACGCTCGCCGGCCGGCACCAGCATCTCGTAAAGGTTGGGTACTGATCCGTTGTGGAGGAATGGCGGAGTAGCCCATACGCCGTCACGCGGCGCCGCCTTCCAGACCTGATCGGGTATTGGGGGCTGTGGCAGTTCTCGATAACCATTCAGCTCCACCAGCTCGGCAGGGGACGGGTTCAGTTTTGCGACGGCCTTCTCCTCGACCGCGATCCGTATTGTTCGTGCGAGGTCATACATGGGAACAACATACTTCCCGCGAAACTGCGGCGGCAAAGAATTGCTGAATTGACCAGTGACTGCGAATGGCCGGATGGCCTCGGACTGCGCGCGATCGGTGCCCATATAGGACTGCGGAACAAGGCCGACGAGAACGAAACGCTTGCCGTATTTGTTCGGCTCGGACCAGCGATACGGCCATGCATTGTGGCAACTCGCGCAGTGCTCCATAAACAGTGCCTTGCCGGTCTTGGCCTTTTCGCGGTCAATCTTTCCAAACACGTCCTCCGGCCAGCTTGGCGGCGCCAGTCGTTCCAACTGTTTTTCAACGCGTTGAAGCTCTGGAATGGCCGCATTAGAATCGTACAGCCCTTCGGCGGGAGTTTTGGCGTGCAGGTTGATGGGCATAAAGACGCCCATCGTCTCGCCCAGGTTTCGGTCCAGCGGGCTTTGAATATACGCCGCCCACTGTGTCCACAATCCCTGCGGAGAGTTCCACAGGAACGGCGGCTTAACAGGCGCGATAGCCGTTGACGTGTTCTCGGGGATGCCAGGCAGAATGGCGGTCAGCCTGTTGTTGATCAGGCTGCGGGCATCAATTCGCGCCGGCCCCCAGTGCGAGGGACTTGCAGAGCTTATTGTCGCATATTGGTGTATCGCCGAGGCCTGACGTTCGAAGCGCTCGCGCAACTTGGCCTTAGCTTCCGGCCCTGCCACTCCAAGCCGCGTCGCGAGCCGATCGAATTTCGCTGCATCAGTCAAAGTCTCGCCTATCGCTGCGTCGAGCGCCTGAATATAGGCTTGTATATCAAACGTATTTCCAGCCCCGCCGTCGATGCGAACGCGTTTGCCCTTGTAGTTCAGTTGCGTTTCGTGGCAGGCCGCGCACGTCGGGCCTGCATAGTCGCCTGCCGGCCAGTCCCCGATCGCAGTCGCGAGAGTCGTCTTGCTCATACCGATCGGTAGACCGTCCGGATTAATCCAGTTGGGTGCTCCGGGAATCAGGCCGTAGCGGACGCTGTTGGCGTCCGACCGGAACAGCTCTTGGTCGTTGGCAATTTCCAGATTCAAAAAGATGTCATAAGAGAGGATGGCCGAACCCTGCGAGAAGTTATAGTACCACTCGCGATCGTTCTGCGACCAACCCTGGTTGAGATAGATCACCGAGTGATTTGAGGGTGTTTGCGCCTTAGCTGACGTGGGAAGTGAAATGTTTGCTGCACACGACAACAACGCCGCTGCTGCAGCAACGATAGGCCTAGCTGGATCGCGACTGCTTCGGGACATGGATTGTTCTCCGAGCTGACCGTGGAACGCAAAAATTTAGTCTCAGGGAGTCATAAAAGTGACGGATGTGCCGTGGCTCTACTGCTGGTTTCGGGAGGCTAAAAGCGCGGCGCCTGCAAAACCAAGAACTTAGTGCAGTCCGGCGGCCAGTGTAACTGCGGCACACATTGACCACCCAATTCGGGCCATCGTCATAGTGTTCTCCTGAGTGAGACTTTCCGGAAATCCAAATCCGCTCCCCGATCTCTCGACCAGAAGTTCACTGCCGCCCAAGTTGATCGGCACGTGATCTATTGGTTATTGATCTAGATCAAATGCATTCAGGCTCGCCCATGAACGTCACTCTGCAGTTCGGGCCCAGATCGATGTGGGTTCGCTGGCAGGTTGGCGAGTCGCATCCGCTGCGCCTTCGAACAACGCAAAAGCAAAACATCCTGCGAGGTCTGCCTCGGTGCGCGCCGCCTATTTCTCCATTGCGATTGTGACGCTATGGATTTTTCCGTTGAATGAGAACGGCGACTTGTAGTCGGGGCTCACGGCCGAGATGTTATCGGCGCCGACATCGAACCCTTCACCGCTGTAGCCGACAGGAACCGTCCTCTCGACACGAACGGTTGCCGTCTGCCTCCCGTTAACGAGGAGTTTTGCGACTGCGGGCTTTCCATAGCCCTTCTCCTCGGGAGTGAACTCCACGCGCACCGTGCTCTTGCCCTCCGGCAAGGGTCCGGGAGATTCCGCGCGGTATCCGGCAATACTGAAGAAGTTGTAGTAAAAAATCGGCCGCCCGTTCCGAACGAAAAGCGACCATCCGGACGTCTTTCCGCCCATGGCCGCAATCACGCCCTCGGCAGAGCCGGAACTGCGTTCAACTTCCGCGGTGATCGAAAACCCCTGATGCGTATTGATCGCGGCGCTCTCCTGGATGTAGCCGACGCCGGGGCCATAGGTGAAACTCGTGAGACCGGTGAGCGCGTTGGGCCGATTCGACAGGTCGAAGCGACCGGCCATGCGATCATCCAGAGGAAAGACGTTGTACTTGCGTGCCTCCTCGTCGAACGCAGCCTGAAGCTCCTTCAGCTTCTCGGGGGATTGCGCTGCAACGCTATCGGCTTGGGTGAAGTCCTTGGTGAGATCGTAAAGCTCCCACACGTCGCTCTCGAAACCGGTGGCCTGGCCTGCGGTCATCCAGGGGATGCCGTGCCGCGTCGCGGCCAACCAACCGTCTTTGTAGATCGCCCGGTTTCCCATCATCTCGAAATACTGGGTCGTGCGGACCTCGGGCGCGCCCGGAGAATCGAAGGTAGACAGGAAGGTGACGCCTTCTATCGGTTTCTGCTGCACCCCATTGACGACCTGTGGCTGCGGGACGCCGACTGCCTGCAAGATGGTAGGAACGACGTCGATGCAGTGAAGGAATTGAGAACGCAGCCCACCCTTGTCGCGGATGCGCTTCGGCCAACTGATCACCATCGGGTTGCGTGTTCCGCCGAAGTGCGACGCCACCTGCTTGGTCCACTGGAACGGAGTATCTGCGGCAATCGCCCAGCCAACCGGGATATTCGGCTCGGTCTCCGGGCCGCCGATGTCGTCATACTTGGCCAACAGGCCAGGCAAGCCGAGCTGGATGCCGTTCAGGCCCGCAATGCCGTTGACGGTGCCCTCCAAACCGCCTTCGGCAGAGGCGCCATTGTCGCCGACGATGTAAATGATCAGCGTATTGTCGAGCTGGCCTTTCGCAGCAACGGCGCCGATCACGCGTCCGATCTGGGCGTCGGTATATTCGAGGTAGGCCGAGTAGTTCTCCATCATCCGCGCATAGACTTTCTTCGCGTCTTGCGAGAGGCCTTCCCATGCGGGAACTTCCTTCGGAAGTGGCGGGAGCTTGGCGTCAGCCGGGACGACGCCAAGCCGTTTCTGCCGTGCGAATGTCTCCTCGCGATAATTGTCCCAGCCCGCGTCGAACTTGCCTTTGTATTTGTCGCGATACTCCTTTGGCGCCTGGTGAGGTTCATGCACCCCGGGGGTTGCTAGATAGATGAACCACGGCTTCTTGGGATCGGTCGCACCGACATTGTTGATCCAGGCGATCGTCTCGTCAGCCATGTCCTCGCTGAAGCTGTAACCTTGCTCGGGCGTGCGCGGCGGGTTGAGAGGAGTCGTATTGCGGTAGAGCACTGGATAGTATTGATCGGTCTCACCAGCCATGAAGCCGTAGAAAGTATCACAACCCCAGGTGCTGCCGGTGGGCCACCGCTCGAACGGTCCGGCGGCGCTGACTTCCGTCGCGGGCGTGTTGTGCCACTTGCCGAAGCAGCCGGTTGCATAGCCATTGAGGCGCAGGATTTCGGGAACGCCTACGGCGCTGTTGGGCACGATGCCGGTATAGCCCGGATAACCCGTGGCCATTTCCATGATCACGCCGGTCCCGACCGAGTGATGATTGCGGCCGGTCAGGAGGGCGGCGCGGGTAGGCGAGCAGAGTGCGGTCGTGTGGAAGCGGTTGTATCGTAACCCATCGCGAGCCAACTGCTCCAGCACCGGCGTAGCGGCGCCTCCGCCGAATGTAGACGCGTGTCCGAAGCCCGTATCGTCGGTGAGGATGAGGAGAACGTTGGGCGCTCCTTCCGGGGCCACGAGAGGCTTGGGAAAATCCGGCCTCGATTGCTGCCACGTCTGTCCAATCTGTCCTGCAAACGGCGTTGCCGTACGGGGCAAGACGGTTCTCGAATCATCGACAGTCGCGCCGGGCCTGGATTGCCCGTGCGCCGATGCCGACAGCGTCATCATCAGGGCGGTGGCCGCAAGAAGATTAAGACGGATCATCCGAACCTCCATGAGTCGTCCTTCGAGCCACTACGCCGGGGGTCGCCTTCGTGCTCACACCTTGGCCCTTACCGGCAGCCGGCAACGGCACGTCGATCAGTCGGCCCAGGCAAGATGTCCGCTTTGGGCCAGAAGCAGACTCTATTCGACCAGCTCAATGTCGCCCGGCTTCCAAGTCTTGTCGAACCACGGTTCTAGCGGGCCATAGAGACGCAGGAGGATGTTCCAGCCCTTGCCCGGCCAAGTCTGGACCCAGTTTCCCTCTTGTCCAGCGGGCGCCTTGGGACCGAACCAAACCGTGTAGGAACCGTCCGCGTTAGCCTTCAGAGATTTGCTATTGCTATCGAGACCTGCAGTTTTCTGGTCGGTCTCCAGCATCGACCGGGTCTGATTATCGTAGACGACAAAAGACCAGAAGTTATTGATGGGGATTGGATTCGGTAGCGTCACCTTATAGGTCTTGCTGCCATCGAAGTAGCGACCCTTTGAGTCGCGAAATGCGCCGGCATAGGCCGAGCCGCTGCCGGGCTTGGCATCTGCCATCGCAGGTGTGATGCCGGTGGCGTAGTAGAAGAACAACGTCCGCGCATCTAGCATTCGTTCGGCACCGTCCAGGAATTGATAGCTGCCGCCGATGAAGCCATTCGTCCATTGACGGTCGGGATAAACTTTCGACCGTGGGTCACGTGATGCCCAATCGATCGCCCGCGCTGTCGCGTTGCCCACCGCAACCGCATCAGTAAGGATAGCCCGCATCCGGGCATCAGGCGCAAACGGCTTGCCCTTCTTGATTCCGATTGCAGCAAAGAGCCCGACCGTCTCCGGTTCGACAAAATCGGCAGGCTCGTTCTGTATCACGGCATCGAGTTCTTCATAGAAATGGAAGGTGTTTGCGCCGATCGTGTTGAACTGCAGCCCCGACGTATTGAGGAACGTTGAAGCGGGCGGGTTCGCCGCCGCGGACAGCGGATACAGGCGCGCATTCGCCTTAACACTGCGAACTGCGGCTGGGATGTCACCATTCTCCACGAATGCGCGGAAAAAGATGAGGTTGAGATTGGTGCGAGACTTGGCGACGAAGTAGCCGTCGGACGAGACGCTGCCGCCGTAGCCCGGAGGAACGAATAGGTACTTACCGCCCTTGCCTTGGTCAGGTCCGGTAAGACCGATGTCCGTCACCCAGCGAAAATAGGCATCATCCACCGGCCCCAGCACCTTGGGTGGCACCTGCACGACCATCGGTCCGTCTTTTAGATCAATGCAGGTGAAAACGTAGACAACAGTCGAGTTCGGGGTCAGAAATAAGGAACGTGCATCCATCAGGTCTTCAGTGATCCCGAAGTCATGATTTCTCTTTACGCCCGCCTTATCGATCCCCTCGCACACCGCGTAGACTGAGTCGGCCGGAATTCCCTGGAGGAACGCCTCGATGCCGCGCCCGAAGTCGAGTTGGTCATAGACCTTCTGCACGGTTTCCGGATCAGGCGCACCATCCTTGAACCTCAGGGTGCCGATCCTGGTCTGCACCGTATCCGGTGTCGTGATTTCCGGTGGAACATTGGCGGAGTACTTCGGGGGGGCGCTTTGCGCAAAAGCCGCTCCAGCGAAAAGCATCCCGCAAAATGTCATCACGGAGATGGTCGGCTTCTGGATCATGGGTTTCATGAGGACATTCCGTTTGTCGGCAACTTCGATGCAGAGAAAGGGGACATCCGGCAGAGAAAATAGAAGCGACGCGCTGCCCTTATTGATTTAGGTCAACGCAGGTCAGCTGCGGGGCACTTCCAGACATCGCAGAAGCAACCGCTAAGATCGGCTTTGGCCGACAGCGGACATGAAGCCTAGCGGCCTTTGCAATCCAAAATTCTCCGTCTCAATGCGCTCTCGGATCGCCGGAACAATCTGCGGAGCCCGTTCGGCACGATCAAGTTGGGTGGGGGAAGCGATCGCGCTTGGTACAGTCGTAATTGGCGATCTTGGTACTGTTTTATGCCAGGCGCGAACGCATCTACTCGCTGATGCCAGCGACCGGGGCAATCCCGATCCATCGGGCTTGGTGGAGCCCCGTCGATGCAGACAGCGCGGATCGCGCGCCCGCGCTCTCTGCGCATTTCCACCAAAGAGACAAATGAACCGAGGAGACAATTCCCATGAAGGCGATCGTTGTAACGGACCAGGCCGCGGGAACGGCCGGGATGAAGTTGGTGGACCGGCCCGTGCCGCAGGCCGCGATAAACGACGTTGTGGTTCAGGTTCACGCGTCGGGATTTATCCCGACTGAGCTGACGTGGCCTTCGACCTGGACCGATCGCCTCGATCGTGATCGAACACCGTCGATCCCGGGGCACGATCTGGCCGGAGTGGTCACCGCTCTCGGATATGGCACGACGGGGCTCTCCGTGGGACAGCGCGTGTTCGGCCTCGCGGACTGGTATCGCGACGGCACGCTGGCCGAATACGTGGCGATCGAGGCACGCAACCTCGCGCCGCTGCCGGGCGACGTCGACTTCACGGTGGGGGCGAGCCTGCCGATTTCGGGCCTGACCGCATGGCAAGGGCTGTTCCAGCACGGCCGCCTTCAGGCGGGGCAGCGCGTCCTGGCGCACGGCGCGGCCGGCGCAGTCGGGTCGATGGTGACGCAACTCGCGCGAGAGGTCGGCGCCTATGTCATCGGCACGGGACGCGCCGCCGACCGTCAAACGGTGCTCGATTTCGGCGCGAAGGAGTTCGTCGACCTCGACAAAGACGCGCTGAAAGATGTCGGCAAAGTCGATCTGGTGTTCGATGTCATCGGCGGGGAGATCCAGAAGCGGTCCGCAGAACTTATTCGAGCCGGAGGAACACTGGTGACCATCGTCGGGCCGGCCGAGGCGAGGCCCTCGGACGGCCGGGCGGTCGACTTCGTCGTCGAATCCGATCGTGCCCAACTGAGTGAGATCGCCCAGCGGGTGCGGGACGGACGACTGCGGACGAACATCGGCAACGTCTCGACCCTCGATGAGGCCGTCGCCGCCTTAAATCCGACCGGGCGACGCAAGGGGAATACGATCATCCGCGTTCGTCCGTGAGCGACGCAAGCATTGATGCACGCGGTCGGCCGGCGCGGTCAGCCGGACGCTGAGATGTCCGAAACGGGTCCAAAAGCCGGTGCCTGGCGGGTGGCAGCGCCAGTCCGCCATGGCGTTGGCGGACGTCACGCCTTGCGGCTCGGACAGCGTGCATCGGGCCGGATGCGGAGAGCAGGCTGGCGGGCCGAGCAGGTCAGGGGACGAAGCGGGCTTCGGAACATTGGGTCGAATTGACCCGACGTTGGCATCGGAGGGGGAATCCGTACCCCGCCGGGCTTCCCCTCGCGGCCCGCATGGCCTATGACGCTGCAACGCAAAAATCCCCCAAAAAGACCCCATGATCCGCCTCGACAACGTCAGCAAGCAAGCCGGCCACCAGATCCTGTTCATCGAAGCCTCCGCCGCCCTCAACAAGGGCGAGAAGATCGGCCTCGTTGGCCCGAACGGGGCCGGCAAGACCACATTGTTCCGGATGATCGCCGGTGAGGAACTGCCCGACGAAGGGCAGGTCTCGACCGATCGCGGCATCACCATCGGCTATTTCAACCAGGACGTCGGCGAGATGAGCGGCCGCAGCGCCGCGGCCGAGGTGATGAATGGTGCGGGTCCCGTCAGCGAAGTCGCGGCCGAGCTGCGCGAGCTCGAGGCTGCGATGGCCGACCCTGACAAGGCCGACCAGATGGACGAGATCATCGCGCGCTACGGCGAGGTGCAGCATGCGTTCGAAGAGCTCGACGGCTACGCATTGGATGGTCGTGCGCGCGAAGCCCTGTCCGGTCTCGGCTTCAGCCAGGAGATGATGGACGGCGACGTCGGAAAACTCTCCGGCGGCTGGAAGATGCGCGTCGCGCTGGCCCGCATCCTCCTGATGCGTCCCGACGTCATGTTGCTCGACGAGCCGAGCAACCATCTCGACCTCGAAAGCCTGATCTGGCTGGAGAAGTTTCTGCACGACTACGAAGGCACGCTGCTGATGACCTCGCACGACCGCGAGTTCATCAACCGCGTGATCTCCAAGGTGATCGAGATCGATAGCGGCTCGCTCACGACCTATACCGGCGACTACGAGTTCTACGAGCAGCAGCGCGCGCAGAACGAGAAGCAGCAGCAGGCGCAGTTCGAGCGCCAGCAGGCCATGCTCGCCAAGGAGATCAAGTTCATCGAGCGTTTCAAGGCACGCGCCTCGCATGCCGCCCAGGTGCAGAGCCGGGTGAAGAAGCTCGACAAGATCGAGCGGGTGGAGCCGCCGCGCCGCCGCCAGACCGTCGCGTTCGACTTCCCGCCGGCGCCGCGTTCGGGCGAGGACGTCGTCGCCTTGAAGAACGTCTACAAGGGCTATGGCAGCAAGCGCATCTATGACGGCCTCGATTTCATGATCCGCCGTCGGGAGCGCTGGTGCGTGATGGGCGTCAACGGCGCCGGCAAGTCGACGCTGCTCAAGCTCATTGCCGGCGCGAGCGAGCCGGACGAGGGCACGGTGTCGGTCGGCGGCAGCGTCAAGATGGGCTATTTCGCCCAGCATGCGATGGATCTGCTCGACGGCGAGCGCACCGTGTTCCAGTCGCTGGAAGACCAGTTTCCGACCGCGGGGCAGGGCTCTTTGCGCGCGCTCGCCGGCTGCTTCGGCTTCTCCGGCGACGATGTCGAGAAGCGCTGCCGCGTGCTGTCGGGCGGCGAGAAGGCGCGCCTCGTGATGGCCAAGATGCTGTTCGATCCGCCGAACTTCCTGGTGCTGGACGAGCCGACCAACCATCTCGATCTCGCCACCAAGGAGATGCTGATCACGGCGCTGGCGGATTTCGAGGGCACCATGCTGTTCGTCTCGCATGACCGCCACTTCCTGGCGACGCTGTCTAACCGCGTGCTGGAGCTGACGCCGGAAGGCATTCACCAGTTCGGCGGCGGCTACACGGAATATGTCGCGCGCACGGGACAGGAAGCGCCGGGGTTGCGGAGCTAATTGTTGTTCTTGCCCGCGATCGTGGCGATGGCCTCGATTTCGTTGGTCCAGATCCCGCCGGAATAGCCTCGCGGGAGCCGGGCCAACAAATCCGGCGTATCGATGCCGGTCGAGAATTCGCCGCCACTGTAAGGGCCGAGCACGAACACCGCGCTGTTGGCGCCGTCCATGCGATTCAGGAAGCGATCGGGCCAGCCCCATAGCCAAGGTGCGACGTTGACCGGCAGGAGCACCATCGCATTTCGGCAGGCCGACGGCACGAAGCCGGTCCAGCCGTAGCCGATATAGCCGATCAGGCAGCTCCGGATCGCCGCGCGCGAGATCGTGCGAACGTCCGGGGTGAGGCGGCGGATCATGTCGATGGGCTCGTCGCCGCCATAGACCATGATCGTGCGGCGCCGCTCGGCCGGCAGCGCGTTCAGCACGGCGGCAAGTTTCTCGCCTTCGCTTGGATCCCGGCTCTTCACGTTGATGAGGAGCTTCTTGTCAGGGAAGGCAACGAACACCTCCGACAATGTCGGCATCATCCCGATCCCCTTGCCGCGAAACGGGAAGGTCTTGCCGCCGTCGGCCGTGTAGCCGTAGCCGATGTCGAGCAATTTCAGCTTCGCCATGCTCTGCGCGCGCGTCACGCCTTGGCCGTCGGTGCGGCAATCGAGCGTCCAGTCGTGGAATACGGCGAACTCGCCGTCGGTGGTCGGGTGCACATCGAGCTCGACCACATCGGCGCCGGCGTCGAAGCTCGCGCGCATCGAGCGCAGGGTGTTTTCGAGATGATCATGGACCGGCGGCAGCATCCGCGTCGCGGTGCAGGTGTCGTTCTTCACGTCGCGCTCGTCGAAGCGCTGGGCAATGCCGCGATGGGCGAGCAGCACCGGCTTGCCGTCGCGATGCGGTGCCAGAAGGCTGGTGTTGTTGAGATAGATGCCCGCTGCGACGACAAGGAGGGCTGCCGCCGCGTATTTCAATTTCCGGCCCACGGATGATTCCCATTTCCACGATCACCCTTAGTAGTGTTTGAGGTTGATTTGCGGCGGCCGCCGCGCATGGGCGTCGTCCGCGCTGTGCGCCTTGAACGCTCCCGTGCCGGCCGCTACGCTTTCCTCAAAAAGGGAGCGAACAACCATGAAGCAGCTTCGGATCGGCGACATCACCATCGATGCGGTGATCGAGCGGGAGGGGCCGTGGCGGCGGCCGCAGGACTTCTTCCCCGCCTATGACGAGGGCGTGTTCGCCCGCCATCTGCCGACGATGGAGCCGGAGGTCTTTGACGCCGCGCGCGGCATGATGGTGATCACCTACCAGACTTTTGTGGTGCGCACGCCGCGCTACACGATCCTCGTGGACACCTGCACCGGCGAGGACAAGGGCCATCCGCCGCCGTTCGATTTTCCCGGCAAGGAGCGCTGGCGCAATGAATTGTTCGCGCTGGGCATCGGCTTCGAGGAGATCGATTACGTCTTCTGCACGCATCTGCACATCGACCACACCGGCTGGAACACGACCTTGCGCGACGGGCGCTGGGTGCCGACGTTTCCGAACGCGAAATACGTCTTTCACAAGGGCGAATACGCGGCCTGGGAAGCCGAGCACGCCAAGGGCAATAATCCGCCGGGGACCGTGTTTCGCGACAATTGCCTGCCGATCGTCGAGGCCGGTCAGGCGCTATTGGTCGACGATGATTACGCGCTCGATGACACCGTCACGCTGACGCCGACGCCGGGGCACTCGCCCTGTCATTGCTGCGTGAACATCTTCTCGAAGGGCCAGCGTGCGGTGGTCGCGGGTGATCTCATGCATCACCAGATCCAGTGCCGCGAGCCGGACTGGTCGGCGAAGCCGGATTGGGATCCGAAGCAATCGGCGGTCTCGCGGCGAAAGTTCTTCGCCTCCGTTGCGGATACCGACACGCTGATCCTGCCGATCCATTTCCCGGCGCCGACGGTCGGGCTGATCAAGCCGCTGGATGGGGCGTTCGACTACCGGTTCAAGCGGGAGTGAAGCTCTGCGTTCACCTCGCCCCGCAAGGGCGGGGCGAGGGAGTAGAGGCGCATCGTGCCCGCGCCTTACGCGCTGACCTCGCACTTCTTCATGAAGCTGTTCTTGGCGGCACCGGCGAGCGGCTTGCCGTCGGCGCTGACGGCCTTCGGCGTGCAGGCGTCGGCCTTGCACTTCTTCATGAACGAGGTCTTGGCGGCGCCGGCCAGCGGCTTGCCGTCCTTGCCGACCGCCTTGCTCTCGCAGGTATCGTCCGCGAAGGCCGAGCCGGCTGCAAAGGTGGCAACGATCGCAGCCAGGAAAATCCGCTTCATCATGGGTGTCTCCCTAAAACCAAAAAGATGGCGGGTGGATTGGAGCCGGGAATCGTGGCGCAATCAAGCAGGATGAGCCTGTCATCCGGTCTGTCTTGCGAATTTCGACCACCTGGCGAGGAGGTCGCGGCGTGTTGCGCTGCGCGCTGACCCGGCCGGGCAACCCTGCTAGCTTCCGTCGCGTTGAACTGGAGGGAGCATCATGATGGACGCCGTGATTCCGAAAGTGCCGGACGCCGCCGGTCAGCATTCTCACCTGGTCCGGCCTCAAGACATGGAATGGCAGAAGACGCGGTTTCCGGGCTGCGAGGCCAAGACGTTGCTGTTCGATCGCAGCAGCGGTCTGATGACCGCCTTGATGCGATTTGCGCCGGGATCGGTGCTGCCCGATCATGAACATGTCGGCATCGAGCAGAGCTACGTCATCGAAGGCGCGCTCGTCGACAAGGAGGGGCCGGCCAAGGGGATCGCCTGCAAGGGCGGCGAATTCATCTGGCGCGAGGCGGGCAGCCGCCATGCCGCCTGGTGTCCGGAGGGGGCCTTGATCCTGGCGATCTTCCAGGTGCCGAACAAGTTCTTCGAAGCCGACGGCCGCGTCGTCGATGCCGCCGGTCAGGACTGGGACGAAACCTGGGGGCACACCGGCGCGCAACGGGCGCGGGGCACCTAGGTCTCATACGCCCCGCGCGAGCAGCGCCTTGAAATCAGCACGTGCGCGCTGCGCTTCGGCCCGCGCCACCTCGGAGGCGTCGCCAAGGCCGAAATAGCCGTGGATCAGGCCGGGGCCTTCGTGGCGCTTCACGGCGACCCCGGCGGCCTCCAGCGCCTGTGCATAGGCCGCGCCTTCGTCGCGCAGGGGATCGAACCAGGCGGTGGTCACGACCGCGGGCGCAAGGCCTGCGAGCGAGTTGGCGCGCAGCGGCGAGACGCGCCAGTTGGCGGCGTCGCTGGGGTCGGCGAGATAGTGGCCGCAAAACCATTCCATCGTGGCACGCGTGAGGAAATAGCCCTCGGCATTCTCAGCGCGCGAGGGAAAGCGTGCGTTCTCGCGCGCATCCGCATAGCTGCCGACGATCTCGGTCACGGGATAGACCAGCAATTGCGCAGCGAGCTTGATGCCGGCATCGCGGCAGGCGATCGCGGTGGTCGCCGCGAGATTGCCGCCGGCGCTGTCGCCGGCAACGCCGAGGCGCTTTGGATCGCCGCCAAATTCCGCGACGCGGTTGAAGATGTCGCTTGTAGCAGCGAACGCGTCCTCGAAGGCGCCGGGAAAACGCGTTTCCGGCGGGCGTCGATAGTCGACGGAGACGACGACCGCGCCGGTTTCGATCGCGAGATTGCGCGCCTGCCGGTCGTGGGTCTCGAGATCGCCCGCGACCCAGCCGCCGCCGTGAAAGAAGACCACAGTTGGCGCCGGCGCGGAGCCGATCCGATAAACACGGGCGTCGAGCGGGCCGGCGCCGCCTTTCACCTTGATATCCTGCACCGTATCGACCGGGGGCGGCGCCACGGCTGCGCGCGCGGCAGCCAGTGCGCGCAAGGAATCACGGGCGCTCTGTGGCGTCATCGTGGTGGGATCGCGCAGCGGCAGCAGCGGAATGATCTGGGCGATGACGGGATCGAGCGGCGCGGGCATTTCTGAGTCCTCACAGGGTTCTTGGTCTTGCTTGGCCGGTAGCATAGATTTCGCGCGCCGCATCGGCAACCGGCGACGTGTTGCATTTGTAGCGTGTTGGAATTGTAATGCCGGCGAATGAACGGGCAGGGAGGCCAAAGAGGTGGAATTCGAAACGCTGGTCCAGTCGCGCCGCAGCGTGCGCGGTTTCAAGCAGCAGCCGGTGCCGCGTGCGGTGATCGAGGCGATCATCGAGAGCGCCAAGCGCGCGCCGTCGTCGATGAACACCCAGCCCTGGCATGTCCACGTGCTCACAGGCAACCCGCTCGAAGAAGTGCGCCGCCGCAACATGGAAGAGATGGTTGGCGGCGCCAAGGTCAAGCGCGACATCATCAGCCATGGCGAATACCAGGGCATCCATCGCACCCGGCAGGTCGACATTGCCAAGAAGCTGTTCGGCGCGATGGGGATCGCGCGCGACGACAAGCCGATGCGGCAGGACTGGGTGCTGCGTGGCTTCCGCCAGTTCGATGCGCCGGTCTCGCTGGTGCTGACCTATGACCGCGTGCTCGATCCCGGCGCAGTCTGCCATTTCGATCTCGGCGCGCTCTGCTACGGCATCGTGCTCGCGGCCTGGGACCGCGGTCTCGGTTCTGTCATCAACGGGCAGGGCATCATGCGCTCCGACATCGTGCGCGAGGTCGCAAGGATTCCGGAAGACGAGGTCATCATGACATGTGTCGCGATGGGTTATCCCGACGACGGCTTTGCCGCGAACGCCGTCCGCTCCGATCGCGAGGGCAACGACGATTTCGTGCGTTATGTCGGCTTTGCTGACTGACGCGGCGTGCCGACTCTCGCGGCAGGGAGGAGATTATTCTCGTCGAAATTTTTGGTGTGAGCCGTGAGTGGCCTCTTGCAATCTCGATCGTGCGGGAGGAACAATATGCAGATTGAAAGGTTTGTTGCTGGCGCGAGGGAATTGACATGCGGCGGCTGGCTAGCCTGGTTCGACGGTTCTTCGGTCCGCGACTGCGGCACCCGATCGATGATGATCCGACGCTTCCCTTCACAGCCGACGAGCTCGGCAGATTGATCCGTAGCGGCAAACGCGAGGACATGAAGCTGCTTGCGGATGGACTGGCGTGCCGGTCCATTCCCCGCCGCGCCAGATATCGCGCGACCCACTAGATCGCGTTCAGGGCAAGGTGTTCGCTCAGCGCGTGAGCGCGACCTGCTTGAATGAGGCCACCAGCGCCTTTTCCAGCTTGCCGTTCATTCCGCAGAGAATGTTGTAAGCTTCCGCGCGCGGCATCGTCGGCTTGTAGTGCCGGTGCTCGATCAGTGCGGCGAAGATGTCGGAGATCGTGAGAAGGCGCACGATGTCGCCGATGCTCTCGCCGCAAAGCCCATCCGGATAGCCGCTGCCGTCGAGATATTCGTGATGATGCCGCACGGCGTCGAGGATCTCCGGCGAAATCTTGTCGTGACCCTTCAGAAATTCGTGGCCTGCTGCCGGATGGGTCTCGATCATGGCCCGTTCCTCGGCATCGAGGCGGCCCGGCTTGTCGAGAATGGCGAGCGGGATATGGGCCTTGCCGATGTCGTGGAACATGGCGGCCGTGTAGAGGCGCTCGAGATCGGCGCGCCCGACGCCGAGGCTGAGGCCGAAGTCGATGGCGACGCCGGTGACCAGCAGGCAATGCTGATAGGTGCCCTCGTGATGACGCCGCACCGTCCTCAGCCACTCCGACAGGCCATGCTGGGTGATGCGATCGGCGATCTGACGGCCGGCCTCCTTGGTGCCGTCGACATCGAGCGGCTGGCCGAGGGTGACGGCCGTGAACATCGATGCGATGGCGGTGGCCGCGGTCTCGACGGCGTTGTCCGGCTGCGCCTCTCCGCCTGACGACGCGGACGCGTCGTCGGCCGGATCGCTCAGCGCTGCCAGCAATTTGATCCGGTCGATCGTTCCGGGGAGGACCAGCGTCGCGCCCAGCGCATAGGCCTGCGAAATGCCGACGTGAGAGGTGTGCTCGAGCAGGAAGATCCGCTTCTTGGCCTTGGCGAGCTTGCCGGCCCGCTTCTTGATGGCCGCGATGTTGTCGACGTCGCGCAGCTCCGCGCGGATGACGACGGCGGACGGCACCTGCGCCAGCCTGGCATCGGCATCGAGCCGTTCGCCCGCAACGGTAAACTTCGCCTCGAGGATCGCGCGAACGCCCGACAGCTTGTCGGACGTGTCGGCCAGCACTTCCACGAGCGGGCGGGCCGCTTCCTGCTCCCGGACGCCGCCGTTACGATTGACAGGGCTTTGCATGGTTCGCGCGTTCTGCACGGTCTGGCCTGGATTGACTCGCTTGCGTTCAATGCGTGGGGGTGAATGTCCGGAATTACTTGCTCTGGGCGGCGTTCTCCGCCCCCTGTACCTTCGGCTTCTTCTTGCTGTCCGCGTTGATGAAATGAACGCCGGCCATGGTGCCGTCGATCCAGACCAGTTCGCAGCGCCGGTAGGCGAGCCCGGTCGAGGACAGCAGCATGAAGAACTCCTTGGCCTGGAGCACGTCGAGGGTGCCTTCGACCTCGATCTTGGCCCCGCTTTGCGAGACGTCGAGCAGGACGCAACTGCGTCGCCACGTACCGTCCGAACCCATCAGATTGATCGGCTGCTTGTGGTCCATTTTCACGCGCAGCGCCTTGCGACCGTCGAACTTCATCGGCTAACCCCCATTTTCGCGCCACGAGTTCCCGCATCGCTGGTGTTGGCGCCTGCTGCGATTTCCCCCCAGCGCACCGTCCATTGGCTGGTCGACAGAAGCAGTGTTTCGAAGATGTGTTGCGCGCGTTCGCGCTCGGCAAAGGAGAGCCGCGTGCCGCCGCGGTTGCTCAGGATCGCGAGCGTGGTTGCCCAGCTCAGCCGCGACGCCCGGCAGGCCATCACCAGGCCCTCGCAGTCGTCATCGGCCATGACATGCTCGACGATCTCGATCGGTGCGCCTGACAGCACCGACAGCGCCGTGAACAGGTTGGCGGTCTCGCCGCGGATCGCGAAGCGGTTCACCGAGGAATCGTTGAGCTTGCCGACACGGCTGAGCGCGACGATCTCCGGCCGCGCGCCGGCATAGTCGGCCGCGCAGGGCCGCTTTGGCGCGGCCCGTGGCGCAGGCGGACTGGCGGATGCGTTCGGCTTGGCCGGCGTCGTCTGGCCGGGAGAGGCGGACAGCAGCTTCCGCACGACCAGGTCGGGAGTATCGGGCCGGAGCGCCAGCGCCTTCATGATCTCGCCGTCCTGGTCGGCCCTCGCGATCAGCGCGGCATAGGCCGCCTCGGAAAATCCGGTTCCGGGATTCCTGATCAGTGTGAGGCAGATCGGACCGCCGTGCTTGATCAGCGCCTCGGTTACGACCGGCTCGATGCTGTCGCGCGCGGCGATCGCGCGTTGATGCCGCGGTCCGCCGGAGGCCGCGATCGCCGCGAGATCGGCCGCGGAAAGTCCCGGTGATCTCTGGAGGACAGGACAGGCCACGTCCGGGTTGGCGTGTGAGGCGAGGCGCCGCAATGTCTCCGGCGGCGCCACCTTGAGTTCGGCAAGCGAGGTGCTGAGTTGGATCAGCGCACTGGCCTCGACCCGTTCCGTCAATCGCAGCAGAACGCCGTCGACCACCCCCGACAGCAATTCCTGCGATCGGTCGCGGCTGCCAGTTAGCAACTGCACAATGCCGGAGAGGATACGCGCGCAGCGGTCCAGCGGACACGTTGCGACCGCTTCCTCCAATTCACCCAGAATATCAGCAGGCGAATTTGCCATCATGGCAGGAGCCTGTACTCAAATAAATTTCGACTAACTAACGACGTACATTCCGCGCCAGATGCGTTAATTTGAAATTGAGACCTCGATGGCTCGGGTATTGTCGCACCGCCGACCGCACTGGAAACGCTATCGAAATTCGGCGAGGCTTGACGCGGCGGCTTGTCCTTTGATCGGGACCCCCGCCAACTGAATGGGACGAACCAGGATGATTCTTTCGGTCTAACGGGACAACCGAAAGGGGGAAACTCGTACCGGCATCGTCGCCGGACGCGCGTCGGTTGCGACGCGACGTTTCAGATTGCCATGAACAATATTGATGACGCGCCCGGATTGGCGCCCAAGGTATTTCGCTTCGCAGACGTCGATGAGTTCCGAAATGCCATACGAGGCCTGAATTTCGAGTTCACGCCTCTCGTACGGAGGATTTCGGCTGAGCAGACCATTCTCTCGCTGCCCGGTTGCGACATCAATTTCACGCGGGCGTTCCCCCGCGTTGTCGACGCGCAGCTCGTCGAGAATTGCACCGCCATCGGGTTCACGATGGACGACCTCAACGTGCCCATCCGCTTCAACGGCTCGCAGCGCGCCCGTCCGGTCGTCGTCATCGGCAGCGGCGGCGCGGCGTACACCACCATCGAGGAGGTGCAGCGGCAAATTGCCTCGGTGGTGTTCAGGCCGGAGGTGACGGATCGCGGATGGCCGCACACGATCTCGAGCTTCAAGATCTTTGAAACGACCGCCGCAAGCTTGAACCGGCTGCGGAGCATGGTTCGGGAGGTGATGGCTGCGGCGTCGGAACCGATCGATGCAGCGGAGATGCCGTTGAAGGCGGCAGCCATCAAGGAGTCGCTGCTTGGCGCCGTCGACGACGCTTTCGAAAACGTGGTTCCCGCGCGCTGGACCCTGCGTCCCAATGACGAGCGGAACTTCAGGATATTCCAGGACATCCGCGCGCTTCTGTCCGACGACCTCTCGCAGCCGATCTACAGCGAGGAGATCGCGCGCAAGCTCGGCCTGTCCGTCCGCACCATGCATGATGTCATCCGCCGCTATCGCGGCATGAGCCTGCACCGGTACTTGCGCCTGCGCCGGTTGTGGCTGGTGCGCCGGCGGCTGCTCGCCGGCGCCGACAGCGTCAAGGCCGTCGCACTGGCGTTCGGCTTCTGGCATCTCAGCGACTTCTCCAGAAGCTATCGCGACCAATTTGGCGAGACACCGTCGCAAACGCTGGAGCGCGGCCG
Organism: Bradyrhizobium sp. CCGB01; assembly: GCF_024199795.1. Classification (NCBI taxonomy): domain Bacteria; kingdom Pseudomonadati; phylum Pseudomonadota; class Alphaproteobacteria; order Hyphomicrobiales; family Nitrobacteraceae; genus Bradyrhizobium; species Bradyrhizobium sp. CCGB01. The sequence goes on from NZ_JANADK010000001.1 coordinate 4,703,561, forward strand.
GGGCCGATAGCAAAGGGATGGGGCCAGCCCCTCGTTTCGTGCTAGCCTGCCGGCCATGAGCAATCGCATCCTCGTCCTCTACGGTTCCTACCGTTCCGACCGCATGGGCGTCCGCCTTGCGAATTTCATCATCGATCGCCTGCGCAAGCGCGGTGACGACGTCGAGTTCATCGACGCCAAGGCCATCGGCCTGCCGATGCTCGATCGCATGTACAAGGAATATCCCGAGGGTTCGGCACCCGAGGCGCTGGAGAAGCTGGCGGGCCAGATCCGCGGCGCCGACGGTTTTGTCTTCGTCACCGGCGAATACAATTGGGGCATCCAGCCCGGCCTGAAGAACCTCACCGATCACTTCCTGGAAGAATGGTTCTGGCGTCCGGCCGCGATCGTGAGCTATTCCGCCGGCCGACTGTCCGGCGCTCGCGCCTCGACCGCCTGGCACGGCACGCTGTCCGAGATGGGCATGGTGGTGGTGTCGAGCACCATCGGCGTCGGCCCGATCGCGCAGACGCTGTCGGCCGAGAGCGAGCCGATCGGCGAGGGCGGCAAGGCACTGGAGCGTGCGTTCCCGCGCTTTGCCGACGATCTCACTTGGTGGATCGAGGCCGCCAAGGCGCAGCGGGCGCGCAAGGCGCCGCCTTATTAAGCCGGGCTACGGGACCGTCCTCGCGGTAACGGGTCTTACGCTGCCCTGACCTCGCCGAGGAAGCGGTCGAACTGGCCGGCGAGGTCGCGCGACTGCGTCGAGAGCTGCGCGGCGGCGCCCAGCACTTCCCGTGCGGCCGCACCGGTGTCGTCGGCGGCGCGCTGCACGCCTGATATGTTGGAGTTGACCTCCTGGGTGCCGCGGGCGGCTTCCTGGACGCTGCGGGCGATCTCCTTGGTGGCGGAGCCCTGTTCCTCGATCGCCGCGGCAATCGCGGTGCCGATCTGGTCGATCTCGCCGATGACGTCGGCGACGTTGCGGATCGCGGCCACGGTCTCGTCGCTGGCGGACTGGATCGCGGTGATCTGCTCGGAGATCTCGGTGGTGGCCTTGGCGGTCTGGCCGGCCAGCGACTTCACTTCGGAGGCGACGACCGCAAAGCCGCGGCCGGCGTCGCCGGCGCGGGCGGCCTCGATGGTCGCGTTCAGCGCCAGCAAATTGGTCTGCTCGGCGATGCTCTGGATCAGCGTGACGACGTCGCCGATCTTCTGGGCGCCCTCGGCGAGAGCGCGCGCGGTGTCGCCGGTGCGGCGGGCGTTGTCGACGGCGCGGGCCGCGATCTCGGTCGATTGTGCGACCTGACGGCCGATCTCGGAGATCGAAGAGGTCAACTCTTCGGTGGCGCTGGCGACCGTCTGCACGTTGGTCGAGGTCTGCTGCGAGGCGGCGGCGACGACCGCGGCCTGGCTGTTGGTCTGGGCCGCCGTCGAGGTCATCGACTGCGCCGTGCTTTCCATGGTGGACGAAGCGCGGGACAGGCCGCCGACCAGCTCGGTGACCTTGGCCTCGAAGGCGCGGGTGAGCCCGTCGAGTGCCTGGGCACGGCGCATCTTGCCGTCATTCTCGGCCTGCTTCTCGGCCGCGAGACGATCGGCGCGGATCATGTTGTCCTTGAAGACCTGGACGGCGGCGGCCATCGCGCCGATCTCGTCGGAGCGCTCGGCGCCGGGGATCTCTTCCGCAACGTCGCCGTCGGCAAGCCGCGACATGCGGCTGGTCAGGTTGACGATCGGGGCACAGACGCGGCGGCGGACCACGACGATGAGGCCGGCGCTGGCGATCAGCACAGCGAGCAGGCCGACCAGGGCGATGGTGAAGCTGGTGCGTGCGGCTGCCGACGCGCCGGCGAGGATCTGCTCGGCATTGTCGTAGAAGGCATCGCGAACATCGATGATGGTGCTGAGGCCGCGCTGCGTGGCGGTGTAGTAGGTGTCCACGTCGTGTTCGTACTTGCCGGTGACCGCACCTTCCTTCACCAGCTTGAGCTCGCGGCCGAACTCCTCGATATAGATCGAGTTGAACTTCTCCAATGCGGCGGCGACGTTCGCCGGAGTTGCGGGATTGCCGCGCAGCTCCAGCAGCGACATCACGATCTGATCGTTGCGGCCCTGCGAGCGGCTGATATCGGCCTTCTCGGTGTCGGTCGCCGGTTTCTTGCCGCCGACGAGATTCTTGTGCAGGCTGGAGTTGAAGCCGCCGACGTCGCGCAATGTCATCGCGATGTTGGCGTAGCTGGCCTGCCGGTAGGCGTCGCCGTTGAGGATCGCCATGCGGCGGACCTGCTCGTTGAGCAGTGCGGTCACGCCGCCGTTGAGCACGGCGTTGTCGGCGACGATCTTCTTGGCCGCGTCCTTGCGCGCCTCCGCCGGTCCCGCCATCGCCTTGTCGATGGCCTCACGCAGCGCGGTGAACTTCGCATTGATGCCGTCGATGTTGCTGCCGATGGTGTTGCCGTCGTCGAACGGACCCGGCAGCTCCTTGCGTAGCGCATTCATCTTGTCGCGCGCGCCGTCGGTCTGCTTGCGCAGCTTGCCATGCTCGGAAAGCTGCACCGGATCGAAGGTCGCCGGACCGTAAAGGATGTTGGTGGCGAAGCCGCGCTCGGGGTTGAGATAGCGCGGGATGTCGCTGACGGCGCGGACGATGGCGAGCCGGCCCTGCGCCTCGGCGATCTTGTCCATGGTCTGGTATTTCGTCACGGCGACGTAGACGGCGAGACCGCCGCCGACGGTCGAGAGCGAAACGATGGCGCTAGTCAGGAGCGTACCGATTTTCATGATTTATCCGGCAATTGGCGCGGGGAGAGAAAATTATTCTGCGCAACGATAGGTAGCCGGTGTTAATCAGGAGTTTACGCTGCCGTCCGCTATGCCCCGCCTGCATGCGTCCATTCGTCTAAGCGTAGGTCGCGGTCACGGTTCCCAGCGGACCGTAATCCGCGACGTAAGTCTCGCCAGCCTTCGGCCGCAGCATGCCCGTGAGCGTGCCCGTGCTGATGGTCTGCCCGGCCTTGAGGCCGATGCCGGTCCGTGACAGCTCGTTGGCGAGCCAGGCGAGCGGCACCAGCGGATGATCGATCGCTTCTGCAGCGCTGCCACGACGTCGCTCGACGCCGTCGCAATTGAGAATGACGTCCTGATTCGCGATGTCGCGGCTACGCCAATCGGCGATGGGCTCACCAAGCACGATCGTTCCGGACCCGGAGCCATCGGCCATGATCGCAGGCATCGGCGGAAACGCGGCGTCGTGCACGAAGCGGCATTCGGCGAGCTCGATGCCGGGATGCAGCGAGGCGACGGCATCGCCGACCTCGTCCACCGTATAGGGCTTCGCGCGCGGCGGCAGGTCGGCGCCGAGTCGTGCCTGGTACTCGACCTCCGGAATCGGGCTGCATTGCCTGGCGTGCTCGACGCTTGCGGGCGACGCCTTGATCAGGGGCGCGAACACCCGCCCATAGATCGGCGAAGAGATGCGAAGCTGGCGCTGGAGCCCGGACTTCATGCCGGCGATCTTCCAGCCGACGACGTCCCAACCCAATTCCTCTTCCACCATCTGCGCGATGCGGTACGCCGTGTCTGCATCCGGCGGCACCAGCCGTCCATCGAGGCCGCTTTGTTGCCGGCCCTCGCGGCGCAGATTGGCGAGATGACGGGCGAGCTCGCGCTGTCGGGACTGATCCATCGGTGCGTCTCCATTCTACCTGGTGGTGCGGGCGAGGGCGGTGGACAAGATCGTCTCCAGCTCCTCCTGAACCTGATCGAGCGCGGCTGCGCTGCGGCTCGCGCGGCACAGCGCGACCGTGCCTTCGATCGAGGCGACGACGAGTGTTGCAAGCCGCTCCGCCCGTTCGGCGGCGAGCCCTTCGCGCAGCAAGGCCGCGCGCATGATCTGCCGCCAATCGGCGAACACGCCGTCGGCGAGGTCGAGCAGATGCTGCTGCGCCGTCTCGTCGTCCTTGTCGGAGGCCTCGCCAACATAGCGGTCGACGGCGACGGCGAGCACCGGGCAGCCGGCCTCGAAGCCGGTCGCCTCCAGCCGGCGGCGCCATGATGCGACGAACGCGCTGAGGCCGCCGATCACGCCGCGTTCGTTCATGGCCTTCTCCAGGGGAATGGACACCTGCTTGCCGGCAAAGGTCACGGCTTCGGCGATCAATTGCCGCTTGCCCTCCGGGAAGTGATGACTGATCGAGCCGCGCGGGGTCGCCGTGTGACGGACGACGTCGCGCATGCTGGTGGCGTTGACACCGCCGCGGCTCATCAGGTCGGCGGCGCCGGCGATCATCTTGTCACGTGTGGTGGTGGTCATCGGAAGTCCCGCGATTAGCTGTCTCCATCTAGACTATGACGGTTGACATAGGCAAGCGAAGCTGAAATATGACGATTGTCATATTCGTGGAAAAGGACGTCACCTTGACCATCATCACCGTGACCGCGCCTGCCGGCCGGCTCAGCCTGGATCAGCGCCGCCGCCTCGCGGAAACCCTGACCGACGCCGTGCTCGAGCCCGAGGTCGGCCAGCATGCGCCGGCGGCGCGAATGGGCTTTCAGGTGCATTTCCACGACCTGCCGCCCGACTGCATGGCGATCGGCGGCCGGCTGTTGTCCGACCAGGACACGCCGCGCGATATCATCACCGTCAACATCGCGGTGATGAACGCGGCCTGGCCTGCCGGGGTGCGGGCCGAGGTGATCCGCAACGTGCTGGCGCGGCTTGCGGAGGCCTGCGGGATGCAGGCGCCGGCGCCGACCTGGTGGGTCAATTTCGAGATCATCGACGAGGGAAGCTGGGGATCGCGCGGCGGCGTGCTCTCGATCCTCCAGCTTCTGGACTCCGGTGTGTTCACGCCCGCGCGGATCGAGGCGATCCGCGCGGCGATTCAGCCGCCGGCCTGAGTTGCGGCCAACATCAAACGATCAATCGGGAGAGAAACGAATGAGCGAAGGTCAGATCCGCACCGAGGTGCACGGCCATGTCTTGAAGATCGTCATCGACAACGCCGCAAAGAAGAACGCGTTCACCCCGGTGATGATGGAGCAATTGTCCGATGCGCTGACCGAACTGCACGACAACGAGGCTTACCGCGTCGGCGTGATCTGCGCCGAGGGCAACGATTTCACCGCCGGGCTCGATATGCCGAAGTTCTTCGGGCCGACCGCCGAGAAGCGCAACATCAAGGAGGGCAATGTCGATCCGTTCGGGCTGACCAAGCGTTGCCGCAAGCCGGTTATCACCGCCGTGCAGGGCATCGTGTTCACGATCGGAATCGAGCTGATGCTGGCCGGCGACATCGTGGTGGCTGCCGCGGATTCGCGCTTCTGCCAGATGGAGTCCAAGCGTGGCATCGCGCCGCTGGGCGGTGCACATTTCCGCTTTCTCTCGCGCGCCGGCTGGGGCGATGCGATGTACCATTTGTTCCTGTGTGACGAGTTTTCAGCCGAGCGGGCCCACGCGATCGGCCTCGTGCAGGAGGTCGTGCCGCCGGGAGAGCAGGGCGAACGGGCGATGGCGCTCGCCGCGATCATCGCGCGCAATGCGCCGCTCGGCATCCAGGTGACGAAGGAAGCGGCTGCGAAATACATCGAAGGCGGTGAGGCGGCGGCGATCGCTTACATTCCGAAGATCCGCGACCGCGTGCTCGGCAGCGCCGATGCGAAGGAAGGCATTCAGTCCTTCATCGAGCGTCGCGCGGCCGTCTTCGAGGGGCGCTGATCCCAAGCGCTACGCCGGCCGATCGAGCTTCGACAGTATCTCCAGCGTGGCCCCGTCGCGCTCGCCGGCGAAATACCGGGCGAGCGCCTCGCCGAAAACGGGCTCGTCGGACACGGCGCCGAACAGCGTCATCGACGAACGGAATTTGGCGTCGTCGGGTGCGCCGAGGATCGCGTTGATGGTCCGCCCTTCGACCGCGAGCACGAGGCGGGTGCATTCGATCAGGCGCGAGCCGAGGACAGGATGGGCGAGGTAAGCCTCGGCCTCGGCGCGGGAGGCGATGGCGTAGCGCTGCGACATGGCGCTGAGGCCGAGGCCTTCGATTTGCGGGAAGACGAACCACATCCAGTGGCTTTGCTTGCGGCCGCGGGCCAGCTCCCCCTGGACGGCGCGAAAAACCGGGTCCTGGGCCCGGATAAAGCGCTCTAGATCGAAAGGATCGGTCATGGGATACCCTGGGCTGCCTTGCCGGCCGCGATTATGCCTAACTTTTAGCTCCCAATGTGGTAGCTGGTATAGAGTCTCCGGGCGGGGGTTGGGCCCCCCGGGGGTCGATTTGGGGATCTGATGGTTTCCGACCGCGCACGCGCCGAGAGGCTGTTGTCGCGCCGCCGTATTGGGCGAGCGGAGACGATACTGCTGTCTTTGGCCGCCGTCGCGCTGGCATTGGGGGCTGCTGCCTGGGTGGCGGACATGGGTGATTCGACCCCGCTGGTCACCGCCGCATTGCCGCCGGCCAACACCCCGTCCTTCGAAGACCGTTTCGCTTCGGCATCCAGCAACCCGCCCACCCGCGAACTCGGCCTGCGCACGATGGAGCGTTCGGCCGTGAGTGCCGTCCAGCTCAAGCTGCGCGACGCCAAGGCGATGCTGGCCCAGAAGCTCCAGGGCGACGAGTGGCGCTCGACCCTGACCGATGATGACCGGCACGTGGTGGACGAGACCAGGCCCGCCACCCAGCGCGCCGACGCCGTTCCGATGCCGCGCTCGCGCCCGACGCAGGCGGACCTCTCCGCCCAGATCGCGTCCAGCCAGGCCTATGCCGAGACCAATCCCAGGGTCGACAACCGCAACTTCTTCGAGAAGTTCACCGACAAGATCAAACTGGCCTCGCTGACGCCCGACAGCGGCCTGTTCACCGCCAAGGCGCCCGATCTTGCCGCGCTCGGCTACGATTCACGCACGGCGGTCTACGACATCAAGGCCAAGGCCCTATACCTGCCGAGCGGCGTCGCGCTGGAAGCCCATTCGGGCATGGGTGCGCTGATGGACGATCCGGATCATGTCGACCAGCGCATGGTCGGCGCGACCCCGCCCGCCACCTACGACCTGAAGCCGCGCGAAAAACTGTTCCACGGCATCCGCGCGCTGCGCCTGACGCCCACCGATGGCACCAGTGCGCTGGGCCGCGTCGGCCTTCTCACCCACAGCTACATGCTCGGACCGCGCGGCGATTCCAACGGCTGCGTCTCGATCAAGGATTATGATCGTTTCCTCAAGGCCTGGGACAATGGCGAGTTCAATCGCCTCGTCGTCGTGCCGAGCCTGAGCGGATCGGCGATTGCCGCGCAACGCGCGAGCACCGACTCCTGATACTCGATATCCGAGGTTTGCCTGCTGCGGCGGGGCTGCCGTTTTCCCTTCGTTAAGCCGTCATCGTCCAGAAGCAGCCCATGAGTGATCCCCAGAGTTCCGAGACCCCGCTGCGTACCACGTTCAAGATCAAGTTGAATGGCGACACGCTGGCGATTGCGACCGTCGGCCAAGCCTATCAATTCCTCACCAACTTCAAATCGGTCGAGTGGATGGAATTCCGCTCGCTGCATGAAGACGCGGTCGCGGCGCTCGAAGGCGCCGCCGACAACGGCATGCTTGCGGTGCAGGCGACCAACGCCGTGCGCGCGCTGTTCGTCAGTGCCAAGCTGCTTTGAGCAGTCCCGCGCTTCGTATCCCGTTCCCGATCCTCATTGCTCGAACCCGTCTCGATGTGGCCGCGACGAAGGCATGGCGCGCGTTCGCGTCGAGGAGAGGGCCTATGGACATCGCAAAATTCATCGCAGGCGTTGATCGCGCCGGCACGAAGCAACCGACTGAAGCCGCGCTCGAGGCGTTCGAGACATCCATCGGCTGCCGATTGCCGGATGACTATCGCCGGTTCGTGCTGGCCTGCGCCGGCGGCTATCATCAGGGCTCGGCCGAGTTCAACTGGCCGCAAGGGCACTGGGCCGGGGCAATGCAGGAGGTGCTGGGATTGCGGAGCGACGTCTGCGCGCTGGTCCAAACGCGCAAGACACCGCAATGGCCGACCGTCGATGAGCTCCTGTGGATCATGAGCGACCACGGTGGCAATCCGATCTGCATGACGATCGAGAAGGCGCACTTCGGCAAGATCTGGTTCATCGATCACGAGGTCGCCGAATACGAGAAGCCCTGGACGCTCGCTGAAGCGATGTCGGACCAATGGGGCTACGTCCTGCCGCTCGCGCCGACGTTCAGCGATTTCATGGCCGGACTCTACGAGGAAGCCGCGGCCGCGTGAGGCGGGGGCGTGCCCACGCTACGTCAATGTGAGCCGCAAGGCCCGCGCGAAGCGCGGCTCCATGACGGGTGCCGGTCACGCTTTTGGCAGGTCGTCCCTCCTTTATCATGGCTTGAACTGAGTGGCAGGAACGGGCAAACGGTCCGGGAAGACCGTGGCCCAGCCAACTATTTCAAGCCTTGATTTAGGGAGAGACCCCATCATGAAACGCCGTACATTCCTCAAGGGCGGTGCCGTCGCCGGTGCGACGACGCTAGTTGCCGCACCCGCGATCGCGCAGAGTGCGCCCGAGATCAAATGGCGCCTGACGTCGAGCTTCCCGAAGTCGCTCGACACCATCTACGGCACGGCGCAGACCTTTGCGAAATACGTCGCCGAGGCCACCGACAACAAATTCCAGATCCAGACCTTTGCGGCCGGCGAGCTCGTTCCCGGCCTCCAGGCGCTCGATGCCGTCAGCGTCGCCTCCGTCGAGATGGCGCAGACGCCGCTCTATTTCTACATCGGCAAGGAGCCGGCGCTGGCCTACGCCACCGGCGCGCCGTTCGGCATGAACCACCGCCACCAGGAATCCTGGTGGTATTTCGGCGGCGGCGCAGAGCTGACCAACGAGGCGCTGAAACCCTTCAAGACGCACGCCATCCTCTGCGGCAATTCCGGCACCCAGATGGGCGGCTGGTTCCGCAAGGAGATCAAGACCGTCGACGATCTCAAAGGCCTCAAATTCCGCATCGCCGGCATGGGCGGCCATGTGCTGGCCAGGCTCGGCATCGTGCCGCAGCAGCTCGCCGGCGGCGACGTCTATGCGGCGCTGGAGAAGGGCTCGATCGACGCCGCCGAATTCGTCGGTCCCTATGACGACGAGAAACTCGGCTTCCAGAAGGTCGCAAAGTACTACTACTTCCCGGGCTGGTGGGAAGGCGGCGCCATGCTGCACATGATCGTCAATGACGAGAAATGGGCTTCGCTGCCCAAGCAGTATCAGGCGATCGTCAACCAGGCCGCGTCCGCAGCCGGCGCCTGGATGCTCGAGAAATACGACAGCGTGAATCCGGCGGCGCTGAAGCGGTTGATCGCGAACGGCGCGGAGCTGAAGGCGTTCCCGCAGCCGGTGCTGGAGGCCTGCTACAACGCGACCCAGGAGCATCTGAACGAGCTCGCCGCCAAGAGCGACCTGTTCAAGCGGACCAAGGAGAGCCACGACGCCTATATGAAGGAGCTGCTGTTCTACACGCAGATCGCGGAAAACTTCTACGACAACTATCTGCTCAGCAAGATGCGCAACAAGAGCTGATCGTGAGGGGGCGCGGTGGTTACGCCGCGCCCAGCTCTCGTAGGGTGGGCAAAGGCGCACTTGCGCCGTGCCCACGTCCTTCCGCATTACTTGCAGTGGTGGGCACGCTTGCGCTTTGCCCACCCTACGAGGTCCGAGCAAGCGGCCTACGCCGCGCCCAAACCCAGCTTCGCATAGATCCGCCGCGCATAGGCGCCGAACGCGTCCGTCGTCTTCAGCGGAAGGTCGCGCGGGAAGGGCAGGTCGATCGGGAAATAGTCGGCCATCTTCGCAGGCCCCGCCGTCAGAACGGCGCAATGCGAGGACAGGAACACGGCCTCCTGGATCGAGTGCGTGACGAAGATGATGGTCTTGCCGCTCTCGCGCCAGATCCGTAGCATCTCCAGGTTCATCTGCTCGCGCGTCAGCGCGTCCAGCGCTCCGAACGGCTCGTCCATCAGGATCAGCTTTGGATCGTGAATGAAGGCGCGCGCGATCGCGGTGCGCTGCTGCATGCCGCCGGAGAGTTGCTGCGGATACTTTTGCTCGAAGCCGGCAAGGCCGACGAGGTTGAGCAGATCGCGCGCCCGCTCGCGCGCGGCCTTGATCGGCAGGCCCACGATCTCGGCCGGCAGCAGCACGTTGTCCAGGATGGTGCGCCACTTCAGCAGCAAGGCCTGCTGGAACACCATGCCGATATCGCGGCTCGGATCGAACGGACTTTTGGCGTTGCCGATTCTGACCGTGCCGCCGTCGGCGCCGTGCAGGCCGGCCAGAATCTTCATCACCGTGGTCTTGCCGCAGCCGGAGGGGCCGACCAGCGAGACCAGCTCACCTTCCTGCACGTCCATGGTGACGTCGGAGACCGCCAGGAATTCGGCGCCGCCGCTGCGATAGACCTTGCGGACGCCGCCGAGGCTGATGAAGGGCTCGGCGCTCATGCCAGCCATTTGTTCAGATTGGCGGTGACGAAGGCATCGTCGCTGAGGTCGGCGTGCTCGCGGCAGACGCGGTCGATCTCCTCTTTCTGCCCGGGGCTGAGCCCCTCGTTCGGATCGAGGCACCACAGGCCTTTCATCAGGCCCTGGCGTCGCAAGATCTCGTGGCAGCCGGCGATGCAGCCGTGAAAATTGTTGGCGACGTCGAAGAAGGCGCTGTTGCAATCGGTGACGCGGGCATCGAGCGCGAGCAGGTCGGCCGGCACGCTGTCCTTGTGTCGCGCCGCCTTGCAGCGTTCGAACTGTTTGATCGCGCTCGCAGTCCAGACCGACCAGTGGCCGAGCAGGCCGCCCTTGAAGTAGGTGCGGGTGGTGACGCCCTTGTCACGGAGGTCGAACGGCAGCATCAGGTCGAGCAGGATGTGGTCGTCATTGCCGGTGTAGAGCGCGACACGGTCGAGCGCGCCGGCGGCTGCAACACCACGCAGAACGTCGAGCGTCCGGTAGCGGTTGAACGGCGCGATCTTGATCGCGATGACGTTGTCGATCGAGGCAAAGCGCTGCCAGAACCGGCTCGACAGGATGACGCCGCCGACGGCCGGCTGGAGGTAGAAGCCAACCAGCGGGATCTCGGCGGCGACCGCCGTGCAGTGCGCGATGATCTCGTCCTCTGAGGCGCTTTTCATCGCGGCGAGGCTGAGCAGGCCGGCGTGATAGCCGATATCGCGCGCAGTGCGGGCTTCCGCGGTCGCCTGCTGGGTCGGGCCGGCAAGGCCCGCGACCATCGCCAGAGGACGTTTGGTCCAGCTCGCGGCGGTCTCGGCGGCAAGCTCGAGCACGGGGCGGTAGAGGCCGACGTCGCGGATCGCGAATTGTGTGGTGTGGACGCCGACCGCAAGGCCGCCCGAGCCAGCGTCGATATAATAGCGCGTCAGGGCGCGCTGGTACTGTTTGTCGAGCTGGCGCTCGGCGGTGAGCGCGAGGGGGTGCGCCGGCAGCACGGTGCCCTCAGCGATCAGCTTGCGGATGTCGGCGTTGATCTGGCTGTGGTGCATGATGTCCTATCCGAATTCAGGGCCGGCGACGGCGAATGGCATTTCCTCAGCCGTGGCGGTGGCGGGGCCGAACCGCATGCGCTGGAACGGCCGCTCGATGGTCCAGCCCGATGCGGTCAATCCTTCCAGGAATGCGCCCTGCGAGGCGACGGCGTCGAGCAGGAGCGGGCCGCCTTGCGATTGCGCGATCGCATTGGCGAGGGTCAGCGCGGCGGCAGCGTGATCGGCAAACAACGGGCCGATATGGCGCGCGGTCCGGCCGTCGCGCACCAGCGCGATGGCACCGTTGGCAGAAAGGATGCGCGAGCCCGAGCGCTGCGCAAAGGCGGTGAGGAGGGCGGTCCGGTCGAGACCGGTGGCGCGGCGGTCCCGCGCGCGAAGCGCCTCGAGCGTCGCGGATGACGGCGCCGGCGTGGCCGCTCGCGCGGATTGCACCAGCCTGAGCCGGCGCAATTGCAGTGTCGGCGTGAATCCGAGCGGCCCGTAGACGGCGGCGCCGTCGGGCGTCGCGTCGAGCCAGCTCGTCAGACCGTTCTTGCGCGCCGTTTCCAGGCAGGCATCGACGAGGCGCGTGGCAAGGCCGCGGCGGCGATGGGTGCCTGATACCAGCACCATGCTGATCCAGGCGTTGTTGCCGGAGTAGGGCAGCAAGGCGGCCGTGGCGACCAGTCGCGCGCCGTCACGGATGCCGAACACGATTCCGTCGTGCAGGAAGATACGCCAGTCCTCCTCGGTCTGGTTCCAGTGCGCTTCCGTCGACAGCGCCAGCCCGGGGATCGCGTCCTCGACGCTGAGCTTGATGACGGGCGGGCCGTCAATAGCGTCCATCGCGCACCTCGTATTTGGTGGGCTTGCCGAGGCTCGGCATGGAACGGGAGACCCAGTCCGCAGTCCAGGCGATCAGCTGCTCGGTGTCGACGACCGGCAGGCCGAACAGCTCGACTGCCCTGGAGGTGTCGGTCAGCCACGCCGTCGGCTCTTCCTTGCCGGTCAGCACCGGCGCGCGGCCGAAGCGGGCGCCGAATTTTGCGGCGAGATCGCGCACCGCCAAAATCTCGTGGCCGCTGACATTGATCGGCGAGGTCGGCGCCGTGCAATGCGCCAGGCAGCGCAGTGCCTGCGCGGAGGCATCACCCTGCCAGATGAAATTGACATGGCCGAGGCTGACGTCGATGGGCGCGCCCGTAAGCACCTTGGTGGCGATGTCGTGCAGCACGCCGTAGCGCATGTCGATCGCGTAGTTGAGACGGAACAGGCGACCAGGCGTTTCGAACCTGCGCGAAAAATATTCGAACATGCGCTCGCGGCCGACACAGGACTGGGCGTATTCGCCGGGCGGGTTCGGCGCCATGTCCTCGGTCGCGCCTTTGCCGTCGACGGGGACGAACGGATAGATGCAGCCGGTCGAGAACGCGACGATACGGGACGAGGGGAAGGCCTGCGCGACCAGCGCCGGCACATGCGCGTTCATCGCCCAGGTCAGCGACAGGTCGCCCTCGGCGCCGAACTTGCGGCCGGCCATGAAGATGATGTTCGGCGCTTTCGGCAGCGACTGAATTGCCTTCTCGTCCATCAGGTCGCAATTGATGGTCTCGACGCCGCGGGCGTGCAGCCAGTCCTTGACGCCGGGTTCGCTGAAGCGGGCGACGCCGATGACGCGGCGATCGGGCGCGGCGGCCTTCGCCAGCCCCGCCAGCGTCGGGCCCATCTTGCCGGCAACACCCAAAATCATGATGTCGCCCTCGACCCTGGCGAGGTCGTCGATCAGCGCCTGGGTCGGCCGGCACAAGAGATCGTCGAGCGCAGCGATGTCCGGAATGGTCTTCGGCAGCGTCTGGCGGGTGAGCAGCATGGTTCGGTCCTTGTCGTTAAGCCTGCCTGGCGTCGCCGACCACGAACATGCGTTCGAGGGCGAGGACCAGGCCGTAGAGGGCGACGCCGAGCAGGGTCAGCAGCACGACGGCCATCACCATCGCGGGCGTGTCGAGCGACGACTGCACCTGGATCATGAGGTAGCCGAGCCCGCGCTCGGAGGCGATGAACTCGCCGACGATGGCGCCGGCGACCGCGAGGATGGCGCCGACCTTCATGCCGGAGAACACGTAAGGCAGCGATCCCGGCAGCTGGATCTTGCGGAACAGCGTCCAGCGCGAGCCGCGCAGCGATTTGACGAGGTCGAGCAGATCCGGCTCGACCTCGCGCAGGCCCCGCGCGGTGGTGAGCAGGATCGGGAAGAAGCAGATGCTGAAGGCGATCAGGATGTTCGGGATGATGCCGTAGGAGAACCAGACGATGAAGAGCGGCCCGAGCGCGACTTTCGGGATCATGTTCATCGTCACGAACAGCGGCAGCAGCACGAGGCTGAGCAGCGGCGCCCAGCTGAAGATCACGGCAAGCGCGACGCCGACGAACGCGCCGAGCGCGAAGCCGCCGAGGATCTCGATGGCGGTGACCAGCGTGTTGGCGCCCCAGGCGTAGCTCGCGGTTCCCAGCGTCTGCACCGTCGCGAGCGGGGAGGGCAGGATGAATTTCGGCACGTGGAAGGCATCGACCGCGACCTGCCAGAGCACGAGCACGGCGAGGTGCACGATCAGGATGATCGCAAAGCTGCGCGAGGCGCGTGCGCCGTCTCCCGTCACCGGTTGCTCCCTGTTGCCGCGGCGATTGTGCCGCAGGTCGTAAGCCTAACCGTCCCCGCGGGAAGTTTCAACCAGTTGGTTGATTAGGGCCGGAGCGAATGCAGTACGAGATCGGCGACATGCCGGCGGCGGGCGCGCTTTGCCGCCCGGCTCGACAGGTCCTTGCCGAAGATCGCCGACAGCGTCGGGGTGTTGGACAGGTAGAAATAGCTGAGGCCTGCGATGGAGATATAGAGCTGGATCGGGTCGATCCCCTTGCGGAACATTCCGGCGCGGACGCCCTCGTGGAGGATGTGGGAGACGCTCTTCACCAGCGGCGAATGCATCGCCTCCAGCCGCGTCGAGCCGCGGACGTGGCGGGCACCGCCGCGGTTCTCGTCGTTCAGCAGCACGATGAAATCGGGGTTCGTCGCGAGATAATCGAACGAGGCCTCGATCAGCTTCCGGATCGCCTTTTCGGGCGGCAGGCCTTCGAGATTGAGCTGACGTTCCTGCTCGCGGATATCGGCGTAAACCCATTCGAGGACGGCCAGATAGAGCGCGTCCTTGTCGCCGAAATAGTGATAGACGAGCTGCTTGTTGACGCCTGCGCGCTCGGCGATCTCGTCGACGCGGGCGCCCGCAAAGCCGTGTTTGGCGAACTCCAGGCGCGCCGCGGTGAGCAGCTTCTTGCGGGTGGCGACGGGGTCGCGCCGCTGCGGCACGGTGTCGCCTGAACGTTTTGCGGGCATTTCCAACCAGACAGTTGACAAGTCGAGGGCGGGCTTGTTGCATTGGTATCCTCACATGGGGAGAGCGACAAGCCGGGTCGCGGCAATGAGGAGAGATGCGATGAAGCGTTTGCAGGCGGCGGGCTCGGCTCTGGCTTTGGCCCTGGTGCTTGGTGTGCCGGCGGCGCCGGCGGGCGCGGGCGAGGCGGTCAACCTGATCCTGAACTGGACGCCGACGGCCGACCATTCGCCGTTCTATTTCGCCAAGGCGCAAGGCTGGTACGAGAAATCAGGCATCGACCTGACCATCGAGGTCGGCAAGGGCTCCGGCGTTTCCGCCGCCAAGGTCGGCTCCGGCGGCTCGCCGTTCGGCATTGCCGATCTCGCCACCATGCTGGTGGCCAAGAGCAAGGGCGCCGACGACGTCGCGCTGATGAGCATCTACGCCAACACCGGCCAGACCTTCTACTGGCTGAAGAGCTACGGCGTGAACGGCGTGAAGGACTTTGCCAGCCACAAGATCGGCAATCCGCCCGGCGATGCCTCGCGCGTGATGTGGCCGGCTTTTGCGAAGGCCGCCGGGCTCGCGCCTGATGCCGTCAGCTTCGTCAATATCGGGCCGACCGCGAAGATCGCGGCGCTGAAGAGCCACACCGTCGACATCATCAGCGACTTCTACAACGAGCACGATCTGAAGGTGATCGAGTTCGGGCAGGACCTCGGCTACGTCAACTGGAAGGACATCGGGCTCAATCCGTACGGCAATTCCCTGATCGTGAACGCCGCCTATCTGCAGAAGAACCCGAAGCTGGTCGAGGAGTTCGTGCGCATCTCGCAGAGGGCCTTTGCGGCCTGCGTCGCCGACGCCGCGCCGTGCCTGAAGGCGCTGCTCGACCAGGTCTCCGGTCTGGACAAGGAGAACCAGGAGCGCCAGTGGGAGCGCATCAAATATCTCATGACCGACGAGTTCACGACGACCAAGGGTCTCGGCTGGATCGATGGCGAGCGGATGAAGAAGGACTACGAGCTGGTCCAGACCTATCTCGGCATGGAGAAGCCGTTCGACGTCAGCACGGCGTTCACCACCAAGATGCTGGATCCAGCCATCAAGATGGATGCGAGCAAGGTGAAGAAGTAGGGCACCCGATGCCCGGATGGAGCGCAGCGAAATCCGGGATGGTGCAGGGAGAGGGGCCCCGGATTGCGCTACGCTCTATCGATGAGTGTGCTCGTCCGATCAAATCAGCGCCGCCGGCCACCGCCGTGGAAGCCGCCGCCTCCGCGGAAGCCGCCGCCCCCCCGGTGGAAGCCGCCACCGCCCGCCCGCATGCCGCCGCCAGCCCGGATCGCAGCCGGCCGTCCGCCACCGCCGACACGCCCGCTGACGCGCGATCGGGTGACGCTTCTGTGCGAGATGGCTGCACGATTGCCGGCACCGGTTCGCGCGCGGGTGACCTGCCTCGAACTGGTCCGGTGGGACACGCTGGCACCACGATTGCCGGTGCGCTGGGTGACCGCGCTCCTGGCCCGGCCGGCGCCTGCGCCCGAGATCCTGGCCCCCGCGGCACCGGTGCGGTTGCGCAACGCCTCCCGCGCGGCCGGCGTGTTGCCGCTGTGGAAGCGGCCTGCGACACCGGCGTCGCGATAGGCGACACCGCCGCGATGGGCAGGATTGTGGGCCCAGGCGTTGTTGACGATGTTGGTGCGGTTGAAGCTGTTGTAGCGGTTGACGTTGACGTAGACGTTGCGGTTCCACCAATTGCAGCCGCCCCAGATCGCCGCCCCGACGGCGACGCCTGCGGCAAAGCCGATTACGCCCGAGGCGACGTAGCCCGGCGGGTACCAGTAGAACGGCTGGTAGTCCGGGTAATCCCACGCGCCATAGACGGCACCGGGATCGTAGACCGGAACATAGTACGTGTCGGGATCGACGGGCTCGATCGAGATCGCCTGCTGCATCCCTGCCGGCGCGGACACACCGGCCGGTGGAGCGCTCCTGGTGACCTTCTGCTGCGGTGTGGATTTCAGATTGCCGGCGGCCTCCGCGCGCTGGCGCAGCCTCTGCACGGCGTCCATCATGTCCTGCTCCTGCGCGAGGAACGCGTCACCCAGCTGCTGGGTCCATTCGAGCTTCTCGCTCATCATCTTGAGCACCTGCGGAACGGATGTCAGGGCCTTGACGCTGGGATCCCAGGATTGCTTCTGCATGGCGTCTTCGAGCGCCTTGCCGGTGACACCCTTGTTGGTCTCGATCCAGCGCGCCGCCTCGACCACCTCAAGCGGATAGGTGGAGGCCATCATGATCTGCGACAGCAGCGCATCCGGATAGAGCGCGATCGGAGCGACCAGCTGCTCGATCTGCCCTTGCGGCAATTTGCTGGCAGCCGAAGCGGGCGCCGCGGCCTGGTCAGCCACCGGTTTCTGGTCCGCCGGCGCCTGCGCGAATGCTGCGGTCGCGACCATCGCAGCAACGCATGCCGCAGCACAGAGAATAGTTGCAGTGAAACGCTTTCGCATTGCAGGTCCTCTTCTTCTTGCTTGCCGAATTCTGCTCAAACTCTTCCGCAGTGAGCATGCCGAAAACCGGCCGAGCTAGGCCGGCAAAGTCGCGAGTTTGTCCAAATCGACTCCCCGAAGCGCCGCTGCCGAGCCAAGCCCGATGTTCTTCACGATCGCTCGCGCCTCGAGCATGGAGATGTCGAGTGGCTTGATGCGGTCGTTGCGATAGAAGCGTATGCTGCCGACGAGCGGTGTCGGTGCCTGCGGAACGAAGACCGCCACCCAGTCGTCTTCGAGCGCCTCAAGCAGATACCCGATCTGCCATCCACCGCCGGTATCCACGAGCACCGGCTTGAAGTCATCGCTGACGCCCTCGGCTCTGGTCAGGCCCTGCGCCATGCTCTTCACCATCTGATACTGCGGAATGCCGCCGAGAAATGATTGCTCGACCCACGCGCTGATACGAGCGCCGATCTTGGTCCGCGCGACGAAGCCGGCGACGAACGAAACCAGGATGAGGAGAACGAACGCGAGCACCGTGACGATCCCGACCCCTGCGATCTTTCCCATTTCGTCGAAATGCAATGCGTGCGAGATCGGGGCGGCAGCTTTCAACGCAATCCGCATCGCGTGACCGAGAATGACAAGGACGAGGGCAACAGGCAGCAGAAACAGCGCTCCGCCGATGATTGTCGTCTTTAAGAAAGCCGCCATCGCACTTGTCCCTAATGTCGACGAGGGGCGATATTGCCGAAACGAGCTACCACGTGACGTTCAGCCGAAACTGGCCTTTGAATTGTAGACGGGATAGTCCTTGATGATGGGAACGCCGACCTCGAGTGAAGCGGCGAGGTGGTCGGAGACCTTCTTTCCGACCCGGACGTCCAGCGGCAGGAACAGGCGGCCGGTTTGCCCTGTGATCGGGTCGCCGAAATTGATGCGAATGTCCTGACTCGGATAGAACGTGACGAACCAGCGATCCGGAAGGCCGATGTTCAGGGCAGGGCCAAATTGCAGATTGCTGATGTTCCTCCTGGTCGGGTCGCCGGCCACGCTGACGTCGTAGCGAAAGATCGGCTCGAAATAGCTCGACTTGCTGATCTCCGGCAGTGCGACGCGGAAACCCATGATCGGCATCACCCGCCACTTTCCCGAGCCCAGGGGATCGGCGCCGGTAGGTGTGATCAGGCGCGTGCCGAAGCCGACCGCCCAGCGGGTATCGATGTCGTGAATGATTGCAGCCTGGATATCGGCATCACCAACGCCGTACAGGTAATCGCCGTTGGGATTGCTCGCGTTGATCGTGTTCCTGGCCAGCAAGGGAAGATCCGTCCGCGTCACGATGGTCAAGGTCGGAGACAGATAGAAGGCGTGATCGTAGCGAAGATTGAGCGTCTGGGTCGTGACATCGCGCGTGGTCCCGGGTGCCGTCCGATATTCATATTGGAACTGAAACAGGTTCGGCGGCGGCCGGAAGAAATCGAGACCGTTGTTGTCGGGTGCTGTAGACGCCGCGGTCTGCGAGAAGGCCTCTGTGGCGCATAGCATTGTGATGAGCACCCCGATCGATGACAAAGGCCCCATTCGACGGGTGCGCAATTTGCTGAGTTCATGGCTCCGATACGACATGGCACCTGATGCTCCGCCACCGGCCAGCCGCATTTGATCGCATTTTGCATCAAGGCGCATATGCTGTTTGTGCCAGGGAGCCTTCGATCGAGAAAAAATCGAGTAGGACGTCTCGCCAACTGGACCGGCCGGCGATCGTGACAAACGCTAGACGTTCGTTGGCTATTGGAAGTTGAAGACATGCTTCCAATCCTCCTTCATGCTGACCACGATCCAGCCATTGGAGGCCGCCGCATCGAGTGCTTTGTCGAGTTTTCCGAATGGAGACTTGCGGTCGTAGGCGTATTCGCGCTCCGAATCTGTGTGATGCACGATCAACCCAAGGCGCCGACGCGGAGTCGCGGTTGCCCATTGCAGCATCTGGAAGTCGCCATCGGAGTTGCCGAAGGCCGCGATCGGCCTGCGGCCGATGTGTGAATTGATGCCAACCGGTTTGCCGGGCCCATCGTCTATGAGATCGATGGCCGGCAGGCGGATCAGGACCGGCCCGTCCTTGCCGACCTTGAACGCGGTCTTGATGCTCGATCCGATGACCTGTTCGGGTGGAATATCGTAAATGCGTTCGCTCCAGGGACGCATGAACTCGATGCCGCCCCCCGAGACGATGAAGGTCTTGAAGCCATTGGCCCGGAGATAGGCGAGCAACTCCAGCATCGGTTGGTAGACGAGATCCGTATACGGTCGATTGAATTTCGGATGACGCGCGCTTGCGATCCAGTCGCTGGCGATCTTTTCGAACTCTGCCGTAGTCATGCCGGCATGAGTTGCCATAACGAGCTCGACCAGGCCTTTCTCGCCCGCCTTGGCGAGGGAAGCGAGATCGTTCTCGAGCACGGCCTGGAAGGGCTGTTTGTGCCTCCATTCCGGATGCTTGCGGGCCAGAGCTTTCACCCGAGCGAGCGCAAACGCGAGCTGGACGTACATCGGCTGCTCGCACCAGAGCGTACCGTCGTTGTCGAACGTCGCGATGCGCTCGGAAGGGGGAACGAAATCCGGCGCGCCCTCGTGCGTCACTGCAGAGACGAAATCCAGTATGGACTTCTTCGACTTGCCTTCATTCCACGATGGGAGGGGATCTGCCTGCGCCAGCGCACGCCCAGCCATAGGTGTCGCGGCGGCCGACAGCAGCAAACCCGCCAACATCGAACGCCGATCGACGTAGATTGTGTTCATGAGGTTCATTCTTGTACGAAGGTTGGAACGGCCCCGATAGCTTCAGAGCCGCTCCGTTCATTTGGTCTAGTTGCCGTTGGGCAATCCGATCTGGAAGCCATTCTTGGCGAGCTCATCCCTGAAGAACGAGAAGCGCTCGTATTGTTGAATTGTGATCGGCCCCGCATAGGTCTCGCTCTGAATCTTCCGTGGAGGATACTTCACGTAGGTCTGCATCAGTTCTTTGATCGCGGCGTTGATCGTGACCAGGGACCAGGTGTGCTCCGTGTAGTTGTTCATGAAGATGTCGTAGCGCTCCTGCGGGTCCTGCCAGAGGTCGAAGACCTGGGGTACGGTCGCGACATAGGACTCGGGCCCCTTCCAGCCGAGATTGCTGTCCACCGCGAGGCCGCCTGTCTTGGCGCCGTTGTCGCCGCGAAGATTGAACACCGCCTTGTAGTTGCCGACACGGGCGGCGCCCGGCGTGAGCTCGGACTCGGTGAAGTAGAACCAGTTCTTGCGCTCCGGCTTGCCCGTCCCGAACAGGATCGGCGACATGTCGATGCTGTCGAAGATGATGGGCTTGCCCTCGCGGTCGTTCTCTGGAAGCTTGGCGCCCCCGAGCTTGGCGAATGTCGCCATGTAGTCGAGACCGCCAACCACGTCGGAATTCTTCGTGCCGGCCTTGATCCCCGGCCCCCAGGCGATGGACGGGACGCGGTTGCCGCCCTCGCGAACGGTGCCCTTGGTGCCACGGAACGGCGTGTAGCCGGCGTCGGGATAGACGTCCTGCCAGGCGCCGTTGTCGGTCGTCCAGAACACATAGGTGTTCTTGTCGAGCCCGAGCGACCTCACCTTGTCCATGATACGGCCGATGCGTGTGTCATTCTCCACGACCGAGTCGGCATACTTGCTCTTCGACATCGACTTGCCCTGGAACTCGGGCGCCGGCATGTTGGGCTGGTGCACCTTCATGAAGTTGATGCTCATGAAGAAGGGGCCCGAGGACTTGTTGCGATCGAGATAATCGAGCGAAGCCTTTTCGACATAGTCGTCGAAGAAGGGGATGCCGACCACGCCCTTGTCCGGCGTGTTGACGTATTGACCGTTGATCTTGAAATCTTCCTTCGCTTTCTCGCCTGCGTTTCCGGACAACGAGCCCTTGGTGACCTTCGTGAACATCGCTCTCAATTCGGGGTCCATGTCGGGAAACCACGTCGGGTCGGCGTAGGTGTAGGCGTTGAGATGATAGAGCCCGCAATACTTCATCTCGTCGTAGCCCTGCGCGTTCGGGATCGCGTAGTCGTCCTCGCCGAGATGCCATTTTCCGGTGAAGAACGTCTTGTAGCCGCCGGTTTTAAGGACCGAGGCGAGCGTCCACTCCGCGGCAGGAAGGCCGCCCCCCTGTCCCTGGAACGCCACAGTGGTCATGCCGCTGCGGTTCGGAATGCGGCCGGTCTGCACCGCAGCGCGTCCGGGCGTACAACTGGGTTGCGCGTAGAAGGACATGAATTGCATTCCTTCGGCAGCCAGACGATCGATGCTCGGCGTCGGCATGCCACGGTTTTCTCCGCCGCCATAGGGCCCGGAGTCGCCGTAACCGAAGTCGTCCGACAGGATCAGGATGATGTTCGGCTTGTCTCCGCCGGCAATCGCCCGCGGAGGCAGTTGGGTCTGCGCTTGCGCGGTTTCGACGGGCGCCATGGCCGAGAAAGCGGCAATGGTGGCGAGCGAACTGGAGGCCGCAAGCAGTTTGCGGCGGCTGAAGTCTTCCGTCGTCTTCTTCTCAGTCATGACTTTCTCCCTGGACGTGTGACGCAGCGAAACCCGAGGTGGCTGGTGGACGTGTCGATCGGCTCGGCGTGGCGCGCAGCCGGTCGATAGCGCCGGCAATAGTTCGGCGCGCAGAGGTGCGAACCGCCCTTGATCACCTTGCGCGGGATCCGGCTGAGCGGCAGCGACGGATCGTGGCTGTCATGTTCGGAGCCGCCGCGTGGGTTCTCGGGAATGCAACATGACTTCTTTGCGTCGGCCTGGTGCTTCGGAGCCCACCAGTCGCTGGTCCATTCCCAGACATTGCCGATCATGTCGTAAACGCCATGACCATTGGGCGGATAGGTCATCACAGGCGAGGTACGCTCAAAGCCATCCTCGCGCCGGTTCTCGAACGGGAAGTGACCTTGCCAAATGTTGGCCTGATGGACGCCGCCGGGAACCAGCTCGTCACCCCAGGCATACTCCGCCTCATCGAGGCCACCGCGAGCGGCAAATTCCCACTCGGCTTCCGTTGGCAAGTCTTTGCCGGCCCATTGGGCATAAGCGAGCGCGTCGGCATAGGCGATGTGAACGACGGGGTGATCGTCCAGCGATTTTATCTTGCTGTTCGGACCATAGGGATGGCGCCAGTTCGCCCCCTTGAGCAGCGTCCACCATTGGCTGTAGTCGCGAAGATCGATAGGGTGATCGGGCGGTGTGAAGGTGAGCGACCCCGCGTAGATCATGTGCGGCAAGGCATCCGGATAGTCTTTTGGGTCCGGAGCGACTTCTGCGAACGTCACATGGCCGGTGGCTCGCACGAATTCCTTGAACTGCCGGTTCGTCACCGGCGTGCGATCCATCCAGAACCCGTCGACGCTGACCATGTGCGATGGCGCTTCTTCGGGATAATGCTGATCTGATCCCATGCGGAATGTGCCGCCCGGAATGAAGATGCTGTCTGAGGGGAGCGCGTCATCCATGTGCTCGACCAGTCTGCGGGCGTTACTCACGAGTTCCGTCTCCAATTATTCTGACGGCTCCATCCGTCGTGCTCCAAAGGGATCTGGTTCCGCATTCACGAACGATTCAAATGCGATAGGATTTCACGCTCCAGCTCGATCAGCAGATTGGTGTAGTCTTCGACGTTTCTCGCTGCTGTGGGATCTCCCTGGTTCGCGGCTTGTTGCCAGTGATGTTGTGCCTTTGCTGCCTCCTCGTAGTCGGCGCAGATCGCCCTGAAGGACGCATCGCGCGCGAAGCGGCGACGAATGTCGAGTTCGCGTTGGGGGAAGTGGTCGATGATGGTGCGAATTCCCTCCATGCCATTTCGCCGCACGTTGATTGCGAAGACACGTGATATCGCGGCCAAGACCGCATCGACATATGACAGCGGTATTGTCGCTTCGGGACATCGAAGATGATTTCCTTGGACGCGTCCCTCACGCCTGGCGCATCATCTCACGGCATCGGATATCGGTAAGGTGCGAACATGTTCGTACCTCCCGTGACACTCTGATTGCCGAGTAGCCTTGACCCAGGTCGAGGGTCAGCCCCGATCGCTATCTGCGTTTCGAATAGGGAGGTCGAACAATGCCGAAGAAGATGAGATCGCTTGGCATCCTGGCGTTTCTTGTACCAGTGCTGGGAACGGCAATGCCGGCAGAATCGGCGCCGAAGAAAGATCTCGATTCAATTCGAGCCGAATGTTTCAGGCAGGCGAACGAGGCTGCGAACGCGGCGTCACTGAATATGTCGAGCGGTGCGACTGCTGCGCGGAATTCCGCCGGCTACTCTGCCTATCGTGATTGCGCGCGAAAGAACGGCATCAGGCCCTGAAGTGATCGCGCTCGTTGTCAGAGAGGACCGTCGCACGGCGGTCCTCTCTTGTGTACATTGCGGGCGACGAGACGTCGGAGGCCTGGCGTTTTGTACTGCGGCCCGCACCAACCTCATCGCGCAACCAAAGACCGCGCCTTCGCCAACCCGGCAACGAGAGCGTCGACCGTGCGGTCCGCAATGCCTTGGCGACGTAGAAATCCATCCGGATCGCGGGCGAGGGGCTCGTACAGGGCCAGCTTGTCCAGCGCCTTTTGCGTACCGTCTCGATCTCCGAGTTCAGCATTGGAAACTGCAAGCACGAGCTGACTGAACCCGGAATCGCCGAGCGCGGACCTTTCCGCGGTCGTCCGGGCCTGTTGGTAGTCGCCGGTCATGTAGAGGTTCACCGCGATGAAATGGAAATACCAATTGGGAGGATTCAACGTTCGATCGATTGCGCGCTTGAGAACAGCAACGCCTTCTTCAAAATTGCCCCGCACCGAGAGCCGCCAGCCAAGCTGGGCAAGAATTTCAGGATCGTTTGGATTGAGCGCAACGAGTTGCCGCGTGAGACGCTCACTGTCTTCATAACGTCCGGTGAAATGATAGGCGGCCGCCAGTGCTTTCAGGGCAAGCGTGCTTTTCGGCCGAAGCCGAATTGCATTGTTGATCGCCTCGAGAGCCTTGCCATACTCGGTTTGTCGATCGTCAGCGTCAAAGCCAAGGCGTCCGGCGTCGAGATGAAGCCATCCGAGCATGGCCCAGGCATCGCTGTAGTCCGGGTCCCGCTGAACGGTCCGTTCCAGGCATTGAAGGGCCGGGGTGAACTCCGCCCGAAGGAAGGTGCGGCGGTAGCCGTGGGCGCGAAGCACGCAATTGTAACTGTCCATGCTCGACGTCGTCGCCGATGACGAACCGCCGCTCATGTCAGCCCTGACGACGCCGTAGGGCTGGCCGATGACTTCCGCGATTTCTTCCGCCAACATTCCCTGCGTTGCGATCAGCGATTCCGGGTCGAATGGCCGACTGTAAGACTTGGTCCAGACAATGCCGCCGGTCATCGCATTCGCGACCGAGACGGTCACACGGACGTTCCCATCTTCGGTCTGCACGCTTCCGTTGACGACATAGGCCACGCCCCGGTCGCGCGCCAATGGCAACCATGTGGAGCGAACGTCCTGGTTCAAGGACACTGGCGAGGTGTAGAGGCGAAAGCCCGAAAAGTGAAACAGGTTCGCGATCAGTTCCTGGCCCACGCCGGCGGCGAGATAGCGGGTACTCTCTCCGGGACTAAGTGCCTCAAAAGGGGCGACCAGGACACCGGGTTCCCTCGACGCGCCGAAGGGCGATCGGCCAAAGTACGACAGCGACACGACCGCTCCAATCGCGATTGCGGCTATGAGCGCTGCGGCCGCCGACAAGCGGCGGAAGAGTGCCGACTTGTTGCTTTTGCCAGCAAGCTCCGCGCTGCGGCTGGTAACTTCATCCACGCGTCGCTCGGACGATTGCTCACTGGCCAAACGTCCGGCCAACAGAGTTTTGCGACTTTCGAAGCTGGGGGCGTAGGAGCCTTTTGGAATGGAAATGCGGATCGGGTCATTTTGCCCCGCATCGATGTAGTAACTGTCGAGGTCGCGTCGCAGGCGTCTTGCTTCCAGCCGGACGACCGGGTCCGCTTGCGGATCGAAGGACTCGTCGCGACCGAAGACGGAGAGCGCGATCGTATAGCCCTTCAGGCGTTCGGCGCGTCCCGAGAGCGTCTCCTCGACAATGAACCGGAGGAACGCCCGTCGCCTTTCGCTGGCCTGAAAGTGCGGGCTCGTGCAGATCCGATCGAGTTGGCTAAACACGGAGTCCGGCGCCAGCTCCTGGACATCGAGCCGGGCATTGCCAGGGAAATCGGCTTCTTCCCTAGCGGGTAACTCTGACCGGCTGTCCTGCAAGCGTTACACCGCGCTGCACGAATTATCGACTACGACGATAGCTGCGCCATTGCGTACGGGCTATGCACTTTGTGCCAGTAACGCGGGAAGTGATTGCGACACAATTTCCGAGGCGCGCTGAATCGAGACAATTCGATGCCTCGGCCAACGTTCCTTTGGATAAATGTCCTGATCAATCCGCGCAAAATGGCCTTGCCGCAATGCGGAAATAACGAAGGGTTGCTCGTCCGGGCTCGACCCCTCCGAGGCGAGCGGATGAAGAAGGACTACGAGCTGGTCCAGACCAATCTCGGCATGGAGAAGCCGTTCGACGTGACGAGCGCGTTCACGACAAGGATGCTCGATCCCGCCATCAAGATGGATGCGAGCAAGGTGAAGAAGTAGGGAAGCGCTGCAAGCGGGGGCCGACAGCTGCCGCGGATCATCCGCCCTTCTTCATCTCGTACACATGTTCCGGCCCGGGAAAGGCGCGAGACCGCACGTCGGCGGCATACGCCTCGATCGCCGCTTCGATGGCCGGGCCGAGATTGCCGTACCGCCGGACAAATTTCGGTGGTCGCGGCGAAAGCCCCAGCATGTCCTCGAGCACGAGCACCTGGCCGTCGCAGGCTGCGCTCGCGCCGATGCCGATGGTGGGAATGGCAATTGTCTCGGTAATCTTGCGCGCCAGTGGTTCGGCTACAGCCTCGATGACGACGGAGAATGCCCCGGCGTCGGCGACCGCTTTCGCATCGTCCTCGATCGGCCCCCAGTCCGCCTCGCTACGCCCCTGGGCACGGAACGAGCCGAGCGTGTTGATGGATTGCGGCGTCAGGCCAACATGACCCATCACCGGGATCCCGCGCCCGGACAGGAACGCAATCGTCTCCGCCATGCGCACGCCGCCTTCGAGCTTCACCGCGCCGCATTGCGTCTCTTTCATGATCCGCACGGCTGAATTGAAGGCCTGCTCTTTGGTGGCTTCATACGAGCCGAACGGCATATCGACGACCACCAGCGCCTGCCGGGAACCGCGCATCACCGCTGCGCCCTGAAGGATCATCATGTCGAGCGTGACCGGCACCGTGGTCTCGAAACCGTGCATGACGTTGCCAAGGGAATCGCCGACCAGAATGACGTCGCAATGCCGATCCACCAGCGCTGCCGTATGCGCGTGATAGGACGTCAGCATGACTATCCGCTCGCCTTGCTTGCGTGCACGGATGTCCGGCGCGGTCTTGCGCCTGACAGTGGACTGGATTGACATGCTCAGGCTCCGTTTGCGGGACGCGGATCGAAGCCAGATGTCACGTGCGTGTCAATCCGGATGGTCGGGCCTGCGATCAAAATGGACGGCGCGAGGTGAGTCGGCAGGGGCGCGCGCTGTCTCTGCGGCGTCATTGCGAGCGTAGCGAAGCAATCCAGAGTCGTTCCGCGGAGGCAGACTGGATTGCTTCGTCGCAAGGGCTCCTCGCAATGACGGTGCGGGGGCAGTTGAGCGCCGCATTGTCCAGATGGCGTCCCGGAGGCTGCCCCCGTAGCCCGGATGGACCTATCCCTCACGTAACCCCATAGAAAATTAACCGCGCGTTAACCAAATCCGCCGCATCGTTAACCATTCAATAACAGGGAACGAGTCGGCCGCTATGGAGGCTGCAGCAAAACCTCAACGCCAAATGGTGCGCCTGCGCGGGCGCTCCTACGTGGCCTTCGTGTTCATGCCGACAGTTCCGATCCAGGACTGGCTGCAGGAAATCGACGCCACCATTGCGCGCTCGCCGGGCTTCTTTGCCGGCCGGCCCGTGGTGATCGACCTGTCCTCGGTCGATCTCAGCCAGTCCGGCATCGGCCATCTGCTCAGCAGCCTTCAGGACCGCAGCATCCGTGTGCTCGGGATCGAGGGGGTAGAGGAGGGCCGGCTGACGCCGGCCATGCCGCCGCTGCTCTCGGGCGGGCGCAGCTGCGTGGTCGAGGCGAACGCGCCGAAGAAGGCCGAGGTGAAGGCTGAAACCAAGCCGACGTCGCTTCTGCTCGATAGTCCCGTGCGTTCGGGCCAGACCGTGATCTTCCCGGAAGGCGACGTCACCATTCTCGGCTCGGTCGGTTCCGGCGCGGAAGTCGTCGCCGGCGGTTCCATCCACGTCTACGGCGCGCTGCGCGGCCGCGCCATGGCGGGGGTCAACGGTCACACGAGCGCGCGCATCTACTGTCAGAAGATTGAGGCTGAACTGCTTGCAATTGATGGGTTTTACCAGACTGCGGACGACATTGACGCCGCCTTGCGCGGCAAGCCGGCGCAGGCCTGGCTGCAGGGGAATACCATGCGAATTACAGCACTGAACTGACCAGCAAAGGAGACATTTCAGATGAGTAAGGTACTGGTCGTGACATCAGGCAAGGGCGGGGTCGGCAAGACCACGACGACCGCCGCGCTGGGGGCTGCACTGGCGCAGCGCGGCGACAAGGTCATCGTCGTCGATTTCGACGTCGGCCTGCGCAACCTCGACCTCGTCATGGGCGCCGAACGCCGCGTCGTGTTCGACCTCATCAACGTGGTGCAGGGCGTCGCGAAACTCCCGCAAGCGCTGATCAAGGACAAGCGGCTGGAGAATCTCTGGCTGCTGCCGGCCTCGCAAACCCGCGATAAGGACGCGCTGACGGAAGAGGGCGTCGGCAAGGTCATCGACGATCTGCGCAGCCGCTTCGACTGGGTGATCTGCGACAGCCCGGCCGGCATCGAGCGCGGCGCCTCCATGGCGATGCGCTTTGCCGACGAGGCGGTGATCGTCACCAATCCGGAAGTCTCCTCGGTGCGAGATTCCGACCGCATCATCGGCATGCTCGATTCGAAGACGGTGCGGGCCGAGAAAGGCGAGCGGGTCGAGAAGCACATTCTCATCACCCGCTACGATGCCTCGCGCGCCGCGCGCGGCGAGATGCTGACCATCGACGACATCCTCGAGATCCTCGCAACGCCCCTGCTCGGCATCATCCCCGAGAGCCAGGACGTGTTGAAGGCCTCCAACGTCGGCACGCCGGTGACGCTGTCGAACGCGGGCGGCGCACCCGCACGGGCCTATATGGACGCGGCGCAGCGGCTGTGCGGCGACACCGTGCCGATGCAGGTTCCGGCCGAGCGCAGGCGCTTCATGGATCGTCTGCTGCGACGGAGGGCTGCATGAGCATGGGTCTGCTCCGACTTCTCCGCGGCAAAAAGGCCTCTGCACCCGTCGCTCGCGAACGGCTGCAGATCCTGCTCGCGCATGAACGCGGAATGCGCGGCCAGCCCGACCTGCTCGGCGTGCTGCGTGAGGAAATTCTCGCTGTCGTGTCCAAGCACGTCACGCTGGATCCGACCAAGGTCATCGTCCGGCTCGAGCGCGGTGACGAGGTGTCGACCCTGGAGGTCGATATCGAGGTCCCCAACGATATCGAGCGCAAGCGCGTGGCGGTCGCGTAGGGGACGCGACCGAAGACGAGCAATTTGGGGTGGGTGAGAAGGCGGTCCGCTGGGCACAGCGGACCGCCTTTGTCGTTCTCGCACAGTCAGTTCAATTCCAGGCCTGCCGATGTGATCGGGAGTGGGCGGAACGGGACCTGCGGCGAAATCGTTGTCAGAGACCGCGGAGAGCCGAGCCAGGCCCTGCGGTTTCCGAAAACGGGAGAGCGCCCATGATGTCCGAGCTCCAGGTCCACACCGTTGCGCGGCAGATGCTGGAAAAGCATGGTTTCGCTGCGATAGCGAAGGCGGCCGAACAGGCGCAGGCCTGCGAGGGCCGCGGCGAGGCCGATGAGGCCAAGGAGTGGCGTCACATCGAAGATGCCATGAAGATCATGCGCGGGCCGGCCCATAGCTGACGCCCGGCAAGCGGCGTTCAACGCTCCTGGCGGTCGGCGCCCGGCTGCGA
Organism: Bradyrhizobium sp. CCGB01; assembly: GCF_024199795.1. Lineage (NCBI taxonomy): Bacteria > Pseudomonadati > Pseudomonadota > Alphaproteobacteria > Hyphomicrobiales > Nitrobacteraceae > Bradyrhizobium > Bradyrhizobium sp. CCGB01. Next base: position 4,733,099 of record NZ_JANADK010000001.1, read on the forward strand.
CGAGCGGTTTTGTGTCTGCGGCTGGGGGCGCTCGCCTGTCTCTTTGCAGGGGAGCGGCTCCCACGTGCCGTCGGGCGCCTGCTGATAGGCACTACAGGACGACGAGGCGGATTTTTCTTCGCCCTTCTGGGCGTCGGAATTCTTCGCCAGAGCGGGCGCGGTCAGCACCGTGGCGGCCGCAAGCGCACCGGCGAAAACGACATGGATACTCCGCATGAGGGCTCTCCTGTTCGAATTCGAAGAGGCCGCATGGTGTCGAGGATTGTGACGATTGTTTGCCGCGGCGACGGTTCCGGCGCGGCGTGCTTAACGCCGCGAGTGAGCGCCTAGCCGTCCTTCTAGCCGCCCTTGGCGCGGATCAGGCCGGCGAGGTTGACCTTTTGGGCCTCGCACCAGCCGGGCATGCCGAGGCGGCGCTGGTCCATGTCGGTCGCCTGGGTCGCGACCGCGACCTCGGCCATCAAATCGTCGTCCTGCTTCTCGCCCATCTTGCCGCCGGTGTGCATCCAGGCGATCGCCTTGCGGACCTTCTCGGTGGTGCCGTCCGGCAGCTGCATCTGCTGCGCCTTCTGCACGAGGTCCTGATAGACGAGATCGGTGTTCGGGCATTCGACCCTGGCGGCGAAGGCCTGCAAGACCATCGTGACATAGGTCGAGCGTGGATGGTCCGCCGCTTGGGCCGGCGCGGCGAGCAGTAACAGGCCTGCCATCAGGAAACCGGTGCGCATCCTTGGTATCTCCTCCATTTTTTTGGAAGGCTAGCGTCCGCCGCGCCACTCCGCAATGGTGCCGGAACCGATTTGTCGCGCCCCGGTGCGGTACGCTATCGTAACCCGTCCCTGGTCCCGGAGAGCGACATGAGCCTGTTCAGCACGCCGTTCGATCCCGCACGCGACACGGCGCTCGTCACCGGCGCAGGCAACGGCATCGGCCGCGCGATCGCGCAGGCGCTCATCGGCGAGGGCGTCCGGACCGTGTTCGCGGATGTAAGCGCAGAGCGGGTCAGTGCGGCGATCAGCGCGAGCAGCAAGCCTGAACTGGCAGTGCCGTGGGTCGGCGATCTCGCCAAGTCAGACGCTTGCGATGCGCTGCTGGCCGCAGCAGAGGCGGCGCTCGGCGAGGTCTCGCATTTCGTGCACAGCGCATCGCCGCCGCGACGGGAGGCCGATCATGCGCTCGCGGTCGATCGCAAGACCTGGCAGGAGATGCATGCCGTCAATCTCGATGCCGGATTTCATCTGGCGCGCGGGCTGGCCAAACGGCTGATTGCGGCGAAGCGGCCCGGCTCGTTCCTGTTTCTCACCTCGCTGCACGCGGGCACGCCGCGCAACCTGCCGCATTATTCGACGGCGAAGGCGGGGATGACGATGCTGGTGAAGGAGCTCGCGAAGACGTTCGGGCGTCACGACATCCGCGTCAACGCGCTGGTGCCTGGCGCGATCGCGGCAGGCGGGTTCGTCGCGGACGCCTCGCTGGCGCGGCACATCCCGCTCGGGCGTCTCGGCGAAGCCAGGGACCTCGCGCCGATGGCGCTCACGGTGTTGTCGAACAAGCTTTCAGGTTACGTCACCGGCGCAGCCTTCGTCGTCGACGGTGGATTGTCGCTGACGAACTGGTTCGAGCCGCCGGTGCTGGAGGACTAAAGCCCCGTTCCGATAAATCGGAACGGTGCTTTGGATTCTTCGCTTGACGCGGCTAGCGTTGCCAGGCCGGCACGGGATCGAGCGGCGTGCGATAGACCTCGTTGTGATCGCGATCGGTCACGCGCACCGCGCAACCCTTCCGTTGCAGCTCCGGCTTCACCTGCGACAGCTCGGTGGCCAGTTGATCGGCGCGATCGGAAGCGAGCTCGATGTCTTCGAGGATGATTCCGCCCTGGTTCTTGAACTCTTCACCAACCACAAGATCGAAGGAGTAGAAGGGCATCCGAATTCTCCGGTGTGACGACCAAGTCCCAAAAGTCCTGGCTGCAAGTCTTCACTGGCTGCAAGTCTTCAACGGAAGTCTTCAACACATGTCGGATGGTATCACTGAGTCGATCATTGACGAATGAACAGGCGGCGCAATCTCTGTGCTTATGGCGCAGAAATGATGTGCAGTATGCGAGCTCGTTAAGGTTTTATTAAATATATCGGCGCGATCATAAGGCATGGAATTGCAGCAGAACCGGGCTCCGGGAACCGGCAGCTGCAAGAGAAGGCCGGCGGCATAGATCCCGACGGCCTTTTCTCTTGACGGAGAACGATCGAAGCATCGGTCTCCGTAGTCGCCCGGACTCAACGCATCACATCGAGTCGGACAGCTTGCGCGATGGTACGATGGCGACGCTGCGCTAACGCAGCGGCATCGGCGGACGCACGACAGGTCCGTCGTCATCGGCAATGGCTTGCGTCGTGGCGACCGGCGCTGTTGGCGCGACCGCGGCAGCTTGCGAAGGCGGCGGCGGAGGTGCGAGCGGCGCCGGCGAATACGACGGCATGTAGGTTTGCGACACGACCGGCTTCGGCTTGCGAACCGGGGGCATCGGAGCGCGCGCGGAGGACACGCGCGCGCGCGGATCGACTGGCCTCGCCTCAGCCACCGGCTTTGGCGCAGGCGGTTTTGCCATCTCGCGCGCCATCTGCTCCTGACCGGCCTTCAACTCGGCGATGTTGGCCTTGAGCGCGTCGATCTGCTGCGCCATGGCTGCAAGATCGCGCGTCATCGATTGGACCGACTGCACTGTATCGGGCTGCGCTGCATCAGGCTGTGTTGCGACAGGCTGTGTTACGACAGGCGCGGCTGCTGCAACCTGAACCGCAGGCGCCGCAGGCGGCGTCGCGGTTTGATCGGTCGCTTGAGCGGTAGCGGGCTGCTCCGCGGGCGGCGCGGCCTGCGCGGCGGTCACCGGCGCCGTCTGCGATGTCGGATGCAGCAGCGACGCCAATGCCGGCGTCCATGATGTCAAAGCCGGTGTCCATTCGGCGAGCATCTGCCTGGCCGTGTCGCCATGTTTCTCCCAGGCGACGGCGGCGCCCACGCTTCCGCCCGCAAGCAACATCGTCACGAACGCGCGGCGCAGCCATTTTCCGGCGGAGGATCGCTTCGGCCGGTTGCGACCGTCGTCGGCCGCGACGCGCACGGCAGAATCGACCGAGGGCACCGCCGAGGGCGCTGCCGCCTGCGGTTCCAGGCCCCTTGGCTCCTCCAGGACCGGCGGCTTCAGGACAGGACTGAACTTCGGCTCCGGATTGATCGAGGGGGGCGGCGCGAACTTCAAATCCAGCTTGGGCTCCGGACGGGCCGTGAGTTCAGGCGCCAGGGCGGGGGCGACGCTGATGGGGCGCGACGCCAGCACCATGTCGGGCGAGATCTGAATGGCGTCGTGCGGATCGTTGTCCTTGACCGTGTCCTTCACGATCTCATCGACGATTTGCCGAGAGTTCAGCGTCGCGAGCATCGCAGCTCCTTTGAAACCAGGTGTTTAAAATCTTGGTCGTCCGCATTGGCGCGAGCCGATCTGTTGAGGCGACTCATCCCAAATCCGATGAGCCAATCACTGTGACCCACGAGTCCAGCCGGGTTTGACCAAAGCAAGGCGAGGGGATGGAGACTGTGCGACCGTCCCTCCGCCCTTTGTGGTGATGGAACCCGGCCCGTTAAACACGCGCACGTGTTCCGGCTTGCCTTGTTTTCAGCACGATTTGGGCAGCATCTGGTGAAGCTGGGGGCGCTGTTATGCGCTATCGGGGGGACCGGCGGTGCCAAAATCTCTAATCGCATTATTTGTCGTAGCCATGCTTCCGCTCGCCGGCTGCATGCAGACAACGCTTTCGCCATCGACGGATGCGAGCATGACGCCGCGCGACCGTCAGTTGCTTGCCCATACGCCTTACGCGAAGGCGAACGTGCCGGAGCAATATCTCCGTCATATCGTCGATTATCCGCGCAAGGAGCAGCCGGGCACGATCCTGGTCGATACCGATGCGCGCTACCTCTATTTCGTGTTGCCCGATGGCAAGGCGATCCGCTACGGCGTCGCGGTCGGCGAGGAAGCCATGGCCTTCTCCGGCGTCGCGCGCGTCGGCCGTCTGGCGGAATGGCCCGACTGGGTTCCGACAGCGGAGATCCAGGCGCGGCTCGGACCCTATCCGGCGCGCGTCGCCGGTGGCCCCGCCAATCCGCTGGGGGCGCGAGGCATCTACCTCTATGTCGGCAACAAGGACACGCTCTACCGCATCCACGGCACCAACCAGCCCGAATATATCGGGCAGGCGATCTCGTCCGGCTGCATCCGGATGCGCAACGAGGACGTGATCGATCTGTTCGATCGGGTGAAGCTGAATTCGATGGTCGTGGTGTTGCCGCCCGGGCAGAACGCGCGGGTCGACGCGGGGTCCAGCTGGCGCGGGTAGAAACCTGAGCGAGCCGCGCACCCGATGCGCGGCTTGCCGACAATTTTATCCATTGTCTTGCGCGGGCCGTAACGGTTCGCCTCTAGCGTGCAGCGAGCAAGGGGTTGCTCGCATGTATCTGGTCAAGAATTCTCCGCGCGCGCTGTTCGCCGCGCTGATTCCGCTGGCCATCGTCGAAGCCGTGCTGATGGTCTTCGCGATCGCGGGCGGGCAGGTGACCGACCCCGTCGGCGTGCCCGCGCCGGACCAGATCGTGGTGCTCTATGCGGGCCGCATGGCGATCAATGCGGCCTTCCTGTTCGCCGGGCACATCGCGCTGCGGCAGTGGACGATCTCGAGCCGCCTCGCTTACGGGCTGATGGGCGGCGTCATGGCAGCAGTGAGTTACGGCATTGCAATCCGCAACCACATCCAGCTGGCCGCGCCCGGCGACGGCACCGTAGTGACGATCGGTCTCTTGCCGACCATCGCAGGGATGATCGGCGGTTTCCTCTATGGCCAGTTTGCGGGCCTCAGTCCGGTTGCCCGGGCGACCGGCGTGGCCTCCTCCGCCGACACACCGGCCGCGCCGCCGCCGATCGTGTTCGACGGACCGGTCCGGGTCCGCACATCGGTCGCCGGTGTCGCAATCGCGGCCCTGATACCGACAGTGCTCGCAACGCTTCTGCCTTACACGCAGGTGCCGTTCCTGATGAATGGTTTCGCGGACAAGAGTACCGCTCAGATCTTCGCAGCCGTGATCCCGGCGCAAACCTTCATGGTCATGATGGTGATCTCGGTCATTCCTTCGAGCATCTTCATGCTCTGCGTGCACCATGTCGCGCGCGCGATGAGCCGCCGCAGCGCGTGGGAATACGCAGCGATCGGAGGTGTAGCGGCGTTCGCCTGCATGCTGCTGCTGGTGCTGGTCGTGCCGCTCCTCGCCGCTCTGCTGGTGCCGGCGGCATTTTGCGGAGCGATCATGGGTGCGCTCTATCGCCGCTTCGCCGGCCTCGAGCCGGTGCCGTTGCCGGAAGCCGTGATCGCAATCGATCCGAACGCGCTTGTCGGCGCCGATCATCCGTCACGACGCCAGCACGGCGTCATTCTGGGCAACTGATCGCCAGAGACAGAAGCTGGAACGGAACGAGGGACGAAGCATGAAAGGATTTGCGGCTTTTGGCGCTGCGGTCGTGATCACGGCCGTGGCGGCGGTCTGGTTCTTGACCGGGCCGGTGGTGGTGAACGAAGAAGTCAAACCGCTTCAGCCGAGCGCGAAGATGCCGGTATGGAAGCCGGTCCCGACAGACCTTGCGCGCTAGAGACCGACGCGCGCCGTTCTCGCCCTAATTCTCAGGCCGCGCGATGCGCCATTGCAATGTCGTGGCATTGCCGTTGGCATCGCCTGGCGCCTTGTCGGCCGGCGAAGTGTAGAGCGGACGATAGCGGTAAGCCCACATCTTGCTGCCGTCGTCGCGGCTGATCACGGTGAAGTCGCCAATGGCCTTGGCTTCGGCCGTCGCGGCCAGCGGGACCCAGCTCTCGGCGCACTTGCCGTTGCAGGTCGACGTCTTTCCGGTGGTGTCGCGCTCGTAATAATAGAGCGTCATGCCCTTGAGATCGACCAGCTTGGGACCCTGCTTGGTCAGGACCACTTTCGCCGGCGCGGTCGTCGTCTCAGGCTTCGGCGGAGGAGGGTCTCCGCCGCCGCCATGGCCGTTCGCGAGTGCAGGAACGATCGAGAGCGCGAGGACCGCGGCCGCAATGTGGAACCTGAGCATCCGATACCCCCGAACGGCAAAGTTAATCGCGCATTAAAGCGCCGAATATGACCGACCGTAGCAGCCGAAGGTTAGTTCCAGGTTTCGCGGCACTGCGACAATGACAGGTAGAAACACGGGGTTTATGCCTGCACCTCGCGCAGCGGGGCACGGCTGAGCTCGTTGCCGGCGGCGATGGCCTTGCGCAGCAGCCGCATCAGCTCCTCGCCTTCCTTCGCGCTGAGGCCGCGCAGCATGAGGCGCTGGGCTGATTCCACCGCCGGCGTGATCTTGCGCAACGTGCGCCGCCCTTCGTCGGTGATCTCGAGCTCGCGGGCACGGCGATCGCGGCTGGAGGCACGGCGCTCCGCGAGCCCCTTCTGAACGAGGCGATCGATCACGCCGGTGATGGTGGTGCGGTCGTAGGCGATCAATCCTGCGAGCGTCACCTGGTCGAGCCCCGGATTGGCCTTGATGGTCGCAAGCGCGGCGTATTGTACCGGCGTGAGGTCGAAGCCGGCGTCTCCGACCTCGGCCAGGAAGACCGCGACCGCAATCTGCTGGAACCGGCGCGCCAGATGCCCGGGCATGTCGTTGTTGTCTTTCACCGAATTCTCCGTGTGGGACAGGGTGGGCCGGAACGTTGACAAGTATACTGATAGTCAGCATACTGAGCAATATCCAAACAGAACGTTTCGCAGGGAGAGGTGCTCATGCAATTCCATCTCAATGGATTTCAGCCGGGCGATCCTGAAATCGCCGATCCCGCCGAACGCATCCAGAATTCGGGTGCAGTGGGGGCCGCGCCTGAAGAGGTCGACGTCCTCATTGTCGGCTGTGGGCCTGCAGGCCTGACGCTCGCGGCCCAGCTCGCGCAATTCCCCGACATCAAGACCTGCATCGTCGAGCAGAAGCCGGGCCGCCTGCTGGTCGGGCAGGCCGACGGCATCGCCTGCCGCACCATGGAGATGTTCCACGCCTATGGTTTCAGCGCGCGCGTGCTGAAGGAAGCCTATTGGGTCAACGAGACGACGTTCTGGAAACCGGACGAGCGGGCGCCGGAAAAGATCGTGCGCAGCGGCCGGGTGCAGGACGTCGAGGACGGGCTGTCGGAATTCCCGCACGTCATCCTCAACCAGGCGCGCATCCATGACGGCTTTCTCGACATCATGCGCAAATCACAGGCGAAGCTCGAACCCCATTACAGCCGGCGCCTGCTCGACCTCGAGGTCGATCCGGCCGCGGGTCCCACTGAGGCTGCCGTGACGGTGCGCCTCGAACGGGTCGATGCCGGAAGCGAGGGCAAGATCGAGACGATCAAGGCGCGTTACGTCGTCGGCTGCGACGGCGCGCGCAGCACGGTGCGCAAATCGATCGGCCGCGAGCTGCATGGCGATTCCGCCAACCACGCCTGGGGCGTGATGGACGTGCTGGCGGTGACCGATTTCCCGGACATCCGCTTCAAGGCCCTGATCCAATCGGCGAAGGACGGCAGCCTGCTGATCATTCCACGCGAGGGCGGCTACATGGTCCGTCTCTATGTCGAGCTCGCAAAACTCGACGTCGGCGAACGCGTCGCCAATCGCAACATCACCGCCGAGGATGTGATCGCGAAAGCGCAGCGGATCCTGAAGCCGCATACGCTCGACGTGAAGGAGATCGCCTGGTGGTCGGTCTACGAGATCGGCCAGCGCCTGACCGACAAGTTCGACGACGTACCGGAGACCGAGATCGCCTCGCGCCTGCCGCGCATCTTCATCGCCGGCGATGCCTGCCATACCCACAGCCCGAAGGCGGGGCAGGGCATGAACGTCTCGATGCAGGACGCTTTCAATCTCGGCTGGAAGCTCGCCGCCGTCCTCCGGAAGCAGTGTGCGCCGAGCCTTTTGCATTCCTATTCGGCCGAACGCCAAGCGGTGGCGAAGGAGCTGATCGATTTCGACCGCGAGTGGGCGGGAATATTGGCCTCCGCCGCCAAGGCCGGCGGCGCCGACGCCGCCAGGACGCAGGACTATTTCGTCAGGCACGGGCGCTACACCGCAGGCACGGCGACGCACTACCGTTCATCGCTCCTCACCGGCGCAAACTCCCATCAGCATCTCGCCGAAGGCCTTGTCATCGGCACGCGCTTTCATTCCGCGCCGGTCATTCGGCTCGGGGATGCCAAGCCGGTTCATCTCGGCCATGCGGCGCAGGCCGACGGGCGCTTCCGCATCTACGCGTTTTCGCCTGCTGAAGATCCTGCGGCCGCGGGCTCGGCCATTCGTGCGCTGTGCAATTTTCTCAGCGAGGCTCGGGAATCGCCGATCAGGCGCTATACGCCCGCGGGCGCCGACATCGACAGCGCGATCGATTTGCGCGCGGTCTTCCAGCAGGATCATCGCGAGCTTGCCGTCGAGGCGATGCCGCCGCTGCTGCTTCCGCGCAAGGGGCGATACGGCCTGATCGACTACGAGAAGATGTTCTGTCCGGACCTCAACAGTGGCCAGGACGTCTTCGCCATGCGCGGCATCGACCGCAAGGCCGGCTGCATGGTGGTGGCGCGGCCGGACCAGTACGTCGCGACCGTGCTGCCGATCGACGATTTTGCCGGGCTTGCGTCGTACTTCGACGCGTTCATGTTGCCGGTGAACTGACGGCGCCCGGCAGCGCGGTTGCGCGCTGCATCGATGAACGGCGCATGAATATTGAACCGCGTGCGGCATGCATCTCGATCTTTCGATGGATGCGACCGCTGCGCGCGGAACGCTCGTTCGGCTAGCGCGTTCCGACTCGAACGAGGAGGAATTCGCCATGAGGCTCAAGAGCGCTTTAGTTGCAGCATTGTTGCTGGCCCCGACGGCCGCGCTGGCCGCGCCGGGCATCGTCACCGTCTCGACCGGCCTGCGCGCCGGGCCGGGCACGGGCTTTCCGCTGGTCGATCGCGTCCCTGAGGGCGCCCGCGTCAACATCCATGGCTGCCTGCGCGGCAACGCCTGGTGCGACGTGAGCTTCTCCGACGATCGCGGCTGGGTGTCGTCGCAATATCTCGAATATCTCTACCGCAATCACTACGTCTATCTGCCGGACTATGTCGACGAGATCGACGTGCCCGTCGTCCCCTTCGTGCTGACCTCCTACTGGTCGAGCTACTATGAGCGACGTCCCTTTTATCGCCGTCACGCCTACTGGAATAATTACTGGACCTCGCATCAGCGCCTCGCGACGCGGATGACGATCGATCCGCGCGCGGCCCGCATCGGTCGGGCGGCAACGCGCGACTCGGCCATCGCATTGGGACGCGAGGGCGTGCATGCCAAGGGAGCGGCCGCGATCTCCGGTCGTGATGCAGCGACCACGCGTCGCGACGCGGCTATCGCCGGGCGCGACGCGGCGACCGCGAGGCGCGACGCTGCGGTGACGGCCGACGGCACCCGCGCCGGACGAAACGAGCGCATCGCGCACGAGCGGGCCAACATGCAGAGCCGCAATCCGCGCGATGCACAGGCCCGCATGATGCATGAGCAGACGCAGAGCCGCGCCGCGGTGCGTGCGCAGCCGATGGCGCGTGCGCATGAGGCGCCGCGCGTCTCGGCCGCACCTGCAGCGCGTCCGGCGGCACCGCACGTGGCGCAGCCGAACGTGAGCCACGGTTCGCCGATGAATGCTCGCGCGCAGATGCCGGCGCCGCGCGCGGCTGCACCTGCGATGCCGCACGGCGGCAGTGGTGGCGCTCCGCATATGAACGCCGCTCCGCGCGGCGGCGGTGCGCCGGCCGGCGGCCCCGGCGGCGGCCATCAGAAGCACTGACATCGCCTGGGAAAGCCCGGCCTTCGCGCCGGGCTTTCAGTTTGGGGCGTCCTCGGTTCCCGGCCCGTCCAATTTAAGAAAGTTCTTCGCGGGCAGATTTCATCGATCGTAATATGTCTACTCAAAGCTGTAAGCATCCACTCGGGGCAGCGGGGCACGGGAGGATGACGATGAGACAGAACCCGGCGGAGACGCGCCGCCAAAATGTCGCGAAGCGGTCGATGACCAAAGAGGCCAAACAGCTGACCGGCCTGATTGCCGGGCTACGCAAATCCCTCGACGGGATTCACAAGGAGCGGACGAGCACAAAGCTCACCGGCGCCGAGATGGGCATGCTCGACGAGCGCCGCAACAATTTGCTGCTCACCATCGCAGCTTTGGACGACCGTCTGTCGGCGGTACAGGGGCTGATCGATCTCGGTCGCCCGCACGTGATCCGCGTGCACTAGGCGCGGGCGCTAGCGGCTCCGTCGCGGCGGCGATGGACCCAGGCCCGGCTGGCGGTTCTGCATGGCATAGGGGTTGGCGTAGCACTGGGCGGATTGCCCGGATGCGCTCGCTGCGCACTGAGCAATCGATGTAAAGCTGCAATCGATGCTGCTGCCGTCGATGGTGTAGATCTCGATGCAGACAGGATAGCGCGGATCGTAGGTTTGCGCTTCCACGGGCGTGCCAACCAGCGCCGCGCCAGGCAAGCCCGCGACAAGCAGAATCGCATTCATCAGGCGGTGCAGGATCAATCTCCGTCGTTCGGTTGGAACCAGGGCACAATGCTGCCTTGGACGGCACCAAATTGCCATGCTCCTGGCGAATTGCCGCCAAAGCCCGCTGCCACGACGGAAGCGGGTGCAGGGCAACGCAAGGGGATGCGCATTGGCCTACAAGATGGTCGCAGAACGCGACAATGAGAAGTGCAGTTTTGCCCGCGAGAGCCGGTTGCTCATCGTGGCGAAGGCAAGAGTATGGGCGAGCGAAGGGTGGCAGGTCGTCATCACCGACCCGGACGGCAAGGCCTACACTCCGCCCGAATTCGATCAGCTATTGGCGGCGTGACCGCGCGACGGGGCCGATTCTTCTTTTGACGCGTTTTCTTTACGCGAACTGGGTGTCCACTTCGCTCGAAAACGTTCCAGGGGGCGACATTGATTTCGCTATTTCGACCGGGGCGCGATGTGATTGCGCCCCTGGTGACTCTCGCAGCCGCCGCGCTGACGGTGACGGTCGCGTCCGCGCAAAATCTCGACGCCGGCAAACCGCCCGCGAAGCTTTTCGCGGACGGCTGTGCCACCTGCCATCGCAGCCCGCGCGGACTGGCGAAAGGGCGCTTCAGCCTGACGCTCGCCTGGTTCCTGAAGGATCACTACGCAACCAGTTCCGACTCCGCCAAGGCGCTCGCCGCGTACCTGCAGTCGGTCGATGAGCCGCCTCCACGCGCCTCAGCGAAAGCCGGTGGTAAACCGTCGCGATCCGCGCCGCGTCCGCCCAAGCCGATGGAAAGCCGGTAGTCAGCTCGCCATCCCGGTTACGGCAAGGCGCTATGCACGACGATATGTCTGTACAATCAGCCGCGCGTGCACGGCGCGCAAGTCAGCGCTAATCCGCGTCTGTCCCGTCGTGACAAAGGACAGCCAGGCACCGTCGGCGGCGAGACGCACGATGTGGAGCTCGGGCGCGGCGTCGGTCGTACGGTGACGCTTCAGGCGGGCCTTCATCCAGTCGTTCCAGAGCCGGCGCAGTGACGGATCCGTGACCACGACCATGCTCAAGGCGGCCCAGGGTGTCGCGAAGCCGAAGGCCTTGCCCGTGAACACTGCATTCACATAGGCGCGCGTAAAGCTGCCGCGTGGCTTGGGATCGACCTCGATGGCAGCGTCGATCTCTGTGTCGACACGGGCGAGGAGGTCGGCGAACAGGCCCTCGATCAGCGCCTGCTTGCTGCCGAAATGATGAAACAGCCCGCCCTTGGTGACCCCGGCTGCCGCCGCGACCGCCTGCACCGTCACGCCGGCGACGCCGTGGTCCATGGCGATGGCCGCTGCGCAGTCGAGCAGGGCGCGTCGCACCTGCTCGGGCTGCTTGGCGCGGGTATAGGCGCTCGCCGGCATCAATGCGCCGTGGTCTGCGAGAACAGGTTGATGACCACGACCCCTGACACGATCAGCCCGATGCCGACGAAGGCCGCGGCGTCCAGCATCTGGCGGAACAGCACGAAGGAAACGGTCGCGGTCAGGATGATGCCGACGCCGCCCCAGATCGCATAGGCAATGCTCAGGGGAATGACCCGGATCGCCACCGACAGCGCGTAGAACGAGGCGACATAGAACAGCACCATCGCGAGCGTCGGCCACGGCCGCGTGAACTGCGCGGACTGCTGGAGGAAGGCGGACGCCGTGACCTCGAAGACGATGGCGAGGGCAAGCGCTGCGTAGGCGTTGAAGGCGGAGGTCATGACGGGCTCGAGCACAGCTGCGCGAAAGATACCGCGCGGTAGGTATGTTTAGCATGCGTAACATGGCTTTTGCCAGAAGCCGGTATCACGTCTGAGTGACGCGCCTGCGACAGGAGGCCTCGCAAACGTGAGACGCCGATGTTCCTCGACGGGCGCCCAACGGGCTGAAGCCGCCGCGCGATGGAACGTGCGGCGGCTCCGAGGTTTCGTGGTCGTTCGGTGTGACGCTAGTTGATCCGCACGGAGAGCTCGACGTCTTCGGCAAAGGCCGTGGACATGTATCCGCTTCCGGGCCTGCGTACCCGCGCGAGATAGTCGGGGCTGTCGTCGGCATTGTCGGCAACGATGATCGCGCCCGGCTTGAGATGGCCCTCGACCAGATCCAGGATCTCCGGGTACAGCGCCTTGGCGCCGTCGAGCAGCACGAGATCGATCCGATCGGGCAGGTCCTTGCTCAGCGTCTTCAGCGCATCACCCTCGCGGATTTCGACGAGATCGATCAGCCCGCCGGCCGAGAGGTTCTCACGCGCACGTGCCGCCTTGGACGGCTCGAACTCGCTGGTGATGAGGCGGCCGCCGCCATTGTCGCGCAAGCCAGCGGCCAAATGCAGCGTCGAGATGCCGAACGAGGTGCCGAATTCGACGATCGTTTTGGCGCGCGAACTACGCGTCAGCATGTAGAGCAGGTGACCGGTCTCGCGCGAGACCGCGAGCGGTACGTCCTTCAGGCGTGCGTAGAGGTCGCGGTAATCGGTCTTGCTCTGCATCATCCGAGTGCGGTCGGCGTCGGTCACATCGGCGAAGGCGGCTCGCGTTGTGCCGCGTGCTGCTTCGTCCTGGTCGAACAGGCGATCCAGCAGCGGCGCAAGCGATGTGATGGTTGGAGTGGTCATGTGAGGTCTCCGAGTTTTTTAGCGAAGCGTGTGCTTGCGTGCGGGTTGAAATACGACTAATTCGTCGCATTTCCTATTCGCATTGCCCGGGTGCGCCATGGCCGATCGCCGAAGCCGTTCAGTTTCCTCACGAAAACAGCCGCAACAGGCCCGCTCCAACGAGCTTGTGGCGGCCATTCTGGATGCCGCTGTTCAGGTCCTGGCAAAGGAGGGCGCGCAGCGTTTCACCACGGCGCGGGTGGCGGAGCGGGCCGGTGTGAGCGTCGGATCGCTCTATCAATATTTTCCGAACAAGGCCGCGATCCTGTTCCGCCTCCAGAGCGACGAGTGGCGGCGCACGAGCGAGCTCTTGCGCGGTATCCTCGCGGATTCGGCGAAGCCGCCCTTGGTGCGGCTGCGCGCGCTGGTCCACGCCTTCATCCGTTCCGAGTGCGAGGAGGCTGCGATGCGCGGCGCGCTCAGTGATGCCGCGCCGCTCTATCGCGACGCGCCCGAGGCGCAGGACGCGCGCGCGGCCGGCGAAGGCATTGTCGCAACCTTCATGCGCGAGGCGCTGCCAAAGGCCTCGGAGGCGACGCGCGAGCTTGCCGGGGAGTTGATCAAGACGACGCTGGCCGAGGTCGGTAAACGGTTCTCGGAGACGCCGCGCAGCGAGGCCGAGATTGCGCGACACGCCGACGGGCTGGCTGACATGTTCTGCGCCTACCTCGACAAGCTTGCAGGCCGCGGACGTCATTCCTGACATCTGCGTTTACGGCCCAATATCGTTTCGGATTCCTGGGGATCATGGGTTAGCCTTGCATCGTCTTTCGTCCAGCCCGAGTGCCGCGCCATGCATGTCCTTCGACCCCAGTTCCGCATCGAGGAGCAGCGCGCGCTGGAATTTGCGGGCCGGCGCGGCTTCGGCGTGATCGTGGCGGCGGATGCCAACGGCCCGCGCGCCTCGCACGTGCCGTTCGTGCTGGACCAGCGCGATGGGCGCGTGATCGTGCAGATCCATTTCACGGCAAAAAACCCTCTGGTCGAGCTTGCCGACGGCGTCAGGCGCTTCCTGCTGATCGTTGCCGGCGACGATGCCTACATCTCCAATGATTGGTACGCCTCCCGTGACAATGTCTCGACCTGGCTTTACGAGGCCGTGCACTTGTCGGGTGTGGCGCATCTGCGCAGGCACGATGAGAACCGTGGCCATGGCGATGCGCTGCTGGCCGTCGCCGAGGCACGGCTGCCGAAGCCGCCCTGGGACCTCACGCAGATGGAGCCGGCCAAGCGCGAGAGCATGCTGGCGGCGATCCGGGTCGTCGATCTCGTGGTCGACACCGTCGAGGGACAGGCCAAGCTCAACCAGCACAAGGGCGATGCGGATCATGTCGCGGTCGCCGATCGATTGGCGCGGTCGGACGAGACGGGGCATCAACGGCTGGCGCGGAAGATGCAGGCGCTGCGGCCGGGGCTGGGGTACGAGACACCGTAAACTTGTAACCCGGATGGAGCGCAGCGAAGCCCGGGATTCTATGTTGCGGCGAGAGTCCCGGATTACGCTGCGCTCCATCCGGGCTACGCCAACCACTGCTACGCTTGCCACATCCGGCATTTGACCCTACGGACTTCTGCATGCTCGTCATCTCCATTCAAAGCCAGGTGGTCCACGGCCATGTCGGCAACAGCGCGGCGGCCTATGCCATGCAGGCCGAGGGCGTGAACGTCGCGGCGGTGCCGACGACGCTGCTGTCGAACCATCCGCGCTATCCGACCCTGCGCGGGCGGGTGCTGGAGACCGAGCTCGTCGCCGATCTGCTGAAGGGCGTCGAGGAGCGCGATCTCGTCGACGAGGCCGCAGTGCTGGTCACAGGCTATCTGGGCTCGCCCGGCAATGCGGCCGTCATCGCCGATTTCGTCGAGCGGGCGCTGACGCGGAATTCGAAGCTCGTCTATCTCTGCGATCCCGTGATCGGCGATGACGGCCGCGTCTATGTCGCCGACGGCATCCTGGACGTGGTCCGGCACCGTCTGCTGCCGGCGGCTAACCTGATCACGCCCAACCAGTTCGAGCTCGAGCTGCTGTCGGGCACCGCTATTGCGGACGCGCCAGGCTTGCGCACGGCGTGCGCGGCGCTGGCGGGGCAGGGACGCATCGACGTTGTCGCGACCGGCTGCACGCTTGCCGATACGGCGGACGGGCAGGTGGAAACGATCCTATGCGCGGACGGGCAGCTGTCGCGCTTTGCGACGCCGCGTCTTCCGATCCGTCCCTATGGCACCGGCGATCTGCTCACCGGCCTGATCGCAGCGCATCTGGCCAAGGGCAAGGCGGTGGAGGCGGCGGTGCGGCTCGCGGTCGAGACTATCTTTGCGGTGCTGGTACGCACGCAGGAATCCGGTTCAGCCGAGATGCGCCTCGTGCCGCTGCCCGGGCGTAAGCCGTAACGGCTCAGGTCGCGCGCTTCGCGGCGGACTGCGCCGATTTCTGCGGCCTTGCCTTCTGCTCACGTGCGGCGTGCGCCCTCGACTTTGCACTGGCCACAGCCCGCCCCCTCTTCGACTTGACGTTGGCGGCTTCCTTGCGCTCCGCCGAGCCCCGGCGCGAGGTGTATTCCGGACCGTCGACCGGGCCGACATGTGGCGGATCGCGGCCGAGATAGGGCCGGCCGATGCCGAGCGCCTTGCCGTTGGCATCGACCCACTTCCACAGGATCTCGGTCGAGACCCAGCGCTGTGCGCGGTTGTTGCCCTGGGTGCTGACGATGTCGGCGGCCATGCCGTGGCCATAACCGCCGCGCGTGCTGCCGCCGTGATAGGAGCGATTCGAGGCGGCCTTCAGTCCGCTCGCGATCGACTGGCGATAATCGTCGCGAAACGCGCTGGTGATGCCGGGCGAGAGGCCGGCGGCTTCGGCCGCGAGCAGCGTGCGAAACAGTTTTCGCTTGAAGCTCTTGTCCATGCCGCCGATGACGTAATCCATCATCGACATGCCGGCGCGTTCGGCCGCCTTCGGATCCTTCCAGCCAAAGTCCTCGTCGACCAGTTTCGTGAAGCTGCGCATCACCGTGACCGTCTTGCCCCTGCGCTTGATGGTGACGGGGCGGCGTTCCTCGACCTTGATCGAATCTTCCTTCGCCGTGCGCTGGTAGAGCGCCCAGAGATAGCGGTCGATGCAGGCGTCCATGACGAAGCACTCGTCGAGCACGGCGACGGTGTCGGCAGGCGGCGACGCCTTGCTCGGGGCGGGCGCAGGGCCGGTCGCAATCGTCGCGGGCGACAGCGCGTCTGTCGTCACGATCTCGGTGGGATCGGCCGATGCGAGTTTGACGACGGGCTCCGGCATCGGAGCCGGTGCAGCCTCGCTGACGACGGGCTCCGGTTCGGGCGAAATCTGCGGCGCGGGCGGCGCTTCCGCCGGCAAGGTCAGTGCCGGATCGGCGGAGGCGAGCTGGACGACGGGAGCGGGCGCTTCGGGCGGTGCTGCCTCGGCAGCCATCGGGCCTGGTGTCGCGGGGCCTGGTGTCGCGGCCACAACAGCCGCGATGTCGGCCGTCAATGCGATCCCATCTTCGATGGTCGCGGCGTGCGGGACATCGGCGAGCTCGAGACGGGTGAGATCTTTCGCGCGCGAGACGGCTGCCGCATTCGCATTGGCGCCGCTGTTCTCGATGAGGGCCGGAGCATAGGCGGACAGCGAGAGCGCCAGCCAGCCGCCGAGAACGGCCGAGGGGCAGGAGATCGCCACCAGAAGAGACCGCCGATCGTTCATGATCCCTGCCTCCAAACGGTTCGTTCGAACCAATCTTGCACAGCCAGGCACGCAACGCGTCGATTGTTCGGAGGACGGTGTGGCGGCGCAATGGCGGAAATCGGCGAGACAAGGCTTTTCGGATGGGTGTTGCCGAGACGCAACGCAGGTTCCCTGCGATTCCAGGGGCGGCTGAGAAGGGCTGCAAAGGCGGTCGCGATTGTCGTCAAATTGAATGGAGTGAATTTACTCAATCTTGGATTGCGCCCCGGTATCTCTCGCGTACCGGCAACATCTGGTTGAGTTGGGAAGGATGCGAGTTGTGAAATTGAAATGTCTGTTGGCCGAATTCGCCGCCGATGAATCCGGCGCCACCGCGATCGAATACGGCCTGATCGCAGCCGGTATCGCGCTGGCGATCATCGAAATCATCTATGCGCTCGGCACCAATCTCGTCGCAAAGCTGCAATCGCTTGCGGCGGCCCTGAAATAAACGTTTGCCGGTCCCTTACCTCGGGATGCACTGCCAACGCTCTTGCGGGGGCGGGAACAGTGCTCGCGAGTCTTGCGACAGTTAACCATCGCGTCCATGCGTGGGGCGCGATATTGCGATGCAGCAATGCATATCGCAATGCAGCAAATCAGCATTAGATGTGCTCCGAACCTACTTCCAGGAGCATCACCAATGAACAAGAAGACTTTGTCGATCGCAGCCGCTGTCCTCGCCATCGCGGGCTCGACTGCCGCCTTCGCTGCCGAACTGCCGTCCTATCAGGCCAGCGGCATTCCGGTTTCGCCCGTGCAGGTCCGCGTGCTCGGTGCCACCAATGTCGAACAGCAGGTGACGGCGCCCGCCACCAGCGTGACGGCGCTTCAGGCCAGCGTCCTGACGCCGCGCAAGGTGAAGACCGCGACCGTGGGCAGCGCCCGCTGAGCAGATCGCACCGAGCCGAGAGCTTGGTGCGCGAACTTCCACGACATCATGGCCGGGCTCGTCCCGGCCATTTCTTTTTGTCCATCCCGTTCGCGTGTTGATGCGCGTAGTGAGAATCCTCTCGCGAAAAAATTCCTCGCCACGCGCGACTTGTGTATCGCCGTTCAAAACGAGTGTGATCTCTTTAATAGTTGCTTTGCAGATCGCGGCGCTTGATGCGGGCGCCGCTTATTGGCGGCCAAGAATGGACCACATACTGGAGCCGTCATGCCCGTTGCACAGAAAGCCGTGATTGCAAGCGCCTCGCCGCGCGCGTTCGTCCTCAAGCATCTCGCCCTGTTCGCAGCCGCCGCGCTGTTCGTGTTCGTGCTGAGCCTGACCTACGGGCTCGATCTCAGCCCCGGTTTCTTCTGAGCTACGCACGCCTCGATGAGCGCAGGCTCGACGGCGATCTTCCGTAGAGCTCGGCGAACGCGGCGTTGAATCGGCGCAGGCTGCCGAAGCCGGCCTGGAACGCGATATCCGTCATGGTGTGATCGCCGGCATCGAGCAGACGCTTTGCGCGCTGGACGCGCAGCGTCTTTGCGAGCTGCTGCGGCGTGGCGCCGACATGGCGCTCGAACAGTCGTGCGAGATGACGCGAGGAGATGCCGAGCCGCATCGCGAGCGTCACCACGGAATCCGCGTCGAGCGCGCCGTCGTTGATCAGCTTCACCGCGCGCGCGACCGTCGAGCGCGTGCCGTTCCAGGCCGGGCAGAACGGCGCGGTTTCGGGGCGGCAGCGCAGGCAGGGCCGAAAGCCTGCGGCCTCGGCCGCGGCCGCCGTCGGATAATAGACGACGTTGCGCGTCAGCGGCTGCTTGGCCGGGCAGACCGGGCGGCAATAGATGCCCGTGGTCTTCACCGCCGTGAAGAAGCGGCCGTCATAGTGGGCATCCCGGCGCAGGCGCGCGGCGTTGCAAGTCTCAAAGCTCAGCATGGCCGGATCATAGCGCATGTCCGCGCGGGCGGAAGGGCCGCGGGATGACCGAGTCCGATTGTGGCGAGCCGCAACGCGCATGGCGGCCTAGAAGGCGGCCTTCAATCAACATCCCTCGATGCAAGCTTTGGAGCGCGCCGTGACCAGCCCGAAAGACATCGTCCTCAACGCCTGGAAGACCTTTTCCTCGCGCGATGCGAATCGCATCGCCGCGTTGTTCACGGAGGATGCCGAATGGATCGCGCCGAAGGGCAACGCCACCGCCGTCGCACTCGATCACGCCGATCACATGGTCGGCGCGCAAGCGATCGCGCGCTTCATCGCGCAGGAGATGCACCGGATGTTTTCGGAAGTCGATATCGCCTTTCGCGGCGTCTACGCCGACGGCGATGTCGTGATCGTGGAGGAGCGGATGCGCGCGACGCTGCCCGGCGGCAAGCACTACGAGAACGACTATTGCTTCGTGTTCACGGTGGCCGGCGGGAAAATCCGCGAGGTCAGGGAATACATGGACACGCGCAAGGGATGGCGGATGGTGTTCGGCGAGGGGGCGTGATGATTGGGCCCACGGAAACTCACCGCGTGCCAGACCTGCAACTGCGTGGGTTGAGGCGGCCTGCGCGCTGACATAGAGCTTGCGGATGGATCAGCGAACGAGCGGCGCTGACGCTCTCATTCAGAAGAACGATGCGCAGAACAACGACGCGGCGCCGGCGCTGCTCGGCGTCGTCTGCGGCCTGTCCGCGGCGCTGTTCTGGGCGCTGGGCTTTGCCGGCACGCGTCACGGCCTCAAGGTCGGCTTCACCCCGGTCGACCTGCTCGTGCACCGCTATGTCTGGTCGGGCATCGCGTTCCTGCCGCTTGTCCTGCGCGCTGGCATCTCCGATCTCTGCGGCATCGGCTGGGGCAGGGGCCTGGTGCTGATGGTGCTCGGCGGTCCCGTGATGTCGCTGATCTCCTACACCGGATTTATGTTCGTCCCGCTCGGCCATGGCAGCGTGATCCAGCCCTCCTGCGCGACGCTCGGCGGCCTGCTGCTCGCAGCTCTGTTCCTGAAGGAACATATCTCCGCCTCGCGCCTTGCCGGCGCCTTCGTCATCGTCGGCGGCCTCGGCGTGATCGGCGCGGAATCGATCGGCCATATCGGCGCCGACGGTGTGCTGGGCGATCTGATCTTCGTGCTGACCGGATTGATGTTCGCCGGTTTCGGCGCAGCTCTGCGTCACTGGCGCGTGTCCGCCGTGTCGGCCGCGCTCGTCATCAACGTGCTGTCGCTGCTGCTGCTGCCGGTCTATCTCGCGACCGTCGGTCTTGCCCATGTCGCGGCGATCGGCTTGACCGAGAACGCCATCCAGGCGCTGGCGCAGGGCGTGCTCGCCGGTCCCGCCGCGCTGTATCTGTTCGCCGTCTCGGTGCAGCGCCTCGGCGTCGCCCGCGCGGCCGTATTCCCGGCCTGCGTGCCGGCGCTGACGCTCCTGGTCGGCTGGCTGCTGCTCGGCGAGCCGCCGACGATGTTGCAGGCGGCGGGCCTCGTGACGGTGCTGTGCGGGTTTTATCTGGCGCAAAGGCAGCGGTGACCGGCTCACGCCTTCTTCACGAACTCCGCTTTCAGATTCATCGCGCCGATGCCGTCGATCTTGCAGGCGATGTTGTGGCCGTCGGTGGCGTCCTGGAGGCGGATGTTCCTGACCTTGGTGCCGCCCTTGACGACCGATGACGAGCCCTTGACCTTGAGGTCCTTCATCACGATGACGCTGTCGCCGTCCGCGAGCACATTGCCATGGGCATCGCGCACGCCGGCCTCCTGCGGAGCATGCGCGGCGGCATCGCCGTCCGCGCTCCATTCATGCGCGCACTCCGGGCAGACCCAGAGATCGCGATCCTGGTAGGCGTGCTCGGACTGGCAGTTCGGACATCTCATCGGTTCGGTCATTGCTTGCCTCGTCACCCGTCACGGGCGCGCCGCACGCATTCCGCCGGAAAAGATGGATTGGGAGCAAATCCTTTACCATGGCGTCCGGTCCCGGTTGAAGCGGCGGAACCTTAGGAGTTCAGGAAAAATTCTGCGGTATTGAGGTCCGGAATTTCCGGCTGCGTCCGTTCGACGCCGCCGCAGCAGGAGCGTCCAGGTCATGAGCGAGCACCGCGCCGCGGTCCGACATCACACGTTGCGGACCGGCATTGTCGAGTTCGACAACGGCACCGGCAGCATCATCAGCGTGCCCTGCACGATCCGCGATGTCTCCGGCACCGGCGCGCGCCTGCAGCTCAACTCGTCGCTGTGGGTCGCCGAGCAGTTCACGCTGGTCTTCCAGAGCGGCCTGCGCAAGGACTGCCGGGTCGCCTGGCGCAAGGGCAGGCTGATCGGCGGTGCGTTCACCGATGGCTGTGCGAGCGCGGACGAGCAGGCCGTCATGATGACCGCGGACGAGCAGTCCCGGCACCGGCTCGGGATCGGTGCGCGCGTCAAAACCGCGCGCGAGACCCGCGGCTACACCGAAGCCCAGCTCGCCGAGCGCATCGGCGTCACGCCCGCCTTCCTGGCGCTGGCCGAGAACGGCGAGGCGGATATTCCGCTCTACCAGCTGATGCACATCGCCGATCTGCTGATGGTCGGCCTCGATGGGCTCGTGGCGGGACCTGTGCCTGAGGACGTCGACGCGGCGTAGCGGTTCGTAGGGCCGTAGCCCGGATGAGCGAAGCGATATCCGGGACCTTCGTCGCCGGAACAATCCCCGGATGTCGCTTCGTTCATCCGGGCTACGCGTGCTGCGGCGCGTCCAACTAAACCGGCGAAAACAACCCCATGCACAGTAGAAATCCCTTGGGATTTCAAGATTCTGCAATACCGAATAATCCGGGCTGCACACCGACCTACTTCGGCGATACCGAATCGAATTTGACTCGTCGGGCAAAACAGGGGCACATTGGCGTGATGGGCGCCGGTGCGACGGGGACTTGTGCGTCGCCAGGCCGCGGGGCGACATGCCGACAAAACCGAAAAGAAAACTGAAGACCTACCAGACCTCGCTCGGCTTCTACGACCAGGCGGTCGCCGCACCGTCGATGAAGGCGGCGCTGGAGGCCTGGGGCGCCAGCTCCAACCTGTTCCACCAGGGCGTTGCGAAGGAGACCGACGACCCCGACATCGTCGCCGCGACGATGGCAAGCCCGGGCGTCGTGCTCAGGCGTCCCGTCGGATCGAACGGCCCGTTCACCGAGAGCTCGGAGTTGCCGACTGATCTCGCCGACGGCGAGACCAGGCGCAAACCCAAGTCCAGAGCGCAGTCCAAGTCCAAATCAAAATCCAAGCCGGACAAGCGTCCCGCCGGGAGCGCACGCAAACAGCCTCTTGAGATCGACGAACGACAGGCGCGCAGGGCCGCCGCGGCGTTCGAGAAGGAGGAGCGGCGGCGGCAAGCCGAGCGCCAGAAGGAGGAGGCCGCCCGCGCCAGGGAGCGCGCGCGCCGGGACAAGGCGGTCGCGACAGCGCAGGCGGCGCTGGACAAGGCGAGGCGCGAGCACGAGGCGCGGTCGGAGGCGATCGAAGCCGAGCGGGCGGCGCTCGACGAGCGCGTCGAGGCGGAGGAGAGCCGGTGGAACAAGCAGAGGATCAAGCTGCAGGAGGCGGTGCGCGCAGCAGAGCGAGGAGAGGTTGAGCGCTCATAAGATCCGGTATCGCTGCGTGCCGCCCTGGCGACTAGGAAAAAACGGCAATACTGGGGCTGTCAAGAACACATCTGGTTAGAATGCCGCTTCTCACCGTAATACACTCGGCGCCGTTTGGGGTTCAGGGCGCATATTGGGAGGATAGTCATGGCAAGTATTGAACAATTGCACAGACGGGAAGGCGTGAACCTGCTTCAGCTCGAGGCGGACATTGCGTCGGTACGCACGGGAAGCTCGATTGCTTCCATTGCTCTGCCTGATTACGTCGAGCATACCGCGGGGGTGACGCGCGTCGGCGCGCTCAGTGCGGAGGCGGTCATTCGCGACTACGAGTCCGCCGCAAAAGAGATCGAGGCCATGGGCACCGAGTTGATCGACGCCGCGCAGAAGTGCGAAGCGCTGACAGCCCAGGTCCATGATGCGATCGCCTTCATGCGCGAAACGGCGGCGGGGTACCGGGAAGAGGGACGGAAGATCTTCAAGCGCATCGAAGAATGCGCGCTGTTCACCGAAGACGTCCGCAAGACCTGCGAACAGATCAAGCGCAGAATGGCGGAAGTCTCGGTCGGCGAGTCTCCCGAGACGGAGCTCGCGGAGCAAGAACCCGAGCCGAACGGCATCGCCGCCAAGCTGCCGTTGAGCGAGGTACACTGAAGTGGGCGTCGAGCGTCCTTCGTAGGACGGGTTGCGAACCCATCGTCGCGCAAGCGTCGATGGGTTCGCTTCCGCCTCAGCTCGTCGAGCTACGCTCGCTGTTTCACCGGACCTTCAGTCAGGGGCTTGCAGTCAGGCTTGCGCCCGCTGGTCGCGCGCGCAGCTCGCGGCTTTGCGCGGGCGATGCGAGAGCGCGCGCGGTTAACACATTGGTCATTTCTTTGCGGTCATTTTCACGACCTCAGTCAGCAAAGAGGCACCATGTCCGACATCACCATTCCCGGCGGCAAAATCCGTTCCTTCGTCGAGCGGATCGAGAACCTCGACAGCGAATTGCAGGAGTTGAGCGAACAGAAGAAGGAAGTCTTCTCGGAGGCCAAGGGCGAGGGCTTCGACGTGAAAATCCTCAAGGAGATCATCAAGCTCCGCAAGGAAGACAAGAACGAGCGCGACGAGCGCGAAAGCCTGCTCGATCTCTATATGCGCGCGATGGACACGGCGTCGCAGGAGCAGGCGAAAGCGGCGTGAGACGATCGGCTTGAACTGAGGAGAGATAGCCGCGGGACCCGCGGCTATCGCTCCGGCGTGACGCGGTGGGGAGGTCGGGACGGGTCGTGCGCTTTGCGAAACCCGACGCTTCCATTGGAGCCAGAAAGTTCTGGCCGACGTCGGTCATTCCAGCAAAGTCGCGCGCGAATTGGCTTGCCTTGCCATGCGTCCTTGCGCACTCTTCCCCGGCAAGGAGGCCAACGCATGAAGAAAATGACCGTCGCGTGTGCGCTCGGAACGGCCCTGGTGCTGTGCAATCTCGGGATCTCAGGTGCCGAAGCCCGGACGCGAAAGGCGCAAGTCGTTCGTGAACCGCAGCAGAGGCTCATCGTCACGGCGCCCGTGCTGAGGCCAACGCCGTGGGATTATTACATTATTCCACGCTATCGATATCGGCCTGAAGACGACCGCGTCGATCCCAACGGCCCGCCATACGTGTCGTCGTGGGTCCGCTATGAGGGATGGCGGTGGCCGTACTGGTGGTAGAATCCTGATTAGCGCGCAGGTGCCCGTAGCCCGGATGAGCGTAGCGATATCCGGGACCGGCGCAGCTTGGGGCAAGACCCCGGATGTCGCTCCGCTCATCCGGGCTACAAGCTAACCTCCGCCATCCGCCGCAAGGCGCACAAACTGCCGTTTCATCGCGTTGACCCTAGCGAGATAGCCCGCGACGAGGTGATCCCCGCAGCGCTCGCCTGCCATCATCTGAAACTTGCGGCGCGCGTAGGCGGCGGCGGGACCTGCGCCGCAGAGATGGATGATCGTTGCCAGATCCTGCGTCTGCTGCGCGTTTGGCCTCACATCACCCGCGAGGGTGAGAACCAGCGCGACATTGCGGTCCAGATACACCGATGCCAGCTCGATGGCATGGCTCGGGATCGCGCGGACATAGAAGCTCGTGAACCCGCAGCCGGTTTCCGTGACCGCGTTGCCACGGATACAGAACCGCGAGACCTCGGCGAAGGCCGGATCGGTCATCTGGAAGAGGCCGACGGCACTGGAGGCGGGCCGGTAGATCGCAAGGGGATTAAAACTCCATCGCCAGCGCCAGTAGGTGCGCGCGACCGGATTGGCTGAACTCTCGACCTGCGCCAGCGCGGCCAGCAATTCGGGCGTGATCGTCGCGGTGGAAAGCTTGCGGAACAGCGCCCCGTATTGCCGCCAGGTTTCGGCCGGCTCCTTGTCGAGCGAATTGCCGACGAAGACGAACAGCTCGGTCGGCTTGCGGATGACGTGATAGGCGATGTTCAGGAGGGCAAGGGCGGCAAGCAGGACCGCCGTGCCACTCGCGATCCGAACCATCCGTGGTGCGCGTGAGAAAGTCTTTCGTGCCCACCGGGCGCGCCGCCTGACGTTGCGCAGGCGAGGGAGGAGGTTTCGGTTTTTTCCTGGCATGGTCAGCGATCAGGGCTGCGAAACGATGCTGACGACCAACAATTCATGGAAGCGGACATTCTGGCGGACTGTGCGGATTCTGGCTGGCGCAGCGGCAGGGCTGAATCGCACAGCGCCCAAAAAAAGTCATACCGCAATTGTGAATTGGCCCACAGACGGCGGTGCTCCTGCCTGTTTATCTGCCGTCAGATGGCCCCTCGTGCGCACGCTTCGCATTGCGCGCCCGGCGCCTCCGCATTTCGCAACTCCTGGGTGATCGTTATGGGCGTTTTTCATCGCACGGCCATGCTTTGCAGCTGGTTCATCGAGTCCACCATGAGCGGGTGTACCGAGAGATTTCGCGTGCGCTGAACAAGGCGCGCAGGAGTTGTCTTGAGGCCCCGCCGGTGAAGGACGGGGCCTTTTTCATGTTCGCAATCTGCCCACTCCAGCCCGGCGGCGCCTTCGCGAGAAGGAGGCAGGGTCATGTGGGAGTATTTTGGACCCGACTTCGCTTTCGACGTCGTCAAAGGGGTGGTCGCTGGAATCGCCTCTTTGGCATTTCAGGTCGTCGCACCGCGGACCTTTCGTGCCGCGACGCAGTTTCGCGCGCGCTGGGTTGCGAGGAGGGCGGCGAGGCAAGCTGCACGACAAGCTTCAAGACAAGCGCGTCGAAATGCGGTGGCGAACGATGAGCGGTGAAGAGCGAACAGCCCGGGTGGAGCGTGAGCAGCATCCGGGCTGCACGGCGTTCTCGCCGCCGTGCGCAATGATCCGCCCTGCGGGGCTCACCAATCCGGATCGTAGGGGTCCATATAGGGCGGGGGCATCCAGCGTCCTCGCGGCGGCGGCCTGGGCCGCCGGGGTGCGGCTGCCTGCACGTGCGGCCGTGCAGGCGCAGCCGTCTCGCTATTCGTCACGCTCCGCACGACGGGTTTCGCGGATGCAGACGCGGATGGCGCCGCCAGTTGCGTTTGCAGCGCCTGGACCTGCGCGGCGAGGCGCGCATTGTCCGCCGCATCCTTCTCCTGCGCCGCCTTGAGCTGTTGAATGGTGTCGGCCTGCTCGCGCAGCGCCTGCTCGTTGCGGCTTTTCAGTTGCTCGAGCTTTCCGTTGATGCTCGCAAGCTCGCCGGTGATGGTCTTGAGCGATTGCGCGAGCTCGGACGATGACGGGTCAGGCGCTGCGGCAGCAGGTCTTGAAGTGTCAGTTCTTGGAGCGTCAGGTCTTGGAGCGTCAGGTTTTGGCGCGCTTTCCGTTTCCTTGCCGGGCGGCGGCGCGGGCACCGGCATCGGCCCATCCGCAGCAGCCAGTTGCACGGCCGGCGGTTGCGCCGGAGTTTCGATCGCGGCCGCTTGCGGGGGCTCGCTCGCGGCCGGCGGGGCCCATCGCGCCATGATCGACTTGCTGATCGACCTGGCCTCATCGCGATATTGCGACGCGAAGGCGGCACCGAGAAGGCCGATCGCCAGCACGAGGCCAACCAAAGCGCGCACCATGGTCCGATCTCCCTTCAGGCCTTGATCGCGAACCCTGACAGCCGGTGGGGGCGCCGTGTACTTGGGAGGCTCGGCCGCCGGCGCACCGGCGCTTGGGTGCGAGGCCCGCTGGCCTTCGCTGTCGCGTTCCATTCCGGAAACCATCCGGTCCAGTCGCGCAAGGTCTTCCTCCGCGCTCTTGATCCGGTCATAGGCCCGCGACAGCCCGCCATCGGCGCGCGCCTCGTCCGCCTTGTGGGCATCAGGCTTTTGGCTGTCAGGCTTTTGGGTATCAGGCTTGCCAGTATCAGGTTTGGGGTCGTTCGCTTCAGGCACCGATGCGCGCTCCATCCAGTCGGGCGTCAATGGGAGTGCGGCAGTCCGATCGTTGGCAGGATAGGTCTCACCGTTGTCCAACACAACGCGCGCGCGAAGGAAAAATTATGGCGGGCCCGGGAGCGGGGTGGCGTGAGGGGGTAGGGTGGGTTAGCTCCGAAACGAGCGCAAAGCGCAGTTCGCGCAGCGTAACCCACCACTTCTGTTTCCGCAGAGACGAAAGAGGCGGGTTACTGAAACTTGCGGCTCGGGATCTGTCGCTAGTGACGTGTCGCGCGGATTTCGAGCGTCGGCTGGGTGAGCTTGGCCACGAACCCCTCAAAATGCATGACCCGTTGCCTGGTCAATTGTTCATGCAACTCGGCGATCTTCTGGGATTCGGCGACAAACGAGTCGCACACCTGTTTCGCGTACGCCATCTGAAGCTCAAAGGCCTCGACGGGTGAGCGCGCCGCCGCGAGCTTTCCCAGGAAGGCCCAGGCGTGCTCGAGCGATGTCCTCGTGTAGTCGCTATAGGCATCGGCAATGGCCTGCGTGCTGCTGGCGTGGGAGGGTTCCACCGATGCGACGGGCGCGCTTGCGGCGATCTCCATCCCGGAAGCCTCGCCCGGCAAGGCTGTGGCCGACGGTACCTGCGCACTGATCTCCCGGCTCGTCTCCTTCTCGGTCTCCTGCTTGTTCTCTTGCTCGGTCTGTTGGCTGATCTGCGCCGAGGCATCCGGCACTTGATGGGCTGCAGCCGTGTGTTGCTCGCCGGCCCCGGTCCGTTGCCCGGCCTTCTTCTTCCCGCTGCGCCGGCCGGATTTTCCCGTTGGCTTATGTTCGCCCGCACTCAACATTGCAAATAACTCCTGAATATCGCTGAAGCCGCAAGACTCCGTCGTGTTTGCGCTGAAATCGCGATTGTGGGTTGTCGCTTGCGTGGCGGCGATGTGGTGAGATTTTGCCAGGCATCGGCCAGGCCATCCTGTTTACGCGCTCGCTAAGGACCCACCATCCGGATCGCCGTAAGGGTCGACCACATAGGGCGGGCATTACGGTGCCAGTGCTCTCAATGGATCGGTCAGCATCAACGGCAAGTTAAGTGCACTGTCACCGTAATCCCGTCTCCGTAATTTGGAGCCGGCAATCAATAGCGGCCGCCGCTGCCCTTTTGCTGCGTGATCCAGTCCGACAATGTTTTCGGTGCCGATCTCGCAGTCCGGCCCGGTGATGCCTTCGCGTTGTCGCGGACGCCTTTCGTCTGACGGGTGCGCGGCGCTTCCGTTGCGTTGACGCGCTTCGTGGCAGCCGTCGATGCCTCTGCGGCTTCCTTCTCGAGGCGCAACTGTTTCAATCGCGCCATCTTGAGGCGCTCTGCTTCGACTTCAGGGCGTTCGGCGAGCTGCGGCTTGTGTTGCGCAAGCTCGGCCGGGACCAGGACACCGATAATGGTCGTCTCGCCGAGCGCCTTGCAGGCTTCGAGCCGATGCAGTCCCTCGACCAGAACGAGGCGGTCTCCGTCGAGCCGAACGGAAATGGGGGCCTGTTGTCCGATGTCCAGAATACTTTCCGCGATCTCCCCGACGATCTCGGGCTTGATAGCTTTCTTCTGCTTCGTGGGAACGAAGATCTTCTCGATCGGGAAGCTTTCCGGTTTGGGCATAACTCGACTCCGCTTCTACCGGGCCCGTCGGAACCCATGCCGGTGGTGGGGGGAGTTTAGGGGGGAAGGGCTCGACCGCAAAGGCAATTTCGATGGCACGGTACCGATGGGCATCGAAGCGCAGATCGACAGGACGGAGGGAGTGAATTTGGTGCTGTCACCGTAATCCTAAGGGGGGAAGTTCAGGCGACAAACATCATTCAGTGATGGCGTCTTCGGTCGCCTTCGGTAACATCGAGCGAAGCACCGCGTAGCCTTCCCTGAACGTTCGCTCGCCTGGTGCGAGCGATTTATAACGCGGTGGCGGCTCTGAAGGCAGGGTGAACTGAAAGGGTTTCACGTCAGGCCTCCGACCGTTGTGAAAAGCTTCCCACAGACCTTCATGCACGGAGTGAAGAAATCCGAAAAGCGACTTCAATTCCTCGATATTCGTCTTGGCAAACATCGAGCTGACTTCCGCTATGTCAGCGGTGGCCTTGTGGGCAAACACCTTGTGACGAATGTCACGATATCTGTCTTCGTAGATGCGCCGGCGTACATCAATTTGCTTGCGAAGGCGTTTCACGTCATCAGCTGAGAGTGCGTGTTTGCCGACGACGTATTGAGCAGCCTCCGCGGCCGTGATCTGCGATGCTTCTTTTCGGGTTTGCAAGGCCTTAAGGGAGAAGATCGAAAGATCTCGGGCGACCACACCCATGAGCCTGTCAATGTTATGCTTCGAGTCTTGATCGAAGATCCGTCCCAGCGTCACAAACGTAGCTACCAGCATCGAGTGATGAGCTGTGATCCAGAACAGCGCGTTCTCATTCAACTTGCGGAGAATATCAGGATCGCCCGCCGCAGAGGAGCGTACGGAGAGGTAGGAGAAGAAGAACTGTTGGGCAGATTCCTCCTCCTTACGAAAAATCTCAAGCTCAGTTTCGAACTCCGTCATCCCTATGCCCTCAAGTTTTGGCCTCGGGGCCTTGCGGGTCATAGGGAATGGGCTCTACCGGCATTTCGTATAAATAGGCGGCGATGAAATTGTCTTGTCGTCGTAGTCCTGCGGGATATTCAGGAAGATTGGTTGGGAAGATTATGGGAGGTAACCACGCTTCCTTTAAGCCTTCGAAGTACCAGTCGAAATCTTGAGGCTCCATCTTTTCGCTTATTCCCTTGACTAGGGCGCTCACGAACCGGTGCCACATAAATTCATGAATCACAGCGTGCGAGCCGGTAATGAAGCCGAGGTGCGCTGGTTCGAGTGGAGGAATTGGCGAGTCACCCTGCGGATATAGGTACTTACGCACGCTGTCACAGGTGTCGCCAAAAATGAAGCGCTTGGCGTTGTGACCGATGGCTTGATTGAAAGTCTCTCGGTGTGAGGCGTCGAGATGAACCGAACCGAGTAGGGGAAGCCAGCCACCATCACGAAAAGTAGCAACCAGACGGCTCGTTTTCGGAGTGATGTGCAGGACGTGATTTCTATCGAGGGGTACGTAAATTCCAGCCAGTGGACCGACTGGCATAAAGCCCCAATCGTTCAGCAGCAGCGGTTCGCCTTTTTCGAACGAAACGATTTTCCATTCGGCGACCATGATAGGCGCGAGCAACCGTTGGATTTCCATAACCCGGGCATAATTGGTGTTGTCTGGTCGATCGGCGAAGTGCGGTTCTTCAAAACCCAGTGAATGCAATCGCGCTGGGAAGCGTTCATCGAAGTCCGGACCGCGAACCAGCAAGCAGGTAACGAATGGAACGAGCACGCGAGCCCATTCTAGAGCGGATATCGATCCGTCAATCATTTGCTCGATCCCGATGGCGAGCTTGGCTTCGTAGTCCGCCCAGATATCGTCAATCAATGAGGGATTATGAGAGTTGTCTTGTAGAGTATAGATGTTCTTTAGGATGCCGAGATCGGATGCCGACGCAGTGATACATTTCTGAGAAGTTCGATCACCTTGGGAGAGCTTGCGCGTCCGTCGAGGGATCGCGTCTTCAGCGGAAAACAAAGAAATGTAAGTAGCCGGCAAGTAATGTTGTCTCGACCCAGCCATCGGAAGCTCCCTGTCACTCAACGGCAGCAGCGTGATTGTCTCGAACCATGCTGCTACGGGACAAGCAATAGGTTCCGAAACTCGCTAGCAAGGATCTATCATGGTAGTCTAGTAGCTACTCGCTTTGGTTGTAAACGCGAAAGGGCGGCCGTTCGGCCGCCCTTTGTATCTTTCCGGTCGAGCCCGGGCGTAATGATCGTTGTGACGATCTATCCCCTCACGAACACCCCGTCGTGCTGCCGCAAGTATCGCACTTCATGCACGTGCCATTCCGCACCAGCGTGAAGTTGCCGCACTCGCTGCACATCTCGCCCTCGTAGCCCTTGGCCTTGGCTTCCGCGCGGCGCTCGGCCTTGGTGGGGACGAGCGTTTGTGCGGTGCTGCCGGCCTTGCTCCACTGGAGGGCTTCGAGCTTCTCCGTCGGGGAGAGGTCGTGGCTGGCTTCCTGCTTCAGGGCGACGGCGCCTTCGATGGCATCGCCGGCGCGGGCCGAGGTGCCGTGGGAGGCCAGCGCCGTGACCTTGTTGCCGCCGGTCGGGGCACTGTCGTTGCCCGGGGCGATCGCGGCGGAGCCGCCGCGCATCACGACGAGGTTATCGGTGCGGGAGCGGGTGAGGCCGCGCGAGACCAGCTTGGTCGCGTGCTGGGTCTCATCCGGCTCCTTGCCTTCCTCGACGCCCTTGCCGAGCGCGTCGAAATTCGACTCGGTCGGATCGACATGGGCGAGATCGAAGCGCGACATGTAGCTCACCGCGAGTTCGCGGAAGACGTAGTCGAGGATCGAGGTCGCGTACTTGATGCTGTCGTTGCCCTGCACGGGGCCCGCCGGCTCGAAGCGGGTGAAGGTGAAGGCGTCGACATATTCGTCGAGCGGCACGCCGTACTGCAGACCCAGCGACACCGCGATGGCGAAGTTGTTGATGAAGGAGCGGAGCGCCGCGCCTTCCTTGTGCATGTCGATGAAGATCTCGCCGAGCCGGCCGTCGTCATATTCGCCGGTGCGAAGATAGACCTTGTGGCCGCCGACGACCGCCTTCTGGGTGTAGCCCTTGCGGCGATCCGGCATCTTCTCGCGCTCGCGCATCACGATGATGCGCTCGACCAGCTTCTCGACGATCTTTTCCGAGACCTGGGTCGCACGCGCCGCCATCGGCTTCTCGTAGAGGGCCTCGACCGCATCGTCTTCGTCCTCATCGTCGCTGATGAGCTGCGAGTTGAGCGGCTGGGAGAGCTTGGAGCCGTCGCGATAGAGCGCGTTGGCTTTCAATGCGAGTTTCCACGACAGCATGTAGGCGGACTTGCAGTCCTCCACCGTGGCGTCGTTTGGCATGTTGATGGTCTTGGAGATCGCACCCGAGATGAAGGGCTGCGCCGCCGCCATCATGCGGATGTGGCTCTCGACCGACAAATAGCGCTTGCCGATCTTGCCGCAGGGATTGGCGCAGTCGAACACCGAATAGTGCTCGGCCTTGAGGTGCGGGGCACCTTCCACCGTCATCGCGCCGCAGATGTGGACGTTGGCCGCCTCGATCTCGCGCTTGGTGAAGCCGACGGCCTGGAGCAGGTCGAAGCCGGGGGCCGCGATCGCTTCGGCGCCGATGCCGAGCTGGTCGCGGATGAAGTCTTCGCCAAAGGTCCACTTGTTGAAGGCGAACTTGATGTCGAAGGCGGTCGGCAGGGCCTTTTCGACCTTGGCGATGGCTTCGTCGGTAAAGCCCTTGGCCTTCAGCGTCGAGGCGTTGATGCCCGGCGCGTTGGAGAGCGAGCCATGGCCGACGGCGTAGGCTTCGATCTCCGCGATCTCGCTCTCGCGATAGCCGAGCGCACGCAGCGCGGAGGGCACCGCACGGTTGATGATCTTGAAGTAGCCGCCGCCGGCGAGCTTCTTGAACTTCACGAGCGCGAAGTCGGGCTCGATGCCGGTGGTGTCGCAATCCATCACGAGGCCGATCGTGCCGGTCGGCGCGATCACCGTGGTCTGGGCGTTGCGATAGCCGTGCTTCTCGCCGAGCTCGAGCGCCGCATCCCAGGCCGCCTGGGCACGGGTGACGAGGTCAGCCTGCGGGCAGGAGACGAGGTCCATCGGCACCGGGTTGACGGAGAGTGCCTCGTAGCCGGAGGCCTCGCCATGCGCGGCGCGGCGGTGGTTGCGGATCACGCGCAGCATGTGCGCGGCGTTCTTCTTGTAGCCGGGGAAGGTGCCGAGTTCAGCCGCCATTTCCGCGGAGGTCTTGTAGGTGATGCCGGTCATCACGGCGGTCAGCGCGCCGCAGAGCGCGCGGCCTTCCTTGGAGTCGTACGACAGACCCATGGTCATCAGCAGGCCGCCGATATTGGCGTAGCCGAGGCCGAGCGTGCGGAACTCGTAGGAGAGCTCGGCGATCGCGCGCGAGGGGAACTGCGCCATCATGACGGAGATTTCGAGCACGATGGTCCAGAGCTGGCAGAGGTGCTCGTAGCCCGCGACGTCGAACTGCTTGGTGGTGGTGTTGTAGAAGGTGAGCAGGTTCGCGGACGCCAGGTTACAGGCCGTGTCGTCCAGGAACATGTATTCCGAGCACGGATTGGACGCGCGGATGTCGCCGGACGCCTTGCAGGTGTGCCAGTCGTTCATGGTGGTGTTGAAGTGCAGGCCCGGGTCGGCCGACGCCCAGGCGGCGTAGCCGATCTTCTCCCAGAGGTCGCGCGCCTTCAGCGTCTTGGTGATCTTCTTCGTGGTGCGGCCCACGAGATTCCAGTCGCCGTCGGTCTCGACGGCGCGCAGGAAGTCGTCCTTCAGCGAGACCGAGTTGTTGGAGTTCTGGCCTGATACCGTGAGGTAGGCTTCCGAATCCCAGTCGGTGTCGTAGGTGTCGAACTGGATGTCCTTGTAGCCTTGCTTGGCGAACTGGATGACGCGCTTGATGTAATTGTCGGGCACGAGGCTGCGGCGCGCGAGCTTGATCTCGCGGCGGAGCGCCGGGTTCTTCTCGGGGTCGAAGCAATCGTCGCCCGAGCCTTCGCAGTTCACGCAGGCCTTCAGCACCAGCTTGAGGTGCTTCTGGTTGATCTTGGAGCCGGTGACGAGGGCGGCGACCTTCTGCTCCTCCTTCACCTTCCAGTCGATATAGGTCTCGATATCGGGGTGATCGGCGTCGACGACGACCATCTTGGCCGCGCGGCGCGTGGTGCCGCCCGACTTGATCGCGCCCGCCGCGCGGTCGCCGATCTTGAGGAAGCTCATCAGGCCGGACGAGCGGCCGCCGCCGGAGAGCTTTTCGCCTTCGCCGCGCAGGCGCGAGAAGTTGGAGCCCGTGCCGGAGCCGTACTTGAACAGGCGGGCTTCGCGGACCCAGAGGTCCATGATGCCGCCTTCGTTGACGAGGTCGTCACCGACGCCCTGGATGAAGCAGGCGTGCGGCTGCGGGTGCTCGTAGGCCGACTTGGACTTGGTCAGCTTGCCGGTGAAGGGGTCGACGTAATAATGGCCCTGGCCGGGGCCGTCGATGCCATAGGCCCAGTGCAGGCCGGTGTTGAACCATTGCGGCGAGTTCGGCGCGACCATTTGCATGGCGAGCATGTAGCGGAGCTCGTCATAGAAGGCCTGGGCGTCTTCGTCGGTGGAGAAGTAGCCACCCTTCCAGCCCCAATAGGTCCAGCAGCCGGCGAGGCGGTCGAACACCTGCTTGGACGAGAGCTCGCTGACATAGCGCTCCTTCTCGGGCAGGGCGGCGAGCGCGTCGGTGTCGGGCACGGAGCGCCACAGGAAGGAGGGAACGGATTCCTCCTCGACCTTCTTCAGGCGCGCGGCAACGCCGGCTTTGCGGAAATACTTCTGGGCGAGCACGTCGGAGGCGACCTGCGACCACTCGGTCGGGACCTCGACGCCGTCCAGTTTGAACACGACCGAGCCGTCGGGATTCCGGATCTCCGACGTGGTCTGCCGGAATTCGATTCCCGCGTAAGGTGACTGTCCCTGGGTGGTGTGCCGCCGCTCAATCCGCATGGTCTTGCCCCGTCCTATTTTTAGCCGGATCGCCTCCGCTGGGCGCCCGGATCGCTATTTCGTTTCGCGAGTCCCAAAGGCGTTTCCGCCCCTCAGGCTTCGCAGCTCAGCCGGTGGACCCGGCCCTTTTTCTCCCGGCGATGTCAGGTGCGTGCACCTTTCACCGTCCGGCATGTCCACACCCATCCGCCCCCAAGGGGATGTGCGCGACATGCGTTCAACGCCCCACAACGCCACTTCAACCAATTGCCATCCGAACCTGTTGCCGGCCCGTTCTGGCGCCCGAAAAGTCCGCTTCCACAGGGCAGACAAGCCCATATCCCGCGGCCTTTGGCTGGCTTGGCGGAGTGGCGATTTGCGAGGCCCTTTGGGGGAGTGCCGGCGGGACGCAAACTCACTCGCGCCGAACGGACCGAAAGCTAGGACTCTCCGTTGCGCCCGTCAAGAACTAGTGCGAGTTCCTGAATCAAATACTAAATATGGTGGATTGCGGGGGATAACAGGGGGCAAGCCCGCGCCTGTTGTTGAGCCAAGTATCAGTGAGTCCTCAGGGATTCCCAACCGAAAAAATTTGCATCCGGTGGTGATGGGGCGCCTTCATCCCGCTGTTCACAGGGCAGGTATATTTTTAGGG
The DNA here is from genome assembly GCF_024199795.1 of Bradyrhizobium sp. CCGB01. Lineage (NCBI taxonomy): Bacteria > Pseudomonadati > Pseudomonadota > Alphaproteobacteria > Hyphomicrobiales > Nitrobacteraceae > Bradyrhizobium > Bradyrhizobium sp. CCGB01. The sequence goes on from NZ_JANADK010000001.1 coordinate 4,768,366, forward strand.
ACCGGGGTTGCGTGGGCGGGACTCACGTAGGGCTACGGAAGGTGAGGGCAGGCATGCCCGCCGGGGTGGTGGTGGAGGCGGCGAATCCGCGCCAAGCTGACCCCGATTTTGCCGGATTGCCCACATGCTTGATTCGACTCGCCGGGATGCGCGATCGCGCATCGCCCCGGCCGGCCTGATGTTCCTCGCGATCACCTCGATCGGCTGGGGTTTCAACTGGCCGGTGACCAAATTCCTGCTCTCCGAGCTGCCGCCGCTGACCCTGCGCGGGGTGACCGGCGTGCTCGGGGCGGCACTGCTCGCGGCGCTGGCGCTCGTCCGCCGGCAGAGCCTGCGGGTCGCCCCCGAGATCTGGCCGCGCCTGATCACCGCCGCCGTCCTCAACGTCACCGGCTGGATGGTGCTGATGGGCCTGGCGCTGCTCTGGCTGCCGGCCAGCGAGGCGGCGCTGATCGCCTACACCATGCCGGTCTGGGCCTCGATCATCGCCTGGCCGGTGCTGGGCGAGCGGCCGACCGTGCTGCGCACGCTGGGGCTGGTCATGGCCTTTGTCGGGCTCGCCTCGATCATGGGCGGCAATGGCATCGCCGCCAGCGCGGCAAAGCTGCCGGGCATCATCATGGCGCTGTGCGGCGCGCTCGGCTTCGCCGTCGGCACGGTGTTCTCGAAGAAGTACCCGATCCATCTGCCGCCGATCACGGCCGCGGCCTGGCAGATCGGGATCGGCTGCCTGCCGATCTCGATCATCGGCCTCCTGGTCGAGACCACGCATCTGTCGCTGGTGACGCCGGTCGGCTGGTGGCTGCTGGTCTATTCGACCGTTGTGCAGTTCTGCATCGCCTATGTCAGCTGGTTCGCAGCCCTTGCGCGCCTGCCGGCATCAGTGGCCGCGATCGGGACGATGGCGGTGCCTGTCATCGGGGTGGTGGCCTCGGCGATCGCGCTGCACGAGCCGCTCGGCCCAGGCCAGATCGCCGCGCTGGTTTTCACGCTGGCGGCGGTGGTGCTGGCGACGCGCTAGGTCCTGACGATGCGAAGCAGCGCACCCCGCAAAGGCGCTATATAAAAAACCGACTGGTCGACTTGTTTTTATGACCGCGATCTGGTATCAGCCGGGCGTTCAGGTCCGATCGCGCGCACGTTTTCCAAGGCGAAGGGCAGGCTGCGGCTCGGCCCCGACGAGTACCGCGGCGGAGACAACCTCGCAGGAGCCAACTGGACATGGAAGCCGCTGTCGGACTGGATCGCACCGACTATGCGGTGTCGGCCAAGATTCTCATCGTCGAGGATGACCGGGACATCGCGCGCATGCTGGCTGATCTGTTCGCCGAGGCGAGTCTCGTTGCGTCAATCGCCCGATCGGGCGCGGAGATGGATCACTGCCTGCGGCGCGACGACTTCGATTTGATCGTCCTGGATGCGATGTTGCCGGGGGAGGACGGTTTCAGCATCTGCCGGCGGCTGCGGTCGACCGGAACGGTGCCAATCATGATGCTGACGGCGCTCAACGACGACATTGATCGCATCGTTGGCTTGGAGCTCGGTGCCGATGACTACGTCACCAAGCCGTTCAACTCACGCGAGCTCCTGGCGCGCATCAAGAGCCTCCTGCGCAGAGCCTCTTACAGCAGCCGCATCGCCCGGCAGCCTGCCAACATGACCTTCGCGGGCTGGAAGGTCGATCCGGTGCAGCGCAAGCTTCACGACCCCGACGGTGTCGAGATCCCCATGACGACGGCGGAGTTCGACATCCTGCTCGCCTTCTGCGCCAACCCAGGTCGGGTGATGAAGCGCGAAGAACTTCTTTCGCTGACGCACGCCGGCTCGGCGGGGCCATTCCTGCGCAGCATCGACGTTCACGTCAGCCGCGTTCGTCAGAAGATCGAACCGAACGCGAGAGAGCCGACGCTGATCAGGACCATCCGCCTCGGCGGCTATCTCTTCACGCCGACCGTTGCGGCCGCTTGATGCTGGAACGTTTCCGGCTCGCGTCGATGCGCGGCCAGATATTCCTTCTCGCCACCCTCCCGATCTTCCTGTTTGCCACCGTCGCGGCGATCAGGGCGCCGCTGAAAGAGATCCGGCACGAACGCTCGGAATGGGCAAGCTTCGTGGCAGGAGAGATCCTGGCCCTCGCCAGCCAGATACAATCGGGCGCTTCCGAGGGAGATGGGTCGACCGTTGCAGGTTCGGGCGGGTATGCCGGACTTGCGGTCGAACTGCGGACGCGCAATCCCGGCGAGGACTTCGATTTCACGTCCCGTCGGCGCGACATGGACAGGCGGGGGAGCCTCGTTGCGAAGCTGCTCGAGCTTGTCGACCTCGACCAGGACGATCACGCTCCGGTCCGCCGCGCCCTGACCGTGCGCATTGCCGACGAACGTTGGGTGGTCTTTTCGCCCGACATTCCGCACTTTTCCTCCAATGCCCGAAAGGTGCTTCAAAGTCTCGGCGCGATAGGTCTTGTCGTCCTGCCTGTGCTGTTCCTGTCTTATTTTCTCAGCTACCGCTTCACCCGGCCCGTGGTGGAATTTGCCGCTGCGGCGCAGCGGATTACCTTGGACGAGGACTCCAGGGAGTCGTTCTCGGCCCGTGGCACGCTGGAGATTCGCAGCCTTGGCGCGTCGCTGAACGCCATGCGCGAGCGGGTCAATCGCATGATCGAGGAACGAACGAGAATTATCTATGGCGTCGGCCACGACCTGCGCACACCGCTCACGCGGCTCCGCATGCGCGCTGAGCGCGGTAGCGATCCCGAACTGCGCGGCAAGATGCTGCGCGATGTCGATCGACTCGCCGGAATGATCGACGACATGATGCTGTACCTTAGAAACCTGGGCACGGACACCGTGTCGTTCGCGAAGGTCGATCTCAGCGGTCTGCTGCAGACGATCGCGGCCGACTATGCTGACATGGGCGTCTCGGTGTCGTTCTCGGGGCCGCGCCGGCTCGTCTACATGTGCAAGGTGCGCGGCATGACGCGCGCGATATCCAATCTCATCGACAACGCCTCCCGCTATGCCGACAACATCGAGCTCGTGCTGGCGCCGCGGAACGACGGCGGGATTTTCGTGGAGGTCCGCGACGATGGCCCCGGCCTGTCAGATGAGCTGAAGAGAAAGGTCCTGGAGCCGTTCTTCAAGGTCGATGCGGCGCGTACCCATGGCGAGGGCAGTGGCATTGGCCTCGGTCTGCCGATCGCGAGCGGCGTCGCCAGAATTCATGGCGGCATGCTCAGCCTGCTGGACAACGAGCCGCGCGGGCTTTGCGCTCGCGTCGCTCTGCCGCCTGGTCCGAGCGGGCTTGCGTCTCCGGATCCGGCCTCTGCCATGAGGGAGGCCACCTAGCCTTCGCCGGGTTGCGCATGTCCTTTCAGATCGGCACGCGTGTCCGGATCGATCGGCGGGTCGCTAACATCTCTACACATACCGCCATGGCGCGGACAAATTTCGACGAAAAAGCTGCCGCAGCTCCGACCCCAAATGCTGCCATTACATTCTGGTCAGCGCGTCAGTCGAGGCGAAATCATGTACATTACGGAGTCAGCAGTCCCTGAACTCGCGCCGGGACGGCGCTGGTGGCTTTCAATCTTGAGGGCGCTCGGGCATTTCCTTGGGGCAGGACGCGCGCGCTATCAGCGTCCGGTCGACGGCGCGGGCGGCGTCGTGTCGATGGACGATGAGTTTCGCGATCCAAAGCGTGTGTATGCGCTTCTCGCGTCCATAGAATCCGAGCCGCGTGAACAGATTCCTGCTCCGGAAGCGGTCCTGCCGGTCGCCTCTCACTCGCCGCCGGACACCGATTTCGCGGGGCCCGCGGCGCGGGAGAACGCGCGCCTGTCGCTCGTTCCGTCTGCCGCAGTCAAGCCGTACGCGCACATGCCGGCTTTCAAGTATGTTCCAAGCAGGCTCGCCTTCGACATGCCGAGGTCTCGCAGGCTTCGTTTTCGTTTCCGTCTCCTGGACGCTTTGCTCCTGCTTGCGATCGTCGGCGGCTTGTCCGTGTCGCGCGGAGAGCCGGCGGTGTCCAGCCCCGATGTGGCGGCGATCAGTCAGGACGTTCGCCTCGATTCAGCTGGTGGCGCTGAAGCAGATTCTACGGCGCAACCGGGCGCGATAGCCGTATCCGCGGAACGCGATAAGCCGGTCGACGAAAGCGCGACCATTCCCAATACGCGCGCGCCCGAACCCGAGACCGGTGCTTCGGAGGCGCGTGATATCCTGAAGACTCCGGCGACGGAGCCGAAGGCCGAGAAGGCAGAGCCGGCGCGTGCGATCTCAAGCCGGGACGTCGATGGCAACAGGACGCCGGAGCGGAGCGCGGGCGTATCGGCTGAACAGAAAAAGGAGCCAAAGGCCAAAGTCGAACCCGCCGCGCGCCAGAGGTTGGCACACTTCGTTCCCACGACACCGGCCGAGAAGCCCAAGGCGCTCGGCCAGCTGCGGGGCGACGTCGACTATCGGAATTGGAGGTCGAGTGCGGCCGACGCAACTCCTTCCTGGGTTGGCCCCCCGCCGGTGATCTATGGCCCGGCGCTGGGTCCGAATGTCACCGCCGTCGAGGCGGCCAACGCGGCCAAGCGACAGGACAGGCTGTCGTACGCCAAGCCCGGGGTCATTGAGCGCGTGATGGATGCGCCTGGCGCGGTGCTGAGCGGCGGCCGGCAGGCCTTGTACAGCATCCTCGATGCGGTTTGGTGACCAGGTCATTGTCCGAGCCGGGCGATCTGCCTCAGGCGTCCGGCTCGCGGTCGTCCTATCCACGCTGTTTAACTCGATAGTGCCATGTTGTTGCGTAGCTGCTTTGTATCCGCGACCGGTAACGGCGCCTTGGCGCAAGGGCGGGCCGGTCATCTGTCCGCCGCGCTCGGCATGCGCGGTATTGTTCGTCTTGCAGTGCTGCCGGTTGTCATCGGACTCGGGCTCGGAGGTTGCGCGACGACCCCGGGGGGCGCTGCCGGCGTTCGCAATCCGCTCGATGCACAAGCATCCCTCGCCGAAGGTGGAAAAGCGACCGACAAGAACGGTTACCTTGCAGTCCACGACATGCCGCCGGCGCGCAAGGCGCCGCTCATGGACGTCGCCGAGCAGCAGCGGATCAGGGCCGCGCTGATCGCTGCGCGGGGACGGCAGACACCCGGGCCAGCGAAGACCTCCGCAGCGGGCGCCGTCGGTTCACAATAGCGCATGAACTCGATCGGCGACGCGCCTAGCTCGCCGCCATCCCGCCGCCGTTCAGCGCCTTTCGGATCATTTCGGCGAGCTGGTTGCGGCGGTAGGGTTTTGTCAGCAGCAACACGCCGTCGTCGAGCTTGCCGTGGTGGACGATCGCGTTGTCGGTGTAGCCGGAGGTGTAGAGCACCCTCACGCCCGGCCTCAGCCTGGCGACCTCCTCGGCGAGCTCGCGCCCGCTCATGCCGCCGGGAATGACGACGTCGGTGAAGAGGAGATCAAAACCCTGGCCGGCCTCGATCAATTGCAGCGCGGCGCGGCTGTCGGGCGCGGCGACCGTGTTGTAGCCAAGGCTCTGAAGCTGCGCGGTGACGAAGTTGCGCACCAGCGCATCGTCCTCGACCACGAAAATCGTCTCGGCACCGCCTTCGGCCTGGGGTATCGCGGGAGCGGCGACTTCCGTCATGCCCTCACCGGGCGGCAGATAGAGCTTGATCGTGGTGCCGTGGCCTTCCTCGCTGTAGATCTTGATGTGTCCGCCGGACTGCTTGACGAAGCCGTAGACCATGGAGAGGCCGAGGCCGCTTCCCTTGCCGACCTCCTTGGTGGTGAAGAACGGCTCGAAGGCCTTCTGCTGGATATCCGTCGTCATGCCGGTGCCGGTGTCGCTCACCGCCAGCATCACGTAAGGGCCGGGCTGCACCTCGGCGTTGGCCTGCGCATAGGCCTCGTCCAGCACGACGTGGTGGGTCTCGAGCAGCAGCTTGCCGCCGTTCGGCATGGCGTCGCGGGCGTTGATCGCCATGTTGAGCACGGCATTGGTGAGGCGGGACGGATCGATGTGCGCGGTCATCGGTCCCTGTTCCAGCACGGTCTCGATCTGGATCTGCTCGCCGAGGGTGGGGCGCAGCAGTTTCGCGATGTCGGCGATCGCGCCGTTGATCTCGACGTTGCGCGGCTGCAGCGGCTGCCTGCGCGCAAAGGCGAGCAGATGCTGGATCAGCTCGGCGCAGCGCTCGGCGGCATCGTCGATCAGCCGCGCCACGCGCTGGAGTTCCGGCTGCTGTTTCAGGCTCGCCACCAGCGTCTCCGTATTGCCGGAGATCACCGTCAGCATGTTGTTGAAGTCGTGCGCTACGCCGCCCGTCAGCTTGCCGATCGCATCCAGCTTCTGCGACTGGTGCAACTGCCGCTCGGTCTCGCGCGAAGTGGTCGCATCGTGATAGACCAGCACGGCGCCGGAGACGCCGCCGTGCCCGTCGCGCATCGGCCGGCCGCTGATCATCAGATGGCGGGGCTGGTTGCCGCTGTGCGGGCGGACGATCATCTCCAGATTCTCGAACTGCTCGCCACGCAGCACGCGCACCGAGGGTAGCTCGTCGGACCGGAGCGGCGTGACGCCGTCGCCGTGAAACACGTCGGACAGCGCGCGCAGATTGCGCAGGCTCATGCCGGCGCGATGCAGCAAGATGCGCTCCGCGGCCGGATTGGACAGAAGCACGGTGCTTTCGGCGTCGATGACCAGCACGGCCTCGGCCATGCTGTGGAACGTGCTCTGGAGCACGTTGACCGACAGGCGCAGCTCGTCATGCGCGTTGACGAGATGCTCGGTGCGCTCGGCGACCGCCGCCTCGAGCTGCTCCTTCGCCGCCGTGGTCTCCAGCAATGTGCTCTTCAGCGCGACCGTGGTGCGCTGGCTCTCGCGCAGCAGCATGGTGACCAGCAGCAGGATCACCAGCGCGCCGATCACGTCGATGCCGAGCAGGACGATGCCGGAGCGGCGGGAATCCTGGGAGCGCGCGGCGAGCAATCGCTCTTCCTCGGCGCTCAGATGATCGAGATTGCCCATCACCGTGTCCATGAGGCCGCGGCCCTCGGCCTTGCCCTGGAGCGCGGCGATGCCGGCCTCGTCGTTCGCTGCGCGCAGGCGCATCACTTCCGCGGCGATCTCGATCCGGCGCAGCGCCAGCGGCTCGGTACCCTCAAGCAGCGTGACCTGATCTGGATTGTCACGCACGGCGCGCTTGAGGTCGGCGAATGCCGGCGCGATCTGGGCGTGCGCAGCCTGGAACTCGTCGCTGAAGCCCGGGCTGCGATAGATCTCGTAGCCGCGCGCGGCGCTCTCGGCGCGGCGCATCAGCACGCGCAGATCGGAGATCTTCTTCAGCACCTGGACGGTTTGATTGACCCAGGCTGCGTCCGACCGCGACTTGACGTCGAGTCCGATCGAAGCGGCGGTGATGATCAGGAGGATGGCAAGTCCAGCACCGAGAATGACGCGCTGCGTTGGGATCAAGGTGCTTCTTTCTTGTCCTTCGGCTGCGCGGCCTCGCCGAGGCATTCCCGGATCGTGGTCAGGAGCGCGTCCGGCGTGAACGGCTTGCGCAGGCAGCGCGCCGCCCCGAGCTCCAGCGCCATGCGAAGGAAATCCGGGGAGGGCGAGGCAGACGAGGCGAAGGCGTAGCCCGACATCGCGATCAGGGGGATCGCCGGCGCGCGCTCGTGAAAGATGCGGATGGATTCGAAGCCGCGCATGTGCGGCATGAAGATGTCGACCAGCATCACGTCGAACGTCTGCGCTTCGAGCGCAGCGAGCCCCGTTTCTCCGCCGTCGGCCATCGTGACATCGAAGCCCTGACGCTGGAGGAGGACCTCGATGGTCGCGCCGACCATCGGATCGTCATCTACCACGAGGATACGCGGCATGACATTTCCCAGTAGGTCGAAGTCCCAACATCCATCGGTGATATAGGCGAATCGCGTGACGGGTCAATTTGGGATTGGATCATTGTAGATATGCACGGTGCGGTGATTAGAGGTCCATTCGCGCTCAGATGTTGAGAAGCTCGCACGCGATGTGCGCCCTGCGCGCGAAACAGGCGATGAGCGCGCCACAAACGAAAGAGGCGCCGCACCGATGCGACGCCTCTTCCTTCAAGCGTTGTCGATCTGCTTACGGGCAGGGATGACGCTGGCCGTCATAGCCAAGATACGTGCCCGAGGCCGGATCGTAGGACCGGTAGCGCTGCGCGCAATAAGCCGAGGAGTCACCACCGCCGTCCGGCACCACCGCGACCGAGGGCTCGTCATAATAGCCGTCATCGCCATAGTAGTAGGGGTCGTTGTAATATCCGCCACCGTAGTAGGCGTAGGAACCGAGGCCGCCGATTGCAGCGCCGGCCGCGAAGCCGGGCCAGAAGCCGCCACGACGATGCCAGCCGCCGCCGTGCCAGCGGCCGCCGCCGCCTTGCCAGTTGCCGCCGGCGGCTGCGAAGCGACCGCCACCACCGCTAAATGTGGTTCCTGCGCTGGGGCGCATGGGTAAGCCGGCCGCTGCGGCAGGGCGCATGGCTACGCCGGCCGCTGCGCTGGGACGCATGGCCGCGCCGCCCGCGAAAGCCCCGCCGCCGCCACCGATCCGGGCGCCGCCAAAATTGCCGCCGCCCATGCGGGCGCCGCCACCACCGCCAAAATGAGCTCCGCCGCCACCGCCGTGGCCACCACGGCCCTGGGCGAAGCTGGGCGTCGCGAGCGGAAGAACCAATGCCACGGCTGCCGCGGCGCCTAAAACCTTCAGACTGATCATGTTCAAACTCCTTTCCCGGAAGCAAACCTCTCGAAAGGGCTGCGGTTCCAGGGTTCACGCCGGTGTGCGCTTGGGGCGCAGATTTCCATGCGGCCGCTGTACCCGGCATGAACGGATCGCGTCCGATCTACGGCAGTGGTGACGCCAGGGCACCACATTTGCGTGGGGCACGGCCGCCCCCGCCGAACTGGACATTTCGTCGTCCGGATGGCATCAGGGCCTCACGAAGCAGGGCCCTAGCCGCATGAAACAGTTCTTCCTCAAGTTCTTCACCTGGTGGAGTGGCCAGACCTTTGGCACCCAACTCTGGACCAAGCGGTACGGAGAGCTGGTCGGCCAGGACGAGCAGGGCAATCTCTATTATCGCACCCGCGGCGGGGCGATCGATCCGACGCTCGGATTCGAGCGGCGCTGGGTCATTTATAACGGTTACGCCGAAGCAAGCCGCATCCCGCCGTCCTGGCACGGCTGGATCCATCACGTCGTCGACACCCCGCCGACCGAAGCCAATTACCAGCCGCGCGAGTGGGAAAAGCCGCACCAGCCGAATCTCACCGGCACGGCCAATGCCTACCGTCCCTCGGGCTCGACGCTCGCGAGCGGCCGGCGGCCGAAGGCGACCGGCGACTATCAGCCCTGGACGCCTGGCTAGGCTTCCGATCTTCGTCCGATTCCTTGCCATGGGGTGGATGCACCGGCATTCGCCCGGCCTTGCTGTGGACAACGGGAACAGCGGGGATGGCGCCTGCGCGGGCGTTGCAGCCACGCGAGCGATGCGGCTCAATGGTCCCATCTTACGGAGATGGGAGACCATCGCGTTCGGTTCGGGCAACAGTTCGCGACTGCCCCGAGATGCAGCGGCCGCCGACCAGGACTCGATCGGGAGATAGGCCCCCGGTCTGGAAGTCCGAAATCGCCCGATGAAATGTGCAGCCGCCGTAAGACAGGAAGGGCCGCTCGGGAAACCGGGCGGCCTTTTTCTTTGATCTGTTGCGCTGCTTTGGGCTCGCTTTCTCAGGGATGGAGATGGAGCGGCGGTGAGTTGCCGACCGGCATCATCTCATAGGGCGGCTTCCAGCCCGGTAGCTCGGCAACACGCTGGCGCCAGGAATCGATGGCCGGGAAAGCCGTGGCAAGATCGAGACCCGTCTCCTCGGTCGGATAGTACAAATAGCCCAACAGCGAGAAATCGACGATCGTCGGCCGGCTGCCCAGCATGAAGTGGCGGTCGGAGAGGTGTCTGTCGACGATCGAGAACGCGCTTTCGGTCCGCGCTCGCAAGTAGGCGAGCACGGAGGGATGACAGGGCTCCGGCATGAAGCAGCGCTGAAACCGGTGCTGCGCAAAGCTCGACGTGAATTTGTGGTTGTCGAACAGCAGCCAGCGCGTCGCCTCGAATGTCTCCTCGCGCGTTGGGCCGAACACGCCGTGGGTCTCGGTGAGCCACATCAGGATCGCACCCGACTGGCTCATATGCCGGCCATCGACCTCGAGGACGGGGACTTCGCCCATGACGTTGGTCGTCGCGCGCCAGTCGGCGGTGCGGACTTCACCGCCGGCGAAGTCGACGCCGACCGGCTCCCAGTCGAGGCCGGCGCAGTTGAGGAAGAGCGCGACCTTGAACGAATTGCCCGAAGCTCCGACGCAGTGCAGCCGGTATCGCGCCATTGGTCAGGTCCTCCCGTGCGCAGGCGACCGGCAAGCATCCGTGGGTGTCAGCCGCGATCCGGATTGTCGCGACAGGCTGCTGACAGCGTCGTGTCAGCAGAGGGCAGCGTTGAAGGATTGCTGCGTCCGGGACACGAGCGCGAAGTCACATCACCCGCTCGGCGGCCCGCTTCACCGCTTCCAGCCGCCGCGCCTGGTTTTGCGCGCCGCGCTCCCGGAGCAGAGCCAGTACCTCGGCGGGCGCGGTGTCGGGCGAGCCGGAGTTGAACGGCGGGGCGGGGTTGTATTCCATCTGGAGCTGGATCGCCTCCGCGGTGGTGCGATCGACCATGATCGACACCAGCGTCAGAGCGAAATCGATCCCGGCCGTGACGCCGCCGCCCGTGATGCGATTGCGGTCGACGCAGACGCGCGTCTTGGTCGGCGTCGCGCCGAACTGGCCGAGCATCTCCATCGCGCTCCAATGGGTGGCGGCGCGATAGCCCTTCAACAGACCGGCAGCGCCGAGCGCCAGCGACCCCGTGCAGACCGAGGTGACATATTTGGCGCCTTCGGCCTGCTTGCGCAGGAAATCCAGCACCTCCTCGTCGTTGAGCAAATCGTTGGTGCCGCCGCCGCCGGGCACGCAGATCACGTCGAGCTGCGGGCAGTCCGCAAAGGTCGTGGTGGGCGTCAGCGTCATCACGGAGTCGCTCGGCACCGGTTCGATCCGCTTCCAGATCAGATGCAGCTTTGCGCCGGGAAGCATGGCGAAAACCTGCAAGGGGCCGGTGAAGTCGAGCTGGGTGACGCGCGGAAACACCAAAAGACCGATCTGGAGCGGCGACGACTTGGGCAGATCGTTCATGGGCAGGTCCTCCAAAGATGAGCTTGACGAACGCAGCCTCTCATGATGCCCTTCCGTCCAAAATGGCGTATTTCCCTCACTTTCGGACATGACCATGATCGGCATCCTGATCTTCCCGGATTTCCAGTTGCTCGATGCGGCCGGCCCGATCTCGGTGTTTGAGGTCGCTGCGCGCTGCGCGGGCAAGACGACGACCGGAATCAAGGTGCTGGCGGCGAAGGCGGGGCCTGTACGCAGCTCGTCCGGTGTGGAGATGGTCGCGCGCGATTTGAAGGCGGCGAATGCGATCACGACGCTGGTCATTGCCGGCGGCGCGGGCGTGACGGATGCCGCGCGTTGCGAGGTCACGCGCGCCTTCGTGCAGCGGCTGGCGAAGCGAGGCGTGCGGGTCGCGAGCGTCTGCTCGGGCGCCTATGTGCTGGCCGAGGCGGGCCTGCTCGACGGGCGTCGCGCCACCACGCATTGGGGCCGGACGCGGGATTTCGTCGCGCGCTATCCCAAGGTGAAGTTCGAGCCGGACCAGATCTTCACGCATGACGGCAATGTGTGGACGTCGGCGGGCATCACCGCCGGCATCGATCTCGCGCTCGCGATGGTGACCGAGGACCATGGTGAGGAGATCGCGCAACAAGCCGCGCGGCAGCTCGTGCTGTATCATCGCCGCAGCGGCGGCCAGTCGCAATTCTCGTCGCTGCTGGAATTGAAGACGCCGAACGGCCGGTTCGGCACGCTATTGTCCTGGGCTCGCGAAAATCTCGACGAGCGATTGACGGTCGAAGATCTCGCCGATCGTGCCGGCATGAGCGCACGGCATTTTGCCCGCGCCTTTGCCGCGGAGACCGGCACGACGCCGTCGAAGGCCATCGAGCGTCTGCGGATCGAGGTCGCACGCGAGCGCGTGCAGTCCTCGCGCGAGGCGATCGAGCTCGTCGCGGAGGCGACCGGATTTGGCGATCCTGAGCGAATGCGGCGCGCCTTCATCCGCGCCTTCGGCCAGCCGCCGCAGGCGCTGCGGCGTGCGGCGCGGGCGGGATAACCAGGCTCGCGTTGGCGAATGTCCGCTTGACCCAGGCCTACCTAAGTATGGCCACGCCATACCTGCGCGCGATGGCACCGATCAGGTGCTGGTGTTACCGATATATCCAGCGTGAAAAGCAGCGGAACCGGCTCTGCGAGCCGGCAGTTGCGGGACAAGGCCGGCGGCGTAGCGCCCGGCGGCGCTTCTCCCGATCCAGCGACGCTTTACCGCTCAGCGGATGCTTACTGCCACGGTTGATGCAGAGAGTACGCCATGAGAAACATCGCCGATCTCCTGATGCGGTTCTGGCAGGGAAGCCAGCCGGCATCCGATACTCAGGTTGCGGCGATGCCGGAAAACCTGGATCGATCCAGCATGGCTGATTTTGTCCGGATCCTGCAGGCCTACGATCGGGCGCAGTCATAGGCAGGGGCGAGATCGCGCGTCCGCTTTATCGTCGACAGCGGACATTCCGGATTTATGAGTCCATGCCTTAGGTGATGCTGTTTGCAGCCGCCGCGCTCGACGTATCCGCGCGCGCTGTCAGGCGCCGTGCGATCGGCGTCAGCATGTACGGCGCAAGGTGGATCGGAAACTGCGTCATCGCGAAATAGAGCCAAGTGGCGGGCGGCAGTGCGCCGGCGGTCGCCGCCAGCATCAGGCCCAGATTGCGCTGTGACACCATCAGCCCGAGCGCCAGCGCGTGCTCATAGCCGATGCGGCGGAACAGCAGCGTGGTGACCGCGAGCAGCGTGAAATAGATCGCGAAGGACAGAGCCGCGAAGCCGATCGTGAACACCGGCTGCGCGATGAGGTCGCTGACGACATCGCCCATGATCGCGGCCGCGAAGATCAGGAGGATGATGATGTTGAAGCCGTCGATCGGCTGCTTGTGGCGCTGGATCGCGGCCGCGCCGAACACCCATCGGATGAAGGTTGCTGCCAGCAGCGATGCCGCGAGGATGCCGAGCAGTTTCAGGCCGAGCGTCGCTGGCGTGACGCTGAGCATGCCGTCAAGGAAGAGGCTTGCGAACAGCGAGGCCGTGAACGGCACCAGCGCGGTCGAGGTCACCAGCGTGACCAGCACGAGCGTGGCATCGAGGCCCATCAGCGCCGCCAGCGCCGGCGAGGCCATCATCGGCGAGGCCATGCTCTGGAGCATCAAGGCCAGGGACAGGCCGGGCGAACGCGCGGTGAGCCCGGTTGCATGGACGATCAGTCCGATGATCAGCGGCACGCCGATCGTGGTCCAGGCGGTTGCGGTCGCGACCAGCGCCGGCCGGCGCAAATGGCCGTAAAGCGCAGCCAGATCGACCCGCATGAAGGAGATGCAGAGCAGAACGAAGATCGCCTCGGTGACGTAGGGCCGCAACAACGCCCCGAGCGGCGGCACCGCGGCTGCGATGAACACGACGGCGGCCACCGCGCGCGTGCCCTGGCTGCCGAGCCACGTCAGTGCGCGCAGGGGGAGGGCGAAGAGGTCTTGAAGAACGGATGGCATCTCAGTCGTCAGTCGTAGCCCGGATGAGCGAAGCGATATCCGGGACAAATATTTCGACAGGTGGGAGCAGACCCGGATGTCGCTGCGCTCATCCGGGCTACGGGACTAACCCAATCCCTTCAGCCACGCGCCGATCTCGCTGACGGCGACATTGGCCTGCTTCAGCAGTTTGCCCATCGTGAAGAAGCCGTGGAATTGGCCGGGATAGTGTTTGTACGCGACGGGCACGCCGGCCTGCTTCAGGCGCGCGGCATATTCGTCGCCTTCGTCGCGCAGGGGATCGGCGCCGGCGGTGAGCACATAGGCCGGCGGCAGGCCGGCAAGGTTTTTCGCGCGCGCCGGCGAGGCACGCCAGTCGTTGATGTCGGCGCCGCCGAGATAATGGTCGCGAAACCAGCGGATCACCGAATGCGTCAGCAGCACGCTGGTCTCGGGCTCGCTGTGCGAGCCGTGCGTCACGGCGAAATCGGTTGCCGGGTAGATCAGCACCTGGCCAGCGATCGCGGGGCCATTTCCGTCGCGCGCGGCAAGCGCGACCACCGCCGCGAGATTGCCGCCGGCGCTGTCGCCGCCGATCGACAGACGCGAGGCGTCGATGCCAAGCTCGCGGGCGTTCGCGGCAATCCATCTGGTCGCGGCGATCGCATCATCGGTGGCGGCGGGAAACTTGTGCTCTGGCGCGAGGCGGTAGTCGACCGAGATCACGATCAGCGCGCCTGCGTCGGCAAGCTGGCGGCAGACGACGTCATGGGACTCGAGATCTCCGATCACCCAGCCGCCGCCATGGAAGAACACCAGCGCCGGCGACAAGCCATCCTGTTGCCGCGCCTCCTTCGGGACGTAAATGCGGGCGGGGATTGCGCCGTGCGGCGCCGGGATCGACAGCGGAGCGACGCGGGCCAGTTCCGGCGGCTCGGGGTTGGTGGCGAAGCGCGCCTGGGCGTAATAGGCGCGCGCCTCGGGAGCGGTCAGCGTCTCGTAGGCGGGCCGGCCGGCCTCCTGGAAAGCCTTGTAGACGGCGGCGGCATCGGGATCGAGCACAACGGGCATGGGGGGCGACCTCTGCGGTTTCTGCTTGTGGTTGGACGTCGGCTATCCGGGCGATGCCCGCCTCGGCCCCGGGGAGGAGCGTTCCGACTATCCCATCCGGGGGCGGGTCTGGCCAGCCGGCGGCGGGCAGGGCAGGGATGCCGCCCTTCCCCCGCCGTATTCGCCGTGTTAACCGGGTGGCCTGCGAGCGGCGGTATCCCCTGTAGAATGTCCAACGAGCCCGATTCGCTGTTGAAGCCGCGCGAGATGTTTAAAACCTTTACCCTGACAGGCCTTGCGGCGCTGCTGGCCGCCACCGCGCTGACGGTTGCGACGCCCGCGCAGGCGCAGATCGGCACGATCTTCTCCGATCCGCCGCCGCGGCCGCCGGGTGCGATTCCGCGTGGCCAGCCGCAGCCGCCGATCCCCGATGACGACGACGAGGAAGTCCCCGCGCTGCCGCCGCAGGGCCGCGTGCTGCCCTCACGCCCGATGCCGCCGCCTCCGGGCCGGCAAGGTAATGTGATGCCGGGGCCGGTCGAGACCCAGCCGCTGGCGCCGCCGCCGGGTTCCGCCGCGGCTCCGCCGAACCAGCCGCCGCCCGTCGCGGCCGTACCGCCCAATCAGCCGGGTGCGCCCGGTCAGCGCCAGCCGCAGCAGAAGGGCGGGCCGGGCGGTGCCGTGCCGCAGACGCCGGCGAGCCTGCAGCCGGGCGACGAGGTCGTGACCGAGCCGCCGGCCCAGAAGATCGTCAACAAGAAGGCGACCTTC
Organism: Bradyrhizobium sp. CCGB01; assembly: GCF_024199795.1. Lineage (NCBI taxonomy): Bacteria > Pseudomonadati > Pseudomonadota > Alphaproteobacteria > Hyphomicrobiales > Nitrobacteraceae > Bradyrhizobium > Bradyrhizobium sp. CCGB01. The sequence goes on from NZ_JANADK010000001.1 coordinate 4,783,957, forward strand.
TCCGGCCTCGACAAGATCACGGGGCGCATCATCAATTTCGACGAGGATATCGGCGAGACCGTTCAGTTCGGCGCGCTGCGCGTCAAAACCGACGCCTGCTATACGCGGCCGGCGACGGAAGCCACCAATACCGACGCCTTCGTCGAGGTCGACGAGATCACCTTGCAGGGCGAGGTGAAACGCATCTTCTCGGGCTGGATGTATGCCGCGAGCCCCGGCCTGCACGGCGTCGAGCACCCGATCTACGATATCTGGCTCACCGACTGCAAAGAGCCGCAGCAGACCATTGCGACCGCAGCGCCTGATCCCGCGAGCAAGCCGGCTGCGCCGCCGCCGCCCGCGCAGAGGAAGGCCGCGCCCAAGCAGGCCGTGCAGCAGCGTCCGCCGCAGCCCTTGCCGCCGATCCAGCAGCAGCAACAGCCGGCTCCGCCACCGCCGCCGCCTCAGCAGCAGCCGGGCCTCTTCGGCATCCCGGGGTTTGGGCGCTAGACCAAATCCCCGGGGTTTGGGCGCTAGACCAAATCCCCAGGGTTCGGCCGGTAATTTCTCTGACTATTGCTTTGAGGCGATGATCTCGAGCGCGCGTGCGCCGGGGATCGCGTCGCCTTCCGACAGCCTCAGAAAGTCGCCGGGGTCGCCGGCGAGGGCGTTGTCGAGCAGGGCGGTGTAGCGCCGACGCGAAATCTCGACCGCGCCGAAGCTCTTCAAATGCTCGGTGACATATTGCGTGTCGAGCAGTTCGAACCCGCCATGGATCAGCCGCGCGACCAGGTGCACCAGTGCGACCTTCGAGGCATCGCGCGCGGTATGAAACATGCTCTCGCCGAAGAAGGCGCGTCCCAGGCTCACGCCGTAAAGCCCGCCGACGAGGTCGTCGCCCTGCCAGGCCTCGACGCTGTGGCAATGGCCGAGCTCGTAGAGGCCGCCATAGAGATCGCGGATCCGCTTGTTGATCCAGGTGTCCTCGCGCCCGACCTGCGGGGCGGCGCAGCCCGCGATCGTTGCCTTGAACGCGGTGTTGACGGAGACGCGAAATATATCCGAACGCACGGTGCGCGCGAGCCGTGAAGCCACGCGAAATCCCTGGAGCGGGATGACGCCGCGCAATTCCGGCTCGACCCAGAACAGGGTCGGATCGTCGGCGCTCTCGGCCATCGGAAAGATGCCGCAGGCATAGGCGCGCAACAGCACGGCCGGTGTGATCTCAGACGAGGCGGAGTCGCGCGAAGTCATGGCGCAATAATAGCAGGATCGTGGTGCGGTTGCGATGGGGACCGCGGTCAGCTCGCGGCGGCGCTGTTGCTTGCGCCGGGGACCGCAGGGACGCGGCGGAACCTCAGCATGACGCGAGTTCCGGCGTGGGCGGGGTCGCGCTCGACGGTGGCATCGAGCTTGGTGGCCATCGCCGCGACGATGCGCTGGCCCATGCCGGTCGAGCGCGGATCGGCCTTGACCTTGTCGCCGACGCCGTCGTCGGTGATCGACAGCAGCAGGTCCTCGCCTTGCGAGGTCAGCTCGACATGGATCGGGCCGGCGCCGTCGGGATAGGCGTATTTCACCGCGTTCATCACCAGCTCGTTGACGATGATGCCGACGGCGACGGCGCGGTCCGGATCGATCTCGATGGCTTCCGCCTTCACCGTCAGGCGCGACATCCGGTTGCCTTCGGCCGAGCGGCGGAGGTCCTCGAGCAGCGAGTCCAGGTACTGGTTCAGCACCACGCTCTTCAGGTCCTGCGAGGTGTAGAGGCGGCGGTGCACCTGCGCGACCGCGGCAACGCGGCCCATCGCATTGGTCAGCGCCGCCTTGACCTCTTCCTGGCCTGCGGAGTTCGCCTGAAGATGCAGCAGCGAGGCGATGATCTGGAGCGAGTTGCCGACGCGGTGATTGACCTCGCGCAGCAGCAGCTCGCGCTCGGCGGCGAGCGCGGCATAGCGGTCGCGCGAGGCGTGGATCTCGGCTTCGGCTTCCTCGCGTGCCTTCTGCAATTCGGCCTGGCGCAGCGCGCCGTCGGCGGCGACGTGGAGCAGCGGGATGAATTCGCCCTTGACGTCCTTGACGAGATAATCGGCCGCGCCCGCCTTCAGCGCCGTCACCGCGATGCTGGAATCCTGCGACGCCGTGACGAACACCACGGGCGGCGCCCCCGGTATCGCCATGATCTGCTCGAGCGTCTCCAGCCCGTCGAGGCCGGGCATGTACTGGTCGAGCGCCACGACGTCGATGCAGCCCTCCGTCTGCGCGCGGCGGATCCGCTCCAGGCCTTCCTCGCCGCTGGCGGCATGAATGACCTTGTAGCCGCGCCGCGTCAGGCCGCGCTCGACCAGGCGTGCCAGCGCCGCGTCGTCATCGATGTAGAGAAGTGTCGGCGTGTGCTGGTTCATGAGGCGGCGGGCGGGACCTGGATGACCGAGAAGAACAGGCCGAGCTGCCGGATGGCATTGGCGAAATTCTCGTAGTTCACGGGCTTGGTGATGTAGACGTTGCAGCCGAGCTCGTAGCAGCGCTTGATTTCCTGGGAGTCGTCGGTGGTGGTCAGCACCACCACGGGCGAAGCCTTCAGATATTTGTTCTCCTTGATCTGCTTCAGGATGTCGATCCCGGTCATGTCGGGGAGGTTGAGATCGAGCAGGATCAGGAGCGCATTGCCCTTCTGCACGAGCCCGCTGCCGTCGGCGCCGAACAGGTGCTTCACCGCGTCCGTGCCGTTGGCGAAGGAGACGATCTCGTTGTTGACGCCGGATCGGCGGATGTTGCGCTCGATCAGCCGGGCGTGTCCCTCGTCGTCCTCGATCATGATGATGGTGACGGGTTGAGTCATTGGTCGGCGTTCCGGTTGCTTGCGTTCCAGGTGATGGGCAGCGTGATGGTGAAGGTGCTGCCCGTATTCAATTCCGATGATACCGACATGGTGCCGCCGAGGCGACGCACAAGTGCACGCACATGCGCAAGACCGATGCCCTGGCCGGGCTTGTCCTGGGTTCCCGCCCGGCGAAACAGGTCGAATATCCGCTGGTGATCTTTCGGATCGATCCCGCGCCCGTTGTCGCTGATCTCGAAGATAGCGTAGCCGAGCTTGGTGCGCCCGCGGATTCTGATCTCGCCGGGAACGCCGGGCTTGAGATATTTGATGGCGTTGTCGATCAGATTGGAGAAGATCTGCTCCAGCGCCAGGCGGTCGCTGACGAGGTCCGGCAGGGGCGCGACATGGATCTCGGCCTGCGCCTCGGCGGCCTGATGCGCCAGCGTCGACACAATGGCTTCGATCAGCTCCCTTGTGTCGATCTTCACGGGCACGAATTCGCGCCGGCCCTCGCGGGTGAGGTTGAGGATCGCCGAGATCAGGCGGTCCATCTTGCCGATCGACGATTTGATGAAGCCGAGCGCTTCGGCAAAATCCGCTGAAAGCTGCTTGTCCGGACCTTCGAGCGCGATCTCACCGGTCGCCGGCGGCGGCCCGTCGGCCGGGACATGGGTAAGGCCGCCGATACGGCGGAAAATGTCGCCGCCAAGCTCCTCGAGTTCGCTGGTGAAGCCCATGATGTTGACGAGCGGCGAGCGCAGATCGTGGCTGACGATATAGGCAAAGCGCTGGATCTCGTTGTTGGCTTCGCGCAGGTCTGCCGTGCGTTCGTCGACGACGGACTCGAGGTTGGCGTAGGCGTCGCGCAGGCGCCCCTCGGCCTCGTCGCGCGCCTGCGCCGAGCGCCGCACCAGCCAGATCGAGATCAGGGCCAGCAGCACGACAAGGCCGGAGCCGATGCCGGTCATTGATGCGGCCAGCGTCTGGCTCTGGTCGGAGTTGGCGGTGCGGATCCGGAACAGGCGTTCCTCTTCGCGGATCATCGCGTTGGCCAGGTTGCTGATCGTGGTCGTGATGTTGCCGGCGGCGGCCTCGCGGATCAGCGCCGTGGCATTGTCGACCTGCCCCTGCTTCACGAAATTCATCTCACGCGAGAACTGGTCGAGCCGGGTCTCGATCGCCGAGCTCAACTTCTCAATGTTGTCGCGTTGCGCGGGATTGTCGCTGATCTGGCGCGTCAGCTTGTCGAGCGCCGGAACAATCGCTGCGACGGCCTTCTCGTAGTCCGACTGCAAATCCGGCCCCCGCGTCAGGAGAAAGCCGCGGGCGCTGCTCTCGGCGCGCCGGACTTCGAGCAGGAGGGAGTTGATCTGGTTCTCCACCTCGATGGTGTGGAGCACACTTTTGCTGTCTTTGCGCGCCTCGTTGACGAGGTAGACGGAACCGGCGCTGATCACGGTCAACACCAGAAGGCCCGCCGAGAGCAGCAGGATCTGCCAGAATACGCGCCGTCGTTGCGCCTTAGCCGTCACGACGGTCTCGCTTCGTCACGTCAAAGGATCCCAAAACGCCCCCTCGGAACTGACCCCGCCGTCCAGAACGCGATGGGGCCCAAAGGGTTCCACGGGAATGGAGGATTATCCCTGGGCCGGTTCCTTGCCGGCGAGGTACTGTTCCAGCCAGTGGATGTGATAGTCGCCGTCGATGATCGAGGGTTGGCGCACCAGGTCGCGGAACAGCGGCAGCGTGGTCTCGATGCCCTCGACCACCATTTCGTCCAGCGCCCGGCGCAGCCGCATCAGGCATTCGCTGCGGGTCTTGCCGTGCACGATCAGCTTGCCGACCAGGGAGTCGTAATAGGGCGGGATGGTGTAGCCCTGATAGACCGCAGAATCGATGCGGACACCGAGGCCGCCGGGCGGGTGATATTGCGTGATGCGGCCGGGCGAGGGGCGGAAAGTCTGCGGGTTCTCGGCGTTGATCCGGCACTCGATGGCGTGGCCGATGATCTGCACCTCGCTCTGCTTCGCCGGCAATTCGCCGCCGGCGGCGATGCGGATCTGCTCCAGCACGAGGTCGATGTCGGTGATGCTCTCGGTGACGGGATGCTCGACCTGGATGCGGGTGTTCATCTCGATGAAGTAGAACTCGCCGTCCTCGAACAGGAATTCGATGGTGCCGACGCCGAGATATTTCATCTCGCGCATCGCCTTGGCGCAGGTTTCGCCGATCTTGGCGCGTGCAGCCGCGGAGAGGACGGGCGAGGGACCTTCCTCCCAGACCTTCTGGTGTCGGCGTTGCAGCGAGCAGTCGCGCTCGCCGAGATGGATCGCGCCGCCGCGGCCGTCGCCGAGGATCTGGATCTCGATGTGGCGCGGCTTCTGCAGGTATTTTTCGAGATAGACGGACGCGTCACCGAAGGCGGATTTGGCTTCGTTGGCCGCCGTCGACAGCGCCACCTGGAGATCGGCCTCGCTGTGCGCGACCTTCATGCCGCGGCCGCCACCGCCGGCCGCTGCCTTCACCAGCACGGGGAAGCCGATCTTCTTCGCGATCGCCATCGCGTCGTCCTCGGGGCCGACCGCGCCGTCGGAGCCGGGCACCACGGGAATGCCGAGCTTCTTCGCCGTCTTCTTGGCCTCGATCTTGTCGCCCATCAGGCGGATGTGCTCGGCCTTGGGGCCGATGAAATGCAGATTGTGCTCGGAGAGGATTTCGGCGAAACGCGCGTTCTCCGAGAGGAAGCCGTAGCCGGGATGCACGGCATCCGCGCCGGTGATCTCGCAGGCCGCGAGCAGGGCGGGCACGTTGAGATAGCTGTCCTTGGACGGCGGCGGGCCGATGCAAACGCTCTCGTCCGACAGGCGCACATGCATGGCGTCGGCGTCTGCCGTGGAGTGCACGGCGACGGTGGCGATCCCGAGCTCCTTGCAGGCGCGCAGGATGCGGAGGGCGATCTCGCCGCGATTGGCTATGAGGATCTTGTCGAACATGGTGCCTCGGGGCGAATAGGGAATAGCGAGCGGCGAATCGGGAGGAGTAACTATTCGCTACTCGCTATTCGCCACTCCCTCACTCAATGATCACCAGCGGCTCGCCGTACTCGACCGGCTGGCCGTCCTCGACCAGGATCTGCGTCACCGTGCCGGCGCGCGGCGAGGGGATCTGGTTCATGGTCTTCATCGCTTCGATGATCAGGAGCGTCTGGCCGACCGAGACCTTGCTGCCGACCTCGATGAACGGCTTGGCGCCGGGCTCCGGCGCCCAATAGGCGGTGCCGACCATCGGCGAGGTCACCGCGCCGGGATGCTTCGACAGGTCGGCCGCGGCAGCGGCAGGCGCGGCGGCAGCTGCTGCCGCCGGCAGGACGGCGGGGGCGGCCGCCATCTGCATCGGCATAGTCGCAGCGACACTGATGTTGCGGGCGACGCGCAGGCGCAGGCCGGCACGTTCGATCTCGATCTCGGTGAGGCTGGTCTCATCGAGCAGCAGGGCGAGCTCGCGGACGAGCGCGGAATCCTCGCTGGAAAACTTTGCGGCTGCTTTGTCGTCTGGCTGGCGCGCCATGTTCTTTGATCCGAATGTTCTGGGTGATGAGGGAGCGTCAGGCTTTGGGCTTGATGCCGAGCTTGGCGGCAAGGCCCTGGATGGCGAGGCGGTAGCCCTCGATGCCGAAACCGCAGAGCGAGGCGAACGCCGCGCGCGCGGTGTAGGAATGGTGACGGAAACTCTCGCGGGCGTGGATGTTGGTCACGTGCACTTCGACCGTCGGGATCTGCACCGCGAGCAGCGCGTCGTGCAGCGCGATCGAGGTGTGCGAATAGCCGCCGGCATTGATGATGATGCCCTTCATCTTGCGGGCGTGCGCCTCGTGGATGAAGTCGATCAGCTCGCCTTCGCGGTTGGACTGCCGGCAGTCGGCCTTGAGGCCGTACGCCGCCGCCGCCTCCCGGCACAGCGCCTCGACGTCGGCCAGGGTCGCGTGACCATACTTCTCGGGCTCGCGCGTCCCCAACATGTTGAGGTTCGGCCCGTTGAGGACGAGGATCGTGTCGGTTGCTGGTTCGGCCATTCCAATCCCGCAAGAGGTGCTTCGGCGTGGCGGGGGTTATAGGTAACAAAGCGCGTGAGGGGAAGCCTTGAAGGGCCTCCCGGGCCGCTTCAAGCACCTCATCCGGGGTGCAAAAACCTGTGCGGAAGCTACGGAAATTGCTTGTTAACCAGTCCAAAGCATGGCTGCCGCAGAGGCGGAGGGCACGGTCCCCCGGTCGGCCGAAAGCCCCCGCCGATCTCTCGGCAGGGGCTCACGTGAGACGGTAGGTCAGCGAAGCCGCTTACCCCTCGATGATGTAGACGATCTCGCGCGTCTGCGGACGGACGATCACATACTGGCCGCGGACGAAGATCACTTCATATCCACGCCACTGCGGGTAGATCTCGACGATCCGGGGCGGCAGCGGGTGGAAGTGGACGGACGCCGGGATCGCGGTGCCGACCGCGATGTTGAAGTTGACGTTGGTGGTCTCCTCGATCTTGGTCGACTTGATCGCGGTCGAGATTTCAGTCCGCTTCTCGGCGGGCGGTGCGGCTGCGGTGGCCGAAGCGTTGCCGGTCGTGGTCTGCGACTTCGTGTCGGTGGTGGCCGGACGGTTCTCGGCGTTGTTGCTCTTGGCAGCGCCGCCGGCCTTGTTGTCCTCGGCCTTCATGTCCTTGGTGCCGGACTTGGTGGAGTCAGACTTGGTCGAGTCCGAGCTCATGCTCTTCGACTTGTCTTGGGCACCCTGGGCGCGTTCGCCCTTCGCGCCGGCCTTCTCGTCAGTCGCGTTCTTGTTCATCGTGCCGGAGCCGGACTTCTCCATCCCGCCGGACTTCTCCATCGCACCGGACTTCTCAGCGGCGCCGGATTTCTCCATCGCGCCGCCAGCCTGGCCGACGGTGCCCTTCTCGGGAGCCGCGGATTCGCGGCCCATCGAACCGCCGCGCTCAGCCGCGCCGCCTGACGGCTGCGAGTGCTGCATCTGCGCGCCACCGGCGCTGCCGCCGCTGTCGCGGCCCATGTTGCCTTGTGCGTTCGCCAGACCGGTACCCGCCAGAAGCGCGACTGCGGCAACCGAGATCATAAAGCGGTTAGACATCTAGGTTCTCCTCACGTGTTTATTTGCGTCATTGCCCGCGCCGACAACGAAAGGAGATTTGAGTTGTTCCGGAACATCGGGGGTTCCGGGGCATTTGTTTCTTAAACGCGAGATGAACGCACGCGCCGGATTCGCGCCGATATTCGGCAAACGAAAAAGGCCGGCTTTTCAGCCGGCCTCTTCGCGTGCGTGAGTTGCGAGATGATCAGCAGGTCGCCTTGCCACAACGGGCAACGCCGATCTTTTCCTTGAGGGCTTCGAGGCCGACGGCGCCGACGACGATCTGCTTGCCGATCACGTAGCTCGGCGTGCCGTTCATGCCCATCGCCTCGGCGAGCTTGAAGTTCTCCTCGATGGTGGCGCGCACCTCGGGGCTGGCGATGTCCTTCTCGATCTTGGTGGTGTCGAGGCCGGCTTCCTTGGCCGCCTGCATCGCGCGCGCCTTGTCGGCGGCGCCGCGGCCGCTGAGCAGCTTCTGGTGGAAGTCGAGATATTTCTTGCCGGAGGGATCCTGCATGCGCACGGCCACCGCGACCTGGGCGGCTTCGACCGAGCCCTGGCTCAGCACCGGAAATTCCTTCAGCACGACCTTCAGCTTCGGATCGCCCTTCATCAGGTTGAGCATGTCGTCCATCGCGCGCTTGCAGTAGCCGCAATTGTAATCGAAGAACTCGACGAAGGTGACGTCGCCGTCCTTGTTGCCGAGCACGACCTGGCGCGGCGAGTTGAAGATCGCATCGGAGTTCTGTGCGATGCTGGCTTCGTGCTTCTGCGTTTCGGCCGCGGCCTGGCGCTTGGTGAGCTCGGTCATCGCTTCCTCGAGCACCTCGGGATGGGTGACGAGATAGTTCTTGATGATCGCCTCGATGTCGGTGCGCTGGGCATCGGAGAAGCTGTCGGCCGACGCGGGCGCGGCTGCGCCGAACAGGGCGAGCGCGAACAGCGCGGGAGCAAGCAGGCGCAGCGAAGGCATAGGCAAATCCTCTTGTCGAAAGCTGGTTTCGGAAAACGTCCCGGCGGACTTAAAGCTCGGTGTCGTGACGTCGTGGTGTCAGGCGTCGTCTTGTCGCGTTCGTTGCGTGGTCGATCTAGTTACGCGGCGGCTTGGCCGCCACGATGTCGTCGGCTTTGACCCATCCGGGCGTGCCGACGGCGAAACGGGTTTTCGCGCGCGTGGCGAGCTCGCGGGCGGTCTTGTTGTCGCCGCGCAGATAAGCGGCCTGCGCCGACGCCAGATCCGCTTCGGCATAGTCGCCCTTCCGGCCATAGGCCATCGCGAGCTGCATGTAGCCGAGCGAAGCCTCCGGTTCCCGTGCCACCGCGGCCCGGAGAATCCGAACGGCATCGTCCGTGTAGGCCTTATTATCCGATCCAACCAGTGCCTGCCCAAGTAACATCTCGATGAGGGGCGCGCTGTTCGAAAGCGCGACAGCCTTGCGCAGGGCAGGAATCGCCTCGGCCGGCTTGCCGCCCTCCAGCAGGGCCTGGCCGCGCACCTCGTAAAAATACGGGTTGTTCGGCTGGACCTGGATCAAGGCGTCGATCTGGGCCAGCGCGCTGCGCAAATCGCCGTGCAGATAGGTGCTGATGGCGCGGGCGTAGCGCGCCGGCAGGCTGTCGTTGGTCTGGGGGTAGCGGCGGTAGACCGTCTCCGGCCGCTCCATGAACGCGGAAATCTTGGCGCGCACCATGTCGTGGCGGAGTTGGAGCGCGGGATCGTCCTTCTTGTCCCAATAGGGACTGGAACTGGCGAACTCCTGAAGCGAGGCGACGCGCTCGGCGGGCATCGGGTGCGACTGGAGATAGGGATCGGCGCCGCGGGCAGCGAACAGGCTCTCGCTGGTGAAGCGCTTGAAGGTCTCGTACATGCCTTTCGGCGATTGCTGGGTCGCGGTCAGGAATTTCACGCCGGCGCGGTCGGCATTCTCCTCCTGCTGGCGCTGGTAGGACAATAGCGTACGCCGGATCATCTCCTGCGGGCCGGCGATCGCGGCCGCGCCTGCATTGGCGAGTCCGTTGTTGCCGGCGCTGTTGCTGCCGCGCGTGGTGCCCGCGACCATCGCGCCGGCGCCGAGCAGCATGGCGATGATCATCTGGGTCTGGGCGTTGGCGAGCTGTTCGCGCAGCTTGGACAGATGGCCGCCGGCCAGATGCCCGGTCTCGTGCGCGAGCACTCCGATGATCTGGTTGGGCGTGTCCGACTGGAGGATCGCGCCGTAATTGACGAAGATGCGGCGGCCGTCCGCGACGAACGCGTTGAACGAGCCGTCGTTGATGATCACCATCTGGATGTTCTGCTTCTCCAGACCGGCGACGCGCAGGATCGGGCGGGTATATTCGCGCAGCAGCTGCTCGGTCTCGGTGTCGCGCAGCACCGGCGGCCCCTTGGCCTGCGCATGCGCGGCCGGCATCGGCAACAGCGCGATCGCCGCGGCCGTGACGAGGGCGGTGAGGGCGGAGGCCTTCTTGCGCAATGCGATCTGGAGCAACATCAGGCGGTCTGGGTCAAATGGTCTCGACAAACGGTCTTGGGCAACGGTCTTGGGCAAGCAGTTTCGTGATTGGTTTTTGGCGATTGGCGGCGGACCGGATACGCGATATGCCCTTGTAAGCCATACCCCTTATGAGCCGTACAATGCGGCCAGTCTGGGGCGCAAGAGCCCCGTTTCCCGGACCGGATCGACCGGTTCGCCAGCGAAATAGCAGAAATCGATGCACGATGCGACATTGAGGAACCGGTTAGGGCAGTGGCTCGAGCCCTCCCGCCGCAGCGATGTTCCCCCGTTCATGGTGATGGACGTGATGGCCGCCGCGGCCCGAATCGAGGCGGCAGGCGGCCACGTCATCCACATGGAGGTCGGACAGCCCGCAACCGGCGCCCCGAAGACCGCGATTGCGGCCGCCCATGCGGCGCTCGAGGCCGGGCGGATCGACTACACCTCCGCGCTCGGCATCCCCTCATTGCGCGAACGCATCGCGCGCCATTATCGCGATGCCTATGGCTGTGATGTCAGCCCCGAGCGGATCGTGGTGACGACGGGCTCCTCCGGCGGCTTCATCCTGGCCTTCCTGTCGATGTTCGAGCCCGGCGACCGCGTCGCCGTGACCGTGCCTGGCTATCCGCCATACCGTCATATCCTCACCGCGCTCGGCTGCGAGCCGGTGCTGATCGAGACCACGAACGAGACGCGCCATGCGCTGACCGGCGAGGCGTTGCTGGCGGCGCATCGCAAGGCGCCGCTGAAGGGTGCGCTGGTCGGGAGCCCCGCCAATCCGACGGGAACGATGATGTCCCGCGAGGCGCTCGCCGGGTTGATCGCGGCGGCGGAAGACGCCGGCATTCGCTTCATCTCGGACGAGATCTATCACGGGCTCGACTACGCCTTTCCGGCGGTGACGGCGGCCTCGCTCTCCGAGCACGCACTCGTGATCAACTCGTTCTCGAAATATTTTTGCATGACGGGCTGGCGCGTCGGCTGGATGGTCGTGCCTGACATCCTGGTGCGGCCGATCGAGCGGCTGCAGCAGAACCTGTCGATCTCGGTGCCTTCGCTGTCGCAGATCGCAGCCGAAGCCGCCTTCGACGGCGCGGCCGAGATGGAGGAGATCAAGCACGGCTATCAGGAAAACCGGCGCATCCTGATCGAGGGATTGCCCAAGGCGGGCCTCAGCAAGTTCCTGCCGGCCGACGGCGCATTTTATCTCTATGCTGACGTGTCGGACTTCACCTCCGACAGTTTCGAGTTCGCCAAACAGATGCTGGAGCAGGCCCACGTTGCGGCGACGCCCGGCCTCGATTTCGATCCCATCCATGGCCGTTCGTTCATACGGCTCTCCTATGCTCGCTCGGCAGAGGAGATGCGGGAGGCAGTTGACCGGATCGCTCACTGGCTTAAATAGCCGCCAGTTTTCGACAGCCTTCCGGAGTGCAACTTGTCTGACCGTTCCCTTACGTCCGCCGCCACGCAGCATTATCCTCTCGCCGCATTGATGTGGCCGACCCGTTCCGGCGAAACCGTAGGCAGCCTTCGCGCCGTCGTGCTGATCGCGCTCGGCACCGCGTTGATGGCGCTATCAGCCAAGGTGAACCTGCCGCTGCCTTACGTGCCCATGACGTTGCAGACGCTGGTCGTGCTGATGATCGGCGCCGCCTATGGCTGGCGCCTTGGCAGCGCAACCATGATCGCCTACCTCGCCGAAGGCGCGATGGGCCTGCCGGTATTCGCCGGCCCGGTCGGTGGAATTGCACCGCTGGTCGGCCCGACCGCGGGCTATCTGTTCGGCTTCATTGGCGCCGCCTTCGTCACCGGGTGGCTTGCCGAACGCGGCTGGGATCGCAGCGTGGTGCTGCTGTTTGCGGCAATGGCCGTTGGTCATGTCGTCATTCTGGCCGCCGGCTTCGGCTGGCTCGCCTTCGGCCTTGGCCTCGGCATGTCCAAGGCGTGGCAGGTCGGCCTGATGCCGTTCATCGCGGCGTCGCTGGTGAAGAACGCGCTTGGCGCGACGCTGATGCCGGCGGCCCGCCGGATCGTCGATCGCCGCGGGTAAAGCGCGCAACAACGAGCAGTTCCAATTGACAGAGCCGGCCAAGTTGATCTTGGCTGGCTCTGAGTTTGAGGGGGAGTGAAACAATGACGACCACAACGATGGCGGGGGCGCCGGTCGCGCAGCCCGCAGCAAAGCCGTGGTACAAGGTTCTCTACGTCCAGGTGCTGATCGCCATCGTGCTCGGCGCCATCGTCGGCTGGCTCTGGCCGACGCTCGCGACCAACGAATGGATCAAGGCGCTCGGCGACGGCTTCATCAAGCTGATCAAGATGGTGATCGCCCCGATCATCTTCTGCACCGTCGTCTCGGGTATCGCCCATATCCAGGATGCCAAGAAGGTCGGCCGTATCGGCGTCAAGGCGCTGGTCTATTTCGAGGTCGTCTCGACCTTCGCGCTGGTGATCGGACTCCTGATCGGCAATCTGGTGAAGCCGGGCGCGGGCTTCGGCAGCGCCGCCGCCAACGCACAGGCGGTCGCCAACTACGCCAAGCAGGCCGAAGGCCAGAGGTCGGTCGACTTCGTGCTGCACATCATTCCGGACACCGTCGTCGGCGCCTTCGCGCAAGGCGAGATCCTGCAGGTGCTGCTGTTCTCGGTGCTGTTCGGCTTCGCCCTCATGGGGCTCGGCGAGCGCGGCCACACCATCCGCAGCTTCATCGACGACGCCGCGCATGCGGTGTTCGGCGTCATCTCCATCGTGATGCGCGCGGCGCCGATCGGCGCCTTCGGCGCGATGGCCTACACCATCGGCAAGTTCGGCACCGGGGCGATCCTCAACCTGGTCGGCCTGATCGCGACGTTCTACGTCACCGCAGCGCTGTTCGTGTTCGTCGTGCTCGGCATCATCGCGCGCATGGCGGGGTTCTCCATCTTCAAGTTCCTCGCCTACATCAAGGACGAGCTGCTGATCGTGCTCGGCACCTCGTCCTCGGAAAGCGCGCTGCCCTCCCTGATGGAGAAGCTCGAGCGCCTCGGCTGCTCGAAGTCGGTGGTCGGCCTCGTGGTGCCCACGGGTTATTCGTTCAATCTCGACGGCACCAACATCTACATGACGCTGGCGACGCTGTTCATCGCGCAGGCGCTGGGCTTCGATCTCTCCTTCGGCCAGCAGCTCACCATTCTGGTGGTGGCGATGCTGACCTCGAAGGGCGCCTCCGGCATCACCGGCGCGGGCTTCATCACGCTGGCGGCGACGCTCGCGGTGGTCGATCCGCGCCTCGTGCCGGGCATGGCGATCGTGCTCGGCATCGACAAGTTCATGAGCGAGTGCCGTGCGCTGACCAATCTGTGCGGCAACGGCGTTGCTTGCGTGATCGTCGCCTGGTGGGAAGGCGAGCTCGACCGCGATAAGCTCAACGCCAACCTCGCCAGGCAGATCGATCCGACGGACATGGAAACCGCTGTCACGACGGACTGATCTGCAAGCTGCGACCGGCGGCGCAACGCGCCGTCAGGCTTTGAAATAGTAGGGCTGGTCGAGGTCCTCGATCAGCCCTTTTTCTTTGGGCTCCCAGCCGAGCAAAGCGCGCGTCTTCGTGCTCGAGGTCGGGACGTCGATGGCGGCAAATCGCGCGAACCAGCCGAAATGCTCCTCGGCTTCATCCGTGGATTTCGAGACCACGGGCACGCCGAGCCTTTTGCCGATCACCTCGGCAATCGCCCTGAACGGAACGCCTTCCTCGGCGATCGCGTGATAGTGCTTTGCGGTGGCGCCTTGCTCCAAGGCGAGTCGGTAGACGCGTGCGGCGTCGGTGCGGTGCGCGGCCGGCCAGCGGTTCATGCCGTCGCCGACATAGGCCGCCACGCCTTTCGCGCGCGCAAGATTGATGAGGATCGGAACGAAGCCGTGATCGCCTTCGCCATGGGTGGACGGCGGAAGCCGAACCGCGGCAGCGCGCACGCCGCGTTCGATCAACGACAGCGCGGTCGATTCCGAAACACGGGGAAAGTGGTGCGAAGCGACATCGTCCTCGGTCGCGAGCCGTCCCGGAGCGAGCAGCGCCACACCGGAGGTGACGATCAAGGGGCGGTCGGAGCCTGCGAGCTCCTCGCCCATGGCGAGGATCGCCCGCCGGTCGAGCTCGCAATTGTCCAGGAATTTCGAGAAATCGTGGTTGAAGCCGAGGTGAAGCACGCCGTCGGAGGCGGCCGCGCCGCTGCGCAATGACGCATGATCTTCGAGCGATCCACGATGGACCGCGGCCCCCATTGCAATGAGCGCTGCAGCGCCTGCGTCGGAGCGGGCGAGGCCGAGCACGTGATGGCCGGCGGCGACCAGGTCGCGAACGACGGCGGAGCCGACGAAGCCGGTGGCGCCAGTGACGAATACACGCATGAGCAATCTCCAGGGATTGGCGGAGGGGGTTGGTGGAGACGACCATCTGCGCTAGGATTATCCGGGTAAAGTAGTGATCGTATCAGGGTATAATAGCTAACAGCATGAGCGAGATCGCCTCGGTCGAAAACCTGCTCGGTACCTATCTGAAGGACCGCCGCACCCGGCTCGACGCCGCCGCGTTCGGCCTCAGTGGCAGCCGCAGGCGCACGCCCGGACTGCGCCGCGAGGAGGTGGCCCAGCGCGCCAACATCAGCCCGACCTGGTACACGTGGCTGGAGCAGGGCCGCGGCGGCGCGCCGTCGGCCGACGTGCTCGACCGCATCGCCCGCGCACTGATGCTGACCGATGTCGAGCGCGAGCATCTGTTCCTGATCGGCCTCGGCCGTCCGCCTGAGGTGCGTTACCAGGCGACAGAGGGCGTCTCGCCACGACTGCAACGCGTGCTCGATGCGCTCGAATTCAGCCCGGCCTTGGTGCGCACCGCGACCTGGGACGTCGTCGCCTGGAATCGCGCCGCCAGCGCCGTGTTGACCGACTACGGCGCGATCCCGCCGGGACAGCGCAATATCCTGCGCTTCATCTTCTGCGATCCGCGCGTGCGCGCCGCGCAATATGACTGGGACAGCGTGGCGCGCTTCGTGGTGGCGGCGTTCCGGGCCGATGCCGCGCGCGCAGGCGCCGTCTCGCATGTCGCCGATTTCGTCGACGAGCTTTGCCGGACCAGTCCGGAATTCGCGGCACTCTGGCGCGACAATGACGTGCGCCATCATGGCGACGGCACCAAGCGGCTGCGGCACCCCGTTCACGGCACCATGTCGTTCGAATATTCGAGCTTCAATGTCGAGGGTCGCTCCGATCTCAGCATGATCGTCTACAATCCGGCGACGCCTGAAGATGCCGACCGTATCAGGAAGCTGCTGGCCGACCGCGCCGACTGACGGAATTCGTCACCTCGTCCGTTTAACCCGCATCGGACTTCGAAGGGGCGGGCGGCATGGTGGGCGAGGCGGCTGTGAATCGGATTGTTTTGCGGGCGGCAGAGCATTTTGCGGCCGGGCACGCGGACCGGGCGGATGCACTCTGCGCGGAAGTGCTGAGGGCAGAGCCGGATCATGTGCCCGCGCTGCATCTGGCGGCCGTGGCCGCCTTCGTCACCGATCGCGCGGCCGACGGCGCCGCGCTGCTCGGCCGCGTGTTCAAGATCGACACGGAGTACGCACCGGCACTCGTCACGCTCGGCGATGCGCTTGCCGTGAAGGGTGAGCAGGAGGGCGCCGTGGCGGCGTTCCGGCGCGCGCTGGTCCGGCGTCCAGATGATGCCGGCCTGCACAACAAGCTCGGCGTGGCGCTCGGCGAGCTCGCCCGCTTCGACGAGGCCGAAGCCGCCTACCGCCGCGCGCTCGAGCTCGACGCACATCTCACGCGGGCCTGCTTCAACCTCGCCGGCGTGCTCGCGGAGCAAGGGCGGCTGACTGAAGCGGAGGAGGCGTATCGCGCCGTGATCGCGCGGGAGCCTGGTTATCGCGGCGTCTGGCTCAATCTCGGCAATCTCCTCATGGACCAGGCGAGGCTCGGCGACGCCGAGGCTGCCTATCGCCGCGCCCTCGATGCCGATCCTGACGATCCCGGGCTGCTCGGCAATCTCGGCGCCGTGCTCTATCGTCAAGGATTGCTCGAAGACGCCATCGTCCAGTACCGCCGCGTCATCGCGCTCGCAGCGGACAATGCCCCGGCGCTGCGTCTGCTTGGTCTCGTCCTGCACGAGGCCGGCCATTTGCACGAGGCTGCGGAGATCTACCGGCGGACCTTTGCGCTTGATGCGTCGGACCATGTCATCGCCAGCAATCTCGGTGCCTGTCTGTCCGAGCTCGGCGCATGGGACGAGGCGATTGCCGCCTGCGAGCACGCGCTGCTGCTCAAGCCGGATCACGCGCCGGCCTGGACCAATCTCGGCATCGTCTTCGAAAAGCAGGAGCGTGCGGACGACGCGGTCGCCGCGCATCGCTGCGCGGTCGTGGCCGATCCAGCCTATGCCAAGGGCCATGCCAATCTCGCGGTCGCGCTGCGCAATGCCGGGGAGATCGACGCGGCGCTGGCGGTCTCGCACCGCGCGATCGCGCTCGACCCGGAGCAGCCGCTCGCCCAGTACAACCACGCGCATTTCCTGCTGATGAACGGCGACTTCGTGAACGGGTTCGAGGCCTATCAATGGCGGCGTAAATGCAAGACGCTGTCGGACGGCGATCCCTCGTTCATCGAGCCGGAATGGCAGGGCGAGCCCCTGAACGGCCGAACGCTGCTGCTGTTCGCCGAATACGGTCTCGGCGATGCCCTGCATTTCGTGCGCTACCTGCCGATGGTGACAGCAAGCGGCGGCAAGATCATCCTGCAGGTTCAGCCCGCGCTCGCCTCACTGCTGCGGCAGCTCCCCGATGTCACGGTGTTCGCGCGCGGTGAAGCGCTGCCGCCGTTCGACCTGCAACTGCCGCTGATGAGCTTGCCGCGGATTTTTGGCACGACGCTCGACACCATCCCGGCCGATGTGCCGTATCTGCATCCCGATCCCGCAAAACAGTCGCGTTGGCGTGCGGCGCTCGCGGAGGTGATGGCGTTGAAGGTCGGCGTGGTCTGGGCCGGCAACGCCAGGCACAAGGGCGACCGGCAGCGCTCGCTGTCGGCTGCGGCCGTGCTGCCGCGTCTCGTGATGCCCGGCGTGCAGCTCTACAGCCTGCAAAAGGAGCCGCGTCCCGAAGATGCTCCGGTGCTGGCGGCGCTGGGGGACGATGTCATCGATCTTGCGCCGGCGCTCGGCGATTTCGCCGATACCGCCGCGGCGGTCGCGGCGCTCGATCTCGTCATCGCCGTCGACACATCGGTTGCCCATCTCGCCGGTGCGCTGGGACGTCCGGTGTGGATGCTGACACCTTACGCGCTCGACTGGCGCTGGCTGCGCGAGCGCGAGGATAGTCCCTGGTATCCGACCATGCGGCTGTTCCGTCAGCGCGCCCCGCGCGAATGGGACGACCCGCTGCTGCGTGTGTCGGCGGCGCTCGCCGTGCTTGCGGCGAGCGCCGAAGGCTAAATGAAGGCGCTGGTCCAACACGCGGTACGCTGACATCCTTGGGAAGCCGTCCCGCATTCAACCTGTGCCGTCGCTCCCCTCCGTCTCGTGCAGGCAGGTCTCGAACATCAATGCGCGAGCCCAACGCTGTCCGGCGTCGTGGTGCGTCCGGGCATGCCAGGCCGCCGACTTCGTGAACCCCTCAATCGGGATCGGAGGGGCAAACAGGGCCAGTCCTTCGTTGCCGCGAATAAGCCGTCGCGGAACGACTGCGATCAGATCGCTCGTTCGCAAGATTTCCGGCAGCACCAGAAAGCTCGCGACAGACAGTGTGATGCGCCGTTCGCGGCCGATCTTGGCAAGTGCAACGTCCGTGACGCCGCGAAAGGTCTCGCCCGCATATGACATGAGGGCGTGGTCGAGGGCGCAGAAGCGGTCGAGCGTGAGTTCGCCGCTTGCGGCATCGGGATGATCCTGACGAAGTGCGCAGACATATTGCTCGTCGAACAGCCTGCGCATGTGCAGATCGGGTGGTGTCGTTTCCGGCGTGAGCAAGGCCAGGTCGGTCTCGCCACGCTCCAATTGACCATACACCTGACCGTCTTCGATCGGGCGCACGGCAACCCGGATACCGGGCGCTCGGGGGCGCAGCGCTTCGAGAAACGGGACAACAACCGCACGAAGTGCGTAATCCGTCGCAGCGATGCTCAGGGTAAAGCTCGCGTGCGCTGGATCAAAAAGCGGAGGTTGCAACAATGCCTCGAACTCGCCGAGCAACCGCTTTACAGGGGCGGCAAGTTCCAGCGGCGCGGGCCGTCGGCACGACACCGCGCTGGGCTCGGACAAACAGGGGGTCGCCGAAAACATCTCTCAGCCTGGTCAACATGCCGCTGACGGCGGGTTGGCTCAGTGCCAGACGTTCTCCCGCCCGAGTGACGCTTCGCTCGTCGAGCAGCGCATCAAGGGCCTTGAGCAGGTTCAGGTCCACGGTTCTGATATCAGCCATGGCGATATATTAGATCAGAACTCGCGATTGGACTAATATCTGAGCGGGCAGCAGGGTGACTCCGCATCAGCGGAGATCCCACCATGCATGAAATCATCTGGCCGGAGGGCTACATCCCCGGCCTCACCGAGAATTTTTGCTCAAACGAAGTCATCGTTGCGGGTCTCAGTGCCTCCGATATCTGGCCGCTCTTGAGCCGGGCGACGCTCTGGCCGACCTACTACGACAACTCCGCGAATGTGCGCTTTCATGACGGCAAAGGTCCCGAGCTGGCCAAGGACGCGCGGTTCTATTTCGAGACTTTTGGTTTTCCCGTCGAAGCCCAGGTTGTCGAATACGTCGCTCCGGTCGGTGGCGACCCCGGCCGCGTTGCATGGCACGGCTGGGCCGGGGAGGGCGATACACGATTAGACGTGCATCACGCCTGGCTCGTCGAAGATCTGTCCGAAGGCCGGGTCCGCATCCTCACGCAGGAAACCCAGAAAGGGAAGCCGGCGATCGATCTGGCGAATGCCAAGCCCAATCCCATGATCAACGGCCATCAAGACTGGCTGAATGGCCTTGTGGCAGCGGCCAGGAAGACGGCGCGCTGAGCTGATGTGCCTTCCGCGGGGGCCGCACGTGGCGGCGCCGGCCTGGCAAGGGTTGCGCGCGATAGGCTGCCTCGACGCGTCGGCCTAGAACCGCTCCGGCCGGTATGGCGTCGGATCGATCGCCGGCGTCTCGCCGCTCATCATCTCGGCGAGCAGGCGTCCCGTCGCGGGTCCCAGAGTAAAGCCCTGGTGGCCGTGGCCAAAATTCATCCAGAGGCCGGGATGGCGCGGCGCGGGGCCGAGCACCGGCAGCATGTCGGGCGTGCAGGGGCGGGTGCCGAACCACGGATCCGGCTCGACGCGCCTGCCGAGGTCGATCAGCTCGCGCGCGGACGCCTCGGCGCTGGCGAGCTGCACCGGGGTGGCAAGTGCATCCATGCCGGTCAATTCCGCCCCGGTGGTGATGCGGATTCCTTTCGCCATCGGACCCATGGCATAGCCGCCGGCCTTGTCGACCAGCGGCAGATCGAGCGACGCGCCGCCGCTGTAATGCATGTGGTAGCCGCGCTTGCGCACCAGCGGAATGCGGTAGCCGAATTTGTGCAGGAGATCGGGCGACCACGGCCCGAGTGTCACGACGGCGTGGGTTGCGTCGATGCGACCGTTGTCCGTATCGACCGACCAGCCGGTCGCGGTCTGCTGCAAACTCTGGGCGTCGCCGAGCACGATCGCGCCGCCGAGGCGCTCGAACAGCTCGGCATAGGCCGTGACCAGCGCGCCGGGATCGGACACGGTCCAGGTGTCGAGCCAGTGGATCGCGCCGGGCAGGTCGTCGCGCAGGATCGGTTCGGCCTTGGCGAGCTCGGCCCCGGAGAGCGCACGAAACCTCACGCCGAATTCGCGCTCGTCTTCTTCCGCCGACTTGACGGCGAGATCGAAGGAAGCTGCGTCGCGATGCAGATGCCGGTATCCCGCGCGGCGGATGAGATTGTCGGCATGGGCTTCACGAATGAGGATGTCGTGCTCCGCCGTCGCGTAGGCGATCAGCCGCGCCCAGGCGTCGATCGCCTCGCGATGCCGCTTCGGCGCCGAATGCCACCAGTAGCGGAGCAGGGGCTCGATATGGAGATGGAGTGACGACAGGCTGTAGCGCACGTCGTTGGTGCGGCCGGTCGCGATCTTCAGGAGTGTGGCAAGGTCGCGCGGCATCGGATAGGGGCGGACCGCTTCCGCCTGGATCATTCCGGCATTGCCGTAGCTGGTCTCGCGGCCCGGCTCCCTGCGGTCGACGAGCGTGACGGCCCAGCCGCGCTGCCGCAGATGCAGCGCCGCGCTCACGCCGATCATGCCGCCGCCGAGAACGATCGCGTTTTGCATGGGCAGAATTCTCCTGTCAGACCGGTTGTGGGACGAGGTCGGTCATTCCCAGGCGAGGAAGCCGGGGGCGGCCGACAGCGGCGGCGCCGCGGCAAGCCGTGCCAGATCGGGGACCGGCCGGCACAATTGCGCATCATCAGCCAACGCCGCTTCGATGCTTGCCGCAACCGAAAGCACGATGGCATCGCCGCCACGCGGACCGACGATCTGGAGGCCGAAAGGCAATCCGGCTTCGTCGAGACCGAGGGGAATGCTGATCGCGGGATGACCGGGAAGCGTCACGGCATAGGCGAGCGCGAGCCAGTGGAAGTAGGATTTCGTCCGCACGCCGTCGATCTCGGCCGGATAAAGCTCCGACCACAGCCGCGGGCTCAGCGTGATGGTCGGGCTGATCAGCACGTCGCAGCTTTCGAAGAAGCTCTGCCAGGCGCGATAGATCCGAGTCTGCGTCGTCGCAGCGCGGCCGTGATCCTCGAGCGTGTAGGCGAGGCCTTCCTCGACATTGGCGCGGACATTGGGGCCGAGCATCTCGGGACGCTCTTTGTAGTTCTTGCCGTGCATGGCCAGGAACAGGCCCGCGCGCAGCACCGCAAAGGCGTCGTCGGCGCCGGAGCAATCCGGCGTCGCTTCGCGGCATTCGGCGAAGAGGGTTGCGAGCTTGCCGACGCGGTGACGGAACACGCGGCGGATCGCCTGCTCGGTCGGTGCGAAGCCGAAATCCTCCGTGAAGGCGAGACGCAGCTTGCCGAGCTCCGCAGGGCGCGGCGCGGCCCAGCGCTCGGCGCGAGCGCGCAAGGGTTCGCCGGGCAGCGTATAGGCGAGTGGATCGCGGGCATCGTCGCTCGCCATCACCGACAGCATCAACGCTGTGTCGGCGACATTGCGCGCCATCGGCCCGTCGGTCGACAAATTGGACCAGCCGAACGCGCGCTTCTCGCTCGCCACAAGCCCGTAGGATGGCCGCATCCCGACGATGCCGGCAAAGCCGGCCGGATTGCGCAGGGAGCCGCCGGTATCCGAGCCCGAGGCGAGCGGGGCCATGCCGCAGGCGAGCGCCACCGCCGAGCCGCCGGAGGAGCCGGCCGCCGAGCGTGAGGGATCGAAGGGATTGCCGGTCGCGCCGAACACGGGGTTGCGGGTGTTGCCGCCGGCCGCCCATTCCGGCGTGTTGGTCTTGCCGAAGATGATCGCACCCGCCGCGCGCAGCCGCGCGACCGAGCCCTGGTCGGCGATCGGGACGTTGTCGCTCAGCAACGGGCTGCCATAGGTGGTGCGCAGCCCGGCAGTGTCCTGGGTGTCCTTGATGAGAACGGGAAGCCCGTGCAGCGCGCCACGATCCTCGCCGCGCAGGATCGCGGCCTCGGCTTCCTTGGCCGCAATGCGCGCGCCTGATACGTCCAGCGTCACGACGGCGTTGACGGCGGGATTGATGGTCGCGACCCGCGACAGGCAGGACTCCAGCAGCTCGACAGGCGAGATCGCCCGGGCGGCCAGCAGGCGGCGCAGCTCAACGGCGCTGGAGTTGCAAAGCTCTGACAAATGCCAATCCCTCTCAAACTGCGAAAACGATCTAGCACATATCAATGCACCAAGCTGATCGGCAAACGCATGGCCGATCCTGGCCAAGGTCTGCGCACGCTCGCTGGAGGAATTCGGACCGCTGCTGCGCCATGTTCTACACACCGGCGATCCTTGGCGAGGGCGATGGTATCTATCTCGACAGCACCATGGGCCACGCCTATCTCAACGCCGGCGCTGGGCGTCTGTCTCTGCACCAGCGAAGCACCTGATCTCTACGACCAGCTCCGCCAGATCGCTGCGCGCGACGCCGTGCCACCGGGTCACGACGAACTGCCGCCGCCGTAGCGAGCGAGGCGAGTGTCGAAACAAAAACGCCCGGCTGTGCCGGGCGTTTTGCATTGAATGTCCGGCTTACTCGCCGCCGCCGAACCGGCGCGACCACCAGCCGGCGCGACGCGGTGCAGCCGGCGTCTCGCTTGCCGCTTCCGGCGCGGGCTCAGGCGCCGGGGTCGGCGCGGCGACCGGTTCGGCTGCCTGCGCAACCGGCGCTGCCGGCTCGCTCTGGCTGCTCGACAGGAAGCTCACCTTTTCCCGGACCGTGGAGCGGCGACGCGCAGCCTTGTCGTCGGCGGGCTCTTCTTCCGCAGCGGCAGGAGCGGGCTCGGGCTGGGCCGGCGCCTCGATCTGCACCTCGGCACGCGGCTCGGGCTGGCTGACGGGTTCAGTGACTTGCGGCTCGACGGTGTGTTCGGCCTGAGCGATCGAGGGCGCAGCCTCGCCGCCAAAGCCGTCGAAATCGGCAACGGCATTGGTCGCTTCCGGCGGCGCACTGGCTGCGAGCTCGTCGCCGATCGAGCCGGCGAGACCTTCCTCGTTGCCCCCACGACGGCGGCGTCCACCGCGACGACCCCGCCGGCGGCGGCGATCGCCGCTGCCCTGCTGCTCGCCGCGGGCTGCCTGGTCCTCACCTTCCTCGCCGTCCTGCTCGGACTCGGCGTCCTCTTCACCTTCGCCGGCCGCAACGGCCGCCTCGGAAGACGTCGGAGCGCCATCCTCGCGCACCTCGCCGTCGCGCTGGCCACCGCGGCCGCGCCGGCGACGGCGGCGCTTGCGG
The DNA here is from genome assembly GCF_024199795.1 of Bradyrhizobium sp. CCGB01. Classification (NCBI taxonomy): domain Bacteria; kingdom Pseudomonadati; phylum Pseudomonadota; class Alphaproteobacteria; order Hyphomicrobiales; family Nitrobacteraceae; genus Bradyrhizobium; species Bradyrhizobium sp. CCGB01. The sequence goes on from NZ_JANADK010000001.1 coordinate 4,807,394, forward strand.
CGCTGGCCGTCCTGCTCGGAGGCCGCTTCGCCGCCAGCCTGCTCCTCGGTGAGACCTTCGGTCTCCTCGGTCTCGACCTCGGATTCCAGCTCCGGATCAAATTCCTCGTCGTCATAGGCCTCTTCGGCCAGCGGCGGCGGGCTTGCCGCGGCCTGTGCCGCCAGCAGCGCCTTGGCGGCTTCCAGCGTATGCACCTGCTCGCCGCGGTCGATGAGATAGGCCTGCGGTCCGCTGACGCTGGGGTCGGCGATGACGGCCAGCGTAACCTTGAAGCCGTTCTCGAGGTCGCGCAGATGGCCGCGCTTGTGGTTCAGCACATAGAGCGCGACGTCGGTGCGGGTGCGGACCACGAGGTTGTGGGTCGCGCCCTTCATCAGGATCTCTTCGAGGCCGCGCAGCAACTGGAGCGCAACCGAGGAGACCGAGCGGACGTGGCCGGTGCCGCCGCAATGCGGGCAGGGATCGGTCGAGGATTCCAGCACGCTGGCGCGGATGCGCTGGCGCGACATCTCGAGCAGGCCGAAATGCGAGATGCGGCCGACCTGGATGCGCGCGCGATCCTGCCTGAGGCAATCGGACAGCTTGCGCTCGACCGAACGGTTGTTGCGCTTCTCGTCCATGTCGATGAAGTCGATGACGATCAGGCCGGCGAGGTCGCGCAGGCGGAGCTGGCGGGCGACCTCTTCGGCCGCTTCCAGATTGGTCTTGAGCGCGGTGTCCTCGATATGGTGCTCGCGGGTCGATCGTCCGGAGTTGACGTCGATCGAGACCAGCGCCTCGGTCTGGTTGATCACGATGTAGCCGCCGGAGCGCAACTGCACGGTCGGCGAGAACATCGCGTCCAGCTGGCTCTCGACACCCATGCGTGAGAACAGCGGCTGGCCGTCCCGGTACTGCCGTACCGCGCTGACATTGGCGGGCATCAGCATTTTCATGAAGTCGCGCGCTTCGCGGTAGCCGGACTCACCGGCGACCGAGATCTCGTCGATCTCCTTGTTGTAGAGGTCGCGCAGCGAGCGCTTGATCAGCGAGCCTTCCTCGTAGACCAGGGTCGGGGCCTGCGATTTCAGCGTCAGATCGCGCACCGTCTCCCACATCCGGATCAGATATTCGAAGTCGCGCTTGATCTCGGGCTTGGTGCGGGCGGCGCCGGCGGTACGCAGGATGATGCCCATGCCCTCGGGCACGTCCAGATCCTGCACCACTTCCTTCAGGCGCGAACGGTCCTGGGCGCTGGTGATCTTGCGGCTGATGCCGCCGCCGCGCGCGGTGTTCGGCATCAACACGGCATAGCGGCCGGCGAGCGAGAGATAGGTCGTCAGCGCCGCGCCCTTGTTGCCGCGCTCTTCCTTGACGACCTGCACCAGCATCACCTGGCGGCGCTTGATGACTTCCTGGATCTTGTACTGGCGGCGCGGGCGGAACGTGCGCTCCGGCACTTCCTCGAGCACGTCGTCGCCGCCGACGGATTCGACGACTTCCTCTTCGGCATCCTCGCCGTCGTCTTCGTCCTCGTCGTCGTCTTCGCCGGCTGCTTCCGTGGCCTCGGCATGCGGCGCATCAGTGCTCTCACCGTAGACGGCGTCGGCGGGTTCAGCGGCAGCGGTCACGGCTTCGGCGAGAGCCTCGGCGTGGGCTTCGGAGGCGTGGGCTTCGGAAGCGTGAGCCTCGAAGGTGTGGGCCTCCTGCGGTTCGGCGGCGGTCTCGGTTGCCACCACGGGCTCGGCGCCGACGGCAGCGACAGGCGCGGGCGTCTCGTCGGCATGATCATGGTCGTGACGATCGTGCTCGCCGTCGTGACCGTGGTCATGATCGTGCGCGTGATGGTGATCGTCATCATGGCCATGATGATGATCATCGTGCCCATGTCCTTCGTGGTCATGCCCTTCGTGGTCATGATCGTGGTGATCATGGTCGCCATGATCATGATCGTGATGCTCGGCGTCGGCGTGCAGGTGCTCGCCCTCGTGCGAAGCGCCCTCGGCGTGCGCCTGCAGGGTCTCGCCCTCGACCGGCTGGGCCGCTGGATCGGCGCCGGCCTCGAGGCCCTCGACGATGTCGCTACGGACGCGATCGCCATGGCCGCGGCGGCGGGCGTTGCGGTGGCGCGAGCGGCGACGGCCGTGGGAGCGGTTCTCGCTCTCTTCCTCGGCCTCGCGATGGGCCTGTTCCTCGGCCTCGATCAGTGCCTGCCGGTCGGCGACCGGGATCTGGTAGTAGTCGGGATGGATTTCGCTGAAGGCAAGGAAGCCGTGGCGGTTGCCGCCATATTCGACAAAGGCGGCCTGGAGCGAAGGCTCCACCCGGGTGACTTTGGCGAGGTAGATATTCCCGCGCAGTTGCTTGCGTTGCGCGGTCTCGAAATCAAACTCTTCGACGCGATTGCCGCGGACCACGACGACCCGGGTCTCCTCCGGGTGGGTGGCATCGATCAACATCTTGTTGGGCATGTCTTAACTCTTGGCGGCGGCGGGCGCGATTCACCGTGGGCGCGATCTGCGCTGCCGGGTGACGCGACGGTCCACCTGATTCGGGGGTGAGGGGAAGGCCGAAACGCCGTCTCTCGCGCCTTGCCGAATCGGAAGCTTCAGGACCGAAGCGGCGCGCGGGATTGTCACTCCGCAGCGTCGCGAACGGTCCTTCAGAATTCGTCGGCACAGTCTGGCGCATCAAGCGTCGGCCCGTATGAAACATTGGGCGGCGGGGCCGCCCCTCAATCAGTTGCTGCTGGCCAGGCATGGCGCGAGCGCGCTCGCCTTGGGGATTACGAACCGCTCCCTTGGGATTAAGGGACCGGGTAACGGGTCGCGTCGCTGTTAAACCGTCCCGGAAACGCGGTGGTAACCGGGGACCGTCCGCCACCGGGGCTTGACCCGCTCCACCTCGCTGCCGCGCACCGCGCTGGTCTTTGAGGGGAACGGAAAAACGCTGGAATTCCCAAACCTTGAGAGTTCCGGCGCTGCACCGGGAGGCTGAATGCGACACAACCGGAAATATCGGCCGTCAGCACTCCGTACATACGTGGAATGGGCCAACCGTGCAAGGGAGCGTCGCACGGCGGTCACAGTCGGGGAGTTTCGTGCATCTTGGCATTAAGGACCAATTAACCCTGTGGTTCTATTGCGTTAAAAGGGCTGCTCGGAGGCACGGAATCGGTGGCGAGCCGCACAAATCAAAGGGTTTTGCTGGGATGCGTGGTTCTGTGCGCCGCAGCATTGGCGTGGGCTGATTCCTGGCGCCTGAGCGCGGCGGAAAGCCAGCCGCAACCCCCTGTTGCGGTAGCGAATTTTCCAATCGCCTCGGCGGCCCGGCTGGCCGGCGATGGCAAGCAGACCCGCTTCATTCTCGACATCGATCAGACCGTCACCTTCCGCGCCATCACCCTGGCCGACCCGTACCGGGTGGTGGTCGATGTGCCCCAGGTCAATTTTCAGCTGCCTGCGGGCACCGGGATCGCAGGGCGGGGACTGGTCAAGGCCTTCCGCTATGGGCTGGTCATGCCGGGCGGCTCGCGAATCGTGTTCGACCTGACAGGCCCGGCCAAGATCGCCAATTCCTATGTGGTGGAGGCGGCCAACGGCCAGCCGGCCCGGCTCGTGCTCGAACTGGAGGAGGTCGACCGCACCGCCTTCGTGTCGACGCTCGCTCCGGAAAAACGTCCCGAACTGCGGCCCGCAATCGCCGATGCGCCGCCCGCAACGGTTCCGGCCGCCGCAGCTCCGGATGCCCCGCAGCAGAAGGCCGACGGCCGTCCGATCGTCGTGATCGATCCCGGCCATGGCGGCATCGACAATGGCACGCAGTCGAGCGGCGAGAGCGAGAAAAACCTGGTGCTGGCCTTTGGGCTGGCGCTGCGCGACCGGCTGGACAAGGCCGGCAAATACCGCGTGGTGATGACCCGGGACGACGACACCTTCATCCCGCTCAACGACCGGGTCAAAGTCGCGCGCAACCTCAAAGCCGCGCTGTTCGTCTCGATCCATGCCGACGCGCTGCCGCGCGCCGAGGGTGATGCGCAGGGCGCGACCATCTACACGCTGTCCGACAAGGCCTCCGACGCCGAGGCGCAGCGGCTGGCTGACGCGGAAAACCGGGCGGACGCGATCGCCGGCTTCAATCTCGCGGAGGAGCCGACCGATGTCGCTGACATCCTGATCGACCTCACCCAGCGGGAAACCCGTACCTTTTCAAGCCGTTTTGCCCGGCTTTTGATGGGCGAAATGAAGTCGACCGTGCGGATGCACAAGCATCCCCTGAAATCGGCCGGCTTCCGGGTCCTGAAGGCGCCCGACGTGCCGTCGGTGCTGGTCGAGATCGGCTATGTCTCCAACAAGGGCGACCTCGAACATCTGGTGTCCGAGGGCTGGCGGTCCAAAGCCGTGGGCTCGATGGCGCAGGCGATCGACGGGTTCCTGACCAAGCGAATGGCCACCGTCGGCCCGTCGAATTGAGAGGGATTTTCCGTCCCGCCGCAAAAGCCCTAGTTTGGCCACAGCGGGCGCTCTATAAAAATGCCGCAGGGGGTTCCGGAATCGGCGAGAATCCCGCTCGGCAAGCGTCTTGGGTCCGGCACGGATAGTATTGAGTAGGCCGGTGAATTCGCGACGTGAGGCTGGCGCCTGTTTTGGTGCCAAGGGGCTGATACTGGGCTGATCCAGAGTTTGAACGGATAAACACATAATGCGCTTGCTGGTGCGGTTCATGGGCTTCCTGTTCGCCGCGGGAACGGTGTTGTTCCTTGTTGGTGTCGGTGCCATCGCAGGCCTGATCTGGCATTTCTCCAAGGACTTGCCCGACTACTCTCAGCTTCAGGATTACGAGCCGCCGGTGATGACCCGCGTGCACGCGGTCGATGGCTCGCTGCTCGGCGAATACGCCAAGGAGCGGCGGCTGTACCTGCCGATCCAGGCGGTGCCGAAGCTCGTGATCAACGCCTTCCTCGCCGCCGAGGACAAGAATTTCTACGAGCATGGCGGCATCGACTACACCGGCATGGCGCGCGCCGGCGTGGTCTATATCCAGAATTACGGCTCCAACCGCCGTCCGCAGGGCGCCTCCACCATCACCCAGCAGGTCGCCAAGAACTTCCTTCTGACCAACGAGGTCTCCTTCGCCCGCAAGATCAAGGAAGCCTTGCTGGCGATGCGCATCGAGAAGACCTACTCGAAGGACAAGATCCTCGAGCTGTATCTGAACGAGATCTATCTGGGCTTGGGTGCCTACGGCATCGCGGCCGCCTCGCTGGTCTATTTCGACAAGTCTGTGAACGAGCTGACCGTCGCGGAAGCGTCCTATCTTGCGGCGCTGCCGAAGATGCCGGCGACGCTGCATCCGGTGCGTAACCGCGATCGCGCCATCGAGCGCCGCAACTACGTCATCGATCGTCTGCTGGAGAACGGCTGGATCAAGCAGGCCGACGCCGACAAGGCCCGCAAGGAGCCGCTGGCCGTCACCAACCGTTCCAACGGGGCCCACACCTTCGCCGGCGAATATTTTGCCGAGGAAGTTCGCCGCGACATCTTCGAGCGCTACGGCGAGAAGAAGCTTTACGAAGGCGGTCTCTCCGTCCGCACCACGCTCGATCCGAAGATCCAGGTCATGGCGCGCAAGGCCATGGTCTCAGGCCTCGTGAACTATGACGAGCAGCAGGGCTATCGCGGCGCCATGAGCAAGCTCGATACGTCGGGCGATTGGGGCGTCAAGCTCGCCGAGATCAAGTCGCTCTCCGACATCTCGCCATGGCGCATGGCGGTGGTGCTGGAGACCAGCGACCAGTCCGCGCGCATCGGCTTCCAGCCGAGCCGCGAGCTCGGCGGCGCCGTCAGCAAGCAGCGCGAGACCGGCATCGTCACGGTCGACGGCGTGCGCTGGGCGCGCGCCGCGCAGGGCGGCACCAAAGGCAAGACGCCGACGGCGGTGTCGCAGGTGCTTCAGCCCGGCGATGTGATCTATGCCGATCCGCTCTACAAGGACGGCCAGCCCGTCGAGGGCCAGTACCGGCTGCGCCAGATTCCCGAAGTCTCCGGCGCGATGGTGGCGATGGACCCATGGACCGGCCGCGTGCTCGCGATGGTCGGGGGCTTCTCGTTCGACCAGAGCCAGTTCAACCGCGCCACGCAGGCCTACCGGCAGCCCGGTTCGTCGTTCAAGCCGATCGTCTATTCGGCTGCGCTCGACAACGGCTATACGCCGTCGACCGTGGTGCTCGACGCGCCGATCGAGATCGACCAGGGGCAGGGCGCCGGCGTGTGGCGGCCTGAAAACTTCTCGTCGGGCAAATTCCAGGGGCCGGTGACGCTGCGCAACGCGCTGCGGCAGTCGCTCAACACCGTGACCGTGCGCCTCGCGCAGGACATCGGCATGCCCCTGATCGGCGAATATGCCCGTCGCTTCGGCGTCTATGACGAGCTGCCGAACTATCTCTCCTACGCGCTCGGCGCCGGCGAGACCACGGCGATGCGAATGGTCACGGCCTATTCGATGCTCGCCAATGGCGGTCGCCGGGTGAAGCCGACCTTGATCGACCGTATCCAGGACCGCTACGGCCGCACCATATTCAAGCACGACCAGCGCGAATGCCGTGGCTGCGACGCGCCCGGCGGCTGGAAGAACCAGGCCGAGCCGCAGCTGATCGACCGCCGCGAGCAGGTGCTCGACTCCATGACCGCCTATCAGATCACCGAGCTGATGGAAGGCGTGGTCCAGGCCGGTACCGCGACCGTGGTCAAGGAGGTCGGCAAGCCGATCGCCGGCAAGACCGGCACCACCAACGAGGCCAAGGACGCCTGGTTCGTCGGCTTCTCGCCCGACGTCGCCGTCGCCATCTATATGGGCTACGACAAGCCGCGCGCGCTCGGTAAGGGCAACGCCGCGACCGGCGGCCATCTGGCTGCTCCCATCGCGCGCGATTTCCTCAAGCTCGCGCTCGCCGACAAGCCCGCGGTTCCGTTCAAGGTGCCGGCCGGCATCAAGCTTGTGCGCGTCGTCGCCAAGACCGGCATGCGCGCCGGCCCCGGCGAGACCGGCGGAACCATTCTCGAAGCCTTCAAGCCGGGCACGGCGCCGCCGGACAACTACTCGGTCATCGGCGTTGCCGACGCCGACGGCCGCATGCCGGCCTCGCAGCAGCAGCAACCGGATTCCGGCTTCTTCATGCGGCCGGGCACGGGCGGGCTGTACTAAGGCTTAGGACAAGGCAGACGATCGCGGTTCCGGCGGTTGCGCTTTGCAGCCGCCGCCGCTACATCCCCACTTCAGTTGTTTGCGGGACCAATTCCGCGAGACCAGAGAACGACATGCGCGCCGAAATCGAACGGTTGGTAGAAGAGATCAAGCAGTCAGTCGGGCTGCTGAGGAGGCATCTTTGACGTCGAGAAATCGACGGCGCGCCTCGCTGAGCTGAACAAGCTCGCAGAAGATCCCAACCTCTGGAACGATCCCCAGAAAGCCCAGAAGCTGATGCAGGAGCGCACCTCGCTCGAGGATTCGCTGTCCGGCATCGGCAAGGTCGAGCAGCAGCTCGAAGACGACATCGGCATGATCGAGCTCGGCGAGGCCGAGGGCGATGCCGGCGTCGTCGCTGAAGCCGAAGCTGCGCTGAAAAACCTCAAGAAGGAGGTGGCGCGGCGCGAGCTCGAGGCACTGCTGTCGGGCGAGGCCGACCGCTTCGATTCCTATCTCGAAGTCCATGCCGGCGCCGGCGGCACCGAGAGCCAGGACTGGGCGCAGATGCTGCTGCGCATGTACACGCGCTGGGCCGAAACGCACGGCTTCAAGGTCGAATATCTCGAAGAGTCCGAGGGCGAAGAGGCCGGCATCAAGTCGGCGACGATCCAGGTCTCCGGCCACAATGCCTATGGCTGGCTGAAGACGGAAGCCGGCGTGCACCGCTTGGTGCGCATCTCGCCGTTCGATTCCAACGCGCGCCGCCACACCTCGTTCTCGAGCGTGCAGGTGTTCCCCGTCATCGACGACAGCATCAAGATCGACATCAAGGAATCCGACGTTCGCGTCGATACGATGCGCTCAGGCGGCGCCGGCGGCCAGCACGTCAACAAGACCGAATCCGCGGTGCGCCTGACGCACATCCCGACCGGCGTTGCCGTGGTCTGCCAGGCCGGCCGCTCCCAGCACAAGAACCGCGCGCAGGCGTGGGACATGCTGCGCGCACGTCTTTATGAAATCGAGCTGAAGAAGCGCGAGGAGAAGGCTGCCGCCGACCAGGCCGCCAAGACCGACATCGGCTGGGGCCACCAGATCCGCTCCTACGTGCTCCAGCCCTACCAGATGGTCAAGGACCTGCGCACGGGCGTGCAGACCTCCGACACGTCAGGCGTGCTCGGCGGCGATCTCGACGACTTCATGGCCGCGACGCTGGCGCAGCGCGCCTTCGGCACCACCGGCGCCGATATCGAGGACGTGGACTGATCATGCCCCGTGTCGCCTTCATCGGATTGGGGCGGATGGGTCACGGCATGGCCGGCCGCTATCTCGATGCCGGCTTCACGGTGACGCTGTGGAATCGAAGCAAGGCGAAGGCCGAAGACCTCATCGCGCGCGGCGCGCATTGGGCGACTTCGCCAGAGGATGCCGCGATCGACGCCGACGCTGTCGTGACCATGGTTGCCGATGACGAGGCTTCGCGCGCGGTCTGGCTCGGTCCCAAGGGCGCGGCCAAGACAGCGAAGGCCGGCACCATCGCGATCGAATGCTCCACCGTCTCCTATGACCATGCGCGCGAGATGGGCCGCGAGCTCAATGCGCGCGGGCTCATCTACATCGATTGCCCCGTGACGGGATTGCCGGATGCGGCAGCGAGCGGAAAGCTGACGCTGCTCGCCGGCGCCGACGCGGCCGATCTCGAACGGGCGCGTCCTTATCTCACGCCGATCGGCTCGACCATCCGTCATTTCGGCGCGGTCGGCTCCGGTACCGTCTACAAGCTCATCAACAATCTGATGGGCGCGATCCAGATCGCCGGGCTCGCCGAGGGCCTCGCCATCGCCGAGCAGGCCGGGCTCGACATGAACCTCGTGCTGGAATCGATCCAGGCGGGCGTTGCCGCAAGCCCGCAGGTGCAGCGTCACTCCAAGCGCATGGTCGCTCGCGATTTCAGCGGCGCGACGTTCACGGCGGCGCTGCGGCACAAGGATGCCGCGTACGCCGTGAAGCTGGCCGAGAGCCTGCTCGCCGACAAGCCGCTGGTCTCGCGTGCCGCGGTCGAGTCCTACGCCCAAGCCAAGGCCGCGATGCCTGATGACGATGAAGGCAAGATGATCGAGCTGGTGTCGCGGCCGAAGAAGCCGCTTTAGTCAGGTCGCATCACATGGGGCAGCCTCGTTCGCTCCATTCATTCCGAGCAGCGGTTTTGTAAACCTCTGCTTCATCGGAAAACGGGTGGCAAGATCGGCCGCACTGTCCTAGGCGGCAGGTTCTGCCATCGAGATGAAACCCATGCCCCCGAACGACAACCGGATCGACGCGCGAGACTGGTCGCTGCTCGCTGTGCTCTCGGTTCTCTGGGGCGGCTCGTTCTTCTTCAACGGCGCGGCTTTGCGGGAATTGCCGCCGCTGACGCTGGTGCTCCTTCGCGTCGCGCTTGGCGCGGTCATCCTCCTCCCGCTCCTGCGCGTGCAGGGGATCGGCTTCCCCAGGGGGGTGGTCGGCTGGAAGCCGTTCGTCGCGATCGGGCTGCTCAACAACGTCATCCCGTTCTCGCTGATCGTGATCGGGCAGACTTTCATCCCGAGTGGACTGGCGTCGATCCTGAATGCGACCACACCGCTGTTCACGGTGATGGTGATGGCTGCCGCGAGAGAAGAGGCCCTGCAGATGCGGCGCGTGGCCGGCGTGGCGCTTGGCCTTCTCGGTGTGATCATCCTGCGCGGATGGGGGATCGAGACGCGGACCGGGCAGGGGCTCGGCATCCTGCTTTGCCTCGGCGGCGCGCTCAGCTACGGCTTTGCAGCACTCGCGGCGCGGCGGCTGTTGAAGGACTCGGCCCCGCTCGGCACCGCCACGTTTCAACTGATGGCATCCACGGCGATGATGGCAGTCGTCGCCGGTGCGGTGGAGCAGCCGTGGCGTCTTCCAATACCAGGCCTCGCGACCTGGCTTGCCGTGCTCGGCCTTGCCGGCCTGTCGACGGCGCTCGCCTACATCGTCTTCTTTCAGATCATACGGCGCTCGGGCGCGACCAATGTGATGCTGGTGACGCTGCTCATCCCCGTCACCGCCATTCTTCTGGGATGGCTGGTGCTGGGCGAGCCGATCTCCGTGCGCGAGATCGCGGGCGCCGTCGTCATCGGCAGCGCGCTGCTCGTGATCGACGGGCGCGTTCTAAATGTGCTGCGGCGCGGCGCGTAAGTTCCAGCTTCGCCGTTTCACCGTGCGGAAAATCGTGGCGCTTGCCAGCCGCGAGTCTCCTTGCGACACTCTCCACAAAACAAGACTACAAAACACAGGGGAGAGAACGATGCCGGGTCGTCGCGAAAACCTTGCTGCCCTCGCCATTCTTGCTGCCGGCGTGCTCGTCACGACACCGGCTTTGGCGCAGAAGAAATACGATCCCGGAGCCACCGATACCGAAGTCAGGATCGGCAACATCATGCCCTATAGCGGGCCGGCGTCGTCCTATGGCGTGATCGGCAAGACCGAGGCCGCCTATTTCAGGATGATCAACGACCAGGGCGGGATCAACGGCCGCAAGATCAACTTCATCAGCTATGACGACGCCTATTCGCCGCCGAAGGCGATCGAGCAGGCGCGCAAGCTGGTCGAGAGCGACGAGGTGCTGCTGATCTTCCAGCCGCTCGGCACGCCCTCCAACTCGGCGATCATGAAATACATGAACGCCAAGAAGGTGCCGCAGCTGTTCGTCGCCTCCGGCGGCACCAAGTTCGGCGATCCCAAGAATTTTCCGTGGACCATGGGCTTCCAGCCGAACTACCAGAGCGAGGGGCGCATCTACGCAAAATACATCCGCGACAAGTTTCCAAACAGCAAGATTGCGGTGCTCTGGCAGAACGACGACGCCGGCAAGGACCAGTTCAAGGGCCTGAAGGACGGGCTTGGCGACAAGGCGAACATGATCATCGCCGACAAATCCTACGAGGTCAGCGATCCCTCGATCGACTCGCAGATCGTGGCGCTGCACGATTCAGGCGCCGACATCTTCTTCTCCTGGGCTGCGCCGAAGGGCTCGGCGCAGGCGATCCGTAAAGTGGGAGAGCTTGGCTGGAAGCCGAAATTCTTCCTTGCAAACACAGCAACGTCGATCGCGTCGGTGTTGAAGCCCGCCGGCCTCGACTATGCCAAGGACATCATCTCGACCGCGTATCTGAAGGACCCGACCGATCCGACCTGGGACAAGGATCCGGCTGTGATCAAATGGCGCGAGTTCATGGACAAATATTACCCCGACGGCGACAAGGCCAACGCCAACAATCTCTATGGCTATGTGCAAGCCGAGGCGATGGCGCAGGTTCTGAAGCAGTGCGGCGACAACCTCTCGCGAGAGAATGCGATGAAGCAGGCCACCAGCCTGAAGGATTTCCACACCGACCTCATGCTGCCCGGCATCATGGTCAACACCTCGCCGGACGACTACTTCCCGATCGAGCAGATGCAGTTGATGCGCTTCAATGGACAGGCCTGGGAGCTGTTCGGCGACGTCATCACCGGTGAGGTCGGCCACGAGCGCAGCCAGTAGTCAGGGCCGGCTGCCGGCCGTGTCTCCTCTTTTGGCTTTCAGCGCCATGCCGCCGGCGACGCCGACGGCCAGCACATACATCCAGCCCTCGTGGAAATCGAACAAATGCGAGTTCAGCAGCGAGCTCGCGATGTTCTGGACGACGGCGGCAAGGCCGATCCACGCCGCGAGACCCTCGCCCAGGAACAGGCGGAGATGGGCGATCCACATTGCGTAGAGCAGGATGACGCCCAACAGGCCCCACTGCATGGCGACATTGAGGGTCTGATTGTGCGGATTGCTGACGATCTCGGCGTCGAGGCTGCTCCCGCCGGTGGCCGCGCGCTCGAACTGGCGTTTGATCGATCCGGTGCCGTGGCCGATCAGAGGTGCCTCGGTGAAAGCGTGAAGCGCCTTGCGCCAATAGGTCAGCCGCTGCGCGGTCGAGGCGCGACTGATGTTCTCGTGGCCATGACGGTATTCGACGGCGACGTCGGTGATGCGCTGGCGTAGATAGGGCGATGCCGTCCAGGCCAATGCGCTCGCGGCGATCGTGCCCGCGAGCAGGACCAGCGCCGCGCGCCCGCTCAAATGCCTCCAGGCGAAGAGGGCGAGCAGCACCGCGATGCAGAGCAGCGCCGTCCGGGCCGAGGCAACGAACACCATGTTGGTGGCGAACAGCAAGATCAGTGCCGCGCAGACCGCTGTCGCGGCCACGCGTCCGCCGCGCCAGAAAGTCAGCGCGGGCAGGGCAAGCGCAAAGGCGCAGAGCGTGAATTCCTGGCTCTGGTCGATGTAGTTCTTGACGGGAACGCCGGCCGACGCCGTCGCGGTGATCTTCCAGGCGGGATCGAGCAGAACGATCCAGGAGTAGACCGCCAGCATCGCGCAGGAGGCGAGAAAGGCGAGGCAAACCCGGAAGCCGTGCTCGGATCGGCTGAAATGATAGAGTAGCGCCGGGATCAGCACGAGCTTTGCGACCGGCTTGATCGCATGCAGCCGGTCCGCCCACGCGCCGTCCGACCACAGCACGCCGACCAGCGCAAGCAGCAGGAAGACAAAGGGCAGGGCGAAGGCAGGCCGTGCGAGCTGGCGCGAATAGTCGCGCCAGTCGATGGTCGGCGTCACCACGAGCAGCCAGAGCCCGACCAGGATCGAAGGCGCCGTGGTCGACCAGGGCAGCGACGCCGCGATCAGGGCGGCCAGCACGTCGGCGGCCCGGATCAGCGCGGGCGATTTGCCCATGGCTTGCCAACGGGCGCGCAAGGCTTGTGGTCCGGCCGGACCGGGCCATACCGCGGGTTCAGCGCTCATGCGCAGCGATGCCTATTGCGCGGCGGCGAGGCGTTCCCGGGGCCTCTCACGCCCAAGGAAGTCGCGCGCCTGGGTCTCGTAGCCGAAGCGTTCGGCGAGCTCATGCCGTCGCGCGCGGATCCTGCCGCGCCACTCCTCCTGCCGCGTCAGCACGCGGGCAACGGAGGTTGCGATCGCGTCGGTCGAGAACGGGTCGAAATAGTCGGCGAGCTCGCCCGCGACCTCGCGAAACACCGTGATGTCAGAGCACAGCACCGGCGTGTTCGCCGCCAGCGCCTCGATGATCGGCACGCCAAAACCTTCCGCAAGGCTCGGCATGATCAGCCCGTGCGCCTCGGTGATCAGGGCCGCCTTCTCGTGCTCGTCGACATAGCCGGCGAAGCGGACGTTTGACGGCAGATTACGCATCCGGCTGATCTCGCCGGCATAGCCAATCACGACGAGATCGGCCTGTGGCACGCCGCGGAAGGCGCGGATGACGGTGGCGACGTTCTTGCGCGGTTCGTTCGAGACGATGACGACAAAGCTCGGCCGCCCCGGACGCCCCGACGGGGCTGGGAGGTGCAGGACATCCGGGGCGTCGAACCGGGTGCGGGGATACACGACCCGCGCCGGCAGGTGCGCAAATTGCGGCAACAGTTCCCTGAACCGCATCATGCTGTAGTTTGAAACGAAGGCGAGCTCGTCAGCCTGCTGCAGGCTGGTGCGAATTCGCGCCAGGAACTGCCGCGTCGCGATGTCGCTGAGCTTGAGGTCGGTGAGCGGCAACAGGTCGTGGACCACGCAGATCACCTTTGCGTCGGGCCTGCGCTTGATCGCCACCCGGGTCGGGGTGTCCACGACGATGACGTCGTAGTCGCGCGCGTCGATCCGCGGCGGCGGCAGCAGGAAGAACGCCGAGGAGTCCTGATAGTTGAAGAATCCGGGCTCGAGCTGAAAGTCGCCGAACAGTTCGAGATGACTCAGATCCGGCGGAATGTATTCGAGCGCTTCCGTCCGGTTCTCGATCATCCGCGCGTGCAAGCCACGCAGGCCGATGGCGCGCAGGAGGCAGAGGATGTTGTCACGCGACAGCATCATGCCGGCTCTGTGGCGGAGCCAGTCGAACTTGCGGCGCGTGCCGCTGAGCGTTACCGGCCCGCTCATGTTGACTTCGTCCAGGAAGCGATAAAGAGCAAGCAGCTCGATATTGCGCGACTGTGCCGCAAACAGCTTTGTGCGTCGCTCGCGCCGGCACAGCTTGCGGTAGCGCTTCGAGGTCTCCACGAGTAGCGTGAGTTCATGGCCCTCCGCGGCGAGCGAACGTACCAATTCCCGGGTAAAGTGGAAGATACCGCGCTTGTGATTGGGTTGTCCGAGCGACTCGGAGACGAAAAGGATGTTCTGTTTCATGCGCGTTTCTCGCGGAACTCGAAGGCGTGCGTGACCGGCGGCTCGACCGCGATGGTCGAGGCGATGCGGCCGTGATCGAGGTTGATGATGCTGGAGCAGGTGCGCCGCAGCAGCGGTTGGTCGTGCGAGGCGATGATCACGATCGCCGCCTGCGATACCAGGTGTTGCAGCCGCCGCTCGGCCTTCTCCGCAAAATGATCGTCGACGACGCTGAGCCATTCGTCGAGCAGCAGGATGTCGGCCGGGAAGGCGGTGGCGGTCGCGAACAGCACGCGCATCAGCATGCCCGAGGAGAACATCCGCAAGGGCAGCCGCTGCATGCGAGCTTCGAGCTCGGTGAAGGCCCAGATCTCGTCGATCACGCTGCGGGTCGGCTTGCGGCCGCTGATCCGCAGCAGCAGTGCGATGTTGTCCTCCGCCACGAAGTCCAGATTGACCCCGGCGTTCAGGCCGAGCAGAGGCACGACGTTGCCCCTGATCGCGACGTGGCCGCTGCTCGGCGGATAGACGCCGGCGATCAGGCGCAGCAGCGTTGATTTGCCGGAGCCGTTGGGTCCGGCAAGCCCGATACGGGCGCCGGCTTCGGCCTCGATCGTGACATTGTCGACGGCGCGAATGATCCGCATCTCGCCCGGCTCGCGGATGAGATGGCCGAGCAGCCGGCGCTTCAGCGAGAAGTCGTAGGCGCCGTAGAGCGGGTAGTCGAGACAGACGTTGCGCAGGCTGATCGAGACCATGGGTCAAATCCAGAATGCGGCTTTGCGCAGGTGGACCAGCGTCAGCACGCTCGCAAAGATCAGCAGCGCCAGCGTGATGAGGACGTAGACGATGCTGGTGGGATCGATATGGCCGCCGGCGAGCGGCTCGCGCCACACCGCGAACAGATGGGTCAGCGGGTTGAGCCGCATCACCGTCGAGCGCTGATTGATCATCTCGGCGGACCAGATCACGGGCGAGGCGAGGAAGGCGAGCATCAGCGTGGATTCGATGATCGGCTTGAGGTCGCGATAGCGCGTTGCCGTCGCGCCGAGGACGAGACTCAAGGCGAAGGTGCAGGCGATGAAGAGCAGGAGGCCCGGCAGCGCCTCGAGCGCGTGAGAGAGGTCGTGCGGCGACAGGATCAGCCAGAGCACCAGCGGCACGCAGGCGTTATGCAGCGCGAACAGCGCCTGGCGGAAGGTGCATTGCAGGAGGAAGATCACCGGCGGCAGCGCCCGGTCGCGGATCAGGCTTGCGGAATTCTGGAGCGCCGTGGTCGCATCGAGCACGACGCTGTTGAGGAATGTCCAGGCCGTCATCGACAGCGCCAGCATCGGCAGGCGCGATAGCATGTCGGCGTTCGAGACGTGGCCGATCACGGAGCCCAGCACCGCGACCACGATCGCCATCTGGAGCGACATCCAGAACGGGCCGAGCAGCGAGCGGACGTAACGGTGCCGCATGTCGGACCATGCCAGGGCCGCCGCGATCCGGACGCTGTCCAGCCAGCCGGTCGCCTGCAGCGGTTCAGCGGCGGTTGCGGGTTCCTTGCTCGACGCGGTGCAGGACACGGTGACAGCATCGCGATAGACGGTTTCCATGCCTTCCTTGAAGGCTGTGGCGGAATAGCGGGTGAGGGCACGCGTCCGGGCCGAAAGGCCCATGCGGCGGCGGCGCTCGGGATCGCGGATCAGGGTGTCGATGGCCTCGCCCAGCTTTTCGGCATCGCCGGGCGGCACCGTGATTGCCTCCATGCCGTGACGGGCGATGCGCGGCACCGCCGTATCGAGCGCCGTGTTCACGACGGGTCGGCCGGCGGCCATGGCCTCGAGCTGGACCAGGCCGAAGGTCTCGGCATTGGTCACCGATGGCATCACGAAGACGTCGGACAGGCACATCAGCTTGATGCGCTCGCTGTCGTTCACCGAACCGAGCAGGCGGACGCGGTCACCGAGGCCGAGCTCGCGGATCAACTGCTCGAGCCGCGGCCGCTCGGTACCTTCGCCGATGATCCAGACCTCGAAATCGTATGCGGCCGCCGCGCGGATCAGCACGTCGAAGCCCTTGTAGGGCACGAGCCGGCCGCAGGCGAGCACGAGCCGGCCGCGATCGTTGACGTGGTGCGGCTCGATCTTCGGCCAGTCGTAGCCCGAAGTATCGATGCCGAACGGTACGACGTGGCACTTGTGTTCGAATTCCCGCAGCAACGGCGTGTTCTCGACCAGCACGTGGTCCGAGACGATGATTGCCGTCGCCCGGCGCAGCGTCCGCCGCATCAAGGGCTCGATGAACCAGCGCAGGCCGGCATGGCTGACGATGTCGGCGTGCCAGTGCACCACCAGCGGCCGTTTGGCGCCAAACCCGAAGGCGAAAACGAGGTCGGCGAGCGGGAAGGGGGCGTGGAGCGCGAGCAGATCGTGCTCGGCCATCTTGCGCCACAGCCGCCAGGGATAGGTGGGGGCGGCGGGAAGCGACAAGAGATTGCCGAACGAGCGGACGCGCTCGACCGGCACGTCATCGACGATGATCTCGCGCTCGGCCGATTGGGAGCAGGTCAGCACGGCGGAGGCGAACGTGTCCTTCAGGCTGGCGCAGATGTCGCGGATCACCGTGAGCGTGCCGCCGAACAGGTCGGGATAGTAGATCTTGAAGATGTGCAGCACCGACGGACGGCGCGGGGTTTCGCTGATGTGATGCATGATGGCGTCAGCCTGCGAGAAGAGCTGCGACGAACGGTGCGGCCAGCACCGAGATGAAGATCACGCCGCGCAGCAGCGCCGGCAGCATCGGCTCGATCGTGAGGCCGTGACCCTGCAAGGCAATCGGCACGGCGTGCAGTGAGCTGGAATTGCGGACCAAGCGGTCAGCCATGGGTGAGAATCCCTTTACGTCGCCCTCAGTGGCGTCTCGTATATGTGGGAAAATTTACCACGTCAATCGTCAAGTGGGAAAAAGTGGGATTGTGTCCCACGCCGAGCGCCGTTACACTCCAGACATGAATGCCAAGTCCGGGTCCAAAGCAGCGGCTCCGCAGCCGAATGCCGCCGCGAAGCTGCACGCGCCGCTGGCGCGGCTGCTGCGCCCGCTCGTGCGGCTCTGCATCCGCAGCGGCATGACCTTCCCGGCGCTGGCGCAACTGCTTCGCGAGCTCTTCGTCAACGTCGCCGAGCACGATTTCGCGCTGGAGGGGAAAGAGCAGACCGACAGCCGGGTCAGCCTGCTCACCGGCATCCATCGCAAGGAGGTGGCGCGGTTGCGTGGGGCGGGCGCGCCGGTGCACGAGGCGCCCGCCGCGGTGTCGCTGACGAGCGCCGTGATCGCACGCTGGCTCGCCGCGCCCGAATTCACCGATGCGAAGGGCGAGCCGCTGGCGCTGCCGCGCACGGCCGAAGGCGATTCGCCGTCGTTCGAGCAGCTCGTCGCCTCCGTCACCAAGGACGTGCGGCCGCGCGCGGTGCTTGACGAATGGGTCGACCGCAAGCTCGTCACCATCAACGACGCCGACGAGATCGAGCTGGTCGAGGCGGCCTTCGTCCCGAGCGGCGAGGACGACGGCAAATGGCACTATCTCGGCCGCAATCTGCACGACCACATCGCGGCCGCCGCGCAGAACGTCTCAGGCGCAGCGCCGCGCTTCCTCGAACGCGCGGTGCACTACAACAACATCTCGCCGAAGCTGGCGCGGCGGCTCGAGGCGCGCTCGCGCGAGCTCGCGATGGACGCGCTGAAGACCGCCAACCGCGAGGCCAACCGTGCGCTCGCCAAGGACAAGGGCGGTGAGGCCCGCTGGAATTTCGGCATCTACATCTACAGCGAAGACGCCGATGAGGGTGAGACCAGGGAAAGCGGCAAGGACGTCGGCAAGGAGGGTGGTTCTTCATGAGCCGGCCGCCGCTGATCTCCCGCCGTCTGCTGCTGACAGGATTTTGGCTCGCCGGCACGGCGATCGCCCATGCGCAGGTCAAGCGCGGCAGCGATCAGGGCATCGGCGGTACCGGAATCAGACGCGGTGACGACCACGGCATCGGCGGTACCGGCATCGTCGGCGTGATCCAGCGTTTTGGCAGCATCTACGTCAACGGCGAGCGCGTCACTTACGCGAGCGACGTGCCGGTCAGGATCGACGGCGAGGCGGCGAGCCCGAGGGCTCTGCGCATCGGCCAGCTCGCACGCGTGGTCGCAACCCGTCAGGCCGACGGCACGCTCGTGACGCGCAATATCACGATCGCGAGCGAGGTCGCCGGTCCGATCGAAGCCGTGAAGGGCAACGAGCTGACGGTGCTCGGCCAGAAGATCGTCGCAACCGACAAGGAGAGCAAGCTTCGCGCGGGAACGCAGGTGGCCGTCTACGGCCTGCGCCGGACCGACGGCGTGATCGTCGCCAGCCTGGTCGAGCCGCGGCGCGAGGCAACCGAGCGTGTTACCGGTCTGGTCGAGCGCGGGCCGGACGGCTTGCATATTGGCGGGCTGAAGCTGCGCGGCGTCGATCCGCTGCTGGTCGGTCAGCGCGTCCAGATCGAAGGCAGTTCGAGCCAGGGCGCGATGCAGGCGGCGCGCACGCGGATCGACGATTTCTCGGATCTGGTCGGCGCGAGCCGCCTGTCGATCGAGGCCTATGTGCAGCGGGTGGGATCGAATCTCCAGTTCGGCTCCGGGCTGGTCGCGCATGACAGCTCGCGATTTGGCCCCGCGGCCGGTGAAGCCCGCATGGTGGTCAATGGCGCGTTCGATCGCTCGCGCGGCTTCCAGGTGGATTCGGCTCAGGCCATCGGTCAGGGGCCGGGAGCGCCTCCGTCCGGCGGCGGCAATCCCAATCGCTCGCCCGGCGGTTCGATCCTGCATCCGAATCGCAGCACGCCGAGTCCGGGCGGCAATCAGCCGGGTGCGCCAGGTGCGCCCGCGCCGGGATCGAGCCCCGCTGGCGGTCCCGGCTCGGCGCCGTCAGGACCCGCCGGCCCGTCGGGTCCCGGCGGACTCGGTTCGCCCGGCGGGCCCATGGGACCCGGCGGCGGAATGGGTGGTGGGATGGGCGGTGGTGGCTTCGGTGGTCCCGGAGGCGGGATGGGCGGCCGGCGCTAGAGGCCGGACAGGCTCAAAAGAAACGAGCGCGGGCCTAGCCTGCGCTGAGCCGCACGCCGGCGCGCAGGAATTTCTGCGGATCAACCGCTTCGCCGTCGATGCGGGTCTCGTAGTGCAGATGCGGGCCGGTGGAGCGGCCGGTCGAACCGACGAGACCGATGACCTGACCGAGCTTTACGATCTCGCCGACCTTGACGTTGATCTCGGAGAGATGGCCGTAGCGGGTGGAGAGCCCGTTGCCGTGATCGACTTCGACCATGCGGCCGTAACCACCGGACCAGCCGGCCGAGACCACCTTGCCGTTGGCGGTGACGCGTGCGGGATCGCCGGTGGCGGCGCGGAAGTCGAGCCCGGTATGCATCGCGGGACGACCGAGGAACGGATCGCTGCGCACGCCGAAGCCGGAGGTGAATTCGACCTCGCCGATGACGGGCTTGCGGTAGGGCACCAGCGCCAGCGTGCGGTTGAGACGATCCATCTCGGCGCGCGTGGTGTTGATGCGGTTGAGCTGCTTCTCGAACGGACCTGCATTGGCCGTCAGCTTGACGGGCACGAAAGGACCGCCCATCGCGGAGCGCGGCACGGCGGCTTCGAGGCTGGCGAGATTGAGGCCGAGATCGCTGACGACACCGCGCATCCGGCGCATGCGTGAATCCATGCTTTCCTCGACGGCGCTGAGCGCCGCCATCTGGCGACGCTCGACCTGGTCAAGCGAGGTCGTGAGCCGGACCAGGACGTTGTCGAAACCCTGGTTCTTGGCGAATTGGCTGGTCGGCGGCGCCGCGACGGCCGGGGCGCGCGACTCGAGCCGCGCTTCGCGATCGGGGGGTGCCACGAAGATCACGGTGTCGCTGATCGGCGACGGCTTCGGCGTACCCTGCGTGGTGCCCTGGCTCGAATCGCCGCGCTGCGGGGCCGAGCGGGGAATTGATCCGGTCACGTCAGGCATGGCCCCGAGCGCCGTGGCCCGGGACTCCAGCGCCGTCTGGCGCTTCATGATCTGGTCGAGCTTCTGGTCGAACTGCTCCTGGTCGAGCAGCTGCCGGCTGGTGGTGCGGTCGACCTTGGCGCGCAGCTCGGCGATGCGGTCCTCATAGGCGTACTGCATCTCGGCCTGGCGCGCGATCAGCCGGGTCAGGACGTCGTCGCGGAAGGCGAAATAGGTGGCGGTCGCGGCCGACCAGAGCCCGAGCAGCACGACGGTGCCGACCACGATCCAGAACACCACAGGCCCCAGGCGAACCTGCTTGCCATGATGGACGATGGTATAGGCGTCATCGGCGTCGGTTGCGGGCAGGGGAATCGCGGCTGCCACCGCGGCGGCGGGCCGGCGCTGGAAGGCCCGTCCGTGGTCGTGCGCATGATGTTGGGGGTACTGCGAATATTGGGCAGAACTTTTCGACATCGGCACTCCCGCGCCGGTCGGATGAGTCCGTACGGCCTAATTGCCGCAGCAATCTGGGCCGGTCATGGTTAATTTTCCGGAAACGGAACCGCTCGAACTTAAGGGATTGGTTAAAGGCTTCTTGCCGCTTCCAGCACCGCGTCGGCGTGGCCGTCGACGCGGACATTGCGCCAGACCTTGGCCACCTTGCCGTCGGTCCCGATCAGTATCGTGGTGCGAAGAATTCCGAGGAAGCTCTTGCCATACATGGACTTTTCGCCCCAGGCCCCGAACGCCTCCAGCATCTCGTGCTTCTCATCCGAGATGAGGGGAACGCCGAGACCGTGCTTGTCGCGGAACTTCTCCTGGGCCTTTAACGGATCGGCGGACACGCCGAGCACCGCCGTGCCGGCCGTGGCGAAAGCGTCCGCCAGCCGGGTGAAGTCGATGGCCTCCCTGGTGCAGCCGGGCGTGTCGGCACGGGGATAGAAAAACAGGACGAGCTTCCGGCCGGCATAATCCGACAGCGTGACCACGTCGCCGCCATCGCGGGGCAGGCGGAAGGCGGGCGCCTTCTGGCCCTCGATCAGGACCGCCTTCGCGCCTCCGGGCGCGGCGGCTGATTTGGAGGAATTTAACTGTTTCGATGCGGCCTTATGTGATCCTGCTTTTGCTAAGGTCCCGGTTGATTTGCTCGCCGGCGTCCGCTGTGTTTTCGCGGACTTTGTTTGAGTCGTTGCCCGCTTGGTCGGAGCCTTCTTTTTAGCCGTTGCAATGCCGGAGGGCGTTTTGGACGATTTCTTTCGGGATTTCTTGGACATACGCCTTCCTTTCGACGCTTTCGGCGGGTCAACCAAAGCGGTATTGCAGCTCTCGTCCGGTGTGCCGGAATCGCGCCCTCGGCTGGGCAAGTCTGACGACGCCGGAGTATGGTTACAAGGAATTACACGCACCACCCCACTGCTCGTTGAACGCGCTTCCGGGGCGAAATGACCAACAGCAGGAATATTCGAGGTATGGCGGCAATGCCGGCGCGGGGAGCTTCGCTTCCCGTGGATGGCTGCGGTCCCGGCGGCGCTCAATCCTACGACGGGCGCCTGTATCGAGAGGCAATGGCAAGGAATACGTCGCCCCAGGACTACAATCGGGATTTCGATCGGCGCGGCGGCCAACAAGAGCCGCAGGAATGGGACGATGCCGACTGGGATCCGGATCAGGAAGCGGCGGCGGGCCATCGGGCGCGCCGGCTGTTGTCGCGTTCCAGTTCAGGCTTCCATCGCTTCGGTGACGGGTTTGGGGCGTTGCGCCGCTGGCTGGGCGGCGGCCGCTGGCTGAAGCGGCTGGCCATCGTGGTCGGGGCTCTCGCCGTCATCTTCGTCGGCTGCTTCGGCGCGCTGTGGTGGCGGCTTGGCGCAGGTCCCATCAATCTCGACATCGCGACGCCGTGGCTCGCCGCCGCCATCGAGGACAATATCGGCCACGGCA
Source organism: Bradyrhizobium sp. CCGB01 (assembly GCF_024199795.1). Lineage (NCBI taxonomy): Bacteria > Pseudomonadati > Pseudomonadota > Alphaproteobacteria > Hyphomicrobiales > Nitrobacteraceae > Bradyrhizobium > Bradyrhizobium sp. CCGB01. The sequence goes on from NZ_JANADK010000001.1 coordinate 4,829,716, forward strand.
ACACCGTGGAGGTCGGCGGCACCCAGATCGAGCGGGCCGGGCGAGTCCGCATCGCCGTGCGCATCCGAGACATCATCGTGCGCGACCACGACCACGTCATCGTCGCCACCGCGCCGAAGGCCGAGGTGAAGCTGTCGGGTGCAGGTCTCCTGATGGGGCATTTGCGCGCGGAAAGCCTCAACCTCGTCGATGCCGAGCTCGCGATCCGGATCGCGCCGGACGGCACCGTCACCGTGTCGGCCGGCGACACCGCAAAGCCGCTGGCCACCGGTGTCGCATCCAAGAAGGACGCGGGCCTGCCACCGACATTCCCGCGCAACGGTGTTCCGCCGCCGCCCTTTGCCACGGCGCCTGCGGGCCAGGACTCATCCCAAGCCGCGTCGCAAGCCGCACCGCCGGCAACCGCGCAGAGCGGCATTCTTCAGGGCCTCGACTGGCTCGACAGCCTGAGCATGACCGGCCTCGACGGCCAGAACCTCAACGAGATCGGTCTGAAGAACGGCAATCTGATCGTCGACGATCAGCAGCGCGGCAGCAAATGGACGTTTGAGAACATCACGCTCAGCCTGCGCCGGCCGAGCCACGGCGGCGTCGCGCTCAGCCTCGGCGAGGAGGGCGCGCGCCCGTGGTCGCTGCGTGCCACGATCGGCCCTGCCGAGAACGGCGTGCGCTCGGTCGACATCCGCGCCGACAAGGTCTCAACCGCCAACATCCTGCTGGCGCTGCGGGTCAAGGACCTCACCTATACCGCCGACCTGCCGCTGACCGGCGAGCTCAAGGGCGAGCTCGGCCGCGACGGCGTGCCGACCTTCTTCCGCGGCAAGATCGCAGTCGGCTCGGGCAACATCATCGACACCGACACGCCTGACTATCCGATGGCGATCGACTCCGCCGAGATCAACATCGAGTGGGACGCCAATCGGCGCGTGCTGGTCGCTCCGTTCAAGATCCTCTCGGGCGCGAACCGGCTGACCCTTCTGGCCCATCTCGAGCCGCCCAACGGCACCGTCAACGACTGGCAGCTCGGTTTCAGTGGCGGCTCGATCCTGCTCGGCGGCATCGACAACGAACCGCCGCTGGTCTTCAACCGGATCGCGATCGGCTTCCGCTTCGACACCGACCACAAGCGCATGCTGCTGACGCAGGCCGATATCAGCAATGGCGAGATCGGCGTCGCCGGCACCGGTGCCATCGACTATTCGGGCGAGCCGCGGCTGACGCTGGGCTTTGCGGGAACGCCGATGTCGGCCTCCGCGCTCAAGCGGATGTGGCCGACGCTTGTCGTGCCCGAGTTGCGCGAATGGGTGATCGAGCGGATCGAGCGCGGCACGCTCCAGCGCATCGAGATCGGTGTCAATTCGCCGACCAGGAACCTTCCGCGCAAGGGCCCGCCGATTCCCGACGACGGCCTGTCGGTCAACATCGTGGCGAGCGGCGTTGCGGTTCGCCCCGTGGACGGCATGCCGGTGGTGCACGATGCCGATTTGAGGGCGCGGGTGACCGGGCGCACCGCGACCGTGAATATCGGGCAGGGCATTGCCGATACGCCGGCGGGCCGCAAGGTCACGATCTCCGACTTCGTCTTCGAGGTGCCGGACATGGCGCCCAAGCCCTCGCCGTCGCGAACCAGGTTCCGCGTCGACGGTCCGGTGCCGGCTGCGGCCGAAATGCTCTCCAATGATCGCCTGAGCGACCTGTCGTCGACCGTCGTCGATCCCAACACCAGCAAGGGGACGTTCACGGCCAACATCCAGCTCGGCCTGCCGGTCAAGGGCGAGCTGACCAAGGCCGACACCACCTACGCTGTGACCGCCGATCTCAACGGCTTTGCCGCCGACAAGCTGGTGATGAACCAGAAGCTCGAGGCCAACAACCTCAAGATCGTCGCCAACAACCAGGGCTATCAGGTCAAGGGCGACGTCAAGATCAATGGGCAGGCGGCCTCGCTCGACTATCGCAAGCCCACCGAGGGCGATGCTGACGTCAGATTGCAGGCGACGCTGGACGATGCGAGCCGTGCGCGCCTCGGCTTCGATCTGAGCCCCGCTGTCAGCGGATCGCTGCCGATCAAGCTGTCGGGCAAGATCGCCAGCGGCCCCGACCAGACGACCAAGCTCGGTGTCGAGGCCGACCTGACCTCGGTCAAGCTCGACAACATCCTGCCCGGCTGGGTCAAGCTGCCGGGCAAATCGGGCAAGGCCAGCTTCAAGGTGGTGCCGACGGCACAATCGACGCGTCTGGAGGACATCGTCATCGAAGGCGGTGGCGCCTCGATCAAGGGCTCGCTGGAAGTCGATCCGAGCGGCGATCTCATGAACGCGAACTTCCCGGTCTATGCGCCGTCCGACGGCGACAAGACCACCTTGAAGGTGGAGCGTGGTCAGGACGGCGTGGTGCGGGGAACGATGCGCGGGGACGTGTTCGACGGCCGCGGTTTCCTGAAGTCGGCGATCTCGGGCAATTCCAAGGACGACGGCAAGAACAAGATGAAGAACGTCGATTTCGACATCGACGTGAAGCTCGGTGCCGTCGCTGGCTTCAACGGCGAGGCGATGCGCAGCGTCGATGCCAAAATGTCGCGGCGGAACGGCACGGTCAAAGCCTTTACGCTGAACGGCAAGATCGGCCGCGACACGCCGGTGGCAGCCGATTTGCGTGGCGGCCGCGCCCAGGGCAACCGCGAGGTGATCTACCTCCAGACCAACGATGCCGGCGCGCTGCTGCGCTTCACCGACACCTACACCAAGGCAGTCGGCGGCCAGATGGTAGTGGCGATGGAGCCGCCGACGTCGGAGCCGAACACCTCGCGCGAGGGCCTCATCAACGTCCGCGATTTCACCGTGAAGGGCGAGGCGCAGCTCGAGCGCGTTGCCGCCGGCGCGCCGAACGGCACCGGCAACGGCGTCTCCTTCAGCGCGCTGCGCGCCGAGTTCACGCGCCAGAACGGCGCGCTGACGATCCGCGACGGCGTCGTGAAGGGCCCGATGATCGGCGCCACCATCGAAGGCTCGATCGACTATCCCGGCAACCAGGTGTGCATGAGCGGCACCTTCGTGCCGATGTATGGCGTCAACAACATCTTCGGCCAGATCCCGCTGTTCGGCATCTTCCTCGGCGGCGGCAACAATGAAGGATTGATCGGCGTGACCTACGAGGTCGTCGGTACGCCGGCCGCGCCCGTGATGCGCGTCAATCCGATCTCGGCGATGGCGCCGGGTCTGTTCCGCAAGATCTTCGAGTTCAACACCGGCAAGCAGAACTCGCCGTTCGACGAATTCCCCTCGCAGTCGAACGACGGCTCGACCGGATCGACGCGTCAGCTATCGAGCGGCTGCAACCTCGCGCGGCGATAGCGGCGAAGCTGCATTTATTCACGGATCGGTCAGACTGTGTGACGGCGTTTCCAGAACGGTGCGTCCGCCCACCGACGTTCGAGCGCGTACCAGGCGCTCTCGGCTCTCAGAAAATGGCTGCGCACGGAGGCAACGTCACGGGCGTAATCGTCGAGTGCGCTTGCCTCGCCATCGAGCCAGCGGTTGGCGGCCTCCGCGGCCGATAGGCCAAAATAGAGCGCGTTGAAGAGCCCCTGGGCGGACAGCGGGTCGCAGGCAAGCGCAGCGTCTCCTGTTGCGATCCAGCCCTCGCGGACCGGAGACTCCGGCCAGGCTGAATGAGCGGCGCAATAGCCCGTTTCCGGCGCGTTCCACGCCGCGTCGCCGAGCAAAGCACCCAGCATCGGCAGAGCGCGGGCCCTGCGAAGCAGTGCGCGCGGCGTCGCTGCGGTTTTGGCTGCGGGCAGGTCGGAGTCGGTATGAAAGGCAAGCAGTCCCTCTCCAGCCGGCAACGCCGAGCAATACCACCAGCCTTCAGCCTCGGCTTCGATCTGGACGACGCCGGCGGGCAGCGTAACGCCGGACGCACGCAGCCAAGCGCAGCTCAGTTTCCCCCGTCGCGTTCGCGTCGCCGTCCCGAGACGCGAGCGCCGTCCCGATGCGTCGATGATCAGGCGGGCCCTGACGTCCACCCCCTTGGGCCGATCGAGCGTGACGGCGAAGCCTTCGCTCTCCCGTCGCACCGCGATGGCGCGCGCGGTGACTGCGGACGCGCCGCGCGCGCGGGCGGCTGCGCGAAGACGATCCTCGAACAGTCGCCGGTCAATTTGCCACCCGTGCCCATCGGGATCGGCGATGCTGTCGCGAACCACCGGCGTCGGGTCTCCCCAGGCACTCCGAAGCGCGTGTCGCGGTGTGTGACTGTCCGCCAGGAATTGGTCCAGCAGACCCATGTCGGCAAGGAGGCGACGCGCCGCGCCCGGAATGGATTCTCCGATGCGCTGTTCAGGGGCAGGGGCCGGATCGACCAGCAGGACTTTCCGGAACGGCGCGAGGTTGAGCGCGACGGTCGCACCCGCCGGACCGGCACCGATGATGATCGCCTCAGCGTCCACGCTATTTGAGGTGAACGGGGAGTCCGCCGGGATAGCGGCGGACCTTCTCGATGCCGGAAATGTCGACGTCTGCGCGCGACAGGCCGGCGGCGGCGAGCTGAGCGCGCACCGCTCCGGTCGCGGGGATGACATCCGGAATCGGCTTGTGCTGATCCTCGACCTCGATCACGGACGGAAATTGATCCGTATCCTTGGGCCCCGGTCGCGCCTCGACCACGCCAAGGTGGTCGAAACCCGCGATCATGTTGTTGATCTGGTCGGTGTAGCTGGTCCTGCCGAGCGGCGCGATCCAGCGGGCCCGGGCCGCGAACGCCGCCTTGCGACTTTCCATCGGCTGTTTGGGGTCCATCACGATGTCATAGTTCTCGACCGTCAGCACTTCATTCGGCACGCGTGCGGGCCAGAAGGTCGGCGCATAGGGATCGTAGGTCTTGTCGTAGCCATTGCGGCAACTGGCGGTATCGGTCTGCCAGGGAACGGCCATCCAACGGGTGATGTCCCCGGCCTGTTGTCCGGCCAGCGGCCCGTGGGGAATTTGCGCGCCGTCCAGATTGAGGATCGGTCCGAGGTCCGGCGCGATCCAGCCGGGCGGAGCGTGCGCGATCCGGAACGCAGCCATGTAAAGTGTCGCGCTGCGCATCGGCCACGTCATCTCGCATCCCGGGTGAAATGCATCGGCAAGGCAGAACTCCAGCGCGCCGCGCGTCAGCAAGTCGCCCTGATCTTTCAAGGGTGCGTCTTCTATCCGTTGCGGGGGCTGGTGCGCCGGGTCGAAATCCGCATCGAAATCGCCGCCCGCCCATTGCATCAGCATCGACAATTGGAGATCGGTCAGAGCAGCATATTGCCGTGGCGTCGGCGCCGGCGGGATGTTCATGGCATCGCCATAGAGCCACGGCCACGGCTTGGGCGACCATGAATCGACGTCGAAGCGGCGAAACGTGTTGGCGATGGTCCGCCGCAATTCTTTCTCGTTGTCGTCGGCGCTGGACAAGCGGGCGAGGGCCTGCGGCGAGATGAGATCGAAGGCGCCGGCCCATCCGAAGGCGGCCGCGAACGCGGCGTTCACCCACTGAAGGCCATTCATGCGTTGCAGGATCGGCAGGATGTCGTTCGTGAAGGAGGGACGCTGCGGCGCCGTCAGCATGCTGGCCGTCACCGCGACGTCGCGCATGAGGTCCCACATCGTACGCACGGATTTGCGGAGCGGTCCGTAATCCGGTGGCGCCACGACGACCCAGGCGGGCGTGACCTCGAGCTTTCGGCCGGACAAGGTCACCTCGGCCGTGACCGGTCCGTCGGACACGTCGTCGAACCAGCCTTCGTTGTTGGCGAAGGTGATGGCCCAGCTCCCGTTTGCGGATGCCGAGACGCCGTGTCCGCCCAATACGATCAAGCGTGCGTCCGCATCGGTGGATATCTCACCGAGATAGACGGTGCGTCCCATGAACGCGCCGGTATCGAATGCCTTGGCCTTCGCATTGCGGCCCGCAACGCTGCGGGGACCAGGCCGGATCGCGAGCTGGGTCCGGTCGGCGACCGTGGCATTGCGAAGCGTGGTCGGCATCGCAGACGCAGCCTCCGGAATATCCAGGGCGAGCTGGAATCCGTACCAGGCGGCCTTGGTGTTCGCGAGTTCGACGTGCCACGTGACATCGGCGGTCCGATCGGCGCCCATCAGCTCGCGGACGATCTCGCCGGATGCGTTGACACCATAGATGCGGAAACGCGCCGCCTGTCGCTTCAGCGCGCCCGTCGCATCGCGATAGGAGCCGACGGGAAGTGGAGCCGGATCGGGTGTTTCCGGGCCGACGAACCATTCGTTCCGGCTGGTGCCAACTCGTGCAACGCCGATCGCCGGATAGATCACGGCGCGAACAATGTCATCGCTCATTGACGTCCTCCCTTTGGCGTCGGCATTGAAGGCTGCGCCAGAGGGAGCGTCAACAGAAATATCTATCTTTGCGTGTGTCCGGTTCGTGACACGCGCACGATATGGTTTTGGGGCGCATGGGCTACGCGGCGCGCACGCCCGCCAGGAAGGTGCCGACCTCGCCGGAGAGCTGCTCGGCCTGCTTGGAGAGGTTCGAGGCGGCCGCGAGCACCATGCCGGCCGCGTTGCCGGTCTCGTTCGCCGCCGTGCTGACGCCGCCGATATTGGTGGTGACCTCCTTGGTCGCCTCGGCGGTCTGCGAGACGCTGCGGGCGATCTCGGCGGTGGCGGCGCCTTGCTCCTCGATGGCAGCGCCAATCGAGGTGGCGATGCGGCTGACTTCCTCGATGGTGGCGGTGATGCCGCCGATCGCGTCCACGGCCTCCTTGGTCGCGCCCTGGATCTGCGCGATCTTGTCGCCGATCTCGCGGGTGGCTTCCGCGGTCTGGCTCGCAAGCGACTTCACCTCGGAGGCGACGACGGCAAAGCCGCGGCCGGCTTCACCGGCACGCGCAGCTTCGATGGTGGCGTTGAGGGCGAGCAGATTGGTTTGCGCCGCGATGCTGGAGATCAGCTCGGCGACGTGCTCGATCTGCTGGGCGCCGTCCGAAAGCGCGCGGACGATGGTGTCGGTGCGGCGGGCGCTGTCCACGGCGCGGCCGGTCACTTCGGCGGATTGCGCGACCTGGCGGCTGATCTCGGTGATCGAGGAGGAGAGCTCCTCGGCTGCGGCGGCGACCGTCTGGACGCGCTGGCTGGCTTCAGTTGCGGCCGAGCCGACTACGGCGGCGCGGCGGTTGGTGCCCTCGGCCGTGGATGACATCGACTTGGCGGTGGTCTCCAGCTCGCCGGAGCCCGAGGCCATCAGGCCGACGAGCTGGCCCACGGACGCATCGAAGCGATCGGCGAGCGAGATCAAGGCATCACGCTTCTCCTGCTCGCTGCGGGTCTTGGTGGCGACCTGCTCGGCTTCGAGCGTGCGCGCGGTCAAGGCGGTCTGCCGGAGCACTTCGAGGGTCTCGGCCATGCGGCCGATCTCGTCGCCGCGATCGGTTTCCTCGACCGGCTTGTCGATGGCGCCGTCGGCGATTTCCTGCATGCGGGTCTTCTGGCGGTCCAGTGCGCTCAGCACGTCGCGGGCGATCAGCCAGGACAGCGTGGCCATCAGCAGCATCAGGCCGAGGCCGACAGCGGCAAGCTCCAGCGTCAGCGCGCGCACGTCGGCGTCGATGTCGTCGACATAGAGGCCATAGCTGATCGTCGCGTCCCAGGGCGCGAACTTGCGCGCGAACACGGTCTTGCGCACGGCCTCGGTCTGGCCGGGGCGGGGATAGAGGTAGGAGGTCACGCCGCCCTGGGCATTCTGGGCGGCGACGTTGATGATCGCGTCGGCGATCATCACGCCGTTGGAGTCTTTCGCGCCGGTGATCTTGCCCTCGAGCTGCTGATTGGCGCCGTTCACGAGCAGCGAGGTGTCGGGATTGTAGACGACGGGATAGCCCTGGCCGCCGTTGAAGCTCATGCGCCGTCCGCGCATGTGGAACTGGGCCTTGGCCTCGGCCTGCGTCAGCTTGCCGGCGGTGACGTCGTCCTGAACCGACTGGGCGAGGTTGTAGAGCATGTCGACCGCGGTCTTCATTTGCTGGACCCGGTCCTCCATCATGCGGCTCTTGCTGAGGAAGGCCGATACCGCGATGATGGCTGTGACTGTGAGAGCCGCAAGGCAGACCATGCTGGCAAGCTTGGTGCGGATCTTCAGGTGGCTCAGCAGCTTCATCGCAGCCTCTACGAAATGGTTGTTATTGCTCGCATCGGTAGCATGAAGTTCTTACCAATCATGAACATAGGCATGCGGCGGCCCGCCGCGCGCGTGAGCGCTCGCAGCCCTATGCGCAAACGTGCAGGCAAACCGACACACGTCGGCGCAGGCCAGTCCACGCGCTGGAGAAGATCGATCTTGGACTTTGGTAATTATCCAGCCCTGCCGGAGCGGCCATGAACCGATTCGTTCACCGCCTCATCATGTCCGTGCTGCTGGTCGCAGCCCTCGTTCTCATCTGGAACGTCCTGGGCTCGCGGTAGATGACACCGGCAAGGCGCCGGTGCCATCCGTTACTTGTGCGCCGTGCGTCAGCGCCGCGCGAACGCGCCGCCGGTCGAACCGCTTTCCTTGCCCATCGCAGCATCGACGCTGATCGGACCGCCGCCGGCGGCCGAAAGGTAGAGGCAGGCGAAGCAGAACAGGATCGCCGCGGTGCCGCCATTGAGCAGCGGCAGGAGCACCGGTGTTTCGCCCTTGAGCATGTGTCCCATGAAGTAGGCGAAGGCCATTTCGCCCGAGAGAATGAAAGCGGCAAGGCGAGTGAAAAGGCCGATCATCAGCAGCCCGCCGATCACCAGTTCAAGCGTTCCGGCCGCGCCGTAAAGTGACATCAGTTCGACTTTGGCGAACATCGGTACAGGCGGGAACTTGAACAGCTTGGCGATGCCGTACTGGAACAGCAAGAGGCCGGTGATGAAGCGAAACAGGCTCAAGAGAACCGGCTGAAAGCGAGTGAGATAGGGAAAGTTCATTGGTTTGTGCCCTCCATCCAATGCGCGACTTGGAACGTATTCAGTTCGGCCTCGCAAGCCACCTGCGATTGATTCCGCGCTGACATTTTCGTCATGTAGGACAAAACACCGCAGTTTGTCCCTTCACTCCGGTTGCGCCGGATTTTTTTCGCACGCGGCTCTCGCATGTCGTCCGTAATTTTCCGGTGACGTCGAGGGGTGCAGGTTACGTCGGGGAGACCTACTCCCGCAAGGCGGGGACAATCAGGAATGGAATCATTCCGAGGATCACGCTCGCAAGTGCGAAGACGAGCAGGAGATTGTAGCCGTGCGTGACGTCGTGGATGAGGCCGCCGCTCCATGAGCCGAACGCCGAACCCAATCCGCTGCCGATCGAGATGGTGCCGAAGATGGTGCCGACGCGCCTGCCGCGAAAGATCTTCATCGCGGTCGCGGTGATCAGCGGGCCGCGCGAGCCCATCATGCTGCCGAAGCAGAGGACGAATCCGGTGAGCAGGATGATGTTCGGATAATACTGAAGCAGCCAGAGCAGGGCGATGCCGATGATCGAGATCGCGTAGCTGAGCAGCACCGACGGCCGGCGTCCGATCAGCCCGTCGAGCGCGGAGACGCCGAGCATGCCGAACACCAGGACCACGCCCGAAAAACCCCAGGCGGTCGCGGCCTGGAGCGGCGGAAAGCCGGCGTCGATGAGATAGGCGACGATCTGCGCGGCGATCGCATACATGCCGACCGCGGTGAAGAAGAAGGTCGAGAACAGCGCCCAGAAGGCGTGGTGACGCATCGCGCTCACAAGCGTCCAGCCGTTGTCGACGAAATGCGGATCGGTCTTCTTCGCGACATGCGGCGAGCCCGAAGCGAACGACCGCCACGGCAGCAGCATGAGCGGCACCAGCAGGCCCAGGGCGGCGAGGCCGAACAGCTGATAGGTCTCGCGCCAGCCGAGATGGTCGATCAGGAGCTGCGAGGCCGGCAGCAGTGCCAGCACGCCGCCGCCCATCGCCGAATAGACTACCGCCATCGCGGTCGGCAGCTTTGGGCCGAACCAGCGGCCGAGCAGGATCGAGTTCGGCACATTGCCGATGAAGGCGACGCCGATGCCGACGCAGAGTCCGATCGAGAGCTGGAATTGCCAGAGCGCCTGCGCGTGCGCTGCAATCAGGAAGGCCGAGCCGAGCAGGAACAGTCCGAGCGCGTAGACGATGCGCGGTCCGGAATGATCGAACAGACGTCCGACCAGCGGCGCCGTCAGTCCGCTGATGAGCCAGGTCAGTGAATAGATCGAGACGACCTGCGCGCGATCCCAGCCGAAGTTTTCGGAGATCGGCTTGAGGAAGACCGTGAAGCTCTCGCTCAGGCCGCGACCGAGCACCGCGAGCGTGAAGCAGAGCGCGAGCACCACGAGCGCGGTTCGCACGGCGCTCCGTTGATCACCCGCGATTTGTTCCCTGGGCGTGTTCTGATCCATTGTTCGTCAGGGAGCGCGCATCTGCGCGCCCTGACAAGCATCAAAAGCTCATACGCCTATGCAGGCCTGATGAGGACGTGCTTCTTCTTGCCGAAGGACAGCTTGATCACGCCCTCCGGCGTCAGATTGGCCGCCAGCAGCGCCATCTTCTCGTCGGTGACGGGCTCGTCGTTGACGCGCAGGCCGCCGCCCTTGATCTGGCGACGTGCCTCGCCGTTGGAGGCAACGAGCCCTGCCTTGACGAAGGCGTTGAGCACGCCGAGGCCGGCGTCCAGCTCACCGCGCGGAATTTCCACCGTCGGCAGGCTTTCGGCCAGCGCGCCTTCCTCGAAGGTGCGCCGCGCGGTTTCGGCTGCCTCGTTCGCCGCGTCGCGGCCGTGCAGCAGCGCGGTCGCCTCGGTGGCGAGCACCTTCTTGGCCTCGTTGATCTCCGAGCCGCCGAGCGCCTCGAGCTTCCTGATTTCGCCCATCGGCAGCGTCGTGAACAGTTTCAGGAATTTGCCGACGTCGGCGTCCTCGGTGTTGCGCCAGTACTGCCAGAAGTCGTAAGGCGAAAATTGATCGGCGTTGAGCCAGACCGCGCCTTGCGCGGTCTTGCCCATCTTCGCACCCGACGCCGTGGTCAGCAGCGGCGTCGTCAGCGCGAACAGTTGGTGCGTGCCCATGCGGCGGCCGAGATCGACGCCCATGATGATGTTGCCCCACTGGTCCGAGCCGCCCATCTGCAATTTGCAGCCGGTGCGCTTGGCCAGCTCGACGAAGTCGTAGGCCTGGCAGACCATGTAGTTGAACTCGATGAAGCTCATCTCCTGCTCGCGCTCGAGGCGTAGCCGCACGGAATCCATGGTCAGCATGCGGTTGACCGAAAAGTGCCGGCCGACGTCGCGCAGCATCTCGATCCAGTTGAGCTTGGTCAGCCACTCCGCATTGTCGAGCATGACGGCGTCGCTCTTGCCCTCGCCGTAGCGCAGCACCTTTGCGAACACGCCGCGGATCGATTCCTTGTTCGCCTCGATCTCGGCGACGGTGCGCATCGCGCGCGTCTCGTCCTTGCCGGAGGGATCGCCCACCATGGTGGTGCCGCCGCCCATCAGCGTGATCGGCTTGTTGCCGGACTGCTGCAGCCAGTGCAGCATCATCATGGTCAGATAGTTGCCGATGTGCAGCGACCGGGCGGTGCAATCGTAGCCGACATAGCAGGTCGCCTCGCCCTTGGCGGCGAGCGCGTCCAGCCCCTCGAAATCGGAGCATTGGTGGATGAATCCACGTTCCTGCAGGGTGTTGAGGAAATCCGATTTAAATGCAGTCATCTGTCGGCGTGCCTGACAATTCTTGGTTTACTGTTTTGGGAGCAATTTAAGGGTCTTCCGTGGGAACTCGATTGCCACCCGCCACTTTGCCTGTGGCATTATAAGATGTGTCCCTCTGGCACAAGATCGGCATGCCGGAGGGGGTCTCTTGAGGACGCTGATCCATGATGTTGACGGCACTCGGTTTGATGAGCGGCACCTCGCTGGACGGGGTGGATGTCGCGCTGATCGAAACCGACGGAAAGCAGGTGAAGGCGTTCGGACCGTCCGGCTACCGGCCCTATGGCCCTGCGGAGCGCAATGTGCTGCGCCAGGCGCTGAGCGAGGCCGTGCACCTGCCGCGACGCGATGCCCGTCCGGGTGTGCTCGCCGAGGCCGAGCGCGCGGTGACGCTGGCCCATGCCGAGGCTGTGGCTGCCTTCATCGCCCAGAACCGGATGAAGCCGGAGGACATCGACATCGTCGGCTTCCACGGCCAGACCGTGCTGCACCGCCCCGAGCGGCGGCTGACGGTGCAGATCGGCGATGCGCCGGCGCTGGCCAAGGCGATCCATATCCCCGTGATGCATGATTTCCGCGCCGCCGACGTCGAGGCGGGCGGGCAGGGCGCGCCGTTCGTGCCGGTCTACCATCGGGCGCTCGTCCAATCGCTGGAGCGGGAAGGGCCGATTGTTGTCGTCAATATCGGCGGCGTCTCCAACATCACCTATATCGACGGCAACGACACGCTGATCGCCTGCGACACCGGGCCCGGCAACGCGCTGCTCGACGACTTCATGTACCGCACCATGAACCAGGCGTTCGATGCGGAAGGAAAGTTCGCCGCACTCGGACAGGTCGACGAAGCCTGGATCGCGCGAGCGCTGGAGCTGCCGTTCTTCGCAAGCCCGCCGCCGAAATCGCTCGACCGCAACGACTTTGCTGCCTTGAGGCTTGGCGATGTCCAGCCGGCCGATGGCGCGGCGACGCTCACCGCTTTCACCGCGGCCGCAATCGCCCGCATCATTCCGTTGCTCCCGCGCCGGCCGCGGAGCTGGATCATCTGCGGCGGCGGCGCCCGCAACCTCACCATGCTGCGGATGCTGCGGGAGCGGGTGGGGTCGGCCACTGTCGAGGCCGCCGAGACGCTCGGATGGGCCTCCGATGCCATCGAGGCGCAGGCTTTCGGCTTCCTCGCCGCCCGCGGCTTGAAAGGCCTGCCGCTGTCCTATCCGGCTACCACGGGCGTGCCGATGCCGATGACCGGCGGGGTGATCGCGCGGCCCTGAGGTTCGGCTGATTGATGCAATTGCATTGATCTTGACAGGTGCATGCAAGTGCATCTATCTTGAGTGCAGTTGCATCAAACTGCCGGGATCTTGGTCATGACCGCTTCGCTCAAATTGATCAGCCACAAGCTTTGCCCCTACGTGCAGCGTGCCGTGATCGCCCTCAAGGAGAAGGGCGTTCCGTTCGAGCGGGTCGACATCGATCTCGCCAACAAGCCCGACTGGTTCCTGAAACTCTCGCCGCTCGGCAAGGTGCCGGTGCTGGTGGTGACGACCGACAAGGGCGAGGTCGCGCTGTTCGAGAGCAACGTGATCTGCGAGTACATCGAGGAGACGCAGTGCGGCGCGAGGCTGCATCCTGCGGATGCGCTAGAGCGTGCCGAGCACCGCGCCTGGATGGAGTTCGGCTCGGCGATCCTCGGCGACCTCTGGGGGCTGGAGACCACGACCGATCCGGCGACATTCGAAAGCAAGCGCCAGGCGCTGGCGGCGAAATTCGCGCGCGTCGAAGCCGCGCTCGGCGCGGGTCCCTATTTCGCGGGGCGTGCGTTCAGCCTGGTCGACGCGGTGTTCGCACCCGTCTTCCGCTATTTCGATCTGTTCGACGAGCTGACCGAGCTTGGCATCTTCAGCGATCTGCCGAAGGTGCGCGCGTGGCGGGCGGAGCTTGCAAAACGTCCTAGCGTCCGTACTGCGGTCGGCGCCGACTATCCGCAATTGCTGCGCGCCTTCCTCGTCCGTCACGACGCGCATCTGCTCAAGCTCGCGGCCTGAGCGCAGACCGATGTCGCAATCTGTGGCCTGGCTGATGCTGGTGATCGCAGGCCTGCTCGATGTCGGCTGGGCGATCTCGATGAAATATGCCGAAGGCTACACGCGGGTGGGCTGGAGCATCGTTTCGTTGCTGCTGCTCGCCGCCTTCGTTGTCTTGCTCGGGCGTTCCTTGAAGGTGCTCGAGGTCGGCGTCGCCTATTCGGTGTGGACCGGCATTGGCGCTGCTGGCACCTTCGTCATGGGCGTCGTGCTGTTCGGCGAGACCTTGAGCGCGATGAAGCTTGCGGGCATCGCGCTCGTCCTGATGGGGATCGCCGCGCTGAAGCTGGCTTAGGCGGCGCCCTCAATTTCGTAACCCGGATTTCGCTGCGCTTCATCCGGGCTACAAGACCTTGCGGGCCTTAGCGCACGTTGGCCAGACGCATGTCGAGATACGCCGTGATGGTTTCCATCAGCGGCTCGAGCTTGGCGTCGAAGAAGTGGTTGGCGCCGGGGATGATCTGCTGGTCGATCACGATGCCCTTCTGCGTCTTCAGCTTCTCGACCAGCGTGTTGACGTCCTTGGGCGGCACCACCGCGTCCTTCTCGCCATGCACGATGAGCCCAGAGGACGGGCAGGGCGCCAGGAACGAGAAGTCATAGAGGTTGGCCGGCGGCGCGATCGAGATGAAGCCCTCGACCTCGGGGCGGCGCATCAGAAGCTGCATGCCGATCCAGGCGCCGAAGGAGAAGCCGGCGACCCAGCAGGCGCGCGCTTCCGGATTGATGGTCTGCGCCCAGTCGAGCGCGGCGGCCGCATCCGACAATTCGCCAGTGCCGTGGTCGAACGAACCCTGGCTGCGGCCGACGCCGCGGAAGTTGAAGCGCAGCACCGAGAAGCCGCGATGCGCAAACGCGTAGTAGCACTGGTACACGATCTGATGATTCATCGTGCCGTGAAACTGCGGATGCGGATGCAGGATCATCGCAATCGGCGCGTTCTTCTGCTTGGCCGGGTGATAGCGGCCTTCGAGACGGCCGGCAGGGCCAGTGAAAATTACTTCAGGCATGGATGATCTCTGGATTGATTGGCTGGAGAGCGGGTCCTTGGCAATCAACCGATTGTGGCCTCATTGGCAGATGCCGACGAAAGCGCGAATGGAAGGGAGAGAAGGCGTGCGCCTCGCGGTGATGCGCAATTGGCGCGCGGTGACTTGACGGCCGCGTTCTAACATAGGCTGCGGGGCAAAAAGCAAGCATCTTCGACATCCGTCAATGGACTCAGGAGCTTAGCCGGTCATCCCGGTGTCACGCCAATAACGGTGTGGATCGAGCGGGGGGACGGTCAAGCTCGGCGCTGTTGCGGCAACCAATTGGAATCACGATTGATTATTGGTTGCCGGGCGATCCGGGAGGCGATTCACGCAGGCGCGGTGCGGCCTCCGAGCGAGGCGACCGCGGGCCGGTAGCGGCGGCTGCCCCCAAGCGTCTTGCCGGTGTCGAATGTGAGCTCGAAATCCCCTGACGGCTTGAAGTCCACGCCGCTCACTCGGTCCAGGTTGGCAAGCCTCGTCCGGTGAACGCGCACGATGGCGAAGCGGGCGAGCTCGCTTTCGGTCGCGGCAAGCGTCCCCCGGATCAGGTGCTGGGTGCCGTTGGCAAGGCTGTATTCGATGTAGTTGCCGGCGGAGGCGACCCACAGGATATCGCGCGGTGCGACACGAATGCGGCTGGTTCCGTCCCGGAGCCAGATCAGGTCGGGGGATGGTTGCTCCAGCGGAGCGGCCGGCATGGACAGGGCCGCGCGAGCCGCCTTTCGCAGCTCACGACGGCTTTCGATCAGCCAGAGCGTTGCCCCGATCAGCAATGCGGTCACCGCGTCCTTGCGGAACTCGTACAGGACCACCGCCAGCGAGAAATGGAAGTCGTAGGCGCTGCCGGCCAGCCAGAGCATGAATTTCCGGAGCCCGACCATGCCGGTGATGTGGAGGGCCGAGAAGCCGAGCAGGGCGACCGTACCGATTCCGATTTGCGCCGCCAGTCCCGTCGTCCGGCGCATGCGCCGAACGGACAGCATCAGGATCGGCACGAGCAACAGGATGACGATGATGCTCGTCAGCTCCCACAATAGTCGCCGGCCGACATCGCTGCTGTCACCGCGCCAGGCGGCGTCCTGTGCGCCGGAGAGCGCATTGACGATGCCGATGGCGAACGCGATGGCCGCAATCGCACCAAACGTCGTCCAGTCGCCGCCGTTGATCCCGGCGAGCCAACCGCTTGTCCCGGATGACGACGTCTCGTCCCCTCGCGGTCGGTTCTGATCCCAAACCGTCTCGACGCGCTCCGTTTCGGGAGCATTTTGGCCGTCAGTCATGGCCCGAAAACCGCGTTTGTCGTCCCGTCAAGGAGCAGAGAACCATGTCAGCACCGCAGCAAATTTCGACCTCGGAACGACGCATCGATCTGGACTGGGTGCGGATTTTAGCCTTCGGGCTCCTGATCTTCTACCACGTCGGCATGCTCTACGTGTCCTGGGGATTTCACATCAAGAGCGAGCACCGGCTGACCTGGCTGGAGCCGGTGATGCTGGTGCTCAATCCGTGGCGGCTGTCGCTGCTGTTCCTGGTCTCCGGGGTCGCCAGCCGCTTCATGCTGGGCAAGTTTCTGGGCAAGTACCGGCTCGCCGCCTTCGCGCGCGCCCGGTCCGCGCGGCTGCTGATCCCGCTGATCTTCGGCATGCTCGTGATCGTGCCGCCGCAGTCGTACCTCCAGATCGTCGAGAGCCTCGGCTATCCCGCAGGTTTTGCCGACTTCTACCTGCAGCACTATCTGGCGTTCAGCTCGCAGTTCTGTCCGAAGCCCTGCATCGTGCAGCCGACCTGGAACCATCTCTGGTTCATCGTCTATCTCTGGGTCTACACCATGGCCTTGGTTGGCGTGCTGTCCCTGTGGCCGGCGGCCGCGGACTGGATCGGCGAGAGGTTGGCGGCCGCGCTCGCCGGGCCGTGGCTGCTGGTGCTGCCGTGCCTGCTGTTTGCAGCCTGGCGGCTGTTCCTGTCGCCGATCTTCCCGTCGACGCATGCGCTGTTCGGCGACTGGTACAACCACGCGGACTATGCGACCGCGTTCCTGATCGGCTTCCTGCTTGCACGCGAGGACGGGATCTGGCGCGGCATCGAGCGGCAACGTTGGATGGCGCTGATGATTGCAGCCGCTTGCTTCGCCGCCTTCATCCTCATTTATGCCGGCTTGTTCCCGCGGTCGCCGATGCTGCGATGGTTCGCCGGCTCCGCCTATGGCTGCTACCAATGGGTCGCGATGGCCGCGGTCCTCGGTTTTGCGCGACGCCATTTGACGGCCGATGGCCCGGTGCGCCGCTATCTGACCGATGCGATCTTTCCCTATTACATCGTGCATCAGACCGCGATCATCATGATCGCGCACGCACTGCGGGGCAGCGGGCTTTCTGCCGGAAGCGAGGCCGCCGTCGTGATATCAGGCACCGCGCTGACCTGTGTGGTCAGTTACGAGATCGCGCGGCGCGTCGTCTGGCTGCGTCCGCTGTTCGGGCTGCGGACGGTGCCCCGTTCCGTCGCCGGGATCGCGCAGCAACAGCCGGCCTGATGTGCGGCGGCTGCCGATTGGCGCGATGGCAAAAGGTGCTAAGAGGGCGCCATGCCGAGCCGTGTCTATCTCGACTGGAATGCGACCACGCCGCTGCGCACCGAGGCGCGCGCAGCGATGCTGGCCGCTTACGATCTGATCGGCAATCCGTCCTCGGTTCATGCCGAGGGGCGCGAGGCGCGCCGGCTGGTCGAGGACGCCCGGGCCACGCTTTCGGCGGCCGTGGGCGCGCTGCCGCGCAACGTCGTCTTCACCTCCGCGGGCACCGAGGCCAACGCGCTGGCGCTGTCGCCGGGCCTGCGGGGCCGGTCCGGCGGCCCGGTTGAGCGGCTTCTGGTTTCGTCAGTGGAGCATGCGTCGGTGCTGTCAGGCGGCCGGTTCCCGGCCGACAAGATCAGCCAGATCCGGGTCACACGCGCCGGCGTCATCGACCTCGACCACTTGAACGCGCGGCTCGGCGACGGCCCGCCGGCCCTGGTTTCCATCATGGCCGCCAACAACGAGACAGGCGCAATTCAGCCGGTCGCGGAAGCTGCAGGGATCGTCCACGAGGCGGGGGGCCTCCTGCACGTCGATGCGATCCAGGCGCTGGGGAAAATCCCGTTCGATATTAAGGTTATAGGCGCGGACCTTGCGACCTTTTCTGCACACAAGATCGGCGGTCCCAAGGGCATCGGCGCACTGGTCGTGGCCGAGGGAATTGCCGGACTGGAGCCAGTGCTGCGGGGCGGCGGGCAGGAGCTGAACCGCCGCGCCGGAACCGAGAATGTCGCGGGCATCGCCGGATTCGGCGCCGCTGTGAAAGTGGCGCTTCAGGCTCTGCCGGAGGATGCGGAGCGCATGGCGACCCTCAGGGATCGCTTGGAAAATGGCATTCGCGCCATTGCGGGCGGGACGGTCTTCGCGGACGACGTGAAGCGGTTGCCCAACACGGTCCTGTTCACGGCGCCGGGCCTGAAGGCAGAGACCGCCGTGATCGGCTTCGACCTGGAAGGCGTCGCCGTCTCCTCAGGTTCCGCCTGTTCCTCCGGCAAGGTCCAGCCGTCCCACGTGCTGTCGGCTATGGGGTATGATGCCACCATTGCTCAGGGAGCGGTGCGTCTCAGTCTGGGCTGGTCCACGGAACCAGATGATATCAATAGGGCGTTAGAGGCTTGGCGAAAGCTTGGTAATACCCTACTTAGAGGCTAAGCGACGAAACACGGCTTGAACGGTTCTAAGCACGTGCTTTCCGCAGAAAAACATCGTAATAGTCGTTTGAGTTTGATCCACCGCGGTCCTTGAAACCGCGAGCGGAGGATGGAATGCCAGCCGTACAAGAGACGGTCGAGCGCGTGAAGCGCATCGACGTCGACCAGTATCGTTATGGGTTTGAGACCCTGATCGACTCCGAGAAGGCCCCCAAGGGGCTGTCGGA
The DNA here is from genome assembly GCF_024199795.1 of Bradyrhizobium sp. CCGB01. Taxonomy (NCBI): domain Bacteria; kingdom Pseudomonadati; phylum Pseudomonadota; class Alphaproteobacteria; order Hyphomicrobiales; family Nitrobacteraceae; genus Bradyrhizobium; species Bradyrhizobium sp. CCGB01. Next base: position 4,848,510 of record NZ_JANADK010000001.1, read on the forward strand.
AGAGATCGTAAAATTCATCTCGCAGAAGAAGAACGAGCCCGCCTGGATGCTCCAGTGGCGGCTTGAGGCCTATCGGCGCTGGCTGACCATGACCGAGCCGACCTGGGCGCGCGTCGATTATCCCAAGATCGACTTCCAGGACCTCTATTACTACGCGGCGCCGAAGCCGAAGAAGACGGTCACCTCGCTTGACGAGATCGATCCGGAGATTCTCAAGACCTACGAGAAGCTCGGCATCCCCTTGCGGGAAGTCGCCATGCTCGAAGGCGTCGAGCCTAAGCCCGGCGAGGAAGACCCGGCCCGCCGCAAGATCGCGGTCGATGCGGTCTTCGACTCGGTTTCGGTTGCGACCACCTTCAAGGCGGAGCTGAAGAAGGCCGGCGTGATCTTCATGCCGATCTCGGAGGCGATCCGCGAGCATCCCGAGCTGGTGCAGAAATATCTGGGATCGGTGGTTCCGACCTCGGACAATTTCTACGCGACGCTGAACTCGGCGGTATTCTCGGACGGCTCGTTCGTCTACGTGCCGCCGGGCGTGCGCTGCCCGATGGAGCTGTCGACCTATTTCCGCATCAACGAGCGCAACACCGGCCAGTTCGAGCGCACGCTGATCATCGCGGACAAGGGGTCCTACGTCTCCTATCTCGAAGGCTGCACCGCGCCGCAGCGCGACGAGAACCAGCTTCACGCCGCCGTCGTCGAGCTCGTCGCGCATGACGACGCCGAGATCAAATATTCGACGGTGCAGAACTGGTATCCCGGCAACTCGGAAGGCAAGGGCGGCATCTACAACTTCGTCACCAAGCGTGGCGACTGCCGCGGCGACCGTTCCAAGATCTCCTGGACCCAGGTCGAGACCGGTTCGGCGATCACCTGGAAATATCCGAGCTGCATCCTGCGCGGTGACAATTCGAGCGGCGAGTTCTACTCGATCGCGATCTCGAACGGCTTCCAGCAGGTCGACTCGGGCACCAAGATGATTCACCTCGGCAAGAACACGTCGAGCCGGATCATCTCCAAGGGCATCGCCGCCGGCAAGTCGCAGAACACCTATCGCGGCCTCGTTACCGCGCATCGGAAAGCGACCGGCGCGCGCAACTTCACGGCCTGTGATTCCTTGTTGATCGGCGACAAATGCGGCGCGCACACCGTGCCGTACATCGAAGCCAAGAACTCCTCGGCGACGTTCGAGCACGAGGCGACGACCTCGAAGATCTCCGAAGACGTGCTGTTCTACTGCATCCAGCGCGGTCTTTCGCAGGAGGAGGCGGTCGGCCTCGTCGTCAACGGCTTCGTCAAGGACGTGCTTCAGCAGCTGCCGATGGAATTCGCGGTGGAAGCGCAGAAGCTGATCTCGATCTCGCTTGAAGGGTCGGTCGGCTGATCGCCGACCCCTAGCGGTGCGCTACGGCGCTCCATGCATCATTTTGAATAGACTGGACACCAAGATGGCTTTGCTTGAAGTGAAAGACCTCAAGGTTCGTGTCGAGGAGCGTGAGATCCTCCACGGGCTGACGCTGACCGTGAACGAGGGCGAGGTGCACGCGATCATGGGGCCGAACGGCTCCGGCAAGTCGACGCTCTCCCACGTCATCGCCGGCAAGCCCGGCTATGAGGTCACTGACGGCCAGATCCTGTTCAAGGGCGAGGATCTTCTGGAGATGGATCCCGACGAGCGCGCCGCCAAGGGCGTGTTTCTGGCGTTCCAGTACCCGGTCGAGATTCCCGGCGTGGCCACCATGACCTTCCTGCGCACCGCGCTGAACGCGCAGCGCAAGGCCCGCGGCGAGAGCGAATATTCGACCCCGGACTTCCTGAAGAAGGTCCGTGAGGTCTCGAAGTCGCTGAACATCCCGCAGGACATGCTCAAGCGCGGCGTCAATGTCGGCTTTTCCGGCGGCGAGAAGAAGCGCAACGAGGTGCTGCAGATGGCGCTGTTCGAGCCGAGCCTGTGCATCCTCGACGAGATGGATTCCGGCCTCGACATCGACGCGTTGCGCATCGCGGCCGACGGCGTCAATGCGCTGCGCTCGCCGGGGCGCGCGATGGTCGTGATCACCCACTATCAGCGGCTGCTCAACTACATCGTGCCCGATTTCGTGCACGTGATGTCGAAGGGCCGTGTCGTGAAGAGCGGCGGCAAGGATCTGGCGCTGGAACTGGAAGCGTCCGGCTATGCCCAGTTCGAGGATGCCGCGTAAGGAATTTTGCGATGAACGTTGCTGTGGCAAAGACCGGAAATGGCCGCGCGGTGAGCGATCTGTTCGCCAGCGCCGAGGGCCGCCTGCCGGGTTCGCCTTCCGTGATCGCGGCGCGCCGCGAGGCGTTCGAGAGCTATGAGCGTCTCGGCCTGCCGCACCGCCGGATCGAGGAATGGAAATACACCGACCTGCGCGCGCTGGTCGGCGAGGTGCTGCCGCTGGCAGCCGCACCCGATGCGGCTGCCCTGAAGCGCGCCGCGGACGCCGTGAAGGCGAATGCGATCGCCGGCGCTCGCAAGCTGGTGCTGGTCGACGGCGTATTCGCGGCCGATCTCTCCGACGTCAAGGCGTTGGCCTCTGACGTTGGCTTCAAGGCGTCGCGGGAGACGCTGGAAAAGGATGCCGGTCTCCTGAAGACCGCAGCCACCGATGCCGTGATCGCACTCAATGCCGCGATGGCGACCGACGGTGTCGTGCTTGATATCGCCGATGGCGCGCAGCTGTCCGCGCCGATCCAGATCATCCACATCGCGACCGCTGCTTCCGCGTCGGCCTTCACCCGTTCGCAGGTCGCGATCGGGAAGGGCGCTCGCGCCACTATCGTCGAGAGCTTCGTTGCGGCCGGTGCCACGGCCTACCAGGTCAACGACGCCGTGATCGTGACGGTCGGCGATGATGCCGACGTCGCGCATATTCGCCTGCTGGACGATGCGCCTGATGCGGTGAACGTGACCTCGCAGTTCGTCACCGTCGGCGCCAACGTGAAGTTCAATTTCTTCAACATGACCACGGGCGCAGCCGTGAGCCGTCTGCAGGGCTTCATCACGCTGGCAGGGGAGGGCAGCGAGCTCTCCGCCAACGGCGTGAACCTGCTGCAGAAAACCGAGCATGGCGACACCACGCTGGTGGTCGATCATGCCGTGCCGAACTGCGTCAGCCGCGAGGTGTTCCGCGCCGTGATCGACGACCGCGCCCATTCGGTGTTCCAGGGCCGCATCATCGTCCGTCCCGATGCCCAGAAGACCGACGGCAAGATGATGACCCGAGCCTTGCTGCTCTCGGACGAAGCCGAGGCCGACAACAAGCCGGAGCTCGAGATCTTCGCCGACGACGTCTCCTGCGGCCACGGTGCCACCGCCGGTGCGCTCGACGACAGCCTCCTGTTCTATCTGAAGGCGCGCGGTCTGCCGGAGAAGCAGGCTCAGGCGCTGCTGATCCAGGCCTTCGTCGGCGAGGCGATCGAGCAGATCGCCGATGACGGCTTGCGCGAGCATGTGATCGGCATTGCCGAGCGCTGGCTGGAGCGTCGGTCATGAGCACGCATCCGGCGGTCAAGAACGGGGCCTATGACGTGGCCCGCGTGCGCCAGGACTTTCCGGCGCTCGCGATGCAGGTCTACGGCAAGCCGCTGGTGTATCTCGACAACGCCGCGTCCGCGCAGAAGCCGCAAGTCGTGCTCGACCGCATGACGCAGGCCTATACGAGCGAATACGCCAATGTGCATCGCGGCCTGCATTACCTCGCCAATGCCGCGACCGAAGCCTATGAGGGCGGTCGCACCAAGGTGGCGCAGTTCATCAACGCGCCCCGCACTGAGGAAGTGATCTTCACCCGCAACGCGACGGAGGCGATCAATCTGGTCGCATCGTCCTGGGGCGAACCGAACATCAAGGCGGGCGACGAGATCGTCATCTCGATCATGGAGCACCACTCCAACATCGTGCCCTGGCATTTCCTCAGGGAACGTCATGGCGCGGTGATCAAATGGGCGCCGGTCGACGACGAGGGCAACTTCCTCGTCGATGAATTCGAGAAGCTGCTGACGCCGAAGACCAAGCTGGTCGCGATCACGCAGATGTCGAACGCGCTCGGAACCATCGTTCCGGTCAAGGACGTCGTGAAGATCGCCCATGCGCGCGGCATCCCCGTGCTGGTCGACGGCAGCCAGGGTGCGGTGCATCTGCCTGTCGACGTCCAGGATCTCGGCTGCGATTTCTATGTCTTCACCGGCCACAAGGTCTACGGGCCGACCGGCATCGGCATCCTCTGGGCCAAGTACGACCACCTCGTCGCGATGCGCCCCTATAACGGCGGCGGCGAGATGATCCGCGAGGTCTCGCGCGACGTCGTCACCTATGGCGATCCCCCGCACAAATTCGAGGCGGGCACGCCCGCGATCGTCGAGGCCGTGGGCCTGGGAGCTGCCATCGACTACGTCAATTCGATCGGTAAGGAGCGCATCGCCGCGCACGAGGCCGATCTCACGGCCTACGCCCAGGAGAAGCTGCGCGAGATCAACTCGCTGCGGCTGATCGGCACGGCCCGCGGCAAGGGCCCGGTGATCTCCTTCGAGCTCAAGGGCGCCCACGCCCATGACGTCGCCACCGTGATCGACCGCCAGGGCATCGCGGTGCGCGCCGGCACCCATTGCGTGATGCCGCTTTTAGAGCGGTTCAACGTGACGGCCACCTGCCGGGCCTCGTTCGGCATGTATAATACGCGGGAAGAAGTCGATCATCTGGCACAGGCGCTCTTGAAGGCGCGGGATTTGTTCGCATGAGTGACACGGCCGAAATCAAAGCCAATCCGATGGAGACCCAGTCGGCGCTGCCGCCTGAGGAGACCGAGCGTCTCACCACCGAGATCATTGCGGGGCTCAAGACCGTGTTCGATCCGGAAATTCCGGCCGACATTTACGAGCTCGGCCTGATCTACAAGGTCGAGATCAAGGACGACCGTTCGGTCGACGTCCAGATGACGCTGACGACGCCGAACTGCCCGGCCGCCGGCGAGCTGCCGACCATGGTCGAGAACGCGGTCGCCAGCGTCCCCGGCGTCGGCGTGGTCGACGTCAAGGTCGTCTGGGAGCCGCCGTGGTCGCCCGAGCGCATGAGCGACGAGGCCCGCCTCGTGCTCAACATGTGGTGACGGTCTCAGCTCGCATTGAATTCGCTCCGCAACGGACCACATAAATAACATGACCCAGGCGACACCAGCTTCGACACCAAAGCCCCGGCGCCCCCGCCCGCAGGTGATGCGGCTGACGGATGCCGCAGCGCAGCGCATCAGCGAGCTGACGCAGCGCGCGGACTCCGAGATCGTGGGCTTGCGCGTCGGCGTGAAAAACGGCGGCTGCGCCGGCCAGTCCTACACGGTCGAATACGCCCACGATGTCCGCCCGACCGACGAGGTCGTCGAGGACAAGGGCGTCAAGATCCTGGTCGATCCCAAGGCCGTGCTGTTCCTGCTCGGCACCGAGATGGACTACAAGGCCGACAAGATGCAGGCCCAGTTCGTCTTCAACAACCCCAACCAGATCTCTGCCTGCGGCTGCGGCGAGTCGGTCGAGCTGCGCCCCGCCAAGATCGACGGGTAAGCTTGGCTCTTGCCACTCACACCGCTGTCGTCCCTGCCTAGTGCGCAATTGCGCACGGGGCGCAGGGACCCATACCGCGTGATCTCGCGATGATGGGCGGTTTTCGTACCGACGCTGGTACGACGAACAGTCTTCGCTAAACTTCTCTCTGTGGCTATGGGTCCCTGCTTTCGCAGGGACGACACTGGGAGAGAGTTGGGCCATGGACCGCGAATTCCTGATTGACCTGTTCGCCGATTTCGGCCCCGTCACCATCCGCAAGATGTTCTCCGGCCACGGTATCTCCGTCGACGGCGTCAACTTCGCGCTCGCCTTGCGCGCCGGCCTGTTCTTCCGTGCCGATGAGGCGACCATCCCGGACTTTGAAGCCGAAGGCTCAAAGCCGTTCCAGTATTCGACCCGCGCCAAGACCGTGCTGGTGAACTCTTACTGGGAGCTGCCGGCGCGGCTGTTCGACGATTCCGAGGAGCTTGCGCAATGGGCGAGGGCGGCCCTCGCCGCAGCCCAGCGCGCCAAGGTGAAGAAACGGCCCAAGGGCAAGAAAGCGGCGGCGAAGAAGGCGGAGCGGAAGAAGCCTGTCGCCAAGAAGCGGCCGGTCAAGAAAGCAGTCAAGAAGAAGGTTCGCAGGGTGGGCAAAGCGAAGCGTGCCCACCGTTAAGGTCGTCGTGTGGAGAGATGTTGGGCACGGCGCTACGCGCCTTTGCCCGGCCTACGGCCCTTCAATCCACGGCCTTGGTCAGGCCAACTCTCATGTCCTTGGCCACGAAGACGCACACATCATCGGCAAGCACGCGACCGTCGGCAATTCCGAGCACCAGCTTGCCGCGCCGGACCTGGCGCATGGCGACCTCGTAGCGTACGCGCCGCATGTCCGGTGTGATGGATCCCGTGACCTCGACCTCGCCGACACCGATGGCGCGGCCCTTGCCCGGTGAGCCCGACCAGCCGAGCCAATAGCCGATCACCTGCCACATGGCGTCGAGCCCCAGAGACGCCGGCATCATCGGGTCGCCGCGATAAAGGCAATCGAAGAACCAGTGTCCGGGCGCGATGTCGAGCTCGCCGACGATATGGCCCTTGCCGAACTCGCCGCCGTCCAAGCTGATCTCAGTGATGCGGTCCATCATCAGCATCGGGGGCGCCGGCAATTGCGCATTGCCCGGCCCGAAATAGCCGCCCTCGCTCGATCTCAGCAGTTCGTCCCTGGTGTAGGACGGTTGCGGTGTGTGAAAGTCGTGGGGGTTGTTGGGCACGACGACGACGTCCTTTGCAGGGGGCAGGCGGCCAATATTGTCGTGTCGGATGTTGTCCGCCACGGCAGAATGTCAAGCTGCGGTGCCGTAGGGTGGGCAAAGCGGAGCGTGCCCACCAACGAACTTTGACTCACCGGAAGTATTCGTGGGCACGGCGCTATGCGCCTTTGCCCATCCTACGGCAGTCGGTGAAAAGCTACGCCACCCGGCTGTGCGACTCGATGGCGAATTCCGGATCGGCCTCGCAGATCACGCGGTTGCGGCCGTTGCGCTTGGCGGCATAGAGGCAGGCATCCGCGCGTTCGATCAGCGCGTCGGTGTCGTCGCCCGGCTTCAACATCGAAACGCCGACGGAGATGGTGACGCGGCCAAGGATCTCGCCGGTCGATTTCTTCTTCAATTCCTTCGCCATCACGGCGCGGCGGATGTGATCGGCCACGGTAAGCGCCTGGCGTAGCGCCGTGTTGGGCAGCAGGACCGCGAACTCCTCGCCGCCATAGCGCGCGGTGATGTCCTGTCCCTTGATGGTTTGCTTCATGGACAGGCCGACCAGGCGCAGGACCTGGTCGCCGGTGAGGTGGCCGTAGGAATCGTTGAACGACTTGAAATGATCGATGTCGAACAGCAGCAGGGACAGCGGCTCGCCCGAGGCGAGCGCGCTCTGCACGGCCATGCCGATCATGCGGTCGAAATATTTGCGATTGCCAAGCCCCGTAAGCGGATCGGTCAGGCTCTCGGCGCGGATCGCCTCCAGGCTCTGCTGGAGATTGCTGATCTCGTTCCTGGACAGCGTCAGCCGGTCTTCGAGCGCCTTGTTGGTCTCGCGCATCTCGCTGGTCGAACGCAGCAGCGTCTCGACGATCGACTTGATCTGGTCGCGGCTCTTGGCCGACGACAGTTTCTCGGTCGCGCCCGACAGGCTGGCATCGTAGGAGCCGGTCACACCGAGCGCTTCGCTCAGCACCTTCATCACGTCGTCGATCTCGCCGATGACGCGTGCGCCGACCTTGTCGATGCGGTCGGTGGTCTTGATGTGGGAAAGATAGGTCTCGTAGATCTGCTCGAGATCGCCTTCGGTCAGCTTGCCGTGGCGCGCCAGAGTCTCGTTGATGATCTTGTTGAGCGGTGCGTTGTAGCCAGTGGCGTAGACGTACCAGATCTCGTAATTGCGGGGAATTGCAGTCTGTCGAAGCGAACGGATCTGACCGAGAGCCACTTCGGCGAACGCCATCGTGCGTTCGTGTTCGTCGAGCACCTTGACCACGGAACATACCCCACAGCGGTCGATGCGCCGTCGACCGCAGCAATGCTTAAATTATGTTCGTAGGCTAACGGACGATCGTGAACGCCGTGTAAACAGACGTTCGCGAATGCATCAGAAAAAGTGTGAAGCGGCTCTACTCAACCGGACCTGACGTGCGCCGGCGCGTCAGGCGCCGGCGGGAGAACGCACTGGCCGGAGCAGAAACGCCGGAAGGTGCGAGTGATCGCCGGGCTCGGTATCGACCTCGCGCTGGCGACGCGGTTCGGGGCGGCCGATCGACGGGACATGCGATGCATTGGCCTGCTGGCGCGAGCCATGACGCGGCTCGGATGCTTGCCTGGCTTCACGCGGAGGCCTCGCCTCGCGTGCGGGCTTCGCCTCGGCTGCGGGGCGTGCTTCAGAAGCATGTCTCGCCTCGCCACGGGCCTCGCGCGGCTCGTGGCTGCGCTCACGGTCGCGACCGCCGCGCTGCGGCTTGCCGCGTCCGCCGCGCGAACGCTCCCGGCCGCGCTGCTCGCGCGGGCGCTCGGTCGCATCGCCGGCCTCAGTGTGGATCGCGTAATCGCCCTCGGCGCGCGGAATGCTCTGGCCGATCAGCTTCTCGATCGCGACCATCGACTTCTGGTCGAGCGGCGTGACGATCGAGATCGCGGTACCGGTGCGGCCGGCACGGCCGGTGCGGCCGACGCGATGGACATAGTCGTCCGGATGATGGGGGACGTCGAAATTGAAGACGTGGCTGACTTCGGGAATGTCGAGGCCGCGGGCGGCGACGTCGGAGGCGACCAGCAGCGGCAGCTCACCCTTGCGGAATTGTTCGAGCGCCGCCATGCGGGCCGGCTGGTCCATGTCGCCGTGCAGCGCGCCGACGCTGAAGCCGTGCTTCTGGAGCGATTTGTGAACGATCGCGACCTCGCGCTTGCGATTGCAGAAGATGATCGCGTTCTTGAGATCCTTGGCCTCGCGCAGCAGGCGGCGAAGCAATTCGCGCTTCTCATGCGCCTCGCGCCCCGCGGGCACCTGTGACTGCGTGACGGTCACGGCGGTGGTGGCGGGCTTGGAGACCTCGACCTTCTGCGGATTATGCAGGAAGGTCTCGGTGATGCGCCGGATTTCCGGCGGCATGGTCGCGGTGAAGAACAGGGTCTGCCGGGTGAACGGGACGAGCTTGCAGACGCGCTCGATGTCGGGAATGAAGCCCATGTCCAGCATGCGGTCGGCTTCGTCGATGACCAGCAGCTCGACGCCGGTGAGCAGGAGGCCGCCGCGCTCGGTGTGGTCGAGCAGGCGGCCGGGGGTGGCGATCAGCACGTCGACGCCGCGCGTCAGCTTGGCATCCTGGTCGCCGAAGGAAACGCCGCCGATCAGCAGCGCGACGTTGAGCTTCTGGCCGGCGCCGTAGCGGTCGAAGTTTTCCTTCACCTGCGCCGCGAGCTCGCGGGTCGGCTCGAGGATCAGCGTGCGCGGCATGCGCGCCCGGGCTCTGCCCTTCTCGAGAATGGTGAGCATCGGCAGCACGAAGGCCGCGGTCTTGCCGGTGCCGGTCTGGGCGATGCCGAGCACGTCCTTGCGTGCGAGGACGTGGGGGATCGCCTGTTCCTGAATGGGGGTGGGGTTTGTGTAACCGGTGGCCGCCACTGCGGCGAGGACTTTTTCGGACAGTCCGAGATTTGAAAAGGACATTGAGCCTCTGGTCGAAACCGCCGTTCGGAATCGAGGGTAATTAAGGCTGTCGCGTTCCACCCCGAAACGGCGCGCTCTCAAAGAAGCTGGGGGTGCTGACTCACGCGAACAAAGCGCCAGGCTCAGGAATCGGTCTTCGATCTGAGCCGCGTCGACCCGGAACATAGGCAGGAATCGGCCAAAGTCAATGGAGCGGGCGCGGGAAGGCCCTAAAAAACCTGAGGTTTTTGCCCAAATAGCGGGTCCGGCTCGGCTTTTCCGCCTCGTCCGTTGGCCGGTGACATCCCGCCGGAGGGACGGCTAGCGCCGTTCTGGGCCCTGGGCCCGGAAGTCGCCGGGGGCCATCCCGTAGGCGGCGTTGAAGACCCGGTAATAGGTCGCCAGGCTCTCGAAGCCGCAGGAGGCTGCGATGTCGGCGATGAGCCGGTCCGGCGCCTCGCGCATCAGGCGGCGGCTCTGCTTCAGGCGTTCCTCCGTCACGGTCTGCGAAAAACTCTTCGCCGCGGTCTCGAACAGCATGTGCAGGTGACGCACGGACACGCCGAGCAGGTCGGCCACCATCGTCGGCGCCAGACCGGGGTCTTGGAGGTGGCGTGCGATCAGGCGCCGCGCCTGCGAGAGCCGGGCGGTCCGCAGCGCGGCCTGCCCCAGACGGCTGCCGGGCCGCACGATGCCGCGCTCGATCAGGGCCAGATGGGCGAGGGCCTGGACCAGCGAAGTCGCATCAAGGGCGCCGTCATCGTTAGCGGCGGCCTCGCCGAGATCGGCGAAGCAGGCGCCGAGCAGGGGCGCCAGGCCGGGATCGTCGAACGTCCGGGGCGCAAGCTCGTGCAGGCGCTTGTCCTGCGTTGTCAGGCCGCTCACGGGGATCTTCAGGATGCGCAGGTGGAAGCCCCCTGCGCCGAGCGGGGCGGTGCGGTAGGGCTGGTCGGTGTGGCTGGTGGCAAAGCTGCCATTGGCGATCGCGAAGTCGCTTGCGCGCATGCCGCCGAACCAGCCGCCGCTGCCGAGTTGCTGGTAGACGCAGATGCTGTCACCTGGTGCGTAGGCGATGTCGGACGTGCTGCGCTCGACCGTGTAGTGCGAAGCCTTCAGTTCGACGAGGCCGGCGCCGCCGAGCTGGCGCAGCGAGAATTCGCCGTAGAAATCGCCGCGCCGCTCGCGCTCGAGTTCCGCTGTGACGCCGAACAGACCCTTGGCGCGGACCTCGCGCCAATAGTCGAAGCGGTCATGCGGCTCGACCTCGTCGGTACACCAGCGATACACGGCAGCCCCCGCTTGCGGCGCAATTGCCCAGGGTCCAAGAAAAAGCAGATTCCAGCGGAATCTGCCATAGTCCAGACGACGGAACCGGGACTGCAAGGCCGTTGAACCGTCGATATGGCTGGGCCGACTATCACATCAGCGCCAGGGGGGCCAATGAACGACTGTTCGAGGGAACCGGCGAATGGCCATTCTGCAACGGGAATCTTGCGATGACGCGTCGGCTTTTCAGAATTCTGGCGGCCCTTGGCCTTGCGGTGGGACTCAGCGGCTTCGCGCTTCCCGCGCAAGCCGAGAAGCGCGTTGCCCTCGTCGTCGGCAACAACGACTACAGGAACGTTCCTAAACTGCTCAAGGCGGTCAACGACGCCCGCACCATGGGCGATACGCTGAAGCAGCTCGGCTTCTCGGTGATGGTCGCCGAGAACCAGAGCCGGCAGCAATTCTCCGAGACGCTGCTCGCCTTCGACAGGGCGATCGAGCCCGGCGACACCGCATTCTTCTTCTACGCCGGCCACGGCTTCGAGATCGCGGGCCAGAACTACCTCCTGCCGACCGACGTCCCGGCGGCGACGGAAGGGCAGGAAGAGCTGGTGCGCGACGCGTCGATCCTGGCCGACCGCATCGTCGAGCGCCTTCAGAACAAGAAGGCGCGCACGTCGATCCTGGTGTTCGACGCCTGCCGCAACAATCCGTTCGAGCGCAAAGGCACCCGCGCGGTCGCCGGCGGCGGCGGGCTCGCGCCGATGATGCAGCTGCCCGAAGGCGTTTTCTCGGTGTTTTCCGCAGGTCCGCGCCAGACCGCGCTTGATCGCCTCTCCAACGACGACGCCAATCCCAATTCGGTGTTCACGCGCACCTTCGCCAAGGAACTGCTCCAGCCCGGCGAGAACCTCGTGCAGGTGGCGCAGCGCACCCGCCGTCTCGTCAGCGAGATGGCCGACACCGTCAAGCACCGGCAGGTGCCGGTCTATTTCGACCAGATGGTCGACGACGTTTTCTTGAGCGGCATTGCCAAGGACACGGCTGCGCGCCCGGCCGAACCGGCGCCGCAGCAGCTCGCGGCGCTGCCGCCGGTGTCGGTGCCGCGTGTGCCCAAGGAAGAAACCACCAACGCGCCGATCGCGAGCTTCTCGCGCCACAATGGCGGCTGGAGCGTGGTGTTCTCCTTCGCCGACCCGACGCTTGGTATCTCCTGGCGCATGGCCGGCAAGGGCGATTTCCGCGAGACTGGTTTCATCGACACGCTCGATCCGCGCACCCGCAAGCGGATGCCGAACCCGTCGATCGAGCTGCCGCCTGACGCGCAGGCCGGCACGATCGAGGTTCGTTATGTCGACCAGTCCGGTGACATGCAGGGGCCATTCCCGATCAGGTTCGATCCCGAGGCCGCGCTGATCCGCGACCAGCGCAAGATCCTCGACATGACGGCGACGAGCTGGCTGTCATTCCGCGAGTTCAACGGGCTGCTGGTCTACTACACGCACCTCGTCTCGTATCGCTGCGCGATCCGCGAGGTGCGCATCGGCATCGACTCCGCGGTGCCCAACCAGGTGCTGAAGATGCCGGGCTGCGATATGCGCGACCCCAGCGCGATCTCGGCCGGCATGCCGCTCTACATGAAGCTCGCCCCGGCCACGCAGTTCGTCTCGGTAGAACTGACTTATCGCGACGGCAGCGTGTCGGAGATCAAGAGTTTTCGGACGGTGAACCGCAGCAACAATTGAGCGGTCTGCATTCCGTTGATGCATGGGGCGGCGAGTTCAGTTCCCGCGAGGAACTTCACTCGCCGCGACGCTTTCCGATGAAGCGCTTGATGGAGTCGATTGCCTCCATCAAGGGGGGCGCCAGCGAGAAGAACGTCCCCATGGCGATCGAGATGATGACGTGGCGAAGCAGGAACTTCTCCTGCTCCTCGAACGGATAGCCGTTCTGGTCGATCCGCACCGGCGCGAGTGTTCCGGAATCGTGCGGATCCGACTTCCGCGGCTTGCGCGGCGGCAGCATGATCACGACAAAAAGTACGTTGATCAGCAGCCAAATGCCAAGCAGGATCAGTATGGTGTGCAACACTAGTTCATCCTGAAATCAATCGAAATCATCAGCAACGCTACCGGCCATTCGGCAATGCGGCAAACCAAATCCGGCTTGTTGCACCGCACAAGGGACTAAAGTTGTAAGCGAGGAGCTGATGTCGGATTCAGATACGCCGCAGCACGCCGTGCGTCACTCCGTGAGAGCCCGGTGTTGCATTGTCGGCGGCGGGCCGGCCGGCATGATGCTGGGTTATCTCCTCGGACGTGCCGGCATCGATGTCGTGGTGCTGGAGAAGCATGCGGACTTCTTCCGGGACTTCCGCGGCGACACGGTGCATCCCTCGACGCTCCAGGTGATGGACGAGCTCGGCCTGATCGACGCCTTCTTGAAGCTGCCGCATCAACGCTTGCAGACGATGGACGGCCTGTTTGGCGGCACCCATGTGCGCATCGCCGATCTCAGAAGGCTCCATACCAAGTACCCGTTCATCGCCTTCATGCCGCAATGGGACTTCCTGAATTTCCTGCGCGAGGCCGGCCAGCGTTTTCCCTCGCTCAAGGTGATGATGAACACGGAAGCCGTCGATCTGATCCGCCGCGGCGAGACCATCGCCGGCGTGCGTGCGATGACGCCGGACGGGCCGATCGACATCGAAGCCGATCTCACCGTTGCCTGCGACGGCCGGCATTCGACCGTGCGCGAGCGCGCCGACCTCAAGGTCGAGGAGATCGGCGCGCCGATGGACGTGTTGTGGTTCCGTGTCGGCCGCAGGGCGGACGAGACCGAGAACCTGTTCGCGCGCGTCGAGCCCGGAAAGATGATGGTCACCTTCGACCGCGGCGATTACTGGCAATGCGCCTATGTCATCGCCAAGGGACAGTACGGGGCGGTGAAGGCGAGGGGATTGCCGGCGCTGCTCGACGACGTCGTACGCATGGCGCCAGTGCTCAGAAACGGCCTTGCCGACGTGAAGAGTCTTGACGATTTCAAGCTGCTGACCGTCGCGATCAACCGCCTGACGCACTGGACGCGGCCGGGCCTGCTTTGCATCGGCGATGCCGCGCATGCGATGTCGCCGGTCGGCGGCGTCGGCGTCAATCTCGCCGTGCAGGATGCGGTCGCGACCGCCAATCTGCTGGCGGACAAGCTTCGGCACGGCTGCCCCTCCGACGACGAGCTCGATGCTGTGCGCCGCCGGCGCGAGTTTCCGGTGAGGATGACGCAGCGCATGCAGGTGATCGTGCAGAACAACATCATCAGCGGCGCCTTGCAGGCCGGCGAACGGCCGCTGAAGGTGCCGCTGATCGTGCGCCTGATCACCGCGCTGCCATGGCTCCAGGGCATTCCGGCGCGCCTGCTTGCAATCGGCGTGCGGCCCGAGCACGTGCAGTCCAAGGCAGCGCCCGGATCGTAACGGAGCAATTCAATAGGGATAATGCCGCGTTAAATCGCGCGTGGCGCGTTGCGCGCGTGCAACAGCGCAGACGGATTCACAGCGCACCGATTGCCAATCCGGCGTCTTAACTTTCTTGATTCAAATTTGAGTAAGACCTGCGTGTGAGCGTGCACCCATCAAAGGACACGGGGTGTACCATGCGTAACAAATTGATTGCTGCCTTCGCCTGCACGACCGCTCTGGTTTCGACCGGCGCTGCCTCCGCCGCCGATCTCGGTGCGCGCTACACGAAGGCGCCCGCTTATGTCGAGCCGCTGTTCAACTGGACCGGTTTCTATGTCGGCGGTCACATCGGTGGCGCATGGACCAACGAGCAGTTCATCAACAACGGGACCGGCGCGCTGTTCGGCGATCTCGTTCCGGGCCAGGGCTATCGCCAGCGTGGCGCCGGCATCATGGGCGGCGCCCAGATCGGCTACAATTGGCAGGCCAACAACTACGTGTTCGGCATGGAAGGCACGATCTCCGGCCTCGACAACAAGGGCACGGTCGTGAACACCGCCTTCGGCGCCGCTGACGATATCTTCACCTGGCGCGCCAACGTGCTCGCGACCGTCGTCGGTCGCGCCGGCTTCGCCGTGCAGAACAACCTGTTCTACATCAAGGGCGGCTATGCCGGCGTGAACAACCGTCTCAACGTCAGCGACACGGTCGCCCCGTCGACGGGCAGCGGCGGTCAGACCCACTGGGCCAACGGCTGGACCGTCGGCGCCGGCTGGGAATACGGCATCACCCGCAACTGGATCGTCGGTCTCGAATACAACTACGCGGCCTTCGGCAGCCAGACCTATCAGCTCGGCGGCACCTCGGGGAATTACACCTTCGATGCCAAGCCGCGTGACATCCAGTGGGCCGTCGTGCGCGCGAGCTACAAGTTCGACGCGCCGGTCATCGCCCGCTACTGAGACGCCAACGAACGACTAAGCAGCTGTAGAAGACGATCACTACCCAAATTTGAAAGCCCCGGCATCGCCGGGGCTTCTTTTTTGCGTGCAAGCTTTCTGCGTGCAGGACGGCCTTCAGGCCATCACCGAGAACCCGCCGTCGACGGGGATTGCAGTGCCCGTGACGAAGTTCGAGGCGGGCGAGGCGAGGAACACGGCGATGCCGGCGAAGTCGTCGATGTCGCCCCAGCGTCCCGCGGGCGTGCGCGCCAGCACGCGCTCGTGCAGGCCGGACACCTGCTGCCGCGCGCCGCGCGTGAGATCGGTGTCGATCCAGCCCGGCAGGATGGCGTTGACCTGGATGTTGTCGGGTGCCCAGGCATTGGCGCAGGCGCGGGTGTACTGCACGATGCCGCCCTTGCTGGCGGCATAGGCCGTCGCGAAGCTCGCGCCGAAGATCGACATCATCGAGCCGATATTGATCACCTTGCCGTTGCCCGACGCCTTCAGTGCCGGATAGGCCAGCTTCGAGCACACGAAGGCGCTGGTGAGGTTGGTGTCGATCACCTTGTTCCATTCGTCGAGCTCGAGCTCGTGCGGCGGCTTTCGGATGCTCATGCCGGCATTGTTGATGAGGATGTCGATACGGCCGAGCTCCTTCACCACGCGGTCGATCATGGCCGCGACCGCCGCCTTGTCGGTGACGTCGGTGGTGACGGCAATCGCCTTGACGCCGCGCGCCTTGAGGTCGGCGACGGCGGCAGCCGACTTGGCTTCATTGCGTCCGACCACGGCGATATCGGCGCCGGCGTCGGCGAGCCCGTGGGCGAGGCCAAGCCCGATGCCGCCATTGCCCCCTGTGACGATCGCGACTTTGCCGCGGAGATCGAACCGGTTGGATGTCATATTCGTATTCCCTGGTTTCTTCTATTGGTTGCTCTGCCAGATCAGGACCAGCCCGAGGCCGGCCATGGCTGCGCCATAGCCGGCCCATTGCAACTGGTCGATCATGAAGCTCGACCGCGGCCAGGGGACGGTGCCCGTGCCCTGTCCGATCCAGAGCAGCCCGACGGCGAGCGCAAACAGGCCTGCGATCAGCAGAAATCTGCGCATGCAATCCTCCCATCGGTCAGCTTCTGTCGCGGCCCACGGCATCAACGATCGCCACGGGTCGCGAAAACTTCCCGCCAGACTAGCCGTAGCTTCGGTTTGGATACAATGGCTGCGGATGCAGGACCGCTGGGAGGACCCATGTCCGTGCGCAAGATGTTCGCAGGTACCGCGGCTGCGATCGCACTGATCGCGGTCTATGCCGTCATTCCGCGTCATGCGGATCTGCGGGCGTTCGATCCCGCCGAGATGGCGCGGCTCGAGACCGCGATGTGGCGCGACTATTACGACAAACGCCACGCCGCGCTGTTCTTCCATCTCTACGATTCGACGCGGACGCAGTTCGGCTTTTCTCCGCTCAAGAGCCTGCAGATCGTGCTCAGCGCCGCCGGAGCCGCCAGGACGTTCCAGCCGACGCGGTCTCGCCGGGAAGCCGATGCGGCCCTGCCGGCCCTCGTGGCGTACTACCGGGATTTCGCGCCGGCCGCGCCCGTGGCATTCGACGCGGAGCAGGCCGCCCGTCTCGAGCTTGACTGGTGGCAGGCTCGGCGCGAGGCGGTCGGCCCGCGCGATTATGGCCTCACCATCGCGCGCGTGGCGGCGCTGACCTACGGCAAGAACGCGGACGATTCAGGCATCAGGCAGTTCGGCATGGCGCGGGCAGAGGCCATGGCGTTCCGCGATGCTCGGGGCGGGGCCATTCGCCGCTGCCGACTGGGCGAAGATCGAGAGCCAGCTTGGAGAGGCGTACCGGTCGCTGAAGGCCAGCGTTAGCCGCTGACGGCCCCAAAACGAAAAAGCCCCGGACAATGCCGGGGCTTTGACGTCTGAAGATCAGGTCAGATCAGTACTTCGCGACGACCGGACCGGTCCAGTTAAAGCGGTAGACCAGCGAGGTCGAGATCGTCTGGTTCCAGCTGTTGGCGCGGATGCTCTGGCCGACCGGGAGATTGCTGACGTCGAACAGCTCGTCCTGGGTCTTGGCGTTGTAGAAGGCAGAACGATACTCGGTCTTCATGAACCAGCCCGGCGAGTTGATGCCGAAGAAGTTCAGGCTATTCTCGACGCCGCCACCGACGAACCAGCCGTTGCGGTTGTAGCTGTTGAGGTGGGCACCGACCGGGACGCCAGCGAGGTCAGTGAAGTTGGTCTGGCCAAAGTGGGCGCCCGAGTAACCGCCGTTGACGTAGGTGAGAACGTTCGGAGCGGCCAGCCAGCCGAGGCGCACACCAGCGGCCCAGGAGGTTTCCAGCTTCTGGCTGCCCGTGATATTGTTGCCCGGATCCTGGATGGTGGCGCGGATGCTGCCGAACTGACCGTCAGCGAACACACCAGCGACCCAGGTGCCGCTGAACTGCCAGTCGTAACCGGCGCCCACGGTGCCGAACCAGCCCGAGCCGCCCTGGCGCTGGGTGATCGTCAGCGGGGTGCCGCTGACAGTGTCGACAATCGACTGATCGGCATTCGAGAGGCCGCCACCGCCGCCGCCGAAGATGTAGAAGCCGGTCCAATTGGCGACGGGCGCCGGCATCGGAGCCTTCACATAGGGACGGGCCGCGAGGTCGGCCGCCGAGGCCGAACCGGTCATCGCCGCAACCGCGGTCAGAGCGAGTAAAATCTTCTTCATTTTAAAATCCCCAACCTTTGGTCTGTCTGGCAGGCGCGAGCGCACTGAGTCCGTGTGATCTGATGCCCGGACTATAGACGTTTCCCGCCGAAATGCTGTTGCCGGACAGGCACAGTCGCCGGGAAACGCCACACAGTAGGGATTTCGGCCACGATTGCTGAAATCCAAAATAGTCGAATATTTTCAATATATTGCGTCATTTTCTGAAGGTCGGCTTCTGGTAACTTCTCGTTAGCAAATCCGGCTTTGTCCGAAATGGAAGCAATCCTGCCTCAGCCTTGGGGGCAGTGAGTCGCTGGCCGAGTCGCTGACCGGATACATCCTGCTGCAAACGAAAAAGCCCCGGAGCTGAGCCGGGGCTTTTGACGGTAGGGCGCCACCTCAGACGTCGAGCAGTTCCTCGCTGGCAAACTCGGCCTTGTCCGAGATGAACGCGAAGCGCGCCTCGGCCTTGGTGCCCATCAGCCGCTCCACCGAATCCGCGGTGGTGTCGCGATCGTCGGCGAGCAGCACCACCTTGAGCAGCGTCCGCTTGCTCGGATCCATGGTGGTTTCCTTGAGCTGCGCCGGCATCATCTCACCAAGGCCTTTGAAGCGGTTGACCTCGACCTTGGCGTTGGCGTTGAACGCGCTCTTGATCAGCTCTTCCTTGTGTTTGTCGTCGCGCGCGTAGACCGACTTCTGGCCGTGGGTCAGCTTGTACAGCGGCGGCACCGCGAGGAAGAGATGTCCTTCGTCGATGAGCCGCGGCATCTGGCGGTAGAAGAACGTGATCAGCAGCGATGCGATGTGCGCGCCGTCGACGTCGGCGTCGGTCATGATGATGATGCGCTGATAGCGCAGATCCTCTTCGCGATAATGCAGGAGCTGGCCGCAGCCGATCGCCTGCACGAGGTCGGAGAGCTGCGCGTTCGCCGTCAGCTTGTCCTTGCCGGCGGAGGCGACGTTGAGGATCTTGCCGCGCAGCGGCAGCACGGCCTGGGTCTTGCGGTCGCGCGCCTGCTTGGCGCTGCCGCCTGCCGAGTCGCCCTCGACGATGAAGAGCTCGGAGCCTTCGGTGCCGGCATCGGTGCAGTCGGCGAGCTTGCCGGGCAGGCGCAGCTTCTTGCCCGCGGTTTTCCGCGCGGTCTCTTTCTCCTGTCGCCGCCGCAGCCGCTCCTCGGCGCGGTCGATCACGAAGTCGAGCAGCCGGTTGGCCATGTTCGGATTGCCCGACAGCCAGTGGTCGAACGGGTCCTTCATCGCCTGTTCGACGATGCGCTGCGCTTCGGCGGTGGCGAGACGATCCTTGGTCTGGCCCTGGAATTCAGGCTCGCGCACGAACACCGAGAGCATCACGGCCGCGCCCACCATCACGTCTTCCGAGGTGATGGACGAGGCGCGCTTGCCCTGGCCGACGCGCTCGGCGTGATCCTTCAGGCCGCGCAGCAGCGCGCTGCGCAGGCCGGATTCGTGGGTGCCGCCATCGGGCGTCGGCACGGTGTTGGTGTAGGAGGACAGGAAGCCGTCGGCGTCCGCAGTCCAGGCGACAGCCCATTCGCACGCGCCATGCGCGCCGTTGCGGCCCGACTTGCCGGAGAAGATGTCCGGATGCACCAGCGTGTCGGCATGGATCGCAGCCGCGAGATAATCCTTGAGGCCGCCGGGGAAGTGGAACGTCGCTTCCGCCGGCACGTCCTCGACGCCCTTGAGCAGCTCGGGCGCGCAATTCCAGCGGATCTCGACGCCGCCGAACAGATAGGCCTTCGAGCGGGTCATCTTGAACAGGCGCTGCGGCTTGAACGCGGCCTTGGCGCCGAAGATGTCGGTGTCGGGCTTGAAGCGCACGCGGGTGCCGCGGCGGTTGTTGACCTTGCCGAGGTCCTCGAGCTTGCCCTTGGGGTGGCCGCGCTCGAACGTCATGCGGTAGAGTTTCTGGCTGCGCGCGACTTCGACCTCGAGCAGCGAGGAGAGGGCGTTCACCACGGAGATGCCGACGCCGTGCAGACCGCCGGAGGTCTCGTAGACCTTGGAGTCGAACTTGCCGCCCGAATGCAGCGTGCACATGATGACTTCGAGCGCGGACTTCTTCGGGAATTTCGGATGCGGATCGATCGGGATGCCACGGCCGTTGTCGATCACGGTCAAAAAGCCGTCCGCGCTCAGGTCGACGCCGATGAAGGTCGCGTGCCCGGCCAGCGCCTCGTCCATCGAGTTGTCGATGACTTCGGCGAAGAGGTGATGCAGAGCCTTCTCGTCGGTGCCGCCGATATACATGCCCGGCCGGCGCCTGACCGGTTCCAGGCCCTCGAGGACCTCGATATCGGCCGCGGTGTAGTCGGCTTCGCCGCCGCTCCCGCGCGATGCCGTCTTGGCGGGCGCCTTGGTCTTCGGCTCATCACCGCCGAAAAAATCGTCTTTTGCTTTGGGCTTCAACTGCTTGGACATATATCTTGATGTGCTTTGAGGGCCGCGCATGCGGCGAATCGGTTCGGGCGACTATGCCACGGCTGGCCTGCAAAGGTCACCGCAGGTCGGCCGGCCGGTGTGGGTGGGAGCCAATCCCGGCGATTTTACGCCGCAGGCCCACGAAATCCCGGCAATTTGACCCCTTGGCCCCGTTTGGGCCGGGCTTTGTGACTTGATGTCACACAAGCCCTTGGCTTACCAGTCTTTTTATCTGACAGGACCGTGACGGGGCGGGAAGGCTATCTGGAATGGAGCAGTTTGCGCACGCACTCGCCGACTTCGTGCGTGCTCACCAGGCTTGGGCGGCCCCCATCGTGTTCCTGCTGGCCTTCGGGGAGTCGCTCGCCTTCATCTCGCTGCTGGTCCCGGCCTGGGGCGCGCTGGTGGCGATCGGCGCGCTGATCGGGGCAAGCGGAATCAGTTTTTACCCCGTATGGATCGCCGGCGGCATCGGCGCTGCACTCGGCGACTGGGTCTCCTACTGGTTCGGCTACCGCTACAAGGAGCAAGTCGCGCAGATGTGGCCGCTCTCCCGCTATCCGGAACTCCTGCCCAGGGGCGAAGCCTTCGTGCGCAGCTGGGGCGTGCCCAGCATCTTCATCGGCCGCTTCTTCGGCCCCTTGCGCGCCTCGGTGCCGCTCGCCGCCGGCATCTTCGAGATGCCCTATTGGAGCTTTCAGGCCGCCAATTTCATCTCGGCGCTGGTCTGGTCCGCGGCGCTGCTTGTGTTCGGCGACGTGATTGCCAAGGTCATGGAATGGATCTGGAGCGTCATCTGACCGGGCAGCAGGGCCGCCCGGCCAGCTTATCGGGCGAAGCCTAGAGCGAGGCGTTCCAGATCGACGGGATCCAGCGATAGCCCGAGCCGTCCTTTTCCTTCTCGACGCGGACGAGACCGGGGAAGGCGGCATGGAAGGCCTGGATCGGCATCTTCTCGGCAATCGCCATGTCGTACAGCTTGCGCCGCGTCTGCTGCGCCAGCGGCTTGTCGACGTCGGAGGCGATGTTCCACTCGGGATGCTTCACGAACAGGAACGCAGCACCCGCCGTGATGTCGACCTGCACCAGCACCTTCTCGGAGCCCGAGGCGACGATGAAGGAGTTGTGCCCCGGCGTGTGGCCCGGGCTCGCCACCGAGGTGATGCCTGGCGCGACCTCCTTGCCGGCCTCGTATTGCGTGACCTTGCGGCCGAGCGCGTCGAACACGCGGCGGATGTTCTTGAAGTTGCTCTCGAGGATCGGATTGCCGGTCCCCTTGCTCATCTCGCCATCGTCCATCCAGAACTTCCATTCCGCCGCAGGCACCAAGATTTCGGCGTTCGCGAAGGCCGGCTTGTTCTCGGCCGCGAGCAGGCCGTTGATGTGGTCGCCGTGGAAATGCGAGATGATCACGGTGTCGACCGCGGCACGGTCGATGCCGGCGGCGGCGAGATTGTTGTGGAACTGGCCGACCTTGCCCTTGGTCTGTGTGAACTGGTCGGGCCCGAGGCCGGTGTCGATGACGACGAGCTTCGGCCCGGTGTTGACGACCACAGGGTTGAAAGTGTGGGTGACCTTGTCGGTCGGCAGATGGTTTTCGGCGAAGATCTTGTTGATGTCGTCCTTGCTGGCGCCGGCGGCGTAATTGTCGGGCAGGTTGACGGTGGTGACACCATCGCAGACCACCGTGACCTGGTGGCTGCCGACATTGTAGCGGTAGAAGCTCGCGTTCTGGGCTGCGGCCGGGGGCGCGGCGGCGCTCGCGGGTGACGTCTTCACGAAGGGCAGGAGCGCCGAGGCGGCGGCGCCGGCCAGCGTTGCGCGACGGGTGATCTCGGTCATGACGGTGTCCTGGGTTGCATTGCGAACGAACGGCACGGACCGGCGTAGTTGCAACGTGCCGGTCACTCTCGGGAACCCCCATTGCTACTGGAAATTCCGCGGCACGCAGATGACATCCGTGCGGCATCTCGCCGTCACCAGTGCGGCGTCTCGCCGTCACCGGTGCGGCATCCAGCCCGCACGCGCTGCTGATTTGGACTTGACCCTGGAACCCGCCGGCTTTATAGCCGCGCGCCATGATCAACGCCGCGACCATCCTGTTCGCCCGTCGCCGCCGCCGCTCTTTAGCGGTTTGGGCGGTCGATCGCGTTTGAGATCATCGTCTTTGCCGCTGGATCCGATCCGCGGCATTCTTTCTCCTGTCAGCGCGATCTGATCCGGCGGCCCCCAAGGAGGCCCAGCAGGAGACCACGATGTACACGCCACCCTTTTTCAAGCAGGACCGTGCCGCGAGCCTGAAATTCGCAGAAGAGCGCGGCTTCGGTACGATGTGTGCCTTCGACGGCCACAAGCCGGTCGCCTCGCTGCTGCCGTTCTACCTGACCTACGCCGCTGACGGCACGCCGCAGGCGGCCTTTCATGTCGCCCGTCACAATCCGCTGCTAAAGCTGGCGGATGGCTCGGCGTCCTGGCTGCTCGCGGTCAACGGCCCCGATGCCTATGTATCGCCGGACTGGTACGTCTCGCCGGATCAGGTGCCGACCTGGCTCTACCAGTCGGTGCATCTGAGCGGGCCGGTGCGGCTTCTGTCGAACCACGAGCTGGCGGTGCAGATCGACACGCTCAGCGACAAGTTCGAGACCTGGTTGCTGCCGAAGAAGCCGTGGACGTCGGCGAAGATGACGGCCGGACGGCTCGAGACGATGAAGAAGGCGATCGTGGGTCTGGTCATGACGGTTGAGGAGGTCGAAGGCAGCTTCAAGCTCAACCAGCACAAGTCCGACGCCGATTTTGCCGCGATCGCGAGCGCCCTGGGCTCGCAGGCGGATGCGGACTCGCGCACGATCGCAGGCCTGATGCGCGAAGCGAGACCGTTGGCCTTCGCAACAGACACGGTACAAACACAGCAAGCGATTACGCCTGAAGGGGGCGTGTGATGAGCATGAAGAAGAAGATCGGCATTCTTGGCGCGTCCGGCTACACCGGAGCCGACGCGGTGCGCCTGCTGGCGCGGCATCCGAATGCCGAGATCACGGCGCTCACCGCCAACACCCATGCGGGCAAGGCCATGAGCGAGGTATTTCCGCACTTCTTCATGCTCGACCTGCCAAAACTCGTGGAGTGGGAAAAGGTCGACTGGACCAAGCTCGACGCGGTGCTCTGCGGGCTGCCGCACGGCACCACGCAGGAGATCATCGCGGCCGTGCTCAAGGCCAATCCGAAGATCAAGATCCTCGACATGTCCGCGGATTTCCGGCTGCGCAACAAGGACACCTATGCGCAGTGGTACGGCCATGAGCATCGCGCGCTCGAACTGCAAGGCGAGGCTGTCTATGGGTTGACCGAATTCTACCGGGAGAAGATCACGTCCGCGCGGCTGGTCGCCTGTCCCGGCTGTTATCCGACCGCGGCGTTGCTGGCGCTGGTTCCGCTGGCGAAGGCCAAGCTGATCGACGTGGATGACATCATCATTGACGCGAAATCGGGCCTGACCGGCGCCGGCCGCGGGCTGAAGCAGAACACGCTGTTCAGCGAAGCGGGCGAGGGGCTGTCGCCCTATTCGGTCGGCACTCACCGGCACGCGCCTGAAATCGAGCAGGAAATCAGCCTCGCTGCGGGCTCAGCGGTGACGGTGAATTTCACGCCGCATCTGATTCCGATGGCGCGGGGCGAGTTCTGCACCTCCTACGTCAAGCTCAACGGTGCAACGCCCGACGATCTGCGGGCGGCGCTGCAGAATGCGTACGCCAGCGAGCCGTTCGTGCATGTCGCCAAAAAGGGCGTGCTACCGCAGACGCAGAACGTACGCGGCTCCAATTATGTTCAGATTGGCGTCGTCGCCGACCGCATCAAGGATCGGGGGGATCGTGCTTTCGACGCTCGACAATCTGGTGAAGGGCTCGGCCGGTCAGGCGATCCAGAACATGAACCTGATGTTCGGATTTCCTGAAACCGCGGGGCTGGAGCAGATCGCGCTGTTTCCATAAGCGCGGCGCCGACACGAACAAGCTCGAAAGGAGCGTGCCATGAGTCTTTCTGATACCAGTATCGTCAACACCAAACAGGCCCCGACCACCGGCGCGGCCAAGAAGCCCGCCACCGTCTTCGTCGACGGCGGCTCCGGCACCACCGGGCTCGGCATCAACGAGCGGCTGAAGCTGCAGAACGACGTCGTCGTGAAGACGATTGCCGACGACAAGCGCAAGGACCCCGCGGCCAAGAAGGCGCTGATGGAGGAGGTGGATCTCGTCATCCTCTGCCTGCCCGACGATGCCGCCAAGGAAACGGTGGCGCTGATCGACAGCATGGGCCCATCGGGTCCGAAGGTGCTGGACGCCTCGACCGCCTACCGGGTTGCGCCTGATTGGGCCTATGGTTTTGCGGAGCTGGCTCCGGACCAGGCCGGCAAGATCAAGGCCGCAAAGAAGGTCTCCAATCCCGGCTGCTATCCGACCGGCGGCATCGCGCTGCTGCGGCCGATCGTCGATGCCGGCCTGTTGCCGCCTGACTATCCCATCAGCGTCAATGCGGTGAGTGGCTATTCCGGCGGCGGCAAGTCGATGATCGCAAGCTTCGAAGACGGCAGCGCGCCGTCCTTCGAGCTCTATGGCCTTGGCTTCGAGCACAAACATCTGCCGGAGATGCAGCTCTATTCGAACCTGACGCGGCGGCCGATCTTCATCCCGTCGGTCGGCAATTACCGGCAGGGCATGCTGGTCTCGGTGCCGCTCCAGCTCGACACGCTGCCGGGCAAGCCGAGTGGGGCGGATTTGCAAGCCGCGTTGGCCAAGCGCTACGTGGGCTCGAAATATGTTTCGGTGATGCCACTTCAGAACGAAGCGTCAAAGGGCGGCCGGATCGAACCGGAAGCGCTCAACGAGACCAACATGCTCGAGCTCTACGTCTTCGCCAACGACAAATATCACCAGGCGGTGCTGGTCGCGCGGCTCGACAATCTCGGTAAGGGCGCATCCGGCGCGGCCGTGCAGAACATGCGGCTGATGCTGGGTTTGCCGGAGGAGTAGGGAACGTCGGTGCCCCGGACGCAGCGCAGCGGTTCATTGGCGGTGCGCTGCGAAGCCGGGACACGGCAGAAGAGTGCCGATGCGAGTCCGCCATGGATGAGACCACGCTGAAATTCTACCGGCAGAACGCCGAAGCCTATGCCGGCTGGGCCAAGGCGCCCTCGACGCGGCTGCGCGGCTTCCTCGCCCTGCTGCCATCAGGCGGCGCGATCCTCGAACTCGGCTGTGGTGCCGGCAATCATTCGGCGGTGATGCTGGCCGAAGGGTTTTCGGTGCATGCGACCGACGGCTCGCCCGAAATGGCCGAGATCGCGTCGCGACGGCTCGGCCATCCCGTCGAGGCGATGCGGTTCGACGAGCTTGATGCGCACGAGGCCTATGACGGCGTCTGGGCAAGCGCCTGCCTGCTGCACGTGCCGCGCGGCGAGCTCGCCGGCATCCTCGCGCGGATTCATCGCGCGCTCAGGACGTCAGGCGTGTTCTACGCCAGTTACAAGATGGGCGAGGACGACGGCCGGGACAGTCTCGGCCGTTATTACAATTATGCGTCGCCCGAGTGGCTCGAAACGACCTACGCCAGCGCGGGTCCCTGGATCACGCTGACGTCGGATACCAACGTGATCCAGAGCTTTGACGCGACCCCGGCGAACATGCTGCATCTCGTCGTGCGCAAGGCCTGATCTCCAGCCACCTTGACCACGACCCGCTATGCGGCGACCCATTCCAACAGCGCGTTTTGCGCGTGGAGCAGGTAGGCCTTCGCCACCGTGCTGCTGCAGGCGCGATGCGACATCGCATCGGCGCTGACCTCCTGACCTCTGGTCACGGGCGGGCAGGGCAGGAAAATGACGTCGGGGCGGCATCTGTCGAGGAGCGATGCCGATAGCTGGTAGTCAAGGAGTTGATCCGCGCGTGCGCCATCAGGCCAGCAATCCGTGATGATCACATCCGCATCGAACAGGGCATCCAGGCTGGTGCTCGCCGTGAAGTTCGGGCTCGCGATGTCCTTGAGATGCCAGTCCTCCGGATAGATCTGCGTTACCTGGAGCGGCAGCGAGATCGAGGCTTCGACCCATGACCTCAGGATGTTCGCGGCAGGCGACACCCCGACGACTTTCAGGCCGTCGAGCCCGGCTCTCTTGCTCGCGACATAAGCGAGATCGCCGAGCGTTTCGCAAGGGTGGTTCGATCGCGTCCTGGCATTGACGACGGGAGCCCTGGCGTTCGATGCAAGCTCGCGCAGGGTCGACAAGTCCCGGGTGCGGACGACCAGGATGTCGAACCAGTTGTCGAGATATCCGGCCAGATCAGCCGTCGTTTCGTGGATATTGAACCTGATCGGAGGTTGAACACAGATGCCTCCCATGGCCCTCACGCCGAGATCGAAGGCCGTCGTATTCCGCCATCCGCCGTCATCGGCGATGAGCGCCACACGCCTGCCGGTCAGGCTCTGGGGCATGGCGCGGCTATTCCACGCAGCCGCGAGCACCTGCGCGCGGTCAACGATGGACTGGATCGTGTCCGCGTTGAGGTCGTGAAACTGGACGAAGTCCCGGCTGGATTCGCTACGCATTGCCGAGCGTTGCGCGCGCGTGCTCAGAACACCTTGAAGATCGCCAGCGCCAGCACGGCCTGCGCGAGGAAGCCGACGGTGAAGGCCAGCGTGCGGAAAACCGGGATCCCGAGGGCGTAGACGATCAGGTGCGCGACACGCGACCAGAAATAGACGGTGCAGGCGAGCACGGTCCATTTGGAGGAATAGTCGATCGCGTTCAGGATCAGCACCAGTGGCGCGAACAGCACGAGGTTCTCGACCGCGTTGTCATGCGCGAACATCAGGCGGTTCGCCCATTCGGCTTGCGGCTTGTCGGCGCGCGAGGGATTGGCCAACGCGCCGCTGAGACCGCGAACCTGGCAGCGGTTGATGGTGTAGGGGATCCAGAGAATTCCGGTCAGGATCACCGTCAAGGTCAGCCAGAACAATTCACGCGTCATAACCCGGTCCCCTCTGTCGTCGCTGCGTTGAAAGCGAGCTTATACAAGCGTCGCAGATTCCGCTATGCGCGAACCCTGACATAGCTGCCGGGGGCGTCCTCGAGGGGCGGCAGGGCTTCGCTTCCGACCGCGCGCGCCGGGACTTCCTCGGGATCGAGCCCGCCCAGCCATTCGCGCCAGTCCGGCCACCACGAGCCCTTGTGCTCCACCGCGCCCTTCATCCACTCGGCGACGTTGACGTCCTTGACGTTGTCGTTGGTCCAGTACTGGTATTTGTTCGAGGCGGGCGGATTGACGACGCCGGCGATGTGGCCCGAGCCTGACAGCACGTATTTCACCGGGCCGCCGAAGAACTGCGAGCCGTAGAGCACCGATTCCGCCGGCGCGATGTGGTCCTCGCGGGTGGCGAGGTTGTAGACGGGCACCTTGACCTTGGATAGGTCGAGCAGGGTGTTGTCGAGCACCATCGTGCCGGTGGAGAGCCGGTTCTCCAGGTAGCAGTTGCGCAAATAATAGGAATGGTTCGACGCGGTCATGCGCGTCGCGTCCGAATTCCAGTGCAAGAGGTCGAACGCGCTCGGCTGCTGGCCCTTCAGATAGTTGCTGACGACGTAGGACCAGATCAGATCGTTGGAGCGCAGCATGTTGAAGGCCATCGCCATCTTGGAGCCTTCGAGCACGCCCGCGGCCTTCATGTCCTGCTCGAGGGCCGCGATCTGCTCCTCGTCCACGAACACCAGCAGATCGCCGGCGTGGGTGAAGTCGACCTGTGCCGCGAAGAACGTCGCCGACGAGACGCGCTGGCGGCGCTTCTCGGCGAGCCAGGCCAGCGTGGTGGCGAGCATCGTGCCGCCGACGCAATAGCCGGCGGTGTGCACCTTCATCTCGCCGGTGACCTTCTCGATCACGTCCATCGCCGTGAGCGGGCCTTCCTTCATGTAGTCTTCCCAGCTCTTGTTGCCGAGCCGCTTGTCGGGATTGACCCATGAGATCACGAACACGGTGATGCCCTGGTCGACGCACCACTTGACGTAGGATTTCTCCGGCTTGAGATCGAGGATGTAGAACTTGTTGATCCAGGGCGGCACGATCAGGAGCGGCGTGCGCAGCACGTTCTCCGTGGTCGGCGAATACTGGATCAGCTGCATCATCTCGTTCTGGTAGATCACCTTGCCCGGCGTCGTCGCCATGTTGACGCCGACGACGAGATTGTCCGGATTGGACTGGCGGATCTTCAGCATGCCTTTGCCGGCGGCGATGTCCTCGGCCAGCATCTTCAGTCCGCGCGCGAGATTTTCACCGCTGCTTGCCACCGTCTCGCGCAGCACTTCCGGATTGGTCAGGACGAAGTTCGACGGCGAGATCGCGTTGGTGACCTGCTGGACGTAGAACTCCGCCTTGCGGCGGGTCTGCGGGTCGAGCCCGTCGGCGTCGCGCACCAGCTCCTGCGCCCATTTGGTCGTGAGCAGATAGAGCTGCATCATGAAATCGAAGAACTGGTTCGACTTCCATTCCGGATCGGCAAAGCGCTTGTCGCGCGGCGAGGGCGCGATCGCGGGCGCGGCGTCCTGGCCGGCCATGCGGCGCGCAGCCGAGCCCCAGAGGTCCAGATAATCCTTGGCGAGCTTGGTCTGCAGATCGGACGAGCGGGACGTATCCGACAGCCAGTATTCGGCGACCGACGTGAAGGTCTTGACCACTTCCGTAAGCTCGGCCGGTGGGCGATCCTGCACCTCGCCGCTCTCGCGCGGCTTCAGGTACGCGGCGAGCGCCTTGCCGCCGCTCTCCATCGCCCGCGCGACATTCATCGCGAAGGCTTCCGCATCGAAGTTCGTCTCGGGTTTGGGCGTGTCGGTCGTGGCGGTACTCATGAGCAGAACAGTAACGATTCATTCCGTATTCGTCACCGCGAAGCTCGCATGTTTGGCGTTAAACAAGCTCCAACATGTGCTGCACTGCGACAAAGTTTCTTGGTTTTGTCAC
Organism: Bradyrhizobium sp. CCGB01; assembly: GCF_024199795.1. Taxonomy (NCBI): domain Bacteria; kingdom Pseudomonadati; phylum Pseudomonadota; class Alphaproteobacteria; order Hyphomicrobiales; family Nitrobacteraceae; genus Bradyrhizobium; species Bradyrhizobium sp. CCGB01. The sequence continues at coordinate 4,878,096 of NZ_JANADK010000001.1, forward strand.
AATCGAGGTGCACCTCTCCGGTCGTGGGCCTTGGATGTTTTCTCGCTCGTACCATTTGTGGGCAGCAATGGTTTGAGCTTGGGCAGGTTGTCGGGTTAGTCTCCGGCAGCTTGCTTTGGGACGAGTAGGGGATTTCCCAAGTGTTGGCGTTCAGGGACCTGCAAAAGTCGCTGCCGATCTGCGGCGCGCTGCTGATGGCGGCGCTTGCCCTCGGCGGCTGCTCGAGCCAGCTCGCAGATATGACACCCGCCGATGCACAAGCGCATCCCAGGGAGCCTGGGACCTACCTGCCGGTGCACGACCTCCCGCCGGATCGCGATCAGGCGGTCATCCCGCCGGACCAGCGTGCCAAGATCGAGGCGGAGCTCGCCGCCGCACGCGACCGTCAGGCCGTCGCCGCCAAGGACGCGAAATAGCGCGGTGCAAGGTAATCGCTGGCGCCCCCGCCACTCCGTGCTAAAAAGACCTCAGTTCAGCCGAGAGTCAGGGCGAAGGTGTTCAGCCCCTGTCGCTGAAAGTCGCTCCAAGTAGTTGATTTTGAGTGATTTTCGCGCAAGGGGCGGTCTCCTTTGAAATAGGCGTCATCGCCTTTCGATTCTGTCCTGACCGGTTGCCCGGAGCCCAGAGAGCCATGGAAGATTTTTACCGCATCCGCCGCCTTCCGCCTTACGTGTTCGAGCAGGTCAACCGGGCCAAGGCGGCCGCGCGGAATGCCGGTGCCGACATCATCGACCTCGGCATGGGCAATCCGGACCTGCCGGCGCCGGCCCATGTGCTGGAGAAGCTGAAGGAGACGCTGGGCAAGCCGCGCACCGACCGCTACTCGGCCTCCCGCGGCATCCCCGGGCTGCGCCGGGCTCAGGCCGCCTATTACGCCCGCCGCTTCGGCGTGAAGCTCAACCCCGACACCCAGGTCGTGGCCACGCTCGGCTCGAAGGAGGGGTTTGCCAATGTGGCGCAGGCGATCACCGCGCCCGGCGACGTCATCCTCTGCCCGAACCCGAGCTACCCGATTCACGCCTTCGGCTTCCTGATGGCGGGCGGTGTGATCCGCTCGGTGCCCTCGGAGCCGACGCCGCAATTCTTCGAGGCGGTGGAGCGGGCGATCGTGCATTCGATCCCCAAGCCGCTCGCGCTCGTGGTCTGCTACCCCTCGAACCCGACCGCCTATGTCGCGAGCCTCGACTTCTACAAGGACCTCGTCGCGTTCGCGAAGAAGCACGAGATCCTGATCCTGTCCGATCTCGCCTATGCCGAGGTCTATTTCGACGAGAACAACCCGCCGCCCTCGGTGCTCCAGGTGCCCGGCGCGATCGACGTCACCGTCGAGTTCACCTCGATGTCGAAGACCTATTCGATGGCCGGCTGGCGCATGGGCTTTGCGGTCGGCAATGACCGCGTGATCGCGGCGCTCGCCCGCGTCAAATCCTACCTCGACTACGGCGCCTTCACGCCGGTGCAGGTCGCCGCGACCGCCGCGCTGAACGGCCCCGACGATTGCATCAAGGAAATGCGCGACACCTACCGCAAGCGCCGCGACGCGCTGGTGGAATCATTCGGCCGCGCCGGCTGGGAGATCCCGCCGCCGGAAGCCTCGATGTTCGCCTGGGTGCCGCTGCCGGAGGCCTTCCGCAGCGTCGGCAGCATGCAGTTCGCAACCCTGATGGTGGAGAAATCCGGCGTCGCGGTCTCGCCCGGCGTCGGCTTCGGCGAGCATGGTGAAGGATATGTCCGCATCGCCATGGTGGAAAACGAGCAACGGATCAGGCAGGCCGCGCGCGGCGTGCGCCGCTTCCTTGAAAGCGGCATCGAAACGTTGCACAACGTCGTTCCGCTCGCCAATCGGCGCTAATTCTCTTCTGCAGGTTTTCTAAAGCATCATGGTTGCACCCCTGAAAGTGGGCATAGCGGGGCTCGGCACCGTGGGCGCCGAAGTTGTCCGTTTGATCGAGACCCAGGCCCGCGTGCTCTCGGGCCGCAGTGGCCGCGGCATTCGCGTCGTCGCCGTCACCGCGCGCTCGAAGGCGAAGAAGCGTGGCGTCGATCTGCGCGGCGTCGAATGGGCCAAGGATCCGATGGCACTGGCCACGCATCCCGACATCGACTGCTTCGTCGAACTGATGGGCGGCGCCGGCGATCCCGCGCTCTCCGCCGTCGAGGCCGCGCTGAATACAGGCAAGTCGGTCGTCACCGCCAACAAGGCGCTGCTCGCCAAGCACGGCCTGAAGCTTGCCAAGGCCGCTGAAAAGCACGGCGGCGCGCTGAATTTCGAGGCAGCCGTCGGTGCCGCGATCCCCGTCATCAAAACGTTACGCGAGGGTCTTGCCGGAACCGGCATCAACCGCGTCTACGGCATCCTCAACGGCACCTGCAATTACATCCTGACCCGGATGGAGCAGGAAGGCCTGTCCTTCGCCGAATGCCTCAAGGATGCGCAGCGGCTCGGCTATGCCGAGGCCAACCCGTCCTTCGACGTCGATGGCCACGACACCGCGCAGAAGCTGGCGATCCTCGCCAGCCTCGCCTTCGGCACGAAAGTTGCTCAAAGCGCGGTGTATGTCGAAGGCATCTCATCCATCGCGCCGGAAGATCTCCGCGCAGCCGACGATCTCGGTTACCGGCTCAAGCTGCTCGGTGTTGCGGTTCGCACCGCCAAGGGCATCGAGCAGCGCGTGCATCCGACCATGGTGCCGAAATCCTCCTCGATTGCGCAGGTGATGGGTGTCACCAATGCGGTCACGATCGACGGCGAGGGCATTCCGGCGATCACGCTGGTCGGGCCCGGCGCCGGCGGTGCTGCGACCGCGTCCGCCGTCGTCGCCGACATCGCCGACGTTGCGCGCGGCATCCGCGCCAATCCGTTCGGCCGGCCGATCTCGCATCTGCGCGACACCAAGAAGGCACCGATGGAACGGCACGAGGGCGGCTACTACATCCGCCTCTTGGCGCGCGATTTCCCGGGCACCGCGGCGGCGATCGCCACCCGGCTCGCGGAGCAGAAGATTTCGATCGAATCGATCGTGCAGCGCCATCCGAATGGCGGCGCGGCGCCGACCGATGGCAAGGCGGTGCCCGTGCCCGTCATCCTGATCACATACGCGACCCATGAGGACGCCGTGCGCCGCGCGCTCGCCGCCGTACAGAAGGACAAGGTGATCAGCGGACGGCCGCAGGTCATCAGAATTGAGAAGAACTGACACGGTTCGAACGAACTGTGGGTGTTACGAGTTGATGTGGGCGGAGATTTCCGTCCCAAACGTTTCGAAGGAGTTAGCCGATGTCGACCCATATTGAAGTCCCCCCGCACCACTTGCTCGAGCGCATTCTCACGCTGGAGATCGTGCGGGTGACGGAACGGGCGGCAGTGTCGTCGGCGCGGCTTCGCGGACACGGCAACGAGAAGGCGGCCGACCAGGCCGCCGTGGACGCGATGCGGCGCGAGCTCAACAAGCTGCCGATCCAGGGCACCATCGTGATCGGCGAGGGCGAGCGCGACGAGGCGCCGATGCTGTATATCGGCGAGCAGGTCGGTCTCAAGGCAGGCCCGCAAGTCGATATCGCGGTCGATCCGCTGGAAGGCACGACGCTGTGCGCCAAGAACATGCCGGGCTCGATCGCCACCATGGCGATGGCCGACGGCGGCACGTTGCTGCACGCACCCGACGTCTACATGCAGAAGCTCGCGATCGGTCCCGGCTACGACAAGGGCGTGGTCGATCTCGATGCATCGCCGGCTGACAACGTCCGCCGCCTCGCCAAGGCCAAGGGTGTCAATCCCGACGGCATCACGGTTCTCGTGCTCGATCGTCCGCGCCATGCCGACATCATCTCGAGCGTCCGCTCGACCGGCGCGGCCGTCCGCCTCATCACCGACGGCGACGTCGCCGGCGTGATCCACTGCGCCGATCCCGACAATACCGGCGTCGACATGTATCTCGGCACCGGCGGCGCGCCGGAAGGCGTGCTCGCGGCCGTGGCGCTGCGCTGCATCGGTGGCCAGATGCAGTGCCGCCTCATCCTCGATTCCGACGAGAAGCGCGAGCGCGCCGCCAAGATGGGCGTCAACGATCCCAAGATGATCTACGGCATCGAGGACATGGCGCGCGGCGACTGCCTGTTCGCCGCCACCGGCGTCACCACCGGCTCGCTGCTCTCCGGCGTCAAGTTCCGCAAGGACGGCGTGATCGAGACCGAGACGGTCGTGATGCGCTCAGTCACCGGCACCGTGCGCTACATCAAGGCCGAGCACCGCGAGCTGGCGAAGTTCCACCTGGATTGAGTCCGCAATGCTCCCGCGCGCGATCGTTCGGCTGGTTCAGCCGAACGTCGCTGCCAAGAGACCGTGAGAGACACGACACGTCGCGCGCCTACTACGGGCTGCGAGGCGACGCCGGCATGAACATGAATGCATCGCACAAGATCAGGCCGAGTTTGACGGCCTCTTGAAGCCGGTCAACTTTTTCCGCCCAGGGCTGGAGAGGACTCTTCGCGGATTCGGGGTCTCCGCGCGCGAGTGCATGGCGAGCGTTGGTGTCTGCCTCGGCATAGGCGTCGGTTGCCAGCATTTCGGATAACCTAGTCGAAAGGGCGACGTCGAAGCTCTCAAGGCGAGTTTCCGAAACATAGTGATCGGGTTTTAGCTCGATCAGGTTTTCAGTTTTCGCTGGATCGAAAAGCCCGACCTTGCCCAACATGATCAGCAGCGGGTGATTTCGTGCGATCGAGGCGGGAATGATCTGGTAGATCCTGGTTCTCCCAGCGTGGTCGAGACAGGAAAAAAACGAAACGACCGGCCCGATGCGAAAGCGCGAGTTGCGGTGAAGAATCCCAACGTAACCGATGGTCTCGTCATCATCCTTGAATACCTTTCCGCTCGCGGTGTTTTTGTCGAGCCCGTTTGCGAGCAGATGAGACGTGGCATTGGCGACACGCACGGTGACGCCGCGTTGGTCGAGCCCGTCCACCTCGAATTCGATCTCACGTCCGATGAATGCCGAAAGCCCGACCGTGTAGGCTCCTATGGTCTTGCCGCTCACATAGTGAACAATCTCCGTCCAAAGGCCAAATGGGTGATCCGGAAACGGTTCGAATGCGCGGCGTGACTGCTCGATCCACATCTCGGGTGAGCGTCCGACCCGTCCGTTCCAGACCACGGCGAGACAGCCAGGCTGTGCCTTGATAAGACTGCCGACGACGGCGGTGACGAGGCGGGTGCTCTCAATGACACTCAGCGCCGCCGTTTCGGCGCTCTCTACGGCAGGTCCCATGGTCGAGACAATCAGGTGTGCACCATGCTGCCCCGCGGCATCGAATGCCTCCGGCCAGACCCAGGAGGCCTGCTGCCATAGCTGTTGATCAAACGGCAGCGGAACAGACATCAGGAGGAGGACCACGAGATGATCGCCCGCGCGGATGGAGATGGCGCCGTCGGCTTTTGTGAATGCGAGGGCCGTGCTCAGCTCCCACAGGCGCCCTGGATGACGGCGTCGCAAGGTATCGATCAGAACAGTTTCGTCCGGAAGCAAGGCCTCTTTGAGCAACACGAATGCAGGGGTCGTCGTCATCGCGCGCACTCCAAAGGGTTGAGGCAAGTCATCTTGCTCATCTCTGGCGTGTTTGGCCAGTCCGACTAGCGCCATTGTTGTGCGTGCTGGATCGTGCTTTAAAGCCGCACCCCTCAATTGAAGCCGCCCGAGAAGCGGCGGGGAGCGCGGAGCAAAACATGACAACTACATCCGATCTCTCCGCCGTCAAAGCCCTCGTGTTCGACGTGTTCGGCACGGTCGTGGACTGGCGCACCAGCCTGATCACCGACTTCATGTGGTGGGCGAAGGGCCGCGGGATCAGCGCCGACTGGACCGCCTTGGTCGACGGCTGGCGCGGCATGTACATGGCCTCGATGGACGACGTGCGCCAACATCCCGAGCGCGGCTATGTCATGCTCGACGATCTGCACCGCCGCTCGTTGGAAAAGCTGGTCGCGCAGTTTGCGATTAAGGGCCTCACCGAGGCCGATCTCGATCACCTCACCAAGGGCTGGCATCGCCTCAATCCCTGGCCCGACAGCGTCGCGGGCCTGACGCGGCTGAAGACGAAATTCGTGATCTCGCCGCTGTCGAACGGCAACGTCGCGCTGCTCACCAACATGGCGAAGTTTGCAGGCCTGCCGTGGGACCTCATCATGTCGGCCGAGCTGTTCGAGCACTACAAGCCCGATGCCGAAACCTATCTCGGCGCCGCGCGCCTGCTTTGCCTCAAGCCGAAACAGGTGATGATGGTCGCCGCCCACAACGGCGATCTCGCCGCCGCACAGAAGAACGGGCTGAAGACCGCGTTCGTGGCGCGGCCGACGGAGTACGGGCCGTTGCAGAAGGTCGATTTCGAGGCGACGGGTAAGTGGGATATCGTCGCCAGGGACTTCGGCGGGATCGCCGACAAGCTGGGCTGCTAGCACCGCAGCTCCCGCTCGCAGATTAGCTGCGAGCTCGACCACCGGGCCGAGCAATCACGCTTGCGCGGGGCCGTGGTCGTAAGACGCGTGCCGCAGCAGCGAAACTGCGACCTTGCTCAGCGCCGACATACCGCTACGCCGCGTGGCGGGCGGGCTGCCGTCCGACGTGACGAGGGAACATACCCCAAAGCACATGGTTCGGAGCCTCGATCATTATTGCACCGAGTACAATGTTCTGATTGTACCGACAAATAAGTCGGATCATATTCCGGGCAAAGAGCAAATTGCACCGGGAACGCTCGGTGGCAATGGAGCGACGACAATGCCCGTGAGTTATCTCGATCTGTTTCTCGCGTTCCTCGGATTGACCTTTGGACTGCCCTCTGTGCTGCCCGGCCTGTTTTTCCGGAATGAGGACGGTCGGCCCCCGAGGTCGCAGGCGGACTGATGGTGCGGTTCGCACAGCGTAACGGACCTTGAGAAGCGCAGATGGAGTTGACGGCCACCACAATCCTCGTCGCGTTCACCGGCGTCTTCCTGATCTGCTTCATGAAGGGCGCGTTCGGCGGCGGCTTCTCGATCATCGGCATTCCGCTCCTGTCGTTTGTGATGGACCCGGTGACCGCTGGCGGACTGCTCGCGCCACTGTTCATTGCGATGGATCTGTTCGCGCTACGCTACTGGAAGCCTTCGACCTGGTCGAAGCCGGACATCGGCCTGCTATTGCCCGGGCTCGTGGTCGGCATCGGCCTCGGTTATCTCCTGTTTCGCGTGCTGGACCATCGAGCGGTTGCGATCGTGATGGCGGTCGTCACGCTGATCTTCGTTGGCTTGTGGTTGGTGAGCGATCCGAAGGTGGTCGTTCGCCCGCGTTCGGCACCGAAGGCGGTCGCTGCCGGTCTTGCCTCGGGCGTGACGACGATGGTCGCGCATTCCGGCGGGCCGCCGCTGGCGATGTATCTGCTACCGCTCGGCCTCAGCAAGGAGGTCTATGCGGGAACGACGAGCCTGTTCTTCACTGTCGGCAATGCGACCAAGGCGGTGCCGTGGCTGCTGTTGGTGCGGCCGGCGGGCCATGTCTGGATCGTGATGGCGGCCTGCCTCCTGGCCATTCCCACCGGCGTCTGGCTCGGCTGGCGGTTGCATGGCAGGCTCGACCAGCAACAGATCTATCGCGCCTGTCACGGATTGCTGGTAGTCACGGCGCTGAAGCTCTTGTGGGACGGTGTTTCCGATTATCTCGTGTGATCTTCAGCCGCGCAGAACATCGCAATCGCAAGATCGATCCGCCGGTCCAGCGCCCGGCGGTTGAGCCGGAATCCGTCGTCGGTCAGCAGGCGGAAATGATCATGGCTGAATACCATTCCGAGCAGCATTTCGGCGACAAGGCGCAGCGGCAGGTTCTCGAGACGAGGCTCCAGGCGAACCGTCCTAAGCAGTTCGGCGACACCGTCCGTGCCTGTATCGAGGATAACTTCCGCGAACATGCGGCCGAGGCCAGGTGAAGCCTGGCGCTCGCCAATGATCAGGCGATGCAGCGCGATTTCGCTCGGCGCCAGCGCCACGTCGGCAATCTTCCGGAGCGAGTGTCGTAACCGGGTCGCTGGCGGTCCTTCAAGCGGAGCGTCCGCAAAATGAACTTCGGGCAGGCTGCGCAGCAGCATGGCGCGGAACAGCTCGGTCTTGCTCTCGAACAATTTGTAGAGCGTCTTCTTCGACATTCCGGCAGCGCCGGCGATGTCGTCCATCGTCGTCGCCGCAAAGCCCTTGCTGGTGAAGGTGTCCTTCGCCGCCGTCAGCAGGTGCAACATCCTCGCGTCGGGAGCGGGAATATCGACGCTCCGCTCCGGGGGACGGTTGTCGCCGGTGCGGGTGCGCTTCTCCGATGTTTTCGCCATGCAAGACCTGCCGCCGATGTTGAGCCGCTTCACGACTGCTTGAACGGAAATGTGAGGGCAGCCTAGCACTTGACTTCAGGGATGGAAACTACCAAGTTTCCTAATGGAAACCAGAGAGTTTCCAATTGTTTCCGTTGCCATGATCCCGCCCTGAGGTCGGCAACGCCATCTCATGGATCGTCATCATGCCTCTCCCGATCGTCCGCGCCGTTCCCTTGCTTGCCCTGCTGTCGCTCGCAGCCTGCGGCGAGCAGAGCCAGGCGCCGGTCGCGCAACAGGCGGCGCCGGAAGTCGGCGTCGTCACGTTGAAGCCCCAGCAGGCGAAGGTCTCGACGGTCCTGCCGGGCCGCGTCGTCGCCTATCAGGTTTCCGAGGTGCGGCCGCAGGTCACCGGCATTCTCCTCAAGCGCGACTTCGTCGAAGGTGCCGAGGTCAAGGAGGGCGACCAGCTCTATGAGATCGATCCCATTCAGTACAAGGCGGCGCTGGCCAGCGCCGAGGCCGCCGTGCAGAGGGCGGAGGCAACGCTCGTCAGCGTCAAGCTGAAAGCCGCGCGCAAAACTCAGCTGCTCCAGACCAACGCGGCCAGCCAGCAGGACGTCGACGATGCGGTCGCCGCCTACAAGCAGGGCGAGGCCGATGTGAGCGCGGCACAGGCCAACCGCGACACCGCTGCGATCGCGCTGGACCGCACCAAGGTCGCCGCGTCGATCTCGGGCCGCATTGGGAAGTCGACGATCACGCCGGGCGCACTCGTCACCGCCAGCCAGGCGACCGCGATGACGACGATCCAGCAGCTCGATCCTGTCTACGTCGATCTCGACCAGTCGACATCCGAGATGGAGCGCCTGCGCAGCCAGATCGCGAGCGGAAAGCTCAAGCGGCCGGCCGAAGGCGTGCAGGTCGAGCTCCTGATGGAGAGCGGCAGGGCCTACGGTCACAAGGGCAAATACGGTTTCACCGATACGAGCGTCAACGAGAGCACCGGCTCGGTGAGCTCGCGCGCGATCTTCGCCAATCCCGAGCGCGCGCTGCTGCCCGGCATGTACGTCCGCGCCCGCGTCGTCGCCGGCGTCGATCCGGCCGCGATCCTGGTGCCGCAGCGGGCGGTCTCGCGTAATCCGCTGGGGCAGGCGGTGGCGATGTTCGTCGACAAGGATGGCAGGATCGAGCAGCGGACGCTGGATCTCGGCGAGGAGATCGACGGCAACTGGCTGGTTCGTTCCGGCGCCAAGCCGGGTGATCGTCTCGTCGTCGAGGGAACGCAGAAGGCCCGCCCCGGCGCGTCCGTTAAGACCGTCGAGGTCGCGGTCGATCCGGCAACCGGCCTGACAGAGAATCCGACGCGGCAGGCCGATGCGCGGCCCGCGGCCACGACGACCGAGCAGTAATCATCATGTCGCACTTCTTCATTAAGCGGCCGATCTTCGCCTGGGTCATCGCCATCCTGATCATGCTGGGCGGCGTGCTCGCGATCATGCGGCTGCCGATCGCGCAATATCCGCAGATCGCGCCGACCGTGGTCACGATCACGGCGACCTATCCCGGCGCCAACGCCGAGACGGCGGAGAACTCGGTGACCAAGGTCATCGAGCAGAACATGACCGGTCTCGACTATCTCCAGTACATGTCGTCGTCCAGCACCTCGACCGGCGTCGTGCAGATCTCGCTGACATTCACCAACGAGGCCGACGCCGACATCGCCCAGGTGCAGGTGCAGAACAAGCTCCAGCTCGCCACCCCGCTGCTGCCGCAGGTAGTGCAGCAGCAGGGCATCAAGGTCGTGAAGTCGTCGTCGAGCTTCCTGATGGTGCTCGGCTTCGTGTCCGAGGACGGCCGGCTCACCGCCAGCGATATCGCCGATTACGTGGCGTCCTCGATCAACGACCCGATCAGCCGCGTTGCCGGCGTCGGCCAGGTGCAGCTGTTCGGCTCCGAATACGCGATGCGGATCTGGCTCGATCCGGACAGGCTCGCCAAATACAATCTGATGCCGGGCGATGTGACCGCGGCGATCCAGGCCCAGAACACGCAGGTGACGGCCGGCCAGCTCGGCGGCCTGCCGTCCGTCGGCGGCCAGCAGCTCAACGCGACCATCACCTCGCAGAGTCGCCTTCAGACCGTCGACCAGTTCAAGGACATCATCCTGCGCACGGCATCATCGGGCCAGGCGGTGCGCATCGGCGACGTCGCGCGCGTCGAGCTCGGGTCGAAGTCCTACGATTCCACTGCGCGCTACAACGGCAAGCCGGCTTCAGGCATGGGCATCAGCCTTGCAACCGGCGCCAACGCGGTTGCAACCTCCGAAGCCGTGAAGACGCGCATTGCCCAGCTCAGTGCCACCATGCCGGAGGGGCTGCGCGTCATCTATCCCTACGACACCACGCCGTTCGTCAAACTGTCGATCGAGAAGGTGATCCACACGCTGTTCGAGGCGATTGCTCTCGTCTTCGTCGTGATGTTCGTGTTCCTCCAGAGCTGGCGCGCCACCATCATTCCGACCATCGCGGTACCGGTGGTGCTGCTCGGGACGTTCGGCGTGCTTTCGCTTGCCGGCTATTCGATCAACACGCTGACGATGTTCGCGATGGTGCTGGCGATCGGCCTGCTGGTCGACGACGCCATCGTCGTGGTCGAGAACGTCGAGCGCGTCATGGCCGAGGAGCATCTGTCCCCGCGCGAGGCGACCGAAAAGTCCATGCGCGAGATCACCGGCGCTCTGGTCGGGATCGGCGTCGTGCTCTCGGCCGTGTTCATCCCCATGGCCTTCTTCAACGGCTCCGTCGGCATCATCTACCGGCAGTTCGCGCTGACCATCGTCACGGCGATGCTGCTCTCGGTGCTGGTGGCGCTCGTCCTGACCCCGGCCTTATGTGCCACGATCCTGAAGCCGCCGAAGCATCATGGCACCCAAGGCGGCTTCTTCGGGCTGTTCAACCGCGGCTTTGATCGCATGGCCGATGGCTACCAGCGCGGCGCTGCGGTTGCGATCAAGCGGGTTGCGGGCTTGATGATCGCCTTCGCGGCGATCGTCGCCTGCATGGTCGTCCTGTTCCAGCGGCTGCCGAGCTCGTTCCTGCCCGAAGAGGACCAGGGCACGATCATGACCCTGATCCAGCTTCCGGTCGGCGCCACCTCGGTGCGCACGCTCGAGGTCATCAAGCAGGTCGAGCACCAATATCTCGACAACGAGAAGGATGCGGTGGAAGGCGTGTTCGCTGTCAGCGGTTTCAGCTTTGCCGGCCAGGGGCAGAACGTTGGCCTTGCCTTCGTCAGCCTGAAACCGTTCGACGAGCGCAAGAGCCCTGCGACCTCGGCGCAGGCTGTGGTCGGCCGCGCCATGGGCGCCTTTTCAAAAATCCGCGACGCGATGGTGTTCGCGGTGTTGCCGCCCTCGATCCCCGGCTTCGGCAATGCCGGCGGCTTCGATCTCTATCTCCAGGACACCGGCGGCAACGGTCACGAGGCGCTGATCCAGGCGCGCAACCAACTGCTCGGCCAGCTCGCGGCGGATAGGCGCGTGGCGCAGGCGCGGCCGAACGGCCAGGACGATACGCCGCAATTCAACGTCGACGTCGATCAGGCCAAGGCCACCGCGCTCGGCGTCAACCTGAGCGATCTCAACACCACGCTGTCGGCGGCCTGGGGCGGGGCCTATGTCAACGACTTCATCGACCGTGGCCGCGTCAAGCAGGTCTATGTCCAGAGCGATGCGCCGTTCCGCATGGATACCAGCGACATCGGCCGCTGGTACGTCCGCAATACCGCCGGCTCCATGGTGCCGTTCTCGGCGCTGGCCACCAATCGCTGGAGTTATGGTTCGCCGCGGCTGGAGCGCTACAACGGCGTCGCGGCCGTCGAGCTCCAGGGACAGGCCGGGCAGGGCATCAGCTCGGGTATCGCGATGCAGGCCGTGGAAGAGCAGATGGCCAAGCTGCCCAAGGGCTACGGGCACGAATGGACCGGATTGTCGTTCCAGGAGCGGCTCACCGGCAGCCAGACGCTGTACCTCTATTCGATCTCGCTCCTGATCGTCTTCCTCAGCCTTGCGGCGCTCTATGAGAGCTGGTCGGTTCCGTTCGCGGTGATGCTGACGGTGCCCATCGGCGTGCTCGGCGCACTGCTCGGAGCGACGCTGTTCAGCCAGGCCAACGACGTCTATTTCCAGGTCGGCCTGCTCACCACGATCGGTCTCGCCTCGAAGAACGCGATCCTGATCGTCGAGTTCGCGCTGGAGCAGATCGCGGCCGGCCGCAGCCTCGTCGAGGCCACGCTGCACGTGGCGCGGCAACGTCTCCGCCCGATCTTGATGACTTCGCTCGCCTTCATCCTCGGCGTGATGCCGCTGGCGGTGGCGACAGGGGCGGGCTCCGCCAGCCAGAACGCGGTCGGCATTGGCGTGGCCGGCGGCATGATCGCGGCGACCGTGCTGGGCATCTTCTTCGTTCCCGCGCTGTTCGTGCTGGTCAAGCGGATCTTTCCCGGCGCCAGGACGGATGCGGCTGTGCCGAAAACGGCGATCTTTGCCGAGCCGGCGGAATAGGCCAATCGGTTGGTTTGACATCTTTCATGCAAGCGCCTTTCATATCGATAAAATCGATGTGAGGGGCGCCCGTGGATACCGAGCTCGCGCGTACATTCCTGACGGTGGTTGCGACCGGCAATTTCATCACGGCCGCCGAGCGGTTGCATGTCAGCCAGTCCACCGTCAGTACGCGGATCCACAGTCTCGAAGAGCTGCTCGGCTGCACGCTGTTCGTGCGCAACAAGGCTGGCGCTGCGCTGACGGCGGCCGGACGTCAGTTTCAGCGTCACGCCTCGACGCTTGTTCGCACCGTCGAGCAGGCCCGGCACGACGTCGGCATTCCCAGGGGATTTAGCGGCGCGCTCGTGGTCGGCGGCCGCATCGGCCTGTGGGAGGAATTTCTGCTGCTCTGGGTGCCGCGCATGCAGGAGGCCAACCCGCAGATCTCCATCCGCGCCGAGAGCGCGCTCGAGCCGGAGCTGATGCAGGGACTGGTCGAAGGCCGCATCGACATCGGCGTGATGTACACGCCGCAAAGCCGTCCGGGCCTCAAGGTCGAATTGCTGATCGAGGAGCAGCTTGTCCTGGTCTCGACCAACCCGAAGAGCGATCCGGAGCCGCAGGACGGCTACGTCTATGTCGATTGGGGGCCGGAATTCTACGCCCGCCACAGCGCCGTCTTTCCGAATTTCGCGGGGCCAGCGCTATCAGCCAATATCGGCTGGCTCGGGCTTCAGCACGTGCTGGCCAATGGCGGCTCCGGCTATTTCGCGCAGCGGATCGTCGAGCCGCTGCTGAGGGCGCGGCGACTGCACCTGGTCGAGGGCGCGCCAAAATTCTCGATGCCGGCCTATGTCGTCTATTCGGTGGACCAGCCTGACGATCACGTGCAGGGCGCGATCGCGATCATGCGCGACCTCGCCGCCGGGCAGACGAGGCGCGTGACGGAACCGCCGCCGCGCAGCGCGCGCAAGCGCCGTTGACGGCCGGTCTACCAGCTACCCGCGCCTGTGCAGTCGGGTCTCGGCGACGGCCGTCACTGCGCCGATCGCCAGCATGGCGATAATGACGTCCGCGGTCGCGCCGAAGCCGAAGGCGAGAACCGCAGCGGCGATCACCGCGGCCAGCATGGAGACGGTAAGGCCTTCGTCAGCGATCAGCTGTCGCGCGCTCCCGAGGAGCGTTGTGCGCTTGTTCGCAGGGAGCATCGCCGCTTGCCTACTGAAACAGCTTCATGGCGTTGAGCAGGGTCTGGATCACGCCCGCGAGCAGGGGAATGCCCGCAAAGCTCCAGGCCAGCGCCAATTGTAGCGGCGTGGTCTTCGCCGTCTGAACGGTCTGCATGATGTCAGGCTCCCGAGGGATTGTTGCTTGCCGCAGCCACAGCCGCGATCTCGCTGGCGCGATGCTGCGGCTTGATCGCCGTCATGATCTGGGACAGCCGATGGGCGACCCAGCTCAACCACAGTTGGGAGATTGCTTTGCTTCGCGTCGTGGTGGTCATGATCGCCTCCTTGTGTTCGTCCGAACGTCAGGCAGCACGCGCCGGCTCGAGACCTGAATTGTCCTCGTCCTGCATGTGATGACGTTTGTCGACGGCACGGACGCAGAGGTTGGCGAGGAAGCCGACCACGAGCAGTCCGGCCATGATGTACATGGTGGTGTTGTAGGCCTGCGCCTTCGGCACGCCGTGCGTGACGTTGTATTCCCTGATGTAGTTGATCAGCACGGGACCGGCGATGCCGGCCATCGACCACGCCGTGAGCAGGATGCCGTGGATCGCGCCGACATAGCGGGTGCCGAACATGTCGCGCAGATAGGCCGGCACGGTGGAGAAGCCGCCGCCATACATGCTGACGATGATCAGGAAGCACAGCACGAAGAGCACGACATTACCGTTCGCGCCGGCGTAAGGCACCGTCACGTAAAGCGCGATGCCGAGCACCATGTAGACGAAATAGGTGTTCTTGCGTCCGATGAAGTCGGACAGCGAAGCCCAGCTGAAGCGTCCACCCATGTTGAACAGGCTCATCAGGCCGACGAGACCGGCGGCCGCGATCGCGGTGATGTGGCCGGGGAACATCTCCTGGCTCATCGCCGAAGCCTGGCCGAGCACGCCGATGCCGGCGGTGGTGTTGCAGAACAGCACGATCCAGATCAGCCAGAACTGCGGCGTCTTGATCGCCTGATAGACGAACACGTCGTTCTTCGTCATCAGCTTGGTGGCCGTTGCCGGCGCCACATAGCCCTCCGGCTTCCAGCCCGGCGCCGGCACGCGGACGATGGCCGAGCCCACCATCATGAAGACGAAATAGACACAGCCCAGCGTGATGAAGGCGCCGAGCACTCCGACATCGCTCGTGCCTGCAAATTTGCTCATCAGCCAGACGGAGAAGGGGGAGGCGATCAGCGCACCGCCGCCAAAGCCCATGATGGCCATGCCGGTCGCCATGCCCGGCCGGTCGGGAAACCATTTCATCAGCGTCGAGACCGGCGAGATATAGCCGATGCCGAGCGCGCAGCCGCCGATCACGCCGTAGCCGAGATAGATGATCCAGAGATTGTGCAGGTAAACGCCGAGCGCCGAGATCAGGAACGCGCTCGCCCAGGCGATGCCGGCGGTGAACATCGCCTTGCGCGGGCCGCCTTCCTCGACCCAGCGTCCGAACACCGCGGCCGACAGGCCCAGGAAGACCATTGCGATCGAGAAGATCCAGCCGAGCTCGGTGAGCTTCCAGTCGCCGGGCGCCGATTGCGTGATGCCGATCAGCTTGGTCATCGGCAGGTTGAAGACGCTGAAGGCGTAGGCCTGTCCGATGCACAGATGGACGCAGAGCGCCGCGGGCGGCACCATCCATCGGCTGTAGCCTGGCCTTGCGATCGTGTGCTCGCGATCGAGGAAGGGCAGCAGCGAACGTGCAGGCAGTCCCGATGCGTCGAGCGTCGTCGTCATCCCAATCCTCCCCAGCATCGCCATTTTGGCGGCGGCCTTTTCGGGCAGCCGGCGATCGCGCGTAATCAGGCTACGCAGGAGAACGGTTTTGACAAACGAATAATATGAGTTGTTACAATCGGATTGTTAGATATTAGAAAAAACAGAAATCGGTGCGCGTGTTTCTCGATCGGCGAAGGGACCGAGCGACTCGCGCCGCCCGGGCCCGCTCTCGCGAACGACCTTGACGGTCTACAACGTCATCTGCATCGGTTCGGGATAGTAATGGAAACCCTCACCGGCCTTGGCGACATGGCCGTAGCCCGGCCAGGCGAAGTGATAGGACATCACCGGCGTCTTGTTGGCCGCAAGCATCGTGAGCAGTTTCACGCGCGACTCGGCCGCCTGTTTCGGGTCGGTGTCGTAGGAGAATTCCATCCGCGGCCGTTCCAGCAGCAGCACGGAATGGTGCGAGAGGTCGCCGAGGAAGGCAAAGGATTTGCCAGCCGACGAGACCAGGAAGATGGTGTGGCCGACGGTATGACCGGGCGCTGCGATCGCCTGCACGCCGGGCAGGAATTCCTGGCCGTCCTTGAAGAACACGATGCGGTCGCGGACCGGCAGCAGGTTCTTGCGGGCGTGAACCACGAAATCCTTGGCGGCGCTGCCGAGCTTGCCTTCATCGGTCCAGAAGTCGAAATCGGTCTGGGAGATGTAGATCTGCGCGTTCGGAAACAGCGGCTTGCCGCCGTCGTCCACGATGCCCCCGATGTGGTCGATATGGGCATGCGAGCAGACCACGGCATCGATGTCCGCCGGCTTGATGCCGGCCTCGGTCATGCTCTTCTGCTGCCGGCCGGTTGTCGCGCCGAACATCTTGGAGCTGCCCATGCCGGTATCGAACAGGATGAGCTTGTCGCCCGTATTCACGATCGGCGAGTTCTGCTCGAGCACGACATTGTCCGGCGACAGGAAATTGTCGGCGAGCATCTTCTTCACGTCTTCCTTGGGGACGCCGGTGAAAGTGCCGGAGGGATCGCCGAGCGGCAGCGGTCCGTCGGACACGATGGTGACTTCGGCGTCGCCGAGAACGAAGCGGTGCCAGTAGGGGGTCTGGGTACCAAGCTTGGGAGCGCGCGCCATCGCGCTGCTGCCGAGCATTGCGCTGGCGCCAAGGCCTGCGCCAAGTGTGAGCAGGGATCGACGTGAGACATTGAGTGTCATTCGTTTCCTCCACTTTTTCTTTTTTGGTTGCGCGATCGTGTCGCGCGTCATGGTCGGCCCGAGGCCAGCAACGGGATGCTGGGGGCGCTGCGGCAATGCAATCAATGATTGTGTCGCGATTGTGTCTGCTGGGCGCGCGATGCGGCAGGACGGCACGAATCTTTTTAACTCACGATGGCGCGCGCGTACCCAGGCGTTCGACGAAGCGTATCAGGTAGCCGTCCGGATCCTGGACCAGGAATTCACGCTGGCCGCACTCAAGGTCGCCGACCCGGTACCAGGCTTCGTTCGGCTGCTCGTAGAGCGGCCATTTCGCATGGCCGAGGGCGTTCAGCATGGGATCGATGCGGTCGACGACCATCTGGAAGTTGACGCCGCGTCCGAACGGACGCTGCATCTCGGCCGTCTCCCAGCGGCCGTTCAATTCGCAGAGCATGACCTGCAGACGCCCCCTGACGAGATACGCAAATCGCGCATCGGGGCGGTCATACGCGACCTCGAAGCCGAGCACGTCGCGCCAGAACGACAGGCTGGCTTGAATGCTGGAAACGCCGAGTTCGGGAACGAGATCGGCAAAGCCGCCTTGCGGCGCGCTTCCGGTGCTGTCGGAGGTCGCCCGCGCGACAGGGTCTGAGGGCAGCGGTTTGTTCATTGCGGCCTCGTGATCTTATCATCGATCTTCGAGGCCGTTATTGCAGCGAAGCGGCGCGAAGGCCAGAAGCGGCATGGGTCGAACGCATGCGCGCCGGGCAATCGCCTCTCAGGCGATCCGTAGCGCGAGGTCGTGTCCTTCCGTTTCGGCAAAGCCCGCCTGCAGGACCTCTTCGCGCTTGTGGCGGAGATGCGCACGCAGGATGTGGGAGAGGCCGGCGCCGTCGCGCCGCTGGAGCGCGTTCAGGATCGCCTCGTGCTCCTTCACGGCGAGCGCCCAGCGCTGCGGCGTCATCGGCGTGACATAGCGCGCGCGGCGGATGCGCGCGGTCACGGAGGCGTAGAGCCCGGCCAGCGCGGGGTTTCCGGCGGCGGTGACGATGGCTTCGTGGATGGCGCGGTTGCCGCGGTAGTACTGGATCAGGTCGCCCTCGCGATAATGCTGCACCATGTCCGCATGCGCGGCGGCGATCGCATCGATCTCGGCGTCGGTGATGCGTTCGCAGGCGAGCTCGCCGGCGAGCGCCTCGAGACCCTGGCAGACCTCGAACAGGTCGCGCATGTCCTTGTCGGTCAGTTTTGCCGCGCGTGAGCCGCGATGAGGCAGGAGCTGCACCAGCCCCTCGGCGGCGAGCACCTTGAGCGCCTCGCGCAGCGGCGTGCGCGAGATCTGGAGCCGATCGCACAGCTCGCGCTCGGGAATTCGCGCGCCCGGCGGGATTTCGCCGTCGAGCAGGATGGTGCGGATGCGGCCGACGACCTCCTCATGAAGCATGGGATCAATCTCTATTTTGCATTCAAAAAAGAAGAAATAGGTACATCGACGGAAATTATAGCTTGAATATCTGAATTTTTGCATTCAAAAATGCAGAAAACAAGAGGACATGAGGAAATGGACCAGGCCATGGAGGCGGAAGACCTCGTTTTTGAATGCAATGACGGCATCGGGCGGATCACTTTCAACCGCCCGCAGGCCCGCAATGCCTTCACGTTCGCCATGTACGAGCGGCTCGCGGCAATCTGCGAAGAGGCCAATGGCGATCGTTCCATCAAGGTCCTGGTGCTGCGCGGCGCCGGCGACAAGGCGTTCGCCTCGGGCACCGACATCAACCAGTTCCGCGAATTCAAGACGCCGCAGGACGCCATCGACTACGAGAACCGGATCGATCGCGTGCTCACGACGCTGGAGCAGTGCCGGGTGCCGACCATCGCGGCGATCAACGGGTTCTGCACCGGCGGCGGGGCGGGCATCGCCGCGGCCTGCGATCTGCGCATCGGCACCCAAAGCGCGAAAATCGGATTCCCGATCGCCCGGACGCTCGGCAATTGCCTGTCGATGTCCAATGTCAGCCGGCTCACCGCGCTCATTGGCGCCGCGCGCGTCAAGGACCTGATCTTCACCGCGCGTCTCATCGATGCGGCGGAGGCCGCAAGCGTCGGGCTGCTCGGCGAGGTCGTCGAGGATCTTGCGGCGCTTGACCGGCGCGCTGAGGAGGTCGCCCGGCTGCTCGCCGGCCACGCTCCGCTGACCCTGACCGCGACCAAGCAAGCGATGGCCCGCCTGCAACGGCGGCTGACGCGGGACGAGGGGGAAGACCTCATCCTGATGTGCTACACGAGCCAGGATTTTCGCGAAGGGCTCGATGCTTTCCTCAACAAGCGCGCGCCGCAATGGCGCGGCCAATAGGACGGGCCGATGCAAAGCGATCGTTTCCAATCCAGGTCCCCCCGCAAGGGTCCGCTCGCCGGCCTCAAGGTCGTCGATCTCACCCACGTCATGGCCGGCCCGACCTGCACCCTGATGCTCGCCGACATGGGCGCCGACGTCATCAAGATCGAGAAATCGCCGAACGGCGACGACACCCGTCACTCGGTGCCGCCGAAGATCGGCGAGGAGGCGGCGTCCTTCCTGATGATGAACCGCAACAAGCGCGGCATCGTGCTGGATCTGAAGACCGACGGCGGCAAACAGGTGCTGCGGCGGCTGATCGCTAACGCCGACGTGCTGGTCGAGAATTTTGCGCCAGGGGCCATGGAACGCCTGGGCTTCGGCTACGAGGAGCTGCACAAGCAGCACCCAACGCTGATCTACTGCTCGCTGTCGGGCTTCGGCCGGACCGGTCCCTACAAGCATCGCCGCGGCTTCGATCTGGTCGCGCAGGCCATGAGCGGCATCATGAGTTTTACGGGCGAACGTCCCGATGGTCCGCCGGTCAAGTGCGGTCCACCGCTGTCCGACATCACCGCCGGCCTGCTCGCGAGCATGGGTATCCTCGCCGCCTATACGCACCGTCTCAAGACCGGCGAGGGGCAGTGGGTCGAGACGTCGCTCTATGAGGCGGCGCTGGTGCAGACCTATTGGCAGTCCACCATCGCGCTGGCCGCGGGCACCGCGCCGCGCGCGATGGGCTCGGCCCATCCGCTCAACGCGCCCTATCAGGCCTTTGAAGCCTCCGACGGCTGGCTCGTGGTCGGCGGCGCCAACAAGAAGCACTGGCTGTTGATGCTGGAAGCGCTCGGCGCGAGCGAGCTCGCCGCCGATCCGCGCTTCGTCACCGGGGCCGACCGCATGGCGCATCTGAAGGAACTCGAAGCGGTCCTGAGCGAGCGCTTCCGCACCCGGTCGCGCGCGCACTGGCTCGCGGCGCTGGACGAGAAGGGCGTGCCGTGCGGACCCGTGCACGACATGCTGGAGGCCCTGAGCGATCCGCAGACACTGGCGCGCGAGATGGTCGTCGAGGTCGAGCATTCCACGCTCGGCGCCGTGAAGACGATCGGGCTTCCCGTCAAGTTTTCGGAGACCCCAGGCAAAGTGCTGTCAGGCGCGCCGGTCTACGGTGAGCACACCAGCGAGGTGCTGGCCGAGCACGGGTTCGACCAGAAGCAGATCGAAGCGCTCGAGAAAGAAGGCGCGATCGTCCTGGCATCAGGGAGGCGCGAGGAACGCGTCGCCTGACCGGACGTCGATACGACCAACAAGAACAACAGAACAAGATCATCTGGAGGAAATCATGGGTCGGACGTCAATATTCCTGCTTTCCGCGGCCGCTTCCGTGCTCGCCGGCACGGTTCCAGCACTCAGCGCCTGGCAGCCACAGAAGCCGATCGAGTTCGTGGCGACCGCGGGACCGGGCGGCGGCACCGACAACCTCGCCCGCGCCGTGCAGAACATCATCACCAAGCACAAGCTGACGGAACAGCCGATCGTTGTCGTCAACAAGGGCGGCGGCAGCGGCGCCGAGGGCTATGTCTACGGCAAGGCCTCCGCGGGCGATCCCTACAAGGTGATCTTCGGCACGTCGAACGCCTGGCAGCAGCCGCTCGTCTCCAAGGTCGCCTTCAACTACACCGATCTCACCCCGATCGCAGCGATGGCGCAGGACGAGTTCCTGCTCTGGGTCAAGCAGGACTCTCCTTTCAAGACGGCGGGAGACTATCTGAAGGCGGCCGCAGCGGGCGAATTCAAGATGGGCGGCGCGCAGTCCAAGGACACCGACGAGGTGCTGACGCGCATGATCGAGAAGGCGGGCAGGGTCAAGCTGACCTACATCCCCTTCAAGAGCGGCGCGGAGACCGCGGTGCAGCTCGCCGGCGGACACCTCGATTCCCACGTCAACAATCCCAGCGAAAGCCTCGGGCAATGGCGCGGCGGAACGCAGCGGCCGCTTTGCGTTTTCAGCCCCAAGCGGCTGGCGCAGGGCGCCAAGGTCACGGCGACCGAAGGCTGGGGCGACGTTCCGACCTGCGTCGAGCAAGGGCTCGACATCAAGCAATACGAGCAGCCGCGCACGGTGTGGCTGCCCGGCAAGGTCACCCCGGACCAGGCGGCGTTCTATGTCGACCTGATGAAGAAGGTGCAGGCGACGCCGGAGTGGAAGGACTACATCGAGAAGACGTCCCAGGTCGACACGTTCCTGACCGGCGCCGAGTTCGACAAGTTCATCAAGGAAGACCTCGAGCACGTCCGGCAGGTCGCGGGCGAGCAGGGCTGGCTGGTCAAATGAGGCGGGGCGCCAGCTTGGATATGCGCCGGGCTTGTCCACGAACTCCGCTGTCGTCCCTGCCTGGTGCGCAATTGCGCACGAGGCAGCGACGACGCCGGTTTCTGGGCAAGGACACGTGCGCCATAACTGCGACGCCAGAGCGGAGCTCCCCATGATATCGCGCCGCGCGCTTGAACTTGCGACCGCCGTCCTCACCGGCAGCTTTGGTGTGGTCGTCGTCGTCTCCAGCCTCGACAACGGCATCGGCTGGTCGAGCAACGGCGTCGATGCCGGCACCTTTCCGTTCCTGACCGGAATCATCATCGTGCTCGGGAGCCTCGCCAATCTGGTGCGGGGCGTGTTGCCGGCCGCGACGCTGGCAAATGTTCCGATCGCGATCACGCCGATCGAGCTGCGCCGGCTTGCCGGCCTGTTCGTGCCGGCTGCGATCTTCGTCGCCGCGATCCCGCTGCTGGGGATGTATCTCGCCTCGGCCCTCTATGTCTTCGCGGTGCTGGCGATCCCCCGGCATCAATCCGTGCCGCGTGCGCTGGCGATGGCTGCTGCGACGGCGCTCGCGCTCTACGTCGTGTTCGAGCGCATGTTCCAGGTGAGCCTGCCGCATGGTGCGCTGGCCGCAGCCTTCGGCTTCTGACGGAGAGGTCGATGGATAATCTCCAGGAGCTCCTGCACGGCTTCACCATCGCGGTCACGGTGCCGCATCTGGCCCTGATGGCAGTTGGCGTGCTGCTCGGGATCCTCGTCGGCGTGCTGCCGGGGCTGGGCGCGCCGAACGGGGTGTCGCTGCTGCTGCCGCTGACCTTCGGCATGCAGCCGGTGTCGGCGATCATCCTGCTCTCCAGCATGTATTGGGGCGCGCTGTTCGGCGGCTCGGTCACCTCGATCCTGTTCAACATTCCCGGCGAGCCGTCGTCCGTCGCGACCACCTTCGATGGCTATCCGATGGCGCGCGACGGCCGGCCGACGACGGCGCTCGCCACCGCCTTCGGCTCGGCAGCGTTCGGCGCGCTGGTCGGCGTCATCCTGATCACCTTCCTCGCGTCCTGGGTGGCTCAGGTCGCTCTCGCCTTCGGGCCGGCGGAATATTTTGCGGTCTATTTCCTGGCCTTTGCGAGCTTCGTCGGCATGGGTGGCTCGGCGCCGATCAAGACCGTCGTGGCGCTGGCCATCGGCTTTGCGATCGCCGCCATCGGCATCGACACGGTGTCCGGCAGCGTCCGTCTCACCATGGGTATCGACGAGCTGGTCAAGGGCGTGAACTTCGTCGTCGCGGTGATGGGCCTGTTCGGCATCGGCGAGCTCCTGGTCGCGGTCGAGGAGGAGTTTCACGCCCGCGCGGTGTCCTCGAAGATCGACTGGCGCGAAGTGTTCCGCGCGGTGGGCCGCCTGCCGCGGCACAGCGTTGCGCTGCTGCGCAGCGCGGCGATCGGATGCTGGATGGGGATCACACCGGGCGGTCCGACCGCGGCCTCCTTCATGAGCTATGGCATCGCCCGCCGTTTCTCGCGCCGCGGCCGATATTTCGGCACCGGCGAGGTCGAAGGCATCATCTCGCCGGAGACGGCCGATCATGCCGCCGGCACCAGTGCCCTGCTGCCGATGCTCTCGCTCGGCATTCCCGGCTCGGCGACCGCGGCCGTGATGATGGGCGGGCTGATGATCTGGGGCCTCAATCCCGGGCCGATGCTGTTCGTCGACCAAAAGGATTTCGTGTGGGGCCTGATTGCCTCGATGTATGTCGGCAATATCGTCGCCGTCGCGCTGGTGCTGCTGACCGTTCCGGTCTTCGCAGCATTGATGCGGATTCCTTTCGTCGTCATCGCGCCGCTGATCGTGATCATCTGCGTCGTCGGCGCCTATTCGGTGTCGAACTCCTATCTCGACGTAGTCATGATGCTCGGCTTCGGGATCGTCGGGTATCTCTTCAAGAAGCTGTTTTATCCGCTGGCGCCGCTCGTGCTCGCGATAGTCATCGGCGACAAGGCCGAGGATGCGTTCCGGCAGTCGATGCTGATCTCCAAGGGATCGCTGGGGATCTTCTTTGCGAACAAGCTGGTGACGTGCCTGGTGCTCGGCGGAATCGCGCTGTTGCTGCTTCCGCTCGTGCTGCAGCTTGCGCGCGGGCTGCGCAAGCCCGCGCCGTCCACCGATGAGACGACAACCCAAGAGACAACTCGGCAGAAGGTGATCATATGACCGCAAAGCCGCTCATTGCACTGGCAATGGGAGACCCCGCCGGCATCAGCCCGGAGCTGACGGCGAAGCTCGTGGCGCTGGACGAGGTCCGTGCCCGCAGCCGGATCGTCGTGATCGGCGACCGCCGCATCTTCGACGAGGGCGCGCGCGTCGCCGGCGTCAAGCCGGACCTCGCCATGGTGGAGCAGGGCGCCGACCTTCGGGCGGCGAAGGAAGAGACGTTGTTCATCGATCTTGGTCATCTCGACCCCAAGGAGGTCGAGCCGAAGACCGCGACCCTTGCCGGCGGAAAGTTCGCGCTGGCCAATTACCGGCACGCACTCGAGCTCGGCCGCGACGGCCGCGTCGACGCCGTCTGTTTCACGCCCTTCAACAAGCAGGCGATGCGGCTGGCCCGCGCTGAGTATGACGACGAGATCGCATTCTCGGCGGAAGTCGTCGGGCTCAAGACACCGGCAAGTGAGTTCAACGTGCTCGACCGGCTCTGGAACGCACGGGTCACCTCGCACATTCCGCTGAAGGATGTCGCAGCAAAGCTGTCGAGCGAGCGTATCAAGCGCGCGCTTGAGCTGACAGATGCCTGCATGCGCAACGCCGGCTTTGCGCGGCCGCGCATCGCGGTCGCCGGATTGAACCCACACGCCGGCGACGGCGGTAATTTCGGCCGCGAAGAGATCGACATCATTGCGCCAGTTGTCGCAGCCGGCCAGGGTGAGGGGATCGCCGCGGAGGGGCCGTTTCCCGCCGACACCGTGTTCCTGCGCGCCAAGGGCGGCGCCTTCGATGCGGTGCTGACGATGTATCATGATCAGGGGCAGATCGCGATGAAGCTGATGGGCTTCGATCGCGGCGTGACCCTGCTCGGCGGCTTTCCATTCCCGATCTGCACGCCCGCCCACGGCACCGCCTACGACATCGCGGGGCAGGGCGTCGCCTCGATCGGTGCGAGCCGGGCCGCGCTGCTGCTCGCGGCGGAGATGGCGGCTCAACGACGCTGACATATTGCCGCCGGTGTGAATTCTGGACGCGTCGCCGGATCTCGCTATCGCGCTGCGCGATCTAGACCGGGCCGTGCGAGCCCGGCGGGATCATGTAGAGGGTCATCGCGAAAATCGCGTAGATGAAAAGCAGGAGGGCGCCGATAAACCACGCCGATCGGCCGCTGTTGGTGACGAAGCATGTCACCACGGTCGCAATCATCACCATCGTCACCGCACCACGCCAGAACTGCAGATCCATGGGGTGCGGTCCGACGAGGTAGCTCAGCAGCACGAGGACGGGTGCAACGAACAGGGCAATCTGGGACGCACTTCCAAGCGCGATACTGACGCTCAGGTCGAGCCGGTTGCGACGTGCCGCGGAGAACGCCACCGCCATTTCGGCCGCTGCGCCGACCAACGCGACGACGACGAAGCCGACAAAGGCCGGGCTCATGCCCAGCGTCTCGGCGGCCTTTTGCACCGATTCCACGAAAATCTCGCTCACGAGTGCAACGAGCACGGTCACGACGAGCAGGGTTGGAATGGCTATCCCGATGGGCAGCACCGGCCCGGGCGTTTCGCCGTGATCGCTGCTGGCGAACAGCTCCTTGTGCGTCTTCAGTGAGAACAGCAGGCTGAGGCCGTAGGCCGCAATCAACAGGATCGCCAGGGCGGCGCTCAATCGTTGCACCGCGGTTTCCTTGCCGGCGAAGTCGAGGTCTGCGATGGCGGAGGGCGAGAGCAGGGCGATGGTCGCCATCAGCAGCAGTGCGGAATAGAGCCGGCCACCCGCCCGGTTGTACTCCTGTGTCGGATATCGGAGCCCGCCCAGCAGCAGGCATGCGCCGAGCATGAACAGCGAGTTGGTGACGATGGCGCCCGCGATTGAGGCCTTCACCAGCATGTATTCACCGGCCTGGAGGGCGGCGATCGCGATGATGAGCTCGGTCAAATTTCCAAGCGTCGCATTCAGAAGTCCGCCGACCGCATCCCCTGTCTTCTCGGCGATGGCCTCCGTTGCATGGCTGAGCAGGCTTGCCAGCGGAATGATGGCAATGACGGCCAGCACGAACAGCAGCGTGTGGGCGTGCGGCATCATCCGCTCGAGCGCGATCACCAGCGGCACGAAGACCAGAAGCCAGAGCAAGGGGGTGTGCCGGATTTCCTTGAGCAGTAGATTCATGCGCCGTCCCCTGCGAGAGCGCATCGAAGCTGCCGTGACGGCCGGGAATGAAGGTTGATCTAGCTCAACGGTTCTTTCCGGCCGGAGATGACGGCCGGGCCTTGGCCAAGCCCGGCGGACAGGCTGCCGATAGCCGGGCGGCACACGTGCCGTCCTGCCCTGATTTGGCAGTTCGTCGCGTCATCTGCGAGGCAATTGCGTCTGCTACTTCGCGATCGGCGTGACCAGGTCCTTGTCGGCCGTATCGACCACGAAGACGGCCAGCAGTTTCGCGGGCTCGGTGTCGCTGGCGTTGGCGCTGACAGAATGGCGGTCGCCGGGGCGTTCGAAGAAGTTCTCTCCCTTGTGATAGACCTTGGCGGGCTCGTCATTGACCTGACTGCGGATCGCTCCTTCCAGGATGGTCGCATAGATGAAGGCGGAGCGCGGGTGCATGTGGGCCGGCGAGGAGCCGCCGGGGCCATACTCGACCAGCACGCCCTTCATGCTCTTGCCCGGGACATTCGGCAGCGGCTGGTCGAACACGATCGACACTTTTGCCTGTGGTGCTGCCGGCTCGGCTGCATGGGCCGTCAGGACAGATGCGGTACAGACCGCAATTGCGATCATCAATCTGCGCATGGGATTTCCTTCATTGCCGTGGCCTTGGTGATGCGGGAGTGCTCCGAGCCTCAGAGGCTCGCGAGCCATGTTGCGAGCGGGATTTTCCCGAGCCGCGCTTCGCCGAGCGGGTTCAGCGACGTGTCGTCGATAGGCGCGCCGTAATAAGGCGCCTTCGGGTCTCCGACCACCGGCCGGGCGTCGCCGGATGCCTTCAGGCGGCGCGCGATGAATTCATTGAAGGGGGCCTTCTCAGGTCCTGCGATGTCGATCGTACCGTTGAGCGGCCGGCCCATTGCGACCTCCGTGAGGCGATCAGCCACGTCTTCGGCGGCGATCGGCTGAAACAGTGCGGAAGGGACGACGACCTTTCCTTCGACCACAGCCGTTTCGGCAATGGCGCCGAGGAATTCGAAGAACTGGGTGGCGCGCACGATCGAATAGGGCACCGAAGAGGATTTGATGATGGTCTCCTGGGCGAGCTTGGCGCGAAAATAGGAGTTGTCGGGCGACCGTTCGGTCCCCACGATCGACAGCGCAACGTGATGCTTCACGGCGGCAGCGGCCTCCGTCGCAACGAGGTTCTTGCTTGAACGCTGGAAGAAATCGAGGACGGCGGGAGGCTCCCAGGACGGCGCGTTGGCAACGTCGACGACGATGTCCGCGCCAGCCAGCGCCGCACCGAGGCCTTCCCCGGTCACGGCGTTCACGCCCGATTTCGGCGAGGCTGCCACGGCCTCATGGCCGTGTTGCTTCAGCTTCGTCACGAGCTTGGATCCGATCAATCCGGTCCCGCCGATCACGACGATCTTCATGGCATGTCTCCTCGGCATGTTGCGAGCGTGGGACAATCAGGGACAAACGGCGCCCGCGCTCTGCTGACGTGAGCCGGGTTTTACAGGAGCAATGGGGCGAGCTCTTGCCTGGAAGCGTTCTGCGTTGCCGAAAAATGCTCAAGATATCGCGTTGCGATGCGACCGGAATCGGTCAGGGGTCATTCCCTTGTGTCTTGAACGTTCGCCTGTCAGGCGAGACCACCGGCCAGACCGGTGGATTGCGCAGTCATGCCCGACGAGTCGAATGGCCAGCGTCCGCACCCGTCAATCGGCGGGCAGTCGCGAGCCGCCGATACGGTGATACTCGGCAAGGAACTGGTCATTCGGCGAATGACCATCACCATCGCGCGAATACTCCGTCTTCAAGCCATTGAGGAAGAACATGTCATGCGTGCGTTCGTGCTTGGCTTCGATCGGGCCGCGCGGCTCCAGCGCGAACAGTCCGTGGACATGGCCGGCTACGGTTTCCGACACGTTGATCCGTCCTGCAACTCCGAACGCCTCCATGAACCATGCGGTGTTGACCGCATCGCCCCAGATGTCGAAAGTCATTCTGCGCAGACCCACGACGCCCGAAATGACGGGGCCGGTGTGAATGCCGATGCGCAGTTGCAGCCCTTGTTCGCCCGCCGCTTCGTATTGCGCCTTGAGGCGATCGAGCCGGGCGCGCATCTCCAGCGCCGCCAGGCAAACGTCGATCGAGTGCCGCCGGTCGGGCGATAGCACCCCGGCCACCGCCATGTAGGCGTCGCCCACGGTTTTGACCTTCTCCAGACCATACCGGGCGCCGATGCCATCCATGGCCGTGAAATACTCATCGAGCAGATTGATGAGGCGGGCCGGCTCGGTCCGTTCTGCCAGCAGTGTAAAGCCCTGGATATCCGCAAAAAGGATGGTCGCCGACCGCGTGTATCTGGGCTGGACTCTGCCGCAACGTTTGAGTTCGTCGGCGATCGGCGCCGGCAGGACATTGTGCAGCAGGGCTTCGGCGCGCGCGCGCTCGGTAGCGGCCTCCAGTCGCGCCTGCTCGAGCTCCCTGATTGTCCGGCCGTACTCAAGCAGCTTGCGGCGGAGCTCCAGTTGCGCCAGCACCTGATGCGACAGCATTCGCAGCGCTTCCGTCTGCTCGAACGAAAGCTGCCGCGGCTCGAAGTCCATCACACAGAGCGTCCCGAGCGCATAGCCTTCATCAGTGATCAGCGGCATACCGCAATAAAATCGGCAAGATGGCGTTAGCGCGACCATCGGACTGTTGTGAAAACGTGGATCCTGCTTCAAATCGGGAATGACGAGCAGCTCCGCGCCGCAGATCGTCGTCGTGCAGACAGCACTCTCGCGTGGTGCGTCGGTGACGTCGACCGGAAGTCCATATCTCGCCTTGAGCCAGCGCCGGTCGTCATCGATGAAACTGATGTACGAGACCGGGCAGCCGCACAGCTGGGCCGCGAGCTCGGCGATTTCGTCGTAAGCGGCTTCAGGCGCGCTGTCGACGATGTCGAGCGCGTGCAGGGCCGCGAGACGTTCTGTTTCGTTTGCAGGCGCCGGTGACGGCATGTTGGTCTCCGCGGAGGAGATCCTGAGACGGGTCGTTCCGCTCACCGATAGCGGGGCGGTGGACCATGCCGTTCATTTGGGAAGGTGCTGGACGCGCGACAAGTGCCGTTCCGGCCGAGACGCGGCCGGTTCCGCCGTCGCGCCAGTCGAGCAAGACAGACCGGTCTTCGTGCTTGGAACGTTATGGCGCAAGGTGAGTTCGTTTTCGCTGGAAGATAGTGCATCGCAACCCGATCATTGGAGGGAACTGCCATGAGCAGCGATGCAACCCGCAATTCGCCGTCATTGAGCGCGCTCTTCCGGGAGCCCGGGGCCGGCCCCACGCTTGACGTGCTCGGCGTGACGCACAGCTACAAGGCCATGGCGAGCGATACCGGCCAACACTCCGTGTGGGAATCGGTCGTGCCGCCGGGCCGTGGTGCGCCGGCGCATACGCACAGCCGCGAGGACGAGGCATTCTATGTGCTGAGCGGCGAGGTGCTCGTCGACGTCGAAGGTGAGAGCAGTCCGTTGCGGCTTGGCACCGGTTCATTCCTCTTTGCGCCACGCAATCGGCGTCACGGCTATCGCAACGTCGGCACGGATACGGCGCGTCTGCTGGTGTTCGCGTTACCGGGCGCCGGCCTCGATCGCATGTTTGCTGCCTTCGACGAGCTTGGAAGGCGCACCGGAGGCGTGCCGTCTGTCCAGGCCGTCGCGACGATTGCCGAGCAACATGGTGTCGTGATCCATCTTCCGGCCGATTGAAACGGTGAAGGCGCCAGAATCAACCGCGCTTTGCGACTGGTGCGCAGTTGCCGTTGTTCTGCCTGACGCGCCAAACGGTTATGTCGCGCGAGCGTGCATCGTGCTCCGTCCCGGAGCTACTTTGCATGGGGTTGTTTTGCAGATTTTTTGTTTGGCCGTGAACCGGACGGCCATTGCCGCCTCACGCCCCGCAGACGATCACCCCGTACCAGCCGAGCCCCCGATAGGTCTCGTAGCCCGGCGTCGCATGGAAGGCGACCAGCGCGCCGGTGCGGTCGTGGTAGAAGCCGGAGCGCTGGCCGTTCAGCGCGATCGAGATGCGCTCGCTGAGGATACCCTGGCCGTCGGAAGCCGCGATGACGCGGAGGTTCGAGTCCACCAGCAGCACGCGCGCCTTGTCACTGTCGCCGACGCGCACGCCTTGCACGATGGCGCGGGCCTGCGCCTCCCAGTCGAAATGGATGGCGAGCACGCCGATCGGTGCGCCGTTGGCCTGACCGCCGGCGCGGACGCTGGCGCAATAGGTCGCGACCTGCGCATTGCCGAGCAGGGGCTGGTTCTCGACGTCGCCGGCGACATAGTCATCGCCGGAGCGCAAGGTTCGCGCTTCGCGAAACCACTTCGTGTGGGCGACGTTCTGGCCGACGACGCGAAAGCGGTCGGCGCGGCCGTTGGCGATGACGTTGCCGTCGAGATCGCAGAGCCAGAGGTCGAGATAGACGGTGTACGCCCCGAGGATCACGCCGAGGCGCTGCGAGGCATAGTTGACCGCAGCCGGGGCAGGCGAGGCCGCGCAATCGACGACCGCGGAATCGGTCGCCCACCAGCGTACGTCGCAGGTGCGCTCATAGAGGTTGCGGTCGATCAGCTCGACCGCGTTCAGCGACAGATCGACCATGCGTTCGCCGCGCGAGCGCTGGCTCATCCGGTCGATCGAGGAGACGAGGTCGCCGGTGCGCTTCGTCAGCTGGGTTTCGAGCTCGCGCGCGATGGTCTCGACCTGCTGGCCGACGCCGCGCACCTCCTGCGCGACCACCGCGAAGCCCGCGCCCTGCGCGCCGGCGCGCGAGCTCTCGATCAGCGCGTTCAGCGCCAGCATCTTCATCTGGTTGGTGATCTGCTGGATCGCCTTGGTCTTGTCGACCGCGATCTGGTTGACCTCCGCGGTCAGGCGATTGATCAGCGCGGAGATGTCGGAATCATCATCAGTGGGTTCGGTGGCGATCGGCTTGGCTTTCAGACCCAGCGCAGCAGACATCGGGGGACTTCCCTTGGCAATGAGGTCTGATCTGCAACGAACCCGGAACAACAAATCACAGATCGAATACGAGTCTTTTTCGAAGATTCCGCCTAACGCCTGCTTAATTTGCTGTTCCGTCGGTTGCCCAAATGATAGTCAGTCCGCGCAGCAAAGCGGCAATCCACCGCTTTGTGCGTCGCGGACATTGCAAATCCCGGGGGATTCCAGGTCAATCGTCATTGTCGGCCGATCGCCGCAACGCCCTGTCCGGCTCCCACGTTCCTCAAGCCAGTTCCGACTCATGACGCCGCCCGCCACCGCCTTGCCCGTCGAAATGCCCCAGGCGTTCCTGGGCGTGGCGCGCTCGCTCACCGACAAGCTCTGGCGCGACCGGCTGGACGCGCGTGGGGCGGCCAAGGCGCTCGCCATCGTGCAGCAGCACCAATTGCCGGAGCTGCTGGCGCGGGTGCTGGCAGGCCGCGGTGTCGATATCGATGCTGTCGCTGACTTCCTCGATCCGACCATCCGCAAGCTCATGCCGGACCCGTTCACCGTGACGGAGATGGAAGCCGCCGCAAGGCGGATCGCGGATGCGGCGGCGAAGGGCGAGAAGGTCGCGATCTTCGGCGACTACGACGTCGACGGCGCCACCTCGGCCGCGCTGCTGGCCTGGCACCTGCGGCATTGCGGACTCGATCCGCTGATCCACATTCCCGATCGCATTTTCGAGGGCTACGGCCCCAACGTCGAGGCCGTTCGCGGGCTGGCGGCAAAGGGCGCGACGCTGCTCGTCACCGTCGATTGCGGCACCACCAGCATCGAGCCGCTCGCGGAAGCCAGGCGCCTTGGCATGTCCGTGGTGGTGATCGATCATCATCAGGCCGGCACGGAGCTGCCGGAGGTCGATGCGCTGGTCAATCCGAACCGGCTCGACGATCTCTCCGGCCTTGGCCATCTCGCCGCGGTCGGTCTCGTGCTGGTGACGCTGGTCGCGGTCAATCGCGAGCTGCGCCAGCGCGGCTTCTGGACCAGCGAGATGCCCGAGCCCGATCTGCTCGGCATGCTGCATCACGTCGCGCTCGGCACGGTCGCGGATGTCGCGCCGCTGATCGGGCTCAACCGCGCTTTCGTCGCAAAAGGCCTGATCGCGATGCGGCGGCGCGACCATGTCGGCCACACCGCGCTGATGGACGTGGCGCGGCTCAACGGTCCGCCGGAGGCCTGGCATCTCGGCTTCATGCTGGGGCCGCGCGTCAATGCCGGCGGCCGCATCGGCCGTGCCGATCTCGGCGTACGCTTGCTGCTCGAAGGCGACAGCGTCGAGGCCGCGCGGATCGCCGCCGAGCTCGATCGCCTCAACAGCGAGCGCCGCGTCATCGAGCAGGCCGCGGAAGCGCAGGCCGAAGCCGAAGCGCTCGCCTCGATCGGGCTGGAGGACAAGCTCGGCGTCATCGTCACGGCCTCCGAAGGCTGGCATCCCGGCGTGGTTGGCCTCGTCGCGTCTCGCCTGAAGGAGAAGTTTTCGCGACCGGCTTTTGCCGTTGCGCTGGAGCCCGGCGGCATCGGCACCGGCTCGGGCCGCTCCATCGCCGGCGTCGACATCGGCAAGGCGGTGCGGCAGGCAGTCGCCGACGGTATCTTGCTCAAGGGCGGCGGCCACGCGATGGCCGCGGGCGTGACGCTGCGGAAAGAGAAGCTCGCCGAGTTTCGCGCCTATCTCGAAAACGCGCTGGGGCAGGACGTCGCCGAGGCGCGCCACGTCAACGAGCTCTACATCGACGGCGCGGTGTCCGCGCGCGCGGTGACGACGGAGCTTGCGGCGACGCTCAACCGCGCCGGTCCTTTCGGCAGCGGCAATCCGGAAGTCGTGCTGGCGCTGCCGGCGCACCAGCTCGTGTATGCCGACGAGGTCGGACAGGCGCATTTGAGGCTGCGTTTCAAGTCTGGCGATGGCTCGATCGTCAACGGCATCGCATTCCGTTCGGTCGGCCAGAAGCTCGGAAATGCGCTGCTCGCCAATCGCGGCCAGCAACTGCATGTCGCGGGATCATTGTCGGTCGACCGCTACCAGGGCGCCGAACGCGTGCAATTCCGCGTCGTCGACGTCGCGCTACCGGACCAGGGGCCATCCGTGATTAGATAACGCAAGATCCGACGGTGTCATGCGGTCAAAATAATCCGCTCAAACAACAAAAAAAGGAGTGAACATGGCAGGGCAGGTTGAGGGCAAGGTCGCGCTCGTGACAGGCGGCGCTTCGGGTATCGGCGAAGCCATCGTCGAGCTGTTCGCGCGCGAGGGCGCAACGGTCGTCATCACCGATATCGACGAGCTGCGCGGCCCCGAGCTCGCCAAGCGCGTGACAAAGGCCGGCGGCAAGGCAATCTTCCTGGAGCAGGACGTCACCAGCGAGGAACGCTGGATCGAGATCGCAGCCGAGATCGCAAAACGCTACGGCCGGCTCGATATCATGGTTTCCAATGCCGGCATCGGCATCGCCGTGCCCTCGATCGTCGACATGACGCTAAGCGACTGGCGCAAGCAGAACGCGATCAATCTCGATGGCGTGTTTCTCTCGGTCAAGCACTGCCTGCCCCTGATGCGGAAGACCGGCGGCGGCTCGATCGTCATGATGTCCTCGCTCGCGGGCCTGCGTGGCGCGCCGGGCCTGTCGGCCTATTCGGCCACCAAGGGCGGCGTGCGGTTGTTCGCCAAATCGATCGCGATGGAATGCGCGGCCGCCGGCGACGGCATCCGCGTCAACTCCGTGCACCCCGGCATCATCGACACGCCGATCTGGGGCAAGATCCCGACCGGGGCGACTGGCGCCGGCCAGAACGCGCCGATCGACCCGGAGGAGCGCGCCAAGGTCGCAACGCCGCTCGGCCGTGCCGGCCAGGCTGCGGAGATCGCCTCGGGCGTGCTGTATCTGGCCTCCGATGCCTCGCGCTACGTCACCGGCAGCGAGCTCGTCATCGACGGCGGCATGAATGCCGGCGGCGTGCCGCGGCGGGCGTAGTCGACGCAGGGCAGGGTGGCGGGACGAGGGGCTGACGCTTGCGCGTCGCCCCTGTACAACGCCAGAAGCCGATCAAACGAGGTTTCCCTGCCATGGCGCACAGCCTGTCCCACGCCGCTTCATCCGCGTCCGCAACCGCCTCAGTGGGGTCGAACCGGCCGGATCTCGCCACCGACGCGATCCGCACCGCGCGCGAGGACCTCGCCGCCTGCTTCCGCATGGCTGCGCGCAACGGTTTTGAGGAAGGCATCTGCAACCATTTCTCGGCGGTGGTGCCGGGCCACGACGATCTCTTCCTGGTCAATCCCTACGGCTACGCCTTTCGCGAGCTGACCGCGTCAAGGCTTTTGATCTGCGACTTCCACGGCAACGTGCTCGACGGCGAGGGCGTGCCCGAGGCGACCGCGTTCTACATCCATGCCGAGATGCACAAGCGCCTGCCGCGCGCCAAGGTCGCCTTCCACACCCACATGCCCTATGCCACGGCGCTGTCGATGACCGAGGGCGATCCCCTGATCTGGGCTGGCCAGACCGCGCTCAAATTCTACGGTCGCACCGCGGTCGACCGCGACTATAACGGCCTCGCGCTGGACAACCGCGAAGGCGCGCGCATCGCGTCCGCGGTGGGTGATGCCGACATCGTCTTCATGAAGCATCACGGCGTGATGGTGCTGGCCCCGACCATCGCGGAGGCCTGGGACGATCTCTATTACCTCGAACGCGCCGCCGAGGTGCAGGTGCTGGCGATGTCGACGGGAAGGGAAGTTCTGCCCGTCGATGCCGCGATCGCCGCCGAAACCTACAGGCAGATGCGCGAGGGCGACTCCGAATCCGCGCGGCTGCACCTCGCCGCGATCCGGCGGCAGCTTGATGCGGAAGAGCCGCAATATCGACACTAGCGATGGTCGCGTAGCCCGGATGGAGCGCAGCGCGATCCGGGCTACCTGCCGCGGCTAGCTGCCCTGCCGCAGCTTCGCCAGCACCTTCAGCCCGCCATAGCCATCCGCGGGCGCAATCCCCGCCCGCTGCTGGAAATCCTTGACCGCCTTCATGGTGTCGTTGCCGACGCGGCCGTCGGTGCCGCCGGTGTCGAAGCCGGCCTTGGTCAGCCGCGTCTGCATCTCCTGCACCTCGGCCAGCGTCAGCGCGCGCTCGGAGCCGGGGAAAGGCTGGATGAAGGGCGGCGCGCCGAGGCAGCGGTCGCCGAGATGGCAGATCGCCAGCGCATAGTTCATCGAGGGATTGTAGCTCTTCACCGAGTAGAAGTTCGGTCCGAGCAGAAAGGTCGGGCCGCCTGCGACGGGCGTCCACATCTGCGCGGATGCGTTCGGTTGCGGGAACGGCTGGCCGTCGGCGCGGGTGACGCCGGCTGCCTGCCACGCCGCGTAAGTCCGGCTGCCACTCATGTTGCCGGACGCGCGCACCTCGTAGCCCCAGTGCTCGCCGCGATGCCACTTGCCGCGATTGACGAGGTATTTTGCGGTCGATCCCAATGCGTCGTCGGGCTTGCCGAACGGCGAGACCTTGCCGTCGCCGTCATAGTCGATTCCGACATTGAGCCAGACCTCCGGCATCCATTGCGAATGGCCCATCGCGCCGGCCCAGGATCCCTGCATCTGCTCCGGCGTGCTCCAGCCTTTGTCGACGATGCGCAGCGCGTTGATCAGCTCGGTTTCCCAATAGGCCTTGCGGCGCGGCTCGTTCCAGGCGAGCGCGGCGAGCGAGGGGAACACCGGCGTCATGTGGTTCTGCTGCACCAGCGGATCGCCATAGGCGGACTCCACGCCCCACAACGCCAGCAGCGTGCCGCGCTCGACGCCGAAATCGCGCTCGACGCGCGCGAGCAGCGCCTCGTTGTTCTTCAGCGCGATCTTGCCGTTGATGATGCGCCAGTCGGAGACGCGGCGATTGATGTATTGCCAGACCTGTTCGTGGAATTCGGGCTGGTTGCGCATCTGCTTGAACACGCTCATGTCAGGCTCGACCCGCGCCATCGCGCGTTGCCATGTCGCGGCCGAAATGCCTTTCGCCATGGCGCGTGCACGAAAGCCCTCGCGCCATTCGTCGAAGCCCGGAGGCGCGGCGAGGAGCTGCGTGGGGAATGCGACGAGTGCGGCTGCGCCGAGCGTGGATCGAAGCAGGGCGCGGCGGCTGTGGCCGGCAGAGGAATCAGCGTGTTTCATGGACCCATTCTAGCGGGAAACAGGGGCCCTGTGAGCCAGTTCCTGGAACACCGGGATGAGGTCATCGCCGCCGCGTTCCGCCGGAACAAAGTGTCGCAGTCCCGCATTCCCTCCGCATACATTGGAGGATGAGAGGATGAAAAGATATCTGTTTGCGGCCGCCATGGTCACGGCCATCGCCGCGCCTGCATTCGCCGACGAAGTCGGCGTTCACGTCGGTCCGGTTGGTGCCGGCGTGACGGTCGGACAGTCCCATGAATATCGTGAGCGGGATCGCGATCGCGACCGCACCACAGTCATCAAGGAGCGCGAGCCTGCCGACCGCACCACGGTGATCAAGAAGGAAGATGAATTCGGCAATCGCAGCAAGACCGTGATTCATCACGACAACGACTGACGGAGCAGGGCCCCGGCTGATCGCCGGGGCCTGCCTTCCGCACCCAGTCTGCTCATCGAAAAGTCGGGGTGGAATGAAGATACGCGCACATGCGGAGAGCCATGTCGTCGAACTCGACGACGGATCGCAATGGCAGATTTATCCCGGCGATCTCGCGACCACGCTGAGCTGGAAGCCCGAAACCGATTTGCACCTGGAGCCAGGCGGCGACCGGGTGAGTTCGCATGTGCTGGTCAATGCCGCGGATCAGAGCCGCGTGCGCGTGATCGCAGCGGGCGAGACCTGGCCGGACGGCGAGGTTAAGAAGGCGTTGAAGGACGGCTAGGCATCCTTGCGCCTGCCCAGATATCCCCGATTTGAAGCCTGTCACTTTACGGTCGGTTCGCTTCCGTCCGCGCAGAATGGGCGCATGCGGGAGCTGTTCGACATCATCCGTAGCAATCCCTGGCCGTTTGGCGCCGGGCTGTTTGTCGTGATCCTGATGATCATCGCCGAGAACTTTGGCCGCGGCATTCAGGGCGACGGCGCCGTCAGCGATTTCTCGGACGGCGATGGAGGAGACGGCGGCTGCGGTGGGGACGGAGGCGGCGGCGACTAGAGCCGGCTAGTCCTCCTGCAAATCGGCGGCGATGCCGGCGAGCCAGCGCCGGATCGCGGTTTCTGCCTTGGCGTCCAGGCTTGCGGCAAGGCGCTTCTCCAGCGCGATCACGCGCTCCCTGCATGCCTTCAACAACGTCGCTCCCCGTGGCGTCAGCGCCCATTGCTGGATCCGGCCATGAACCGGATGAGGCGTCATCACGATCGCACCGTCGCGCTCGAGATTGCGAATGATCACGCCGACCGTCTGCGGGGTCAGGAAGGTGAGCCGGGCGACGTCGGCGCCCGAGAGACCCGGATAGGCGTTCAGCATGGTCAGCACGGCGAATTGCGGCGACGTCACGCCGAGGTCGGCGAGCGTCCGTTCCATCGTCAGGCGGACCGCGGCGTGGGCCTGGCGCAGCAGATAGCCGAGATAGCCCTGCTCGCCGCGCTTGCCTTCTCCGGGCGCGGGCACGCGAACGGCAACGTCTTCGGCGGGCGCGGTCGTCTTGCGCGAGGCTTTCGATTTCGTGAGGGCCGCGGCCTTGCGTGTCATGTAAGAGCTCTTATAAGATGTAAGCAGTCTTATAATACACGAGGTAAACCGCGATGTCACACGCCCGCAGCGAATACGAGGATTTCAAGACAATCGCGCCCGATGCGTATGAGCTGGTGCTGGCACTGGGCCAGGTGGCGGCCAAGGCGGGCCTCGACAAGCAGCTCCTGGAGCTGGTCAAGCTGCGGGCCTCGCAGATCAACGGCTGCGCCTTCTGCGTACAGCATCACATCCTGTTCTCGGAGCGCATCGGCGTTCCCGTGGACAAGCTGAATCTGGTCGCGGTGTGGCGCGAGGCGCCGGTCTTTTCCGCGCGCGAGCGTGCCGCGCTTGCCTGGGCCGAGGCGCTGACATTCCTGCCCGACGGCGTCAGCGAGGCGATCTATGCCGAGGCTTCCGGCGAATTCTCCGAGACCGAGCTGACGTACCTGACCTCGGCGATCGCCTCGATCAACGTCTGGAACCGTTTTGGCGCAGCATTCCGCTGGACGCCGGCGAAGCGGCCGGCCGCAGCGAATGCCGCTGCATCCTGATTGCAACGAAGGGAGGTTGTCATGACTGCAATGAGTTTGGCCACCACGCAGCGCTCGGTGCCTTCGCGTTCGATGGCGCTGGCCGTCGTCGGCGGGCTCGCCTGCGCGCTTGCGATCGGCAAGGCGCTGCCGGTGACGATGGACACGATATCGGGCGCGCTGGCGCCACTCTGCGCCACGGCTGCGGAGAGCTCACCACTCGACAAGGTCGAGCCGATCGGCTCCTACGCACTGCCGAACGTGCCGGGCAAGCGCGTCACCATCGTGCGTGTGTTCTACGGACCGGGCGGGTTCTCGCGGCCGCACCGGCACGCAGGCTCGGTGACGGCTTACATCACCAAGGGCGAGATCCGCTCCCAGCTCGGCGGCGGTCCGGTCGAGACGTTCGGCGTCGGCCAGTCCTTCTTCGAGCCGCCGGGCTCGACCCATCTGGTGTCGGCGAATGCGAGCACGACGGAGCCCGCGGAATTGATCGCGGTGTTCGTGGCGGATGAGGGCGCTCAGCTCACGACGCTGTTGGAGTGATCCGTAGGGCTTGTAGCCCGGGTGAGCGCAGCGATACCCGGGACGGTCCCGGATAGCGCTTCGCTCATCCGGGCTGGGGTCCGTCGTCCCTCAATTCTCCTCGCCGCTCGATCCCTCGCGCAGGTCCGGCTTGATCACGTCCTCCGGCAGCGCATGCGCCACCGGCTGCGGCGTGCCGGCGATCTCCGGGCCGACCTCGCGGCCGCGCGCGCGGATCAGGCGTTCATAGGCCGAGACCAGCGTGACGTAGGGACTGACCCAGATCCAGCCGTCGCGGGTAAACACCTGCACGTCGAAATGCAGGTGCATCGATGTGCCGGCGGGATGGTCGAGATAGTTGGAGACCACACCGATCTTCTCGCCCTCGGTGACGATGCGGCCGTTGAGCACGCCGCCGGCGGTCAGCGCCTGCGGGTTCATGTGCATGTAGCGGAAGCGGATATGCTCGGTGCGGCTGTTGACCTCGAGCGTTGCGGCCTGATCCCTGGCGCCGCGGATCACCATGGCGTCGCGAACCGCGACGACGCCGCGCTGCTTGGGATCGCAGGGTTCGCGGCCTTCGCCGGGCGGTGGGCATTCGGCGGCGCGGATGTCCTCGCCCTGGTGGCCATAACCGCCGCCGCATTGCCAGACCTCGAAACTGCGGGACTCGCAGAAATTGTCGCGCCAGGGATAGGCCGTCGGGCCGTCGCTCTTGTCGCGCTTGCCGTAGGATTGCGAACGCACGAAGGCGGGCGCCTTCTCGAGGGGAAAGCGGATCTGCGCATAGGCCATCACATCCGGATGGCCGGCCTTGTTGCGATAGCCGGTGTTCGGGATGATGTCGCCGCTCGGCCGGTAGGTGAAATCTGGCGAACGCGCCAAAGGACGATCGATGATGCTGGAGGCCGTGTCCGTGAGCGGCCGCATGCGCTGGCCGCCCGCGATGCGGAGCCCTTTCAGGAAGCGCTCGGCAACCGGATAGGCTTCCTTGCAGGCGAGCCGCCGCGGCTTTGCAACGCTGTCGAGGCATTGGATGGAAACGACATAGGCGACGCCGAAGCGGGTGAAGGCGTAGCGCACATAGCCTTCCCGGATGAACCTGCGCAGGTCCGGATAGGTTGCCGCGAGCGGCTTGACCGACTCGCCCTTGCCGCCGGCGGGATCGGCGACGTCGTAGACGAGCGCCGAGCCCGTGATCTGCACCTCGACCGGCCTTGCGTAGACGCGGCTGGGCATGCCGTCGCCGGCGCCGGGCTCGAGCGAGAAGCTGGCGCTGTAACCGGCGGGGCCGGAATTGAACATGTCGACGGGATTGAAATCGGCCTGATAGCGCGAGATCGCGAGTGTCCCCGGGGCGCCGTTGCGCTGCGCCTCGAGATACGCGGCAGCATCGAACGGCAGCAGCACGGGCACGGAGCTGCGGGCGATACCGGTGAAGAATTGCGATGAGACCGCGTTGAGCTGCACCAGCGCAGGCATCGCCCGCGGATCGTAACGAGGCACCGAACGGCGAGGTGCGAAGATGAAGTCGCCCGCGACCGGGGGACGGCTGTTGATCTCGCTGCGGAGCTGGTCCAGCGCTGCGCGCCAATCGACGCGCAGGGCCGTGAGCGAAGGGCTGCGAATTTCATCCGCAGCGAGCGGCGTGGCAACGAGGGGCGAAAACGCCACCAGAAGCAGCGAGACGAAGCGGAAACTCTTCCCAACCACTGTCTCGCCCCCCGGCGGCACCTGTTCCGATCGCCCCGTTCGTCGTTAGTCCTTGGCGCGCTCGGAGTAGGAGCCGTCCTCGGTCATCACCACGATGCGGGTGCCGACCGAGATGTGCGGCGGCACGGTGGTGCGGATGCCGTTCGACAGCACCGCCGGCTTGTAGGACGACGAGGCGGTCTGCCCCTTGGTCACCGGCTCGGTATCGACCACTTCCAGCGTCACGCGCTGCGGCAGCGCCATCGACACGACGTTGACGTCGTGGGTCGACAGCTTGACGGTCATGTCTGGCTGAAGATAGGCCGCGGCGTCGCCGATGACGTCCTTGGAGACCTGGACCTGGTCGTAGGTCTCGGGGTTCATGAAGTGGAAGCCCTCGCCATCTTCATACAGGAAGGTGTAGTTGCGCTCTTCGATCGTGGCCTTTTCGACCTGGTCGGTGGTCTTGTAGCGCTCGGAGATCTTTACCCCGTCCGAGATTCGGCGCATTTCGATCTGGCTGACCGGGGTGCCCTTGCCGGGATGGATGTTCTCGGCGCTGACGACGACATAAAGCTTGCCGTCTTGCTCGATCACGTTGCCTTTGCGAATAGAACTGGCGATGACTCTCAAAGCTATATTTCCTGCTTGCTTGGCCCGGCTGCGGCCAGGACGTGGTCAAATCTCGGGGGGACTCGGGGTCTCAAATCGGACCTCAGCGCCCGTTTCGGGCCGCAACATACTGATTTTGCCGTTGGATGCCAGCGTTTTGCTGGCCCGCGGGGCGGTCGGTTAATGACTGGGGACAAGCCCATTTCGCCGTTCTGGTCACCCGGCCGGCACCTCGACCGGCGGCCGTTCCTCCAGGCCAGGGGGGCCATTACCGGGTCTCTACGGGGCTTTTTCGCCGAGCAGGGGTTTGTCGAGGTCGAAACCTCCGTCCTCCAGGTCTCGCCGGGGAATGAGACCCATCTTCACGCCCCCCGAACCGAGATCATGCGGCCGGACGGCAGCCGGGCCAGTCGATACCTGCGGACCTCGCCCGAATTCGCCTGCAAGAAGCTGCTGGCGGCGGGCGAAGAGCGGATTTTCGAGTTTGCCCGGGTGTTCCGTGACCGCGAACGGGGCGACCTGCATCTGCCCGAATTCACCATGCTGGAATGGTACCGGGCCGGCGCCCCCTACGACGCCATCATGGCCGACACCGTGGTCATCATCGCCCGCGCCGCGCAGGCAACGGGGATCGGGACTTTCACGTTCCGAGGCCGGACAGCCGACCCCTTCGCCGAGCCAGAGCTTCTGACGGTCGCGGGCGCCTTCGAGCGGTTCGCCGGGATCGACCTGCTGTCGACAATCTCTGGGAACGAGGGTAACCGTGCCGTGCTCGCCCAGGCGGCCGCCGGCAAGGTCCGCGTGGCCAGGGACGACACCTGGTCGGACATCTTCAGCAAGGTCCTGGTCGAGCATGTCGAGCCGCATCTGGGGCAGGGCCGTTTGACCATTCTGTTCGAATACCCATCTCCAGAGGCGGCGCTGGCACGGGTGAAGGCTGGCGATCCCAGGGTCGCGGAACGCTTCGAGGTCTATGCCTGCGGCGTCGAGCTCGCCAACGGCTTTGGCGAACTCACCGACGCCGAGGAACAGCGCAAGCGCTTCACCGAGTCGATGGCAGAGAAGCAACGCCGCTACGGCGAGGCCTATCCGCTGGACGAGGATTTTCTGGCCGCGGTCGCCACAATGCCGGAGGCGAGCGGTGTCGCGCTCGGCTTCGACCGGCTGGTGATGCTCGCGAGCGGCGCAGCGCGGATTGATCAGGTGGTGTGGACACCGCCCGCTAATGAAACGTTAAGTGAGACATGACGAAGACCAACCTTGCACGCACCCTGCGTGAGCCGGCCGAACTTGTAGCCGCGCAGCTTGCATCCGCCGAAGCGCTGCCTGCGCTCGAACGCGTCGCCGCGCGCTATGCGGTGGCGATCACGCCGGCGCTGGTCGATCTGATCGATACCTCCGACCCCGACGATCCGATCGCGCGGCAATTCGTTCCGACCGTTGCCGAGCTGGAGATGCAGCCGGGCGAGAGCGCCGATCCGATCGGCGATCACCCGCACTCGCCGGTTCCCGGGATCGTGCATCGCTATCCCGATCGCGTGCTGTTCAAGCTCGTTCAC
Source organism: Bradyrhizobium sp. CCGB01 (assembly GCF_024199795.1). Classification (NCBI taxonomy): domain Bacteria; kingdom Pseudomonadati; phylum Pseudomonadota; class Alphaproteobacteria; order Hyphomicrobiales; family Nitrobacteraceae; genus Bradyrhizobium; species Bradyrhizobium sp. CCGB01. Next base: position 4,920,749 of record NZ_JANADK010000001.1, read on the forward strand.
GTCTGCGCGGTCTATTGCCGCTTCTGCTTCCGGCGCGAGATGGTCGGGCCGGGCAAGGAGAACGCACTGTCGGACGGCGCGTATACCGCGGCGATCGACTACATCCGCTCGCATGGCGAGATCTGGGAGGTGATCCTGACCGGCGGCGACCCTTTGATGCTGTCGCCGCGCCGGATGAGCGAGATCATGGCCGATCTTGCGGCGATCGAACACGTCAAGATCATCCGCCTTCACACCCGGGTGCCCGTGGCCGATCCGGCGCGCATCAGCGACGAGATGGTCGCGGCGCTCAAGGTCGAGGGTGCGACCACGTGGGTGGCGATCCATGCCAACCATGCGCGCGAGTTGACGGGGCCTGCGCGCGAGGCCTGCGCACGGCTTGCCGATGCCGGGGTTCCCATGGTGAGCCAGTCCGTGCTCTTGCGCGGCGTCAACGACACCATTGCCGCTTTGTCGGATTTGATGCGAGCTTTCGTCGAATGCCGGATCAAGCCGTACTATCTGCATCACGGTGACCTCGCGCCTGGCACCGTGCATTTGCGAACGACGCTGGCCGAGGGGCAGGATTTGATGCGGCAGTTGCGTGGCCGGGTGTCAGGACTGTGTCAGCCCGACTATGTCATCGACATTCCCGGCGGCGCCGGCAAATCGCCGGTGGGGCCGAATTATGTGTTGGTGGCACAAAATACCGCAGCTGGCGCGGGTGAAGCCGACACCGAAACGCGCTATCGTATCGTGGATTATTGCGGCGAGGTTCATCTCTATCCGCCCGCCACGTGAGCGGAGGGAGCGCCGGCTTGAGAATGGAGGATCGGACATGAAGATGATCATGCTGGCAGCGTCGCTCGTGATCTTGCTCGGTGGCACTGCGATGGCGCAGACCGGCACCAAGGGATCGACGACAGGCGGAGGCGGTGTCACGTCGGGATCGATACCGCAGGCGCCGATCGGTCATCGTCAGCCGCGCGCCAGCGATGTGCCAAGCGAGAAGAACCTCAGCGATCCGAACAATCCGGTGAACAAGGAAGACGCTCTGCTCGACAAGAAGATCAAGAGCATCTGCCGAGGCTGCTAAGCCGCAATTGAGCCGTGGCGGGCAGGGCGCGACAGCTCGCCCCGCCCGCGCCTTCATTGGCCTTAAGCCGTGCGCTCGTGCAGCCCCGCGCGCTGCGTGTTGCGCCGGATCTCGACCGCGTCAGCGAGCTGCTCGAGCACGGTCGCCGTGGTCGCCCAGTCGATGCATCCGTCGGTGATGCTCTGGCCGTAGGTCAGCGGCTTGCCCGGCACCACGTCCTGACGGCCGGCGACGAGATTGCTCTCGATCATCACGCCCATGATGCGGTTCTCGCCGCCCGAGATCTGGCCGGCGATGTCGGCCATGACCAGAGGCTGGTTTTCCGGCTTCTTGCTCGAATTGGCGTGGCTCGCATCCACCATCACCAGCGGCGCGACGCCGGATTTGGCCAGATCGTTACAGGCGGCCGCGACGCTCGCCGCATCGTAGTTCGGCTTGCTGCCGCCGCGCAGGATGATGTGGCAATCCTCGTTGCCCGCGGTCGAGGCGATGGCGGAGCGGCCGAGCTTCGTCACCGCCATGAAATGATGCGGATGCGAGGCCGACTTCACCGCGTCCGCCGCGATCCGTACATTGCCGTCGGTGCCGTTCTTGAAGCCGACCGGGCAGGACAGCCCCGAGGCCAGCTCGCGATGGATCTGGCTCTCGGTCGTGCGCGCGCCGATCGCAGCCCAGGACACGAGATCCGCGATGTATTGCGGCGTCGTCATGTCTAAAAACTCTGCGCCGGCGGGCAGGCCGAGATTGTTCACCGCCGACAGCACGTTGCGCGCCAGCCGCAGGCCCTTGTTGATGTCGAAGCTGCCGTCGAGATCGGGATCGTTGATCAGGCCCTTCCAGCCGACGGTGGTGCGCGGCTTCTCGAAATAGACCCGCATCACGATCTCAAGCTGGTCGGCGAGGTCTTCGCGCAGGTTCGCGAGGCGCTCGGCATATTCGAGCGCGGCCTTGGGATCATGCACCGAGCAGGGGCCGACCACGACAAGCAGGCGGTCGTCCTGGCCATTGAGGATGGCATGGATGGCGTTGCGCGCCGCCATCACCACGCGCGTCGCGGTGAGCGTGCGCGGGACTTCCCGCATCACCTCTTCCGGCGTGCTCAGCTCTTTCAGTTCGCGGATACGAAGATCGTCGGTCGTGCTCAGCACGGCGGGCTCCTGTTTGTTGAGAACCTGCCGGCCAATAAAAAAGCCGCCAGGTCTGGCGGCTTGTTCGGACGTTTGCTTCAATATTTCAGATTGAGCGCGATCCTCCTGCCGCCAGCGAGCTGTCGTAGCTAAAGTACCAAAAATAGCTGGTGACGAGGGTGATCATGGGAGCCATATAGCGTGCCCCTGGCGGGTTGTCACCCCCCAATCGGCTCGTTCGGCGATGAAGAGCCTCAGGTGTTGCTATTGCGTGCCGCCAGCGCCATGCCGATCAAGGTGGCGCCGCCGAACAGCAGGTTGATACCGACGAGGATGCCGATCGCCCATTCCGCCGAGCTCGGCAATCCCGTGATCACCATGAAGGAGATCGCGATATCGACGAGGCCCGAGATCAGGAGCCACGTCCAGCGGCTGCTCAGCTCGCGGCGGTGCTCCAGCGCATACATGATGGTGGCGACGCCCTCGGCCAGGAAATAGGCGCCGAGCACGATGGTCAGCGTCAGCACGGCCTGCATCGGCCGGGCCAGCAGCAGCATGCCGGCAAGCACGGCGAGCGCGGCCGAGATCAGCGACCACCAGAAGCCCGGCGTGCTGCGCGCCCAATAGGTCACGATCAGCCCGCCGATGCCGCTGATCAGGAGCATCCAGCCGAGGACGATCGCGATCGCAAGGCTTGCGAGCGGCGGCAGGACGAGCGCGGCGATACCGAGCACGGCGAGCAAAATGCCTTCGAACAGAAAGGCTTTCCAATGCGCTTTTACCGTCCGGCTCATCGCGGATTGCAGCCGGGAAAAATCCTCAGGCGATGTCATCGGCAGGCTCCAGATCGAACAGCGTGGGCTCAATCTAGTCGACGCGCACCCCGCTTGCCATCCCGCTAGCTAGGCCGTGTACTCATAAACCGTTGGCGATGTCCGCTTTGCGCCGATACCGACCACCTTTGTGCGGCCGCAGCCCTGCAGGAGCAGCCCAATCGGCAAGGAGACCCCTTCCGGCTTGACATAGATCAAGCGTCGCGTCGGCGCATCATCGCTAACATGAGGAGATAACAGAGGTACCGCAGCCGGACCCAAAACCAATTCCTCGGGATGGAGATGGATCATGAAGGGCAGCGCAGCGCGCAAGCATGATGATGTCACCACGGACGCATGGCGCGGCTTCAAACTGGGCGACTGGTCAAAGACCATCAACGTCCGCGACTTCATCGTGCATAACGTAACCTCCTATACGGGTGACGAGAAATTTCTCGCCCCTGCCTCGCAGCGAACAAAGGCCGTATGGGCAAAGCTGCAGCCTTACTTCGCCGAGGAGCGAAAGAAGGGCGTCCTGGCCGTCGACGCAGCAAATCCGTCAACCTTGCTCGCGCATCAGGCCGGCTACATTGACCGCGACAACGAAGTGATCGTCGGCCTGCAGACCGACCAGCCCTTTAAGCGGGCGATCTTCCCCTTCGGCGGACTCCGCATGGTGGAAGCCGGCCTCAAGGCGGCCGGATTCAAGGCTGACGAGAAAGTCCACGAGGCCTTCACCAAGTATCGCAAGTCGCACAACGACGGCGTGTTCGACGCCTATACGCCCGAGATCATGAATTGCCGGCGATCCGGGATCATTACTGGCCTGCCCGATGCCTATGGACGCGGCCGCATCATCGGCGACTACCGCCGGGTTGCCCTTTACGGCACCGACCGTCTGCTGGAGGTCAAGCACCAGGAGCGGGCCCAGATCGACGACATGTGGCCAACGGATGAAATCATCCGCATGCGCGAGGAACTCGCCGAGCAAATGCGCGCGCTGCAGGACCTGGCGTCGATGGCGAAGCTCTATGGCTGCGACATCACGCAACCCGCAACGAATGCGCAGCAGGCGTTCCAGTGGACCTACTTTGCCTATCTCGGCGCGATCAAGGAAGCCAACGGCGCGGCGATGTCGATCGGCCGCATCTCGAGCTTCCTCGACATCTATCTCGAGCGCGACCTGAAGGAAGGCACGCTCGACGAAGCCAGCGCGCAGGAACTGTGGGACCAGCTGGTCCAGAAGCTGCGCATCGTCCGCTTCCTTCGGACGCCCGACTACGACGCGCTGTTCAGTGGCGACCCCTACTGGGCGACTGAGTGCGTCGGCGGCATGGATCTCGACGGGCGGGCGCTGGTGACCAAGAGCAGCTACCGCATGCTCCACACCCTCTACAATCTCGGGCCGGCGCCGGAGCCGAATATCACCGTGCTGTGGTCCACCCACATGCCGGCGCCTTTCAAGCGCTTCTGCGTCAAGGTCAGCAAGGATACGTCCTCGCTGCAATACGAGAACGACGATCTGATGCGCCCGTACTGGGGCGACGACTACGCGATCGCCTGCTGCGTTTCGGCCATGCGGCTTGGCAAGCAGATGCAATTCTTCGGCGCCCGGGTGAACTTCGCCAAGGCGCTGCTCTACGCCATCAATGGCGGCCGCGACGAGGTTTCCGGCGACCAGGTTGCGCCGAAGTCCATGCCGGTCACCGGCGATTTCCTCGACTATGACGACGTCTTGGCGAAGTTCGACACCATTCTGGAGTGGCTCGCCAAGACCTACGTGCATGCCATGAACTGCATCCACTACATGCACGACAAGTATTTCTATGAGCGCCTCGAGATGGCGCTGCACGATCGCGACATCCTGCGCACCATGGCGTTCGGCATCGCCGGCCTGTCTGTTGTTGCCGACAGCCTTGCCGCCATCAAGTACGGCAAGATCCGTGTGAATCGCGATGCCACGGGACTGGTGGTCGACTACCAGAACGAGGGCAATATCTCGACGCCGCAGTTCGGCAATAACGACGACCGGGTCGACCAGATCGCCTCCCAGCTGGTGACCTCCTTCATGGAGAAGATCCGCAAGCATCCGACCTACCGGAACGCGACGCATACGCAGAGCGTGCTCACCATCACCTCGAACGTCGTCTACGGCAAGGCAACCGGCAACACACCGGATGGCCGCCGCAAGGGTGAGCCGTTCGGACCTGGCGCTAACCCGATGCATGGTCGCGACAGCCATGGCTGGCTGGCGTCATGTCTCTCGGTGGCGAAGCTGCCCTACAAGGACTCGCTCGACGGCATCAGCTACACGGTATCGGTCGCCCCGCAGAAGGCGCACCTGTCCGAAGCCCAGGTCATCGAGGAGGCTACCAAGGCCTTCGACGTTTATTTCGGCCGCGGCGGGTTCCACATGAACCTGAACGTGATCGACAAGGAGACGCTGGAAGACGCCATCAAGAACCCGGACAAATATCCGCAGCTTACGATCCGCGTGTCTGGCTATGCCGTCAATTTCGTTCGCCTGACGCCGGAGCAACAGAGGGATGTGATCAGCCGCACTTTCCACGGCCAAATCTGAGCCGAGAAATGCAATGTCGACGGTGCAGCCACTTGAATCCGGCAGCCGGCACGACCTCCGAACGGGCGCATCTCCCAATGCGCCCGACGAGGACAAGTTCAAGGACGAGGAAGGCGCGTTCGGCTACTGCCACTCATACGAATCGTCGTCCCGATACGATGGCCCGGGCCTGCGTGTCGTTCTGTTCGTTTCAGGCTGCCTGCTCCGCTGCACCTATTGTCACAACCCGGATACGTGGCACCTCAAGGACGGAACCTATGTTTCGGCCGAACAGGTGCTGAGGCGCCTCGGTGATTTCGCTCCCTCGCTGCGTGACCTCGGTGGGGGCCTGACGATATCGGGCGGCGAAGCGATGGTGCAGCTCGCCTTCGTCAGGCGGATCTTCGAAGGCGCCAAGGCGATGGGCCTGCACACGGCCATCGAAACCTCCGGATTCCTTGGCGATCGCGCCGACGAGCGGTTCCTCAATGCTCTCGACCTCGTGCTGCTCGACATCAAGAGTTCCGACCCGGACACCTACCGCAAGGTAACCGGGCGCGAAATCGCGCCGACGCTGCGTTTTGCCGAACGCCTGGCAACGATCGGCAAACCGACCTGGGTGCGCTTCACCCTCGTGCCCGGCTTTACGGATGACCCGGCGAATGTCGAGGGGATCGCAAAATTCGTGGCGCCCATGAAGAACGTCGAATGGGTTGAAGTGCAGCCCTTCCACCAGATGGGCGAGTTCAAGTGGAAGGCGATGGGCCTCGACTACAAGCACTTGGATACGCCGCCGCCCACGCGGGAGCTGATCAACAGGGTTATCGGCCAGTTTCGCGACGCGGGCTGCAACGCCCGCTGAGAGCTTTGGAATACCTGGAGGGGACAATGCTGGACGTTGCTCGCGATATCATCGGCAGCCAGCCGATCCTGACGGCGTTTCTTGCCATCGGCGTCGGCTATCTGGTCGGCCAGATCAACATCTTCGGCTTTTCCCTTGGCGTGGGCGCCGTGCTCTTCGTGGGGCTCGCGATCGGCGCTTTTGCCCCGAAGGCACAGATCATCGGCCCGATCGGTCTCACCGGCTTGATCATGTTCCTGTACGGAATCGGGATTCTCTACGGCAAGCAATTCTTCGAGGGCATGGTCGGTGCGGGCCAGAAATACAACCTGCTGGCGCTGATCGCGTGCCTTGTCGGTCTAGCCGTGGCGCTCGGCCTGGGGCAGATGTTCAACATCAAGATTGGCCATACGCTTGGGCTCTACGCGGGGTCCATGACCAGCACGGCAACCCTGCAGGCCGCGCTTGACGTCACCAAGAGCAAGGACCCGTCGATCGGCTACTCGATCGCCTATCCCTTCGGCGTGATCGGCCCGATCCTTTGCATCTACTTCATGACCCGGATTGTGAAGCCGAAATTTCCGGCGAAAGCCCAGCGCTTTCACATGGGTGAGATTTCCGTCGGCACGAGCTTTGCCGGCCACACGCTGGGAGATTTGAACAAGAAAGTCCTTGGCGACGTACAAGTGACGATGGTCCGCAAGTCCGGCCAGAACATCGTTCCAACGGAAGGTACGATTCTGTCTGCAGGCGACGCCGTGCTGGTAGTCGCCGACAGCCAGGAGGCACTTTCTGGCGCTGCGGCGAAACTCGGCGAGCTGGCACCCGGCCGGCTGGCCAGCGACCGCGCCGACCTCGACTACATCCGCGTCTTTGTCGGCAAGGCCGGCGTCGTGGGCATTCCGCTTGGCAGCCTGCCGATGCCCTCAGGCTTTCCGGCGCATCTGCTGCATGTGCGGCGCTACGACGCCGACCTCGTGCCTTCACCGGACCTGATGCTGGAGTTTGGCGACCGCGTAGGGGTTCTGATGCCGCCGGAACGCAAGGAGGAGATCCGCAAGCACTTTGGCGATACCGTCAAAGCGACCGCCGAGTTCAGCTATGTGTCGCTGGGGCTCGGCATGGTGATGGGCGTCCTGCTTGGCTTGATCCCGATTCCGATCCCGGGCGTCGGCATTGTCACGCTGGGTATTGGCGGCGGGCCGCTGATCGTGGCCCTCATTCTCGGCAAGCTGCGCCGCACCGGACCGATGCTCTGGACCATGCCGCTACCGGCGAACATCGTCCTTCGAAACTTCGGCCTTGCGATGTTTCTGGCGACCGTCGGTGTCAACGCTGGGCAACCATTTGTCCGCACCGTCGCCGAATCCGGTTTCACCATGCTGTTCATCGGCGCTGCTGTGCTGCTCTCCACGGTGGCGATCGTGCTGCTGGTCGGCCACTACATGATGCGCATCCCGTATGACGATCTCGTCGGCGTCGCATCGGGCGCGACCGGCAACCCCGCCATTCTGGTCTACTCGACCAAGATGGCACCAACGGAGCGGCCCGACATCGGCTACGCCATGATCTTCCCGTCGATGACGCTGGTGAAGGTGATCGCCGTGCAGATTGTCGGGCTCCTGACGTTGGGCAGCAGCGCGGGCGGGTGACGACGGGTCCCGGGGAATATCAGGATGGATGAGCCGCCGCCCGCGTCACAGACGCCGATCTTCAATCTGCAGGCCTACAGCCCTGCCGAGATAAAGGAAGCCGTCGAAAAGGTTGGCGTGAAGAAAGCCAATCTGCCCTTTCTGACCTCCTTCATGCTGGCGGTCGTGGCCGGCGGCGGCATCGGTTTTGGTGCGGTCTACTACACCATCGTTGCCAGCGACCCCACGTTTAGCTTCGCCACCGTACGGGTGGTCGGAGGGCTTGTCTTCAGCCTGGGATTGGCGCTGGTTCTGGTCGGCGGCGCCGAGTTGTTCACCGGCAACAATCTGATCGTGATGGCCTGGGCCAGCGGCAGGGTGTCCACCGTCACGATGCTGCGTAACTGGACCGTCGTCTGGTTCGGCAACCTGCTCGGCGCGCTTGGGCTCGTGCTGCTGATCTTTCTCTCACATCATCTGGACATGAATGACGGCCGCGTTGGCTTGTCCGTCCTGAACACGGCGGTCGGAAAAATTCGCCCGGACATGCTGACGCTGTTCGTCAAGGGTATCCTGTGCAATGTGCTGGTGTGCGCGGCCGTCTGGCTCGCCTACGCGGGCCGATCGGTCACCGACAAGATGGTTGCCGTCGTATTGCCGATCTCGGCATTCATTGCCGCCGGATTCGAGCATTGCGTGGCCAACATGTACTTCCTGCCGTTGGCCTGGTTGCTGGTCCAGACCGGTCATGCGCCCGCGAACTTCGATGCATCGCTCATCACAATATCGGGCATCGTCCATAACCTCGTGCCGGTGACGCTGGGCAACATCGTGGGCGGCGGAGGCTTTGTCGGCGTCACTTACTGGGGAATCTACCGGGTAACGTTCGGCGAATCCCGGTGAATATCAGGCTATGGCTGCGTCTTTATGAGTCCGCTAGCTGGCCGCCGCCGTGCGCAGACGAAAAACCTTCGCCACTGGTGCGAACGCGGTTACGGCCGAGAATGTAGATCGCGATCGTGACGATCAGAAGCGCCAGGCCGAGCAGGATCGAGACGAAGCCGATCGGGATCAGCGCCAGCGTCAGATTGCGCTCGGGATTGATCAGCCAGTGATGGATCGAGGTCAGCACGAAGGCGAGCCCGAGAAAGCCGACGCCGCCGCCGGCGAGCAGCAGCGCCCACATCCGGCGCAGCTGGCTGAGCCGTTCCCGTGCGACCTCGGTCCGCGGCGCGTGATGGCGCGCGACCCGCCGCACCAGGCGGATGGCGAAGGCGATCGAGCTGAAGCCGATCAGCAGGCTCGCTGCGCCCAGCCACATCCGCAAGCTGGGATCGAGATCCGGCATCCGCTGGAGGGTGAGCAGCGGGAAGTCGAACGCCGAATGCAGCGCCACCGGGCCTGCGAAGATCAACAGGCGGCTGGACAGGCGAGCCCAGTCGCGGTGGTGGCGGTTCGCACCCAGCGCCGTGCCGGCGCGGGCGATCGTCAGATACGCGCCGGCGATGATGCCGAGCGCGCCGTGGAACGGCACGGTTAGCACGCTGCGCAAGGCGGCCAGCGAGCGCCACATCTCGGCATGCTGTACGAGATAGGCGAGGTTCTCGTAGGCGGCGAAGCCGAGGCCGACGGCGGCGCCATAGACCACGGTGTCCATCGGGTTGGCGAAGGTCCGCCGCTTGGTCGAGGAGACCAGCACGATGGCGATCACCTTGACGGCTTCCTCGGGCAGGGCGACGCCGAAGACCGAATGCATGGCGAGCGCTGCCCAGGGGTCGTCAGGGGCTGCAACCATCTTGGCGAACGGAGCGCGGGCAAGGCCCAGCAGCGAAATGCTGGCCGCGCCGAGCAGGAACGCAGTCCAGACCTGGGCCGGGGGTCCCGGGCGCTCCTCAGCGGCAATGACGAGCCATAGCATCAGCAGCGCCGGTGCGATGGCGGCAGTTCCGATGACGGTGGGTAAGGCTTCAATCAAATACATCGGCGCCGAAAATAGGTTCCCTTGATCCGCTAATCTACGTCCACCGATGCGACCATGTGTCATGCGCTTGCTGTCGTGTCGCTTAACAAGCGTGACAGCTTGCGTTCATCACCGCCGCCAAACGTCTAGAAGACGAGCGCAATCAATCGCATGACAGAACCACTTCGTCATCCATGGCAGCGGTCGGCGCGGCTGCCATCGGATCGCGATTTGTAAGTCAGATCAAGGCAATGCGCAGGTTTCTTCGATTCACGATGCACGTGTGGGAGCGGTGAGTCCAGAGGCGGGATCGCTCCCGGCCGGACAATGCGCGGCAGTGCGAGCCGGCCTAGTCACGCTTCGTTGTGCGGCCGCGGGGCGCCGATGCGATCCGGCGGGCCCGCACCTGCTCCAGCTCCCAGAAGGCGCGCACGAGGCACGTGCCAAGGAAGAAGACGATGAGCAGCAGCAGGAAGGCCTGGTCGACGGCAGGGATGTGGATCATGGTGTGGATTAAGCAACGAGCATGCCATGTGTTCCCCGCGCCGCGCGCAGCCGCGCCTGCCGCGAAGCGCCGCTTGCCCCGGCTCGAATCCCGGCCCTGGCAAGGTGATCTGAGCCTGCGCTTGCGGCCCGTTCAATGCGTGGTGAACGGCGGCGCGTCGGGCGCGATGTCGAAGGCGCCGAGATGGTATTCCTCGCCGGCCGCTTCGGCCGGCTCGGAATGGTGCGCGAGCAGCGTGAACGCGGCCCGCGGGTACTGTTTCCAGATATCGAGATCGCCAGCCGTAATCGTCAGCCAGCCGAACGTGTACATGTAGCGTCCGGGCTCGGTGACCCGGCCAACCCTGTCCCAGGTGATCTTGTTGACTGCCATACGGTCCACCGATCGCAAGTCCGCAAATGACATCCGGCATGAGGCACGGACCGTCAAAAACTGATCCCGCATTGGGGCCGCGATAGGGCAGCGGTGCGGAGGCAGGACGACCGCAGCGCGGTCGCCGCCTGCCGGTTAGCGCGCTGTCGGGGCCGCCTGCGCTTCGGCCGCCCGCTCCAGCTGACGGTGCGAGGCGTGGAAGACGTCGTGGACGAGGCCGATCTTCTCCAGGCCCAGAATGATCAGGCCGTTGAGATCGATCTCCCACCAGGCGTGCGAGATATAGGCGTCCCGCGGGAAGCGGTGATGGTTGTTGTGCAGACCCTCGCCGAAGGTGAGGATCGTGGTCACGAACTCGTTGGTCGAGGCGTCGTCGACCTCGAAGCGGCGATAGCCATAGGCGTGGCAGACCGAGCCGGTGAGCTGGCTGGTGAGGATCAGCAGATAGGCGCGGAGCAGGCCGGAGAACAGCACGCAGCCGATCATGGTGTGCACGCCGCCGAAGACGTAGCCGATCACGCCGGGGATGAAGACCGCCGACATCCCGTACCAGACCCAGCGCGTGCGCACGAAGAACATCGCGATGGGATCGGCGAGGATGTCCTTGGCGTAGTATTCGTTGTCGGTGGTCGCCTGGTCGAACACCCAGCTGCCCTGGGCGTGCAGGAAGCCCTTGAGCGCGCTGACATAGCGATTGCCGAAGCCGTCGAATTGCGGGCTGTGGGGGTCGCCGACGTCATCGGCATAGAGGTGGTGGCGGCGGTGATTGGCGACCCATTTGGCGATCGAGCCCTGCACCGCCATCTGGGCGATGGCGCAGAAGAAGACGCGCATGATCGGGCCGGTGCGGAAGCTGCGATGGACGAACAGGCGGTGCATGCCGGCGCCGATGCCGAACGTCGTCAGCGCGAACATCCAGACGAACGTAAATAGCTCGACCTTGCCGACGCCTTGCGTAACGGCCCAGATGATGCCCGCGACAGCGCCGACATAGAGGATGCCGAGGAGGAGATAGCTCTCGCGCAGCTTGGCCTGGACGAGCGGTCCTTCGGTCACGACGCCGGGTGGAAGCTGTGGCTTGGCTGCAGGGTTCCGGGTGGTCTCTGCCGGCGTGAACCCGGCGTCAGCGATGGACATTCCAGTACTTCCGATAACTCAGGGCCCGCAGTGATTGCGGACGTACCGGCTCACACCCTATCGCGCAGGGGTCTCCACCTCCAGTCCTTAGTTAAGAAAGAGTTAAGATTGATCCGGCCCGGTTCAGGCCGATTGCAGCATGGGCGTACGGACGATCAGGCGGACGAGGTCGTCCCGCTGCTGCTTCTCGGCGAACTTGACCGCAAAGCCGTTGTCGAATTTGCGAATGACGCGGCCGACGCAGGCACCGACCGCAAGCGGTGTTCCGATCTCAGGGTTGTATTCGCAGGATATCGCGACGCCGGCCGTGGAGACGTCGATGATGAAGCAGGGATGGGTGCTGCCGTCGGCGAGCGTCAGGAAGGTGTGCGAGACCTGGGGAACGAAGCGCGCGTCGTTGCGCAGCTCCAAAATGCTGTCGTCCTTCTGCTTCTTCTCCAGCCAGGTCAGCTTCTCCGACATCCAGGCACGCCGTGCCCGCGTCATGTCGAGTTCCATCAGGAAGCCCGCCTTCAGCGTCGCGCTGATGGTGCACTGGAATTCGCCAAAGTCCTGGAAGTAGGAGGTCACGCGCTCGCCGACTTTGCCGACGACAGGCACGTCGACCATCATGCGGAACGGCGAGACGCGGCTGGTCCGGCAGGCAAAGGTGCGCAGCTTGCCCTCACAATCGTACCAGCGCGGCAGCGAGTAGCTGCCGCTTACGGTGACCTGCACTGCACGCTGCCTGAGGAACTCTGCGACGGACATGGGCGCCAATCGTGTTTCGGAGGGTTTCCGTAGAAACACGTAGCGAGCAACGTCTAAGCAATCGATACGCCGATCAAATAGCAGGGGTAAATTTTTGGTAAACGCTCGGATCGGGGCCGGCGGCATAGCGCCGCGTTTTATGGGCTTCCGATCTCACGATCGCGTCATCCGAGCATCACCAGCAACGCCAGCGCGCCAACGGCCATGACGAGCTTGATCGCCGACCAGCCCAAGCTGTCCGGCCTGACCCGGAGTCCGAACCACGGCAATGCGCGCCGCATCGCCAGTGCTGCGAAGGCTTCGACGATGGCGAGCACAATTGCGATGCCGGCGATGAAGGACCATGACTCCGCCGGCGGCATCCATACCGCGAGCCAGACGGGGACGTAGCCCTTCAAGCACGCGAGCAGCGCGAACCATCCGAACAGGGATGCGAAGCCCTTGACGACGTCAGGGCCAATCGTGTCGGGCTCGAGCCGGATGCCGATCGTTCCGAGCGCGCGCTCGATGCGCTCGCCGTCGGTGACGAAGAGAAACGCGCCGAGATAGAGCGGGACGCGCGACTGGAAGAGCAGGGCGATGATGCCGAACACGACCATGTAGCCGAAGGCATCGCCGAGAATGTCGATGCCGCTCGGGCGCGCCGGCGCCGGCACCATCGCGGCCTGAGGCTGCGGAATCGATCGGGCACGTGCCATGTGCTCCAGCATCTTTGCGCGCCGGTCGGGTGCGTACGGCGTCGCACGGTGCATCCAGGGCGGCGGTGCCGGCGACTGGTCTTCCGAGGGGGATTTTCGCTGCGCCATGGCCTGCACCGGTTCCAACGGGACCATTGGTCGGTGGTCAGGGCAGGGAGGTTCATGCGGGGTGGCGGATATCGCCGCATCACCCGATGGCCCGGATGATGGCGCTCCCTAGCGGAATCGAACCGCTCTCTCCACCGTGAAAGGGTGGCGTCCTAACCGATAGACGAAGGGAGCAAACGAAGGCCCCGCCGCTTTCCGCGGCACGGCCGCTGGCCGCCCGAGTCGGGCCCGGCGGCTGGCAGCGGGCGAACGTATAGTGGCCTTTGCGGCCGTGGGCAAGCCGTTCGGGAACGGTCTTTTGGCACCGGTGGATAGCCGGCCCCGGCCTCATTCGGGAGGCGATTTCAACGGTTTCTTAGGCCCCCTGGGATAGCGCTGGAACCGGAGAAATTTGTCCATGCCACAGCCCAAGAAGCGCGCAGCCCGCAAATCGCTGTCGCAGCACGCCTGGATCACGCTCGACGGCGGGTTCGCGGCGCGGCATTGCCTGGTCCAGGACATCTCCGACACCGGCGCCAAGATCACGCTGGACGAGGACGCGAGCCAGCTCCCGGGCGTGATCCGGATGGCGTTCGCACGCGACGCCCGGACCGGGCGGAGCTGCCAGGTGGTCTGGCGCCGCGGCAAATCGGCCGGCGTCAAGTTCATCTGACCCGCGGGCGAAGCGAGCCGGATGGCGCGGGGCGCCGGTCCGGGCTAGAACGGCCCGCATGCGTGCGCCGCTCCTCATCCTCGTCTCGTTGCTGGCCCCATCCGCGGCCGGGGCCGAGGCCCTGCGCCTTCCGCCCGCCGAGCGGCCACAGGCCGGCAAGGCCCTGCCGCTGAAGGGCGCGGGCGGGGCGGCCAAGGCCGGCTCCTGCGCCTCCTATGGCCCGCGCTTCGTCATGGTCGAGGGCACCGGCACCTGCGTGAAGGTTGGCGGCTCGGTCAGTGTCGAGACCACGGTCAGGCGCTGAAGCCGATGCCGCCCGATCTCATGCGGCCCGACATCATCGTCCCCTTCGTGATGTATTGCGCGCTGCTGTTGTGGGTCGGCCGCGGCCTGAGCTGGACGGCAAAGCTCGCCACCGCGGTCGTGACGCTGGCGCTGATCATCTGCGTGCTGCTGGTCGAGCGCGGCTGGCGCTAGGGCCCCCAAAAACAAAAACTGGGAAAACAACCCCATGCACAGTAGCCGTCAAGTGCCGGCGCGGTGCTTGGCACGTGCGCCATAGCGCCGATTCATTGCGCTCTCAGCGCAGCTTACCCCGCGCCACCGCTCACGACATCGGCGGTGCGACGAATTGCGCAAATCCGGGGCGTTTGCCGAGCTCGGCGAGCCAACGCGCCAGGTGCGGCTGCGAGGGTCGCGTGATGCCCTCGACGCCGAGCCAGCGCCGCGCATAGGCGCCGATCGCGATATCGGCGAGGGTGAACGCATCGCCGTCCATGAATGGCCGCGAGGAGAGCAGGCGGTCGGCGATGGCCCAGACCTCGGCGGCGGCATCGGCATCCTTCTGCACCTTGACCATGTCGCGCTCGGCCGGCGGCGTGCGCACGATGCCCCAGAACACCGGACGGTCGACCGGCTGCACCATCGACAGCGTCCAGTCGAGCCAGCGGTCGACGCTGGTGCGCAGCTTCGGCGCGTCGGGATAGATCGGCGTGCCGCGGCCATGCGCGAGGCAGAGATAGCGCATGATGGAATTGGACTCCCACAGCACGAAGTCGCCCTCGACCAGCGTCGGGATCCGCGCATTGGGGTTCATCGCGAGATAGTCGGCCTCGCGGGTCTTGCCGAACGCCATGCCGGCGTCGATGCGCTCATAGGCGAGGCCAAGCTCGGCGAGGCACCACAGCACCTTCTGCACGTTGACCGAGTTGGCGCGGCCCCAGATCGTCAGCTTGGTGTCCGGCATGAAATCCTCCCGCGCGTTTTCGTTGGCTACAGGCCACCGCGCGCGGTTGATAGCGGAATTCGCTTCAGCGGGCGACGCATGATTGCGCTGAGTCCCCGCAAAAAGCTCCGCCCGGGGCGGAGCTTTCAATTGCAAGTCAAGCTTCGTAAGTCGAACCTGGCAAATCGAACTTGGCAGATTGAGCCTGATGATCAGTGGCCGAAGAACAGCCACAGCAGAATGATCACCGGGATCGGCACACCCAGCAGCCACAACAAAATTCCGCGTCCCATCGCGTTCTCCTCCAATCGCATTGTCAGGGAGAGAACGCGGGCAGCGCGGGCTTTGTTCCTGCGGGTTAAGCCTACCAATGGCCGGTATTGGGCATCGACAACCACGGCTCCTGCGGTGCCTTCGGCTCGCCCTTCTGCAAGATCTCGATCGAGTGCAAATCCGGCGAGCGGACGAAGGCCATGTTGCCGTCGCGCGGCGGCCGGTTGATGGTGACGCCGGCCTTCTGCAGCTTCTCGCACGTGGCGTAGATGTCGTCGACCTCATAGGCGAGATGGCCGAAGAAGCGATCCTCGCCGTACTTCTCCTCGTCCCAATTCCAGGTGAGCTCGACCAGCGGCGCGCCGCGCGTTTGCGGCTGCTTCTTCAGCGCCTCGAGATCGTCCGCCGAGCACAAGAAGACCAGCGTGAAGCGCCCCTTGTCGTTCTCGATCCGCCGCACCTCCTTCAAGCCCAGCGCATCCTGGTAAAACTTCAGCGCGACATCGAGATTGCGCACGCGCAGCATGGTGTGGAGGTATCGCATGTTTCTTGCTCCCTGGAATGGTCGGAGGGGTTTTGGGTCGGCGGGGCCGACGGGGGAAGGAGATAGCAGGAAAGTGGAACGAGGGGCAGGGGGTGAGAGCACGTGTACGTGAGGCGAAATGGCTCGCGACGCAAACTAGCGACGCAACAGCTCCAGCGGCAGGACAGGTGAGATGGCGACGGCGCATGAATTCAAGTCCGCTTTGAACCGGATGCCGTCGTGGGGAGTGCGACTGCTTCCAGACTCGGTATCTCCCGGTCCTCCCATTCCACGTTGTTGACTTCGAGATAGCGCGAGACGGCGACGCCGATTGTCGGAAAGAAATAGTGCTCGCCGAGCTGCGAGAACAAGCCAAATCGTTTCAGCTTGTCCTTCACGGGATCCTTGAGCTCGGCAAAGCAGAGCTCTATGCCTTGCGCCTGCAGCGCCTGGTCCAGTTCGGCGACCACGTCGCAGGCAGTGACGTCCACGCTGGTCACGGGTTCGGCGGTCACGACCAGCCAACGCACGGGCGTCGGCGATGTCGCGACGGCGTCGAGGACGCGTTCCCTGAAGAATTCGGCGTTGGCAAAAAACAGCGGCGCATCCCACCGGAACAGCACCAGCCCGGGGATACGGCGTGCATCCGGATATCTTGTGATGTCGTGATAGCCTTTGACGCCGTGGGCGCGCCCCAGGATGGCCGAGTGCGGGCGCCAGCCGTCCCACAGGAACTCGGCGATCGCGATTGCGATCGCAAGACCTATTCCCTGAATCACCCCGAGCACGGCGACGCCGACAAAGCAGACGACGGCCAGCCAGAACTCCCATCGCTGAATGCGATAGATGCGCCGGAGGTCGGCGACTTCGATCAAGCCGATCGCAGCGGCGATCACGACGGCGGCGAGGGCGGCATTGGGCAAATGCTGCAGGAGACTTGGTGCCACCAGCAGAAGCAAGGCGATGGCAAGCGCGCCCGTGACGCTCGTGAGCTGGGTGCGGGCGCCCGCGGCTTCCGCAACAGGTGTGCGCGAGCTGCTGCTGCTGATCGGAAAGCCCTGGAAAAAGCCTGCTGCCAGATTGGCGGCGCCAAGCCCGACCATCTCCTGATTGGGATCGACCCGATCCCCCAGGCGCGCGGCGAAGGCGCGTGACAGCACGCTCGTATCGGCAAACGAAACCAGCGCGACCGCGCAACCGCCGATCAGCACGGGGACGATGTCGCTGGTGCTGATCCAGGGGATGGAGAAAGCCGGCAGCCCCTGCGGAAGCGGACCCAGGACCTGGACGCCATACCGGGTCCCGAGATCGAGCATCCCGACGACGATCGTCGCGCCGACGACGGCTATCAGAATGCCGGGCAGCTTGCTGTTCTTGAGCAACAGGATCACGGCCAGGGTGGCGGAGCCAATTCCGAACGCGACCCAGTTTGACCGTCCAGCGAGGATGGCGCCGGCGATCTCCCACAAGCTCCGTAGCGGTCCCTCGCTCTCGGTGGAAAAGCCGAACAGCTTGGGCAGCTGGCTGATCAAGACAGTCAGGGCAATTCCGTTCATGTAACCGTAGCGGATCGGCTTGGACAGAAGCTCGGTGACAAAGCCAAGTCGCGCGACGCCTGCGAGGATACAAGCCGTCCCCGAGACGATCGCCATCATGCCGGCGAGCGTCACGGCCCGTGCGGGATCGCCGTGAGCCAGGGGCGCGATGACGCCCAGCAGTATGGCCGCCAGCGCCGAGTCCGGGCCCAGGACGAGAATGCGGCTTGGGCCAAACAACGCGTAGGCCAGCAGCGGCACGATCGTTGCGTACAAACCATAGATGCCGGGCAAGCCCGATGCGGTCGCATAGGCAATTCCGACCGGGACCAGCATTGTTGCCAGGACGACGCCGGCGAAGATGTCGCGCGGAAGCCATGCCGCTTCGTATCGACGGAGAGCGTCCAGTCCGGGCAACCAGTGCTTCATTGGCGGTCACTCCCAAGCTCGCTGCGAGCATTGAAAAGCGGTGGCCGCTGCGCCTCTATGAACCAGGTAAGGCCGATCCAAAAGGTCGCTGCACCATGCGTCGGTGGCGTTGACGCAGATCAACATTGCTTTTGGCACGCGGCACGCGTCGGGGCCGCGGAGCCATGCGTCGCACCCCTCGCGAGAAACGTCCAACCATACAACAGCCGGGGCGTTCTGCTAGTGTGGCTTGGGGCGCGCGTCAGTCCTTGCAACCACGATGATGGTGCGCACCTCCGAAGAGGAGATTTAGACGACATGGTGGGTGACACGAACGTTCGGGCCGGCCAGTGCCATTGCGGTGCGGTGCGTTTCGAGGTGACGCTCAGCGACGGCTTCAATTCGATCCGCCGCTGCACGTGCTCTTACTGCCGCATGCGAGGCGCCGTCGTTGCCATGGCGGAAATGGGTGGGATCAAGATCCTGCAGGGCGAGGATGCGCTGACAAGCTACCGCTTCCACACCGGATCAGCGCAGCACTTCTTCTGTTCTCGCTGCGGAATATACACACATCATCAGCGACGATCTGACCAGACGCTATATGCCGTCAACGTGGCGTGCCTGGATGGGGTCAGTCCGTTCGATTTTTCCGAGGTTCCCGTCATGGACGGCGTCAATCACACCAATGACACCGGCAGGCCAACGCGTCGGGCAGGCACACTCCTCTTCGTCCCGGCGGACTAACCGGGCATTGAAAGGCAGCGGTTGCCAGCCCTGTCACCGTAACGACGGCTCTTGCGCTGCATCTCGAAGCTCGCCAACTGAAATAGTTCGCCCCCTCGGCAGTTGAACCCCGCCAGAGGTCGGGCGACTAAACGCCATGGCCGCTGTCTTTGCAGAACTGCTGTTTGGTCTCGTCAGGAGCCTCGTTGGCGACTGGCTGAGACAGGCTGCGCTGGCCGTTTGTGCGTGGCTCGATACGAGGATTCACGGCCGCGCTGCGCGCTTTGTCGTGGGAGGCCTTCTTGGGCTTGCCGCCTATATCCTCATTCCTGTGATCGCCGGGCTGCTGGGATTCTGATGCCCTCCGTGAAGACGAACCTCATCATTGCACTGGCCATCGGCGCGCTGATCTCGGCGGTGCTGCTCGCCATCGAGCCGCTCACCGACTTCGCTTTTCTGTCGCTGGAGTGGCCTGGCATCAGCGTGGCGTATCTGTTCTGGGGAGCGGTCGGGGGCTCCACCTTCGCAGGGATAGCTATTTCCTGGGTGGTGAATGCACTCTGCTACGGTCTGGGTATTTTCGTCATTCTCAGCGCTCTCAAGGTGCTGATTGAGCCGAGGACTTGAGAAGCGCGGCTATGAAGCGGAGATCCAGGCCATGATGAGGGCGGCATGATGCGCTGGCTTCAAAGGCTCGGATGGATTGCGAGGGTTGCGGCTATTTGCGGGACCGTCGCGTGGCTCGTGCTTTTGACAAGCTCACCTCAGGCGCCTGATGCCGCACACCTTGAACGTTACGCGCACCGACACGACATCAGGTATGTGAGCGAGGGGACGGAATTGGCTCTGCGCATCCTGCTCGGCACGTCGTTTACTCTGGCCCTGGTGGCGTTTGGATGCCATTTCGCGACCAGGGACATGCGTGAGTGAATTCCGCCGTCGATCCCTCCGGTCGGTGCCGCCTGTGTCGCGCGTCCGGGACACCAGAGCGGGCGGCCCACGAACGAATTGATGCCCGGCTGCCGAACCCGGGCGCGGGCAGGGGCGACTAATCCATATGCTCCAGTCCCTCCTCAGCGCGCTCGTGGAAATCCTCCTGTCTGCCGCATGGAGCGCTGTCGTCCGATTCCTCGGTCTGGAAAACGTCGTCGAGATCGCGACGGTGATCTTCGGCCTCGGCTGTATCTTGATTGGCGCCGCCGTCTATTTGCTGGGCGCTCATTGACCATGGGGACGCCATGAAGACGATCACGCTGCTCGCGGTGGCGGCCATGCTGCTGGTGGAGATCTCAGGGCCGAAATCGAGCGTCGGCGGCTCGATGACCTTCATGCTGGTCTTTGTTGTCGTGATGCTCACTGTCGCGATCTACGAGGCCTGGTCGAACGGGCGCGGCGCGATCGGGTGGATCGGCAACATCCTCGCCTCGGCCTTTGGCGGGCTGATTGCGGTTGCGCTCATCGGAGTGGGGATGGACGAGTTGCTCCCGCACCTTCATCTCGAAGGTTCGCTCGCGTCGTCACAACATCCGTTGAAGTATGTTCTGGTTGCCGCTATTGCGGTCCTGATGGTGCTGGGATCATGGATCCCGCTGTGGACGCTGAACCGGTTTCGGCGCTGAGAGCATTCGGCGTCGCGCGCCCTAGGGCTTTGCTTCCTCCTTGCGGCGCCTGATATCCTCGGCCTCGTCCACGAGCTTCAAGGCGGCGCCGTCGTAGCTCAGCTTCAGCCCGCGGCCGACGGTCCATATCCAGCCCTCGCGGGCGTCCCTGGTCGGCTGGGCGTTGAACTGGTCGGAGATCGATTTGACCGCAGCCTCTTGCGGCCCAGGATTGAGCAGCTCCGCGTTGACGCGCCGGATGGGATGTTTTGCGTCAACTTCGTCGCTGTCGATCGTGAGCCTGGCGCCATCGGCTGCGCATTCGAGGGTGTAGGACTCGCGAAGCTGGCGGCAGCGGTAGCGGCGTTGCGTGACGACCTTGTCGGTCTCGTCGGAGGTCATTCCGGGTGAAAAGCCGAGGATGTCGGACTTCTTCACGAGCGCCAGCGACGCAGGCCTCAAGAAGCTCGGCTGGATCGCCACGACGGCGGCAACAGCAACAACGATCAAGCCGGCGACAACAATGGCAATCTTCATCAGCCCCTCACGAGAAACAACCGACCATATACAATAGCTGGAGCATCCCGCCAGTCAGGCGTGGACGGCGCGTCGATAAGTCCTTGCAGCAGCTTGAAGTAGTCCTGGAAAAAGTGCTCAATCGGCTCCTTTCATTGGTCGAATTATTTGGGAGGATAGTTGTGGAGCAGAATGAGGTGGAGGCCGCCATCGTCGAGGAGTTTGAGGGCGATGAGATCTATGAATCCTATGGGCCGAGCCAGCTAGCTGAAAGCGTCGTATGGGAGGTCTGGGTTAAAGAGGGGGGCGAGGTGTTCGCGACGCGGTTCCTCGAGGAGTTCGCGGACGGAAGCTACAAGGCATATGGATCGTTTCAAACTCTGGCCGTGAAGCTCAACAAACAACACGAAGCGACGGTCCAGAAAGCCAAGACCGACGAGTGGGCGAGACAGAAAGAGCTGGTAGAGATCCAGAGCAAGGATGGACTGCAAGTCATCGAGACCCAGGCGAAGATCGCGGCCCAGGCGGCGGCTCTGTCAAACAGCCGGATCGAGCTCCTCGTCAAGCTCGGGATTGGGGTGCTTTGCGTCGTGGTGGGGCTCGGCGTTGCCGGCGTTCTCGCAATAACTGGTGCCGGTCCTCTCGCAGCCACGGCTGCGTTTGCCCTGTTCCCGATCATCGGCGCGGCGAGCATCTGGGTGTTCGGAAAATACCCTCGAGTCAGCTGGTCGGGTCTTCCTTCTGCTCCAGACGTCCGCACAGAAAGTCCCCAGCCGCAGCCGGGGACATCGATCTAGCCGCGGAGATCTCCTGCAGCAACTAAACGTGCAAAACCGCCCCTGACATGGCCAGGGACGGTTTTCGCTCAGCGCTGTTTCCGAAACTCGATCTAGTGACCGGTGCCGGGCTTCGTCGTCTTCGGCGGCTTGCCGTCTTCGACGCGGCCTTCGTTCCTGAGGTCACGCCCCTCCTGAGCCTTCTTCTGACTCTCGGGGGACTTGCCGTGCTCGTTCAGCTCTTCCTTGATGTAGCCGGCTGCTTCCTTCGCCTTGCCTTCAACGCTCATGTCGATCTCCTTGTCTTGAGATGAGTCAATGCGCGTGAGAACCGGGCGTTCCTGTGCATCCATCACTGCAGGGGGCAAGCGTGAGTTGGCCGCGCCGCCTTGTGGGAGGCGACACGGCCGGAAGCAGGCACTACAGGAATTTCGCTTACTTCATGTTGCTGCGAGTCTTGGTGCCGCCCTGGTCGCTGCCCGGGCCGGAGCCGCCCTGGCCGGAGGCGTCGGGCTTCACCATTCCGCCCTTGCTCATGCCGTCCTTGCTCATCCCGGTCGTGCCCGCCGAGCCCCTGTCCATCTTGTTCATGCCGGGCTTCTGCATGTTGTCGGATTGCGGGGCGGGGCCGGTCTGGTTCTGGGCAAAGGCGGAGCCGCACATGAGACCGGCGGCTGCGGCAGCGATGATGAGCTTTTTCATCTCGAACTCCTGGTTGGTTGTGTGGGCCAACGGGAGTGCAGAAGCCCCGTTCCTAAACGGGGCCTTTTGGGAGCAAAGAAATAGCAGGCCGGAAATGTCGCCGTCTGCTGCTACGCCGCGATCCGCTGGTCGACGGGCGTTGTCAGATATTTGAGCGCCTGTGCATGTTGCAGATCGGGAACCGCGATGGCGGTGTGGCTGTAGATCGCATGGGTCCGCGATTTTGCGATCTGATCCAGGATCTCGCCGCCCTTGATGACGTGCAGGCCCATGCCTTCCTGCGAAGGGAAGATCGCCAGCACCACGTCGTAGGCCCTGATGACGGCGCGAAGCGCCTCGGCCTTGTCTTCGGCGATGTCGACAAACACGCGAACATCAGCCGCGAGTTCACGCAGCTCGTTAAAATCCAGCACTTTGGGGGTACTCCAACGCAACGATACTGAAGAGAGAGTGGAGGGGTTGGGTTACTGAAGTCTCAACAACGAGGGCCGAACCACAAGTTTCACGATGAGGTGAATCCCTTCCGGGCATCTGTGTGCTCCGTGCTGCGCGGCATGGCGTCGATGGCCGGGACCATAGGCGAGCGGACGCGACGCCGGCCTTCGGACGGCCATGCCCGGCCGCGACGCTGTGGAGAAAGCGAAAGCCCCGCCTGGGGGAAGCGGGGCTCTCTGATGGGGGTGAAGCTTGGGGACTTCAATTAGTTAGACGCGCCAGCGGGCGATTGGTTCAAAACAACACGGCAGCATGCTGCGACAGCTTTCAAGGGCGGAGTGGAACCCTCGCGGACACCCTGCTTGTATTTTGGGGCTCAATGGGTTCTAAGCCCGGGACTTCATGACATCAGGCATGAATCAGCATCACACTTGTGTGGTTCAGCCGCGTCCTGAGCAGGATTTGCTCGCCCGCACAAAAGGAATTCAGACATGGCGAAGATGACGAAGACTCAATTGATTGATGCAATTGCCGAGGGCACGCAGCTGTCGAAGAACGACGTGAAGTCGGTGATCGAGTACATGGCGACGGTCGGCTACAAGGAGCTCAACGAGTCCGGCGAATTCGTCATTCCCGGCTTCGTGAAGATGTCGGTCGTGAACAAGCCCGCCACCGAAGCCCGCATGGGCGTCAATCCCTTCACCAAGGAGCCGATGCAGTTTGCGGCGAAGCCGGCGAGCAAGTCGGTGAAGGCCTCGCCGCTGAAGGTGGCCAAGGACTCCGTCTAAACGGCTCGCGATGTCGTTGCGGCGCTTTCTGTCGCGAAGTGCCGCAACGGCCGCCGTGCGATGGTGACGCCTGGACGGAACTCTCCGGCGGTGTCAGGCTTTGCTTCCGAAAGGGAGGCAGCGCATGGCCAGCTTGAGCGAGGAAGAGATTCGAACCCGCGCCTATCACCTCTGGATGGACGCCGGCGAACCCGCGGGAAAGATGGACACTTTTTGGTATCAGGCCGAAAAGCAGCTTCTCGCCGAGCGAAACGAGCAAGCCGCAGTGCCGGCGCCGCGCGATCGCTAGACGGACACATCCACGATTGCCGGCGTATCGACCTCGCGCTCGCGCCAGACGACAAAATCGCGTTTGGGATTGAGCCACTGGTACTCGGAGCCGTGCGCCTTCACATGTTCGAGCGCCGCATCGCGCGCGCTGCTCTCGTCGGGCGCCTCGACCATGATCTCCACGGTCTCCTCGATCTGACGCACCACCTCGACGGCGAAGTATTTTCTGTCGCTCTTCCTGGTCACGGCCCCTCTCTCCGGAGAGAGTAACGGGGAGGGCGCCAGCGCGTTCCGGTCAGCCAGCGATCCAAAAGAAAAACCCCGCGCTTTCGCACGGGGCTCTCTTGGCTGGCGGCGTTGGGATTTCAGCGCCTGGCCGCCGGCCGGACCTCTAACTTAAGGTTGAAAATCCAAAAAGCAACAGCGCCGCGGTGACGGAGTATGTTCGTCAGGCGGCGCTGCGATGTTGACCGGGCGCTGAAATCCCCAGCCTCCATGGGTCCGCCTGACGCCAAAAAGGTTCAACGCGATAGGGTGGAAAATCGCGCGCGAGGGGGGGCTGGACTTTTTGTTCTTATTTTGTTCTAGTTGGTCATCACGTTGGAGGTGACGCATGACCATCGAGAAACAGCGCGAAGTGATCAGGCTCTGGAACCAGCTCAGGAAGGTCGAGGGCCCGGCCGCGGAAGAACTCCGCATCCAGATCCTCGAGTGTTTTTCCGAGAAGGGCAACGCCAAGCGAGCGGCGTGAGGAGCTTCGACGGGTGACCACGGCGACAGACCTCCGCCACGCGGCTTCGCGCGGCATCGATGTGAACCCTGCCGCGAGCTCGTGATCGTGTTTGCGGTCGTCTCGAAACTTCTGCCGCCGAAGAGCCTTGGCGCCAAAGAGTCCTGTCGTTGAAGACGTGACGGTGCGCGCCTTCATCAATCGTTAGGAGTCGCTCCGCGCCGATTGTTTCGACTCCGATTCGTTCTTTGCGAACGAAATGGAGTCGGATGCAGAACAAGGCGTGGCTTCTGTGTCGATGCGGGACACGCCTCGTCGCGGCGAGTTGGTGTGATGCTTCGCACAGTCCCGCCCTCGTGTCCTCGTTACGGAATGAGGCGAGGGAGAGCGACATGGATGTGTGCTGGTTTCTCGCCGAGATCGTGAAAGTGTTCTGGTACGACAGGCACCCGCGGCTGCGCAAAGGCAGGCCGTCGGTGCCGCAGGTGCCGCCACCACACAAGCCCGACGACACTCAGGTGATCGGGCGTTCGTCGTGACCATGCGTTCGCTTTCGCGACGATCCACACTGCTTGTTAAGAAATGCTCCGCGCTGATTTCTTCGATTCCGATTCGTTCTTCGAGAACGAAAGGCAGGCGAAGCTGGAACAAAACCGGCCGACGTTGGCCTTTCAGTTCGCGCGATCTTTAAGCGGCTCGCGGAGATGCAACGACGCCGCGCAAACTCCTAACGAAAGTTTGCGGGGAAGCCGATAACCCTATTCGGTTAGGTTAAAAGCCCAATCGCGTTGCGCTTGCCGTTGTTTGGGATAGGTGTCTGGCAACGACAAGAACGACTTTGCCAAGAAGCAAGTTTGCGAAGACAGATTTCATGACACCTTTTTCAGAACCGTCCTTTTATCAAGGCGACCGGCACACCTACCGGCGTGTTGCCATCGTCGGCATGCTGTTCTGTCTTGCTTTCGTGGCGATCAGTTTCTCGCTGCGGCCGCAGTTCGAGGACACCCGCGTCGCGGTCAAGGCCGACAGGCTGGTGCGCACGGCAGGCCAGGCGCCGCGCGCCAATTAGCGCTCATCTTTGCAGACGGGAATCGTCGGCTGAATGGTCGCCGGACCCGCCGCCGCGGGTCGCGAGCGCGACGAAGCCGGCATAACCGGACAAATTGAGCAGAATTTCGAGCCACGCGGGCATGTCGGGTCCCTTCTGCGTGTGAGGTGACTCAACGTGCGCGGGTAATCCTTGTTCCCCGCCCGCCGAGACAAACGCGCTCAGAGCGGAGAGGAGGGGCGCCGGGAACCAGCCTGCGGATACGGGCAGCAAAGCGGATAGCGGCAATGTTTCCTCCCCGGCATCCGTCCCGATGGCAGCCATCGCTGTCTGCTGCCCTGTCCACTCCCTGAAATGAAGAACCCCGCCAGCACCGCGGAGGATGCTGACGGGGTCTTCGTGCTGTCACCTCTACCGGATAGCGGAGGCTTCCGCACTTGCAGGATAAAATCTTCGGAGCGCGGTTTCGTTCCCTCCCTCCCGACATTTTTTCCCAGCCCGGGTTCCGCGGCTGCGCGCAACCATCGCAGTCCGCTCGCGTTGTCCCGAGGCAATGCGGAAGGAGAAGAGCATGAAGAAGACACTGGCAGTTCTCGCCACCGTCGCAGCCGTCGGCGTGACGGCGGTCGCGGTACCTGCGCCCGCCGAGGCGCACTACCGCGGCGTTGGCCCCGGCCTCGCGTTCGGCCTGGCCGCCGGCGCGATCACCGCAGGCGCGGTCGCAGCGTCCCGTCCGTACGGCTATGGCCCGGGCTACGGCTATTATGACGGCCCCGGCTACTATTACGGTCCTCGCCCTTACGCCTATTACGGTGGCGGCCCGTATTACCGCCGGCACTATTACCGTCACTGGTAACCGCTGAATAAGCGAAAAGCCCGGAGCGATGCCCCGGGCTTTTTTCATGCGTGGCGATCGGAAATGTCTTAGGGCCAGAGCGAGGGCCGTTCCACCTTGCGCGCATTGTCGAGCGTCGAAACGAAATACTCTTCGCGCTCGCGCTTGAATTTTTCCTGAGTGGCACGGAATGCGGCGACACGGGCGGCAATCTCTTCGCGTTCGCGGATTTTGCGTTGTTCGTCTTCGGTCATTGTCAAATCCTCTCCACACGTCAGTATGTGCACTACTGAACCCAAGCACTGCCGCCGCAATCACCTTGAGTCGCGTCAACACATGCATTGGCGCTTCTGATTGAGGCGTCAATGGGGAGGGGGCATTGCAGCATTGTGATAAGCGACGGTCGGAAAAAATTGCCGACCACAGCTTGCGCGGTTCTTGCGCGGCGGTGGATAAGAGCGTCAACAATCTTGTCGCTTGCGCGTGGTGCAGCTAGCGCAAAGCCAGATCGGGAGGCCGCGATTGATTGCATCGGATCTTCGCAGCGGCGTTGAGCGACTCGGCGACATGATCGCGGAGGCGAAGACCATCGTGCCGTTCACCGGCGCCGGCATCTCCACCGAATGCGGCATTCCCGACTTCCGCTCGCCGGGAGGAATCTGGACGCGCTACCGTCCGATCGAGTTCGGCGACTTCGTCGCGAGCCAGGAGGCGCGTGACGAATCCTGGCGCCGCCGCTTTGCGATGGAGGAGGTGTTCGCCGCGGCAAAGCCCGGCCGCGGTCACCGCGCGCTGGCCTCACTCTACCGCGCCGGCAAGATCCCCGCGATCATCACCCAGAACATCGACAATCTGCACCAGGCCTCGGGCTTCGCCGCCGAGCACGTGATCGAGCTTCACGGCAATACGACTTATGCGCGCTGCATCGGATGCGGGCAGGTCTATCAGCTCGACTGGGTGAAGCGCCGTTTCGACGAAGACGGCGCCGCGCCCAACTGCACCGCGTGCGACGAGCCGGTGAAGACCGCGACGATCTCGTTCGGCCAGATGATGCCCGAGGACGAAATGCAGCGCGCGAGCGCGCTGTCGCAAGCCTGCGACCTCTTCATCGCGATCGGTTCCTCGCTCGTGGTGTGGCCGGCGGCGGGCTTTCCGATGATGGCGAAGAACGCCGGTGCACGTCTGGTGATCATCAATCGCGAGCCGACCGATCAGGACGACATCGCCGACCTCGTGATCCGCCACGACATCGGCGAGACTCTCGGGCCCTTTGTCGCAAATTGAGGCATCAATTTGATTCGCGGCTGTGCAAGCTGTTCATAGGTTCCGGCGAATCTCTTTTTTATCTATGCCTCGCAACCGGGAGTGTTATCTTTTGAGTCGAAAGATTCGCATCGCGTCGAATTGAGAATATTCTCTTAAGACGCGTGATTCGACGCCGCCGCTGAGGCGGGTTGCAATGGGCAGTGTGGGGTCCGGGGTTATGGGGTCGTCGGACGGATTTGAGTCCAAGAAGGTCGGAGTTCCAGCGGCAGGCGAGCACGGCGGTGCCGGTCGCGACAGCGGGCTCAGTCCCTTCACCGGTCTAGGTGAGGGCAGTGCGAACCTTGTCGAGGTTCACGGCGTCATCAAATGGTTCGACGCCTCAAAGGGCTACGGCTTCATCGTTCCCGACAATGGCTGGCCGGACGTGCTCCTGCACGTCACCGTGCTCAGGCGCGACGGCTTCCAGACCGCCTATGAGGGCGCCCGCATCGTCGTCGAGTGCATCCAGCGCGCCAAGGGCTACCAGGCCTTCCGCGTGGTCTCGATGGACGAGTCGACCGCGATCCATCCGGCGCAGATGCTGCCGCCGCGCACCCATGTCACCGTGACCGCGACCAGCGGGCTGGAGCGGGCCCAGGTCAAATGGTTCAACCGCCTGCGCGGCTTCGGCTTCCTGACCTGCGGCGAGGGCACGCCCGACATCTTCGTCCACATGGAGACGCTGCGCCGCTTCGGCATGACCGAACTCCGGCCCGGCCAATATGTGCTGGTCCGCTTCGGGCCCGGCTCCAAGGGCATGATGGCGGCCGAGATCCATCCCGAGACGGGATCGCCAGGGCTTTCTTCCCATTAGAAGGCTTTCTTCGCACTAGACGGCTTTCTTCTCACTAGAAAGCTTGCGGTCGCACAAGCGGCGGCGCCGATCGCCAAATCCCGCAATCGTGACGAGAGGCGCGCAGGCCAGCCCGCGCGCCTCTGGCTTTTGTCACGGTCGCCGCGTAAGGACTGCTCCAGTCCCCACGCCCTCGAGTACCGTCCCATGAATTTTGATCGAAAGGCCGTCTGGTCCATTGCGAGGGGCTGGCTGGCCGCCATCCTCGTCGTCGGCTGTGCCGTCGCGAGCGCGCCCGCCGGCGCCGCCAGCTTCGAGCCGCTCGAGATCGTCACCAAGAACGGCGTGCAGGTGTTCTCGGTGGAAATGGCGACGACCGAGGAGGAGAAGCAGACCGGGCTGATGTACCGCAAGGAACTGGCTGACGGCAAAGGCATGCTGTTCGACTTCAAGCCCGAGCAGGAAGTGTCGATGTGGATGAAGAACACCTACGTCTCGCTCGACATGATCTTCATCCGCGCCGACGGCCGCATCCTGCGCATCGCCGAAAACACCGAGCCGATGTCGACCAAGATCATCTCCTCCCGGGGCCCCGCGCGGGCGGTCCTGGAGGTGGTGGCGGGAACGGCGCAGAAATACGGCATCCGCCCCGGCGACCGCGTCGGCCACCCGCTATTCGGCACCAAATAGCGCGGTTTGGCGGGGTTATCGCCGCCGGACTGAAAGCTTGCTGGCGCTTTGGGAAGCGTGTATCGACGGGGCTCGCTGGACATTCGGGGTATAGCGCAGCCTGGTAGCGCGGCAGTTTTGGGTACTGCAGGTCGTTGGTTCGAATCCAGCTGCCCCGACCAGTCCCGAGGTTGAAGCTCCTTCAATTCTCTTGATAGTCCGACGCGCGAATCCCGTTCCGCCGCCCGCCGACGGTCGGGCCGGCAGCGCGATCCCGCGAAATATTGCCGGATGCAACCTCTGCGTCAGGTTCGCGTGGTACTGATCCCCGCTCAAGGGTTGGCGAATGGGGAAGCTCGGGACATGTTGAAGTATCTCTGCGGCGCGGCGGTTCTCGCCCTGTCCGTCACGACGGCGTCGGCCGCTGATCTCGCGCTGAAGGCCGCTCCCGTGGCTCCCGTCTCGTTCACCTGGACCGGCTGCTATGTCGGCGGTCACCTCGGCGGCGTCGTCAGCGACGATCGCACCATCAGCAGCATCGGAACGACGGTTGATTTCAGCTCGTCCGGTTTTGTCGGTGGCGGACAGATCGGCTGCAACTATCAGTTCGCGCCGAACTGGCTCGTCGGCGCAGAAGGCCGCGCTGCGTGGTCGAGCCTTTCGAACCATCATGCCGGCAGTGTCAGATTTCCCGCGCTCGGCAACCTCATCGTGCCGTCGCAGTTCGGTCTCGAGAACGATTTCCTCGCTTCGGCCACCGCACGGCTCGGCTACGTCTATGCCGAACGCTGGCTGCTCTATGTGCGGGGCGGCACCGCCTGGACCCGCGAGAAGATCGACGATGCGTTCATCGCTCCAGTCGCCGGCGTCCTGACCGATCCCGGCGCAACCGTCACGCGGACCGGCTGGACAGCAGGCGCGGGCGTGGAATGGGCGTTCGCGCAGCACTGGTCGGCCAATGTCGAATACAATTACCACGACTTCGGCACGAAGGGCCCCATCCTGCTGACCAGTCCGGTCAACAGCGTCACCGTCTCCAACCTCAAGGACACGATTCACGCCGGGACCGTCGGCGTGAACTATCACTTCTGATTCGTTGGCGACGACTGCGGCCGGCGGCGCAGGTTCAGAACAGCAGCCAATTGGCGAGGCGCCAGGCGATCCAGGCGAGGGCGCCGATCCAGCCCAGCATTGCGATCCCGGCGATGCCGAGCCCGCATAGCGCGAACAGCGAATTTTCGGTCTCCGGCGTCGGCGAGAGTTTCTCGGTCGTATCGATTTGACTCACGGCATCCCCTTG